>CAWAHF010000001.1:0-9817 GCA_963781805.1 uncultured Bacteroidales bacterium
ATTAGGCTTTATATCAAAGTAGGTTAAAGATGAGTGAGAGGTCTAATACAAACTTACTAAGATATTTTCAAAGTTCTGGATTTAATTTCCCACCAGAAATACAATCAATTAATGCACATCTCATACCTCACCCTGACAATTAAATTCTTGACCTCAACAAGAACCTCAGAACCAATTTCTTCTTCCTCAAATATTTGCCAGAAACCAGCATTTATGACCATTGGCATTAAGTCATCGGGATAATCATGACGAAATGCCAGCATAGTCAGGTTATTATCGATAATGATTTCCAAATTAAGGTCAATTGCTTTGATGCTTGAGAGTCTTGGTTGGGATTGATAATATTGCGCCCAGTAAATCTGGTATGCTTGTTCACCCTGAAGGTGGTGGAGAGTTTTAACTGTGGTCTTCATGATTAATAGGTATTGGTTACGTATATTAATGAAATATGCGGTGAAAAATAGCCCACTATATAATATGTTATACGGCATATTTTGTTGTATTTGGATATCTATTTAAAAAAGTAGACATTTTTTCGAATTTTAAATATAGACATCACTTTTAGGAGAAAATTCATTAACTTTTCAATCATTTATTTCAAGTAAACCATTATGAAGAATATTAAGTTAAAGAAAAAATATAAAGTTTCTTTCTTCATATTTTTATTATTAATTGGAATATTCAATTTAACATATTCACAAAAATTTAACATGATATATGATTACTATTCACAATCTGAATTAGAAAATAAAAGGTTGGAATTTGGTAATCAAGATATTTCAAAAGATCTTGAAATATTATTTGATGAGAATGAATACTTTATGATTAATACATATACACTTTCATTTCCAGAATCAATGGAAATTGAAACATATAGACAACATGTTTTAAATGCGACAATATCAGTAGAAAGGATATTAGACAATAAAAAATGGGATAAAGATGAAAGTTTGCAAATTGCATATTTTTACAGATATTTTGGCTACAATATCGAAGCAATACAAACTTATACTCATATTCTTATGATGGAAGACATCTCTGATTCATTGGAATTAACCGTAATTTATTCTGGTAGAGGTGAGAGTAAGTACAATATGAATGATTATTATGGTGCAATTGAGGATTTGAAAATAGCGCAATCAATAAAATTATTCACTTCTACAATAACACTATTAGGTAAATGTTATTTTGAATTAGATGATTATAAAACAGCCTATCAATACTTTACAACTGCAATTAATAAATTAGAAGAATCAAAGTATAAATATTTAGACCTTGGATTGAACTATTATTTTCGTGCTTTCTGCAATTTAAATTTGGATAATAAAACCTCAGCATGCAAAGACTTTTCTAATGCAGGTCAATATGGTGTGACAAAAGCATATGAAGAAATTAAAAAGTATTGCAAATAGTTTTTATGCAAAATATTTTATTATAACAATATACCTAAAGTGAAAACTCATTTTTTATTATTTATATTTCTAACCTTTTTGTCAAATGTTTACCCTCAGGAATTTCTTCCCACCTCAACCACAGGTCAGATCATAAAGCACAGTTATTATACACTATCATATTCAGAACCCAATGAACAAGCCGAATGGGTTTATTACCAATTGACACCTTCACTTATTAATGGTTTGGCTTCCAGAGCCGATAATTTCAGACCTGACCCCTTGGTTACAACTGGTTCTGCTCAGTTAAGTGATTATAAAGGAAGTGGATATGACAGGGGGCATCTTTGTCCTGCTGCGGACATGAAAGCGAACTCTAATGCTATGTCTGAGACATTTTACTTATCAAATATGTCACCCCAAGAACCAAGTTTTAACAGAGGAGTATGGGCAAAACTTGAAGCAGTAGTTAGAAATTGGGCAATGGTTGAAGGCAGAATTTATGTTGTCACTGGTGGCGTTTTAAGCTCAAATAAAGGTAAAATAGGAATGGATGGGGTAACTGTGCCCAAATACTATTATAAAGTCGTATATGACCCAACAGGGACTCAGAAAATGATTGCCGTGGTATTACCGAATGAAGGAAGTAAACAACCCCTTCAGAATTTCGTGGTAACAGTGGATTATGTTGAAAGTATTACTGGCATAGATTTCTTTCCAGAATTACCAGACACACTTGAAGACCGATTAGAAAGCCGTAGTGATGCTTCTGCATGGACTTTTACTGGTTATACTTCTACCTCAACAAGTGCAGGTGCTGCAACTCAATGCAAAGGAATTGCCAAAAGTACTGGGGTTAGATGTAAGAACAAAACGACTAATGAAAATGGGTATTGTTATTTGCATCAGGATCAGGCTAACGGGAAAGTTAATACTACGACAAAACCTGCCGCCACAGTAAGTAATGGCAGGTGTCAGGCAATTACAAAGGCTGGAACTCAGTGCAAAAGGCAAGCACAAGCAGGAAGTCGATATTGCTGGCAACATCAGAGATAACAATTTAATAATTAAGATTGATATCATGAAAAAACTTTGTCTCACTTTAGCATTGTTCTTCTGCGTAGGAATTATCCATGCACAAGAGACAGATGAAATTCTCTGGAATTCTGGTAATTATTTAGTCAAATCCAGTCATCAAATACTAACAGGAATAGGTATCCAAATGGCAAGCAGTTTCGTTGTCTATTATGGAGCACAACATCCTGTTGATAAGGGTCATTGGATTAATGAATATACTTCAAGTAAATATTGGGTGGCTGATATTAAACTTAATCCTATTATTTACGTAGGTCTTGCTGGAGGAGTTGTTGGATTTGTATTTGAAATAGTAGGATTAAGTAATATTGGAAAAGCAGGATTGATATTAAATGGACAACAATTAGGTGTTTCAATACCAATTAAATAAGTTGTGAACCACAACCAGACTCACTTCGGGTCAAGACGGCACAGGAAGCAGAAAAAGATAAAAAGAATTATGGGATCACTGTTTCAGCAACTAATGAAGTAGGAAGAATCGTAAAAGTTAAGATCGAATCTAATTTTCCTGATGGCTTGGTCGCTCTATAGATGAAGTAGATTAATTGATTTTGTTTTCATGCTATCAGGTATTGGTTATGACTATTTGTGTGAGGAGAAGGCAAAACATCGGAATGAGAAATTGCTAAGAAATGAGTTTAATAATAATTATTTCATCATGAATAATATAATTCTACACATACCCCATTCTTCTACTAATATCCCATTATTTGATGGCTATTTAAAGCCAAATGAGCGATTAATTGAAGAGATGAACCTGTTGACAGATTGGTTTACTGATGAACTATATGACCTTCCGTATAAAAAAATAGTTACACCCTTCTCAAGGATATTCTGCGATGTTGAACGCTTTGCAGATGATTCACAGGAAGTAATGTCACAATATGGAATGGGAATGTGCTATACTCATATGGATAATGGTGAATTGATGAGAACTGTCAGTCCAGAACTAAGACAGAAAATCAAATTGGAATATTATGACCTGCATCATAATGCTCTCGAAATTGCCTGTTCAGAGGCTCTTAAATCAAATAAAAAGGTCTTGGTTATAGACTGCCATTCTTTCCCCGATAAGCCTCTTAGACGTGAATTAAGCCAATCTAATCCCAAACCAGATTTCTGTATTGGTTCCGATGATTTCCATACCCCAAGGAAACTTGTATCTTCATCATTTGCATTCTTGAATAGTAAAGGATATAATGTATTCGAGAATGACCCGTTTTCTGGAACAATGATTCCGATGAAATATTTTTGGAGAGATAAGAATGTTCTGGGTATAATGATTGAAGTCAATAGGAAATTGTACATGTCAGATTCAAATGAAAAGGTTGAAAAAACATCAAATTTTGCTGAAATCCGCCAAATCATTGCAGAATTGATATTACTTCTTTCCTCAATTGAGATTTAATGATACAGGAATTTATTGAAGACAGAAATCAGAATCTGTCAACAATCATCGCATCACAGGTACCCGTTGATAAATGGTACGATATCATAGGCGAAAGCACTGTTGCCGATGCTATCCTTGATAGACTTGTTCACACATCCCATAGAATAGAATTATCGGGAGAATCCATGCGAAAAAAGAAAAAAGCATAAATTTGATTTTTTAAAATCGTTCATTGCATACCGTTCTAAGATTGCCCTTCGGGGTGGTTGACTTCATCAGGGGTGTCAATTATCCGGAATGGGGGGTCAGTTTGCCCGGAATAAACAATTAACAAGGTATAATAATAAAAGTCAACATTGCTTTAGTAACGATTTTTGAATTGGGGGATGTATGGAAACGCAAGCCAAATATTAACTCAAATTTTTAAGAAGTTTATTCCGATATCCAATCACACTAAAAAACATCCGATAATACCTTCCCTTTCATCAACTTCTCAAAAGTAGTATATCTCGGTGCTTGTGGAGCAGTGCCTTTCTTTTTAGTATCAAGATTTACATGATTGATTTCCTTTCTTGGTATTTGAAGTATACGATATATTTATTTGTGTCTTTATACTTTTCGATTTTAGCCACTTCAACCACATGAGTAGCGGCAGTTATGGGTGCGACCTGATATGCAGCGAAGTACTAAATACGATTCAGCAGTGATAAAGAAATTCTAATTTCTTATGTATTAAAGAAATTTCATATAAATATTTTGTAGTTTTATTGAAATAAACTACTGAATGCCATATGGATGAGAAGAAGATATATGGTTTGCAAACTATTCTGAAAGGTATTCGGGATTATCTAGATTTAAGAATCAAGGGAAAGACTTTTTGGTTAAAAGTCGAACTTGCCAACATTACCTTTCACAATAGCGGTCATTGTTACCTTGAATTGGCAGAAACTAAAAATGGTAAAAGCATTGCCCAATGTAAAGGGGCAATTTGGAAAAGTAATTTAGATAATATTAGAAGAAATTTAGCAGATGATTTTGAAAACATCATTAAAAAAGGAAATGAGGTTCTTTGCTTGGTTGAATTACAATTTACGGAACTATATGGTTTGAACATTATAATTAAAGATGTTGATATTAACTTCAGTCTTGGAGCGTTGGAAAAGAAAAAGCAGGAAACAATTGAAAAATTAAAATCAGAGAATCTAATAGATAAAAACAAGCAAAGACAACTTCCGTTAGTTATTCAGAATATTGCCATAATTGGGTCACCTGACACTGCTGGGATTACAGACTTGAAAAAGCAACTTGAAAACAATACTTACCACTACCGATTTGAATATAAAGTTTATTCTTGTTTAGTTCAAGGAGAAAGGGCAGAATCAGAGATAGTTGAAAGATTAAAAGAACTTAATGATAGCAAATATGATGTGATCGCATTAATTCGGGGTGGAGGGTCAAAACTTGATTTGGATGTCTTTAACTCTTATCAAATTGCCAAAGCGATTGCTTTGCACAATAAACCGATTTTTACTGGTATTGGTCATGAGACGGATGTCAGTGTTGCTGACTTAGTTGCCAATGTTTTTCATAAAACTCCTTCAGCACTTGGTAGTTATATAGTCGAAAGAGCACATAACTTTGAGGTAAACATAATAAATACCTATAATGCAGTAATTGAGTATAATAACAGATTTATTGAAGAAAGGAAAAGTCGACTTAAATTAAATATACAAACTCTCACGACCCAAGGCATTTACATTTGCCAAAAAAGAAGAAGTGACTTACATACGGTTATGAATCGTATTCTTGCTGATACAAAACAATTAATTAATAATGAAAAGAATAATTTGGCAATTGGACAAGAGTTAATAAAGACTAATCCTCTGGCATTTATACAATTATCGAAAAACAACCTGCTTCATTCAATGGAATTAATGCAGATTAATTCCGTGACAAGAATAAAACAAGCACAAGACGGGTTCAAACAAATAATGGATTTAGTCTTTTTATATTCTCAACATAAAATCGAGGATAGATTAAAATACATAGGTAATGTT
This sequence comes from uncultured Bacteroidales bacterium, assembly GCA_963781805.1. GTDB lineage: Bacteria > Bacteroidota > Bacteroidia > Bacteroidales > UBA10428 > JAFGPL01. Next base: position 5,934 of record CAWAHF010000001.1, read on the forward strand.
TTAGCGGTCATTGATATATATCATCCTGATAATATACTCTCAAAAGGGTATGCAATTCCCAGAATTGATGGACATCTGATTACAAACCAATCAATTAAGGAAAATATTGAGTTAGAGATTGAACTCTACAAAAGAATCTTGATAGTAACGTATCAAAAAGATAAGCAAAAATGGAAGAACTCAATTATGAACAGGCTGCTCAAGAATTAGAACAGATACTTACTGAACTTAAATCTGAGAAGATTTCTATTGATAAACTGGCAGAAAAGGTTGAAAGAGCAGCAAAACTTGCTTCATTTTGTTCTCAAAAACTCAGAACTACAGAGGGCAAAGTCAAGGAGATTATTGATAAATTAGGGTTATAAATCTTAAAATTCTTAAGACCTGACTTTAGTTTAGAAATAAAGCAAATCTAATCTTTACAATCAACCTCTGAAGTTCATAAAAGATGAAAGGGGACATCAATTCTTCATTAAATATATACCATCGATCCGAATTAATGACCATCCACCGCATATCATCAGGAAGGTGATGTCGAAAAGCCAACAACTTGCCTTCAATATCAACAACGATTTCCAAATTCATATCTATTGCCATGATGGTTGAGAGCAGGGGTTTGCAATGATAATATTGCTGCCAGTAAATCCGATAGGCTTGGTCACCTGTGAGTCGGGTGAGGGTTGTTTGATGTTTCATTTTTTTGATGGATTGTTGTATATATTAATCCATCTGAAGGGGAAATATCAGCTAGTGGGCTATATGTTGTTTGGAATGTTTAATTAAATAATGGGTTTATTATACGGGAACTATTTTCAACAATGCTGATGCTTAAGATGTATTAGGTCTAAATTCGAGAATAATTATTACCTTGTCATTAAAGAATGACTTGTCACTTTGATTTTAAACCGATTGAAAACTACTATGATTTAGTCTTTGCAACTTCACACCCAAAAGGGATAGAATTTTGGGAAAAAGCGAATATGATTGAATTTGACGGACAACACTCACTATTTTAATTTTTTAGTAATGAAAAAAGAAAAAAAAGTATTTGGGACAACTGAATGGGCGGTTAAGAACGCAAATTTTATAAGCGGTTGTAATCACGACTGCAAATACTGTTACAGTAAAGCAATGGGTATTAGATTTAAGCGTAAAACTTCAGCAAACTGGGAAGTTGAAGAGGTAAATACTGACAAAATAAACCAAAAAGTAAAAAAAGTTGATGGATTCATAATGTTTCCTTCCAGTCATGACATTACACCAATAAACCTTAACTATTCAATTACATTTTTAAATAATTTACTGAATGTTGGGAATAAGATATTGATTGTCACTAAACCCCACAAAGTTGTAATTGAGAAAATATGTGAAACATTTTCTGATTATAAAGAGAATATTTTATTCAGGTTTACTATAGGTTCTAAAAATTCCGATACTCTTAAGTTCTGGGAGCCAAATGCTCCAAGTTTCGAAGAACGTAAAAGTTGTCTGATTTATGCATTTAACAATGGTTTTGCAACAAGCGTTTCATGCGAACCTATGCTTGATGACAAAATAGTAGAACTGGTTATAGAATTAGAGCCATGGGTAACAGATTCTTTATGGATAGGGAAACCTAATTTTTTATTAAGAAGGCTTAAAGCGAACGGTGTTGACGATAAGGATACCATTGATAAAGCGAAAGAACTAATTACCTTATATTCAGATGAATATATTAAATCACTTTATAGTGAATTATCTGGTAGAAATAAAATTAAGTGGAAAGAAAGTATTAAGAAAGTAGTTCAAATAGAAATACCCACAACTAAAGGACTTGATATATAACTATGACAATAATTTTCAAGTCACGTGACCATTTTTAATGATTCTCAAAATAATTGTCTTGACCTTAGTATATAATTTGTGTGGTGAATTCTTAAAAGACAATTTGTAAAATGTACATAACTAATATGAAGCACTTCTTTGACGAAACAGGAAATATTCCAAAACAAATGCCACCAGAAGCACGAGAAATGGCTGGTTTCCTTTCACTGGTCATTGATGCCACAACTAAAAATAGTCCAATCACATTAACCTCTACTGATATCAGGTGCTTTGAAAAAGGATGCTCTGGACAGATTAAAACTGCACTATACAAGAAGCCAGATGAAATTCATTGGTACTGTCCTGTATGTGAGAATGAGGGGAGTATATCTAAGTGGCAACATAGTAAGTGGGATAATACTAGCGGGAAATAGACTTAAATTGAGTAACTTCGTTATTGGTTCAATCCGTGACTAAAAAAGCATGCGGTGGGTTGCATTTTAAGACTTATAAATATTAAATATTAGAATAACAAATTTTCATTACTTACATTTTAACCAATACATTATGAAAAAACTGTTTTTAATAGTCAATCTTTGTTTGATAAGTTTCGTTTTGTTTTCTCAAGACTTGCCAAAATTAGTCTTAAATGAAAAGGGTTTTGAACCAGTAGTTTACCAAGTAGATAGCATAAATGCTTCTACCATTTACAAAAAAGTATTAGACTGGATTCAAATTACATACAAAAATCCCAAAGAGGTTCTTAAAGCAAGCGTTGAAAACGAACTAATTAGATTAGAAGCGGTTAATAAAGGTGCTTTTGTCCGCACTTTTAAAAGTGGTACAATAGTAGATTATGATTTATCTTATACTTTGGAGATTAATATTAAAGACGGAAAATATCGTTTTATTTTTACACCCAATCAAATAACTGTAGATTCAGAAAATGTTTTATTCGGTATTCCAGATATTGTTTCAGGTGAGCCAGACATAAATGGTAATTCGTATGACGGTTGCGCTACATCTCTTGAATCTTCGATTAATGCTCTTTCACTCACTTTATATAATTATATTTTAGGTAAAAAAGTGGACGATAAATGGTAAATATATCTATAATAGAGTGGACTGTCCCGCCAGAAAACACTGATGCAGTGCGTTTCTCACACCACTATCTTTAATGTTTTATTAATTCAAGTCATCATGCCTAAGCATTTACACTTATTCATAAATATCTAATGAACACCAGCAACAACCAGCATTTAAATGATGCTGAGGACGATATTCCAAAACCAGTACCCAAACAAGCCAGAGAACTTTCGGCTTTCTTCTCGCTTTTGGTTGAAGAAACGATGAAAACAATGCCTATTGAATTAACCTCAACGTGGATACGCTGCTTCAGGAAAGGATGTACTGGTATAATTTCAACAATGGTCGACTTAGATGATAATAAACTTTACTGGAAATGTTCAAAATGCAGGAATCATGGAACATTAACTGGTTGGTAGGTAGACCTTCAGTTCTGAAATAATTCATGCTTCATCTCGACCATATGTTTTTGAAGTTTCATAATAACATCCGGATCAAAATCTTGTTGTTATGGCATCCTCATTGTCCTTTATTACTCTCAATTCCCAGCATATACGAAGACAGGATATGCCGATAAGCCGACAATTTGCCTTCATTATCGATAATGATTTCCAAATTAAGGTCAATTGCCATGATGATTGATAGTCTTGGCTTGCAATGATAATACTGCTCCCAATAAATCCAATACGCTTGTTCACCTTTAAGATGGTGGAGAGTTTGAAATGTGGTTTTCATGATTAATTGGTATTGGTTATACCTCTTAATGTCAAAAACGGGGAAAAATAGCCTGTCGATAAATATGTTCTTTAACATTATTTTTATTAGCGAGAAAACAGGATTTGGTTCTTAAGTATAACTTGCTATGAATACGGTAAATGCAATTCGTATTTAGACAAGGGTTTATTGATAATTTCGTTGAATTGAACTTAATTCTGACTAAATACAGAGAAGAAATAAAGCCATAAATCTTACCACATAATTTACTACTATATCTT
>CAWAHF010000002.1:0-49208 GCA_963781805.1 uncultured Bacteroidales bacterium
TATAGCAAATATTTGAAATGTGGTGTATATTTGTATTGGGAATCAACAATAAAGATATGAAAAATACGATTAATTGTTGTCTTTATACACGGGTCAGCACGGCACCACAAGAATTTGGTAGGCAAATCAGAGACTTGAAGAATTACTGCAAAGCCTTCAACATTTCAATTCTTGATACATTCAGCGAGAAACTGAGTGGTAAACAAAAAACAAGACCAGCATTGACAGAACTCCTTAATTATTGCGAAGAAAACAAAGACCGTGTAAATTTTGTGATAATATCAGAACTTTCAAGACTTGGCAGGACTGAAGAGGTACTTAATACTGTTAGAACACTGAACACCTTACAAATTGGTCTGATTAGCCTGAAAGAAAGTATTAAAACACTCAATGATGACCGAAGTGTTAACCACACAACAGGTATGCTAATTGGTATTTTATCCAGTATTAATGCTTATGAAATTGAAACCACTAAATACAGGAGTATCTCAGGTCTTCAAAATGCAGCGCAGAAAGGTCATTGGCTTGGTGGCAAAATGCTGCCTTTTGGTTATATGAGAAAAGAAAAAATGCTTGTCATTAATGATGATGAAGCCAAGATTATCAGACAAATCTTTGAAATGTACATCAATGGAAAGGGTTGTGTTCAAATCGCAACGTATTTGAACGGTCAAGGTGTTGCAACTAGAACAGGTGTAAGATGGCGTGACAAAGTAATTTATGATATTATCAGGAATGAATTATACATCGGTAAGCGTGTTATGTATAAAGTTGGCACTTTCAGCAGAAGCCTGAAAAAGAAATATGATGACCCCTCAAAAGAAATAAACATGACATCCCCCGCAATCATTGATGAGCAAATCTATAATAAAGCCAATTCAATCAGGACAAACAAAACAAAGGTCAATCAAAGCAAAATCAAATATGATTACCTTTTGAATGAACAACTTTTAAGGTGTGGTGTGTGTGGAAAATCATATTTTGCACATAAACGGGCAAACGGTAATGATAATGCTTATAAATGTATATCAATTCGATACCAAGACAATTGTGGAAATTATGCAATTTCAATACCAAAACTTGAATATGCTGTTAAATTTGTTTTCATGAAAGACTTGCTTAAACTACTAAAAATTGATGATAGCCAGCAAGACAACCTTCAAAAAGAACTTCGGTCATACGAAAGTGAGTATAAAACCAATGAAAAACAACTTTCAAGATTAATTGACCTATACACAATCGGATTAATAAAAAATAAAACTGACTTCATCAGTAAGCAGCAAGCAATTATTAAGAAGCAAAATCAGATAAGCCAACTAATAACAAGTACTAAAGAAAAATTACAGCGAATCGAAAGTACTGCATTAATCAATGTTGATGCTTGGTTTCGCAATAAAACTGCTTGGACTTCAGATGCAACCTCACAACGAGTTGAAAGAATGGATATTACTAAAGAACACATCAGACAAGTAATTAAGAACATTACTATTACCAAAGATTCTAAAGTAATATGCAGTGTAAAAGGTGATAGAACTGTAAAAGTTGATATTACCAGTATTGTAGGTAATACAATCACATTATATTTAAGCCAGCGTTCAAAGCACTTTGTATATGAAAATCAGAACTGCCCGTATTGAAACTACTACTCATCATGCTGAATAATATTGATTAATAAGCACTTAAACTATATTAAAAGAAGTGGCGGCAACTGATTATGTATAGTGTTCGTTGACAATTATTTGAAAATATTTTCCCAGAAAATTTTGAAAGTCTTCAATTTCCCAACCCGCTTTCCTGACCCAGAAAAATTATTTTTCCAAAAAAAAATCGCTTCTCGAAAATCCCGAATCTTTCCATACACCATAGATTTCTATTTTTTTTCAGAAAAAATATAAAATTTTATAATTTTTTATAATTCCCATTTCTAGAGTTTATAACTATCTGAATATCTAACGTCTGGAGCACCTGCGCCATCCTGAGAGCCACTGGGGGGGGGGGGAGGGTATAAGGGGTGGATACCCGTCCACCCCCTTTCTCCACTTTCAATGTACGAAAGTATTTATAAGAAAGAAAAGTCAACATGAATTCAAAAGAACAAGTTACGGGCAATAGTCCAAATACTTTGAGAACAAATACTTTTAAGCATTTGGTGAACGCCTTCCAGATTCCAGCACCGTGCATCTTATGTCTGGATAAATTAGTCTCTGTAACTGATATATACAGTTTAATAGATTTCGATTACAGTGGCGGCATATACGAACATACTGTACAGTTCTGGCATTGCTATCAAACTGGTTTTGTGTTTACAATCGTGGTTTTAGAACTCAAAACTGGGGAACTTTTAAAACGTTCGCATAGGCTAAATGATATAAGACTTCCTTGTGACTGGGTTTTAATCGAATATGACTATCTCAACCCTGTGATAACAACCAAAGAACAATTATTAAAGGATTTCCATGATAGAATATAACAATCAAATTGATGATTATAATTTCCAAGAACTAATCGAATTTATTGAATGTTCCACAGTAAATTACAAAAATATGATATTTCCAAAACATAATGCGGATTCAGAGTTCATTCGGGAAGACGAATACTTGATGGTATCTCCCGGGGGATTAGGTAAGGTCAAATTACTTGGTGTCAGAATTGATGACCATTTGGTGATGGTTGATTCTCTTGATTGTGCTAACGAGCAAAATGTGAATGTACGAATTGTCATCCATGATACAAGACCGCATACCTACTACTTTATTAATTGGCAGGATGTCAAGAAAATAGTGCTGGATGATACTTCATCGGGAATCATGAACGATGAATTACTGGAATTTGATTTTTAGTGCCATCTTTATCAATTAATGCCATTTCAACAACTTGTATATCAGACAAATATTAGTACTTTTACTATAAATATAGTAAAATGGAAAGGAACAATGACAGGATTCAAATCACAGAACTCTTCATGGCAAAGGCTGGCAATGATTGGAGCAGATGCTATTATGGAACAATCCGCAGAGAAACTGATGATGAAGGCAACCCTGTTGTTTATGGGAAAATTAAAATCGGTGAGGGTTATATTATTGCCAGAGCGAAAGACCAATGGGAACTGGGGGAGAAACTTGATGTAATCGTGTTTTTAATATTGGAATACAACATCCATACACAAATTGGCAAACAGGTAAAAACGACAATCCTACCCCAATATTTAAATTAGAACTATTTGCTAAGCACTTTATGCCAAAGATTTAAATGAGAAACGACTTCCATTCCTGCAACTCTTGAAAATTTTTCTGCAGAATATTTAAGTTCTGATAAAAGCTTCCCCCCCCTCAGATTTCGAATGCTTTCATATTCTTCAACCTTCCTATTTAAATAATGCTTCAAACAATGTTCCTTGGTCTCTTTTATAGCGAACTCTCTTGAAACAGAACCCGTTTTTCTTTTAATTAATCTCGTTTCTGATATGCCATATGTAGTGAAATTACCGGGATTGTCTTTTATTACTTCATGACATTCAATACAATTACACACATTATTATAATATGATTCAGCAGACTCTAACCAACCCAATTTAGTGAAATGAAGCAGACTTTCCCTGTATGCAATTCTTGTGTGAAGTTGTTTTATATAGAATTTTGGTACTGGTATTCCGCCACCTACTGGAATAACGGGTCGGAATTCACCAAATTCAGGTCCGTGTGATACTCCACTAAAGGCAGGTTCACCGAATTCCGATGATGAAGCTAAAATTGAAAAATATCCGCCATGCAAATTAATCACTTCCTTTCTCCCATTATCACTTAAATTTCTTGTGATTTTAAGTAATCCATTTAGTGTTGCCTTGTTAGTATTTGTTTCATCCAAATTATCCACCCAGAACAAAAACCCATCAACATTGACTCCTTTAAAATTGTCAATAATTCTGTCGATTAGGTCATCTTCTAACAAAACTCCTTGGCTGATGACTATAGCAGAAAAGATTTTTACATCAGTATTCGAATTTTTTATTAAAGCTCTTTTAGCGCATCTAACAATTGTGGGCATCCAATAATCAACTGTCAATTCTGACATATAGAAATACGGTGCTACGAGAGCATAAGGAGCATTTTCGAGTTCGCCAAAATCTTTAAGATATTTAAATGAGTCCCTATCTATAATTGATTGTCTCAGCGTATTGTCCTGAAACTGTATACAACTATCAACGAAATTGTTTAAATTCTCTTCAATATCAAAGAGTTTTGGTTCTATGGGATTTTTTCCTACATTATTATTTATTACATCTCCATAATTTCTTGCTAAATTCTTAATCGAGCTTTTAACCTCGCCCTTGTCATCTAATATTACTGAAACATCATGCTGAAAGGCATGTGTAAGAGGGTTTATTAAATATGGGAAATCTTTACGAGTTTTTTCCAAAAGAAATGCAGCCAAACCACTTGGTGCATGGGCAACCATATTAGCGTTTATTACTACTCCCGCATATGTTCTTTCAGTAGGGTACGTAAAATATCTCTGTTCTGCAAATGTTCCGAAAGTCATCCAATGGTCAACTTGCATAATTAAATAATTTTAGTTTGCTTTTTAGAATAAGCCTTTGCGGTATCCAAATATTATCGTTCTTACAAGATTCTTCAACTATTTCCCATCTACTTGTATCCCAGTTGAAATGAATAATTCCGTAACCTTTGTTCTTCGCCTGAACAAGCAAATCATCTGATATACACTTAGTAGCAATAGCAATATAAATATAATCAGCCACCATCTCGTGCGCTCTGCACTGCTCTAAAGCCTTTGACCAATTCTTGACTTTTACTTCTACAAAAATTAACCTATCATCAATATCAATTACAACATCAACACTTTGCCCCATGTTAGGGACCTCTAAGAATACTTTTTGATTGTGGTATAATTCATCAACCAATTTTCCTGTTAATTCATTCTCACTGAACGTCATAAATCTTCAAATTTATTAAGGTCATTACCTTTTACTCGAATTATCATAAATACAACTGATTGTGAGAGTATTATTAGTATTGAACTTATGGAAATTATATAAAACCGAGAATTGATGCAATTTGCTATAATTAGAAAAAAAAATCCCAACAAAGATGTTACAATCAGATAAGTGTTCGATAAATTTATTACCCTCTTCGTTTTTCTCAATTTCTCAAATTCACTCGAAATTTCTACAACCTTTTTTATGTTTGTTAGAAGCAAATCAGGATATTCACCACCATTACCTCTCATCGGAATATCCGAAGCTATGGCTCTTTCGAGTAAATTTTGCATTGAATCACAGACTTCTTCGTATTTTTTTTCTTTTCTTAGGGTAATTGTTCGATTTAAATCATCTTCTTTGAGAAGCCAAATCTTAAAAAGAGAAAAAATAAATCCACCTAATACTATTTGTATGATAGATATGGTAATGCTTACATTATTTAGATGGTCAATCATTTCCAAGAATATTGTCCTTAATTATAGAATTTGTGGAAGAATCAGGATAGGATTGGTAAACATATCGTAAGATTGCTTTAAGGGGTGTTGAATTGAATTTCTTCTTAAATTGTTTCAGAAGTCCTCTTTGGTTATCAGTTAATTGAAAAAACAGTTCCCGAGTAAATGTAATGCCTTTTTCAGTCAATTTAATTTCCTGCTCCATGAAACTATCTTTGTCAGTATTAAGCTCAATGGATAAACCCGTTACGTCATTATAATGTGTTTCTTCAGTGTAAGAAATGTTAGTGTTATCTGATTCAATATTATTCAATTCAATAAAACCTCGTAACTGAAAGAAATTCACATCATCATATATCTGCTGGGAAAAGGGACCGAAGTACCATGGAAAAAAGGTATAAAAATTTTCCTCATTTATAGCAATCCCAGATTTAAAATGAGGCAGTGCTTCTTTTACAAATAAGAATAACATTTTTACCAGCCTTGTCCTTCCTCTTATTGGCTCATTATATTCATCAGTAACACCTTGTGAATAAATGAGTAGCAATAAAATATCCTTCTTGTTATTTATTGATGATTTTGCCATACTCTCATGTAATTTACAAATATATTTCTTTAAATAAGTAATTCCCAAATAGATTTTCCCAAAATGAAGACATCTCCCAAGTTCTTTTCAAATTTACCTAAAATTACTGTGAGTATCTGTAAATTTCGGAATTACTCGACAGTAGTTTCAAGAGTCAGCTTGTACTATGCCGACATTAAGAACTGGAAGCAATATGAAATATCAGCTAAATTTTTATAATCAGTTTAAGGAGGTGAATTATGGGAATCAAACCGGGTCCGAAAAGAATTGCTGAATAAACGGGAAAACCAAACAGGCGTCAACGGGATAATAAGAAAACTCCGGGAAATACGCCAAGTTTAAAGCCTCACCAACATAAGAAAGGGGATTAATCCTAACCCCCATTAAGAAATGTAATAATCTTTATGCATACACGATTATTCAGTAATTCTGTATGCATTGTTATTTCATTGCATTGGAGACCATGGAGGATATCGAGATTCCTGTCCATGGGTGCAGAGTTTTTTCAGATTCAAGTAATCACTGATTATTATCTTTGGAATATTTTGACGGAAACATTTCTTTGCCGTAAATCCAGAGGAATTTGTCAATTTCCTTCAGATTATGACTGCTCAAATCATAGAAGCACATAAAATCCTGTATAACCCTTTTGAAAGTCATAAAATCTCGTAGACCATCCTTGGTGAATTCTGTGAAATTGTCTTGCTTTTTATATGCTAACAGAATCTTCTCGACAAAACTGTCATAGATTGCATATTGTTCCAAATTATGCCAATTACAATATTTTGTTGCGAAAGAATAAAAGTTCAATTCTTTTTTGGTCTTTGACGAATGGATACCGTGACCAACAGCAATTTTATTGACTATATGCGGGTCTCCACTAATTAAAGCATCATCGATTCCCAGTTTTTGAATGTGCTTTGCCATTGCAAATGTTCCGAGAATATTTGTGCTATAGAGGTCATTTAAGACACTAATTTTCAATAATATGTCTCCAAAGTGAACATTGGTTGGGAAGGCAGTGAAAAGTTTTGTTATTGCTTTGTCGGCAGGATAATACCTTTCGTCATTATTGAATTTTTCAATATAGGTATGGTAGCCTTCCCTAAAAAGGTTTATGTTTCCCGAAATAATTTATCATATCCATATTCATTAATGTTCAAGCAAAAGTGGCGCATGGGAGTTTACTGAAGATGCAGACCTTCTAAGTGAAGCAGATTTATATCGGCTTAAAATTATATTCAGTAACTTTACTTTTAATGGAAATCACATAGATTTATATACAGTAATTTATTTTATAATTGACTAATGGGACAAATGTACATAGCAAAATGCGTCAAATGTAGGTATAAAACTGACATTTTATCTATTGGTGGAGGCATGATTGATTTCCAGTACTTCGATGGTGAACCAGTTTACAACTTTGATACAAAAGAAATTGAAGTAGTAAATGGCAAGGAGCGTGAAAAAATTCAGGAAGAACCCCCAAATATTGGTTTCTACTTCCATGATGAGAAGTTATATAAAAAGCATCAGGAATATTCAATTGATTTTGGTGGAAAGCATGGGGTTGGGGTGAAAGAATTCAAGGATCGGAAACTTTACTTGTGCCCTAAGTGTAATGAATATAAGCTTGATTTCTATTGGCAGGGGATGTGGGATTGAGTTATTTAAATGGAGGAAAGAACTCATATTAGATAAAATTCTTCATACTACTTTTTAGGTAGGTAATTCGTAAATTGATATTTCTCTTACATATTTTGAAAGGACGTCCTTCAGTTTATCCCCTTTAATTGTATAAAGCCAATTTGCATGCTTTTTTATTTCTGGTAATATCGTCAGAAGCGTTTTTTGGTCAGTTATACCATGGAATCTTGTTACGAAACTTCGATTAAAAACTTTTTTATAAAATATTGAATCTTTATCATTCACCCTAAAATCTCTAATAGTTATCAGAATACATCTATACAAATTAAATCTGTAGTATTCAATTTTCATTATTTGGTGCGCTTCTAAATCATATGTTTCAGTATAATATTTTTTTGTGTCCCATGAATTAGAGTAAGACTTCAGAAATAATACTGTTACCTTATCTAATTTAAGATTGTCTATATTCAACATATCGGTATGGTCAAACTCTTCAAATATAACCTCATTATCTATTACATCGATTTTCTGTTGAGTTTGGTAAATTTCTTCATTAATTTTTTCTTGATATAGTTTAAGTTTTTCTATCGAGAAATATTTTGCAATTAAAGACTCAATTTCATATGTTTTTCTGCTTTCCCCAATTTTCAAATTCACATATTCCTTTATTCCTAATTTACAGTTCCCTTTATTTGTAAGAAGTCTTTCATTTCCTAATATATTACTAAAATTTATCAATTTAATTCGTCCAATTGAACTTACAGAATACCTATTTTCATTATCATTTAATTCAATTTCACACCATTCTTCATTAATATAAGATTCAACAGTTTTTATATCTTGTAACTCTTTTGGATAATCTGATACTTTTTTTGTAAGAGTTTCAAATTTCTCAGGTGAGATATCAATTTTTTCAATCCCAATATAGCTTAGCAGTCCAAAATCTTGATAAAAGATTTTACCATTTGTGTGTCGAATTTTGATACCTCTGTCTGTGACTTTTTCAATTATATAATAAGCACTTCCAGAACCAATTTTAACTACATCACCTATTTTTAATTCATCTAAAATATCCATTATTATTATTTTTTATACAACATCGATGCATAAGTTAAAAAATTGGGTTAATATAAATATCAAGAGAAAAGTAAAAAAGGAAAGTTTTTTTGATACCAGTTTTACAATGGGAGATAACACTGAATTTATTGACCTTTCTTAATTTAAAACTCTCTGATAATTCTGTGTGGGACTATATTGAACGGTCTTTGTCCGATTAAATTATTTCTCTGTCCTTCAGCAGAACCAATCGTACAAATAAAAAGGTTTCAAATCTATATCGTGATTGTTATGAAACTTTCGCATACATTTCTTTATCAAAAGCCATGCCTATAATTATCTCCTTTTCTGAGACATCACCTAACATCGCTTTTGATTGTGGGTAACGGATAGAGACATAGGTAGCAAGTCTTTTTGCCTCATTCTTCATTTTTCGGTGCATTAACCAATTAAATAGTCCCATATTCAGTGTCATTTTGATTTTCTATCTTCATATAAGCCACAAATTCCAAATTCTATTTCTTCAACAAGTTTAATTGATATTTTTCAGTGAAGGTAAATAACACGTTTAGTAAATCATCTGGAAGTTGTCTGATTACTTTCTCTTTTATCTCTTCAGGGATTTTTTTATAAAATGCTTCTGATATTGCACCAGTAATTGATGCGATGGTATCACTATCACCACCTATTGAAACAGCCAATCTTATTGCATGTTCAAAATTCTGGCTTTCCAAGAATGCAATAATGGCTTCAGGTACAGAACCCTGACATGTTTCATCAAATTGGTAGTTTGGTCTTATACCCTCAATGCTCCGGGTTAAATCATACTTGAAATTATTGGTGACATACTGTCTAATTTCATATTTTGAACTTCCGTTTCTTGCCATAAATACTGCTGCTGCAACAGCCTGTGCCCCTTTTATTCCTTCTTGATGATTATGAGTTATTTCCGCACTTCGCTTTGCTTCACTTAAAACCTCATTTATATCATTTAAAGCATATGCTATCGGACTTACTCTCATGGCAGAACCATTGCCATAACTATTATAGGGTTTGGGATCACCTGAGAAAATCCATTCCTTAAAATTAAGACCATAACCAGCCTTTGGATAATGTCTTCCAAAAGTTTGTAGTTCACTTTCATATGTACTTTCCTTCAATAACTTATTTGCAACTGCTAATGTCATGACCGAATCGTCTGTATAATGTGACCGTTCAGTAAATAATGGAAATTCAGTTGTTTTTATATTATGGAATTCATATACAGACCCAATTATATCACCAGCTAATGCGCCCAATAGAATTAGTGGCAAATCAAATATTTTCAAGTAATAGTTTTCATAGTCTTCCACACTCTGGAACTCCATCTTATTACCATGATTATCAACAAATGATACAATGGTATCACCTTCATTTTCATCCTGAACTGTATCTGCTCTGCTTCCCAAATAGTACGGAATGTCAGAATATGTTCCAACTCCAGATTTTACTTCACATACTATTGCCAACATAGCACCTTTAGGTACTCGATGCATTTCATTCCAACTTAAACAGGTTGTCCAGTGACTCAGATGAACCTTTTCTTTTCGAAGTTTGCAAATACTCTGAATGTCTTCAAAATGCTTGCAGTTTCCGCAGTGGTGTATTCCCCCGTTTGGCATAAGTATATAATTTAAATTATGATCCTCGGTTTTACTTCTGTCACGTACTTTATATTTTGTCCACATAAAGTATTTAGGCAGACAACTAAATCAGTGGTGTGTAATGACAACACTGAGTTATAGCCATCCTTTCTGTAACCTCCAAATAATGCTAAAATAAGCGGAATCTGCTTATTGGTTTCGATTTGTAAATCATTTATAAATGTATAAACGAGCCTTGAGCATTCAACCCATTCTTCAGTTGAAAGTTGACTCGCAAGTTCATCCCATTCATGACTATCCGCCCCATGACAAAAAACAACATAATGAACTCTGTTTTCGATGATTTCTGTCTGAAGAACATCAAGGTTAGCCTTTAATTCTTTGATATAAGCCTTATGACGAGCAATAATGTTGATATTCCCGCATATTGGTGATATTGCTTTATCAATATCAGTTACGAAATCCCTTGAATTATCAATACTATTCCCATAATGCCCATCAAGGTCTATATATGCCCCACATAATCCAAATTCATAATAGACCTTCATTGATGCAATAACCTGCCCCGAAAATGCACAGAATAAAGCACTTCTGGTGGGATTCGCATGATGAAATGCAGAAGATGGACTGAAACATACTTCGTCAGAATGTTTTACTGCATACCGTATTGCATGATACAAACTTGCATTCTCATATTTAACTGATTCTGCATATTCAGGAGTCCATTTAATGTGAAGAATTTTACTGGTTTTCCCTCTGTCGAAAAAATTGTCAACCATATCTTTCGTGTGGGCAATATAGAAGTCATCCCTCGACATTGGTGGGAAATTATCGTCTTGTAAAAAGTATTCAAATAGTCCCTTTTTATCAAGATATTCCATCATAAGTCTGGGTTTAGCAGGAGTTTGAGTATATCCTGTAAGGTTATCAGGATTTACAGACATCTTCTGATGATAAAAAGTGTGTATTCTTGGCTTTTTGACCATTGCTTTTTATAGATATAAATATTTGAATTACAACGGATTTGATATTAATTCCAACATTCTGATAGTAAGTGAGCCATCTCAGGCATGAATAACAAAGGTGTCTCCGTCTTTGAGCCTGATAATTGAGCCATTGTAATAGAGGGAGTATTCAAAAATACCTTGACTAAACAGAATTAATATTGATCTGACTCTCTTCATTGCAGAATGATATCTGTATTAATGCTTTACTCCAAATTTATCCATAAAAAGCACTTTCTTCAAGCATTATTGCTAATTTTACATGAAAGCTGCTGATATTAAATAATTTTTCACTCTATGGGAACAACATACTTATTCCGTTGTAATAAATGCAATTATGAGGTAAAATCTTCAGGGGGAGAAGACCGTGGATTTATTGCTTTTACAAATACTTATATTTGCTACTCATGCAAAAGTATTGTTGATATAACTGAAAAAGTCCTTTCTACAAATAAAAAGGTAGAGAATAAAGAGGATAGGTTTAGATACCTTGAAATTTTTTGTCCTAAATGTGGCTCTAAAACTGAATTAGAAAAATGGGATAATGTCAATGCACCCTGCCCCAAGTGTGACGGAAAGATGGAAAGGGGTGGGTTGATTTCAATGTGGGATTAATATTCATACTACTGGGAAATTAATTTGTCTGAAGTAATTCAATTGCGTGTAAGATGACAGATTGGTGGGTTTTGTCGACATTTCTTCATCTTCTTTTAAGATTTCTCCGCCAAAATAATTAAGTGTCTATAATACGTCCATGTTACGTTGTATGAGCAGTTAAAAATCGAAGGCATTCCGATTTTTTTGTAAATTCAGAATCAAAATTTTTATTGTTTATTTTAATTTAATAGTTTAGAATAAGTTTTTTACCTCTGGCATTTTCACTTAACCCATGAGGGGAAAGAACGTGTAAATTTCATGAATTTTCATAAATTCAATTCTAAGAATGCCTAACAAATGACTAGACACTTAAAATATTTTCTCCTACCAATAACCTTCTTAATTTGGTACCTAATTGGCTACTATGGAATATACTTTTCGATATTTGCTGTAGCTCTGATTTTTAAAATTAAACTGATATGGATTATTCTTTATGATACCACTATTTTTGGTTTGCTATATGGCATTATTATTGGAATACCTCAACTGCTCGAAATAGTGATTATATGGGGATTTAGGCGAAATCTACTAGTCATGGTTCTGCATAGTTTGGCAGGACTTCTTGGTGTTATACTTATTATCTCCTTGCTTATTCAACGTCCTCCAATGTTAGTCGGAGATAAAGGTGAAGTTTTTTTTATCTTTGGAATGTGGGATATTTCTCCTGTAAAAACGATTTTCACTACTATTCCATTTTTATTTTGTGTTTTAGGTTTAATATATTCGACTATTATTGCTCCAATTGCGATTTACTTTGAATCAAAAGATGAAAATGTAGTTGAGGTGTATTCTAAGCAAGACTCTGAAATCCTCCAAAATAATTATAATGAAGCTGAAGACATTATAGCCAGTTCTAAATTAGATTCAGAAACTAAAGTTAAAATCACAGATAATGTATATTCTTTAAATAGTTTTGAAAATGACCAAAGGAATGAATTTTCAGAAATTGAAATAGAACAACCCAATTCCGACTCAGATTCAGAAGACAATATAAGTAATAATAATATATTATCAGACCAAGAAATTCCTCATGATCCACCAAGTTTTAATTCACTAGAAAGACTTTATATCCCTGCAACTTACAAAGACCCATTAGTCGACTTTAATTCCAATGGGCAACTCTGGATAAAAGGAAGATCAATTCCTGAAGATGCATCTATGTTTTACGGTGATCTATTTGAATGGATAGAGAAATTATGCAAAAACCCACCAGAAAAAATAGTTTTAAATATTCAGTTGACCAATCACAATGATGGTGCATCGAAATATATACTGCAATTATTAAGGGTACTTAAAGATTCTCGTGTAGACATTATCATTAACTGGTATTATGAAGATTGGGATGATGAAATTATCTTCCTTGGAGAGGCTCTATCCAGTGGAGTGGGGATTCCTTTCAATTTTGTAGTAATAGATAATGCCTAAAATTATGAAGGATAAAGATATTTTTGGAGTGAAAGACAGAGTTTGTCCACAACCACAGAAATGGAATGAACTTTGGCAGATTCTAAAGAATAAACAAAGAGTAGGTGCTGGATGGAAACCAGCCTTACCTTTGATACTTGGGGCATGGTATCATACTTCTAATCTCGAAAAGAAAATTCGCTTTCAAGAACATTTGACGTGGGCAGAAAAGGAAAATCAAACTGATGAAGTAAAAGAATTTCTGAACAAACTCAATGAAAAAGACTGGCATCATTTTTCAGATTAAATAATTAACTATGCCTCGCCACCTTACCAAATCCATATTTATACTCGGTATTGACTGCCCGATAAAACTCTACTATACCAATAAAGATCATTACCCTGATAAAAATTCTGACAATGAATTTCTGGAAGCATTAGCCAAAATTGGCTATCAAGTAGGGGCATTAGCAAAATGTTATTATCCGGGAAATTCGACTTGCGGAGAATCTAACACAATATGAAGTAAGCCAAGGAATTGGTATCCATCGAAATACGATTTCAAAGATTGAAAACTCAAACAATTTCACAAACTTAACATTTTTCAACTTGTAGATCATTATCAAGTATCCTTATCTGACTTAATGGCAATCATTGAAGATTGAGATATACCTTGGACAATTGGGAATTATATTAGTAAATGATTATGGAGAAAAAGTTAGATCAATTCATTATTACTAATATTATCACTACTTTTAGATTATCAACTAATTGACCATGCCATAAGACGGTCGAATTATTTTTAGTCTTCGGAGACTAAAATAGATGAGATCATTAAGAAATTGGGACTTTAAATTTTTCTATTCATGGGGCATCCAACTTTCGATATGGAGAATTGGCAGAAAATTTCTGCAAATCAAAGCCAATTTTCTTATAATAAAGGAGCGCTCCGTCCAAATTTAGGAATTAATGCCACGAAGTTTTATTTCTATCTGAAGGAGAGATTTGGCGTAACAGATATATCATATGAATCTATTGCGAAATTTTTTCCTGCAAGAGACCTAATTTCCGGAAGGGAATGGGCTTACATATTTCGATCTTCTGAGAATCACCTTATTATTGTAGGTGATGATCAAATCAGCCTCTCTGTACTTTCGCTAAATTCTCCTCCTGAAGAAGTTGATTTTGATATTTTTGCACAATATATAAATCAACTTCTTGATAAATTTGACCTGAAAAAATATCATCACTTACAATATGATAACTACCTCAACTATAGCTATATTCTAAGGAGACTAATCAATCAGCAAAAAGAAAAGGTAAAAACAAAACTTCCTTATAAACCTCCAATTAAAGGTATTGATATCTCCCGTGAAATGAATAGTGAGTATAAATATGAACAATTGGAATATAGGCATGATTATAATCAATGGGTTGATGAAATTGTGGAGAGAGCAACCTCTTCCCTCCAGCTCCAAATTTTATATCCCATTTATTTTGAATCTCTTGTTGATTTAGCATTCAGGATAAAATTAAAAGCCTCAAATTATTCTGATACAAAAAAATACTTTATCAAAAATCGAAGCTGCAATATATTCGAGTATTTTGAGCTAATTGATTTCTTTAAGAAATTGAAGCTGATAGAAGAAAAATGTTCCCATGTAAGCATTGATAAACTTGAAGGCTTTATTTCTACCTATAAAAAAATGAATTCAAGAAAGGATAGAAACAAATTACTACATGGTAATTCACTCTCTTTGAAAAATTTGGAGAGAAAATTTTATTTTGATGAAAATTTCATAATTGGCGTTCCGGATCGACATAAGTATTTTTATTCAATTTCTGAAGCAATTAGTTCTATTTTAGCAGGAGATCAAATTTCTGAACTTATTGAAAAAAATGTAGAACTCATTAAAAAGTTCATGTCAATATTTGATGATGATGGTTATTTTGAGAACCTTGCTTTAAGCCTTTCATTCAGTTATAATTCTAAAAAAGGGGGAACAATAAGTTCTCCCGTTCAAACATTTGAGCTCCTAAAATTTACAAAGGAATAAAATTTCTTTTATTGAATTATTGAAAATTTTATGAACGATTCGATTTTCAATTTTCTGAGTACTCTTGCCGATAACAAATACACCTCGAAGGTTAGCAACATTCCCGAAGAATTCGATAACCGTGATGAACTATTAGCGGAAATTCACGAGACCGGAAAAATACCTGATGCTCTAATTTACTTTGAATGCAATGGTTTTAGCCGAATTTCGGAAATGGAAAGTCCATCGGATGCCGAGTTAGTCGACAGCCTTTTCGAGGATTAGCCATCCTTACTCTCTGAAATATGAACAACATTTTGAGTACGCATAAATTGTATCTAATTCACTGACGAACTATTATAAAATCATGAATGACCTTTTCAATCCTAACCGGCATTTCCCCATACCCAAAATTCAAAATGCCACTAAATGCCAGCAATGAACAGGGAATTTTGTTAGTAAAAATGAAATCCAAGATCATTCGTTTATTCTCATCTTTGGGATGAATCTTAATAATTCCTCCTACTTTGTCCTCCTTTCTTTCAGTTTCTTCAAGGAAAAATTTATGACCAAGTATAATCTTTTTTATTCCATTTTTACTTTAAGTCAAGTGCCTCTCTATACTGGAAGGTCTGTTCAGTTCTAGATACTCAGGTTATATTCGAAATCCAGTCTAGCATCTGCCAGTCTTTGCATTTCGGCATTGTTTCTTCTCGAACTTCGGAAGAACTTGATAGTCTGATAATCTCTGATATTATCTTTCATAAATTAGTTATCTGAATCTCAGAAGCTCAAGACATCATAAGTATCCAATAATTCTTTCTGGCTAATACCAAGATAACGTCTTGTAATTGAAGGATTTGAGTGATTAAACAACTGCGAAAGTTTAACAATTGCTAATTCTGCATTCTCAGCGCTGCGGTTGAAAATTTCTCTGCCAAAACATTTTCTCAGGCTGTGACTGCTAAAATTCTTGATTTTTAGGTTGTATTTGGTTTTCAACTCCTTTAAAATAATGTTTATTCTTTGAATGCTGTAAACACTGCCCTTCTGGCTTACGAATATAAATTCATCAGTACTTCTTGGGTTAAGTTTTTCATAGCAATCATTGATGTGACGTTTAAGTTGTTGGTTAATCTTGATTTCACGGTTCTTTTTGGTCTTCTTCTCCACAATTACAAATTCATCTTTATCATAAATGTGTTCCCACTTCAGGGAAAGTATATCACTTATCCTCAACCCCCAGAAACTGCCGAAAGAAATTAGTAACGACATTTTGTAGTTTTCATCATTGTATAGATTTCGAATCAGGTTCATCGATTGATTCCACTCAAGGTAATCGGCTGTTGTTATGCTAAGTTTTTTGCTCATTATTATTTCAGTTTTATTTGGTTTAGGATGTTAGTGAATGTTTTGCCTTTTTACGTTTTTTGTGTTTTTTCGCCTGTTCGTCTGAAACCCCTATATTTATTGAACTATTGCTAAAAATGACTTCTATCATACAGAAGTGAATATTATGCGATAGACTGTTTTCTTGAATGATTCTCATTTGAATCTAAATTAGTTTTGCGAAAAAATGCAATACCGAAATCTTTTATCATAATATTTCCACCACTCTGGAAACTTGATGAAGTGAGTTGATGTTTTCATATTATCATCTGTGAAGGTCAGTACCATATAATTGTCAATGGTCTCTGGAAGGTTGACAGAGAAATTGGTTTGAATTATTTTGTTCGGTTTTTTCATGCTGCTGACTGATTACTGTTTTGTTTTCTTCATTATATAATTACATAATATATAATGTATAATACGAATTAATACATAATTTGTTATGTATTTTCGTATTTTTGTTTAAAATAAATTATCATGAGTACTAAACCATCACCAAGGGATGTAGACCTTATATTAAAAGAACTTGGTTCAAGAATAAGAGTAAAGAGAAAATCGGTTGCAAGAAATTACGAAGACTTCGCACGTGACAACCAGTTCAGCAAGGTCACTATTTCCAGAATTGAAAATGGTGAAAACTTTACCCTGAAATCCTTGGTGCAGGTTCTAAGGGTATTAGATATTTCAATTGAAGATTTTTTTAAAGGGATCAAATGACGAAAAATGGTTACATTTCTAATTTCTGCTAATTTTTTCATAATTTGATGTCGTTGATTCGCCTGCCGGGACTACATTTGGGCTTACATGCCTCAAAAATTAAAGAAATTAGCGTTGAATTGCAGGTTTACCTACATTTCTACTTCCATTATTATTCCCATAAATCCAAATTCTGGTCTTGTTTAAGAAAAGTTTTTTAGGGTTTTGGTGCATCTGGTTGCATAATTTAATGTATCTGAGTATTTATTTTAAACCCAATCTATGAAAGAGATTCCACAACATTACGCTGAGCGTCTTCGAACCGTCACTTCTTTTCTAAAATGGTATCGCATCAACTCTGGGTTAAGCCAGCAAGAACTCAGTGAGTATTCAGATATTCATAGGAATACTATTTCACGTTATGAATCCAGCATACCAAAGAACCTTACGCTTTTGACAATCTTTGAAATCTGTGATGCATTGGAACTCGATGTAAATCAGTTGTTTCATGACATTCAATAAGTTCTTCCGTAAGTCGGTAATGCTTGTTTGAATGCTGTTTTCGTTTCTCCACCCCTGATAACGATGAGATTGATTAAATCTTTTCATCTTCAATCAAGTGATGCCCAGCATTCCATCTTTCTACCCCTAAATTTTTTCACTCTGATAGATTGTACAACAATCTTCTTAGTAGTCAGCCACCGGCATTTAATTGCTTCGGGTCCTTCACAAGGATTCAACCTTTCAATATTTAAACTCCTTGATGTTTATGGTTACAGCTTAAACGAGTTTTTCGAAGGCATAGAGTGAATTATGAATACCAAATAATGGTTATGTAACATCATGTAAATAAAGAATTTATTACCTTTATTGATTACCCATTTTACTTATGTCAAGATATCTCACCAAGTCTCGTTTCAAATTAGCAATGGATTGTCCGGCAAAACTTTTCTACACTGGCAAACCGCAGTATCCTGATGCTAAAAAAAACGATGCTTTTCTGGAAGCACTTGCAGAGGGCGGTTATCAAGTTGGGGCATTGGCAAAATGCTATTATCCACAAGGAGTTGATATAAATGAACATGGTTATGACATACCGCTAAAAAAGACCAAGGATTTATTAACGCAGGAGAATGTCGTCATTTTTGAAGCAGCATTCCAGTACAAGAACCTCTTCATCCGAGCAGATATAATTGAAAAGCGGGGAAATCATGTCAACCTTCTGGAAGTTAAAGCAAAATCATTTGATGGTTATGACTACAATGAAATGCTGACTAATAAAGGATTTTTGAACTCCAAGTGGAAAGATTATGTATATGATGTCGCCTTTCAAAAATATGTACTTACTCAAGCGCATCCAGATTTTAAGGTCAGAGCATATTTAATGCTTGCCGATAAAAATTCAGTCGCCAGTGTTGACGGTCTTAATCAAAAATTCGAGTTAAAGTCAGCAGAAGATGACAGAACTTCTGTGGAAATCGTTGGCGATGTTTCACCGGGAGGGCTTGGTAATGAAATATTAATCAGGGTTTGTGTTGATGACTTAATTGATATGATTTTCCGGGGAAATGATTCTCCGACTCCACCATCACAAGGTTTTATTGAACACATACATTTTTTGGCAGACAACTATGAAAGCGATAAGAAAATCGTAGTTCCCATTCATAAAGACTGCAAAAAATGTGAATATCAAACAACACCTGAAGAAGACCAAAAGGGTAAACTTTCAGGGTTCAAGGAATGCTGGTCTCATCAACTAGGGTGGAATACTGAAATGTTCGAGTTGCCATTAGTCTTGGATATCTGGGATTTCCGCAGTAAACAAAAGTTAATGGATGACCAGATTTATTTAATGCGGGACGTAAAGGAAGAATACATAGGAGAAATCAAAACAAATTCAGATGGAAAATTAAGCCGAACTGAGCGGCAATTGTTACAAGTAAGAAAAGCAGTTGATAAAGACACTACACCTTATATTAATACGGACGGTCTAAGAGAAGAATTTAAATCATTTGTTTATCCCCTGCATTTCATAGATTTCGAAACGTCAATGGTCGCCATACCTTTTAATATTGGCAGAAGACCCTATGAACAACTTGCATTTCAGTTCTCCCATCATGTGCTAAATCAGGACTTGACTATTGAGCACAAAGGGCAATACCTGTGTGAAAAGAAAGGCATGTTCCCAAATTTTGAATTTCTGCGAAAACTGAAGGCTGAACTTGAACAGGACAAAGGTTCAGTATTTCGTTATGCTCTCCATGAGAATAGTGTCTTGAATCAGATACTTCAGCAATTAGAATCGGTGTCAATTGAAGAAGTCAGAGATAAAGCGGTATTAATGGAATTCATCAAGACGATTACTCATGGAGCAAACCACTGTGGTGAGCGTGACATGATCGACTTATTGAAACTAGTTAAAGATTATTATTACCATCCATTCATGCAAGGTTCAAATGGTTTAAAAGATGTACTTCCTGCTGTTCTGATATCATCGGAATATATCCAAGCCAAATATTCACAGCCTATTTATGGTAAAAACTCCGAAATCAAGAGTTTGAACTATGAAGATGGTTGGGTATGGATAAAAAAAGATGAGAATGGCAATATTTTTAACCCATATAAGCTACTCCCACCATTATTTGAAGGCATTGATGAAGAACAGATTGAAAATTTCCTAATGAGAAGCGACATCCACGAGGGTGGTGCTGCAATGACAGCATATGCCCGTATGCAATTTGCCAGCATAACAGACACAGAGAAAAACAGCATTGTAAAAGGATTACTTAGGTACTGTGAGTTGGATACTTTCGCAATGGTTTTGCTTTGGGAGTATTGGAATTATATAATAAAAGATTAAATCAGATGTTAAAAAAATTAATTGGGGAAATCCCCAAGGAATCAGGCTTAGTATCAAAGTATCGCAAGCATCAGGGTTGGTGGAGAACATTTGTTCTTAATCAGGAAGAAGGCAAATATTATAGCCAACATACCAAGAAATGGAAACAGGTTTGCAACCGAATTAATGATGGTGATAAAGACCCAGAGAAAAAGAACTTCCTTTCCAAAGATATTGCTGAAGAAGTCCTATTGGCTTTAAATCGACAAAAATCAGCAGGTAAAGGCATAATGGAAACCGATAGATTGTACAACAACTTGTTATCAAGTCAACCACTGGCATTTAATTTCTTTGGGTTCTTCAGAACCAATAATGATGTTGCATTGGCATTCCTAAAGACGCTTAAACCCGATATTATAAGTGTTGAAGATATTGTGTTTGAATTTG
This sequence comes from uncultured Bacteroidales bacterium, assembly GCA_963781805.1. Taxonomy (GTDB): domain Bacteria; phylum Bacteroidota; class Bacteroidia; order Bacteroidales; family UBA10428; genus JAFGPL01. Next base: position 20,859 of record CAWAHF010000002.1, read on the forward strand.
CTCCAAAATCATCAGGTGATAGTTCTGCTTTTGATTTCGGGTTTGTGGTCAACACGCCAACACAGAAAGGGTTTCTGGGGTTTGAGTGCAAGTATACAGACCAGTTCAGTTATCAAAGAACCGACACCAAAATATGTTATGGTGATGACACTGATAAAAATTACATTAAATATCACCAATTATACCTTGACAACAATGACCGATTACCAGATGATTATTACTCATATGTCAGGGATAAGAATTTTAACCAGTTATTCAGGAACGAACTTCTTGGCACGCTAATTAAAGCCGAACCTGATATTGATTTCGTGTTGACTGGGTTGTTCTGTCTTCATGAAGACATGAAAACCGTTGATGCCGGTCTGGAGTTCCAAAAGAAAATTGGGAATCGGGTTGATGACTTTATCGTTTTGACCTATGCTGATTATTTTGAACGCATGCAGATGTTGGACTTAACATGGGAACAAAGAGAACTGGTGATGATTCTCTGGGCAAGGTATTGTGGCGTAAGACTTAGTGACCAAATAACAGAACTTCATATCAAATAATTTCAGCCGTTCGTCAACAATTTGCAATATTGCCCTCTTTTTTCTTATATTTTTTAAAAATGCTATGTAATTGTTATTCAATTTCATAACACTTTTCTTAATTAAAAACTCCATTCTTAATTAAAAACGATTTCATTCGTCAAAACTGACCATAATGGTTTGTAACACAAGAAGATGGTTTTTCGTATAATTGCATAGAATTTCGAATTTCGGGTTCAGCCAGAATATCTGAACCACCAGAGGACTGAATGTTAAGTTGACCATTTCTGGTCAAAACCAAAACCAAAACATACAGCAAGGAATAGTTGATGCTATGCATCAGCACTGGGAGAGTTATATGTGATTTATAACGCTAAGGATTTGAAATATTAATAACTATAAATAAATTAAAAAAAATGAAAAACTCAAAAATTGAATGGACTGAGAAAACATGGAATCCCTCAGCAGGATGCACCAAAATAAGTTCAGGCTGTCAAAATTGTTATGCTGAAGTTATGGCAATCCGTTTACAGGGAACGGGCGCAGTAGGTTATGAAAATGGCTTTAAATTCAATACTGTCGCAAGCCGTTTGAATGTCCCTCTAAAAAGAAAAACCAACAGTGTATTTTGTGAACTCGATGAGCGATATCTTCCATAAAGATATGCCAGAAGAATATTTGGATAGAATTTTCGAAGTCATTGACAATACGCCTCACCATACCTATCAAATTTTAACAAAGAGAGCCGATAGAATGTATGATTATTTTTCAAAAAATCCAGTGCCTTCAAATGTTTGGCTTGGTGTAACGGTGGAGAACAAGCAACAAGGATTACCGAGAATTGATAAACTGAGGCATTTAAAGGCAAAGGTGTTATTCTTATCTGTTGAACCACTTTTGGAAGATTTAGGTGAAATAAATCTAAAAAACATCGATTGGGTAATCGTTGGTGGTGAAAGCGGAAATAGAGCCAGACCAATGAATAAAGAATGGGTCGTCAATATTAAACAGCAATGCGAAACATTGGGTATTGCGTTCTTCTTTAAACAATGGGGAACTTGGGGTGAAGACGGGATAAAAAGAAATAAGAAATTAAACGGGAAAGAATTAGACGGTAAAGTCTGGCAACAATATCCCGATATTATTAAACAGAAATTTGCATTGATATAAATTTTGGCAGGAATTCCTCGTATCCTCAGTATACAAATTTGAAATAAATAATAATAATTTAAAACAATGAAATCATGGAAACAGTAAAAGTTAAAACAAAAAATCAGAACGATGAAAGCATGTCAATTAGATTAACAGAAAGTGATTACCTCAAGATGAAATTGCAGTATTATATTGAATCAAACCTCATGTTTGATGAAGAGTTTGTTGAAATGTATGACCATGCTTCCCAACTTAATATTCTTTTAATGGATTACGTTTTGAGAAATTTCACATTAGATGAAATCTACATCATCTTTATTCAAAATCAGATATACCCTATTTTTCAAGATGATGATATTACGTTTAGTAAAAAAACTGCAATTGAAAACATTAATTGTCTATCGTGTCCACCAGAATGCATAAAGATTCTTAAGAATAAGGTATGGAACACGCCAAAAGTTATGTTTGGATTAGTACAAGCATTAATAAAAAAATCTGAATTATTCGTGAATGCAGAAACAGGAATAATTGAATATCCTGACCTAACATGTCACTCATTTAAGTTTGCTTTTATTCCCGAACCATATGAATAATACCAATTCAACGAAACTCGTAATAATCTTGGCTTTTTATTAGGGGTGGACAGGGTGACAGGAAAAACAAAGAGACTAATACTCTAAAGAAAGTTTAACAAAATCAACTTTTAATTTTTTTTGGAGTATTTAATTACATACGGGTGCAAATTGCACCCCCAAAAAATAACAGGATTAAATCAAATAAAAATGAAAAAGATGAAAACCCAACATATTGTTAAAATGAATCTCAGTCTTGATAAGGATTTCTATGAACTGCTTCAAGACAGAGCCGAGAAAGACTACGTAAAAGTAGCGACATGGACAAAGCAATTCCTTATGAAGAACCTGCTTGAAAAAAATAACAGCGATTCTAAATGTCTAACCAAAGATGGAACTACAATGGGACTTTGAAAATGACAATCAACTTGGTGTTGAACAATCACCAGTCTATCACTTGACACCAGACACCAATATTATTGATGTTAAAACACAATCTGGTGCAAAGACATCATTAAATCTAATCGATATAGATAATGAACTACGAAAAATCGTTACAAGAATCTTTGAGAACGACAGGGACTACCACGACTTGGATTTGGTAAGTAAATATCAACAGGTTTTCGAAATCGTGTCATTCATCTTTGAAGACTACCGCAATTCATTTGAAAACATTATGGAGAAACGCTTGGGTGATTTGAACCAAGAACAACAACAGGTGGAAGCACTGGTGTTTTGTTCATGGATAAGTATTGAAGTCCTGACGGCATTATCAAAACAAGTCGTCAGAACGTAATAATTATAATTAAAAAACAGTAGCATGGCTAATGCTCTTGTAAGTTTTGCCATGCTACATTAATAAAGTACTTGATATGGAAATAAATACAGAAGAAAGAGAAATTCTCCAAAAAAGATTCAGGGATTACATCTCAGAGCGTAATAAAGGTAAGGAGTGTCATGATGGTATTGGCATTATGGTTTATCCCGTTGTATTTGATATCGATAATGGTCAGCAACATCAAATTAAAGCAGTTATCGAAGAAATCAGAACGGATTTCGATTATCTTGAAAACAAACCAAAGCCAGAGTTACCAGTAGCATATTTTTCGGTCAGTGGCTTCGTTGGTCGCAAAGTACTCCAGAACGTCACGGAGCACACTGGACTCATTGTAATCGATATAGATAAGAAAGATAATCCCGGCACTGACATTAACGAACTCAAAAACAGGTTTGGACGAGACAAGCATATTTTGGCTTGTTTCAGGTCTCCCAGTGGTGGCATTAAAGCGGTTTTTAATACCAGCATACAGGATAAACAGCACCATAAGGTATATTTCCATGCTATCAGCCAATATGTCTTGGCAACATACCCGGAAATAACCAAGATAGATACCAGTGGTTCAAATATCAACAGAGCATGTTTTATGCCCTATGATGCCAATGCCTACTACAACCCGTATTGCTTTAAATATTGTCTTGATGACCAACAAATCACTGAAATAACTCAGGAAATAAAAACAAAGAAATTATACATTAATTCACTTAAACCAATACTTGAAGTAGATGACTATTCATTTGATGACCACTATGAAAATATTCTATATCTACTTAAAAACCGGACATCAATGGGTATAGGGGCACAAAAGCGGACATCAGTGGGTATGGGTGAAAATCTTGATTCTACTTTACCGGATATAGATACTGATGAAAAGCGGACATCATTGGGTATAGGCTCTGATAGTGATTCTATTACCTCAAGTGATGCTTTAAGTGAAAAGCGGACATCAGTGGGTATAGGGTCGACTTCAATGGATAATTCTGTCGATAAAAAGCGGACATCAGTGGGTTTATATGACTGCGTCTTTAATAAATATAGGTTTAATAATATAGATAAGTATATAATGAGTACTGATGTCCCCTTTTTTGAAATGGCATTATGGAGACATAGTTATCCCCATAAACTGGATTACCAAACTCATATCGATGAAAATTATTTCAAAGACAACACACAAAAACCACTGAGTACAGAAAATACCGTGGGTTTTGAAGATATAGATGGCTTGTACTTTTGTGAGGTTAAAATACCGGAGGATGGTATAAAAATTGGATTCCGACACAGGACACTTGCGAGTTTTTCAATGAAACTCATTTTCAATAATCCTTTCTGTTACCCCAAGAGACTCGTTGAGCATATGCAGTACATAAACAACAAGTACTGCCTTGACCCCCATCCAAAAAGCAATCCCAAACCCAGTGATGAAGAAGTCCGGAATATCGTCATGTATAACTATCAGAAATTCATTTGCGGTGAACTTGATTTCAACAAGGCGATTCGGAAAAACAATAAAAACACAGGCGTAATGAAAAAATATGTGTTTCGCTCACGCCAATATGTGGATATATGCGGTTCTTACACCAAGCAGAGAGGGCATCAATACTTTACTACGGGCAGACTGGACAAGAATGTCAGAAGATATGCGGAAGCCATTAAATCACTTAAGACCGGCACGAAGATAACCTATAAGAAAATTGCAAAAGAACTCGACATGACCGAAAGACATCTGCGAAGAATTCGTGGAGATATTAACTATCAAGAATTTTTTGAAATTCAAGATAAACTGATTAAAGATTACAACGCAAGTCTGAAGAAAACCATTGATACGTACTGGACATAGGTAAGGATATACTTGAAAATCGCCCAAACATTTTAATAAACCCAGTACCAGATAACAGTGAAGACCAGAATCTGGGTCTTAGTGACGAAGAAATAATGAACATCTATCACAGGGTATATTCAAATATCCTCAATGAACTGAGTTCCGAGAAGAAGTGTCAACTGGAGTCCATATTCTCGTCAAAAATCAGGTCTTTTAAGGCAAAGGAGCAACGGATATTATTCAAAGATGCCAGCGAGGTAAGTGATGATGACTACTGGCTACATTGGTCTTTGGAAAGCCAATTACTTAATCTTATAACTGAAATAAAAGCATGAAAACAACAGTAACATCTCAATGAGACAAGATTATCGACACCCTGCATAATCTTGTCCGGCACAGCATCACCCATGAAGAGAGTTACCTTAAGACCATTCCATAGATATACTATTTGGGGTTTGGGAATCTCACCAAATTTACTGAAGATTATCGGGCAAAGTTTCCGGAAGAATTTTCCAGACGATTTGGGAATGTTCCTACTGATCAGGTAATCACAGAATTTCAAGCAAGGAGTGGGGAGTTGTTTGACTTGTCATTTTAATTCCTGTTGATTGATAAACCAGAAGGTGCAATGAAAGTTGCGCCCTTTTTTTATCAATTTATCATTCATTAATATTAATAATTAATTGATAATAAATATTTTAACATGTCCAAATTCTCCCGTATTTCCAAATTTCTATCTATGCTTGAAAGTATATGTACTGCTCGGGTTCATTTGAGATTTTTGATTTAGTTTTGGTATTATATCACCAAAATCATTAAGCATGAACCCAAAACCTACCCCTAAGAATGTTGACCATCTTTATGTCACCAAGGCAAAGGAAAGTTTTAAGTCTAGATTGGATCTTCTTCTGTTTATGAGAATCACCAATGGTTATTATGACCGAATCACCGAACAGGAACTTGATAATTTCAGAATTGAGGAAAATGGTGAAGTTTTAGCTGAATATATCAATATTTATTGGCAAAAAGAAGATTATAAAAATGGTATCGTCCGGGGAAAGAATATCGATGAAACCTACCACGAAATGAAGGAGTGGCGGGAGAATAATAAGGAGAATATTGACACCCTTTTGGATCATTACGTGAATGACACTTTCGAAAAAGTATTCCCCCGGAAAGAATTTGAAGATTTTTTAGACGAAAAAAAGGAATGCCATTACTGCCATATTAACAAAGAACAGATCGATGTGCTGATCGAAAAAAGGAAACTGAACAAAAAGAAACATACTCGTGGCTGGTCATTGGAGATTGACCGGATAAAACCGAATCATGAGTACACTAGAGCAAATTGTGTCTGGTGCTGCTATTGGTGCAACAATGCCAAAACCGATGAATTTTCATATGATGAGTTCATAAAAATTGGTGAGGTTATAAAATCTATTTGGGATGAAAGACTTCATAGTTAATCGGAAGACTTTGCCCGATTGGTCTCCGTGCCATTCTCATGTCATGGTTTACCCTTATAAGATGAGTGGCAGGAATCAACTTCTTCCTTTGTACCACTATCTATTGACAATAATTCCGAATGATATTGAAATCAGATTATTGGTTAAAAATTCCGAAGAAGCTGGGAAAGTTTTGAAAAAAGCGATCCCGGAAAATTTCAATATAGACAGAATAAAATTTATGGAATTCCCTGATCTCTTCGATATTTGGATAAGAGATTATGCTCCGTTGACAACCGTTGACATGGATATGCTCATCCCGGTTAAATTTGAATATTCTCCATCATATCTGGATAATAAGTACCGGAAGTACATTCAACGTGATAATGAGATCGGAGAAATTCTTGGAAAAGAATTGATAAGCGAGGGTATACGGTCGATCTATTTTAATTGGGATATGGGAAATCTGACACATAACGGTCAGGGAACGGTAATCATCACCAATCGACTAATTGCAGATAACCAGAACATAAGTATTGATCATGAACTTAAATCGATGCTATATATCTTGTGTGGATTCTCGAATATTGTGTTCATCCCGGTCGAACCTCATGATGAGACAGGACATGTCGATGGGATGGTCAGGTTTATCGATGAGCACGTATTGGTTGTTGGATCCTACCTTCCCGGATCGCACAATTTTAAGTTCATGGAAAATCTGGCAGAAAGTCTTAGAAAAGACCTTGGTGACGGTTTCAAGATAATTCGGCTCCAGAATGGTCAACCTGAAGATATCAAATCCGATGGAGTCAGCAGTGCTTATGGGAATCATATGAATTTCATGAGGATCAACGACACAATATTTTTCCCATATTACAGTGCTGAGGTTTCCGAAAAGCCGATGCAGGAGTTCATATCGGTGTTAGCCAAGAACAATTTGCCAATCGAAGTAATTCCCATTGATTTATCGGAGACTACAGATTTAGCGAGATTGGGTGGGGTGCTCAATTGCATAACGTGGGAGACTTATAAACAAGAAAAACCGGCATGAGGATATTTCCTTCATACCGGATTTCTATGTGATTTCATGATTTTCTTATTTATGTATAAATGAATGCATTATACTTTGAACTTCATAGGTCGCATTTTAAAGTTGTCGACTTAGGGATCAAATTTCCTTCGTCCTTGATCAGAATCAAATTTTCTGATTTTAAAATTCTTCATTTCTGAATCAGACAATTCTATCAGCATTTTGAACTCATCGCAACAAGATTCGGCTTCCGATTGGTTCTCGAAGGGTTCACTCATTAGATTAACGATTTTCTTTGTGTCCTTGAACATGTATCTACCTTCAAAAATGAACTTTTCTCTGGGTTTCTTTAATGCTGCTTCTTTTCTTTTTTTAGCCAAAGTTTCCTGCCTTTTCTCATTCCCACATTCTGGACAACCGTGTCCCCTTAAATGTAAATCAACCCTTTGATAGAAATCACCATGAATTTTACAGGATATTGTCACCAAATCCAATTTCTTGGTTTCATGACTATAACTACATTTTGAATAATCGTACTTATCACCATGAATTTCAAGGCACTTTTGAAGGAATTCTTCTCTGGTATGTCGTTTTTTAGCACAATAAGGACAATGTGCCCCAGATAGATGAAAATTTGGATTCTGATAAAAAACTCCATGTCTAGAACAAATTATTGGCACCTTTTTATTGCCACTCTTGTACTTGACTTGAGAATAATCATATGTGTCACCGTGAATAAGCCTTGCTTTTCCGATGAATATTTCAGTTTTATATTTACTGATTCGCATATTTGTATTTATTTAATTTTTCCCTACTTAAAGGCATCGGGTTTCCTTTTAAAATCCTAAAATGAAAGGCTCCTTTTGCACAATATATATAATTTTGTAACTATTTAATTATCTGATATTAGCAAAATATTGTGCCGGAATTAAGGACTTCGATTGTTTTCCATTTTTTAGTTATATTTAATTTTAAATCATCTTATTTTGATTAGCGAAATGCACCTCACAATTTGTAATATGCATCTCTATAGTTTTCAGGTCGAATAGGTTTCATCCAAGGTAAATTGACCTGTCCTTTGGAACGGACATATACCTTTTTTTCAAATACAAGTCCGTCTTTTGTGTAGGCTTTAAAAGGAAATTTATAACCATCCAATGAGAGATCGATAGAAACATGACATTGACGAGTGGCAATGCTTAAAGCAAAGGGATTATCTGAATGATCCTCAAACATTATCTCAATCATCGTAGCCTTATCTCTTATGGAATACCCAGTAGTAATCACTATATAATACCCTGATTTCATTTCCCGGAGAAGGTTCTCTTGAGGGGCAGGAATCATAAGGTGAAATGATCTATTGTTATAAACGAGATAAAATATTCCGTTTTTGTTCCATTCACTATCCCAAAAGCCGTTGTCCGTGATATTCTGACCTTCGAATGAAATTGAAAAAAGACCTTCTCTGGGATTAATATCTTGCAATCCAAATTCATAATCTGAAGAATCAGAAATGATTAAGCCAAACTCCTCTGAGTATCCAGCATGTTCGGCTATGATCACCCCGTCTTCATTTACTCTATAACCCCTCAAAACGGTTTTTACAGGGCAGGGAATTAACAAATCCAGATAGGAGGAGTCACGATCTTCAGTGATTTCCGATTCAAGATCATTTGAGATAACTAGGATAGAATGCCCATCATCAGGAGTATATACATACCAGTTCTCAATTTCCGGGGGTAAAGGTATATGGTACAATTTATCCATTGTTTCATTATTTTCTACTCCCTTCAAGTCAGATATGATTTCGGATTTTAGATGTAACATTTTACTAGTTTGGGAGCCTTTATTAGCTGCATTTCTAGATACTTTAGATTTTTTATTATTATAATATTTTTTCATTTCAAAATTTTTTTTTCATTAGGTCTACCTTTTAATGGCGTAGACATTTTCCATTTGATTTGAACTGGATTTCTGTTTCCAATTCACTCCACAACAGGACATAAGTTTCCTAGATACAGAACATTTGTTTCTGCAACATATTAAATACGAATAGTTTGTGGATTACTTACCGGTTTGACTGTTCCCTGATTTAAGGTGCTCGATTATTTTTCATGTTTATTTATTTTTAAGATTTAGAATTTACATTTCACGACAAGACATACCTCTTCCATCTACGTATTCACCCTTGATACGCACCTCAACTTTCACCAAACTGTTTTAATGATTTTAATTAAAATGGATTGGGATTTTCCGGTTGCTTGAAACCGGAACGAAATTTAACTCAGGAAAGAAATTAGTCTTGTATTAAAAGAACGATCTTGCATCCTCGATCAACATTGCTCATCATTTCGATTTCGTTAACACTTATACGCAAAAAAAACAAAATTGTTACAAATTAACGTAACCTTATTCTTGATGGTTCGTACGGCAACTTTTCTTGATTGAAGACTTATTAAAATGCCTGATATTCTATTACATAGGAAGATTTAATGCCTTTAATGGTTTTCCAACCTTATCTTCCCAGTCATTTGGATTGTCAACTCCCGACTACCTCATTCACAAAGGTCTACATAAATCCCACAATCTTCTTTAATATCCTGTCAACAATGGTTTTACGCTGAAGAAACGTTGGTTTCTCACCTTTAAGAAGTTCTTAGATTTCAAATATACACTTGTTATGTCAATGCTGATTTTATGACGTTTTAGACCTAGTTTAGTATTTGAGTTTATAAAAATGCACTCCAAACTCAATAGATTCACAGCCAGATTTACTACTTTTAATTTTTCATTAAAATCCCTATAAAATGGACAAAAAGTCCCTGTCCGAGCGAGATATCTGCACCAAATACATTACCCCAGCAATAGTAAATGCTGGCTGGGACACACATAAGCAACTACTGGAAGAGGTTAGTTTTACTGATGGTAAAATCCATGTCCGTGGAAGGATGACTGCAAAAGATAAAATGAATTAGTATTATAACAGAATCAAAATATGGTCGAAACAGGACAAATAGTTAAAAATCTAATTCCTTCAGAACCAGTAACAATAAACAAGGTTCAAAAACTCGGTTCAATGGTTTCTCTGGCTTTTACTGGAGTGAATACTAATAGAGCAAACACAAAGGTAATTTCATTAGCTGATTACGAAAACCTTGAAGTCCTTACTAAAGAAGGTTCTTTTAACTTTACTGGTGACCCTGTTAAGTTTGCTTTGTTCGCTGAAGCTGAACGAATTAATTCAGCATATCAGTTTGACCCACTTTTTGCCGTAAACTGTAGTATTGTTGACCCATTGCCACATCAGGTTGAAGCTGTATATAAGTTCTTGCTTCCATTGCCAAAAATCAGGTTTTTACTTGCAGATGATACAGGTGCAGGTAAAACCATTATGACGGGACTATTGATAAAAGAATTGATGATGCGAGGTCTGCTGGAAAGAATATTGGTGATAACTCCCGGGGGTCTCACCAAGCAATGGCAGGAAGATGAAATGTATGCTAAATTCAACATCCAGTTCACTCTTGTTAATAGAAGTCTGTTCTCGTCAGACCCAAATATCTTTCATACATCACCAAGAATTGTTACATCCATCGATTTTATATCCAGAGAAGACATTCTAAATGTGGCAGTGAATTCCCACTGGGATATGATTGTTTTTGATGAAGCACATAAGTTGTCGGCTTATGATTATGGAACAAAGGTCTATAAATCCAAACGATATCAAGCTGCTCAAATGCTTTCCCAGCAATGTGAACATCTACTACTTCTGACTGCAACACCTCATAGAGGTCGTACAGATACATTTAAAAAACTCTTACAGCTTCTTGATGAAGATATCTTTGCAACCGATGAGATTGCATCAGCAAGAGTAAAAGAGATTGAACACAATGGTATAAACAAGTTTTTCATCAGACGTTTGAAAGAGGACATGAAGAACTGGGAAGGCAAGCCATTATTCAAAGAAAGATTCACTCGCACTGTTTCCTACAAGCTAACTCCAGAAGAAAAGGAATTGTATGATGCTGTCACCAATTACTTGACAAAGAAAAAAGAAGAGGCATCAGAGACAAATAATATACACGTTTCCTTGACTCTCACCGTAATGCAACGCAGGTTGGTTAGTTCTATATTTGCTATTAAAAACACTTTATTTAGAAGATGGAATGCACTTCAAGGCATTGTTGATGAAGTTAACAAAAACCCAAATCTTTGGTCACAACGACACAAATTAGAAGGCTTTGATATTGATGGAATTGATGATTATGATGAATTGGGGGATGAGGAAAGAGATGCACTGGAAGATATATTATCTGACCCAAGGAAATTCAAATTATTCACCACAGCAAAGAGTTTGCAGGAGATACAGGAAGAGGCACGTGAAGTAAAACGGCTTTTCGAGATGGCAGATAACCTTTATAAGAAGAACCAAGAAGAACAAAAATTCAAGGAACTTCAAAAAATGCTGGTCTCTCAAAAAGTAATAGATGGTGAGAAACTCGTAATATTCACTGAGCATAAAGACACCCTGTATTATTTGGAAGAAAGATTAGCTAAAAGCAGTGGATATAAAGTCGCTACTATTCATGGTGGGAAATCAGTTGATGAAAGACGGGAAGCACAATGGAGTTTTGCTACTCCTGAAACACAAATCCTTATTGGGACTGATGCTGCTGGAGAAGGTATAAACCTTCAGTTTTGTCGTTTGCTGATTAATTGGGACATTCCTTGGAATCCAAATCGCTTGGAGCAACGCATGGGTCGTATTCATCGCTATGGACAGAAGAAAGATGTTCTTGTATTTAACATGGTTGCCAGCAATACACGTGAAGGTCAGGTCTTGGAGAGATTGCTCGGTAAACTCGATATTATTCGTGAAGGCTTGGGGGATGATAGAGTATATGATGTTATTCAAGATGTTCTGGAAGACGTAAGTCTGGAAGAAGTAATGAATTCGGTTTTGATTGGGAAAAAATCTAAACTCGATGATTTTCTTTCACAGGATGATGAACAACTTAAAGCCAAATTCAGCGAAAAAATAACTGAACAAAAAGAAAAGCTGGCTCATAGTACAGTTGACTATAAAGATGCCAGAATCTTGAAGGAACATTCTGATGAGAGGCGGCTTCAACCCATATACATCCGACTATTCTTTGAGAAAGCATTCAAACAGGTTGGTGGAGAATATACAGAAATCCGACAGTCGATATATCGAATTGATAAATTACCAGAACAATTAGCTCAGGCTCTAAAACAAGACTATAACATCTTTGCTGATACTATTCGACAAATCCAGTTCTGTTTTGACAAACAAATCTTTCTTGAATATCTGAATATTGGGGACTTAGGAAAGGTTCATTATATCAATCCAAGTAATCCATTATTCGACAGTTTAATAAAGATAGTCAGGAATAAATATCGGGAAGAAATGCTGAAAGGAACGGTTTTGATATCACCAGTTGACAGTCAAGAGTATTTTGCGTTTTTCGTCAAATCCCAAATAACAGATAACAGAACCAATAAGAATATTGACAGCATTGCTGACGAACGTTTGATGCTTATCCAAAAAACTGTTGATGGTGATTTTAATGTGACATCTGCTGCCAAATTCATTGATTTGCACCCACCTGCAATGTTTGCCAAACCAATTGAACCTCCTGCTGTAATTAACAACGAAGCTGTGGTAGAATGGTGTTTTAATAGTGTTACTCTTCAACAATACGAAGAAACTCAAATCCATGTGACCAAGGATGCTGAAAGACGAAAAGACTACCTTGAAACTGCTTTTACGCATGTTATTATGGATTTGCAGATTCAGATACAGGAGCTTCAAGGGAAAGTTTTGGTTGGTGATACACGTGCACAGGAAAAGATTATAAAGAAGCAAGAACGTATAAATGAACTTATAGATAAGAAATCCTGTCGATTGGCGAGTCTTAAATTAATGACCCAGCTTGCACCTAAAGCACCAGAGGTTCTGGGTTGTGCATATGTAATTCCTTTAACTCAAGTTGAATACAACAATACATATGGGATGAGCAGGGATGACGAAGTAGAAGCTATTGCAATGAATGTCTCATTGAATTTTGAAATAGAACAGGGTTGGAGACCTGAAGATGTTTCGAAAAATAATGAAGGATATGATATCCGTTCAACCAGTCCAGATGAATTTAAGCGATACATTGAAGTTAAAGGCAGAAGTTCAGAAGGTGGAGTTATGCTATCCGAGAATGAAATGAATCGCTTGGCTCAATTGGGAGACACGGCATGGTTGTATATGGTGATGAATTGTAAGTCCAAACCAGAATTATTTCGGATTCAGAATCCAGCTAAGAGGTTGAAGTTTGAGTTAAAAACAAAGGGTGTGCAATATTTTCTTCCAATGGAAGAGTGGAAAAATAAAATTTAAAGATGGTACAAGTAAAAAAACTTATTGAAGTTGCCATGCCGATAAAAGAAATATCGGCTGAAAGTGTTAGGGATAAATCAATCAGACATGGGCATATTTCTACATTACAAGTATGGTGGGCAAGAAGACCACTCCCAGTTTGTCGTGCTGTGGTATTTGCCAGTATAGTGCCAGACCCATTAGATGAGAATTGCCCCCAAGCATTTAAAGATGCAGTTGAAATACTTCTTGGTAAAAATAACAATACAGGAGACCCATATAAGCCATATGATGATATTCCTTATACTTCTGCAATAGATAAAATGGATGATAACCTTAGAAATAGGTTATTAATGTTTATTGGTAAGTTTTCTGATAAATATTCTCTAAATGAAAGACAAGGCAGAAAAACCGATGCTAAAGACCTAATAAGTGATGCGAGCTTAATAAAATGGGATAATAGAAATAAAGATGAGATTATCAATATAGCACGTAAGCTAATTTGGGTGGCAAATAATCAATCAAATGGAATTAATGCTGATAGTTTACTTAAAGAATTTGATAAGTATTTCACGATAATTAAGGATGCGGAAGCGGATTTATATTTAACGATTGATAGGCATATTAGCACCGAAAAAATAATAGCGAAAGAATTAAAACTTCACAATGCGATTAATTCATTCTTAGGAAGAATGCCCAAAGTTTTTGACCCGTTTGCAGGTGGTGGTGCAATACCACTGGAAGCAGCACGATTAGGCTGTAATAGTTTTGGGAATGATATTAATCCTGTTGCGCATATAATCCAAAAAGGAAGTGTAGAATTTCCACAAAAATACGGTAAACCAATAACTTACAGTAAATCTGAATTTTTAAAACTATATGGGGAAAATGAATTTAATAAAGTGCCCAACGAAAATAGAATTTATGAAAACGGAACACCCATTGGGATTAAAATAGCAAATAGGCTTTCATTTGATGTTGAGTTTTACGCAAAGAAAATGTTGGTTTTAGCTGAGAAGGAGATTGGAAACTTTTATCCTTCAAATGAAAAAGGTCAGAAACCAATTGCTTATTATTGGTCAAGAACTGCCACTTGTAGCAATCCTTCATGCAAAGCTGAAATCCCATTATTAAGGCAATTTTACCTTGCTAATACTAAAACAAAACAGGTACATCTTAAACCTATTATAACGGGGAATTCAGTTGAATTTGAAATTAGAAGTGGCAAAATTGATGTGGAAGGTTGGCTTGCAAGAGGTAATATGATTTGTCCTTGCTGCAACAATGCAACTGATGTAAATACAATAAAACAGCAGTTCCTTAAACGGACAACAAAGGAGCGCATTTTGGCAGTAATTTGGGAAGGAGCTAACGGGAAAGAGTACAAGAAACCTACAGATAGAGAAATTGAAATAATTAGATTAATCCCTGAAAATATTGAAAGACCGCAAGAGCTGATGCCGCAGAACGATTCACAGAATCTTAAAATTCCTTTATGGGGATTTAAAAGTTTTGGTGATATGTTCTCTAACCGTCAATTGTTGGCGATTCAGACGCTGATTTCAAAATTGGTTGAAATAAAACTTTTGGTTAATGGAAATGAGAGTGAATACAAAAAAGCAATTATTACATATCTCAGCATCCTAATAAATCGGATTACACCACGAACAAATATGTTTGGACTTTGGAATACAATTGGAGAAAAAATTGAACATGTGTTTGGCAGACAGGCTATTCCAATGGTTTTTGATTATCCAGAAAGCAATGTATTTGCAACTACTGGTGGCGGTGCATTGAATCAATTAGATTGGATTTTAAGATATATTGAAAGTGAATCAATCTCAAAATTCCATGCAATTTGTAATCATACCTCAAGTGGAGATAAAACTCAATTTGAACCAAAATCCTTAACTTGTGTAGTTACCGACCCACCATATTATGATGCCATTGCTTATGCAGATTTATCAGATTTCTTTTATGTTTGGTATAAAAGGACTATAAGTGATATTTATCCATTAGATTTTTCCACTCCACAAACGCCAAAAACTGATGAGTGCACTGCGTTAAAACATCATCATAACGGTAATATCCAGAAAGCAAATACCCACTTTGAGACAAAACTAACTCAGATATTTGATGCAATTGAACAGCAAACATTGGATTTAGTAAGTATAATGTATGCGCACCAAAGTACACAAGCATGGTCGACATTATGTAACTCGATTCTTGGTGCAAGAATGAATATTACTGGCAGTTGGGCAATAGATACTGAGAGAAGTTCAGCAGGAGTCAAAGCAAAAAGTGCTTTTCTATCTTCCTCCGTAACGGTTTCATGCAAACCAATAATTAGGGGTGGGGTTGGTGAGTATAAGTTAATTAAAAAAGCTATCGATAAAACTGTTGAGAGTGAAGTTAAAGAATTGTACAGTTTAGGATTTAGAGGTGCTGATTTATTGACTGCCTGTTTTGGTCAAGCAGTGAGTGAATTTGGCAAATTTGATAAAGTTGAAAAGGCTGATGGTAGCGAGGTAACAGTTATTGATTTATTGGATATGGCGAGAGAAAGTGCATTCAATGCTTTGCTCAAGGGTTTTGAAGGTGACGATTTCACTAAATTTTATATTGGTTGGCTACAATTATATAGTTTTAGTGAAAGCGATTTCGATGATGCCGCTAAGTTTTCAAGAGTGGGGTTGACAATTAATGTTTCTGATTTATTCACTCATAATATATTTATTAAACACGGTAACAAACAGGAATTGGCTGGTTATAGAGATAGATTAATAGCAAATCATAAAATCGGAGAGGGAAGTCAAGTCTATATTATTGATAATGTTCATAAAGCAATGTCTCTTTATGCTGGAACAAATAGAAATGAATTATTAGAATATATTACAAAGGTTGCTCCTACACCTGAGAATTCATTTTGGCGTGTAGTAACGTCCCTATGTGAGGTACTGCCAAAAGGTAGTGATGATTATATACAGGCAGCGGGACTCCTACTCGATAAAGAAAGTTTGATTCGTGAAAGCAAAAACATACAACAGTCCAAAACAGCACAGGGAGAACTGTTTTAAAATTATATTAAAATGACAAAAGATTCTCTTTTCAAAGCATTGGGTCTGTTTATTGAAGCATTCAGACCCTACATAGTTTTAAAATTAACTGAAAAGGCTGGCGATAAGTGGGATAAATGGTTTTTTGAGGCATTAAGTGATGCTCAGAAAGATAACTGGGAACTGGGTATAAGGAATGGGACACCACCTGTTAACCTTATTGATTTCCACCATTTAAAATCATTTGCAATTAAATACAAAGATATACTGAAACCAGATTTTGGAAGGGATACTAACAAATTACCTACATGGTTGGAAGAAATTGCCGATGTTCGACACAAATGCAACCACTTTCAGGATGTCGAAGAACGAGATATTCGCAGGGCATTTGATAATATGATTGATATAGCGAACTTCATCAAGTTGAAAGACTTGAAAGCAGAACTGGAAAAACTTCAGAAAAATGAGGTCGTTGAACCGAAAGTT
The DNA here is from genome assembly GCA_963781805.1 of uncultured Bacteroidales bacterium. GTDB lineage: Bacteria > Bacteroidota > Bacteroidia > Bacteroidales > UBA10428 > JAFGPL01. The sequence goes on from CAWAHF010000002.1 coordinate 38,172, forward strand.
ATTATATCAAAAAATACATCAGGAATTGTTCCTTGGTTTAAAAATGTCACCCCACACCTCGATATAAGACAAGGTAATCTTGATGAATCTGTTTTTGCTGCAAATCTTGCCGAAGTTGCCCTTGGTCATGGAAGAGAAGTGTATCAAAATCCGAGCGTTTTCTTTGCCAAAACATATTTTACTTCTGGCTTAAAGAACATTGCAAAACGGGTTATTAAAGGTCTAAATGGTGAAGAGGATGCAGAAAACAGAGTAATATCATTACAAACTGGCTTTGGTGGTGGCAAGACCCATACTCTGATATCCCTTTATCATATTGCAAAATCAGGAAAAAAACTGGGTAATTTATTTCAAACAAGCAACCTGCTGGACTATATAGGAAGACCAGATTTTGATAATGCATCCATTGCAATTTTCACCAATTCAACAAATGACCCAACCCAAGGCAGAAAGGTCGATGATGGACTTACAATTAAAACCATTTGGGGTGAATTGGCATATCAATTGGCTGGGAAAGCTGGTTATGAAATTGTCAAACCAAATGATGAAAATCGCACTGCACCAAAAGGCATTTTCAAAGATGTTCTTAAAAAGACAAACAATGCCTTGATTCTGATTGATGAATTAGCGGATTATTGTGTTTCAGCTTCAGGGGTTCAAGTAGGTGGTTCAACACTCTCAGACCAAACAATTTCATTTATTCAGGAATTGTCAGAAACTGTTTCAAGTATGAATAAATGTGTTGTTGTTGCAACATTACCAGCTTCAGTAGAAGAAGTAGCAAATTCAGAAAGTGCAGCACAAATATTAAATAGTCTTTCAAATCGTTTGGGAAGAGTTGGTGCAGATACTAAACCTGTTGCTGATGAAGAAATTTTTGAAGTCATCAGGCATCGATTATTTGAAGATTTGGGGTCTCAAGAAATAATTGACTCTACTATCTTGAAATACTCAGAACTTTACAATGACTTAAAAACCGAAATACCTGATTATGCTTCCCGTTCAGAATACAAAGAGCGGATAAAGAAATCCTACCCTTTCCATCCAGAATTAATTGATGTATTCAGAATCAAATGGGCAAGCAATCACAATTTCCAGCGTACCCGTGGTGTTTTAAGGTTATTAGCATCCATAGTAACCGACCTTTGGAGAAGACAAGAATCCTTAACTGGAACTAATGCGCTAATTCATACATCTGATGTGAATTTTGCTAATCTTGATGCATTATCTGGTCAGCTAAAGAAACTCTACGGGAATGGCTATGATGCTGTCCTCTCTGCTGATGTCTCTGGTCAGAGTTCTAATGCATTTCGGATTGATAAATCTAAAAAGGAACTCGGTGATTTCAATCTTGCAGAAGGTTTGGCATCCACAATTCTGCTGGGGAGTTTTGGTAGCTCAGGTTCAAATAAGGGGACAAGTGTACAGGAACTTAAGTTGGCATGCATAAAACCCAGTTCATTCAACCATAACAATATTCATACAGCATTGGATTTATTGGAAGAGCATGCGCATTATTTGTATTACAGTACCACAGGTCAGAAGCGATATTGGTTTCATACTAAACCCAATATTAATATTCTTATAAATCAGGCAAAAGGGGATATTAAAAATATTGATATCGAAGCCGAGATAATAAGACGACTAAATGACAAGTCCAGAAATATTCAATTTTTTAATACAATTGTGAACCCCTCTGATGATATACCAGAGCAGCAGAAACCCACCTTGGTAATTCTAAGTCCAAAATACCTTGCAAATCCTGATCAGTTAAATGGTAACACCAAACCCATTATAGAAAAAATAGCGACCAAAAAAGGGAATACTGAAAGAATCTACCGAAATACCATGTTATTTCTGGTTTGTTCAGAAGTAACATTTGGAAAATTGCAATCAGATGTTCGTGATTACCTTGCTTGTTCAAAGATAAGTTTTGAATACGCAAACCAATTGGAGAAAGACCAGAAAGACGAAGTAAAAAGAAAAGTTGAAGAATCATCAAAGCAAAGTGAAGTTTCTCTCGTTGCTGCATACAGTATCCTTGTCAAGTTTTCGGTAAAGAATGGGGTTGAAAAACTTCTTCTAAGGCAGTTTAAAGAGAGTTTGGACAGTCAAATCAATAATAACGTCATATCCACTTTAAAAGACGAAGAATGGCTTCTGGATGCAGTTGGATTGGGTATTCTTCGAAACAATAATTTGTTACCATCTGAAGAGAATGCAATAAAAGTTAAGGATATTTATGAAGCATTTATTCGTTTCGATGACAAACCTATGATATCTGGTATAAATGCGATTCAGACCAGTTTGCTGCGATACTGCACAAATGGTGATTTCTGCATTGCTTCAGGTGACGGGAAGGAATTCACTAAGATTTTTTATCAGCAACCTGTGCCATTCTTTGATGTGACAGATGCTTCTTATTGGTTAATTGATAAAAGCAAAAAACCTCAGCCAAAACCTGTTGAATATCCCCCAAGCAATGGAACACCAACTACTTCAGGAGATAAACCAGATATTGCCACTGATACTGATTCTGGGAAGAAGGATGAAAAAGTTCCAGACATCAAAAAATTCTCAGCGATTACAATTTCAGGTAAAGTCCCACTTGAAAAGTATACTGAGCTATTTAACTATTTCATCACTCCATTTGCAATGTCAGGGAATAAGATTGACATTGAAGTTAAATTTAAAATAAAATCTACTGAGGGTAGTCAGTTAGATGAAACAAAACAGCAATATAAGAGTGCCAAAGAAGCTGCTAAGCAGTTAGGGTTAGATTTTAAAGAAGATGAGTAGTATAAAGTAATTATAATACTAATTAATTATCATGGGTAAACCGAAGTTAACGGATTCAAAAATCAATCTTTTAGGCAAAGAATTTGCCATAATTTTACATGATTATTGTATTGAGGAAGAGAATTACACAAACTGGGATTCAAGTGATTATATGACTTTTGCTGATAAAAATTATGATGATTTTGTTCAAGTTGCATTATATGAAGGTTATATCGAAACCTCAGAAAAGAAGTTTTTTAAAACTTACACTGATTATATTCATGATAGAATTAAAAAAATTGCCATTGATGTGTTAAAAGATTTAATAAAGGATAGATAAGCCAAGACGAATACTTAATAAAACTTAAAATGTATTGGAAAAGCATCCCGCTCGAAAGTATAATTTCCAGAAACGTTATTTACTTCGATTATGAAAAGAAAGAAGTCTGCAAGAGAATATGTGATGTACTAATGATTGATTGCTTTCCAGACTTAAATGAGAAAAAGTACTGGATACTTAAAAATGATAAATGGGAATCAAGAAATATATTTTATTCTGAAGACCTTTTAAATATAAATGATGCCTTCGACTCAAAACTTACAGATTTATTTGCAAGGACAGAAAGCAATGTCTTATTTACTACTAATGAATGTTATGTTGACGGAGTAATTCATTTTACTAACTATGAAAATAAAGAAGTTTTTAATGCTCTTTATCAAAATATTCATGTGTTTGAAAGGAAATTACGGTTATTGCTAAATTCATTAAATCATAATTATGAAAAATTTATAGATTATTATGAGCATCGAATAAGAAATTGCAAACCAAAAAATTTAAAATTTTTGGAAGGTAAAATTAATACAATGAAATCGGAGAAATTTAAAAAGAACTCTTTGAAATTTAAACCTTTAGAAAAATTAGATTTGAGAGAATTAATTGAATATTCTATTTCAGATTTTCACAATTCTGAAGAATTGACAAAAATTGGATTGAAGAATACTCGCACAAAAATTCATCCAGACAAATTGGGAGACCTTAGAAATACAATTATGCATTCTATAAATGTTTCTGGTGAGAATATTTATATTTCACATAATTTCACTGAGTTTAAAAATTATTTTGATGCAATACAGGAGTTTAAGGAAGTATTTAGCCTACTGGCAAAAAGTATCTGCAAAATTGGTATAGAAAATGTAGACCGTCAAAATAAGGCAACTATAGGTATGATTGACAAAATGGATGACCAAACAATAAACAATTACTTCTATTCAAATTTCTAAAATTATGAAATCACAAGGTGAAATATATTTCCAAGAGTTTTTAGTGAGATTTAGTACTCTATCAGATGCCGATGTGGTAGAACTTCTAAACAGTGAAGTTGGAAATAAAGGATGGGGAACTGCACGAGCATCTTATCTGGCTGCCATTCATCATGAATTCCAAAGAAGGAAAATTGATTATTCGGAAATCGGAGATTCAAAATCTCTATCATTGGCAAATAAAGTAGTTCTAAGAGACAATAAATTAATAATTGCAGGTGAAATTTAATCTTCTTGGAATATTATTGAGTTTATGGAAATCAAAAGAAAAACGTCAAAACCTTTCTCAGCCAATATTACAATAGGACTGAATAGTGGATATGCTGATGATAAAACTGATAAAAGTACGTTTGTAAAGTGCCTACAAACATATCAAGAACAGCTAATAAAAGAAAAAGGTATTTATCTCAGTGCGAGTGTCTCTGATTGCAATATTATTATGAGTGGGCAGAATGAGCCACATCTAAAACTTCAATTCATAAATTACCCAAAGTTTCCTCTGGAAGGACAGGTTTTGAAGCGTGAAATCGAAAAGTTAGCCAGACACTTAATGTCAGAATTTAAACAGAATAGAATAGTTATTGAATTCAGTGATGAAACCGTTATGCTGGAAGCATCCGATGAAATAGACCCAAGAATTACCTTTAAAACGAGTAAATGAATTTCATTCTCATGTGATTCAGTTATCTTTTATTTTTTATTAAATTTGCAGTGATAAACATCAAGAATCCAAAAATGGATTCCAACCGAGAAGCACAACTCCACGGTGGTAAAAAGATGGGGACGCTCGTCAAAATAAAGTGAAAATCCGATACAGGTTTCTTGATTAATTGTTTAATTTAAAACATGCCGATTAACGGCACTCTCAATAAGTGATTTATTTATCTAAAGTCAATGAAATCCATTCTCCACATACCCCATTCTTCTACTAATATCCCATTATTTGAGGGCTATTTAAAGCCAAATGAGCGATTAATTGAAGAGATGAACCTGTTGACAGATTGGTTTACTGATGAACTATATGACCTTCCCTATGAAAAAATAGTTACACCCTTCTCAAGGATATTCTGCGATGTGGAACGCTTTTCAGATGATTCACTGGAAGTAATGTCACAATATGGAATGGGAATGTGCTATACTCATATGGATAATGGTGAATTGATGAGAACTGTCAGTCCAGAACTAAGACAGAAAATCAAATTGGAATATTATGACCAGCATCATAATGCTCTCGAAATTGCCTGTTCAGAGGCTCTTAAATCAACTAAAAAGGTCTTGGTTATAGACTGCCATTCTTTCCCCGATAAGCCTCTTAGACGTGATTTAAGCCAATCTAATCCCAAACCAGATTTCTGTATAGGTTCTGATGATTTCCATACCCCAAGGAAACTTGTATCTTCATCATTTGCATTCTTGAATAGTAAAGGATATAATGTATTCGAGAATGACCCGTTTTCTGGAACAATGATTCCGATGAAATATTTTTGGAGAGATAAGAATGTTCTGGGTATAATGATTGAAGTCAATAGGAAATTGTACATGTCAGATTCAAATGAAAAGGTTGAAAAAACATCAAATTTTGCTGAAATCCTCCAAATTATTGCAGAATTGATATTACTTCTTTCCTCTATTGAGATTTAGTGATACAGAAATTTATTGAAGACGGAAATCAGAATCTGTCAACAATCATCGCATCACAGGTACCCGTTGATAAATGGTACGATATCATAGGCGAAAGCACTGTTGCCGATGCTATCCTTGATAGACTTGTTCACACATCCCATAGAATAGAATTATCGGGAGAATCCATGCAAAAAATGAATAAAGATTAAATCTGATTTTTAAAAATCGTTCATTGCATGCCGTTTTAAGATTGCCCTTCGGGGTGGTTGACTTCATCAGAGGGGTCAATTATCCGGAATGGGGAGTCAGTTTGCCCAGAATAAACATTAGCCACTTCAACCACATGAGTAGCGGCAGTTATGGGTGCAACCTGATATGCAACGAAGTACTAAATACGATTCAGCAGTGATACAGAAATTCTAATTTCTTATATATTAAAGAAATTTCATATAAATATTTTGTAGTTTTATTGAAATAAACTACTGAATGCCATATGGATGAGAAGAAGATATATGGTTTGCACACTATTCTGAAGGGTATTCGGGAATATCTAGATTTAAGAATCAAGGGAAAGACTTTTTGGTTAAAAGTCGAACTTGCCAACATTACCTTTCACAATAGCGGTCATTGTTACCTTGAATTGGCAGAAACTAAAAATGGTAAAAGCATTGCCCAATGTAAAGGGGCAATTTGGAAAAGTAATTTAGATAATATTAGAAGAAATTTAGCAGATGATTTTGAAAACATCATTAAAAAAGGAAATGAGGTTCTTTGCTTGGTTGAATTACAGTTTACGGAACTATATGGTTTGAACATTATAATTAAAGATGTTGATATTAACTTCAGTCTTGGAGCGTTGGAAAAGAAAAAGCAGGAAACAATTGAAAAATTAAAATCAGAGAATCTAATAGATAAAAACAAGCAAAGACAACTTCCGTTAGTTATTCAGAATATTGCCATAATTGGGTCACCTGACACTGCTGGGATTACAGACTTGAAAAAGCAACTTGAAAACAATACTTACCACTACCGATTTGAATATAAAGTTTATTCTTGTTTAGTTCAAGGAGAAAGGGCAGAATCAGAGATAGTTGAAAGATTAAAAGAACTTAATGATAGCAAATATGATGTGATCGCATTAATTCGGGGTGGAGGGTCAAAACTTGATTTGGATGTCTTTAACTCTTATCAAATTGCCAAAGCGATTGCTTTGCACAATAAACCGATTTTTACTGGTATTGGTCATGAGACGGATGTCAGTGTTGCTGACTTAGTTGCCAATGTTTTTCATAAAACTCCTTCAGCACTTGGTAGTTATATAGTCGAAAGAGCACATAACTTTGAGGTAAACATAATAAATACCTATAATGCAGTAATTGAGTATAATAACAGATTTATTGAAGAAAGGAAAAGTCGACTCAAATTAAATATACAAACTCTCACGACCCAAGGCATTTACATTTGCCAAAAAAGAAGAAGTGACTTACATACGGTTATGAATCGTATTCTTGCTGATACAAAACAATTAATTAATAATGAAAAGAATAATTTGGCAATTGGACAAGAGTTAATAAAGACTAATCCTCTGGCATTTATACAATTATCGAAAAACAACCTGCTTCATTCAATGGAATTAATGCAGATTAATTCCGTGACAAGAATAAAACAAGCACAAGACGGGTTCAAACAAATAATGGATTTAGTCTTTTTATATTCTCAACATAAAATCGAGGATAGATTAAAATACATAGGTAATGTTTTAGCGGTCATTGATATATATCATCCTGATAATATACTCTCAAAAGGGTATGCAATTCCCAGAATTGATGGACATCTGATTACAAACCAATCAATTAAGGAAAATATTGAGTTAGAGATTGAACTCTACAAAAGAATCTTGATAGTAACGTATCAAAAAGATAAGCAAAAATGGAAGAACTCAATTATGAACAGGCTGCTCAAGAATTAGAACAGATACTTACTGAACTTAAATCTGAGAAGATTTCTATTGATAAACTGGCAGAAAAGGTTGAAAGAGCAGCAAAACTTGCTTCATTTTGTTCTCAAAAACTCAGGACTACAGAGGGCAAAGTCAAGGAGATTATTGATAAATTAGGGTTATAAATCTTAAAATTCTTAAGACCTGACTTTAGTTTAGAAATAAAGCAAATCTAATCTTTACAATCAACCTCTGAAGTTCATAAAAGATGAAAGGGGACATCAATTCTTCATTAAATATATACCATCGATCCGAATTAATGACCATCCACCGCATATCATCAGGAAGGTCATATCGATAAGCCAACAACTTGCCTTCATTATCAACAACGATTTCCAAATTCATATCTATTGCCATGATGGTTGAGAGCAGGGGTTTGCAATGATAATATTGCTGCCAGTAAATCTGATAGGCTTGGTCACCCTGAAGATAATTTAAATTACTACTTTTTATTTTCATCATCATTTGGATTTTGTAATACCTGTTAATGTTAAAAAACGAGAGAAAATAGCCTGTTGATTCATGTGTTCTTTAGCATAAATCTGTAAATTTATTAAGGTTGACCTACTTCTAGAGACCATTTCCTTTCTTAAAATCAAATATTAAGATTATTTCTTTTACTTTTATTATTACTGACGATTAGCATAACTTTATGTATTAATATGAAAAAGTCAGTAATTCTTGATTCTCAAAATGAACTCCAAAATAACACTGTAATGGAAGAGGAAATAGTAAGCCAAATACAAAACGAGCAAACACAAGAAGAAAATCAGGTAGTCTCAGACAATGATGAAATTTTACTTGACAATGAAAAAGACAAAGAAGAAGATGATGATTTGTCAAGTCAAAGAAAAATTTATACCGACCAAGGAGACCCTGAAATAGATTCATTGTATAGGCGTTTTATAAAAGGTCGACTAAATGTGCAACCATTCTTTCAACGACAATTTGTATGGGATAAAGTAAAAAGTAGTCGCTTAATTGAATCTGCACTTTTAGATATTCCCATTCCGATAGTCTATTTATCTGAAGAAAAAGATGGGAAGGAAAATGTAATTGATGGTCAGCAAAGATTAACTGCATTCTTTTCCTTCATTGACGGTAAACTTCCTGACAATTCAGATTTCAAATTATCAGGATTAAAAGTATTTACTGAACTAAATGGGAAAAAATTCAAGGAACTTTCAGATGAGTTGCAAGATAAAATCATAACATATAAAATCAGAGTCATCAAATTCAGAAAGGAATCAGATGGTGATTTGCAGTTTGAAATATTTGCAAGATTAAATACTGGTTCTGTTCCACTTAACGACCAAGAATTACGAAACTGTGTTTATAGAGGGAGATTTAACGAACTTATTATAGAATTATCTCAAGACAAAGATTTCAAATATTTGTTAGGCATTGCAAAACCTGATAGAAGGATGAAGGACAGAGAACTTGTATTGCGTTTTGCCGCATTTCACTTCAACACTTACTTAAATTATTACGCACCTATCAAAAAGTTCCTTAATGATACAATGGAAAAATATAAGAATATTTCACAAACCGATGAATTAAAACTAAGGACTGCTTTCAAAAATACTGTAAGTATTATTCTTTCATTGCTGGATAAAAACTCTTTCAAAAGATACTATCGAGGTGATGAAAAAAATAAGAACGGGAGATGGGAGGCACAAAAATTTAATGTTTCGCTATTTGATATATTAATGTACTCATTTGCAAGGGAAGATAAGAACACGGTATTTCAAAATCTTGATAGGATAAGAGAAGCACTAATCGACTTAATGACTACAGACCAAGAATTTATTGACTCTATTGAACTTTCAACCAGTAGCAAAAAGGCAGTAACCATCCGTTTTGACAAGTGGCGATTTGCACTCCAAGCAATTCTGGGTATTGGGATAAAAGAACCTCGGTGTTTTACTTATTCTCTTAAAAAAGGATTATTCGAAAAGAACGATACTTGTGCTATTTGCGAAAACAAAATAGCCAATATTGATGATGCTGCCGTTGACCATATTCAACAGTATTGGACTGGTGGAAAAACAATCCCTGAAAACGCACGCTTAACACATCGTTACTGTAACAATGCAAGACCAAGAATCGAAGAAAACGAAAATAAAACCAGTTGAAAACGTCTCAAATCTCTGGGGTACAAATTATTTGGATGACCCCGTGGAGCGAAAGGCCAAAACGTGATAATGCAAGACTCAAACTAGCCACCCCCGAAAGTAATTGGTGATAATAAAGCGGAATTCATCACAAATTCAATTATTTTAAAAGTCAAAGAAAATCATATGTACATTTCTAACATGACCCATTTCATTGATGAATCAGGCAATATTCCAACAGATATGCACAAATCAGCACGAGAATTAGCGAATTTTCATGCTTTGGTTGTTGCTGAAACCACAAAATCTAAATCCTCAGTAGTTTTGACAGGTTTGAGATGCTTCAGAAAAAAATGTGAGGGAACCATTACAAGTGAGATACTTCCTGAAGAAGAACATGCGATTCATTGGGTATGCGGTAATTGTGTTAATGAAGGCGTTATAAGCAGTTGGTAGGGGACGAAATGGGATAATAGAGGTATAGAGCATTTGAACTTAAATATAAATATCAAATGAACATCAGCAACAACCAGCATTTTCCTAATAAAGAAGGCGGTATTCCAAAACAAGTACCCAAAGAAGCACGAGAGATATCTGCTTTCTTCTCGTTGCTCGTTGAAGAAACAATGAAAACAATACCTGATGAATTAACGCCAACGTGGATAAGATGCTTCAGAAAAGGATGTACTGGTATAATTTCGACAAAGGTTGACTTGGATGATAATGAACTTCACTGGAAATGTTCAAAATGCAAGTATAGTGGTACATTAACTGGCTGGTAGGTAGACCTTCAGTTCTGAAATAATTCATGCTTCATCTCGACCATATGTTTTTGAAGTTTCATAATAACATCCGGATCAAAATCTTGTTGTTATGGCATTCTCATCGTCCTTTATTACTCTCAATTCCCAGCATATACGCAGAAAGGTTATGCTGAGAAGCCAGTGATTTGCCTTCATTATCAATTATGATTTCCAAATTAAGGTTAATCGCCATGATGCCTAAAAGTCGGGGTTAGCAATTATAATATAGTTGCCAATAAATTCTATAGGCTTGTTCACCCTGAAGGTGGTGGAGAGTTTTAACTGTGGTTTTCATGATTAATAGTGTATTGGGTACATATATTAATGGGACAACAGGGAAAAAGTTGCTGGTTGAATTTTATGTTTTTAAAATATTTATCCACACTTCAAAGTTTTGCTA
>CAWAHF010000003.1:0-4940 GCA_963781805.1 uncultured Bacteroidales bacterium
ACATCCGGGATAATGGAATATATTTTTGTTTCAGTTATAGTAATCCTTAGCTCTGCAGTTTGTTTCCGTTTTACAGAATACCTTGGCTATCAGTCCGTTTCGTTTATCCTCTTATTTGTTGTTTCAATTCTGGCAACATTTATGGGAATTGGCCCGATTTTACTTGCTTCCTCACTGAGCGCTTTTGTCTGGAACTTTTTTTTCATACCACCACGATTTACAATTCATATTGAAAAGACAGAAGATGCTTTAATGTTTGGAATGTTTTTTATCATAGCATTAGTAAATGGAGTGTTAACAGCACGTGTACGTCGTCAGGAGAGATTGACCCGGGTCCGGGAAGAACGTACTAACGCACTTTACCAGCTTACAAAAGAATTGGCTAATGCAAGGGATATGAATGATTTGATTGAAATAGCAGTGAAAGATATAAAGAAACATCTTGGACTTGATGTCATTTTTATATTGCAGGATGGCATTAATAATCTGTCGGAGTATTCACTGCACAATGCAATAAAAAAACTATCAGATAGTGAAATCAGTGTTGCTGAATGGGTATTTCGCCATTCCCGTAAAGCAGGGAAATATACTGATACGCTTCCTTCCAATAAATTTACTTTTTATCCTCTCACCGGTAACAGCATAAAACCAGGAGTAATAGCCGTAATACATTCTGGCCCCCTTCAAGGTGAAATGGATGAGTTTTGGGATACATTTCTTACCCAGATTTCTAATGCGGTTGAACGGGAGTTCCTTGATGATCTTGCCAGTAAAGCACGATTTCTTGATGAATCGGATAAACTTTACAAAACACTGTTTAATTCAATTTCACATGAACTCCGGATTCCTGTTGCAACAATTATGGGGGCTTCCGACTCCCTTCTTTCTTCACAGCATCCTCTTGAAATCCGTAATGAATTGTCTCATGAAATATTCAAGGCATCACAAAGACTAAATCGTCTTATCGAGAATCTCCTTAGTATGTCCCGGCTCGAAAGTGGAAGGATAACCCCACGACTGGATTGGTGCGATATTCATGATTTGATAAATAAGGTTTCTGAAAACCTTCATGATGAACTGGCCCCATTTACTCTTCAAATAGTTATTTCTGACGACATGCCATTTGTAAAGATCGATTTTGGATTAATGGAACAAGTACTTTATAACCTGATTTATAATTCAACCCAGTATGCATCACCTTCGACAAATATCAGGTTTAAAGCATTCTATGACAATGGAATGATGACCTTACAGGTAATGGATCGGGGACCTGGTTTCCCAAGAAAAGAAATTTCACTTGTATTTAATAAGTTTTACAGACTGGAAGGATCAAAAGCAGGTGGGACAGGGTTGGGTTTATCAATTGCAAGAGGTTTCGTAGAAGCACATAAAGGCACAATAATTGTTGAAAACAGGAAAAACGGCGGGGCAATATTCACGATTAAGCTACCAACAGAAATATTAAAGGAAGATTTTAAGAAATAACTGATAATAATTTATGAATCTATCCGATACAATATTAATTATTGATGATGAAGTGCAAATAAGACGTTTGCTTGAGATCACACTTTCTTCGACCGGATATAAAATTTTTGAAGCTTCATCAGGGAAGGAAGGGTTGGTTGCTGCTGCCACACATAATCCTGCTGTCATAATCCTTGATTTGGGACTGCCTGACATGGATGGGATGGAGATACTTGAAAAACTAAGAGAATGGTATTTACGGCCTATTATTATTCTTTCGGTAAGAAATTCGGAAGAAGAGATAATCCATGCACTGGATAACGGGGCTAACGATTATCTTACGAAACCCTTTCGCACAGGAGAATTACTGGCTCGTATCCGTGTCGCAATCCGTCAAATTCATGACAACTCAGATAATCCGATATTAGAGTTTGGTTCTTTATCAATTGATTTATCTAACCACATTGTACGTAAAAAGAATGAAATAGTAAAACTTACAACTACCGAATATTCTCTTCTGACTTTACTAGCTAAAAATGAAGGCCGGGTATTAACTCATCAATATATACTAAAAGAAGTTTGGGGTATGGGATATGTTGAACAAACTCAATACTTGCGGGTATTCATTGCTCAGTTACGCAAAAAAGTCGAGGATAATCCTTCAACCCCAAAATTATTGAATACTGAATCAGGCATAGGCTATAGATTTGGTAGTTGATAGCACCTTTTAATTACCATTTAAACTCCTTAATAATCATATGAATTTTGCGAGTATATTGTCAAGTTACTCAAATTACAACTCATATTAATATCTTGAAAAATCAATTTTAGGAATTTTCATGTTCCCTGTTGATCTATTCAAATACATTAGCGGTTCCGTCCCTTCGTATTCTAAGACAAATCCAGAAAAAAATAGTTACACAGACCAAACCGTCCCTGCCACTCGGCGAGACAGGTGCTGGATAGATGATAATAAATGCTTTTTTTATATAAAATAGTTATTTTCTATAAAATAGTCGAGCAGCTTAATAGGATTTGGGGTATTATGTATAAATATACTGGTAAAATCTATAATATACCTGAATTGAAAAACTACATTCTAACTCCTGAAGACTTTCTGAGTAGGAAAGAAGGTCACTAGCATTTATAACATGGTAAATGGAACTTTCAATACTAGAATAAATAACGACAAAAAGTGTATTGTATGTTACTGTTCTGATGTTTATTAAAAGAAAAAACCCTGTAATCAATTGAAATACAGGGTTTTAACTGTACCCGGAGCGGGACTTCTATCTATTTTATTGCATTTTACTTCATTATATTAAAATATCAGATATACAGCATGTTAAATAAATGTTATTTGCTTGTTAGACTTCATTTTATTGCATTTGAATAATTATTAGCACCTAATCAGCACCTACTTTTGATTTATGTAAATAGGTATAAAACACTCCTTTTTATTGATTTTGTTCTTAAATTACTTAAAAAATATGAAGACCCCCTTCCAAAAATGTCTATTCAGAATATAAACGAATACTTGAAAGGAGGCTGTGGAATTATTACTTCGAAACAGCCCCAAAAAACAGGATTTAACAGGCTGGCGATAAAAAAAAAAGTGTGATTGCCCTTTGTTACTTTTTTTTCTCAAAAGCAAAAATCTAAATCTGAATTGAAAATTTTGCTCCCAGGGAAAAGTGAAAAGGTAAAATGGCGACATTATTTTGTCTCATCCTGAATAGTTTTGATGTGATAAGCTATTTTTGGACGAGAAAGTAGTATTATTGCATGAATATTTCATAAATATCATGCATATCTTAATTTATTATTATCTTTGTAACCGGAAATCATGGAATTTTTAAAGCAACATATAAAACCCGGTGTAGTATATCGCCGTTCCGATCTGGAGTTCTATTCTTCTTCGGTTGACAGAGATTTAGGCCGGTTGGTTAAAGATGGTGTCTTGTTTAAATTGAGGCAGGGGCTCTATTATGCTCCGAAAAAATCGAAATTCGGCATGGTTCCTCCTGATGACTCTGATATGGTGGCGAAATTCCTTAAAAATGACACTTTTCTTCTTGTATCACCAAACTCATATAATTCTTTACGACTGGGATTGACACAATTGTATAATACCACATGGGTTTATAACCACAAGCGCCTTGGTGAATTCAAATTAAATGGCAAAAATTTTCTTTTCAAATTGAAATCCGGATTCCCGGAAACTCTGACTACTGAATTTTTGGTAGTGGACCTTTTAGATAGCCTTGATGAACTAGCAGAAGATTCTGATAAGGTGGTAGAAAGCTTTAAAAAAAATATTGCCCGTTTTGATATAAATGAATTAGTTAAGATGTCCATGAATTACGGATCAGGAACAACCAGGAAGCTGATATTAAAGACTGTGCGAAACCAAAAATTAATTTATGCCTGATTTTCTTCATAACGATCCTGAATTTAAAGAACTGTTGTCTATAGTTTCCTTCGAGAAGGGAATTGATATCTCACTGGTTGAAAAGGATTATTGGATAATGCATGCATTATATGGGTTGAATAAGCAGGGAATAGAGTTTGAGTTAAAAGGGGGTACTTCTTTGTCAAAAGGATTCGGTTTGATTAACCGGTTTTCAGAGGACATTGACATACACATTAAAACAAACTATGGATTGGAAATTGAGGGAAAGGAAGACAAACCAAAGGTAAAGGAAGCTCGTAAAGCATTTTATGATAAATTAGCGCAAGAGATTAAAATTGATGGCATTGTAAAAGTCGAACGTGATACGGAATTTGATGATACTGATAAATACCGTAGTGGAGGAATAAGACTTCACTTTACAACTTATACCGCGGCATTAGCAGGTATAAAAGATGGCATTCTTTTGGAAGTTGGATTCGATACAGTTTCACCAAATCGTCCTATTGATATTTCATCATGGGTTTTGGACTATGCGAAATCATCGAATGAATCTTTTGAATACATTGATAATAAAGCTAAAGCAGTTTCTTGTTATCTTCCCGGATATACTTTTGTTGAGAAACTTCAAACAATCGTAAACAAGTATCGTAAGTATACGGAAGGTACAATTAAGCTTAAAAATTTTATCCGGCATTATTACGACTTATACTGTCTCCTCAATGATATGAATGTTCTGAGTTTTATTGGAACAACTGAGTACCTAACTCACAAAAATAAGCGTTTCCATGGTGCCGACAAGGACATTCCTTTACCTGAACATCCTGCCTTATTACTGCCCGATATTGAGATTAGAAAATCATTTATCCAACGCTACAGGGAATCATCCCATTTGTACTACAAAGGTCAACCTGATTTTGAGATCATTTTAGCACTGATTAAAGAGAACATTGATAAGTTATAAAATTGCTATTGAATTCCACTATCTCAACCCGCGCTTTCTCTCTGCCAATACTGCGATAAAAATCCTCCGTAATTATCAAGTGTAAACGATTACAGACATATA
>CAWAHF010000004.1:4800000-6245679 GCA_963781805.1 uncultured Bacteroidales bacterium
AGATCGTTAAAACTATCAAAATCATCACCATTACAACAAAAGCGAATATCTTTTTCATAGGTTAAGAGTTATGTTAAAAATATACCAGTAAAAATAAACAATTAATTCAATATTAAAAATATTCCATTAACTGTTGTTTTCAACCTGCTCCGTAGTATTATCGTATGAATAGGCAGGGCAAATAGATTTCGAACAGGAAATCATAACTGATGCAATAAAAGCCACTGCAACCAGAATTAGAACTAATTTTTTCATGATATTTATAATTTAGTTAGTAATTAAACGAAATTTCTAATCATTAATTATTGAATTCTGCTGTTTAATAAGGCTTTCTGTTTAGGTAAATTTACAGAAAATATTCAATCTATTCTATCATACCGAATTTGTACCATTAAAGTTTATTAAAGTTTATGAAAATATATTATTCTTCCACGAAATAATTAAAATAAGTGAAGAATGAATTCCAGTCCGCCATCAATTTATGTTGAAATTCAATCCAAGGTCACTTGCAATTTCTTTTAAATCTTTGGCAATTGCAGGTAAAATTGCTATACCTTCTATTTTGACTTTTTCTTCGAATGTCCTTTCGGGATCTCCGGGAATCAATACCTTTGGCTTTCCTGGAGAGCTTTTGGCATTTCGGAAGGTAAGAATCCATTCGTCCATTTTTTCTTTAAAATGTTGTGCAGGTTGAAATGCATCAATTCGCATAGCTCCAAAAAAATGACCTGTACCCTCCCCCACTTTTTTGTCAAGAACAGGCAGATAAGCAACCGAAGGAGGTACAAACGGACCGAAATTAGCGCCTGAAAATACTGCCGAAAATATATCTACCACTGCGCTCAGACAATATCCTTTATGACTTCCATGTTCATAATCCCCTCCAAGGGTTACCATGGAACCTCCCTGTTTCAGAATGCTAGGATCGTCTGTTGGATTACCTTCTTTATCCTGCACATATCCTATGTTAACTTTTTCTCCTTTCTTTTCTGAAACGGCTAGTTTTCCACGAGCAATAGGGGTGGTTGCAAAATCGGCCACAAATGCAGGTTGTTTGTCAGCAGGAATGGCTACAGCAATGGGATTTGTTCCTAAAAGCCTGCTGATTGAATAGGTTGGAGCTACCAATGGATTCGCATTGGTCATGGTTATACCTATCATCTCTTTTTCGAGCGCCATCATGGCATAATACCCGGCAATTCCAAAATGATTTGAACCACGGGTTGAAACCCATCCGGTACCAACTTTCCCGGCCTTCTCCATCGCAATTTCCATCGATCTGGTAGCAGCAATCATTCCAACTGCACCATCGCCATCAACAACTGCCGTACTGGGCGTTTCGTGCACTATTTTAATGTTGGGCCTGACATTTATACGGTTCGCTTTCCAAAGCTCATAGTAATCCTTAATCCTTATCATACCGTGCGATGGAATTCCCCTTACTTCTGCAGCCATAAATACGTTGGTAATTTTAATGGAATCTTCAGCACTACAACCCATCCGGGTAAAAAATTCTTTTGTGAATTCAAACAGATATTCGTATGTATACATTTCTTTGATATTATTGAATGCCGACAAATTTATAAAAATTAACAGCTCTTCCTAACTTCATTTTTAAACATATCCTTATTATCTTAATTTTGACCTTTTATAACTAATTTGAATTGAAGTGAAATTTTATATTGATAATCAACTGGTTTTAAAGATATTTAAATAACAGATTGTCCTGAAAATTTTTTTCAACCAACCGATGTGATAAAAATTAACCTATTAAAAAAAATCTGATGACAGTTCAACCCTATTCTGATAATCATTCAAGTAAAAAAACACAGGTTACGCTGATGTTTGACAATATCTCCCGCAGGTACGACTTCTTAAATCATTTTTTATCATTGGGTATTGACAGGTATTGGAGAAAAAAAACAGTTAATTTCCTTAAAAACAAAGAACATAACATTATTCTTGATGTAGCAACGGGAACCGGCGATTTGGCTATTGCTGCATACAAGGTGCTGAAATCACGGAAAATTACAGGGATTGATATTTCTGAAAAAATGCTTGAAATCGGAAAAAAGAAAATTGCCACGAAGTATCCTCAAGCAGGTATTGAGCTAATGGCGGGTGATTCTGAAAAGCTTAATTTTGGGGAGAATCTGTTTGATGCAGTATTAGTGGCATTTGGGGTACGTAATTTTGAAAACCTGGAAAAAGGATTGAATGAAATTCACAGGGTATTAAAACCAGAGGGATGGTTTGTAATGCTGGAATTTTCCAAACCGGCTCACTTCCCTGTAAAACAGCTATACGGATTTTACTTCAAAAATATCCTTCCGGTGATCGGAAAAATGTTTTCGAAGGATTCAGGTGCATATAAATATTTACCCAAATCAGTAAATGAATTTCCCGAAAGAGAACATTTCCTCGAATATTTAAGAAAGTCGGGTTTTATTCATTGTTCATTCGAAACACTCACCTTTGGAATTGCATCGATTTATACAGGACAGAAAAAATGGTAAAAATATATTGACTAACCTGGTTTTCTTAATTCATAAAAATTTTAACTTAGTTACTTCAATTTAAATTAATCCTAATTTCTCTCATTGCGTAAATTGAGATTTATATACTATTTTAGCAGCGAACTCGTTTAATCATTAGTTTTTAATTTCACTGAATTTGAAAAAATTATTTCTGATTCTTTTTGGATTGATATCTCTGAACCTTTTGGCACAGAAACAAAAGGTTAAGAATGACCCCACTCATGATGACAATCCTCTTCATTTCGGTTTTTCCATTGGTTTAAACACAATGGATTTCGATATAAAACAATCCAGTGAAGCTATAAGATTAAAAGTTTTCCCTGATGTTGTGGTTCTCAGACCTGGATTTCAGGTGCATGCAATTTCAAACATCAGACTTGGAAAGTATTTTGATTTTAGAGTGTTACCCGGAATTTCATTTGGCGGAGAAAGAGAAATATCCTATTTTAATGTGGACGGTGGAACAGCAATAAGCGGAATCGACAGCGTGGTTCGTATCGAGTCCAATTTTCTTGAAATGCCTATATTAATAAAATATAAAGCCAAACGTATAAATAATTTCAGACCCTTTCTTATTGGAGGCTTAAATCCCCGGTTTGATTTTGCAGCTACAAAAAAAACATGGGGTACTTCAAAAAAGGGCAGCAGTTTACTTTTACTGAATGTATTCGATTATTATTATGAGATAGGATTTGGAGTTGATTTCTATCTCGAAAATTTTAAATTTGCCATTGAATTCAAGTATTCGGTCGGACTTACAGATGTGTTGAAACGCAAATTAAATAACAAGGGTAACGGTCCTTCGGTTCCTCCGGAAGAATTTGCGATATACACAAATGTTATTGATAAAATTAACTCCAGGTTATTTATGGTTTCATTTCATTTTGAATAAATCGGAAAACTTGGACTAATTTTGTACAGGTTTTATTAATATCCCGATTGTGCCACACGAAATAACCATTGACCTTTCCCCGAAGGATTCTTCTCACGAGTCTTTTTATAAACCCATACTGGCAAAAAAGCTTAAAATAGACGAAAGTCAAATCAGGCAACTAAAAATACTGCGCAAATCGATAGATGCAAGAAGATTTAATATCCGGGTGAACATGGCTTTTCAGGTATTTTTGGTAAATGAATCCGAAGAAAATTCAGGTTGGCAACCAAACTTTAAAACCGTGCATAACAGCCAAGAAGTGATTGTAGTAGGTTCAGGGCCTGCCGGCCTGTTTGCAGCCCTTAGATTAATCAAGCTTGGACTTAAGCCGGTGATCATTGAAAGAGGTAAACCTGTCGATGAACGTATTAAAGATATTACTGCGCTTGATCAAAAAGGGGTGTTAGATACTGAGTCTAATTATTGTTTTGGTGAGGGCGGAGCCGGAACATTTTCTGATGGAAAACTTTATACCCGGTCTAAAAAAAGGGGAGATCACTACAAGGTTATGGAGATTCTTCAGTATCATGGCGCTGATGAAGCCATTTTATATGAAGCTCATCCGCATATTGGTTCAGATAAATTGCCTCAAATAATTGCGGCTATACGAAAGACTATTCTTGATTCCGGAGGAAATTTTTTATTTGGTACCAAAGTGGAAGATTTTGTTATCAGCAATGATAAAATTTCGGCTATTATTACGAATAAAAATGAGAAGATTGCAGGAAGTGCAGTCATTCTGGCAACGGGCCATTCTGCGCGTGATATTTTCTTTTTATTGGACAAAAGAAATATTGAACTTGAGACCAAACCTTTTGCTATGGGTATCCGGGTCGAACATCCACAGCAATTGATAGATGAAATTCAATATCAAAATAGAAAAAGTAATTATCTGCCACCTGCAACTTACAATATTGTTCAGCAAGTAAATGGCAGAGGAGTTTATTCCTTTTGTATGTGTCCCGGAGGACAAATCGTACCTGCTGTCACCTCTCCTGATGAAATAGTGGTAAATGGAATGTCGAATGCAAATCGAAATTCTGCATTTGCCAATGCTGGTCTGGTAGTTCAGATATTGCCCGCAGATTTTGAAAGGTATAATCATTATAAGGGATTGGCAGCCCTGAAACTTCAGGAAGATTTTGAAAAGAATGCTTTTAATTCCATTGGAAACAGTCATTCTGCACCAGCACAAAAAATTGTGGATTTTATGCAAAACAGGCTTTCTTCGGTTTTACCTCCATGTTCCTATTTACCAGGTATTACAGCTTCACCAATGCATGAATGGATGCCACAATATCTGGTACATTCATTAAAAGCCGGATTAAAAGAGATTGATAAAAAAATGCATGGATTCATTTCGAACGATGCAATTATGGTTGGAGTGGAATCCAGAACATCATCACCTGTGCGGATACCACGTAATCCTGAAACGTGGGAACACATCCGGATAAGAGGATTATTTCCCTGTGGAGAGGGATCAGGCTATGCAGGAGGTATTATATCTTCAGCGGTTGATGGAGATCAGGCTGCAACCAGATGCTTTCAATACATTGAAAAAGGCAATTAACGGTCAATGATTACAATACATTTATATTAACTTTTAAATTAAAAAATTTTTGCTATTTACCTGTTATTCAACAATATAAATAATCGACTGTATGTTCTGTTTTTGTTTAAATAATTAAGTTTAATTAAATTCGCCGGAAAACTAAACCGTACACATTGAAATTAAAAATTGAAAAATCAGCACTGAAAGGGGTAATACGCATTCCAGCCTCCAAGTCGCATACTATTAGAGCTGTGGCTCTTGCAGGAATTGCCGAAGGAAAATCGGTTCTGAAAAATCCTCTTTATTCCGCCGATGCCATTTCCTGCATTGACGGCATAAAAGAACTCGGAGCATTGGTAACGCAAGACAATGATCTTGTTATTACCGGTACGGGAGGATTACCCTTACCAACCTGCAAAAAGATTGATGTGGGAAATTCGGGTACTTCTTTAAGAATACTTACCGGATTGGCTTCGCTGGCGAATTTTCCTATTATGTTCGATGGAGATAACTCCATCCGTAACAGACCCATGATCCCGCTTCTGTCTGCATTGGAAAAGCTTGGGGTAAAAGTGGAATCAACCGGGGGAAAATGTCCATTCACAATTACTGGTCCGCTTACAGGTGGTAAAACCACTGTAAATGGAATTAGTTCTCAATTTCTTACCGCTTTGTTAATTGCCTGTCCGCTGGCCAGCCATGACACCGAAATAATGGTCGAAAATCTTCATGAACGCCCTTATGTTGAAATTACGCTTGATTGGTTGAGGAAGTTGAATATCCGCTTTGAACAAAAAGGTCTTGATTGGTTTTATATTCCCGGTGGACAAATCTACAAAGCTTTTAAAAGAAGTATTCCGGCAGATTTCTCCTCTTCCACCTTTGCGGCGTGTGCAGCTGCAATTACAGGTTCTGAAGTGCTGATAAAAGGTCTGGATTTCGCTGACCACCAGGGAGATAAAGAAATTTTTACTTTCCTTCAGAAAATGGGAGCAAAGATTACACATACACCCGAAGGCGTTATTGTTAATAGCAATGAACTAAGAGGAATTGATATTGATATGAATAACACTCCCGATGCATTGCCTGCACTGGCTGTTACCGGATGCTTTGCAAAAGGGACCACGCGACTGCTTAATGTAGCACAGGCAAGATTGAAGGAATGTGACCGGATTAACGGAATCGCAACAGAGTTATCGAAAATGGGGGCCAATATTGAAGAATTGCAGGATGGATTAGTCATTCACGAAAGCGATCTTCACGGCACAGAGGTTCATGGGTATGATGATCACCGTATGGTAATGGCCCTATCGATAGCCGGAATGGCTGCTTCGGGAGAAACCTTTGTGGACACAGCTGAGGCCATCCGGATAACTTATCCAACTTATGTGGAAGACATGAAGGCTATAGGCGCAAATATGGAATCAGTAGCAAACTGAAAATATATTTATAATCATTATACACTTTTAACTAAAACTAAAAAAAATGCTTGGTTGTACGTATGGAGATTTATTTAAGACCACTGTAGCAGGGGGTTCATATCAGGAAGGTTTATCTATCAATATACAAGGAGTACCCCCCGGATATTATTTTACCGAAGAAGAAATATATACCGAGCTTATGCTCAGAAAGCCAGGACAAGGCGAATTAACCTCACCCAGACGGGAGGCCGATGTTCCGATTATTTACAGTGGGGTAAATGCTGCCAACACCATGCCGGGGTATAAAAATAAGGGGTATACCAATGGCACCCCCTTGGTAATCCTGATTCCAAATGTCGACAGGCATTTTGAACATATTGAGCAATATCAGCTTACCAACCGGACTCCCAGGCCCGGTCATGCATCGTATGCATCCTACCAGAAATATGGAGAATTTGATGATTCCATTGGCGCTGGGTTTTTTAGTGGAAGATATACCTCTTCGATTGTTGCAGCAGGATGTATTGCAAAGCGGGTACTTAAAGATCACGGGATAGAGGTTGTTTCGTTTGTAAAGGAAGCAGCCGGTATCCGAATGAAGGATATGCCGGTTGATGTTATCAGGAAAAAAGCAGCGGCATATCGTGAGGTAAGAAAAAAATACGACCCTGTTTATCTGGAAATTTTTGGTTCGGGTAAATTTAAAACGGATATGCGGTTTTTTGAGAAAATTGCTCTCCTGACTGAGCTTGAAAAGAGAATTCCGGATATTCCCAAACCAAAATTTGATGAACAGGAAATACGGGATAAATACGGGATAAATCCGAAACTATTCTGTCCTGATTTGGAAGCCGCTGATGCTATGAACGAAGAAATTCTCAGGATAATGAAAGAAGGAGATTCCTCCGGAGGTCTTGTTGAAGTAATTGTTACAGGTGTTCCTGCAGGTGTTGGAGAACCGGTTTTCAATAAACTCGACGGTGAACTGGGCCGTTTGATGAGTATTGGAACCGTAAAAGCGGTTGAAATTGGTTGTGGTATGCAAGCAGCAAATATGACAGGCTCACAGTGCAACGATGCCTTGAGAATTGAAAATGGCAAAGTAAAATTCCTTTCAAACAATGCAGGAGGAATTACCGGAGGATTAACTACCGGACAGGACATCATTGCCCGTGTTACTGTAAAACCAACTCCTACCATCGCCAAACCACAGCAGACTATCGATAAGGTTAGCCTGGAAAATAAAGATCTGGAGGCTGTTACACGTCGTGATCCAACCATTGTGGCCCGCATGTGGCCGGTTGTTGAGGCATATACAGCTTTGATTATTCTGGACGCTTTTGCGCATCATCTTGGATATCAGGCATTGAAACCAAAGAAAAAATAAAATGTTTATTGAGGGAGCAGAAAATGCTCCCTTTTTTAACTGAAGACCGAAATTTTTGATTTTAAACTGAAAACTTTAAGGCGGATCTGTATCATGAGATACTTCATTATAGGTTATAAAAGCAGTGGGAAGACCACTATTGGCAAAAAGTTAGCCCATCGGCTCAATATGGATTTTATCGATTTGGACAAATTTATTGAGGAGATGACAGGCAGCTCGGTACCTGAAATTTATACAGATCAGGGGGAAACCGAATTTAGAAATATTGAATGGAAAGCATTAAAACAGGTGGTTACAAAAGACAATCTTGTTGTATCAACCGGAGGAGGTGTTCCCTGCCATTGTGACAATATGAACCTGATGGAAAAATACGGGGAAGTTATTTACCTGAAAATGGATAACAACACCCTGGTAAACCGGCTGGAAAAAGCAACTGTTGACCGTCCGATTGTTAAAAACAAAACAAGGGAAGAGCTTCATGTGTATATACAAGATTTACGTGAACGGTGTGAACACCATTATCTGCGTGCAAGGTTCATAGTTGATGGAAAAACCCTGAAGATCGATGAACTGGTCAGTCTATTGAAAGATACTAAGGAATGAATCTTCCTTACCTGAGAAAAAGTTAAATTGATCTTGTATCCGGGAAAATCTCTTTCCCGGGAAGTTCTTAAAATTCTGTTATAATCAATAAACCTGTATCTTAGCTATTTAATAACCATGAACATTCTGTTCCACCTGATTTTTTTAAGAAATGGCTTATTCTTATCAATAGACAACCAAACAAATTTTGGTTTTCCGACAACATGATCTTCGGGAACAAATCCCCAAAATCTTGAATCGAGACTGCTATGACGGTTATCTCCCATCATCCAGTAGTAATTCATCTTAAATGTATATGTATTGGTTTGCTCACCATTGATGAATATTTTCCCGTCTTTTACCTCCAGCAGATTTTTCTCATAGTAGCCAATAATTCTTCTGAGAAATGGCAGATTTGAGGAATCAAGTGTCACAGTTACTCCCTTTTTAGGAATATAAATGGGTCCGAAGTTATCAAGTGTCCAACGGTAATTGGTATCATGAGGGAATAACTGGTAATCGTATGTGTCAAATCTCGGGTCTCTTCTTACTTCTAATACATTATTGAAATTACTAATCTTTTCAACCTCCGATTCTGTTAAAGGTGCAAGCAAATGAGGTGTACCCTGAATACGCTGATAATTGGTTATATCCATTCTGTCCAATACCCTTTCGGAAATAGTGGCGCCACTCTTTACGATAATATAATAATAAAACTGAACTCCCGGTATATCCTTTTCAGGCTTGCCATTTACAAATACTTGTCCGTTAATTATTTTTAGTGTATCGCCGGAAATTGCCACACACCGCTTTATATAATTGTCTCTTCTGTCCACGGGCCGTACAACAATATCAAATCTGTCCCAAATATGCTGCCGGGCAATTGCATAATATTCATTATCCGTTTTAAGAGGTCTGTGATAATATTCATCAATCTGTTTGTACATCATTACCGAATCTCTAATAATGGAATAATAGCTGGTAGTCTGATTTTGAATAACCACTGTATCGCCTGCCGGAAAGTTAAAAACTACTACATCGTCTCTTTTAATTTTGCCAAAACCGGCAAGTCTTTTATAAGGAAGCTTAATCCATTCTACGTATGACTTGGTCTTGGTCGTAAGAGGAAGCGTATGCTGTGAAAATGGAAAAGCTATAGGAGTGTTTGGTATTCTGGGACCAAAGGCAACTTTACTAACATATAGATGATCCCCAATTAAAAGCGACTTTTCCATCGAACCGGTGGGGATTTTATAATTCTGAAATAAAAAGATATTAATCAGAGTAACTGCTATAACTGCAAAAATCAGGGCATCGAGCCATTCCACAACAGTACTGTTTTTTTCATTACGCTTTTTCCAGAAACTCCAGTTAACTTTTTTGGTTATATAAATATCGAATATTACAATAAGCCCAAACAAAAACCAATAATTATGTAACCATACTACCCATAATACATAGATAACCGCAGCAATTCCAAACTTTACACTATCTTTTTTAAGAAAATTCATTTTTATTTGTTTTAAGTAAAAATTATTTAGCGGATAAATTTAAACATATTTTTCCATCGTATTTTTCTTTTTGACTGATTATTCTTATCAATCGATAACCAGACAAAAAATGCTCTCCCGATTATGTGGTCTTCCGGAACAAAACCCCAGAACCTTGAATCATTTGAATTATGACGGTTGTCTCCAAGCATAAAGTAATAATCCATTTTAAAGATGTACTTGTCTGAAAGCGAATCGTTAATAAATATTGAGTCGCCTTTAACAATAAGTTTATTGTGTTCATAATCTGAAATAATTCTACTATATAACGGCAGATTATCAATAGAAATTTTAACAGTTTTATTTTTTTCCGGAACTACTACGGGGCCGAAATTGTCCTCGGTCCATAAATATTTTGAGCTAAAAGGAAAAACCTGCGTATTAATTGCCATAGGATCGATGCTTTCGTGCTTTCTGATACCTTTTACCTGTTTATATTTTCGTATCTGAACCAGCTGATTTTTAGTGAGGGGAACTTCATAAATTGAATTAAATTCATTGTAGTTTATATCATACAATGAGATATTCAAATCTCTGAATATGGAAGAATCGAGAGTATTATCGGCAATAAAAAAGTAGTTGTATTGCAGGTTAGGTGGCTGCTTTTCTTTTCCCCCGTTAATAAAGGCAATCCCATGCATTAGTGATACAGTATCTCCTGGAATGCCAATACATCGCTTAATGTAATACTCCCTTTTATCGACGGGTCTCGTTCGTATTTTATAATTCTTTTTCAAGTATTCACTGCCTACTCTTCTGTCCAATGTGTAATAGGTTTCATCGGTCTTCGGAAAATCAAAAATTACCGTGTCTCCTTCGGGAAAATTAAAAACTACCAAATCATCGTTGTGCACTTTACCAAACCCCTTAAGGCGTTTGTAAGGAAGTTGAAAAAATGAAAAATAGGATTTCCTGGTTTTTGTAAACGGAATCGTATTATGGGTAAAGGGAAGCGATAAGGGAGTCATTGGCAGTCTCGGTCCATAACTTAGTTTACTTACAAAAATATAATCCCCGACATTAATTGTTTTCTCCATTGAAGAGGTTGGTATAGTGAAGGCTTCAATAAAGAAAAGTCTTAGAAAATAAGCAATTATTGCTGCTACAATAAAAGCATCAATGAGATCTGTCAAAAATTTTCTTCTTCTTTTTTCCTTGTCTCTTTTTTTCCAGAAGGTCCAGTTAACAAATTTTGTTATAAAAATATCGAATAATACAATCAACCCGAATAAAAACCAGTAATTTTCAATCCATACAACAAAAAGTGTGTAAAATACGGTTGCGATGAATAATTTGAAAAACGGGTTCCTGAAATTTATCGAATCGAACAATGTCGGATATTTTTTTGATTACAATTTTAAAAGGTCATCCATGGTGTAAATTCCTTTTTTGCCATAAATGAATTCTGCCGCAACAACAGCTCCCAAAGCAAAGCCTTTCCTGCTCTTGGCTAAATGCTTTATTTCAATATAATCGATATCAGAATTGTAGGTAACAATGTGTGTGCCGGGAACTTCACCTTCCCTGACTGCCTTTATTTTCAATATTTCCGGGGTTGATTCGGTGTTTAGCTCCCAGCTGGTTTTTCTGTCAATGGAGGATATAATATCTTTGGCGAGGGTAATTGCAGTTCCGCTAGGTGCATCAAGTTTTTGCGTGTGATGAATTTCTTCGATCATTACATTGTAATTATCAAAAGGATTCATAAGCTGAGCCAGCCTTTTGTTGATATGAAAAAAGACATTAACACCCAGGCTGAAGTTCGATGCATAAAAGAATGTCTGGTTTTTTTCTCTGCAGATATTAATGACGTTGTCCCACTTATTCAACCAACCTGTGGTTCCTGAAACTACAGGAATATTGGTGTCGAAACAGCAAATAATGTTCTTATAGGCAACATCGGGCACTGTAAAATCAATTGCTACATCCACCTTTTTTAAATTATCCGGTGTCAAATCCTGGGGATTGGTAATATCAATGATTAAACCTATTTTATGCTTACGTTCGATGGCAATTTTTTCAATCTCTTTTCCCATCTTTCCATACCCAAGTAAAGCTATATTCATTTAACTACAGTTTTAAATACGATCAAAATTACTAAATTAATCCTATAAGAATTGTTTTAAAATTCTTAAAAAAAAAGGGAAGCTTTCAATGCTTCCCTTCTGTAATTCTTTATTCCATTTATTTTACAGCATTCACAATTTCTTCAAATGCTTTTGGATGATTCATGGCCAGGTCCGCCAATGTTTTTCTGTTAATTTCGAGACCTTTTTTGTTCAATTTGCCGATAAATTCAGAATAAGACAATCCATAAGGTCTCACCCCTGCATTAATTCTCTGAATCCATAAAGCCCTAAACGAGCTTTTCTTTTTTCTACGGTCTCTGTAGGCATATTGCTGACCTTTTTCAAACGTGTTTTTGGCAACTGTCCAGACATTTCCTCTGGATAAAAAATTGCCTTTGGTTCGCTTCAGAATTTTCTTTCTTCTTGCTCTTGATGCTACTGCATTTACTGATCGTGGCATGTTTTTACGATTTTAGAACGATTAGCGTTTCCTGTTTCGTGGAACTCTTTGGTGCTATATCATCCTGGTTAATAAATAATTTAAGTTACGCGAATGCTTATTTCATTGCTAAAAGAAGTTTAACATTATCCTGGTCAGCTTTGCTTATCGTTGTAAAATAACCAAGATTTCTTTTTCTTTTAGTTGATTTTTTGGTCAGAATATGACTCTTAAAAGCATGTTTACGTTTAATTTTTCCTGTTCCGGTAAGTGTGAATCTCTTCTTTGCACCGGAATTTGTTTTCATTTTTGGCATTCTGATTCTACTTTATTTAATATTATACTTTCTTTTTAATTGGTTTCGGAGACAATAATATAGACATCCTTTTCCCTTCCAATTTGGGTTCCTGCTCCACCTTTCCAACGTCATCGAGATCGGCAATTAATCTGTTCAGCAGAACTTCTCCGTCCTTATTGTAAATAATAGTCCTCCCTTTGAAAAAAACATAAGCTTTAACCTTGGCACCATCCTGTAAAAATTTTTCTGCGTGCTTTAACTTAAAGTTATAATCATGTTCATCTGTATGAGGTCCAAATCGAATTTCTTTAACAACAACTTTAACAGTTTTGGCTTTCATTTCCTTCTGTTTTTTCTTTTGTTGATAAAGAAACTTTTGATAATCGATGATCTTACAAACCGGGGGATCTGCATTAGGTGAAATTTCAACCAGGTCCAGATTTAGCGTATCTGCCAGTTCCAAAGCCTCACGTAATGATAAAACTCCGGGGTTATCGATATTATCGCCTACCAGCCTTAAAGATTTCGCCCTGATTTCCTGGTTAACCCTGAAATTTTGCTGATCCTGAGGTCTCAGGCTTCTTCTGATAATTGGTCTGTCTATTGTAAGGTCCTCCTTTTTTAGTTAAACTTCAATTGTGTTTTTATTTCTTTATTTAAAGATATAACAAAATCTTCTAAACTCATAGAGCCTTTATCACCTTCACCTTGTCTTCGAACCGAAACCGTGTTTGTTTGCTCTTCTTTTTCACCAACAATAAGCAGATATGGAATTCTCTTCAACTCATTGTCCCTTATCTTCTTACCAATCTTTTCATTGCGCTCGTCAATCAGGACGCGAATATCGGAATTATTTAGAAATTTTAAAACTTTTTTTGAATAATCATGAAATTTTTCGCTGATAGGCAGTATCACTACCTGATCGGGAGTCAGCCAAAGCGGAAATTTACCAGCGGTATGTTCGATTAATACCGCAACAAAACGCTCCATCGAACCAAAAGGAGCCCGGTGAATCATCACAGGCCTGTGTTTTTGATCATCGCTTCCGGTATATTCAAGCTCAAATCTTTCAGGAAGGTTGTAGTCTACCTGAATGGTACCAAGTTGCCATTTACGACCTATGGCATCCCTCACCATAAAGTCGAGTTTTGGTCCGTAAAAAGCTGCTTCTCCCAGAACAACAGTAGTATTCAGATTCTTCTCAGCCGATGCTTCAATAATAGCGCTCTCAGCTTTTCCCCAATTCTCATCCGTACCAATATATTTTTCCTTATCATTTGGATCTCTTAGTGAAATCTGAGCAGTAAAATCATTGAAATCCAACGTTTTAAACACGTATAATATGATGTCGATAACCTTTATGAATTCTTCCTTTAACTGATCAGCACGACAAAAAATATGGGCATCATCCTGAGTGAATCCTCTCACCCTGGTTAATCCGTGCAATTCACCACTTTGTTCGTAACGGTATACAGTACCGAATTCAGCCAGTCTTACAGGTAAATCTTTATAGGATTTTGGTTTATATTTATAAATCTCACAATGATGAGGACAATTCATGGGTTTCAGCAAAAATTCTTCCCCTTCTGTAGGAGTCTGAATTGGTCTGAATGAGTCTTTGCCATATTTTTCCCAATGCCCGGATGTTACATAGAGCTCTTTCTGTCCGATATGCGGTGTTATTACAATCTGGTACCCATATTCCTGTTGTACTTTCCGCAAGAAGTTTTCAAGTCTTTCTCTGAGCGCCGCACCCTTTGGCAGCCATATCGGTAATCCCTGCCCCACTTTGGCAGAAAACATGAAAAGTTCCAGCTCCTTTCCTATTTTTCTGTGATCGCGTGCTTTGGCCTGTTCCAGCATTTCAAGATATTCATCAAGCATGCTTTTCTTAGGAAATGTAATTCCATAGATTCTTGTAAGCTGTTTCCTTTTTTCATCTCCCCGCCAGTATGCACCGGCAATACTGAGAAGTTTTATTGCCTTAATCTGACTGGTATCAGGCAGATGTGGCCCCCGGCACAAATCAGTAAAGTTGCCTTGTCTGTATGTAGAAATAGTGCCATCTTCTAGTTCGTTAATCAGCTCCAGTTTATACTCATCGCCCTTTTTTTGGAAGTAATCCAATACATCTTTTTTGGAAATTTCTTTACGCACAAACGCCTCATTTTGCCTGGCAAGTTCATTCATTTTAGTTTCAATCTTTGGCAAATCAGAATCGGTAATTACCACGTCATCACCAGGATCGACATCATAATAAAATCCATTTTCGATGCTCGGACCAATCCCGAATTTAATTCCGGGGTACATCGATTCCAATGCTTCGGCCATAAGATGAGCTGAGGAGTGCCAAAAAGCGTGTTTGCCTTCAGGATCATCAAATTTATGCAATTTAATCACCGCATTTTTTTTGATGGGTCGTGTAATGTCCCAGATTTCATCGTTAACAGAAACAGATAATACCTCCTTTGCCAGGCTGTTGCTTAAGCTTTTGGCTATATCCAAACCACTCACACCCTCCTGGTATTCCCTTACCGAATGATCAGGAAATGTAATCTTTATCATTCTATCTTCCTATTTAGCATAAAAAATTGAAGTGCAAAGATATAAATTATATCGGAAATTGAAATTTCTGTTATCGCAAACCCATTCAAGACTGAAAAAATAAAGAAAAAAACAATTCCTTAATATACGTAACAGTTATAATAACATCTTGTTGAAATTTACGTATGCTTTTAAACATATTTTTAAGGTATATATTTTAACTACTTTTGTCGCGAATTATATCTGAGAAACGGCTGTTGCTTTTTCGAAGATTCAGAATAAAAAGACTAATCCAAAGGAGAGGTTCTGATGGAAAAGAGAATAGGAGCAATACTAATAATAGTTAACAGTAAAGAAGAAATAAATCTCCTCAACCAGATTTTGACTACCCATTCTCCGATAATCATCGGGAGGCAGGGAATTCCCATCAGAGAAAAAGGCATAAGTATTATATCATTGGTAGTTGAAGGAACAACCGATGATATTGGCGCTCTTGCCGGACAATTGGGAAAGCTTAAGGGAATACGGGTAAAATCCCTGATGGCAAAGGACTAAAGCCCTACCAAGTAAGAATTAATAACTTTTTTATATCTACAGACGATGAAATTTAAACCGGAAGTTTACAGAATTGAAGATAAACCGCAAAAACCATTTATTGATGCATTAGAAATCAATGAACTCCTCAGCAATACAGAAAGTGATAAAATTGAGGTAAGAGATATTATTGATAAGTCGTTGGCAAAAAACCGTCTAACGCTTCAGGAAACTGCTACCCTGCTCAATGCAAGTGAGCCCGGATTGATTGAAGAAATAAAGGAAGGAGCACGAAAACTTAAAGAAGAAGTATACGGCAACCGGATTGTACTTTTCGCACCATTGTATGTCGGAAACAAGTGCTCAAATAATTGTCAGTACTGTGGATTTAGAGTCAGTAATAAATCTTCTCAGCGAACGACATTGACTGATCGGCAGTTGACTGAGGAAGTGGAAGCGCTTGAAGAGAACGGGCAAAAAAGATTAATTCTGGTTTTCGGTGAACACCCGGACTATCATCCAGGGTATATCGCTCAAGTGGTTAAAAAAGTATATCGTGTTAAAAAGGGAAATGGCGAAATACGAAGAGTGAATATTAATGCAGCACCTATGGAAATTGATGGTTTCAGGGCTGTAAAGGATGCAGGAATAGGAACATACCAGATTTTTCAGGAAACGTATCATCCTGAGATATATAAGGTTTACCATCCTTCCGGTAAAAAGAGTAATTACGATTACCGTTTAACAGCCCTGGACAGGGCACAGGAAGCAGAATTGGATGATGTGGGAATTGGCGCATTGTTCGGATTATACAACTGGAAATTTGAAGTGATGGGATTGGTGCGACATACGAATCATCTTGAAGCATGCTACAATGTAGGCCCGCATACCATTTCATTTCCGAGGCTTCAGGAAGCATCCACCGTACTATTCAATGGAAAATACCTGGTCAGTGACGATGAATTTACACGATTAATCGCAATTCTGCGTCTGGCAGTTCCTTATACAGGATTGATCCTGACAGCCAGAGAAACAGCAAAAATCCGTTCAGAGGTGATGCGGTTTGGAGTATCACAAATAGACGGCGGAACCAAAATTGAAATAGGAGCATATTCCCGGCACAAAAAAAATCGCCAGGACTTGGACAAAGAGCAATTCAGGATAAATGATGAGCGAAGTCTGAATGAGATTATTGAAGAATTATTAGCCGAAGATTATATGCCTTCTTTTTGTACAGCTTGCTACCGACTTAATAGAACCGGTGAACACTTTATGGAATTTTCGGTTCCCGGGTTTATTAAGAGATTTTGCTCACCCAATGCTATTCTGACGCTTGCTGAGTATTTGGTAGACTATGCACCGGAAAAAACTGCTGTAAAAGGGTGGCAAATGATTGAACAAAACCTTGCCAAACTCAATGGTGAAACGAATGTTCCTGAAATAAAAAGAAGAATTGAACGAATCAAACTTGGGGAAAGAGATTTATATTTTTGATTGCAAAGATATGCCTCAACCAATCGTCAAAGCTGAATTTACGTTTTGTATTGAATAGTTATCAGAGAATTTTTTGTTGAATATATCACCCAAACCAATTCTTCTTTAACAGAGTAGTCATGTTGAATAATAGTTCCATTTTATACCCCTGCCCTAAAGGGTGAAATGGAAAAAACGACCTTTTCCCTACTTCGCTGTCGTTTAGCTTGAATCAAACACAGTAGGGGATTCTGGGTAAATACACGTTGATTTTTTAAATATGTCAACGTAAACTAACATTTGATTTTAAATCTGACATTCTATTTCTTCAATAACCTTCATTTCAGGATGATCAAGCTATAATTATGATTTTCAAGTGTTTATAATGAAGAGATAAATTCCTGATTCTACTCTTGATGACGATCGTCATCGCATTTAGGTGATTTACGTCACCGAAATATTCACCGGTCATAAATTTCCAACCTAACATTTTTTTTAATGTATATATCTAAAACGAACAATATCTAAAAACATAAAATAATATGAAGACGTTAATGACACTAAAAAAAAGACTCACCGTTGCAGTTATCATCGCAATGTTCTTTACGCTAGGTTTGGCAATAGCACAGGAAACTCCCGCAAATAATCAACAATCGTCAGATAATAAGGTAGTTGTAAACAAGGAAATGATTGAACGTTTTAATCAATGTGATACTGAGGGAAAAATAATCTCCTGGAGCGATCTTGTAATGGGATTTGACAGTGAAAACTTAATGAATCTTTACCTGGCGTATCAAAATTCAGATTTGGACAACCAGTCGCTTGAAGATATAAAACTGGCGCTTCAGAACAAACAAACAGAACACCTGAGCGATAGCAATATAGACAATGACCTGGCCTGGTTTAACCAGGTGAAACAGGAAATTAACAACAAGTTAAGTACGGCAGACATGGTAGTCCAAAAATAGGACTACCGTTTTATATTGAACAACATTCCCTTTCCAATATAATAGCAAACAAAATTGTATGAAGAGGATTTACATCTGGAAACAGATTTAAAATTGAAAAGCCGGCGATGCCGGCTTTTTTTTGCTTAATAGGATAATATCGAATTACCAAAAAATTCTTATCAATTTTTTCTCTATAAAACACCTCAACAAATCAGATTGGTTTTTCCCTTTAAGAAGAAATAAACAATCAAGTCTAACCAACAAAATAGTAAATTAAATTAATATTTTTAAAAATTCTTTAGATTCTTTTAAATTTGGATTCCTAAATGGAAGATAAATGAATTCAATCCTCAGATTCAACCTAATACTCTTTTTATTTTCATTAGTTCTAAATCTAAGTATTCCATGGGATCATTCTAAATGGTATGGTCTGGGTGATCCTCCCGACTATTTACATCAGTCAAAAATTCCATTAACAGAAATGGAGTTCTTTTTTCCACATAAAGTACCAGGTTTTTACCCACGGCCATTTACTGTTCCTTTTTTTTATAAGATTGCATGGAGTAATCCTGATAATATAATCGTACTTCAAAGGTTAATTCACACCATCACTATATTTATTCTGGCATATGCATTGGCAATTTTTTTAAAAAATGTTTTTCTAAAATATATAATAATATTTCTCGTATATTTCCTGATGTCATGGTGGAATATTTTGGGATGGTCCTCAATTTTGTTGTCAGAGTCATTATCTATTTCTTTCATGTTCCTCTGGATAGCCACTTTTCTGTTATTCCTGAAAAACAAAATTTGGTACAATTTTCTGCTTCATTTGGTTATAGTATTACTTTTCTCTTTTACCAGAGATACCTGGCCATATATACTCACGGTGTTTTATCTTTTACTTTTAATTATCACTTACCTATATTCCAGGGATTTAATAAAATGGATTATTCCTGTCCTTGCATCCTGTCTCATTATCTTCATTGTTCAGAACAGATCTTCCTCTATTGGTAACCGTACAAAATTACCTCTAATGAATACCATCCTTGTAAGGATCTTACCAGATGCAAATTACTTAAGCTGGATGCAAAACAAGGGGATGCCAATGGCAGAAAGATTGCACCAAGAATTTAAAGATATAGATATTAAAAATGACTCCTGCAGAATAAAAGTATATGAATTTTATAACGATACTACCTACAATCATTTCTTCAACTGGGTAAACACAAAGGGAAAAAGAACTTACATCAATTTTATGATTACCCATCCGGGATATTTTTTTCTGTTTAAAGAATCTCGTCAAGATTTAAAGCGGATTTTCGCGTATAATTTGTTTGAATATACTGGTTCTGTAAAAGGCTATTCCTTTGGAGCTAATTATGTTTTTCCTTTATTTAATCTGGTTAGTATCATTATACTAGTTGGAATAATAATATTGATATTTCGAAAATCAAAAAAAATAATACACATATTGCCCTCAGTATATTTTATAATACTGATATGTAATATATTTCTGACATATAATGCAGATGCGCTGGAAGTGGAACGACACCTATTTATAACACATATATTTATACAGTTTATAGGGATATATTCGGTAATGCTTATTTTTGATTACTACTTTGCTAAGTAAAAATTACTTTCAGATTCTAAAGCATAATAAAATTGTATGAAGAGGAAAAATATCAGATGACAGATATAGTAAAAAAAGCCGGCGATGCCGGCTTTTTTGGTTACTTAGAATTCAGAATTAAAATCCTTTAAATCTATCACTAGTGACCGATTAAAATATTAATAAAAAGAGGGCTACTCCCAAAAACGGTTTCGCCCAATGTCGTATGTTTGTTTTACCACAAAAAAACAACGACATGAGCAAAGATAAAGAGATTCGTTTTGTCGGACAGCCGATCTTGAAACAAATATTGAAATTGACTGAAGCAGTAAACATACAAAGCTTAATAAACAAGCACCAGAGCGACCACTATTACAAGGCCTTTAAGACCAGGACACACCTTGTCACCATGCTCTTTGGTATCTTTAGCCGCTGTGATTCCATGACAGAGATATGCGAAGGCCTTAGGGCTTTAGGAGGTAAGTTAAATCACTTAGGTCTGTCCAAAGCTCCAGCCAAAAGTACGGCAAGCGATGGTTTGCGTAACCGGGATCATGGTTTTTTCGAGGATTTGTACTTTGCTTTGGTGAAAAAGTATCAATCTTTTTTATCGGACAGCCGAACTTACGGGTTAACCTTTAAAGAAGTATTGCTCATCGATTCTACCACAATCCGGTTATTCAGCGATATACTCAAAGGCGTAGGTCGTAATCCCAAAGGCGATGGCAAGAAAAAAGGAGGCTTAAAAGTACACATGTTAATCGATGCGGTTCAATCTGTGGGTCGTTTCGTAAAAATAACTGCAGCAAAGGTTCACGACAAGAACTTTTTAAAAAGTCTGGAATTAATATCGCACAGCATGATTGTTTTCGACAGGGCTTACAATTATTACCATCAGTTTGCTTTATGGACCAAGCAACAGGTTTATTTTGTCACACGTCTAAAAAAGAATGCCGTTTATACGGTTGTCGAGGAACTTCGTAAGCATTATCGAAAAAGAGGACAAGCTAAGGTGCTTAGTGATGAAATTATTGAACTCGAATACAATCCGGAAGACGAAAATGGCAAAAAGCAAACAAAGGTTACCCGAAAGATACGGTTGAGGAAGGTTTGTTACCAAGACGAAAAGAACCGGTATTACGAGTTTCTGACTAATAATTTCGACATTACAGCGGAAGAAGTGGCTTTCCTGTATAAAAAACGCTGGGGCATCGAACTACTGTTCAAGAAAATGAAACAGAACTTTCAGCTTCATTATTTCTATGGAGAAAATGTGAATGCCATTTACACTCAGGTTTGGTGTACACTGATAGCCCAATTGCTGCTCACTGTTATTCAGAAAATAGCCGACGTAAAGAAGGCATTCTCTGTAGTGGCGTCTTTGGTTAGAATTCACCTAATAAGTATGCTTGATTTAAATCAACTGTTGCGTGGTAAAAACCGCATGTTCAGCAAGCAAAACTACAGTCCACCGGGTCAATTATCAATAAATTGGGGTGGGGTCTGATTTAACTTTAAAGATAAAATGTACTATTTACGGGGCTTGTGAAACAAAAATATTAAAATACCGAGTTTAGTCGGTTAATAGTGTAAATCTATATATAATTTTACTGACATTTGATTTCTTTTTGAATATATTGTTATTTACAATATTCATATCTTTTCAGATTCATTAATACAAATTATCTTCGCAATAATCTTCAATATTAATATTATTGGGAAGAATGAATTAATTATTATATGTAATTGATAGTATAGTGATTTGTTCTCTGTAATTTAATGAATAAAATAGTTTTATAGAAATAAAATTTATGAAAAAAAGGGCTTAATAGACAAAATTAATGCTCATATGCATAATAAAGCCAATAACAATATAGTTTTGGTGGATTTGAAAGCGATGAATAAAAAATTTGCATTTACTGTGGTTCAAAAAGGACGAAGAAAAATGGCTCAAATCGTGGCATTCAAAACTACAAGTGTTATGACTGCAACCGCCAGTTTTTAGGTGGAAATCGAATCAATAATCAAGTTCTCTGGCAAGAATATACTGAAGGGAAACAAACTTATCTTCAGCTGTCAGAGCGATATGGTGTCTCTATTCGGACAATCCAACGAAGACTTGATAAAGTTGAAGTAAAACAAACTTTCCATAAAGCAAAAGATAGTATTATCATGATGGATACCACCTATTTTGGAAGAGACTTTGGAGTAATGGTATTTAAAAGCACCGAAGGTCAACATTTGTATTGGAAGTTTGTAAAATATGAGACCATAAAAGAGTACGTCACAGGTATTGATTATCTCAAATCACAAGGAATAAATATCAAAGGGATTGTGTGTGATGGAAGAAAAGGACTTTTTCATGCGTTGCAAGATTACCCTATACAAATGTGCCAATTTCATCAAGTGGCAATTATTACCAGGTACATAACCAGGAAACCGAAGGTTCAGGCTTCGATTGAATTGAAAGAACTTATTTATTTGTTGACACAAACTGATAAAGAAAGTTTTTTCGGTGCACTTGATCAATGGTATGCCAAGTGGGAAGGATATGTAAACGAAAGGGCTACTAATCCTGAAACTGGAAAAAGCAGATATGTTCATAAAAGACTACGAAGTGCATATAGAAGTTTGGAAAGAAATAAAGCATATTTATTTACTTGGTATGACAACATGGAACTGGGTTTACCTAATACAAACAATCAACTTGAAGGGACATTTACCGACTTAAAAAACAAATTGCGTAATCATAACGGACTAAGTCGCAAACGAAAAGAAAAGTTTATAAATGGGTTTTTCAAGGCATCTGCTCTCAAAGTATCATAATAAAAGAAAGCTGACATTGGCCAGCCTTCTGATACTTCGATCGATCAAGATATTCCTGACAGGTTGCTCCCCAGCAGAGCCTGTTTCCGCTTACCTGATGTGCAATTATATTAAAATAAACTTTGGATTTAAAAAAAAGTAATAAATAAAAAGCATTAAAAATGTCCATTACTCAATAATCAATAAAAAAAAGCATTAGAAATGTCTATTACGCCAAAAAAAGCAATATTTTCGGATTCCATACATATATTAAAAAAATTTATTTATTGCTGAAACCACAAATTTACAATCTTCACCTTCAATCACATATATTTTTAAAAAAATATCGATTTGTTCTTTTCATTATTTTGTTTTCAGTTATCTCAATCTATTATGGCCAGGAAAAAATATTAGTAAAAAAGCCTCAGGGATTACACAGATGGCGTCAGGCTGATTGTGCATCGTTTGCATTAAACTATTATCAGGAAGGCATGAAATTCTTTCATCCTACACTTCATAACCTAATTTCTGATAATTTCACAACAGGTTGTGGCGTAAGTGAGGCGCCAATTTTATATTATATAGTCGCTTTATTATATAAATTTTTTGGCCCCCATGATTTTATTTTTAGAATAATCAATTTTATTATCTTTTTTATTGGATTATTTTTTCTTTTTAAAATATCTTTTCATTATCTGCAGAATACCTTTTATTCAATATTAATTCCTCTTCTCTTATATACTTCACCTATAGCAACATATTATTCAAGCTGTTATCTAACTGATATTACTGCAATGAGTTTAGTTTTTATTGGATGGTATCATTTTTTGCAATATTACAGAAAGAACATTTCATATTTCATGATTATTTCGTTCGTAATTATCGGAATTGCAGTATTGTTAAAAATTACGACTATAATAAATCTATTTGCAGTGAGTTTAATTTTGATTTCTAACAGAATTGGGTTAATTAAAGATGTTAAAAAAATCATTCTGAGTAAATCCGTTCTTTTATCTTTTTTAATTGTATGCTCAATAATGTTAGGATACTATTATTGGGTCTTATATTATAATAAAGAGCATCTTACTGGATACTTCAGTAATCGTATATTCCCGGTTTGGACCTTAGATCATGGAAAAATAAATCAAATTTGTCTCGTCCTGGTTTTAGTTGACACTTTTTAGGTTAATAATTCTTGTTTAAATATATTGTTTTTTCCTTCAAGGGATATATCCCTTGAAGGAAAAAGTTTCGACCATCTTTTTAGCCGGTAATTTTCCTTCATGTGCGCCTCAGCCGGTACCATGCCATGACAGCTTAAATGTGGCCTGTCTGTATTGTACAGCCAAATGGCATACTTTATCTCCCTTTTTGCATCCTTTTCATTTGCAAATCCATCGCCTATCTCATACTCGGTTTTTAGAATGCCATTTACCCTTTCTGCTACAGCATTTTCGTATGGGTCATACTTACTGGTCATGCTTATTTTTATATCGTTATTATCCAAAATCTCAATATACGAAGGATTACAATACTAGAATCCCCGGTCGGAATGGTGTATCAACTCACGTTCCGGATACTTTCTGTTTTTTAAAGCCATTTTTAGTGCGTTTACAGCATTAATTGTTTTGAGGTTGTCCGATAGTTCCCAACCCATGATTTGCTTTGAATAGGCATCTGTAATCAGGTATAAATACAAAAATCCCTGTTTGGTCCTGATATATGTAATGTCGCTTACAAATACCTGCTCTGACCTTATTATCTCTATATCCTGTATCAGGTTGGGGTACTTATAAAACATATGCTTGCTCTGGGTGGTTTTTACAAACCGTTTGCGATACCTGACCAAAAGATTTTCATCACGCAGTATGTCAAAGAACTTGTCCCGGCCACATCTAATAGCCAGTTCTTCAAGTTTTGGCACCAGTTTGCCATGAAGCTTTTTACCTCCCATCCGTTTATGCCTTTTCCGAACCTCCTTTATCAGCTCTACTATTTGTTGACACGTTCTGTTCCCTTTCCGGTTCCTTTCCAAAACCTGATAATATCCTTGTCTGCTTATCTTTAATACCCTGGTCATCACTGAAATTTTTAACCTTTTTTTTGCTTTTTCAAGGTATCTCTCTGATATTGTGACAAGAATTTTTTTTTGACATCTACACCATATTCATCTTCTATTATCTCAAGGGCAGTTTCCAGAATATCACGTTCAAGTTCAGCCTGCCTGAGCTTTTTCTTTAATTCGGCTATCTCTTGTTTTGGTGATCGTCCTCCCATTTCTCTTAATTTTTTGTCTAAGTTACCGTATTTTTTCATCCATTTTTGTATGGCAGTCCTGCTCACACCGTATTTCTTGGCTGCCTGGTTTATCGATATCTGGCCATTCTCTATCTCTTCAATAATGCTGATTTTTAATCCCCAACTATATCCCTGGTAAGTAATTTTGGTGGCCTGCTGTTCTGTTTTTCTTTCCTTCATATGCTACAGTTTTTGTTAAAAACTGTCAAGCTATTTCAGGACAAGACAGGGTTAAGGCTTGCTTGTAACGTTTTGCCAATATGAGGAGGCTGGGATTTCCGTGCCACATTCCTATCAGCCCGTTATAATTTTGATTAAATGTACGAACTTTTTGCAAACCACTGAGCCCCAGCTTACTTATATTGGCTGTTAGGTGCTGGCTGTGTGTCCTGCGTTACCATAGGGTACAAAGATAAACAGTTCTTTGAAATGGTAACAAAACTTTAACAGAGATGATAGTCTTAACGAGCTATCCGAAACGAGCTGATAACATATTATATTGTTTAAAATCAGAGGTCTCACAAAAGAGAAATCGTTAAGGTTGAACTATCGGCAAAGGTGTTCA
Source organism: uncultured Bacteroidales bacterium (assembly GCA_963781805.1). GTDB lineage: Bacteria > Bacteroidota > Bacteroidia > Bacteroidales > UBA10428 > JAFGPL01. Next base: position 4,825,554 of record CAWAHF010000004.1, read on the forward strand.
GGCAAATTTGTCAAACCGCCATGTGGTGCTTTTGTAAAGAGCAATGGTACTGAACGACATGGTTAAAGCAAATAGAATCAGTTGTACGATTATTATTTGTATGGTATGAACAGGGGAGTTGAATACAGGTAAATCACTATAGAAGTGTCGAAAATAACTTTTACCGGGGTAAAATCGAAGGGGGAGCGACCCTGAGAGACGAGGTATAACAGAAACCTGATTACCGGTTATACACCCTGCGGCATTAAGGTGGCAAGAACCCTGTTTGGGCCCTTGTAAGGAACAGGAGAACCAGGACTGTAATGCAAAGCAAAACGGCAGAGAACCTGTAAGGAAATGCCAAAAGTAGCGAAGTACAGTACTGGGGCGGATGAAGCCGTAGTAGCGAACATACCCAAAAGAGCGGAAGCAACGACTCCGCAAGCGAAGGGCTTCACATGACAGGTTCGGATATGTATAACAACTTAATTTCATTAAGGATGATTTTTGTAGAAGAACAAAAGACGCAACCGATAACAAGGTTGCAGGTAATGGAGGCTTTCAAACGAGTGAAAGCCAATGGCGGCAGTGCAGGGGTTGACAAAATCACCATTGCACAGGTGGAAAATAACAAACGTAAGTACCTGTATCCACTATGGAACAGGATGGCAAGCGGGAGTTATTTTCCAAAACCAGTCCGCCAGAGCTTAATACCCAAGCCAAACGGCAAGAAAAGGGCATTAGGGATACCTACCGTAACGGATAGGGTAGCACAACAGGTAATAGCAACAGAACTGGAACATGATATTGACAGCCGGTTCAGTCATAACTCGTTTGGATACCGTCCAAACAAATCTGCACATGATGCCATTGAGCAATGCAGGATAAATTGTATGAAATACAGTTGGGTTATAGATTTGGATATTAAAGGCTTCTTTGATAACATAGACCACGAGTTGCTAATGAAAGGCTTACGATATTATACAGACAAGAAACATATCTTGCTGTATTGCGAGTGTTGGCTGAAAGCACCTGTTCAGTTGCCCGATGGAACACTCAGGCCAAGTCAGGGAAAAGGAACGCCACAGGGCGGGGTAATCAGCCCGATACTGGCAAATATTTTCCTTGACATCGTGTTTGACAAATGGATAGAGAAGCATTATCCTGAAGTAACATTTGAACGGTATGCCGATGATATTGTGGTGCACTGCCAACATATCAAGCAGGCGTTGCGACTGTTGGAAGCGATAAAACAACGAATGAAAGACTGTAAACTGGAATTAAACAGGGAGAAGTCCAAAATCGTCTATTGTCGCAGAAACCAAAAGAAGCAACCGCCATTCAAAGTGTTCTATCAGAAGTTTGACTTTCTAGGGTTTACCTTCAAACCACGCATTTCCAAGATGCATGGCAAACTGAAATTAGGATTTACCCCTGCAATTAGTCAACGGAATATTGCCCGCATCAGCGAGGAAATTTTCAAACGAAAGATTCATCGGTGGGTACATTTTCCTTTAAGCAGGATTGCAGAACTTTTAAATTCCCAAATCAGGGGGTGGATAAACTACTATTCCAAATTCCGTAAATCCGAATTACGCAGGTTGTTCAGGGTCATCAATATGCGTTTGGTAAAATGGGTACGCAACAAGTATCGTAAATTCAGGCGTCGCCATTGGTACAATGCTTACAAATATTTAAAGGGATTAGCACTTAGCTATCCAAATATGTTTGTGCATTGGCAACATGGTTTTATGCCTTGATTGTCTTTGTCATGAAGAGCCGTATGAATCGAGAGGTTCACGAACGGTTCTGAGAGAGGTTTAGGGGTGCAACTCCCCTTTACCTACTCGACTTTTTTGAATTTCATTAAATAAATTATCAAGTAATTGTTCTAAACCATCTGTCGGATATGGTGCTCTTGCGTTAATAAATCTACCTTCCTTATCAATCAAAATATAGGTTGGAAATACATTGATTAAATAATCTTTCTTGAATTTATTACCAGAAGACTTATCTACCATTAATTGTATTCCTTTTAAATTTAATTTAGCTAGCATCTTAATCCACATATCTCTTGGTTCGTCAAAGTTTATACAAATGAATGAAATATCTTCATCCTTATATTTTTGTTTAAGCTCTTTCAATTTGGGCATTTCTCTTAAACAAGGACCACATTTTATACCCCAGATATCAATTAATAAATATTTCCCTTTGAAATCTGACAGACTATATTTTTTACCTTCAGTATCTAAAAAGCTGAAATCAGGTGCTTCTCTGCCTGGCAATAAAACACTATACTTTTGGTATAAATTATCGATAGTGTTAATAAATTCGTTATTTGAGCATAAATTTTTAAAGTGGGTAAATTGAATGCTGTCAACTTGTAACCTATCACATTGAATTTTCATCATATCAAATAGAATCTTATTTCTTACGGTTCTATCTGTTATTTTATTAGAAATTATATCAAGAATTATTTCTGTCTCGTCTCCGTGTTTTATCTTTTCAGTTCCAATAGTTTTTTTTCTTTTAATAGATTCAAGAATTACATAGTTTGAAATAAAATTTGTGTATTCATTATATTGAAGAAGGGTTGAATCATTAAAGTCTATATCCGTTTTATATGCATAATACCCATTATCAAATTTTTGGACATTTCCGGTTTTAATTGTTTTGCCTTTTTCATAGTCAACTAAATCGTTATAGCATAAATACATAATCCTGTTTTTTTCCAATCTCAAAAATTCAGGGGTAATCTCTGCATTGGATTTTTCTAAATTATTCAAAGGTTCAGTCAAAACCCTTTTATAAGATACCAACGTTTGGTAAAAATCCTCAGGTTTTTTATCGTAATAGTTCTGGTCTATCGTATCAATTAGACCATTAAGCTGATTGTTCCATGTTTCCAAGTAACTGTTTAAGACATTGCTTTTAGTACTTGAAATACTATTTTTTTCAATAATTAATGTATCTCCGGGCAATACATAAATCATTTTTGAAACTTTGGTATTTAATCTAAAATATTGCGGAAAGCTTGCTTCTATTTCAATGATAAATTTTCCTTCGGAATCAGCAATGGCTTCATTGTAAAGAATTGGATTCTCAATAGTAACTTTCTTATTAACTAAATCAGGATTGTTTCCAACTATCAAAATTTTATTGTTTGATTGATGTTTCGAACATGAAATTAATCCTAATGTTAAAATTAAAATGTAAAATACTTTATTCATATCGATTTATTTGTTTTAATATATGCAGGTGTCTTCATGGCTTGCAATAACGGCACGAATATGCGTAGTGCGGGACTTCAAGGCACTTCACTGTCAAACCGCTACAAAGATTATTAATTGCTGTTATGCTCAAATTTACCAAATCACCCCGCATTACGTATATTTATTGTTGTGTGCTGGCCTTTTTGATTTCTTAATCAATTTCTTTCTAAATATTAGCAATCCAATAATCAATATAACATTGACAGCTGCTATAATCTCAAATCTGGTTATTACTAAGCATAAATCAGCTCCACTAATTGTAGAAATGCAATCTCCAGGATTCTCTGTCTCATATTTTATACTCACCATTGTATTAATAATTCCAAAAATCAGAATCGGAATGGAAACTATCAATATTGAAATAATTATGTAGAAAAAAGTCTTAATCATTTTATCGCCAAAATTTCCACCATGCTTTTTTATCATTATTTGAAGAATTGATAGCCCAAAAGCTTTGGTCAAATGGTTCAGTTATAAAATCTTTTGCCAATTCATATCCATACGGATAAATTGAATCTTCAAATCCATTTTTAAATCTATTCATCACTCTTTGCATTGGCCAAACAGTCATCCCTTCAGGAAATTTAATAGCAGCAGTAATCTCTCCTTGAGGATCATTATCATCAGTAATCCATTCTGCGCCTTTGACATTTTTTATAAAAGTCTCTCCAATGTAACTGCCAATCGAAAAAATTATCGGCCCAAGATTTTGAGTCAATCTACCGCCAGAAAAAGGTTTCCCATTTTTACTGTGCTTTTCGAAAAACTTATCAATCTCGATAAAACTCTTAATTGAATAATCCAATATTAATCCGTCTGCTTGAAATGCTTTAACTATCCAATCTGATTGTGTTTTAATGTCTTCTTTTAAAGTCGCCATATCTATTTAATATTTTGCACTGTCGATTCTGTCTGCGTGGCTTGCACACAACGTTCCACGGGTATGGTGTCGTTTGGCGTTTTCGAAGCACATCCGTATTTTTAGCTGACAAAACTTATTAAATGATCTCAAGCCAAAACCCGCTATGTCCCGCCAAATGCAATATACCCGGTGTTAGCCTTAGTTTGTTATCAAAATACTTTAATCCAGACTAAATTATCATTATCATAAAATTCAATTCTAGATGTATCACCAGATTCTTTAAAATAATAACTACATCCAGTTTGTTTGCCATTTTCATAATTTAGAATGTACTCAGGCGTACCAGACTCATAGTAAAAACATTGAGTACTATCATAATGCCCTTTTTTGTATTTCAAAACTGCTCTTAATTGCCCGTTACAAAAATAGTTATATGATTTTCCAGTATGAACTTCGTTTGAGTCATAATAATTTATATTATTAATCTGACCGTTTGGGCAATAATGAATATACTTTCCAAATCTTTTTCCATTTTTATAGTTTATTTCGAATTCAATAATACCATCCTCACCATAATACTTCCAAGTTCCATGTTTTTGATTATTTAGAATATATCCCTCAACTTTCTTGTTTCCATTTTTATAAAATGTATTGATAGGACCATCTTTTATTTTACATGATAGTAAAATGAAAATAAATACAATTAGATATATATGATTTCTAGTCTTCATACAAATTAAGGCTAACGTTTTATGGTATGGTGTCGTGCGGGATTGCGAAGCTGTTTTCTTATCCGGCTGCACCAACTTTATTTACGTGCCACTTACCTTTGCAACCCGCCGAAACCCGCATGCACTATACCATGTGTTGGCAACCGTATTTATTTATCAATTATCACTTCAAAATATTTCATCTCATATTTAAAATCACTTCCAACATTTAAAATCTTTCCTCTATATTCCAAAGAATCATAAGGCTGCATTTCTATAATCCTAATTTCGAGAGTCAGCTTACTTCTGTGTTTATTAATAATTTCTCCAATAATTACGTAATCATAATCTTCATCCGTACAATCCTTACAAGGTGAATAATGAGTACTTATTATTTTTTCAGATGTATCTAATCCAAATGGTATTTTTACAACATCTCCTATATTTAAATCTTTAAAATCATTTTTATTCGTATTTCTGAGTTGCTTTAATTCTCTGCCAATTCTGACTAAATCTGGCTTGTGTGCTTCAAAATCTCTGTTGTAACAGATATTATTGCTTTCAAAAAGTCCATTTTTAACAGCCTCAGAGTGAAGGTTTGGTAAATTATCAAATCTTTTCTTACGAAGTCTATCAATTTTTCTTGAAGACATAAAGTCATAAATCATATAATACATCAATACAACTTCAACTGTATCACAATCTTTCTTTAAACTAATATCAGTCCACTCCATGCCAATGTATCGTAACAACAAACTGTCAGTTTCTTGTGGAATACTAATTTTAAATCGACCATCCATATCTGTTTTTCCAAGGAGTACACTATCAGAGTTTCTAATATCTAACCCTGGTAATGGTTCTAAGTCTTCAGAAATCACTCTTCCAATTATAGTTCGGGTTTGTCCATTGAGATTCAAACTTGAAAAAAGAACAGCTAATATTAATATTGTCGTAATTTTCATTGTAGTAGGGTGTCTTAATATGGTTGCCAACATCCAAATATACTTACCTTTTTCTCTAAAAGTAGATATATTTCGCATATAGCTTTAGTTATTGTTTTATTGTAAAGGGTCATAAATTTTTACGAACTCCATACTGTGTTTTTATCTGCCTTCCTGCCGATTTTAGGCAGGTTATTGTGTTCGCCCGGTTGTTCCAAACAGTAAGCAATTTACAAAAAATCCTGAAATTCCAATCTTTTTTTATCTGGTTTATGCTGTTATTAATTAAGATGAAGAGGGTAGCTATGAATGCTTACAACTAATAATCCTGTAAAAAGGAATGGTGGTAATAAAGGCCGAGGTTGAAACTTAGCACAGCGATCTCATTGCCTGTTCCGATTCATCGGAAAGCGTAGCGAGTAAACCCCGACCAGCCAAGGGTGAGTATATGACATAATATAATTGACATGACACCAGTATATATGCGAACCAAAAGTAACCATATATCCTTACTAGTCTCCATTTTCCTGTTTATAAACAGCATGTTTTAAAAATCTTTGAAATGGTAAACATGGGGAACTTTGTATTTTGGAATTAATTCAAATATATAAATTTCTAAAGCCACAAGTCACAGACTTGCGGCAGGAATGGGGGAAATCTTCCAGGATATTAGGATCTTTTTGAGTCTCCGTATTCTCTTCACAGGACAGACAAAGAATGATTAATATTATTAAGATTTTGTAGTTCATCTTTTCGAAAATAATACACAATTAGTACATAAGCGAACCAATCCTATCATTATCTCTTTGTCACTTTCCATTTTTCGGTTTACAACCAGTAAGTTACAAAAATCTTTGAAATGGCAGGTATAACTTATTTAAAGATGTACAATCCAACTATAAAAATGTTTTTAAGTAAATGCCTTAAAGCGGAGTGGACAATTACCAGGATTAATGAAGAATAGCTATTTTTTCAGCGATTTTCTTTAAAAAAAAATTGTTTTTGGCTTGGAAGAGTGTTGCCCACAGTTGCTATTCATTTATCAACTTTTCTATCCTATTAATAAATTGTATAGATAGGGGATACAATCTAATAACTGTTTCTTTATCATGGTCGTAAAAATCATTGTAATCACTCTTTTGCCTCTTTTCAAACAACTCTGTGTAATGTTTGGCTAAATTTTTATCTATCTTACCAGTTTTAACAAATAATTGTCCGAATTTTTGTCTTGTTCCAGAATGGCTTGAGGTTTCAATTCCATGTGTTACTAACAATGCTCCAACTGCATAGAAACATGCATAATACATTCTATTAATTGCTGTATTCCAATATTCATTTTTGATATGTGTATCTACTTCCTGGATTGATTCTTTTGCTCTTTGAATTCGGTATTTTGCGTAATCTTCAGGTTTATAATCGGTCATAACAACTTTCCCTCCTTCATAACAGTATGGTAGAATGGAGTAATTTTGTACTTTGTATTCCATTCTCTTTCAGAATATACCATAGGACTAATCACTTCGCCTGTTTCAAATTCCAAATCATATAACGGATATGTTATTTCTTTTTCTATTTCCGGAGTAATTTTCTCTTTATTCAATAAAATTAATAAATCCCAGTCTGATTCTTTATTGGCTGTGCCTCTAACACGTGAACCATATAAATATATTTTTGCTGTGGAGTCTTTCTCAGTAACTAATCTTTTTATTTCTTTCAATATATAATCAGAATTCTTCATTATTCAAAAATACATAAAAAGCACGATATTTTATCTGCAATTGATGCCAACAAGTTTATAAGCGAACCAAAGGTAATTTTATCCGCTCAAATTGGGTGAATATACGAGCTGAAAGTAATCTTATATCTTTACTAATCTACATTTACTTGTTTACAACCAACAAGTTACAAAAATCTTTGAAATGGCAAACATGGTGAACTTGGTTTTTGGAGTTAATTCAACTATTGAAGGGATGGTGATTACTTTAATATATTTTTTTTAATCCCAACACTGATCCAAATAATAGAACCACTATCAGTGTATTCATAATGTCTTGGAGTTTCAGATTTCCAATAGTTTTTGTTATAATCACCCTTGGCAAATAAGTAAAGTTTTTCCTTTACTTTCATTTCAATCATTATTCCCGTGGACCAACCATAATTTGCATTTGATCTAATAAATAATCCAAAAGTCGGACACAGCCTGATTTTATCACCTATTAAAAATTTTAAATATAATGGTGTTGTCAAAATCAATTGATTTTCAAATATCGACAAAGACGGATTAAAATTGAAAGATATAAGAGATTTATAAGCCCTGAACTCTGCAATACCTGCGGCATTGAAAATTGTATAATTATCACGAAGCAACTCAGAACCAATAGAACCACCTAGATTCAACTCTTAAGAGAAAACAGAAGTCGAAATCAATAAAACACTAAGAATCAATGATGTTCTCATCATAACTGTTTGATATTATTTGTGGACTACTATAACATATTAAAAAACCTTTAATTATTTTTATACAGTAAGTTATAAAAATCTTTGAAATGGCAAACAAAAGGAACTTAGCTTTTAGAGTTAATTCAACTAGTGTGGTTTTAAAGGCCACAAGTCACTTATTTGGCACAGGAAGGGAGGGTATTGTCATACAAAGGATTATTTACAATAAATTTCTTTTATTTTATCAATTGGTAAAAAGGCAATTCCATGCTTCATTAAACCTAACATCCCGACATTGGTATCATACTCGTTTCCAAATCCGCCACTTCCATTATATAATAGCACATTTGTCAGTTGCTCATTATTTCGTAGTGTAAAGTTTATATAATGTTCGTTCCTGTTATTTTCCTTTTTTATTTTGATTTCAGCAAATTTTATTTGCTGAATATTAATTTTTACAATGAATGTTCCATTTTTGACTGGAACGAAGTTGGATAATCTCCAGACTGTATATGATTTGCATGGAATCCAGTTATCATCACATCCTGACTCGTTATAAACAAAAATTGGGGCGTTAATGATATCCGAATCGTTGGAATATGTAATTAATTCAATGCTTTCCTTAAAGTCATCAGGCCAGTTAATATAGTTGCCAGAGATATTAAAATGTTGTTTTAATTTGTCTTTTGATTTTCTATAGATATCTTCGGGTATCTTTTTGTTGAATTTAGCATAATTGATATTTAACATGGGTACACTTATATCACCTAACCGGCTTCTACCCAAAATCTCATAATCTTTTACGGGAAACCCTATAATCAAACTTCCATCTTTCAGAATAATGGTAGCATTTTCACCATCAAAAAAATATTCATCAATTTCTTCGATGAAGATTAAGGAAATCAGACCACTTGATTTTTGAATGGGGAACACTTTTTGTTCAGCAAAAATTCCTGAAAGCGCATCACCCTGATAATTTAAACCATCATAAATCTCATTGCAAACCGAATTAAACGTATAGAAACTTACATCTGCTCCTTTAATATCCCGAATTTTTACTACAGCTGAATCATTAACAATAAAAGGTTTATTGGGTCTTTTAAGGTGTTTTAAATTTGAGGGTTGTTCATTAGTAACTGTTTTATCCTGTTTATTTTTCAGGATGAGAGGAATACAAACTGCCGTAATAATTGAAATAAATAATATGACCAATAATATTTTTTTCATGATTATTTCTATCTAAAATGAATTAAAATTATGCTCCGAAGATTTAAATAGTCTGATGAATAATTTCTCTGCTTTATTGACAGCAAGTTACAAAAATCTTTGAATTTGCGAACACGGAAAAATTGGCTTCTGGAGTTAATTCGAATAGTGCTGTTTTATAGATACAAGTCACAGACTTACGGCAGGAATAGGGAGGATTAAATGTATGGCCTGAGAATATTAATTAATTGTTCTTCATTGAAAGGTTTGGAAATATAATCGGTAAATCCTGCTCCGATACATTCCTCTCGTTTGTATGCATACGCTGTTTGAGCAATAATTACAATGTCTTTATTGATCTTTCTGATTTCAGTTGTAGCTTTAAAACCGTCCATCACCGGCATTTTTATATCCATAAATATAATGTCAAATTGTTCTTTCTTACAAAGCTCAACGGCTACATTACCATTCATGGCATGAATGATTTGAATTCCGGTTTTTTCAAGTAAGGCAGAAATAAGCATAAAATTACCCATTTCGTCTTCTGCTACCAGAATTTTCACATACTTCCAATTTTCCATTTTATTTGCTTTAATCGTTCTGATTTACGATTGTGATAATTCTTGTAACAAAGGCAAACTAAATATAATTTCAGTTCCAACATTCACCTGTGAATTTACAATTACCTCACCTTCGAGTAATTTTATCAAACCTAATACAATTGCTAACCCTACGCCCAAACCGCCAAATAACTGTCTTATATTTTTATCGGCTTGAGTGAAACTTTTAAATATAATTTTTTGTTCGTGATGTGGTATTCCAATTCCAGTATCTTTTACGTAAAAGTTGATTTTGGTGTCTGCTATATTATATCCAAATTCAATAGCGCCTTTTTCCGTAAACTTGAATGCGTTATCGAGTAAAATATTGAATATTTGATCTATCCGGGTGTAATCATTATACATTCGGAAGTCAGCAAATTCGGGGGTATTTAAAACCAACCCGATATGAGATTTTTCTATTCTGTGTTTATTACTATTGTATTCTTTAAATAATTTAGATAGTAAAGTAGTTGGACAAAAATCCATTTTATTTATCTGCAATTGATTCGTTTCAATTTGGGCAAGCGTTATAGCATTATCAACTGCTTTTAATAATTGATAAGTCGAATTATGCAGATTATCTGTAAATTGATCTCGCATTTCTTCTGCTAAACTCAGTTTTAATAATAATTTAGAAAAGCCAAGTATAGAATTCATGGGTGTTCGTATTTCATGCGAAATGTTTTCCAAAAATGCAGTTTTCAATTTGTCGCTTTCTTCGGCTTTTTCTTTGGCCTTGATTAAGTCTTCTTCCGCCTGCTTGTGCTTGGTGGTATCGAATGCAGAGGCGATATTAGCTTGTTCTCCCATCCAATTGATAAGTCCAACACTAATTCTCAACCAACACTCTTCTCTGTCTTTACGTAAAATCTTAATTTCAAGAAGTGTAGATTTATTTTCACCTGATTGATTGGCAACACGCAGCCCGAGAATCTGTTTTTTAAAATCAGGGTGTACCAGGTCCATTATATTCATAGCCATTAATTCTGTACCGGTGTAACCGCTAAGTTTCTCTGCTGCAGGATTGGCATAAACAATCTTTTCGTCGTGAAAAATAAAAATACCCGCTGATGTGGTGTCAGAAAGAGTACGTAAACGTTCTTCGCTTTCTCTCAGTGATTTTTCTGCTTTTTCCCTCTGTTCTGTTTCTTTAGCCTGGATTAGAAATTTCCCCAAATGATTAACTATTGGTACAAGCTCATTTGTAAAAGTATCATTAAAGGGTTTCTTCCTGCCTAAAATTAGAATCCCATAAGTGCTTAAACAAAATGCGTAATAATAACACCCTTCTAAAAGAAGTTGAAAGAATGGTTGGTTTTCAATTGGCTTTAGATTTGTAAAGTATGCTTTTACTTTGGCCCATTCTTTTGATTTGCCTGCCACGAAAGGAATTAGCATTGTTTCTTTCAGACTGTTTCCGTCATTTTTCAAAACTCCTGCCTGAAAGCAATTGAGTTTTCGCAAATAAAAAGGAATACTTTTTTTTAGGATTAATTGCTCATCAATTTCACCGCTGGCGCTAAAAACAAGCTCCAAAAATATTTCTGAATGAATGTTTTCTTCTACCATAATCCAATGACGATTGTTTTATTGTAAATCTCTAAAAATGAATCTTCTGAATTGGCTATTTCTCCAATAGTTAAAATTCCTGTTACGGTAACGTTATGCCCAATTGCCTCTAATTCTTTCTTGAAATCATTTTGCATAAAGAGTACCCTTGATATACAATCAATGCAAAAAACAGAATTTTTGTCCATCCCGTTTTCGAGTTTTGAAAATGCGATTTCTTTTGCTTTTGAAGCGCCAGCCAAAAGCGAATCCATATTTCCATGAAGTATTTTTACATATGCTCCTTCGTTAACCTTGTCAACGAGATAAAGCACATTATCGGATGCCATAAAAGGGTCCCTTACAACCATCTCTGAATCAATCTTTGTAATTCCTAAAGGATATGACTTGGCAATATGAAAAAAATTATCCGTCGTAAACTTCATTCCTGAATGTGATTCAACAATTTCTTTATATACCTCAAAAGCAGGCTTCCAATTGAAACTAACAAGTTTATTTTTGTTGGCTTCTGTTACTTTTAAAGGTGAAGAAACAGGTTGCCAACCGTGGGCAACTCCAAGTGCGATTTTTTTATTTGCCCAACCTATAATGGCTGCATTTGTATATATTCCGGTGTTGGTAATGATACAGGGAAAAGGTTCAAATTTTAAGGATCCTGCTCCACCACCAATATAGGTTGGATTAAGACCAAAAAAATTGAATAGAGACTCAATGAAAGACTCTTTGTTCTCACTCAATGCATCTGTAAAAACAAACAATGCACTTGATGGATCCAGTGAATCTTTTTGTACTAATTCAAGTTGTTCAATGAAATCCTCCGGGGTTTTGGATAAATCAAAAAGTTGAATCTTTAATTCAAAGGATAAAGGCAACAATACGACACCTTTTTTTTTACGCTCTCCCATAAAAATTAATTCCGGGAACACCCCTCCCATGATCGGTTTTATATTTTTTTGAAGTACAGGGATCAGTAATTTTTCTGAATATCGTTCTTCATCTGCCATAAAAAACAACACAGATTTGATATCATGATCATTGCCTAATTTGGTCAAATGGCTGTCTAAAGATGATATTTCGTTCGGTGCAATATAACTTGCTTTCATTCCTTTTGAATTATTCCTGTTACGAATTCAGCAGATTTTAGCCTTCTGGTTCATGGAGGGTGTTAGAATTTTGAATTATATTAAAGTTACTCAATAATTTATAATAATCCTTTATCAAATTGCAAATAAGTTGAATCCTTGGAGGTGCGTTGGGGAAAAACAGCGCATAGCGGCGTAGGTCTACATACAGGCACCAGGGCAGGGATGGGCCGCAACACTTTGCTTTTGCGTTGGTGTATTTATCCTGTTGTTTTCATTTACAGTATGAAATTGTCAACGGAGAACGGCCTTATTTAGCCTGTTACCAACTCACTTATAGATGCAATAAAACTGCGCCTGTTATTCTTATATGGGTGTATAGGTAAAGTTTTGTCATTTATTTTTTTTAAGTTCAAATTGAATGTTATCATTCCATGCAATCAAATGGTCATTGCTCTGTTTTGGGTTGACAATGCTCAGGTTCCGATCAATGTCGCTCAGGTTCAGCTTGACGATGTGCAAATTGAAAAGGATTATACTTCAATTAAGAAAATCGAGGAATTGATTATAGTTGAAAAGGTGCAAATCAAAAAAACTAAGATTCTATTTTAGATTATCAGAAATCTGAAAGGCAATTTCTTTGATAGTTCTCAATGCTTCTTCCACGTGTTTTTTCTGAACATTTGTCTGGCTCGATTGAAGTCTCAAAGCAAATCTTCCGTTCAGTTTGGTATGCGACAGGTACATTTTTCCCGAATGATTGATTTTATGCAACAACGTTTCATTAAGGGCATTTAATGCTGCATCATTCAAAGATTTATCCGGAACATAACGGAAACAGACCAGGCTGAACTTTACCGGAGCCAGCACTTCAAATTTACCGGTTTTCTCAATTTCCGAGGCAAAATACCTGGCAAATGATATGTGTGATCGCAGGATTTCCCTCATCTTCTCTGCTCCAAAACTTCTGAGAACAAACCACAGTTTCAGCGCACGAAATCTCCTTCCCAGTGGAACGCCCCAGTCGGAATAATCATTTACTTCACCGTCTGTTTTGGTTTTCAGGTATTCGGGTACCAACCGGAAGGTATTCACAAGTTTTTCCTTACTTTTCACAAAGTAGGCCGAACAATCAAAATTTGTAAACAGCCATTTGTGAGGATTAAAAACAAAGCTGTCTGCTTTTTCAATTCCATTAATCATCCATTGGTATTCAGGCAGAATAAGCGCTGAACCGGCGAATGCAGCATCAATATGTAACCAGAGTCCATTTTTGGATGAGATGTTTGCGATAGGTTCAAGTGGATCTATTGCTGTTGAACCGGTGGTACCTAATGCGGCAACTACGCATAGTGGTGTATAACCACTTGTTTTGTCTCTTTCAATCGTCTTTTCCAGTTCTTCGGGGACTATCGCAAATTCCGGATCTGTTTTAATTTTAACAAGGTTTTTGCTTCCGATTCCGGCTATCTTCACTGCTTTTTCAACGGATGAGTGTGCCTCCGATGAACAATATACCCGGTATCTCTGACCGGTAAATCCATCCTCATTAATTTTAAATTCCGATGCATTTTCGCGTGCTGAAAGAATGGCACACAGCGTAGCGGTGGAAGCTGAATCCTGGATAACGCCCTGAAAGGATTCTGGGATTCCGGTCAACTGCTTTAGCCAGTTCATCATCTTCTCTTCAAGCTCAGCGGCAGCCGGTGAAGTTTCCCATTTCATGCACTGGGCTCCCATTGAGGCCGTAAGCATCTCGCCCAAAATGGAAGGAAAGCTTGTATTAGCGGGAAAGTATGCAAAAAAGTTGGGACTTTGCCAGTGAGTCATTCCGGGAAGGATGAACTTTTCAAAGTCAGACATTATCTCCCCGAAGGATTCATCATTATCCGGGGCATGGTCAGGCAACTGATTATATACTTCACCAGGTTTAACAGTTGATTTTACAGGATATTTTTCAATAGTATCGTAATACTCTGCAATCCAGTCGATAAGCTGGGTAGCATATTTCTTAAATTCCGTACTGTTAATCATATTTTTATTTTATTGTAAATAAAAGTCCCGGTTAATCGTTATAGTATCAAATCGTTTCAAAAATAATATAATTTATTCCCTGTTTGCCAATTATTTTGTTTTTTGATTTTATATTTGATATCTTTAAATAAACAGAAAAACTTCGCGTATGAAGATTGAAATTTATGGTTCTCAAAGCCTCAATTTCGTTGAGTTAAACACCACCGGCGACAACGATAATATTATCAGATGCGATCCGGAATCAAAATATTTGGATAGTATCGTATTCAATATTTTTGTACCATGCTTCGAAAGTGCAAACAAACTTTTCGACTTTTTTGGCTCCACGAAGTACAATTCCAGGAAAATCATTCCCTTACGAAATGAATTGATCAACAACCTGGAGATTTTTGAAAAGGTCAAATCCATTGAAGAATTTGTGGTTACCGTATCAAGAAAGTTTTTGGGTAAAGATTTTCTCGAAGAACTGGCAAAAGACGACAAGCACTGGCGGGATGATTGGAAGGGTTATCTGGAAAAGTTAAAAGTTATCAATAAAACTTTAATCGCGCTTGCGGAAAAATGTGCTGACGAGGAACGAATCTTATGGGTTGTCGGATATTAATAAATTCTTCCACTTTCCTTCGATACCTTTTTGTGTAATCGCTTCCCGAATTATATTTAAAAATTCATTACGTGATATTTCCCTGGCTCCAAGGCTTTTAAGGTGTTTTGTCGATTGTTGTGCATCGATGATACGGTAATGGCATTTTTTCAGTAATTTCACCAGGTAATACAGGGCAACTTTAGATGCATCCGTTTCCAGGTAAAACATCGATTCTCCGAAAAATACTCCTCCGATTGATACACCGTATAGTCCACCTACAAGTGTGTCATTATAATAAGTTTCCACAGAATGTGCGTATCCTGCTTTATGCAGGTTAATATATGCCTGTTGCATTTCATCTGTTATCCACGTACCGTTCTGTCCTTTCCTGTCAATAGCAGCACATTGTCTGATGACCATTTCAAAGTTTTCATCCAGCCTGATTTCAAATGTCTTTTTTTTAATTTTCTGCATCAGGCTTTTTGAGATTTTCAGCTCATCCGGATACAGAACCAGCCTTGGATCGGGCGACCACCACAAAATGGGAGAATCATCCCCATACCACGGAAAAATTCCCTGTGAATATGCAGAAAGCAAGGTATCCACCTCCAGGTTACCTCCATAGGCAAGCAATCCATCAGGGTTTGCGGTGCTGGGGTGGGGGAATCGAAAATTCAAAAACATTTTAAAACTAAAGAGTTTTAAGATTTTTGTATTAAAAAAATCTTTCTAAGAAATTAATAAAGAAGGAATTAAACTCTCGAAAAATAATTGAACCGAATGTGCCCAGGACAAGACTCGAACTTGCACACCCTTTAACAGGCGCCAGCCCCTCAAGCTGGTGTGTCTACCAATTCCACCACCTGGGCTTTTAAAGAGTTTCGGGTTTCGAGTTTCGGGTTTGAAGTTAATTAGTTTTCTAACCCGGAACTTTGAACTTTAAACTCTGAACTTTTTCCGTGCCCAGAACAGGACTCGAACCTGCACAACCTTGCGATTACTAGTCCCTGAAACTAGCGCGTCTACCAATTCCGCCATCTGGGCATTAAGGACTGCAAATATATAAATTTCTGATTGAATACAATATACAATCCATAAAAAATAAAAAAGGCTGGAACACCTTACTGTTCCAGCCTTCCAAAATAATTGCATGTAACACAAACCCTACTTAACCAATACTATTTATTTTCAATTTTATTGTTGTAATTTCTTTCTATCTTAACAATCCTGAACTGGCTAAGCTCCCTGCCCTCTTTTTTTGATTTACTATCAATAAGATCAACATATGCTGTAAATGTATTGGTAGTATGAGCGTAAAGAGGTAAGGTTTTTACAAAGTTTTCATCTTCATCACCAAGAGCATAATTATTATAATGTTCATGCCATACATCCAGCCAGTAGGATACCGGATTTAATCCTGTAAAACTCACTTCGCCATAACTATTAGTTATTCCTTCCAGTACATGATCACTATTGTCAAGAATTGGATTTGTCTCATTTATCCAATCAAACATACTTGGATATAAAATAACACTCGCATCCTGAACAGCATATCCATTCCAGTATTCCAGAACGGTAACTTCAAGTATGGTTTGATTATATATATCAATAAAAATTGAACTCTCATCAACGGTTCTGCCGTGTCCATATGCCAATAAAGTTACTTTATATGTTCCGGGATAGCTGTAATGATGTGTCGGATTCGGATTGGTTGAATAATCCCCGTCACCAAAATCCCACTCCACATTATCATAATTGGTTGAAGTATTATAGAACTCAATAATTTCATATACTTCAGCAACATTTGTGGAAACATAAAAGTCTGAATAGGGTTCTCTGATACAACTGCTCATTAACAGGGGTAAAACGATTATTATAAGTAGTAGCTTTTTCATGGTTACAAGTTTTTATTATTATTAATCACAACCAAATATTATGCCAAAGATGCAAACAAATTCTTTTTACACCTTGTAATGTATTGTATAATTAATGTTTAATAGCCAAAATGACAAATTTTAGGAACAGTTTTTAACATAAAATGGATTTTATGTATGAACTAAAGTTATTATATATTCGTACCTTTATATCCTAAATATGTATGCAAGAATATGAATCAAACTGAAAAATATATTAAATTAAAACAAATACTACAGGAAATGGAAGAAGTAGTTGTTGCATTCTCCGGTGGGGTAGACAGCGCTTTTTTGTTGAAAACTGCCTACGATGTTCTTGGAGAAAATGCATATGGTGTACTTGCACTTTCACCTACTTTTCCATCGAGAGAAAAAGACAAAGCCGAAGAGCTTGCAAAATTTATTGGAGTAAGACTTCAAATCATTGAAACTTATGAAACTGAAAATGATGATTTTATAAAAAATCCGCTAAATCGCTGTTATTATTGTAAGAGCGAGCTTTTTGACAGGATTCTCAAAGAAGCAGAACTGAAGGACTATAAAAATCTGGTAGATGGCTCTAATATGGATGATTTGGGTGATCATCGACCTGGCAGGAAGGCTTTGAAAGAACGGGGAGTAAGAAGTCCCTTGCAGGAAGCAGGATTAACTAAACATGATATTAGAGAGCTTTCAAAGTTGGTCGGACTTCCGGTGTGGAATAAGGAGGCATTGGCTTGTTTATCGTCCAGGTTTCCCTATGGCGAAAAAATAGATTTGCAAAAATTGAGGATGGTTGATAAAATTGAGAATTATTTGCAGGATCTTGGATTCACACATATCAGGGCAAGACATTTTAACAAAACGCTTAAAATTGAAGTAAATCCGGCCGAAATAAGCAGGTTCTTTAAAGAAGTGGTCAGAAAGAAGGTGATTAAGAAAGCAAAAGAACTTGGCTATCAGTATGTAACAGTTGATTTGGAGGGTTACCGACAGGGTAGCCTGAATGAACTTATCCGTAAAGTTTCGAAACCCGAAGAACTTAAGGTAAGCGGCGCATAAATTCGGAACAGACTATAGCTGCAGCTGACGAAACATTTAGGGAGTCAACTCTTTCGATACCTGTTTCTTTGGATGGAATAAAGATTCTGTTCCTGATATAAGGTATCAGGCTTTTACTTATTCCCTGTGATTCGTTTCCCATAATTATGGCTCCCTTTGCGCTTAACGTTGTAGTATAAATATTCTCACCTTCCAGGAATGTACCATATACATTATATTCAGAATTTTTGGAATAGTTGGCCAAAAAAGCTTCAAGATCCAAATAAAATACTTTTATCCTCATTATGGCTCCCATGCTTGCCTGAACGACTTTAGGATTGTAGCAATCGGCGCAACCGGGCGAACAAATAATATTTCGAATCCCAAACCAGTCAGCAATACGGATGATATTACCCAGATTTCCAGGATCCTGAACGGTATCAAGGATTAATGAAATAGTTGTAAGAATCTCATTCTCATCCAGTACGTTTGACTCCAAATCTAATATGGCAATAACTTCTGGTAAACTTTTAAATGAACTTATTTTTTTAATTTCATCTATTGTAACAACATCAACCTCAGGAATGACGTTTAAATTTTTATGCGATTTGTTTCTGTCCAACCAGGATTTAGTGGCAAACAATCTGTTTATTTTCTGAGGACTGAAGATTAATAAATCCTGAATAATTTTTTCACCCTCAACCAGAAACAATTTTTGCAGATGCCTGTATTTCTTAACTTTAAGAGAATTGATGAATTTTATTTTATTTAAACTTAACAACTTCAGAATATTTGGTCCCGTATTTGTTAATGCGTTAATTACTATACCTTATCAATCACACAAAAACAATTATATTTGTGCGAAGGTAAAGAAATTGAACGGTTAAATATTGAGAGACATTTACAAAATATTAAAGAACCTGATTTATTATCTGATTATCTGGTTCATTCTCAGTGTTATTTATTCATGTTCCCCCACCAGGTATGTTCCCGAAGGGTCTTATCTGTTGAAGAAAAACAAATTGGAAGTTGAAAAAAAAGACATCAACAAATCCAATCTTGAGAATTACTTTATTCAAAAACCCAATAAAAGAATTCTTGGTATCAGATTGAATTTATTTTATTATAATCTTTCAAACATACACAAAACACGTTGGCCACATGGATGGTTGAGGAAAATAGGTGAAGAACCTATAATCTATGATCCGTTTTTAACACAGAGAACTGATGAACAGCTTAAAACTTATTTGCAGAATAAAGGCTATTATTATGCTGAGGTAAAAGATACAGTTGAATTTAAAAGGAAAAATGCCAAAGTTTTCTACACTATTAATCCAAAAGAACCTTACAGAATCAGAAATATAAGTTATCATTTTGAAGATACCAGTATAGTCTCTCTGATATTAAATGATACGGTAAATTCTGATATTACAAAAGGGATGCTGTTTGATAAAGAAATTTTACAAAGGGAAAGAATCCGAATTGAAAATTTGATGAAACAAAACGGGTATTATAAATTTTCGAAGGAATATATATATTTTGAT
Source organism: uncultured Bacteroidales bacterium (assembly GCA_963781805.1). GTDB lineage: Bacteria > Bacteroidota > Bacteroidia > Bacteroidales > UBA10428 > JAFGPL01. The sequence goes on from CAWAHF010000004.1 coordinate 4,845,313, forward strand.
GCGGTTGCTGTTAAAGGAACCAACCTCGTTGACCTCACCTTAGGCATTAAAGAAAATGTGGAAGGTGATCTTAACAAAAGATCAATGGTCAGACATCATTACAGATATAAAATAAATAATCTCATATTCTATCCGGATTATAATGCACTCAGTGCACTTTCTTCAGTACCGGATACCACACGAAATGATACAATTAATTATCTTAATACCAGGTTTATTTTCAGTGGAAGACATAACATCAAACCGGCAGTAATTTATAATCACAATTATATATTACCTGGCAGTATATACGATATAAGGAATACAGATAAATCTTACCGGAACTTATCATCCCTGGGATTATTCAAATTTATTAACATTAACTATATTGAACCCCGGAAGTTAATTCCGGATTCGTTGGGTTTTATTCCGTTGGATTGTAAAATTGAACTTACTCAGAAAGATATACAATCGTATCAACATGAAATTGTCGGAACCAATTCATATGGAGATTTAGGAGTCCGGTATAACCTGTTATACCAGAATCTTAACCTTTTCAGAGGCGCTGAAACATTTAATTTTAAATTGACGGGTGCATTCGAAGCGTTACGGTATTCCGGTTTAACAGATTTATCACGAACGTTAGAGCTGGGTACCGAAGTGAAATTGGAAATCCCAAAATACCTGCTACCCATTAAAACAACTGAATTTGTAAAAAAATATAATCCTAAAACCATTTTTACACTAGCCCTGAATCACAGGATCGAAAAACAATATGTTCGTACCTATGCCAATGCCTCGTTTGGATATACATGGAAAGGAAACACTTTTTTACGTCACAATGTTTTTCCGTTGGAATTGAATTTTGTTCAGGTGGATGAAGCGCGATCCAAGGTTTTTCTTGCTTCCATAGATTCTACTTTTCTTGAATACAGTTTTACTGATCATATGGTTGGAGTTTCGAGATATGCAGTTGAATACAATACCCAGGAGATAGGTAAAATTAAGGATTTTGTATTTTTAAGATTCACTTTTGAGTCTGCCGGGAATTCATTATATCTGATAAATAAATTAACAAACAGCAGAAAATATGAAGGTGGGTATAAATTATTCAATGTTCGTTTTTCCCAGTATCTGCGATCTGATCTGGAATTCAAATATTTCAGAGTTTATAACTCGAGGAATACGTTGGTTTACAGAGGATTTACCGGGGTGGGTTATCCCTATGGTAATTCTGCTACCATGCCCTTTGAAAAGAAGTATTTTGTTGGTGGACCAAATAGCCTGAGGGCATGGAATGCATACGGTCTGGGACCCAATTCAAAGCAACGGTATGAAAATACCGGCGATATAAAAATTGAATTAAATCTCGAATACAGATTTAAACTTTTCTGGAAGCTTGAGGGCGCACTTTTTACAGATGCAGGTAATATATGGGATATTAATTATCAGGAATCCAGGCCTGCCTCGGTTTTTAAATGGGGTAGTTTTTATAAAGATTTTGCGATAGGAACGGGTTTTGGTACACGGTTCGATTTTTCAATTTTTCTGTTAAGAATCGATTTTGCAATGAAAACGAGGGATCCTTTTGCCCCTAAAGGTGAAAAGTTGATTTTTTTCGACCGGAAACTCTCCATCCAGCATGATTTCAGAATGCAATTTGGCATCGGTTATCCATTCTAGAGATTCAGATACAATATTTAAAGGTATCCAATATTACATATTCTTTAATTTTCTTATTTTTGCGGGATATTTTAGAAACTTAAAATTATTAAATAAAAATAGACAAATATGGGAGTTTTAGAAAAAATCAAACCTGGCGTGATATCAGGAAAAGATCTACAGGAACTTTTTAAAATTGCAAAACAAAATCAGTTTGCTTTACCTTCAGTAAACGTTGTAGGTACAAATTCAGTTAATGCTGTTATGGAAGCTGCTAAGGTGGTGAATTCTCCGGTTATGATTCAATTTTCAAATGGCGGAGGCATCTTTTGGGCAGGCAAAGGTTTATCCAACACGAACGAGCAGGCTGCAATAGCAGGTTCTATCATAGGTGCAAAGCATGTTCATCATCTTGCCGAATTATACGGTATTCCGGTAGTTCTTCATACCGATCATGCTGCCAAGAAGTTATTACCCTGGATAGATGAACTTCTTTCGTATGGTGAAAAACATTATAAGGAATATGGAAAACCATTGTTCAGCTCGCATATGCTTGATCTTTCTGAAGAACCATTAAAGGAAAACATTGAAATTTGCAAAAAATACCTGACCAGGATGAGCAAGATTGATATGACACTTGAAATAGAACTTGGAGTTACTGGTGGTGAGGAAGATGGAGTTGATAATACAAGTATTGATAATAAATTATTATACACTCAACCTGAGGATGTTGCCTATGCATATGAAGAGCTTGGAAAAATTAGCAGCAATTTTACCATTGCAGCATCTTTTGGCAATGTTCATGGTGTATACAAACCTGGCAATGTAAAACTTACTCCAAAAATACTTCTTAACTCTCAGAAATATATTCAGGAAAAATATAAGACAGGAGAAAAACCCGTAAATTTTGTATTTCATGGTGGTTCTGGTTCTTCCCGGGATGAAATAAGAGAAGCTATAAGTTATGGTGTTATTAAAATGAATATTGATACAGATACCCAGTGGGCATTTTGGGATGGAATAAGAATATATGAGGCTGCTAACCATGGTTATCTTCAAGGTCAAATTGGAAATCCGGAAGGTCCGGACAAGCCAAACAAGAAAAAGTATGATCCGCGAGTTTGGCTGCGCGAAGGCGAAAAGGCAGTGATTGAAAGACTAAAGGTGGCTTTTGAAGACCTAAACTGTCTAAACAGGAATTAATATTTTATTTTATGGAATAGCCAAGCCCTCACCAGCATCATGCTTCTGAGGGCTTTTATTTAAGTTTCTCTTATACGTCTGCACTTTTAAAATTGATCTATTTTTTTTAATATTGAAGCAACGATTGTAAGCAAAATAGTATTACTTTATTCACATTATCATTATGGCAACTTATAATACTTCAGTAAGAGGAAGTTTTGCTTCAAAATTCGGAATTATTGCTGCCGCTACGGGTTCTGCTATCGGACTGGGCAATATCTGGAGATTTCCTTATGTATTGGGTGAAAGTGGCGGTGGGGCTTTTCTCATTGTATATTTATTATTTGTCCTTGCTATTGGTATCCCGGTGATGCTTTCGGAATTCATTATCGGAAGATCGACACAACTAAATCCGTTTGGAGCCTTCAAAAAACTTGCACCAAAGCAACCCTGGTTTGTTGTGGGTATTATGGGTACAATCGCAGCATTTATGATTCTGGCATTTTATGGTGCAGTTGGCGGTTGGACCCTGGAGTATTTATATAAATCTGTTTTAAATCAGTTTTCAGGCAAGTCGAGCGATCAACTCGGACAGATGTTTGAGCTTTTCAGAACCGAATCATTCAGACCTTTACTCTGGCAGATGATTTTTATGTTTCTTACCTTTTTAATTGTGGTTGCCGGCATTGAAAAAGGAATTGAAAAATATACAAAAATTCTGATGCCAATTTTATTTATAATATTAGTAATTATTGCCATACGTTCATTAACACTCCCTGCATTAAGCGAAGAATTTAAGCCTGCTGCAGGTTTAAAATTTCTTTTTAAACCTGATTTCTCTAAGTTAACTGCCAAGGTAGTATTTGATGCCCTCGGACAGTCATTCTTTTCATTAAGTATTGGAATGGGCGCGTTGATAACCTATGGATCGTACATTAGAAAAAATGATAACATGGGGAGTACTGCGCTGATTGTTTCACTTTCTGACACGTTTGCAGCAGTTCTTGCAGGTATAGCAATTTTTCCCGCTGTGTTTGCATTAGGTTATAATCCTCAATCTGGTGAAGGTTTGGTTTTTAAAGTCTTACCTTCCATTTTTAATCACATGCCCGGAGGATATATAATTTCAATTTTGTTTTTCATCTGTCTGACAGTCGCGGCTCTGACATCTTCCATATCTCTTCTTGAGGTGGTTGTAGCCACATTTTCGGAAGAACTTGGGATAAGCCGAAAGAAAGCTTCAATAATTTCTGCTTTGTCTATTACGGTATTAGGGGCAATCGCCGCTTTATCATGGTATATTTTTAAGGAATTTTCAATTAATACTATCGATAAAACTACAGGTGAAGCAATTAATTTTAATTTTTTCATGATATTGGATTTTATCTCCTTAAAATTTCTATTGCCTTTTGGAGGATTATTAATTGTGGTTTACCTTGGCTGGTTCAGAGGGAAGAGAAAAATACTGGCAGAGCTGTCTAACAACGGAACACTTAAAATCAGATATATAGGTATTCTTATGTTTTTGATAAAATTTGTGGCGCCCATTGCAATTTCACTTGTATTTTTAAATGAAATGGGGGTCTTTCATTTTAGATAAATATCAGAACAAAACCGGCTTGTAAATTGATAGATCTGTTATAATCAAAGTTCGAATGTTTAAACAGTTAATAAAAGACTATTTCACATTCTCACATGCAGAACGCAGAGGCATTATTTTTTTGATTGCAATTATTATAGTGCTGTTGATAATTCCTTTGGTATATCCCGTATTTATAAAAAGATCAGATACGGAAATTAAAGCATTCAGGCAGGAAATTGAGGACTGGTTAGCTTCAAGTGGAAATAATACATCAGATACAGTTAGTCCAAATCAGCCGGAAGGTATGGATAACAGGAGACTAACACTTTTTCGTTTCAATCCGAATAATGTTACCCCGGATGAAATCAGCAGACTGGATCTAACCAAAAAGGCAAAATATTCCTGGATTAAATTTTTACAAAAAGGAGGAAAATTTTATTGTAAAAGCGATTTGAAAAAAATTTACGGGATTGATTCTCTAGCATATCAAAGACTTGAACCTTATATTGATTTGGATTCAATACCTAAAAAGCGAAACCTGGAAAGGGTAATAATTGAACATCACCTGGTAATTGAAATAAATAATGCAAATCAAACAGATTTTGAAAAATTAAATGGCATAGGGCCTGCTTTATCACAGAGGATAATTAAGTACAGAAATTTGTTGGGAGGTTTTACCACTATTGACCAATTAACGGAGGTATTCGGGATTAGTGACAGCATTCTGAATTTAAATAGAAACAACTTGTCCCTGGATCAGACACCAGTAAAAATGATAAACGTAAATCATGCCGGCTTTTCGTCACTTTGCAGGCACCCTTATATCTCATCATATGATGCTAAATCAATAATTGCGTACAGGCAACTAAAAGGTGATTTAAAATCTTTTAATGAATTGATAATAAATAATTTGGTTAATGATTCTTTGTCTGATAAGTTGCGACCCTACCTGGTATTCAAAGACGAATAAAAATACTTTAATATCCTTTTTATTCATATTTTTTTTAGCTACTTTTAATACTTATAATTTATTCGAAATATGAAATTGGCCGGTACCTTTTGTAAAACTTTCGGATAGCTTACTAATCTGGGAATTACAGAATTTATTTAAAAAATTTTGTAAATTATGTATTAAGTAATAAATTTGCGGCTCATTAAAAAAAAATCATATGATAGTAGTTCCAGTTAAAGAAGGTGAAAACATTGAAAGAGCATTAAAAAAATTTAAAAGAAAATTTGAAAAAACTGGTGTTATTAAGGAGCTGAGATCAAGACAGGCCTTTAGAAAACCTTCCGAAGAGAGACGCGAAGAAGTCAAGAAAGCTGTTTATGTTCAAAAAATACAAGAGATAGAGGAATAGTTCATGTTTTAGGGATTATCCAATAGAGTTCAATAGGTACCGGCTCGAAAAAATATCCCTGAGATCATGCAACATAAAGAATCTTTTCTTCAGTATTTAAAGAATCAAAAAAGATATTCCGTTCATACGCTCAGAGCATATTCTGACGATTTAGAGCAATTTTTCATTTTCTGTAAACAGCAAACAGATCGTACAGATATTCTGAAAATTGATCATAAAATTATCAGAAGATGGGTTGCTGATATGATGGATAGGCATATCTCAGCTCGTTCGGTCAGGCGTAAAATATCCGCACTAAAATCATTTTATAAATATTTGCAAAAAGAGGGCAAGATTTCTCACAATCCTGCAAGACGGGTTATATCTCCAAAAACAGAGAAAAAATTACCGGCATTTGTAAATGCTGAAAATATGGACAATCTGTTAAACAATATAGATTTTGGAGAAGATTTTAAAGGTAAAAGAAACCGTTTAATTATAGATATGTTTTATCAGACGGGTATAAGGTTAAGTGAATTGATACATCTTAAAACTTCAAATATAGATATCAGTAACATGAATATTAAAGTTTTAGGCAAGAGAAACAAAGAAAGAATTATTCCAGTAACAAAGAATCTTCTTGATTCTATTCATGATTATTTATCTGAAAAAGAGAAACTCAGCCTGACTGAAGATACCTGTTTGTTTGTAACAGAAAAGGGCGATCAGGTGTATCCAAAACTTATTTACCGCATAGTAAATAATTATTTGAATCTAATTACGACGATTGAAAAGAAGAGTCCGCATGTTCTCAGACATACATTTGCGACACAAATGCTTAATGCGGGTGCTGAGCTTAATGCTATCAAAGAAATTTTAGGACATAGTAACTTATCTGCAACCGAGATTTATACGCATAATACATTTAAAAAATTAAAATCAATATACAAACAGGCTCATCCAAGGGCATAAAAGAATGGAGGACATATCAATGAATATTAAAATTAATGCGGTAAAGTTTACAGCCGACCAGAAGCTTGAGAAATTTATCGAAACCAAGGTTAAAAAACTTATGCAGCTTTATGACGATATTATTGGGGTTGAAGTATTTCTCAAGTTGGAAAATACACAGGATTTGGCAAACAAAGTGACAGAAATACGCATTGAAATACCTGGAAATGAACTATTTGCAAAAAAACAAAGTAAATCTTTCGAAGAATCAACCGATAGTGCAATTGACGCTCTTAAAAAACAAATAAAAAAATACAAAGAGAAAATCAGAGGCCTGTAAATCAATGGCAAAAAATACAAAAATATTTTGGGATATAAATAAATTGTTATACATTTGCAAACCGAAATTTGAGGGTACTTTTGTTACCCTCAGTTCTTTTTAAATGCCGATGTAGCTCAGCCGGTCAGAGCAGCTGATTTGTAATCAGCAGGTCGGGGGTTCGAATCCGTCCATCGGCTCTGTAAAAAGAATTTTGGTATTCTGGGTAATATTTGGGGTGATATTAATAGCATTGACCAGAAATAGAGAGACAGCGAAAACCTTATGTTCTTAAATAATACGGATGATTTTAATTTTTGAAGTCTGCTCAGGACACCAAAAGTAATGAAGTTTAAGGGGAGATACCAAAGTGGCCAACTGGGGCAGACTGTAAATCTGCTGGCTGATGCCTTCGTAGGTTCGAATCCTGCTCTCCCCACAGTTCTTTTATTTATTGATTTGGAGATTTATTGATTTGAAGATTCGGAGACAATATAGTCATGTGACTATTAAATGTAAAAGGTTTGAATGATGCTAAGCAGCCAACAAATCACTCAATCGACAAATAAATTTGCGGGAGTAGCTCAGTTGGCAGAGCATAACCCTTCCAAGGTTAGGGCCGCGGGTTCGAGTCCCGTTTCCCGCTCAGCTTTCTAAGCCGATGTAGCTCAGTGGTAGAGCGTTTCCTTGGTAAGGAAGAGGTCACGGGTTCAACTCCCGTCATTGGCTCGATTACTATGTACTGAAATAAATATTGTTAATAAATTACTAATATTCTAATTATGGCTAAAGAAAAATTTGATAGGTCGAAGCCTCACGTAAACATCGGAACTATAGGTCACGTTGACCACGGAAAAACAACATTGACTGCAGCTATTACGATGGTGCTTGCTAAAAAAGGATTATCAGAAATCAGATCCTTTGATTCAATCGACAATGCCCCTGAAGAAAAAGAAAGAGGTATTACCATTAATACTGCTCATATCGAGTATCAAACAGCTTCACGTCACTATGCGCATGTTGACTGCCCTGGTCACGCAGACTACGTTAAAAACATGGTAACTGGTGCTGCCCAAATGGATGGTGCAATTATTGTAGTTGCAGCCACCGATGGTCCTATGCCTCAAACACGGGAACATATACTATTGGCACGTCAGGTTAATGTACCTAAAATTGTTGTGTTCATGAATAAGGTTGACATGGTTGATGATGAAGAACTTCTTGACCTTGTTGAAATGGAAATTCGTGAATTACTAAGTTTTTATAAATACGATGGTGACAATGCTCCCGTTATCAGGGGATCTGCTCTCGGAGCATTGAATGGCGAAGCAAAATGGGAAGATAAAGTTATGGAACTTATGGATGTAGTGGATTCATATATTCCAATTCCTCCCCGTGATCGTGAAAAACCTTTCCTGATGCCGGTTGAAGATGTATTCTCTATTACAGGTCGTGGTACTGTTGCTACCGGAAGAATTGAGCTTGGGGTAGTAAATACAGGTGATGAACTTGAAATGATTGGTTTAGGTGCTGAGAAGAGAAAAACAGTGTGTACAGGTGTTGAAATGTTCAGAAAAATTCTTGACCGGGGAGAAGCTGGCGATAATGTAGGCTTGCTTTTACGCGGTGTTGACAAAAAAGAAATAAAAAGGGGTATGGTTTTGGCAAAACCCGGTTCAATTACACCACATACCAAATTCAAAGCTGAAGTTTATGTTCTTAAAAAAGAAGAAGGAGGACGTCATACTCCTTTCCATAATAAATACAGACCACAATTCTATTTAAGAACTCTTGATGTAACTGGTGAAATTCAGCTTCCTGAAGGAACCGAAATGGTAATGCCCGGAGATAATGTTACGATTACAGTTGAGCTGATTTACCCGGTTGCCATAAACCAGGGATTACAGTTTGCAATTCGTGAAGGCGGCAGAACAGTTGGTGCTGGTCAGGTAATAGAGATTGTTAATTGATTCAATTTCAAAATAATTTCACTGATAAATTCGTTCCGGATTTAATAGGGGACGAATTTATCTATATCCAAACGGGTTTGGTTTCCTGATGTATCGGGAGTAGAGAATCGCACCTCAAAGCATGAGTGACGGACGATAAACCGGCACTTTTGCAATGAGCAGAGTTAAACAGACGGGTGTAGCTCAGTTGGTAGAGCACTGGTCTCCAAAACCAGGTGTCGGGCGTTCGAGTCGCTCCTCCCGTGCAAAATTAAATGGATTATGAAAGTAATAAACTATATTAAGGAGTCTTATAACGAGTTGATTCATAAGGTCACATGGCCCAGCTGGGACGAACTGCAAAGCAGCGCAATCGTTGTAATGGTTGCAACTGTGCTTATTGCTGTGGTAATAGCCATGATGGATTATGGGTTTAAAAATATTATGGAAAGAATTTACTCAATGTTTTATTAAACTTTGAAGGGTTATAAGATGGATGAACTTGCAAAAAAGTGGTACGTTCTCAGGGCAATTGGAGGTAAAGAAAAAAAGGTTAAGGAATATATCGAAAGTGAAATTGCCCGGTTGAATTTACAGGATTACATTGCTCAGGTTCTCATTCCAACTGAAAAAGTCTACCAGATAAGAAATGGTAAGAAAATCAGTAAGGAAAGAAACTTTTTTCCGGGGTATGTATTAATTGAAGCCGCTTTGGTTGGGGAGATTCCACATATCTTAAAAAACATAACAAATGTTATCGGATTTCTTGGCTCAAAAGGAGAGGAACTACCCACACCGCTTAGGCTATCTGAAGTAAAGAGGATTCTTGGGAAAGTTGATGAACTTGCAGAAGGCGATGAAGAACTAAACGTTCCTTTCTATGTGGGTGAAACGGTTAAAGTTATCGATGGACCATTCAATAGTTTTACCGGGGTGATTGAAGAAGTCAACGATGAGAAGAAAAAACTAAAAGTAATGGTCAAAATTTTCGGAAGAAAAACCCCGCTGGAGCTTAGCTTTATGCAGGTAGAAAAGGAATAGTTTTAAATAAGTATAAAAATTTACACGACAAAGGTGATTATAACAAACCATAATGCTTCCTGAATAATCATCCCTAGACGTGCAATACTATCAATAAATTTGGAAATTTAATAATTATGGCTAAAGAAGTAGCAGGATTAATTAAGTTGCAGATCAGAGGCGGCGCTGCTAATCCTTCTCCTCCAGTTGGTCCTGCATTAGGCGCAAAAGGTGTGAATATCATGGAATTTTGCAAACAGTTTAATGCACGTACCCAGGATAAAGCTGGCAAATTGCTTCCGGTAGTTATTACGGTTTTTATCGATAAGTCATTTGATTTTATCGTAAAATCACCACCGGTTGCTGTACAGCTTCTTGAGGCTACAAAGATCAAATCCGGTTCAGCTGAATCGAACAGGATAAAAGTAGCATCGGTAACTTGGGATCAGGTAAGGACAATTGCTGAGGAGAAAATGGCTGATTTGAATGCATTTACAGTTGAATCAGCTATGAAAATGGTAGCAGGTACTGCCAGAAGTATGGGAATAACTGTTAAAGGCGAGTTCCCTGCAACTAAGTAATAATTTAATATTCTTAAGTTAAAATGGCGAGACTATCTAAGAATACGAAAAAGGCTTTGGAAAAACTCGAACCGGGAAGACAATATAAACTGTCTGAAGCAGCTCAATTGCTGAAAGAGGTAACTACTACCAAATTCGATGCTTCAGTAGATATTGACGTTCGCCTGGGTGTTGATCCTAGAAAAGCGAATCAAATGGTCAGGGGTGTGGTAACTTTACCACATGGTACCGGTAAGGAAATCCGTGTGTTGGTTTTATGTACCCCCGACAAAGAAGATGAAGCTAAACAAGCCGGAGCAAATTACGTAGGTTTGGATGATTATATCGAAAAAATTCAAAACGGTTGGACGGATATCGATGTAATTATAACCATGCCTTCGGTCATGGCCAAGATTGGTAAACTGGGTAGAGTTTTAGGTCCACGCGGACTAATGCCCAATCCCAAAAGTGGTACAGTTACAATGGACATTGGTAAAGCAGTTCAGGATGTAAAAACCGGTAAAATTGACTTTAAGGTAGATAAGTATGGAATTGTTCATACTTCTATCGGCAAAGCATCTTTTACTGTGGATAAAATAGCTGAAAACGCAAGAGAATTTATTCATATGCTGATTAAGCTAAAACCAACCTCAACGAAAGGTACATACCTTAAAAGTATTTACATTTCAAGCACCATGAGTCCGGGGATTAGAGTCGATTCAAAATTTGTCGACGAATAAAATCATTTAAGTAATGACTTTATACTATTATGAAAAGAGAAGATAAAGATAAAATCATTAACACACTTACTAATAAGATTAACAGTTCAAAACACTTCTATCTGACGGATACTTCCAATCTCAATGCGGAAGTTACATCTCAGTTACGCAGAAAATGTTTTGAAAGAGAAATCCAACTGGTTGTTGTTAAGAATACTCTTTTACGAAAAGCTTTAGAAAAATGTGGCGAGAACTTTGAAGAGTTGTACGACACATTAAAGAATTCTACCTCTATCATGTTTTCAGAATCAGGAAGTCTTCCGGCGAAGCTTATCAAAGAATTCAGAAAAACAAATGATAAACCATTACTTAAAGCTGCTTATGTTGAAGAATCAATTTATATTGGTGATAATCAACTTGAAGCACTTGCAAGTATAAAGACTAAGGAAGAACTTCTTGGCGATCTGATTGCATTGTTGCAGTCGCCGGCTAAGAACGTGCTTTCTGCATTACAGTCAGGCAAGACAAAACTGGCTGGTATCGTAAAAACATTGTCAGAAAAAGAATAATTATTTTAACTATTTTAAATAAATAAAAAATGGCAGATTTAAAAGCATTTGCAGAACAATTGGTGAACTTAACTGTTAAAGAAGTAAACGAATTAGCGCAGATATTGAAAGACGAGTATGGAATTGAACCCGCTGCGGCTGCTATAGCAGTTGCTGGTCCTGCTGGTGGTGACGGAGGGGTTGTTGCAGAAGAAAAATCAACTTTTGATGTAATTCTGAAATCTCCGGGTGGTCAGAAACTACAGATAGTTAAACTTGTTAAAGACCTTACAGGTCTTGGTTTAAAAGAAGCTAAAGCTGTGGTAGATTCTGCTCCAGCACCGATAAAAGAGGGTATTTCCAAAGACGAAGCCGAAGCATTAAAAGCACAATTGGAAGAAGCGGGAGCAGAAGTTGAACTTAAATAGAAATGCCACCGGTTACGGTATTACAGGTTTAATCCCGACCCCGATAATTAGAGGGACGGGGTTAGACCTTTTCGTCATTTTAATTAATTAAAGTTCGACTTAATTTTTTTGGTAATGTCAATAAATAATAATTCCGGGCGAATAAACTTTTCGTCATCAAAAAGCAAGCTGCAATATCCGGATTTTCTGGAAGTACAGCTTAAATCATTCAGAGAGTTTTTTCAGCTAAACACCTCACCTGAGGATAGAAAAAAAGAGGGATTGTTTAAGGTATTCAATGATAATTTTCCGATTACAGATACCCGAAACAATTTCATTCTTGAATTTCTGGATTATCAGGTAGATCCTCCGCGCTATTCTATTGAAGAATGTATCGAAAGGGGATTGACATTTAGTGTACCTCTCAAAGCCAAGCTGAAACTTTATTGTACCGATCCGGAACATGAGGATTTTGATACGGTAATTCAGGAGGTTTATCTTGGTACCATGCCGTACATGACCGAAAGAGGGTTATTTGTCATCAATGGGGCAGAACGTGTGGTTGTATCTCAATTACACAGGTCTCCCGGTGTATTTTTTGGTCAAAGTCTGCATGCCAACGGTACCAAATTGTATTCTGCCAGGATCATACCTTTTAAGGGTTCCTGGATAGAATTTGCTACCGATATAAACAATGTAATGTATGCCTATATCGATCGTAAAAAGAAATTACCAGTAACAACACTTTTAAGGGCAATTGGTTACGAAGGCGACAAAGATATCCTTGAGATATTCGACCTTGCTGATGAAATAAAGGTATCCAAAACCTCTTTGAAGAAGCTGGTGGGTCGTAAGCTGGCTGCCCGTGTACTGAAATCGTGGGTTGAAGATTTTGTTGATGAAGATACCGGTGAGGTGGTTTCCATCGAAAGAAATGAAGTGATCATTGACAGGGAAACTATTCTGGAAAATGAACATGTGGATGAAATTATAGATTCCGGTGCAAAATCAATCCTCCTTCATAAAGAATCCCAAAATCAGGCCGATTTTGAAATAATTTATAACACACTTCAAAAGGATCCGTGTAATTCCGAAAAAGAAGCTGTACTTCATATTTACAGACAGTTGCGTAATTCTGAACCACCCGATGAAGCTACCGCCCGTGATGTTATTGACAAACTTTTCTTCTCCGACAAGAGATATGATCTGGGTTTGGTAGGCCGGTACAGGATTAACCGTAAACTGGGCCTTGAAACACCCATGGATACCAAGGTACTTACCAAAGAGGATATCATTAAAATTATCAAATATTTAATTGAACTTATCAATTCAAAGACAGATGTTGATGATATCGACCATCTTAGTAATCGTAGAGTACGGACCGTCGGTGAACAACTCGCAAACCAGTTTGGTGTTGGACTTGCACGAATGGCCAGGACCATACGTGAAAGAATGAATGTTCGCGATAATGAAGTTTTTACTCCGATTGATCTGATAAATTCCAAAGCGCTTTCCTCAGTCATTAATTCATTCTTTGGAACAAATCAGTTGTCTCAGTTTATGGATCAGACCAATCCGCTTGCTGAAATTACTCATAAGCGTAGAATGTCTGCATTGGGACCCGGCGGATTATCAAGAGAAAGGGCAGGTTTTGAGGTGCGTGACGTTCACTATACACACTACGGCAGGTTATGTCCGATTGAAACACCTGAAGGACCAAATATTGGACTAATTTCTTCTTTATGTGTATATGCGAAAATAAATGATCTGGGTTTTATCGAAACTCCCTATCGTAAAGTAGAAACTGCTCAGGTCAATCTATCTTCCGATGGGGTAATATTCCTGAGCGCCGAGGAAGAAGAATCCAAAGTAATTGCACAGGCAAATGCACCCATTAAAGAAAGCGGTGAATTTATTAATCAGCGTGTGAAAGCAAGGTACAATGGTGATTTTCCATTGGCAGAAGCTCCAAGTGTGGAGCTTATGGACGTTGCTCCAAACCAGATTGCCTCCATTGCTGCATCCTTGATTCCGTTTCTCGAACATGATGATGCAAACCGTGCTCTCATGGGATCGAACATGATGCGTCAGGCTGTTCCGCTTATTCAATCCGATGCTCCGATTGTGGGTACTGGTATTGAAGGCGAAGTAGTGCAGGATTCACGATTGCAGGTTGTTGCTGAAGGCGATGGAGTTGTTGAATATGTGGATGCCAACGAGATTGTAATTCGCTATGTAATGACGGAAGAGGAAAAGTTTATAAATTTCGATGGGGATACCAGACGTTATAAGCTTTCAAAATTTAAAAAAACCAATCAGAATACCTGCATAAACCTGAGACCTATTGTTAAAAAAGGTCAGAAGGTTACAAAAAGACAGATTCTTACTGAAGGTTATGCTACCAGAGGAGGAGAACTGGCTCTTGGGAGAAACCTGAAAGTTGCATTTATGCCCTGGAAGGGTTTTAACTTTGAAGATGCCATTGTAATATCCGAGAGAGCTGTTCGTGAAGATCTCTTTACATCCGTTCATATTGATGAATACATGTTGGAGGTTCGGGATACAAAACGAGGACTGGAAGAGCTGACATCAGATATTCCGAATGTCAGCGAAGAAGCTACCAAGAATCTGGATGAAAACGGTCTGATTAGAATTGGAGCCGAGGTGAATCCGGGCGATATTCTTATCGGTAAAATCACACCAAAAGGCGAATCGGATCCTTCACCGGAAGAAAAACTTCTGCGTGCGATATTCGGAGATAAAGCCGGCGATGTGAAAGACGCTTCATTAAAAGCACCTCCATCACTTCAGGGTGTGGTTATTGACAAAAAACTTTTCTCCAGGTCAATCAAGGATCGAAAAATCAAAACTTCAACGAAACCTATCCTGGATAAGATAGAAGAAGAATTCACCAGAAATACCACAGAATTAAAGTCTAAACTGATTGATAAGCTTTTTATCCTGGTAAATGGGAAAACTTCGCAGGGTGTGAAGGATTATTATAATTCTGAAATTGTTGCCAAAGGGTCAAAATTCACTCAGAAAATCCTTCAGGAGATCGATTATATGAATATCAATCCGAATAAATGGACAACGGATAAAGATAAAAATGATCAAATTACAGCGCTGATATTTAATTATATTATAAAATATAAAGAATACGACGCGATATACAAGAGGAAAAAATACAATATCACTATCGGAGATGAATTACCTGCCGGTATTGTGCAGTTAGCAAAGGTCTATGTGGCTCAGAAACGTAAAGTAAAGGTTGGAGACAAAATGGCCGGACGTCATGGGAACAAGGGTATAATTTCAAAGATTGTACGGTTCGAAGACATGCCATTTCTTGAAGATGGCTCTCCGGTAGATATTGTTTTTAATCCGCTGGGTGTGCCTTCGCGTATGAACCTTGGACAGATTTATGAAACTGTGCTGGGCTGGGCCGGTGATGAACTTGGTCTTACATTTGCCACCCCGATTTTTGATGGTGCATCCATCGATCAGATTACTGAATATACTGAGAAAGCCAAAATTCCTAAGTATGGAAAGACTTATCTCTACGACGGGGGAACTGGTGAAAGATTTGATCAACCGGCAACAGTGGGAATGATTTATATGCTTAAACTGGGTCATATGGTTGATGACAAGATGCATGCAAGATCTATAGGCCCATATTCACTGATTACTCAACAGCCTCTGGGCGGTAAAGCTCAGTTTGGCGGACAGCGTTTTGGTGAAATGGAAGTTTGGGCTCTTGAAGCATTTGGTGCTGCACACATACTGCAGGAGATACTTACAGTTAAATCGGATGATGTTGTAGGTAGGGCCAAGGCATATGAATCGATCGTAAAAGGCGAACCAATGCCTCAACCGGGTATTCCTGAATCTCTCAATGTGCTTCTGCACGAGTTAAGAGGTTTGGGTCTGAGCATTAACCTGCTGTAAGAAATATTTTGCAGGATTATTTTAAACATATATAAAATTAACAGACATCAATACAACTATGTCATTCAGAAGAGATAACAAAGTAAAATCAAATTTTACAAAAATATCTATTGGGTTGGCTTCGCCCGAAGAAATACTGGAACGTTCGAGTGGTGAAGTACTAAAACCTGAAACAATTAATTACAGAACATACAAGCCCGAAAGAGATGGATTATTTTGCGAAAGAATATTCGGGCCTGTAAAGGATTATGAATGCCATTGTGGTAAATATAAAAGAATCAGGTATAAAGGTATTGTTTGCGACCGGTGTGGCGTCGAAGTTACCGAAAAAAAAGTACGCCGTGAACGTATGGGACATATTTCTCTGGTAGTGCCTGTTGCTCATATCTGGTATTTTCGTTCCATGCCAAATAAAATAGGTTATCTGTTGGGTTTACCTTCCAAAAAGCTTGATTCGATTATTTATTACGAAAGATATGTTGTGATTAATCCGGGGATTAAAAAAGTCGATGGAATCAACTATCTTGACTTTCTTTCTGAAGAAGAATATCTTGAAATATTGGAATCGCTTCCGAAAGAAAATCAACTGCTTGATGACAGGCACCCTGATAAATTTGTTGCCAATATGGGCGCTGAGGCATTGTATCAGTTGCTCGAACGACTCGATCTGGATAACTTATCTTACGAATTGCGTCACAAGGCAAGCACTGAAACCTCGCAACAGCGTAAAAACGAAGCGCTGAAAAGACTTCAGGTAGTGGAAGCCTTCCGAGCGTCCAAAGGCGTAAACCGTCCCGAATGGATGATTGTAAAAGTAGTTCCTGTTATTCCACCGGAATTGAGACCTTTGGTTCCTTTGGATGGCGGTCGTTTTGCAACATCCGACCTGAATGATTTGTACCGCAGGGTTATAATCCGTAATAACCGGTTAAAAAGACTTATCGAAATAAAAGCTCCTGAAGTTATTTTAAGAAATGAAAAAAGAATGCTCCAGGAGGCTGTAGATTCATTGTTTGACAATTCCAGAAAATCAAATGCTGTCAAAACGGATGCTAACAGGCCGTTGAAATCATTAAGCGACAGCCTGAAAGGAAAACAGGGAAGATTCCGTCAGAATCTTCTTGGAAAAAGGGTTGACTATTCTGCACGTTCTGTGATTGTTGTTGGTCCTGAATTGCAATTGCACGAATGCGGACTACCTAAAGAAATGGCAGCTGAACTTTACAAACCGTTTATTATCCGTAAACTTATTGAAAGGGGTATTGTAAAGACAGTTAAATCTGCAAAGAAGATTGTAGACCGGAAAGATCCTGTTGTTTGGGACATTCTCGAAAACGTGTTGAAAGGACACCCTGTAATGCTGAACCGTGCTCCTACTTTGCACCGTTTGGGTATACAGGCATTTCAGCCAAAATTAATCGAAGGTAAGGCTATCCAGCTCCATCCTTTGGTTTGTACCGCTTTTAATGCTGACTTTGATGGTGACCAGATGGCAGTACATTTGCCTTTAAGCAATTCAGCCATACTGGAAGCGCAAATTTTAATGCTTGCTTCGCATAATATACTTAATCCTGCAAACGGAGCCCCCATAAGTGTGCCTTCGCAGGATATGGTGCTCGGTTTGTACTATATGACTAAAATCAGAAAGAGTATTCCGGAGCATCTGGTAAAGGGAGAAAATTCTGTATTTTATTCACCCGAAGAGGTAAATATTGCATTTAACGAAGGGAAGATAGACCTGCATGCCTTAATAAAAGTCAAGACAAATGTGATTGAAGATGGTAAACTACTTAAAAAACTCATTGAAACATCGGTGGGCAGGGTACTTTTTAATGAAGTAGTGCCGAAAGAAATTGGATTCATTAACGAATTGCTGACTCGTAAATCTCTGCGCGACATTATTGGAGAGGTATTAAAGAAAACAGGAACAGCAGAATGTTCAAAATTTCTCGACGATATTAAAGACATGGGATACAAAATGGCCTTCAAAGGAGGCCTGTCATTCAATCTGGATGATGTGATTGTCCCCGCAGAAAAAGAGGAACTGGTATCTGAAGGTTATGAACAGGTTGATGAAGTTTTGAATAACTATAATATGGGCTATATCACAAACAATGAGAGATATAACCAGATTATCGATATCTGGACACATACCAATGCCAAACTTACCCAGAATTTGCTAAATAAACTTTCATTCGATAAGCAGGGTTTCAATCCTGTATATATGATGCTTGATTCGGGCGCCAGAGGTTCGAAAGAACAGATCAGACAGCTTTCGGGTATGAGGGGATTGATGGCTAAACCGCAGAAATCAGGTTCTACAGGTTCTGAAATTATTGAAAACCCGATTCTCTCTAATTTTAAAGAGGGGCTATCCGTGCTGGAATATTTTATTTCAACTCACGGTGCGAGAAAGGGTTTGGCCGATACGGCTCTTAAGACAGCCGATGCCGGTTATCTTACACGTCGTTTGGTGGATGTATCACAGGATGTGATTATTACAGAAGAAGATTGTGGAACACTAAGAGGTTTGATCGCCAATGCCATTAAAAATAATGAAGAAACCGTTGAAACATTATACGAACGTATTTTGGGACGTACGGCTGTTCATGAAGTATATCACCCTTTAACTGGTAAACTGATTGTTTCTTCCGGTGAAGAGATTACTGAAGAAGTAGCCAGAATTATTGAAGATTCACCTATTGAACAGGTAGAAATCAGATCGGTGTTGACGTGCGAATCTAAAAAAGGTGTTTGTGCCAAATGTTACGGACGTAATCTGGCTACAAGCCGAATGGTTCAGAACGGTGAAGCAGTCGGTGTAATTGCTGCGCAATCTATTGGTGAACCTGGTACACAGCTTACTCTTCGTACCTTCCACGTGGGTGGTACAGCTTCCAACATTACTTCGGAATCGAGAATCACTACCAAATACGACGGTATTGTTGAAATTGAGGAACTCAGAACTGTTGAAAAAACAGAAGATGATGGTTCAAAGGTTAATATCGTAATCGGACGACTAGCCGAATTACGTATTATCGATAAAAATACGGGTATTTCACTTACAACCAACAATATTCCATATGGCGCTAAACTTTATGTAAAGAGTGGGGACGAAGTCAAGAAAGGGATACTGATTTGCGAATGGGATCCATATAATGCGGTGATAATTTCTGAGCTTCCGGGTAAAATATCCTTCGAACATGTGCTTGAAGGTGTTACCTTCAAAGAAGAATCGGATGAAGTAACCGGATATCGTGAAAAAGTAATTATCGAAACAAGAGATAAGTCGAAAAATCCCGGTGTTAGGATTCAAAATGATAAAGACGAAACAATCAAATCATATAACCTGCCAGTGGGTTCGCATATTTCAGTAAATGAAGGCGACAAGGTTAAAGCAGGTGATATTCTGGTTAAAATACCCCGTGCAGTTGGTAAATCCGGTGATATAACCGGTGGTCTGCCTAGAGTTACTGAATTGTTTGAGGCACGTAATCCTTCGAATCCGGCAGTTGTTTCAGAAATCGACGGTGAAGTTTCTTTTGGTAAAGTTAAAAGAGGTAACAGAGAAATTATTGTAACAACTAAAGCCGGTCAGGTGAAGAAATACCTGGTTCCTCTTTCAAAACAAATACTGGTCCAGGAAAATGATTATGTAAAGGCAGGTACTGCCCTTTCAGACGGTGCAATTACCCCATCCGATATTCTTGCAATTAAAGGGCCTACAAAGGTTCAGGAATATATTGTAAACGAAGTACAGGAAGTTTACAGGTTACAGGGTGTAAAAATCAACGATAAACACTTTGAGGTAATTGTAAGGCAGATGATGCGTAAGGTCGAAATCATCGATCCAGGAGATACCAAATTCCTTGAAAAACAGATAGTTGATAAGTGGGAGTTTATGGATGAAAATGACTGGATCTTTGGTAAGAAAATTGTAACCGATGCAGGTGATTGCCAGGCACTTAAACCAGGACAGATTGTTACAGCCAGAAAACTGCGCGACGAAAATTCTGTACTGAAACGTAAAGACCTGAAGCCTGTGCAGGCTCGGGAAGCTATTCCTGCAACCTCGCAACAGATACTTCAGGGTATTACCAGAGCTGCATTGCAAACAAAAAGCTTTATGTCGGCAGCATCCTTCCAGGAAACCACCAAAGTACTTAACGAAGCAGCTATTTATGGCAAGGTTGATTACCTTGAAGGTTTGAAGGAGAACGTTATTGTTGGACATTTAATTCCTGCAGGAACGGGAAGTAGAAGATTCAACAGTGCGATTGTTGGATCAAAAGATGAATTTGATTCCTTAATGGAGGGAAAAACTGAGGATGCTGAAGCATATAGTTAAATAATATTATCATGGAAGAAAAAAAGAATGTCAATCAGATTAACATTGAGCTCAAAGAAGATGTAGCAC
Source organism: uncultured Bacteroidales bacterium (assembly GCA_963781805.1). Lineage (GTDB taxonomy): Bacteria > Bacteroidota > Bacteroidia > Bacteroidales > UBA10428 > JAFGPL01. The sequence goes on from CAWAHF010000004.1 coordinate 4,865,896, forward strand.
AGGGAACCTATTCAAACCTGGCCATCATTACACACTCGACGTCTGAATTTGTACTTGATTTTGTGCGAATCATGCCGGGAGTGCCAAAAGCGGAAGTTAAATCCAGAATCATTCTTACTCCGGAGCATGCCAAACGATTATTGTATGCTTTGAAAGATAATATTGCAAAATTTGAGGCAGTAAACGGACCGATAAAAAATGTAGAAAGTTCAGGAGGCCCGGCAATTCCGATGAATTTCGGAGGACCAACAGCCCAGGCATAAATATAAAGAACCCATCGTAAGATGGGTTTTTTGTTGAATTAAAGTGAAAAACTACAGAAACCTGTAAGCCATTCCAATATCATACCTTTCGCTGTTAAGGGATTCTTCGTGGTACCAGCCGGCTTCAAAGGAGGAATAGAAATACAGATTTTCCATAATATAGATACCGAGACCAAAGAGGCCTCTTTTAATCGGAGTCCTGGGCGGCCCGGTTTTAGCAAAACTTTTAAAAAACTCTCCAAAAACTTCAAACCGTTTGGTAATCTCAATTTTTGGATAGATGCCATAGAGTATAAAAATATGTTCGGTAACCGGACTATAAGCAGCCCCCAGGTTGTACGTAAAATTCAGGTGTTTGCCAAAAGGATGATATAAAAGCAACCTGACATCAGGAGTCAGAAATGTATTTAATGTATATCTTGGTTTGGGAATGGTTACCTGGCCAAATAAACTTAGCCGGGTTTTTTTGGAGGAGGAAGAATAAAGACCATATTTTGCTCCGATGGAGACAGCTGTATTCATATTTGTCTTACTAAATGTTTTAACAGCTTCATCGCCTTTTAAAAGAAAATCTGTATAACTGAAATGTAGTTCAATCCTATTGCTGAACGCATGTTTAACTAACAGATTGTTGTATATGTTGTATGCAAGATCGGTGGGATTATTAACCCATTCTCCATTCTCAAGGATTTCATTTCTCAACACAGTGGAAAACTCTATTTGCGTATACCCGTTTTTTACCAGTATCGGAGTCATTGTATGGTTGATGCGATCGCATTGCAACTTGTTCTTAAATGAATGGTCGAATGGCTCTTCGAAACGTGCCGGCTTTCTTTTTTTACACCAGTCCTGTGCGCTGGCCGGGTAGAGTAGGGCAGCTGATAAAAATAAAAACAATGCAAATTTCATACAACTAATACAACTTGATAATCAGAGATTTATTGCATAATGTGAAAAATGTACAATTTTTAAAATATAAAAAAAGTAAGTCCTTCAAGAATGAATTTCCAGTGTAAGTCAATTTCCAGGTATTTTGAGTGAGAGATACAATATGCTGTCAGGAAGAGGTATTATTCATCCGTTCAAAAGCTTTTTTTAATCCTTCCGGTCCCGATTGCAGCATATTATCAACAAAGCCATAGGTGAGTTCTTTTTTTCCTTCTTCAAGCTGCTTAAAAATAGCATCGATGAAAACACTCACTGGCAAACCATCATCATGCAATCCTTTACCTCCCAGATCGGTATTTAACGCCGGGGGAATTATTTCTAGTACTTCAATATTTTTCGATTTCAATAAATGTTGAAGAGACCAGGTGTAAGAATTTAGGAAAGATTTGGTTGCTGAATACAATGCAACTCTTGTCATCGGAACAAATGCCAGACCCGAGGTGACATTAATAATAGTATTTAATGACTTTAATTGCATAAACAGCGAGATCAGATGAACCGGGGCTTCAATATTTATGGTAATTTCTTCTTTTGCACGAGAATAAAAGTCTTTATCGGTGAGCGCCATTCGTTGCTGTATACCGGCATTATTTACCAGTACATTCACGTCACCATGATTTTTTGAAATCCAGGCAAACAACTTTTCTCTTTCATCGGGTACCGACAGGTCGCATTTGTAAGTAATTATAGAAGGTAATTTTTCTGATGCCGCATTCAGGGCGCTTTCCCTTCTTCCGCAAATAATTACTGAATTGTTGTCCCGGATGAATCTTTCGGCAAGGCCTAACCCCAATCCGCTGGCGCCGCCTGTGATAAGAATTTTTTTACCTGTAATTTTCATATTTTCTATGTTTGTCTACAACCTGTCTGAATAACTTCATACGATACTTTCTCGAATAATCTTTATCTTCCCTGACATCTCCTGTTTAATAACAATGAGCGATAATCATTGTTTATCCCGGGAATTGAAAACATTATAATAGTATCAAATTTAGTATTATCCCAATTCGATGACTTAAGCAATAGGTTAAAAATTTAATATTCTCCGACAAATTTAACCGGACCCGCTTGAAATATTATTTATAACAAGGAGGAATTCCTTTCCGGCAGGGTTTTGTATGACTCCAACTATTGGCTTTTTTATAATGTTTCTAAAATATTCAATTACCTTGTTCATAAGGTATTTTGTTTTATATTTGTCCCTTTAAATTTTCAGGATAAATAACCTAAATCGCTAATTAATAATAACTAATATAATTTTAACGGATGAAAATTCTGGTCTGTTTAAGCAATGTCCCTGACACCACCACCAAAATAAAACTGGTGGATGATAACAAAAATTATGACAAAGCTGGTGTTCAATGGATTATCAATCCCTGGGATGAACTTGCGCTTACCCGTGCTCTTGAACTAAAAGATGATGCATCAGTCCCTGTGGATAAAGTTACCGTGATTACTCTCGGAGGCAAAGATGCAGAACCAACCATCAGAAAAGCTTTAGCCATTGGCGCTGACGATGCCATCAGGATTGACGCAGAACCAAAAGATGCATTTTTTGTAGCATCACAGCTTTCAGAAGCAATTAAAAATAACATGTACGATATCATTCTTTGCGGCATAGAATCCAGCGATTACAACGGGTCTTCAGTTGGCGGGATGCTTGCCGAATTGCTGGATATTCCTTCAGTATCAGCTGTATCAGCGCTAAATGTCAGCGGCACTGAAATCATACTTAACCGTGAAATTGACGGGGGTAAAGAAATTATTTCAGTTTCTGCTCCGCTTGTTGCAATTGTGCAGAAGGGTATTGCTAAAGAACCGCGTATCGCATCGATGAGAGGAATTATGATGGCAAAAACAAAACCATTGAATGTAGTACCTGCAACTTCAGCCGAAAGTCTTACGGAATATGCTGGCTACGAGCTTCCAAAACAGAGGGCTGCATGCAAAATGATTAGTCCTGACAATGTGAAAGAACTAATCGATTTACTTAGAAACGAAGCTAAGGTAATTTAAAACCTTTCTGATTAAATTTTATACAACAACTAACACGAAATAAAAATGTCTGTATTAGTATATACCGAAAACTGGGACGGAAAATTTAAAAAACTTTCTTTCGAAATTGTTTCTTATGCAAGTAAGCTCGCAGAAATGCTTGGTACTTCTGTTGTAGCTGTTTCTATTGGAAATGTAGATAATGCAGAACTTCAAAAGCTGGGGAACTACGGCGCTACAAAAATACTTACTGTAAATGGTTCAAACCTCGATAAACTGGATAACCAGGTTTATACTTCTGTTATTGACCAGGCTGCTGCCCAGGAAAGTGCTGTTGCAGTAATACTCTCAAATAATAATTCAGGTAAAGCCCTGGCCCCGAGATTATCTGTAAAACTAAAAGCAGGCCTGGTAGCAGGAGTTACAAAACTCCCGTCTAACCTGAATCCTTTTACAGTTGCAAAAAAGGTATTTTCCGGGAAAGCATTTGCAAATGTGGTTATTAAAACAGATATCAAAATTCTGACATTATTCCAAAATTCATTCGAATTAGTTGAAACCGAAAACAAAGCCAACATTCAGAGCTTTTCTCCCACTATTGATAGTGGCTTGATGAAGACAAACATCAAGGATGTTGAAAAACAAGCTGGCAAAGTATTGTTGACAGATGCCGAAATCGTAGTTTCCGGAGGCAGGGGAATGAAATCTCCGGATAACTGGGGACCCATAGAAGAACTTGCCGGTTTGCTTGGCGCTGCCACCGCATGTTCCAGACCGGTATCCGACGAAGGTTGGAGGCCTCATACCGAACATACCGGGCAGACAGGTAAAATCATTGCTCCGAATCTTTATTTAGCTGCAGGTATATCGGGCGCTATCCAGCATCTGGCAGGGATAAGTTCTTCTAAATTCATTGTTGCAATTAATACCGATAAAGATGCGCCTATATTTCAGGCTGCCGATTACGGTATTATCGGTGATGCTTTAAAAGTTCTGCCGGAACTGGTTAAGGCAGTAAAAGAAATGCAGGCATCCTGATTTTCCTGATTTTTCATGAATTGGCATTAAATCTAATCCTGAAATTATGAGTAAACAATTCATATTTATCCTTTCCCTTTTATTAACCTTTGGTGTATTCACCTATACCGTATTAAGACTTATCTCTTTTTTCAAATTGACGAAGCCATTCCCGGTAAAGAATTATGGAAAGCGATTTGCTGTCATGCTAAAGGTTGCTTTCGGACAAACCAAAATTTTCAGATTTCCTGTTATCGGATTCATTCATGCGCTCGTATTCTGGGGATTCTGTGTCATACTTATCGGAAGTATAGAAATGGTGATCGATGGGATAGCAGGAACCGACAGGTCCCTGAGGGTTTTAGGTGTATTGTATGATATCATTACCGGGTCAGGCGATATTTTTGGATTTATCATAATTATTGCCATTATAGTTTTCCTGGTCAGAAGATTGTTTTTGCATATCAAAAGGTTTACCGGCATTGAAATGAAGCATAGCATGCATACCGATGCCAACATTGCTCTTACCTTGATATTATTACTGATGGTTACTCTTCTGGGGATGAATTCTGCTTATATAGCAGGTAATCATTCCGATATGGCTGGCGTATTTCCGGTGAGCGAACTGATAGCTAAACTATTCGGGAACATGGGAGGTAACTCCATTCATGTAATCCATGAAACAAGTTGGTGGGGTCATATCCTGTTGATTTTCTTTTTCGCCAATTATCTGCCTTACTCCAAACATTTTCATGTGTTTATGTCTGTTCCTAATGTGTTCTTAAGCAGGTTGGAACCTTTAGGAAAACTTCCGAATATGGATAGCATTACCAATGAAGTGAAGTCGATGCTGAATCCTGAAACCGCAGTTGCAGAAAGTGCGGAGGATGCTCAACCTATAGGCAGATTTGGGGTGAAGGATATTGAAGATGTTACGTGGAAAAATTATTTCGATTCGCTTGCCTGCACCCAATGTGGCAGGTGCACTTCAGTTTGCCCTGCAAATACCACGGGGAAAATGCTCTCACCCCGAAAAATCATTATGGATGTGCGTGCCCGAATGAATGAAAAGGGGCCTGGTCTGGTGAAAAAGGGAGCAGAATATAGCGACAATAGATCATTGATTAGAGATTATATCACTGCCGAAGAATTATGGGCATGTACCACTTGTAATGCATGTGCTCAGGAATGCCCCATAAACATCAATCACCCTACATTAATTGTTGAAATGAGGAGATACCTTGTGATGGAAGAAGCGGCAGCTCCGGGTGAGCTAAATGCTATTTTTACTAATATCGAAAACAATGGTGCTCCATGGCAGTTCTCTCCCGAAGATCGTTTGCAATGGGCAGAATAATTAAAGTAGTAATTGTATTCATGGCTATCTTTAAATAATCAAATTTATGGCAACCCTTGAAAAAATAGATGTGCCGGTAATGGCTGATTTACATGCAAAAGGAACACCACCCGAATATCTGTTCTGGGTAGGATGTGCCGGTGCATTTGACGACAGGTATAAAAAAGTTGCCAGGGCATTTGCAAAAATCCTCAATCACCTGAAGATTAGCTATGCAGTTCTGGGCAAAGAAGAATCATGCACGGGAGACCCTGCACGCAGGGCCGGGAATGAAATGCTGTTTCAGATGCAGGCATTAAACAACATTGCAGTTCTGGATGGATACGGCGTGAAAAAGATCATCACCATTTGTCCCCATTGTTACAATACTTTCAAAAACGAATACCCTGATTTAGGTGGAAGTTACGAGGTGATAAATTACACGCAACTAATACAGGAACACATTAAAAAGGGGAATCTTAAACTTGAAGTTGATCTTTTCAAAAATTCGAAAATTACGTATCACGATCCCTGTTATCTTGGTCGTGGCAACGGAATTTATGATACACCCCGTTTCATTCTTAACTCGATTCCTTCATCCAAAATTGAGATGAAGAAAAACAGAAGCTTCGCATTATGCTGTGGCGCCGGAGGGGGACAAATGTTTAAAGAAGCAGAAAAAGGTGATAAGGAAGTGTTTATAGAGAGAATTGAACAAGCTATTGAAACCGGTGCAGATATTGTTGCTACAGCCTGTCCTTTTTGCATGACCATGATGACAGATGGTATCAAATATAAAAACAAAGAAGAAGAAATAAAAAATCTCGATTTGGCCGAACTTGTGGCACAGTCTTTAGAACTTTGAACTTAAAAATCAGAAATATTTACCCATAATAATACTTTAATATTCAAAAAATGGAGAATAACACTAACCTGAAAAGCGGAGAATTTCTTGTTAAGGAAGTTAATGCCAATGATGTATTCATACCTGAAGAATTCAACGAAGAACAATTGATGATCAAACAAACCTGCGTTGATTTTCTGGAAACTGAGGTCTATCCGATTGTCGACAGGCTCGACAGCATGGAAGAGGGTCTCATGGCTCAAACACTGAAAAAAGCCGGTGAACTTGGTCTGCTTGGTGTGGCTATAGCCGAAGAGTATGAAGGTTTCGGACAATCTTTTGTTACACAAATACTTGCAGGCGATGCCCTTGGAGCAGGATATTCCTTTGCAGTAGCTTATTCGGCCGATACAGGAATCGGAACATTACCTATCATGTATTATGGAAATGAAGAACAAAGAAGAAAATATATCCCGAAACTGGCTTCAGGTGAGTACCTTGGATCGTATTGTCTTACAGAACCGGGAGCAGGCTCAGATGCAAATTCAGGTAAAACAAAAGCGGTTCTTTCTTCTGATGGAAAGCACTATATCCTGAATGGACAAAAGATGTGGATTACAAATGCAGGTTTTGCCGATATTCTTACAGTTTTTGCAAAAATCGATGATGATCGTTGTTTAAGTGCATTTATTGTGGAACGAAATTTCCCCGGAATCACCTTCAATCCCGAAGAAAAGAAAATGGGGATAAAAGGTTCATCAACCCGACAAATTTTCTTCAATGATTGCATGGTACCTGTTGAAAACCTGCTTGGGAAAAGAGGTGAAGGTTTCAGAATAGCGCTGAGCATCCTTCATATGGGACGTATTAAATTGGGCGCCAATGTGCTGGGGTCAGCGCGTAAAGCTATAAACGAATCGATAAAATATGCCAACGAAAGAAAACAGTTTAACCAATTTATTTCAAGTTTTGGCGCCATTAAATATAAGCTTGCACAACAGGCAGTGAAAACTTTTGTTACCGAATCAGCTGTATTTCGGGTAAGTAGTGATATTGACGATGCTATTGCCAGAAATAAAGCAACCGGCATGGATCTGGGAAGGGCAACCATCGATGGGATCAGCCATTATGCTGTTGAGGCCGCAATTTTAAAGGTATATGGCTCTGAGGTGCTGGATTATGTGGTGGATGAATCTGTACAGATATTTGGCGGAATGGGTTATTCGGCTGAGACCCTGGTTGAAAAAGGATACCGTGATTCAAGAATAAACAGGATTTTTGAAGGAACCAACGAAATCAACCGGATGCTTGTAGTGGACACCGCCCTGAAAAGAGCCATGAAAGGCGACTTTGATTTGTTCGGGGAAGCTAAAAAAATTGCCGCTGATTTATCCAAACTTCAGGAAGCAAATGTTGCAGGACTTGATTATTATGCCGCAAAAATGGCTTACATTAAGAATTTCAAAAAAGCCATTTTGCTCGTTATCAATAAAGCTTCTGAAATTCTGGCTAAAAACCTGGTGAGCGAACAGGAAATTATGTTCAATATGACCGATATGATTATGGAGCTTTATGCTGCAGAATCAACACTACTGCGTGTTCAGAAGCTGGAAGGAATCAGAGGCGCTGACGCTGTGAAGCTTTACAAAGATATTCTTGATATTGAAGTATACGATGCTGCTGACATCATTATGAAAGCCGGAAAAGATGCGCTATGTTCTTTTGCACCGGATGATCAGCTCCCGGCATTGTTAAAGGCTTTGGAAACACTTACCAAAGTAGGGCCTGTGAATATAAAAGATGCCAGAAGAAGGATAGCCGATAAGATGATCGAGGAGAATAAGTATATTTTCTAAATATAGGTTACAAACTACAAATTTAAAAAATCCCGTAAGGGATTTTTTTTTGCCCGTTAATAGAAATAATTCTAATTGATAGATCTCATCTATTTACGATGATTTATATCACCTGTACAATTAGGTTAGTTAAATATAATTAGCCCTAACTTTAATAATAAAAGATTTAATATCGTTTAGTTAAGGATATTTATTTTCCTCTCCCTATAGCGTTTCAAGATGAGATGTACCTGTATGGTCTTAACAAACCGACATTGATACAAGATTCACGTTATTATTTGAATTTTGGTTATTCTCAAGTATAAAATTATTTAAAATAAAATGATTATGAAGAAATTGTACTATTTATTGATGGCAATGATATTTATGTCATGCCAGGTTTTTGGTCAAAGTCCGGTTATTGTAATTAATCAGGGTGCTTTATCGGAAACGCTGAATTTAGATGACTCACTATTAATAAAAATACCTGTTGCAAATAACGGTAACAGGGATTTATACTGGACAGTAAAAAAGCAATCGCCGTCGGTGGATTTTACAAAAGATGATTATGCTGATTGGGAACAATATCCTAATCAGGATAGATTAACCCGGGATATATGGATTACAAGAAAAAATTCACAGGGAATTTTCAATTTTGTCACTGAAGGTAATTATGATGATAATATTTCACCCGAAGGAACTTTATGGTCATTCGGAAAATCATCAGATCTTACAATTGGAGATTATTCTTTATGGGTAAATGCAATTGACTGGGATCCTCCCAGAATGGTTAATAAACCGATGTCGATGTACCTCCCAAAATACAATGAATTTGTTGATATTACATTTAAAAGTTGGACGGAAGGAGGAAATGGGGGAGGATTTTCTTATACACGGACAGGTGTTACGCCATGGATTAATTTCAAGAATAAATCAGGTATAGTACTGCCCGGTAATACAGATACTTTGTATATTAAAATTGATGCCTCGGATATTTATGGGGGATCCTACCAGGCAGAAATTATTGTTGAGAGTAATGATATTATCAAACCGAAAGTAAGTATTCCAATAAGTTTACAGGCTAATGGAATTTCGGAATATTCAGCGCCGGTAAAAACCCTTGATTTTGGCGATGTGATGCTGGGAGATACTGTCTCAATGCCATTGACTCTTATTAACCAGGGATTGGGAGAATTGATCATATCAGGAATTACAAGCAAAACAGGCGCTTACTTCATCAAATCGCTGCCTGTTAAATTTCCGGCAATTAATGAATCAGAACTTTATTATTCTTTTGTACCCTCAGAAGTAAAAGTTTATGATGACACGATAGTCATCTTTACCAACGATCCGGTTAATCCAACAGATACTATAATTATAACTGGTTCAGGTGTATTGCCTGTTAATATTAACGTGGATTTAACCCCAATTGAACTGGATATTGAAGCCGGAAACTTTGATATGGTAACATTAAGTATCGGAAATACCGGGAATGGACTTTTAAGCTGGGAAATCAATCCAACTTTAAATTCTCCTCCGGTATTATTTATGAAACAGAATTATGCCGATTGGAGACTTGCTGTAAATCAGGACAGGATATTGCAGAATACCTGGATAACAAGGGCAAACGATAAGGGTATATTTAATATTGCAGCGGAGGAAACTTATGATAACGTCACTTCTCCATCCAATACATTATGGAGCTTTGGCAATACAAAAGAGCTGAACGCTTTAGACTATGAATTATGGGTTGATGCCGTGAGTAACGATCCCCCATCCATGGTCGGAAATGTTATTTCAATGTGGGTGTTATCCGAAGCAAAATATTTTGACATTCTTTTCAATGGGTGGACTTCAAATGCCAATGGAGGAGGTTTTTCATATTCCCGTACTGAAGTACCGGGCTGGTTGAAAGCATCTGCATACAATGGCACAGTTGCCCAGGGTTCCAGTGAAGATATATCAGTAATACTTGATGCCACCGTGCTTAATACAGGTGTTTACCAGGCTTATCTGGAGATAATTTCGAATGATCCTGCTAATAAAAAGCAACTAATACCTGTTACAATTAATGTAACCGGTCAGCCAACGATCAATACAAACCCTCTTACGGTTGATTTCACTGATGCATTTTTAAATTTTAAAGATTCGGTTAAACTGGATATAATTAATACCGGTAGCGATGATTTGGTGATAACAGATATTTCCACATCGCTCGCGGTATTTTCAGTCAATAAAAAGGTACTGACAGTACCACCTAAACAAAGCAGGAATATTATGGTTTATTTTATTCCGCTTGCTGCATCCAATTACACCGATACCCTGGTGATTGCTTCCAACGATTTGGATTCGGCTTTGTTTGAAGTTCCTCTTTCTGGTAATGCTGTGCTTCCCCCGGTAATTTCAATTTCACCATTATCATACAGCAAGAGCCTGAATTATGGTGAAACATCTGTTTCTACCCTTAAAATTAAAAATACAGGCGATACTGATCTGGAATTGGAACTTTATTTACAATCAACAAATCCTGCTGTTACTATTAAAAAGGAAAACTGGGCAGACTGGAAACTTTCATTAAACCAGGACAGGATTACCGATAAAGTATGGATTACACGTGCAGATGATCAGGGTTTAATTAATCTTGCAACGGAGAATACCTATGATAACGCAGTTTCACCTGAAGGTACACTGTGGTCATTCGGTTATACGTATGAAAACATACCAGGTAATTATGACGTTTGGAGAGATGCAGTTTATCCTCCTCCTTCTATGGTAGACAATATGGTTTCCATGTACATCATTTCCCAGAACAGGTATTTTGATATCCTTTTCCATGACTGGACAGAAAGTGGACAGGGAGGAGGATTTTCCTATACAAGGACCGAAGTCCCAGCCTGGCTTAGTTTATCATCATACAGCAATACCATTCTTCCGGGTGATTCTGTAGAGATCGATCTTTCATTCGATGCAACTGCAACATTGGGTGGAAAATACACTTCCGAAATAGTTTTATCAAGCAATGATCCGGCAAATAAATTGGTAAAAATACCTGTGGATATTTTAATTACAGGATCTCCTGAAATCAGTGCAACTGATACCCTGAATTTTGGAAATACTTTTACAGATCTAAACTATACCTTGCCGTTAGAAATATCAAATTCAGGCACCGATACGTTGCGAATTTCCAATATTACTGTAAAAAGCACCAATTTTTCGGTTGGTAGCGGATCAATAGTCATTGAAGCAAATGGTAAAAAATCTGTTAATATAACATTTTTAGCCGGTATGGAGGGTATCTATAAAGATACGCTTACCATATACAGCAATGCATCATCCAACTCTGAATTACAGGTCATTCTTACAGCAAAGACAATAGTAAGGCCTGGCTTGTTTACTCCTTCGGAGTTGTCATATAATTTACCAACGGATTCAATTATCTATGATACTATTAGTTTGGAAAATATAGGAAGTACTGATTTAGCCTATATTTTTAATATTAGCCTGGATCAGGTTTTTGTAAACCTGAATCAGCACTTTTCAGATATTATTGATCAGGTACCCAATAGTTATAATTTTATCTATGACGGAACAAATAGTATTGATGATGGCGGGAACGATATGTATGATGATGGCAACATCTTGAACTCCAATCTCGGCAGTGTCTTATATTCTGATGACATAATAAAACAGGGTAATGTCTGGTTTGGTGATAATACCAGGTATTTTACACGGGAATTGCCACGTTTATTTGTTATGGCTGCCGATCTTAATCATATAGACCAGTTCTTTATATCTGGAGATAATGGCGCCGACGGCGGCGGAACATCCGATACAACAAGACTTGAATATGAAAATTTGGGTATAACATATCAGGGATTCGTAAAACGGGTTTATAATGCAGGAGATCCTTCAATAAATCATTTAATTATCGTTAGAAAAGATAACAGCCTTGTACATAAATACACTACCAATACTAATGACGATTACCATGCGGTTGAAGGCCTTGATGGGACAAATAGAATATATTACTTATTATATGCGGGTTCGGGTGGAACATATATTAATAACGCAGCAACGCAGAATATTTTTAAAACTTTTGTAGACAGCATTCTGGTTGTCCGTGATTTCAATAATTATATTCAACCTCCAAACTGGATTGAAAACATCTGGCCAACTGATACATTAGCGCCTGGTGCAGAAAAACTTCTGCCGATTGTTATTAATACAACCGGATTGAAAGAAGGTACTTACCAGAAGGATATTACACTTGATATGAGTCTGCCTTTTAATTTCACTTATAATTTACCTGTTACTTTAAAAGTGGAAAACCTGACAGTGTTAAGTCCAATTGCAGATACTACAGTTAATGAAGGATTCGTGTCATTTGATCTGAACCTGATGGATAAATTTATGACTAACAGGGGTGGTACTCCTTCATTTCTTGCGATAAGTAGCAATACAAATGTTGCAACAGCTTCTGTTAATAACACATTGTTGCATCTGACTGAAACCGGGACTGGAAATACTTTGGTAACAGTGAGGGTTGATGACAACAATGGCACTGCATTGTTCGACGATTTTATGTTAACTGTTAATGCCGCACCAAAAGTATCAAATTCGATTAGCGATACAACTATGAACCAGGGATTTGCTATTTATACAGTAAACCTTGCCGGAGTATTCTCCGATACTGATGATACTTCGTTGATATATACTGCGCTTAGTTCAGCCATAAATGTAGTAACTGTTAATATTGCCGGAAGTACCTTAACCATTAGCGAAGCAGGGAATGGTAGTTCAACAATTACTGTTGAAGCAACAGATTCACGCGGATTAAAAGCATCCGATGTATTTACCTTTAATGTCAATGGCAAACCGGTGGTTTCCCCGATTAGTAATATTACAGTAAATGAAGGATTTGCTTCTGATACAATTAATATGGCAATGTATTTCAGCGATCCTGAAAGCGGTATCCTGACATTCAGCGCCCTAAGTTCAAATACTTCAGTTGTGACAGTGTCTATTAACGGTACAACACTCACTATTTCAGAAGTTGGTACTGGTGCTTCAAATTTAACTGTAACTGCAACCGATCCACTTGGAGCTGAAAATTCTGGTGAATTTAGTTTCACTGTTAATCATGTAACAGGAATTGAGTTATCGAATGCAGGAATCAAAAGGCTATACCCAAATCCTTCTTACGGTATAGTATATCTTGAATTGAAAAGCATACCTGCTGCAGATGTCTTAATAGAGATTAGTGATTTGAGCGGCAGAGTTGTATACCTGAATAAATTTCCTTCAGCAACAGGGGAAATTGAAATTAACCTTTCCAAACTGATTAAAGGTATATATCTTGTAAAATATTCATATAACAACATTAATCATTTTGAGAAAATCACTTTACTGGATTAAGTAGTGTGATTGCTAAAAATGAAAAACGCCGGTTAATTAACCGGCGTTTTTTATTTCAAAGAAATCTGAAATTGAATCGGGATATAAATTTTTCTGCTTATGTATTTGAAATGCAATTCTCAGTGTTGATTTAGCAACAATCAGGAAAAAAGTACAGGGAACAAAAAGAATTCAATTGAATTTTCAATTCTTCATAACTTGTTTATAATTTCTAATCCAAAAATTTTATATGGGGGACTTTTGAGCTTAACTTTGAACCAATATATCTTACAATTGTTGAAAGTTCATAACCAGTTTTCAGGGGTTTATCAAAAAATGAAATCAGGTAATTCAATATATATTATTTTTGTAGTGTGTTATTACTCTAATAATTTCTCACAATGAAGGAACTGATACAACGAGCGATTACCATCCTGAAACTTCATGTAAAAAACAATCTTGAAGTTATAAATCAAAACCAATCAAAAATTAAAGAAATTCTCAAAGCGCCTGCTTCTTCCGAAAGATCGGTAAACTTTGAAAAGCATTACGAGGTGAATAAGAACCTGTTGTCGGAGAACAACGACTTTATTAACGTGCAGCTTACCCTGATAAATTTTCTGGAAAAGTATAAGAACACACCCATTTTGCAGGAAGTTCAGCCACTGGTGGATATCACCTCAGTAAACGATGAGGAAGAAATTTTTACCTTAACTGTTTCTGGCAGCCTTCCGTTTGATAAGGACCATCCAAATTATAACGATGAACCATTTTTTATTAAACTTCTTGATTATTACCAGGAAAGAGAAGAATATGAAAAATGTCATAACTTACTGAATAGCAGACAGAATTCTTAAACAATAGCAAAATAATGATAATGCCGGATTTATTCCGGCTTTTTTTATGATGTTCGGCTAGTATTCCAGCCATCGTCGAATTTAACTTTACTAGCTTCCATTCAAAAAAAGACGAGGCAAAACCTCGTCCAATCCAGTATGGTATCATCAACAACCGCCCTGAACCCTTTTCTTCACGGGTCGTTTAATTATGGGCTTATCAAGTGTAACCGGAGTTTCGGTAGATTCCTGCAATTGCGCTCCGCCTAACGCCTGAGATGCGCCCATCCTGAACTGGTATTTGGCAATCTCTTCGTCTGGCGAGGTACTGGCCGGATGCACCGGGTTCATAATGGTTTCGGCCCAGTAATTAAGTCCGCCCATCAGCACATAATTGTTCAGATAGCCGAGCTGCCTTGTAATCATCCAGGCGTCGTTGGCATCCACACTTCCATTGGAATAGAAAATATTTTGTTTTACATCCTGGTTAATGATGTCTGCATACTCTTCATTTAATAAATCAGGAAGTGGGATATTGATGGCTCCAGGCAGGTGAAATTTATCATATTCGCTTTGTGGCCTGACATCGATAAGCTGAATAGATGGATCTTTGTTTACAAGCAATGCAGCCACTTCATCGGGACTGTAATATTTCATTTTGGTTTTCGACTCCTCGAGCAGCTGCTTTGGAGTGAGTTTATAAACGTGCGTTGTGTTTTGAGGAACAGCAGCGATTATCAATCCCATTCCTATTACAACAACCGATAAAATAATTCGTACTTTCATAATGATTTCGTTTTAATAGTCATAGTATTACCAAATATTCTAATATTCCGGCTGGGGGAATTTTTTTTCAGCCCATTCGGCAACCCAAAACATGCCAACTGCCGCCAGAATAACCAGCAAAGCAAATAATCCGTCTTTTAATCCAAGGATTTGACTTATTTTCGGGGTACCTATAAAATTCTTTTTGTATAAAGCTTCCCAAAGCGGATATCCTTCGGCCCATGCCAGCACACCCAAAAATAATCCGCCGACAAATACCATTGCATCAACTTTGCCAATGGAAGCAGCGCAAACGCTGGTACCGGGACAAAAGCCTCCCATAATAAATCCGGCCCCCATAATTACACCTCCCCAGATGGCAGAACTAATGTAAGTAGGATTGATGTATACATAATTCAAATCCACCCATCCGAATAAACTGAAAAAGAGGAGTCCCAACATGGCTGTGATAGCTCCTGTGAAGAATACTTTTAATACGACAGCATCATACCCGTAAAAAACTCCGGCTAGTTTCCGGCTTGAAGAAAAACCGCTGCTTTCGAGCACCCATCCAAAGCCGATACCAATTAAAAATGCAAGAAACAAATTGGTGTTTTGCGTTATTATATTATTTACTATTAGTGGTCCCATTTTTATTTATTGATTTGATGATTTATTGATTTTGTGATTGTTTGAAGTTGGAAGGTTGATGCTGGAAGTCAGAAGTTGAAACTGCTATTGCCACTGCTACTGCCTTCTTTTCCATTGCCTTAACCTTCTTCATTTCCTTCATTGTATCCAGTTTTTACGAAAAAAATATGCCAATGCAAATGCGGTTCCGAAAATGGCTGCCATCGTAATAAATCCACCTAAAGACAATACTGCCATACCACTTAAAGCCGAGCCGCTGGTACATCCCCTGCCAAGTTGCGAACCAAAACCAAAACACACACCTCCTGCCAGTGCGAATATCATTCTTCGTTTAGAAGTAATGCGCGGTGAATGTTCAACCCTAAGCTTTAATCTTCCTGCAACTGCTCCTGAAAGAAATCCTCCAACCAGAACACCCAGCATTTCAAAAACCAGCCATGACTTCATGGGACTTTTTTTATTTCCGTTTACATCGGTGTGTTCACTTTCGTATTCCTTGTAAAAATGTGTATTTTCCACATGTTTTGGTGCCACAGTTTCAACAGCAGTAACAACTACACTCTTGACCGCTCCGCTGGCGCCAAGTCCCCGCCCGGAAATAAAATTTGCAGCCAAAAGAACCAGCCCCAACAATACTCCCCCGATATACGGATTCAGATACTTGGTTTTTTTGTTATCCATATTTTTTTAGTTTAATGGTATATATTTTATATCTAATTTGTTCAATAAAGCCATCTGCTGGCCTGTCCGGCATACGCAATGATAAACCGCATCATGATGCCGCCAAATAGTACCAGGAGCGCAGGAATTATAACCGGAATTTTATATTTTCTTAGCTCCAGTATCTCAAGAAGCGCTGGTATAATCAGGCCCAAAATAACCACAAAGATCCAGAATGGAGCAGTATACGGGCCTCCGAGGAATAATTTGGCTGCATCAATCTGAACCTGGTGACTGGCCAGAAATCCCATAAACATATGCACAATCAGAAACAGTTCAATTCCGATAAGTATAAGATCGATCTGAGCAAATTGTTTCCTTTCTGCGTGAGATTTTGACATGAGAATTATGACAGCTGCACCGGTTGAGAGACCGGACACAAGAAACAATGGGCCCAGAATAGATGTATTCCACAACGGGCGCGCATTAAATGCAGAAAATAAAATTCCGGTATAAATTCCTAAAATCACTGCATAGATTAATATTGCCCAGGCTAAAATGAGTTTATATTTCAGGCAAAAAGCCTCAAAGTCTTTAAGCCATTTATATTTCCAGTCCCATTTGGGAAACAGAACCCTGATATTTAAGGCTGCCCATAAAAAGGATAGGGGAGTGATGGCTAAAAGCGTCCAGGCTCCCCACGACATCGGGGATTCAAGCCTTATGGCAGTATAAAGTCGCCAGAAATAAAGCTTGTGATTCAGGTCGATAAATAACGCCAGTAATCCTATCACCAAAATGATTGGCGCAAAAAAAGGTGCATATTTTACTGCTGCCGGGTAAACATCTTCCTTTTTAAGAATATAATAAAGCGCAGCAAAAAAGAGGATTCCAGCTGCAAGACCTCCAAGAAACAGATACAACGGAATCTGCCAGTGCCAGATATTCAACTGTGGATCTACCAGGTGATTCATCCTTCCGCTTACAATGATCTCTTCTTTCATTGTTTATATTATTAATTGTACGATTATCAATATTAAATTAAAAAATAAAGTTCCGGTTGTGTCCCGGCTTCAGGGATAAGTGTTTTCCATTTTCGTTTTTTCAGTACCATGGAAACATCGCTTTTCGGATCATCCAAATCTCCGAAATACATGCATTTGGTCGGACAAACAGCTACGCATGCAGGCTTCAATCCGTTCTTTAACCGGTGAATGCAAAATGTACATTTGTCCACGTAACCATTGGGATGAGGATATCTTGCATCGTAAGGACATGAAGCTATACATGCCCCGCAGCCAATGCACTTATTTTCCTGTACGAGTACAATTCCGCCATCTTCATAGTGACTGGCGCCTGTCGGACAACACCTTATACAAGGAGCATTGTTGCAATGATTGCAACGTTCGGAACGGTTTTCCAGTTCAAGTTGAGGATATGTTCCGTCGGTGACCTCTACCACCCAATCGCGGCAATAACCGATAGGCACATTGTTTTCGGTCTGGCATGCAACCACACAGTCACTGCATCCGACACATTTCTTGGTATCAACTGCCATTGCGTATCTCATGACTTTACCTCCTCTTTTTCAGGTTCAAACTCAAAGGTCACAAAATTTCCACGCATGCCGGTGCCTCCCATTATTGGATCAATATGCACTTTGGTTATCATTCTGGAATCGCTTGCACCTTTTCCATAACACCGTGTAAGTCGCTTATCTGCATGGCCGAAACCATGAACAATAAATACCGAATCCCAACGGATACGCTCTGTAACTCTCGCTTTTATTGGAAATTCAGATTTAATCCCATCCTGATTTCTAAGCCAGATATATTGACCATTTTTGATACCCCATACGTTGGCTACTTTTGGATTTATCCATACTGCATTCTCATGCATCAGGGCTGTAAGGTTAGGATTATTTGAAGTACGACTGAACGTATGCATGGGAGCTCTTCCATAGATCAACCTGTAAAATCCTTCAGGAGGTTCTTCGTGAGGAGTGTATTTAGGTAAGGGATCATATCCTTCCGCCTCAAATGCAGTTGAATAAAGTTCAATTTTACCGGTATTCGTAAAGAATTCAACATCTTCGTCTTCAGCAAAATAGATATCATCATACTCGCGTTCAAAGGTTTTCACACCAATGCGTTGCATTTCTTCCAATGATGTTCCTGCTTTTTTTAACTCCCAGTCCAGCATTTCTTCAAACGTGTTCCATTTAAAATAACTTTCCAAACCCAGATACTTTGACAGTTCTTTGGCCATCCACCAGGCCGGTTTTGAATCATACATTGGTTCTGCAGCCGGCATTCTTAATGCAATTTGTGGTTTTCGATGTGGACCGGTCCGAACGCTATCATATCTTTCCAGGTAAGTGCACTCGGGTAAAACCACATCCGCCCAGCCCGTGATCTCCATCGGCATGGTATCAATAACCACCAGCAATTCGAGACTCTGAATTGCTTCAAGGGTTTGTTTCCGGTTGGGTAACGTTTCGATCAGATTGGTACCGTTTACTATCCAGCCCTTGAAACTGCAATCTCTTGTTACTGTGGGTATCGTAGCTTCGCAAATTCCGGAAGCCAGGGCTAAATCTGCCAGTTTATATTTACCGGGAAACGCATCACGCCAGGTTTTTTTTGGTTCGGGATAGGCAGGGTGAGGAAAAGATGGAACCGATGCATTAGCTGGACGGAAGAATCCTCCCCGTCGGCCCCATGAGCCCAGGAGGGCATTCAGAATTGCGATTGCCCGTTCTCGTTGTGTATCATCTCCATACCAGGTGACATGCCTTCCGGGGTGCACGATTACCGAGGGTGAGGCATGCGCCATTTCTCTGGCAGTCTCGCGGATAATATGTGGCTCAATGGTTGTAATACCATAAGCCCATTCCGGAGTCATATTTTTAACATGAGCTTTTAATGCATCAAAGCCATAGGTGTATTTTTCAACATATTTTTTATCGTACAGTTCTTCACTAATAATCACATTAATCCATGCCAGAAGCAAAGCCAAATCGGTAGCGGGCTTTATTGGCAACCAGTATTTTGATTTACTGGCAGCGGTCGAAAATCTTGGATCAACTGTAATAATAGTAGCCCCTTTGTCAATAGCATCGGACATTTCCTGTACCTGCCCGTTATGCATGTTTTCTCCTATATGAGAACCTATCAGGACAAGGCACATGGTATCTCTTATATCGGTTACCTCGGGAGATTCAACGCCTTCGCCAAATGTCCCTATAAATGCTACCTCACGCGGGCCACGGCATTGTGCATACGATGGCGCTGTGATGTTTGACGAACCAAAGGCCTTTACCAGGTTTCCAAAATAGGTGCCTCCGGAACCATGGGTAAAAAGGGCAAGACATTCCGGTCCATGTTCTTTGGCAATGGCCTGCATTTTTTCGGCTATGTATTTGAAAGCTTCATCCCAGCTTACAGGTTTAAAGGTTTGTTTTCCCCTCTCTCCAACCCGCAACAATGGGGTTTTTAAACGATCTTCATCATAATACATTCCAACACCTCCTGTTCCGCGAGGACATAGTCTGCCATTGGAATTCATATCTTCGTCGTTCCCGACAATCTTTTTGATTTTGCCTTTTTCGTCTTTGTATACCCACCCGGCACATTTCCAGAAACAAACTTCACAATAGGTAGGTGTACGTTTAAGATTTTTGATAAGATTGAGGGATTTAGTGCTCAGAAACGTCCCGGTACCGGCAAATGCTTTGTATGCTGCACCTCCCAATGCCAGGCCTCCAAGACCCAAGGCAGAAATTTTAATAAAGTCTCTTCTGTTTGTCATTTAATATATAATTTAATCTATATATTATTATATGAAAGTATCTAAATAATCAAATATATTAAGATCAAAGTTATTGAAGAATTTGGAAATTTCATAGCAACGATGACAAACATTATTAATATGTAAATAACTTTATTTCAAATAATTAATAACTCGCGTGTTATATAATTAACAGAGTTGTGTGTGTAAGTTATTGATAATCTGTAATTAATAAAATTATTTAGAATTAAAATAAATTATATGATTTATAAGCATTTAAGGAGTGAAGTTTCAAAGAATAGTATTCATTCCTCAAGTAAAAACTTATTTAGAATGCGAATTAAGGGTTAAAACTTATTAAAATATTTAATTAGTAATCAGTATTTTGCAAACCTGCTTTAGTGGTACTTAGTGACTTTGTTCCTTTGTGGCTATCTTCCTTTTGACACCAAGCCACTAAAACACAAAGATAAAGTCCATAATATTTGATTTCAACCTTTAATTCGCATTTAGAATCCTGATTGATTTGAACTAAGTCGGATAGATTATTTCAATCACGGTTTGATCAAGTTTGCAGCGTCAATGTATATCCAACCCATGCAACATATATATGGAATGTAATATAGTTTTGTTAATTTCTTCCAGGTATTCTTTCACTGCATTTAAACTTCCAGGCAATGCATATATCAGTGTTTTGTTTTTTACACCTGCAATGCTTCTGCTTATAAGCGCCTGTGGTTTTTCAGCGCCATATTTTAGTCGGATAAAATCCATAATCCCTGGTATTTCTTTATCAATTAAACGTTTAACAACTTCAGATGTAAAATCTTTAATACCTATGCCAGTTCCTCCGGTTGTAATGATAATATCTAAATGGTTATCGACGGATTCCAGTATTTCATCCTTTATTTGAACCGGATCATCCGGAATTATTTTACTGCTGATTTGAAATTGAAGCGTTTTTTGGTTTAAGAAATCAGTTGTAAGTCTTACAGCCTCAGGGCCGCTGGCATCATTATAAATACCGGCGGATGCTCTGTCGCTGATGGTCAATAAAAATACCTTATAAATTTTCGGAACATACTCGAGTTTATTCCCGGCCTGAAGTTTTCCTGGAGTTATCACTCTGCAGAAAATTCCTTCGGTAGGCATGACACAATTTCCGACTTCTTTGAAAATGGTACAGGAGGTGCCGTGACATTTTTTGCCAATCTGAGTAACTTCAAGAATCAGGCTACCGGAAATAAACCGATCCAACGGATGGGTTTCATATAACTTAATTCCCTGGGTGGTAATGTTTTCTGCAAATTCACCAAAAATTATCTTTCTTCCTGACTCAGATGTGAATTTTTCAATGCTTTCACTCCCCAACAGACTTACCTGCCTGTTCCAGTTGCCTGCATGAGCGTCACCTCTTATGCCTTGTTTATCCAGTTGAATAAGATCTACAGGTTTTTTAATTATTCCCTTTTTATCAGAGATATTAACTGATAATACGTTGATTTCCTGCATAGATAATTTATTTAATATCCGTTTTGATTTTGCTCACTAACCTTGTATCCTCAATTATCATTGTTTTATCCACCGCTTTACACATATCATATATAGTTAGAAGTGCTATATTTACTGCAGTCAAAGCTTCCATTTCCACACCGGTTTGTCCGGTACACCTTGCTATGCTTGTGGCTCTGATTCCATCCGATTCGGTATTTAATTCTACATTTATGAACGATAACCTCAATGGATGACATAGTGGAATCAGTTCACTTGTTTTTTTTGCAGCCTGAATGCCTGCAATCTGCGCAACTGTGAGCACATCTCCCTTTTTCATTGAATTGTCATGAATTAATTTCAGGGTTTCCCGTTGCAGTCTGATGAATCCTGTCGCGGAAGCCTCCCTGTGTTGTTCCGGTTTATCTCCCACATCCACCATTCTTGCTTTTCCCTGCTTATCTGTATGACTTAGTTTGGACATATTTTTATTTGTTGATTTAGTTTATTGTTCACGGTTTGTTGGTTTTTAGAGTAAGTAAGAAGATTGAAGATCGAAGATGGAAGACGGAAGTTGGAAGTCCGAAGCTGTATTTGCTGTTGCTGTTCCTGCCACTGTTCCAGTTCCAGCCACTGCCGCTGCCACTTCCCCTGCTATTTCCATTGATATTAATTTCCATATATTTCTCATCTCATATACCTTTCTTTCCTATACCACGTATACCCTAATACCTGCTTTTCCCTCTTAAAAGATCTATCCCCCGATCTCATAAAACCTTTCACTTTTATTATAGGTACCTGATTCAGGCTTATTGCCAACGGCCAGGTTCACGGCTTTTTCAATTCCAAGTTTCCGGATATCGTAACCCAAATCTGAAAACAGACAGGGTTTAATTAATCCGCCGGCAGTTAACCTGATGCGGTTACAAACTTGGCAATTTCCGCCATCACCTCCTTCAACAAGTGAAAAATTACCATTGACTAAATCCATTTGATGAATAAAACGGATGCTTAATCCATTCTTTTCTGCAAAATCTTTTACCTGATCGGCATAACCAAGATATTCTTTTTTTAATAACACACAATTAATCTTAATCGGATACAAACCTGCTTCTTTTGCCGCTTCAATTCCTTTCAGGATCTGGTCCAGCACATTTTTTCCGGTTATCTCCTCAAATTTTACAGAATCAATCGTATCAAGACTTACATTAATCCGATTTAATCCTGCCCTGGCTAACGCCTGTGCATATTTTTCCAGCAGAACTCCATTGGTTGTCATCGATAAATCTTCGATACCTTCAATTGCAGCTAACATTTCGACCAACTCAACAATGCCCTTTCGAACAAGCGGTTCTCCTCCGGTAATTCTTATTTTTTTGATAACCAATGAAGTACAGTACTTAACTACATCAACAATTTCCTCAAATGAAAGAATATCTGCATGCTTTAAGAGTCTGATGCCTTCTTCGGGCATGCAATAACGACATCTCAGATTGCATCTGTCTGTTACCGATATCCTTAAATAACTTATTTTACGATTAAATCTGTCGTACATTTACCATTGTTCCTTTCTCAAATTGGGTAATTCCTGCAGGAATACTCGCAATACCATCTGCCTTTGTCAACGACTGGATATGTGCAGAACCATGAAATTCGATAGGAAATGCCTTGAAATCTTCTGAAATTTTAACAGGGAAAAAATATTCACGTTCTGTTTTTTTGCGACTGACTTTTTCACCCAATGGAATCTTTAATAAGTTGGATTGAGTCACTTCACCAGTTATTTTCTTTAAAAATGGTTTTACCAGCAATTCAAACTGAAAAAATGAAGAAACCGGGTTACCAGAAAGCCCAAAACATATCAAATTGTCACGTGTTGAAAAATTAATTGGTTTACCCGGCTGAATGGCAACTTCCTTAAAGTGCGTTGTAAATCCTGATAAACTTAAAACATATGGTATAAGATCGAAATCACCCTTTGATGCGCCTCCCGTTATAATTAGAATCTTCGAATATTGAAATGCTTCTGCGATTGCATTTTTCAACATTGTAACCTCATCCGGAAAAATTCCTCTGTAATCCGCTATACATCCGGCTTTTATCAATTGACTGACCACTTGTGGACCATTACTGTTTCTTATCTTTGAGTTGTCCGGAAACTTATCCGCTTCCACCAGTTCATCACCGGTAACCATTACTGCTATTCCGGGTTTTTGGTATACCAAAGGTCTGATATATCCCACAGATGCAAGTACAGAAATATGTTGAGGTGTAAGATATGTGCCTTTGATTAACACCTGGTCTCCCTTTTTCACGTCCTCACCGAGATAACAAATATTGCTTTTCTGCTGGTTTCTCAAAATTCTTATTTTATTACCTAGGGTTTCTGTATCTTCCTTCATAATTACACAATCAGCGCCCTCCGGAACCGGTGCGCCGGTCATTATTCCTGAGCATTTTCCGGGACTTATCTTTTGTGATGGTGTTTTTCCGGCAGGTATCGTCTCAAGAATTTCCAGTTCCTTTTCGATATCCTGCATTCGGCAGGCAAATCCGTCCATCGCCGACTTGTTGAATGGCGGCATATCAACATCTGAATAAATGTCTTCTGCCAGAACCCTGTCAAGAGCCGAATCCAGCCCAATGTTTTGCGCTTCCCGTAATGAAGCGAATTCTAAAATTTTCTGTATCGCGTATTCAAGTTGTATCATAGGGACTAACTTACTTTTGTCCATTTTAAACCGTCAAACCAGATACCGTTTATGTTGAGATCTTTTTTATCAAAATCAGATTGCAGAATAACATCTGCTTTTTGTTTCAAATCCGAATTCTTTTTAATCACATTGTTCTGATTATTTTCCACGAAAAAAAAGATTCCGGGAATAAGATATTTTCTGAGGGAAGCAGATTCGCAGATAACGGGCTTATTACCAAAAATATATCTATTCAAAACAGGCAGGGTACTACTCAAATGATTATCCTCAACCTGAACATAAAACACTTCTGATGCGCCGGCTTTCAACATACGTGAACTGTCTTTGTTTCTTTCAGAATTACTTTCTTTTTGAATGATTACATGATTATTCTGATATACTGTCTCATGTTGATTTATTTCGTTGTGAAAATGAGGTGAAATCTTTACCGCCGTAATACTTAAATTTTCTGAAAGATTTTCAATCAGCTTACAGGCCAGATAAGTTTTACCCACATTGCGCCCGGATCCTGCAATAAGTATGATATTGGTACATGTTGTCATTTGGCTATTTTATTCAAATCTGCAGGGGTGTTTAAATTATAAAATAACTTTTCATCATAAAATTCTTTCTCTTTATTAATCTGTATTGTTTTGACCTTAACGTGATTGATTAGGTTGTGAACTGCTAAATCGTTGTCTTTGATCATCTTTTCAAGCGCCGGGAGAACCGATTTTGAATAAATTGCACAAAGCGGTTCCGGCTTGAGATATTCATTCATCGGTAAAATGATGTCTGTTTCATCCATATTTTCTATTAGATATTTTATAATACCCCGGTTGATGAAGGGAATATCAACTGCAATGATTAGGTTTTTGTCGGTGTTTGAGTGTTGCAGGCAAGTGTAAATACCGCCTATTGGACCAAGTCCCGGTTTTTCATCAGGTATACTTGTTACATTCACTAACGAATAGATAACAGAAGCAGAAGTGCTTAAGATAACCTCATCACAAAAATCTTTCAATAAAATACAGGCATTCTCAATCATCGATTTACCGTTTATCTCTATCAATGCCTTATCGGTTCCCATACGTGAGCTTATTCCACCTGCAAGGATTATTCCTGTGAGATTAAAATCCATAAGTTAAAAATTCAGAACAACCATATCAAAAAAATATTACCCTGGAATAGCAAAAATGCCCAATCCGCATGAGGAATGGGCATAAATATATGCCATAAACCACTTCCCCTTTCCAATTCAAATTAATCTCCAAGTTCGGGAGGCTTGTGGGTTTCCCTGCAAACCTATCGGTATAAAATTCGTGCATGTAAAATGGGTAGAACTTTATACTCGGGGATTAGTACATGTTCAATTATTTTGTTTTTTAATGAATGCTAAGATAAAAAATTTATTACATATATATATATAGATGTATAGTATTTATTTAATTATCAAATGATATTATCCCTCTTTTGATAATAAGGTATCTATTTTTTCAAGCAGAACGTTTTTATTTAGTGGCTTAGACATATAATCATCACATCCGGCTGCAATACATTTGTCTCTATCTTCGCTCATGGCATAGGCAGTTTGAGCAATTATGGGAGTTTTGCATCCCTGTTCTCTAAGTTTACCGGCTACTTCAAAACCATTCATCTTGGGTAACCTGATATCCAAAAGTATAATATCAAATGTTTCCCTGCTACATATTTCAAGTGTCGCTTCACCATCGGATACATGTATTATTCTTGCAAATGTCGGTTTCAGAACTATTTTGATGAACTCAAAGTTTAAATCATCGTCTTCAACCACGAGAATTAATTTGTTTTTCCATAGATATTCCATTGAAACTACTTTTTCCTTTAAATCTGTTCTTTTTTTCTTTTTAACTTCTTCATAGGGTAGATCAAAGAAGAAGGTGGTTCCCTCTCCATAAATTGATTTAACCCGGATTTTACCGCCCATAAGCTCAATTATTCCTTTAGATATGGGTAATCCCAGGCCGGTACCTCCGTAGGTTCGCGTATGGCCTTCATTAACCTGACGAAATCGCTCGAATATTAAATCGAACATATCACTCTGAATACCACTATCCCTTAGTTTTTTTTCGGCTTTCTTGATTTCTGTTATATCTCTGAAAAAGATGGTGACTTTATTTTTTTCCGGCTGAAATGCAAAAACCTGGTAGGCTCCAATAATTTGCTGATATTGGTAATTCACTTGTTCGCTTTGAAATATGGTTCCTGTTGTAGCTACTTTAATGTAAGCTTCAGGAATTTCAGTCTCTGCAAGCGGTGGGAAAATTTCCTGTAACTCTTTGCCAATGAAAACCTGATGAGAAACACCTAAAATTCTGTCTGCCTCCCTGTTGAAATCAGAGAAAATCAACTTTCCGTTTTTGAATTCATATTGATGCAGACCTAAAGGTGCTGACTTAAGAATTTCTGAATAAAAATTCCCCGATTCCTTATCAGATTTGATTTTCTCTTTTCTTTCCAATCTCATACAACCGGATTACAGAGTTTACTGAATCTTAAATTACAAAAAATTATTGAATTCCAAGCAATAATATTCATCTGATAAAGGGGGTTGAACATTAAAAAACATTTTTTTCTTAAAAGAATCCTCAAAATTATTCACAGGGCGTGTTTTTTATGTTTTTTAAAATAAATCTATTCAAATATGTTGTACTGCAAATTAAAAACAGGTCAATTAAGAATTTTTTCGGAAGAAAATTAATAACAAACAAACAAATAATTTCAATACCCCCATAAAAAAAGGGGTATATAAGTATAAAAATAGTATAATAATTAAAAATACATCAAAATATAGTAGGTATATAAAAATTAATATATATATTTGCAGTGTCAATTAATTAATAATTTAAATTTTGTAAGTATGAAAAATTTTAGATTAACAATCACAGGCATCATTGCAGTATGCTTTTTAACTGCATTAAAAATGGATGCACAGGAGGCGGAGAAAACCTCTAGTTTTAGCGCCGGCGCAGATTTTTATTCAAATTACATCTGGCGCGGTTCAAAATTCGGAACCGGTCCTGCGTTTCAACCTTCAGTATCATTTGAAACCGGAGGATTAACCATCGGAGTATGGGGGTCATTTGATGCAGCGGGTTATACCGAAACGGATCCTTACATTTCTTACAGTCTGCCCTTTGGACTAAGTCTCGGTTTTACTGATTATTATTATCCGGGATTAGGTGGTTCATTTTTATCAGATTCTTCCAATGCAATTGAATTTAACCTTGGATATACCATAAAGGGGTTAAGTCTTAGCGGGAATTATATTTTTAACGAGGCATCGGTACCTGCATCAAGCGGAGGTGATCTCTATTTTCAGGCAGCTTATGATTTTGGCAATTTTAATTTATCGGTAGGCGCTGGAAACGGATGGCACACTTCTGATACCGAATTTAACGTTTGTCAGATAGCATTAGGTACAAGCAAGGAAATCAAAATAACTGACAACTTTTCAATTCCGGTAACAGGCTCAGTTATTCTTAACCCGGATAAGAAGGAGTTATACGTCGTGGTTGGCTTTTCATTATAAATAACAGAATTATAAAAGACAGTATTATGAAAAAAATTGAAGCAATTATTCGTAAATCGAAATTCGATGATGTGAGGAATGCCCTGCATGAAGCAGAAATCGATTTCTTAACATACTGGGATGTAACCGGTATAGGTAACGAACGTGCCGGTCAGATATACCGTGCAACCATATACGAAACAAGATTTATCCAGCGAACTATGATTTCATTTGTTTGCCGGGATCATCTGACAGATAAAGCTATTCAGGCCATTATAAATGCTGCTCAGACTGGCGAACACGGTGACGGTAAAATATTTATCTCCGATATCGAAGAATCAGTTCGTATCCGTAATGGCGAAAAAGGCCCGGAATCATTATTTGTAAAGGACTAGTGTTTAACAATTAAATGGAAAATATAATGGATTTAACAAATATAACATCAGGTTTAAACACCTTCTGGGTTCTAATGACGGGCGCATTGGTGTTTTTTATGCAGGCAGGTTTTGCCTTGGTGGAGGCTGGTTTTACGAGGTCAAAAAACACAACCAACATTCTGTTTAAGAATTTAATGGACTTTAGTATCGGAACAATCGTTTTCTGGTTAATAGGATATGGTATCATGTTTGGCACAGGAAACGGGTTTTTTGGTAAGTTTGAATTGTTTTCACAAACCGATCATGGAGAAGCCTTAGGTATTCCAAACCTTGCTTTCTTCTTCTTCCAACTTGTATTTGCTGCTACGGCTGCAACAATTGTTTCAGGTGGTATGGCAGAAAGAACTAAGTTTAAATCATATTTAATTTATAGTGTTATAATAACATTAATTATTTATCCTATATCAGGTCACTGGATTTGGGGAGGCGGATGGCTTTCACAATTAAGCATACCTATGCATGATTTCGCAGGTTCTACAGTTGTGCACTCTGTTGGTGGTTGGTTAGCGCTTGCTGGAGCTGCAGTGCTCGGTCCCAGAATTGGTAAGTATAAAAACGGTAAAGCAAATGCTATTCCGGGACATAGTATTACACTTGCAACGTTAGGTGTATTCATACTTTGGATTGGATGGTTTGGATTTAACCCTGGCTCGACATTAAGTCTTTCAGACCCGGGACTTGTTGCCAAGATATTTGTAACCACAAATGCGGCAGCTGCAGCAGGTGGAATTACCACCATGATCGTTGTTTGGCTACGTTATGGAAAACCAACCTTAAGTATGACCTTGAACGGTGTATTAGCTGGTTTGGTAGCAATAACTGCCGGTTGTGATGCTGTCACTCCTGGTGGATCTATTATTATCGGAATATTAGCTGGTATTTTGGTTGTATTTTCTGTAGAATTTTTTGATAAAATACTCAAAATTGATGACCCGGTTGGAGCTATCTCTGTGCATGGTGTATGCGGTGCCTTAGGAACATTATTGGTTGGTGTACTTGCAAAAGACGGAGGCTTGCTATATGGCGGCGGAACTGGATTGTTGACTTCACAGGTTATTGGAGTTGTGTCAGTTGCTGCCTGGACATTGGGGATTGGATTTATATTGTTCTACCTCATTAAAGTTACAGTTGGATTGCGTGTTACGGCCAAAGAAGAAGAAAATGGTCTTGATTATTATGAACATGGCGAAACAGCTTACAATTCGTAATTCTGTTATGTTAATCTAAATTGTATCTATGAGAAAAGTCCCGGATTTATTCCGGGACTTTTTGATTTCGGGTAAGTAGATTTGGTTTTATTTTGATACCACAGGTCGTGGATAATCCTTAATCTCTTCAAGATTTTTCTGAATAATTTCATCGGGAAGCTCATAATCAGATAGCTGGCCGGTTAAATACTTGTCATAGCCTATCAAATCCAAAAGTCCGTGACCGCTGAAATTAAAGAGGATTACTTTCTCTTTCCCTTCTTCCTTTGCCTTATTGGCTTCCTGAATTGCAGCAGCAATTGCATGGGTGGTTTCCGGAGCAGGAATAATCCCTTCGGTTTTTGCAAACAGGATACCTGCCTGATAACATTCCAACTGATGAATAGCCCGTGGATTGATTAGACCTTCAACGGCAGCTTTGCTGACCAGCGGAGCCATACCGTGATAACGCAAACCACCTGCATGAATCGGAGGGGGTACAAAAGAATGTCCTAATGAATGCATGGCTACAAGCGGTGTCATTTTAGCTGTATCACCATGATCATAAACATATGGAGCTCTTGTAAGCGTTGGACATGAGGTTGGTTCTACAGGAATAATGTCGATATCAGCGCCATTAATTTTTTCGTAAACAAACGGAAAGGAAAGCCCTGCAAAGTTGCTTCCACCCCCTGCACATGCTATAATGACATCAGGATTTTTTATTCCGACTTTTTTAAGCTGTTTCTGTGCTTCAAGTCCGATAATGGTTTGGTGCATCATTACATGATTCAGTACCGAGCCCAACGAATATCTTGTTTTTCCGGTCTTATCGGTAACAGCAGCTTCAATGGCTTCGCTGATTGCAATTCCGAGACTACCCGGAGTGTCCGGAAATTGTTCAAGAATTTGTCTTCCTGCCTGGGTTTCATTACTCGGGCTGGCAATGCAGTTTCCGCCCCAAGCCTGCATCATCAGTTTACGATACGGTTTTTGATCAAAGCTTACCCGTACCATAAACACCTTACATTCAAGTCCGATTAAAGAACAGGCAAAAGAAAGTGCGCTTCCCCATTGACCTGCTCCGGTTTCGGTGGTCAGTTTTTCTATACCGAATTGTTTATTATACCATGCCTGGGCAACCGCAGTATTGGGTTTGTGGCTGCCTGCAGGTGACAGACTTTCATTTTTATAATAAATTTTTGCAGGTGTTCCCAGCGCTTCCTCAAGGGCGTATGCTCTGTGCAGAGGTGAAGGCCTCCACCGGGTTAATATGTCTAAAATACCTTCAGGAATATCTATCCATCGTTTGGTGCTGTATTCCTGTTCAACAAGGTTCATCGGAAATACTGGCGCCCATGCTTCGGGCGGCACCGGGCCGTCCGGGCTCATAAAGGGTTCAGCTTTTATGTCGGCTGCAAGGTTATACCATTGTTTCGGCATTTCACTTTCGTCAAGATAAATTTTACGAATTCTGCTCATTTTATTAATTTTTTAAGGTTAAGTTCCAATAAAAAAGACATGCCGGAACAACATGTCTGATAATTAAAAATATCGCCTGTTGCCAATGATTATCGAACATACAGGCTTCGCCAAAGAAATACCTCTGGATTAAGATAATTCCGTATCATTTATTCTTTGTTTGACACAAATATAATTATTCTGCAGATAATTCCTAGTCGGAAGAGAAAAATGAATCCCGTTCTGGTTTATGTTTATAACTTAAACCTCTTTATAAAATATAGTTTTCAACTTCATTTGTAATTTTAAACGGTTATTTTTGAATTATAAAAATTCACTATATTTCCGGTGGCGATGGACTGGCGGCAGTTTATATAATATCCAACGGAGTGGACACAATGTATTATGTAAGCAAAGATTACCTGGTCAATGTTTTGCTACTTACCAGAGACAATGGCACAGTTGCAGAAGAATACAGCTATGATGCCTGCCTGCCTTCCATAGCCTTAGCGAAGGAAGGGGGCAGACGTCACAGCCCGACCAACTGGAGTAACTACAATGTATCTGCCCCATCTATTCTGTACCGTGGTTATACCGGCCATAGCCTGTCCCGCCCCAGCGGGAAACACCTGGATGAATTTGCTTTAATTAACATGAATGGCAGGGTGTATGACCCAGTCTTTGGAAGGTTCTTGAGTGTAGATAATTATGTGCAGTCGCCTGGATCAACCCAGGCTTTTAATAGGTACTCATATTGCCTTAATAATCCTCTAAAATTTACCGATCCAAGTGGGCAAAAATTTAAATTATTTAATATTATTTTTTTCCCGTTTGCCATTATTATGGGTTCTATGGATTTTGTTGGAGAACTAATAGAAACTGGTTCATTTAAAAAAGCCATAATTGCTTGGGGTAATACTTTTAATAGTATCATGAATTTTAGTAGTAATCTTCAGGATTGGATCTTTAAAGGTAATCAAAGTAATTACAGTTTTACCACAGGTCAACCAGGTACATTACCAGTTCCTACTACTGTGACTTTGTCTGGAAAAGAATACTGTGGATATTACTTTGATGATCTAAAATCAATGGTTAATTTTATGTGGTCAACTTCAAACGATACCGAAGTGGATGCAGAATTATCTGCATACGTTTTATATGATGAAGCAACCAAAACATACTATTATTGGCTTAATGATTGGTATGGAAATGATAATCAAACTTCTGATAATCCATATCAACTTGATCCAAACAATCCTAAAGTCGCTACATTTGATGGTAAACGAATTATAGCTCAAATTCATACACACCCAATTTCATATTATCAGAGTCAGAATAATTTAGATGGATATGATGGTCCTAGCTATAAGGATTATCGTTTTGCGGTAGAACTTGGCATTAATGTATATTCTATTGGTCCGCATACTGTTTCGCAAATTAATGTATTGAGTGAATATTATACCCCAGATCAATTTATAAATGATTTAGCCGGAAGGACTTATCCCGATAATCCATTATTATTCGATAAGATAAATCCTTTTTTCTTTATGACTTTGGATGATTTTCTCAATGCTCCAAGAATTAATAGATGGTTTTAAATTAAAATACTAAAAAATGAATCGATTTTATTTTATATTGTTTTTAGCCTCCCTTCTAACACCAAATTATTTAAAAGGAAGCGACTCAACAAATGTATATCTTAAGGAGGCAATTTTTAAAGGAATAAATGAAATGGTTAAATTAGATAAGCATAGTTATTTAGACAAAAGAGTATATGTTGTAAAAATAATTAGCATTGGTAACCATAGAGGCGAGTTCTCTATCAGCTATATACACAATGATTATGAATATGAAATGGTAAAACCTTCGCATTTCATTTTAATTTCTAACAAAGTAGTTCTAATTAGAACTGATTCACTTAGTAAAAAGTTTACTGCTATAAGCAAACTAACACCAATTACAACAAACATAAAGAATCTGATATTTGATAAACTTGCTGGTCCTAATAATATGGTTACTGGTCAACCATCGGACGTATTGGTTGTCCATTATCGAAGAAGGAATATCAAAACAATGTTATATTCTGGTATTTCTAATTTTTTAGAAAAAAAATATAGTTTTTATAATGATGAGAGATAATTCTTAAAACTAAGATAAATCACGCCCCGCTAATTGACGTTTGTAACGTCAATCTATAGAAAACTTAAGCAGGTTGTACCCCACTGGCGCGCGTTTAGCTTTAGCGTAACGCGTACTAACTATGTAAACTACAATAATTACCAAGAGGAAAAATTTTGCTTTATCAAAACAATGAGATACTTTTGGGAAAAAGTGATAATGTCAGAAAAGTATAAAATAAGAAATCCTGAAGGTATTTATTTTATTACGTCTACCGTTGTTCATTGGATAGATGCCTGCCTGCCGGCAAAGGCAGGTTTTTGCCCGGGCGAACCATAAAATAACCTTGGTTGAATCATTAGAATATTGCCGGAAGAATAAAGGCCTTGTCATATTTGCCTGGTGCCTGATGAGTAGCCATTTGCACATGGTTGTAAAAGCAACATACAATAATTTACCGGAAATTATGCGTGATTTTAAGAAGCATACTGCAAGAGAAATAATAAAGAACATAAAAGAAGAGCCTGAAAGTAGGCGTGAATGGTTATTAAGGGCTTTTGAGGGGGCAGGTAAAAATTTAAAACGAATAACTAATTATAAATTCTGGCAAGACGGTAATCACCCAATTGAGCTTGATACGAATGAAACAATTGAACAAAAGATTAATTATATACATTTCAATCCTGTTGAAGATTTGATAGTTGAGAGACCAGAAGATTATTTATACTCAAGTGCGCGTAACTATGCTGGTATGAATGGAGTATTAAATGTTGAAATAATGCAATGAGCACGCGTTACGCTAAAGCTAAACGCGCGCTAGTGGGAGGTGATGGTCTTGCGGCAGTTTACATTATAAGTAACGGAGTTGGTACGATGTATTACGTAAGTAAAGATTACCTGGGAAATATTATGCTGCTTACCAGGGATAATGGCACGGTAGCAGAAGAATACAGCTATGATGCCTGGGGTAGAAGGCGTAGCCCGACAGACTGGACGAATTATAATGTTTCCGCCCCGTCTCTTCTGTACCGGGGTTATACCGGGCATGAACACCTGGATGAGTTTACTTTGATAAACATGAATGGCAGGGTGTATGATCCGTTGGTTGGCAGGTTCTTAAGCCCGGATAATTATGTACAGGCGCCGGGAAATACACAATCATATAATAGATACTCGTATTGTTTAAATAATCCTCTGAAGTATATTGATCCTAATGGATATGCATGGTGGAAAACAATCTTGGGCACTATAGCTGTAAATGTAATTGGAATCCCTCTTTATATAATAACAGGAGGGACTGTTGGGTTTGTTGGATATTATGATGATGATGATGGACGATTAGAAATATTGATTGGAACAATTTGGAATGGAGGTACAGCACAAGTTGATTTGAGTTTTGATGATCGTAAGTTTTCTATCTTTGGTGGAACTGTCATCAACTTTGATGCCTCAAAACCATTTGAACAAAATGAACCACCGGTATATAATCCTGGGTCTCCGGGTGCTAGTGGGTCCGAAGAATATGATAAAGCAGCCGAAGGATATGCTTGGGAGATATCAGTTACTGCTGCTGAATATAACGCACAAGCATACTGGGATGAGTCTCTTTCTGCCTGCTTATATGGTTTGGATCCAATAAGTAGTAATTATCCACAATTAATTATTGATGCAATGCGTAACGCAATGTTAAATGGTAATGGGATAGTTAATATAAATGCATTATTTCCAGGAGGTAAAATTACAGGTAAAACTATGACATTTGGAAACGTTTGGTTACCTGACACTTATGTAAAACTTGGAAATTCAACGATTATTGTTAGAACAACACTTAATCCAGATCCAAAAATTCCTCTTGTAGATATTTTTAATCTTGATGATTGGTCATATTCACATTCTATTGCAACTATTAATGTAAATGGTATTGATTGGAGCTATGTTAAATTTTTTATAGTGCCAAATGGTTATTTTATTAAAGTTAAGTTTAATGTTATGGAACAGGAAAATAATGTAACTACCAATCTTGAATTGCTTAGTAAATATATTTATGGATTTTAAATAATAAAATTATGATCAAATTAATAATAAAAAGAATACTTCTTATTATTCTGTCTTTAGTATTGATACTCTTATTGATAATTGTCATTCATATTAAAAAAATTGGTTCTATTTATGAACATAATTTTAAGCTTATAGACAATGCTAAAATTAATATGATATTTCAGGATCCTTTAATTCGCTATTATCAAATTACTGGCGATTGTGCAAATTCACTTGATAGTCTATTTCCAGGGTTATCCAAAACTACTATTGATAGTTTAAAAATGATACATTATAAAGATTTGCTCTCTTCAAATGATTACCAGATATTACAATATATTCCTTTATATAATAAGGACAGAAAAAAAAATGCTTTTATTTTAATTAGTGCTGGAATTGATGGAAAATTAAATAATAATTATAATCAAAATGATACTGTCTTTAAAAATAATTTCAATACTAAATTTAAACTTTATAATAACTTTTTATATGAGAATCAATTTGTTTATAAATCCGATTCAATTGATAGTAAATTCCATATATTTCAGTATCTTTTTGGGAAAAAGGATTATTTAGTTTGTTATGTTGATTTAACTCAATGGAAATGATTTATAAAAACTGGTTCAAACTTAACGAAATATAACTTGAACCTTTTTTGTTTTTGAGAAACGTGTAAATTCTCCCCCCAACTAGTCCAAACTTGTAAAAACAAAAAATGGTTCCCTTTTTGTTTTGGGAAGAATGTAAACTTTACTTTTCAGTCAATTACTAGAGATTTTCCAAGACTGGTCAGCCACTTAAAAAAATTCACTATATTTCCGGTGGCGATGGCCTTGCGGCAGTTTACATTATAAGTAACGGAACCGGAGAAATGTATTACGTAAGTAAAGATTACCTGAGCAATATTATGCTGCTTACCCGGCAGAATGGCACTGTGGCAGAAGAATACAGCTACGATGCCTGGGGAAGGAGGCGCAGCCCGACAGACTGGAATAACTATAATGTTTCCGCCCCGTCTCTTCTGTACCGCGGTTACACCGGCCATAGCCTGTCCCGCCCCAGCGGGAAACACCTCGATGAATTTGCACTGATAAATATGAATGGCAGGGTGTATGACCCAGTCTTTGGAAGGTTCTTGAGTGTAGATAATTATGTGCAGTCGCCTGGATCAACCCAGGCTTTTAATAGGTACTCATATTGCCTGAATAACCCGCTCATTTATTTAGACCCATCTGGGTACAAATTTATAGATTGGTTAATAAATGCTGGAAAAACAGTTTTAAAAATAGTAGTAATGGCTGTTGTACTGACGGCCTGTACTGTAGGGGGTGCAATTGTTGGGGGCCTAATAGCATATCCAGTTGGGGCTTACATAGGAGGAGTAGTTGGATTTACAGCAGGTGGTTTTATTTGTTCTTATGTAAATAATTGGATAGATAGTTGGTAATTAGAAAAAAGAATATACCTTCTATTGAAACAAGATAAGATTTTAAAGATTAACTTATTACAAATATTTTATTATGAAAATCTTGTCAAAAATAATATTTGGAATACTATTTATTTCAATCTCTATATATACAATTCAGGCTCAGATATGGCCATACTCTCCAATGATTCGTTTTGGAAATACGATCTATTACCCAATTGATAGCATATCTGCAAATAAGCTGAAGGATACCAATTTGTCATTTGGTAAAGAGATAGAGAATCGTTACATTGATTTCATTATTTTAAAAGATAGTATTGGAATTAAACTTTGCGATTCAATAGTTTATTTCAGGCAGAAACCAAGAAAAGAACCAAAATGCTATAAAGAAATTCTTTTCTACAAAAAACGAAATCTTCAAAACACAACCTTAACGGTAAATTATATCAAAATGCTTGATTATAATGAAAAAGAAATACTTGCTCAAGCATGTTTAATTCGAAAGAATAATAGAAACAAATACAAAAGAAAAGAAAATATATCAATAAAGATTGAGGATATTAATGGAATATTCTTAGGACCTAGTAGAGAATATCGTTGTTTTCTAACAGGTATTGGAATTGGTTCAATTTCATTAGGTTTGATCCTTTTCCTATAAAAATCCTTGTGGTAAAACTTGGAATGGAGATTTGTCAAATAATTATTTAGCATTAAGGCGGTTAGCTTTATTCATAAAGTAAACATAGAGTTTCGGTAAACCAGGGCTTTTTTACTTAAATGGGTTTACAATGGTAAGGCTGTTTTCAATTAGTTGCCCGTCTTGCATATCTTCGGAGTAAAGGGTTTTGCAGTTACAGGATAGGGCAGCCGAAATAACCAAAGAATCATAAAACGAGTACTGGTATTTATCGGCAATATCACAGGCGTTGGCAATTGTGTTCTGGTTGTTTACATGAAGCAGGTTATTTTTACCCGATTCAACTACTGCTTTTTGTGCATCCTTCCAAGTATTGCCAAATTTTTTGGTAAGGGTGTTTGCCAGTTCCTGAAGAACCTGAGTGCTGATATAGGAAAGACTTTCTGCAACAAGTTTACGGGCAATGTTTTGTTTAATCGGGTCTGTGGCCGAATATGAATAAACCAAAATGTTAGTATCAAGAAAAACCCCCGTTCGGCAGAGGCGGTAAAGAAATAAAAAAACAGGCTGTTCGACTAAGGCTTTCGCCTTAGTCGAACATATCTGAACAGGCTATTGCCTGAAAAATAATTATATTTGTTGATAATAAAATTCAAAATGTCAACAGGTTTTAAAAGTGGATTTTTTATGGAAAACTGTTTGAAGTATAAAAGCAAGTCTTAAGAAATATTTTCGACTTAGGCACAGCCTAAGCCGAACAGGGGGGCTTTTTTATAACAAACCCGCCAAACGCAGAAGTTCATCCAGTTCTTTATCAGAAATATTTTCTTTGTCGGATTTATCGTAAATGCTAAGTAAGTAGGCGGTTTGGTTAACGATTTTAACGCAGGTAATCACACGGGAACCACCGGACTTGCCTTTGCCCTTAGAAGTAACAGCCATACGAACCTTGTAACAGTCTTTTCCTAAAGGATCGCCTTGAGTTGGGTCTTTTTCGAGAGAATCTATCAACTTGTCTAGGTCGGATTTAAGGGAACGGTGTTTTTTGGCAATGCCTTTGGCTTGCTTCTTAAAGCCATCGGTAACAACAACATTAAATCTCATTGAGAAAATCCCTTGCTGATTGAAGTTTTATTTTTCCCTCCTGGTGTTGCTTTACTTGTTCCAAAGAATTTTGCAAATCGTCAACAAATTGCTGTTGATCCTTAGAAATCTTTTTTACTTTCTTAAAGCCAAGATTATTTACCAACTCCATAAAGAAGTTGAATTTATTGTCTGGTATGTCAATTACTACACGTTGCATAATCATTTAGTTTGGTGAGTATGCTTTTCCGGTCTTGAAATCCCGGATTAAAGCATCCATTACCATAATTTTTTTTGCATTAACAAAATTAACTGATAAAAATATCATAAACAAGAGGACAAACCAGAGGTTGGAATGCTTTTATCAAATAAAAAACCCCTGTCTGGTCCATGTTTGTAGAAAAAACAAAGAACTGATTCAAGCTTAACAAAGTATAGCTTGGACTTCTTTTGTTTTGGGACAAGGGTATAAGTTTTCTTTTCAGGCAAGTATTAAGAATTATCAAAACCCCCATTCGCCAGAGGCTGTAAAGAAATAAAAAAAACAGGCTGTTCGGTTAAGGCTACAGCCTTAGCTGAACATATCTGTACAGGCTATTGCCTGAAAACAATTATATTTGTTGATAACAAAATTCAAAATGTCAACAGGATATAAAATTTCCGAACCAGATGGCTTGTATTATCTTTCATTCCAAATTGTCGGATGGGTTGATTTATTTACCCGGCAGATATACAAGGACATTGCTGTTGCAAGTTTTAAGCATTGTCAACAGCATAAAGGATTAAATTTGTTTGTTTATGTTAACATGTCAAATACCCCCTGTTCGTCAGAGGCTGTAAATAACTAAAAAACAGAGCACCTTTTTGTCGGATTATTTTCCTGTTTTACCTATCGAATCATCCGGTATATCTATTTTTCTTATTAATTTTTTGCACTGTGGCTCTATATTCAATCAAAAGTATTATACTTGCAGATTGTTTTAAAACCATCGTCAATCGTGGAATTTGATGATGTTTTATAACCTAATTTTCAACGATTTATTTATAAACTATTAGCTTACAGGCCGGAAATCTCATCATGAAGCTTATCAGAGGAAATCTTTTCAGAACGGTTATATCTCTTTCTTTGTTCTTTTTTTCAGCATGGGTATGTTATGGTCAGAGAAATTATTCGCTTTCGCCCAATGGACTTACTTCCTATTTCATAAAGGTTTATAAACTCGATCAGAATCTGATTAATGGAGTAAAATATTACAACCCTCACTCCGATGCAGTTGGCGATCCTTTTTTTACTTCAGATAAATCCGAGAAGGGAAGAATTGTTGTCAATGGTACAACCTACAATGATGTCCTGTTGAGATATGATATATGTAATCAACAGGTCATTTTAGAATATAATTACACACACGGGGGAATTAATCAGGTAATATTGAATAATGAATTTATCAGTGAATTTGAAATTTTTAATAAACTTTTCCGGAAGTTTAATTTTCCTCTAACCGGCGAAAAGTTTTTCCAGGTAATTCCATCAGACAGTATTGCTTTCCTGTTATCCTGGAAAAAAGATATGATACCAGGGGGTTCATTTTCACAGTCGGCGTATGAATACACCCGTGAAAAGAAAAAAACCTATCTTATGCTGCATGATAATTTATGGTTAATTAAAGGCAATAAGTCTCTTACCCGGGCTTTGTCGAATCATGCTCCGGAAATAAGGAAATATATGAATCAAAACAAAGTCAAACTCAGAAATTCAACCGATGAAGTTCTGGCGGACCTGGTTAAATTTTGCAGTAACATTTATTTCAATTCTAACAGCAACTCCCAAAAATGACAAAATACGGTCTTTTGATTTTAATGATGTTACTTAGTCTTACGTTGGCAGCCAACGACGGGGATATTCATTTCTCGGGCAATTATAAGGATGTATCCTTTGAGGATTTTGTCAGGGATTTGGAACAAAAAACCGATGTGAAGTTCAGATACAGACCGGAATGGGTTGAAGGTATAACGATTTCGGCGAGTGGCACGAACCTTTCGTTGAGCGAAATCCTTGAAAAAACTTTTTCGGGAACAAAAACATTTTTTTATATCGATGAAGATCACAACGTTTTCATTACGAGAGGAGTTCGACTTATAACGGAATTGCCCGAATACAATGATGAAACTGCACGCATAAAATCTGTGACAGGCGAAGAAAAAAGTGAATTGACTTCGGCAGAACAAAGTTATAAAGAAGGCAGGAAAAATGGACCCAGCGAAACAATTGTTATCGGTAGTGTAAGTCCGGGCTCAAATCAAAAAACTGCCATTATAAACGGTAAGGTTTCCGATAAGGAGACCGGTGAAGACCTGATCGGAGCTACAGTATATATTGAAGAACTAAGTAAGGGATATGCCACCGATTTTAACGGCCATTATGTAATGTATCTTCGGCCGGGCACATACAGTGCAGTTTTTAACTGTCTTGGGATGGAGGAGATTCATTACAATCTTATTGTTCACTCAAGCGGTCAGTTAAATGTGGAGATGGGCCGACAACTGGTTGCAATAAATGAAGTCACCATCAGAGCCAATAAATTTGATAATGTTCGGGGTTTGCAAATGGGATACGAGAGGTTGTCTTCTAAATCCATAAAGGAAATACCTGCCGTTATGGGCGAACGCGATTTGCTGAAGGTAGCCCAGATGTTGCCGGGAGTGCAAAGTGTGGGAGAAGGATCATCCGGTTTTAATATACGGGGTAGCGGAGCCGATCAAAATATGTTTTTTATTAATAAGGTTCCTGTTTATAACACCTCACATTTATTTGGATTTTTCTCTGCGTTTAATCCCGATATTGTGAACGATTTTTCTTTGTACAAATGCAATATCCCTGCAAAATTCGGCGGAAGACTGGCATCTTTTTTTGATATTACCTCGCGGCAGGGAAACAAGAAAAAATATACTGCCAGGGGCGGGATAAGTCCGATAACGGGTCATATTTCTGCCGAAGGTCCTATTGTCAAAGATAAAAGCTCGTTTATTATTTCCGCACGTTCAACCTACTCTGACTGGATTTTATCGAAACTGCACAATGCTGATTTAAGGAAAAGTACTGCCGGGTTCTATGACCTGGCTGGAAATGTAACCCTGGAACCCAATACCAAGAACCTTGTTAAAATATTCGGATATTACAGCAGTGATATGTTTACACTTGCCACATCTAACCATTACAATTATTACAATACCGGGTTTTCCGTTGACTGGAATCATCAGTTTTCAGCTAAACTGTTTTCTAATGTTGCGGCAGTTTATGCCCGTTATTCATTCCAAAATGTGGATTCCTCCATTGTAAAACAAGGCTTTTCTCATGGTTATGCGATTGATCATTCGGAAATAAAATCAGATTTTACCTGGATTCCCCGGGAGAAGCACCTTGTGAATTTTGGATGGAACCTTATCCATTACCATATGGATCGTGGTGCGGTGCTTCCTGTGGGAGCCGGATCTGAAAAACCACCTGTGACATTAGGTTCTGAGAATGGATATGAGTCTGCTTTTTATCTTTCGGAAGAATACCAGCTTACGCGAATGATTACGCTTTACGGTGGATTAAGGTACAGTATGTACGGATATTTTGGACCTACCGTTCTGTATAAATACAATCCGGGAAGCGCGAGAACAGAAAAGTATATTATTGATACGATCAATTACCCGGGAAATAAACTAATAAAGTTTTATTCAGGTCCGGAGTTAAGGCTTGCAGTTAATTTCAGAACGGGCATCAACAGTTCGGTGAAACTATCTTATAACAGAACAAGACAATACCTGTTTATGCTGAGCAATACCATTGCCATTTCACCAACAGATGAGTGGAAACTCTGTGATTACCATATTAAGCCACCCTTTGCCGATCAGGTTTCACTGGGATATTATAAAGATATTCTTACGAAGGGGATGAATTTTTCTACCGAAGTGTATTATAAAAAGACATCCAATTTGGTAGAATATATCGATGGCGCTGATTTTATATCCAGTCCTCACATCGAAAGCCAGGCGCTTCAGGGAGATCAGTATGCCTATGGAATTGAGCTGATGCTTCGAAAAAATTCAGGAAAGCTTTCAGGTTGGTTGTCATATAGTTACTCAAGATCAGAAATTCAAATAGATGGTCCCAACTTTTGGGACAAGATTAACAACGGCAAGATATATCCGTCTAATTATGACCGGCCGCATGCAGTAAACGGTGTGATGAACCTCCGGTTGAACCGCCAGTTGAGCCTATCAGCCAATGTAGTTTATAATACAGGCCGACCTGCTACTTTTCCGATATCCATTTATTATATAGAAGGTCAGCAGGCTCTGCTTTATTCAGACAGAAATGCTTACAGAATACCTGATTACTTCAGGGCAGACCTTTCAATAAATATTGAAGGAAACCTGAAATCAAGAAAACTTGCTCATTCGTACTGGATGTTGAATTTCTATAATCTCACCGGCAGAAAGAATGCTTATTCGGTGTATTTTGTTGCCGAACAGGGACAAATAAAAGGGTATAAAATGTCAATTTTTGGCGTACCAATTGTAACACTTTCATGGAATATAAAGCTGGGCAATTATGCAAGTGAATAATAAAATATTTCGTTGGATCATTATAACACTGGTAGCAGCGAGTTGTATTGAACCATTCACTCCTGATATTAATGAATTTCAAAGACTACTGGTAATTAATGGAAAAATAACGGATCAACCTGGTTATCAATATGTAGAGATTACCCGTTCAACATCTTATACGAATCCTTCTTACGATCATGTACCCGGGTGTAATGTTAAGGTGTACGATGATAAGGGGAATGTATTTCAATATGAGGAATACGGTTCTGGTTTATACCGCTGTATTTTTTCACAGGAGTATCTTCAGGTAGGTACAAGATACAAAATTGAGGTGCTGACAAAAGATGGAAACACTTATGTGTCAGATTATGATGTTCTTGAACCTTGTCCGGTAATCGAAAATATTTATTACAAGGTTGAACAAAAAGAGAATGATGACCCGTTGTTGAAAACCGTTTATGGAATACATCTGTTTATTGATATTCAAAAGTCTGAAAAAGAGGTTTCCAACTTTCGCTGGGAGCTTGATGAAACCTGGGAGTATCATGCGGCATATCCGATTAGTGATTATTTCGATGGGGAAATACATTATAATTATAATGTATATTCCGATTCCCTCTATTATTGTTGGCGAAGTAGGAAGAAAAAGGATATTATTACCATGTCGACCAAAAACTTTACTTCAGGTAAAATAAATGGGGGTTCACTGGCTTTTATTGCCAATGATAATGACAAGCTGGATATTAAATACAGCGTGCTGGTAAGACAATTTTCTTTGAGCGATTCGGCCTACCAATACTGGAACCAAATGCAGCGAAATCTTCAGGAAGGCGGAGGATTGTATGAAACACAACCCATCCGAATTACCGGAAATATTCATAATGTCGATAATCCTGAAGAAACAGTTCTGGGATATTTTTGGGCAACTGCCGAAAAAGATAAAAGATTTTTCTTTAAAAATGTTGGCGAAATTCCAGTGAATTATTATACATGTATACCTTACGGCCTAACGTCGGATAAATTAATGGAATTGCTGAATGGATATCCTGAAAGAGAGTATCCGATTTACTTAATTAATATAACTTATTTGGAAGCAGGGCCCTGGGATTTTGCCGATCAGGAATGTTTTGATTGTAGAAAAAGTGGGGGTACAATTACGATGCCTGATTTCTGGCAATAAATTTATACCATGAAGCGGAAAATTAACATATATATTATTGCAGGACTTTTTTTTGTTTCAGGAGGCGTAAAAACCTGGTGTAAATCATCCTCCAATCCTGCCGATACTGCGATATCAATTTCAGTTGATAATCAGGAAAAACTTTATGTATTTACTGATAGAAATTTTTACGCAACAGGTGAAAAATGTCTATTTTCAATTTTCCCTACGGGAGAAGATTTGGATAAACTGGAGGAATGGAGTAAGGTGGTATATGTTGAATTATTGAAGGCCGACGGGAATCCTGTTAAACAAACAAAATATCCTGTTGAGGGAGATAGAACCCAGGGAGTTTTTAATATTCCTGAAAATCTGCTTACCGGTTATTATTATCTTAGGGCTTATACTATGTGGATGCGGAATTTTCCAATCACGGGTTTCGCAACTGTACAATTAAAAATATTCAATCCTGTAGAAACAAAAATAGAAGGCGTTAACAATAATCATTCTGTGAATCATGAAACTGCAACGATAAGAAGTACTTTAAATCCTCAGAAGGGAGCTGTTCAATGTAAAACCGATTTTACATCCTATGGTATGCGTAAACCTGTTGAGCTTTATGTTGATATTGCAAACCTAAAATTAAGAACAGCTATTAATTGCTGTGTTACAGTAGTAAAATACGATGCCATAGATTCACTTGATTACGGAATTCTTAATTATTTCAATACAAACTCT
This sequence comes from uncultured Bacteroidales bacterium, assembly GCA_963781805.1. Taxonomy (GTDB): domain Bacteria; phylum Bacteroidota; class Bacteroidia; order Bacteroidales; family UBA10428; genus JAFGPL01. The sequence goes on from CAWAHF010000004.1 coordinate 4,910,842, forward strand.
AAGGACGAATTTCCATTGCATTATATTCCTGATATTCGCGGATTGTCATTGTCTGGCCATGTTGTGGATAAATCGACAGGAGCTGCAGCAGCCAATGCCTTCGTTACACTTTCTGTTCTTGGTAAATTTTCTGATTTCAACGGATATATCTGCGATGAAAATGGTAATTTCATTCTTGCCCTGGAGCCATTTTACGGAACTTCTGATATGTATATTTCATTGGGAATGAATGATAAAAACTCACTTGAGATTCTCGTAGATAAGGAATATGCAAATGGCAACCAACCGATGAGTAGTCAGCCATTTATTTTAAGTAATAAAGATTCGGCAATTGCCAGAGAAATACTTTTTAATGCACAGGTAAATAAAATTTATCAAAGCATACCAATTGCTGATACTGCTACAGCTTCCGATTCGGCCAAAATTCAATTTTACGGCAAACCCACAAATACCATTTTCATTAAGGATTATATTGATCTTCCAACGATTGGAGAAGTTTTATTTGAATTGGTGCATGAGGTTATGTTGATACATAAAAAAGATGGATATTACCTGAGATCTACCGATTATTATAGCGATCTTGAAATCTTCAAACCATTAATTATGATGGATAATATCCCAATCACCGATATTGACGCACTTTTAAAAATGTCGCCAGAAAAGCTTGACCATATCGATGTAATAAACCGGATTTATGCAAAAGGGGATTATTTGTATGGCGGACTGCTGAATTTGATTACTAAAAAAGGAGACTTTGGCGGTATTACTTTGCCTGAAAATTCTTATTTCTTTAGTTTTGAAGGATTAGCACCGCAAGAAACTGTTTCTTTTCCAGCATATACTAACGGGGTTTCCGATACCAAAATCCCCGATTTCAGAAATTGTCTTTACTGGAATCCGGAATTAACCCTCAGCCAGGATTCAGATACTTCAATCAGATTTTATACATCCGATTCCAAAGGAAAATATCTGGTACTTCTCAGGGGTGTTGATGAAAATGGTAAAATTTACGAAAGCAGGAACACTTTTACGGTGGAGTAAGTTTTGTTGTAACAACCTTCCGATTATCTCAACCTTTAATTTATTATCTCTATCGTAGTTGTTCCATGTTGATTTGAAGATGAGTGCCAGGTAAAGGAAGTATTACCTTTTATGAGGTGTAAGATATGGCAAATAATAAATCAACCATGATTTTTCTAATCATCAGGTAAATCTTTCTTAAAAAGAAAAATATTATCATAAACAAGCGATGTGGTATCCAGACTGATTAACTGGTACCCTGCTTCGGTTACACTCTTTAAGATTGACTTTTTTGATATCGCATGGCTCTTTTTTCGTTTCACCCTGTCAGGATCATATGCAATAATTGCCAGACGTCCATCGGGTTTTAAAGCATACCGGGTATTAGCCAGCAACCTTACCGGATCGGTAAAATGTTCGTAAGTATTGATGACATAGACCAGGTCGAGTTTATTCCGCGGGAAATTCGGATAGGTGGTTCTGCTAAGGATAACCTGCATATTTTTAATATTCTCACGTTCACAGCGTTGAATCATGAATCTTACTGCTTTAAGATCTATATCATTGGCATAAATCCTGCCTGAATCACCAATCCTTTTTGCAACTTTTACCGCAAAACGACCATTGCCGGCTCCAATCTCTCCAACATACATCTTCTCTTTAATTCCAATCAAATCCATGATTTTGGCAGATGGCTGAAAGCTTTCAAAACTTTCTTCCCATTCCTGCGACCAACGTTTGGTTTTGTCTTTTACGAAAACGAAATACAATATAACCGCAAGACCTGCAATGAGAATAATATATAAGAATCTTTTCATCTGCCGGGTGTTGAATTCCTTTTCTTAAATTAATTTACTCAGAGTGCATGAAGATATAATTTTCCTGAGATAATTTCAACATTTTTTAGGACACTTAAAATGAAATTTTAATTGGGCATCTATTTTAATACAATTCGCACAACCTTTGGTAATACATTAAGATATTGAAATACAATTAGCTGTATGCTCATAGTTCAAATGCAAGTGAGATGAGACAATTATTTTGTTTTTTTATTCAGCGCCAATACTTCTGTCAGATATTGTTTTAAGGGTTCGGCAAATTCTTTTCGTTTCAGTGCAAATTCGAAGGTTGTTTTCAGAAAGTCGAGTTTGTTACCAATATCAAATCTTTTGCCCTCTATGGTTTGCGCAATCATATTCTCTCTTTTCAGTAACAATCGCAATGCATCGGTAAGCTGAATCTCATTGGCCTTGCCCCGTGGAGTTTTTTCAAGGGCAGAAAAGATTTCAGGGGTAAGGATATATCTTCCGGCAATGGCAAGATTTGAGGGTGCGGATTTAATATCGGGCTTTTCAACCAGCTCATTCAATTGCATTAATTTGTCGCTCATTTTTTCCCCACCTACTATTCCATACCTTGAGACTCTTTCTTTCGGAACAGTTTCAACGGCAATAATTGTTTGTTTGTATTGTTCGTAGGTATCTATTAATTGTTGTATCACCGGTATTACCGAATCAATGATGGTATCTCCCAGGAGCACGGCAAAAGGCTCTGAGCCGCAATGAAACCTGGCATGATAAATGGCATCTCCCAATCCGTTTAACTCTTTTTGTCGGATGAAATGGATATTTGCCATATTCTCAATATGCTTTAGCTGCATATATATTTCTTCATCCTCTTTTTCATGTATCCTTGTCTCCAGTTCATAGTTTCTATCGAAATGATCTTCAATGGATCGCTTACCTTTACCCGAAATAATAAGAATATCTTCAATTCCAGAATCTACACATTCCTGTACAACATATTGAATAACCGGAGTATCAATGATGGGTAACATTTCTTTAGGCTGAGCCTTGGTTGCTGGCAGAAACCGGGTTCCGAGGCCTGCGGCAGGAATAACAGCTTTTTTTATCATAACTACATGGTATAAGGTTTAATTACTCTTGCTTGAATTTTATTAAGCGTGACAATTAATTTACGTAACATTTCATCATCTTTATACATACCTATAATCGCTCCACCCGAACCGGAGAATTTAGCCGAAGCGCCGCAGCTTCTGGCCGCGTAAACCATTTCCTTGTTGCTGTCGGATATTTGCATTATTTTACATCGCAGGTCAAAATTTTTATCAATAAGCTTGTTCAACAACTCATAATCTTTGTTAAGAATGGCGTTTTTGCCCTGTTCAGCCAGATTTGCAATTTCAGCCAGCGTTTGATGCACTTCTTCATCGCCGTGGTCATATCGTTGTCTGATCGTATTAAGTACTTTTCCTGATTCTTTACCCAACTGAATTTTGTAAGCCAGATAAAGTTTCGGAAGGTTTTCCGGATTTATGGACTCATATTTTCCGTATTGATGTTCTAACATATAGGTCTTTTCAAAATCCATAAACACACATCCTTCAAATACCTGTATAACCCTGTCCTGCAAACCTGCATTGATACCCAGTTCTTCGGTTTCAACTGAAAGTATCAGCGATGGTAATACCATTTTGGGGATTTCAATATTGTTAAATTGCATTAATGCTCTGATGGTGGCGGTAACTATAGCACTTGATCCTGCAAGGCCTACCTGTCTTGGTATGGAGGATTGGTATCGAATAGTAAAATTTTTATTATTCAGCCGGATGCCTTGACCCTCGCAATATTCAAAGAATTTTTTTATGGCAGCTTTAATCAGGCGATCACCTCCATAATAGCCGGTTAAATTCACAGTTTCCGCCAACTGGTATATATTTCTGAATTTATTACGATCAACCTCCTGTTGTTCGATCACCAGTTCGGGCGATTCAAAAAGCGAAACAATCGCGCCAAAATTTCTGATAATGATTGAAATAGTTTTTCCAAAATACCCGTCTGAAGGATTTCCTAATAATCCAGCTCTGGCATAAGCTCTTGATTCAATTATCATTTGGTTGATGTATTCTGTTTGTCGCTAAATTAAGCTATTCACTCCATTATCCAAAATACGTTTTTAACAAAATAAATTTAAAAACAGAAGACTTTAAGAATCTTTTTGACATAGAAGGATTAAATTGTTAATTTTAAACCCTACCAAAAACGAATAATTATTTTGACCCACGAACTTGATATAATAATCGATAAGTTGAGATCGGGAGATGAAACATTCTATAAATCTATATTTTATCAATATTATAAGGTATTAACCTACTTTGCTAACAAATATGTGAACGATTTGGAAACTTCAAAAGAGATTGTGCAGGAATTGTTTGTGAAACTGTATGAAAAACGTTATACTATTAAAATAGAAACCTCATTCAAATCGTATCTGTTTAAAGCAGTATATAACAGTTGCATCAATCATATTAATCAAACCAATGTAAGAGAACATCATCATCAACAAATAAAATTGCTGGGTGATGATCGAACCGATTTTTTGGATGAAACCATTCATTCATCTGAACTTGAACATAAAATATATTCTGAGATTGAGAAACTACCTCTGCAATGCAAGCGAATATTCAAACTTAACAGATTTGAAGGAATATCAAATGCTGATATCGCAGAACAACTGGGCTTATCAAAACGGACTGTGGAAACACAGATAAGCAAGGCTTTACGCATTTTAAGAAGTAAGTTAACAGATGTTTATTTACTTCTATTTATGATTGTTGTATTTCTTATCATATAATACGTGTTTAAATAAACTTAAATGTCTTATTTACGAACATCAAAAACTTCTCAAATGGATTTTGCAAATAGTGTAAGATTTTTAACTGGTGAGATGGAGGAAAAGGAGCGGGTTGAATTGCTAAAAATCCTAGATGAAAATCCTGATGCAAAAAAGAAATTTGAACTTCTGAAAAAAATATGGGAAAAATCTTCCGGATTAAATACATTTAGTGCGATTGACATCGATGAGGACTGGCAAAATATTCAATCGAAATTAAAGCCTAAATTTAAATTACGTTCGCAAAAAATTCCGTTTTCAGGATTTATGATACGTACAGCAGTGATCTTACTAATTGCCTTTGGTTTGGCATTTGGACTTTACAGGCTTGTTAACATCCTTCCGAAAACTGAATTAATTACCAATTCGAGTATCAATACTATTCAGGAATTCACTTTACCGGACGGTTCGGTTGTATTATTAAACAAAAATTCACAAATTTCTTACAATCAGAAATTTAACAAAAATAACAGAGAACTGTTTTTTTCAGGGGAAGCTTTTTTTAAAGTGGCTGCAAATTCTGCATTACCCTTTGTGATAAGAACATGTAATACTACAATTCAGGTAGTAGGTACCAGTTTTAATATAAAAGATGATACCTCAGCTGTTAAAGTGACAGTGGTTACAGGAAAAGTCAGTTTTTATGAAACAAAAAACAGAAATAATCATATTGAGCTTGTCAAGAATCAGGTGGCATCATTCGAATATGCCACCCGAAAGATTATTTATGGTCAAAACAGCGATTTAAATTTTCTATCCTGGAAAACAGGCAGGTTTGAATTTTTCAAAACGCCCACGTTGGATGTACTTGCAACCCTGGCAGATTATTTCAATAAAAAACTGATTATTAAAATTCCTCTAAAGGACAGTATTACTGGAATATTCGAAAATCAACCACTGGAGGAAATTCTAAAAGAAATTGAATTAACTTCATCATTGAAAATTGAGAACAACCAAGACTATATAATTGTGAGAAAATAACTAAATTAGTTGTTTCAGAGCTAAACAAAACTAACCGCTAACCTTTACAAAATGAGGCAATTTTATCATCGATATCTGCTTCTGCTCATGCTTGTTCTATTGATGATACCGTTTTCGCCATTGTCTGCCCAAAAATCTTTGCTTGATAAAAAAGTTAAAATATCCACCAGATCAGGTAATGCTGATGCCATTCTGCAGGAAATAGCATCAAAAGGAGGTTTTTCATTTACATACAGTTCAAAAATTCCGGTTACCAAAAAGGTGAAACTCTCGGATAATAAACTAACCATTAAATCTTTTCTTGACGAGATTTTTCAGGATGAATATGTCAGGTATATTGCAAAAAAAGATAAAATACTGCTAATCCCTTCGTTTACTCAAAATTCGCAACTTCAGCGCATCAGGGGTAAAGTGATAGATGCAAAGACCAGTGATCCGGTTCAGTTCGCAAATATTTTTCTTATGGATCGAAGTGTCGGCACCATTTCAAACAAAGAGGGGAGTTTTGTCCTTAACCTTAGAAAATATAATGAATCAGATACAATTTGTATATCCTTTATCGGGTTTAGGATGGAAAAGATGCCTCTTCAACTTGTTGATTCAACTAGTGTTGTTGTAAAGTTATACCCCGAAGAGCACGAAATAAAAGAAGTGTGGGTAAAACCAGTTAAACCTGTTCAGTTGATTGAAAAAGCGCTTGAGAATATTCCACACAATTATGATAATTCCCCATCGCTTCTTACCGCGTTTTTCAGAGAATCATCCAGACAAAACGATCAGTATATTTCTTTGTCTGAAGCAGTCGTTAAAGTTTATAAGGAATCCTATCTTTCTACGAGAGTTGATCAGATAAAAATTGAAAAAGGGCGAAAAGGTTCAAATGTAAAATCACAGGAAGCTATTAACTATGTTGTACAAGGTGGGTTGTATAACAATTTTAAACTGGATATTGTTAAAAACGGTGCAAGTTTCCTGGATAAGGACAATTTCGATTTGTATGATTATCGGTTGGATGAAATATCCAGGTACAGAGGTACACCGGTTTATGTTATCCGTTTCGATCAGAAAGACGGGGTGCAATTCCCAATGTACAAGGGGAGTATTTATATAGATAAAGAGTCATTTGCACTGGTGAAGGCCGAATTTAGTATCAGTCCCAAAGGTATTGGATATGCACAGGACTTATATGTGGTGAAAAGTCCTGGTAATCTGAAAATTAAACCTTTATATGCAAATTATTCGGTAAATTACCGGAAAATAAATAATAAGTGGAATCTTGACTACGTTCGAAGCGAAGTAAGTATCTATGTGCGAAGAAACGATAACAAGAAAAAGAACAGAAGTAAAATTTCATCAACCTATACATCGATATCCGAATTTGTGATTACAGAAAAAAACAATGATTTGGTTCAGCGTTTTAAAGCGGACGAAATCTCCCGACCAAATGATATCTTGATTAAGCAGCTGTCAGAAACCGATGAAAATTTCTGGGGCGAAGAAAATATTATACTTCCTGATGAACCTCTCCTGGAAACCATCCTAAAACTAAGCAAAAGAAATAATCTGAACATTCTGCCTGATGTTCCTGTTGCGCGCACACAGGAATAGTAAATGAAGTAAAATATGAAGTATCTCTTTTCATTTTTTATTGTTTTCCTGCTGGTTGCAGGCACTGATGACGATTCGTTTTTTCTGACTTCACTTATGGACCGTGCTGAGAAATATAATCGGGCATTTCCTGAAGAACATATTTATATCAACACTGACAGAACATTTTATAAACCCGGGGATGAGCTTTGGTTTAAAGCTTTTGTAATAAATTCTCTTGGTTCATATAACTTGAGCAAAGATTTGAATATTAAACTGATAGATGTATTTGGCTCTGAAGTGCTTAACCTGAGATTTCCATTGTTGAATAACGAGTCTAAAGGCTATATGGTAATTCCTTCCTATTTTGAAGAAGGAAAGTATTATTTGATTGGTTATACCGGCTGGATGAAAAATTTGCCTGCAAACGAGGCGTTTAGAAAAGAAATTATTATAAGCAGCCATGTGGAAAGAAGCCTGAATCTTGATTTAATTTTTACAAAGGAATTGTATTATCCGGGAAATTTGGTGGAAGGAGAAATGAACGTAATATTTCCGGATGGTACCCCGGTTAATGCGGCTAAATACACATTTTCATGCAAATCGAATAAAAAAATAGTTTTCCGGGGCAGAGGATCTTCTGATGAAGATGGAAACGCTGTTATAAACTTTGAACTACCAAAGGAAATAGATTCAGATTTTTTACTCATGGAAATTACTGTTAAACATAAAAAGAAAACAGAGACGTTCATTGAATCTTTTCCAATTGCCAGAAAAAATATTGAAATAAGATTTTTCCCTGAGGGAGGAAAAATAATAGAAGGAATAGAAAATATAATTGCTTTCAAAGCTGTGGATAGTTACGGTTTGCCTGTTGAAATTGCAGGAATCCTGATAGATGAATCGGGACAACAGATCGAAAAGATTCAAAGCACCTGCATGGGTATGGGAAAATTTACACTGAATCCTATGTTAAAACAGTATAAAGTACACATATTCAAACCAATGATTGAGAATAATATATTTGATCTTCCTGAAATTAGCTCAATGGGAATTCAATTAAACTATTCCGGTTTGAAGGATGATGATATTCAGTTTTCTATTAGAAACGCTGATTCAAACCAGGTAATTAAAGTAAATGTGGCTCTTGAGGAAAATGGATCCATTGGCTGGTTAGCAGCGGTTGAGTTTAAAAGAGATAAACTGTTAAAAGTACCTGTGAAAAACTTTAAAACAGGAGTTATCTCTTGCACTGTTTTCGATGACGAGGGAAATACTTACGCTTCGAGATCTTTTGCAATTGACCGGAAAGATTCTGAAAACGGTCTCATTTTCACTGCATCCAAGACTCTTTACGGGAAGAGAGATAAGGTTTACCTGGATATCAATAATCTGAATACGGGAAATACCACTGCTTCAATTGCAGTGTATAACAGCAGATATGTTGATGATTCGGGAATTGATATGCCAACCTATTTGAATTATTTTGTGTGGCTAAAAGATATTAATCCGGTTTATTTTGAGAAGGAACTGAATAATGAAAATCTTGATTTGGTAATGCTTACACATAAAAGCAAATCATTACCCATTGCCGGTCTCTGCAGAAACGACTTTCAGAATTCATTGCCATATTATAATCAGGATGGTATCATCGGACAGGTATTGGATAAAAAAGGCAACCCTGAAGAAAATGCACGGATAAAAATTATACACACTTCAGATTTAAGGACCTTCCAGACTACAACAGATGCCAAAGGTATGTTTAATGTTAAGTTTGATAATAAAATTATCAACTATAATTTCCTCAATATTGCTATTGCAGATGAATTTGGAAAATCAGGGAATAACCTGATGATATATGATAATTATTCAGACAATATACTTCGAAGTTTTACACTTGATAAGGTCCATTGGAATTTCAATCAGTTTACCGACCTGTTAAAATATAAAAACCCTTTGTTGCTCTTTTCGGGAAGGTATAATCAGGGCAGGAAAAAAGAAAAAAGTGAATTTTCCGGGAAAGGATATGATTATAATAAATATTCAACTTATTTGAATGTTGCAGATATCCTTCGTGAAATAAAAAGTTGCGAAATTGTAGAGAATGAAATCGTTTTTACCGGCCACAGGAATTCATTACTATACCAGAAAGGTGCAATAATAGTAATTGATGGAATATCCATGGGAACCAATGCGAGTGTATTAAATACCCTTTCACCAAAAGAAATCAGAAATATTTCAATATCCACGCTTCCGGTTGATATTCATAGATATACTGGATTAAACAGCATGGGATTAATAGAGATTACCACCCTGCGGGGAGGGGATACCGGAACAGATGTAAAATCATCGGATATTCAGCAGGATTTTCTGATGGTAGATCATGAATATTCAGGGCCTGATTATTCTGTTGGTGACTTGCCTGAATATGATGTACGAACAACTTTGTTCTGGAAAGCTAATATAGTTGCCGATGGTTCGTCATCTGCAAAAATTATGTTCTATACGTCAGATATCCCGGGAACATACAAATGCCAAATATTTGGGACCGATACAATTGGAAATCTTTTTGAAAAGCAAATAAGTTTTACGGTAAGATAGAAGAACTTTCCCATGAAGTTTAGTTAGATACCACGGCGATCAAAATCATTCTATCGGAATATTTTTGAGGTATTCTGCAACTGTGGATTTAATCTTATTTTTACAGATTCTATTCACAAAATTTTAAATATTGTCAAGAAGTAAATTGACTTTAGTTTACTGATAGACATGTAATGCAATAGTAAATACCTTAAAATGAATAATTTCAATTATTTTGTAGAACAATTTGCAGATATCAGGATTCTCAGGTTCCAGGTTCCGGAATTCGAATTCCTAAAACTCAATCAGAAATTGTTGGTGTATTATTTAAGCAAGGCTGCATTGTGCGGCCGTGATATTATTTTTGATCAAAATGGCAAATACAACCTGAAAATAAAACAAATTCTTGAGGTTATTTGTGAGACTTATTCGGGAGACAGAAACACACATGAATTTGAAAGTTTTATAGTTTACCTGAAAAGAATTTGGTTTTCAAACGGAATTTACCATCATTACTCATCGGATAAGATTATTCCGGGTTTTTCTTCTGACTATTTCCTGCAGCTTGTTGAAAATTCAGACAATAATAAATTACCCCTGAATAGTGCGCTAACAGTAAATGATCTGCTTGACAAACTGATACCGGTTATTTTTGATCCCAATATCTTTCCAAAAAAAGTGTGCCAGGATTCCGATAAAGACATTGTGGCGAATTCAGCTGTAAATTTTTACGATGGTGTTGTTCAGCACGAAGTGGAAAATTTCTACACCAAAATGAAAAATCCAGACGATAACGAACCTGTTTCTTATGGACTTAATTCGAAGGTGATTAAGGAAAACGGTGTTATAAAAGAAATTCCCTGGAAACTGGGGGGTATGTATTCTCCTGCGATTGAAAAAATAATTTACTGGCTTGAAAAAGCCGCATCAGTTGTTGAAAATAGTGAGCAGGTCGAAGTCATTCAAACATTAATTGACTATTATAAAACCGGTGATCTAAAAATATGGGATCAATATACGATTTTATGGTTGCATGATTTGGCATCTCAGGTCGATTTTATTAACGGATTTATAGAATCCTATGATGATCCGCTTGGTTTGAAAGCGTCGTGGGAGTCGGTTGTAAATTATAAAAACCTGGAGGCTACACGCAGAACTGAAATTTTGAGCAGTTATGCCCAGTGGTTTGAGGATCATTCACCCATTGACAATAAATTCAAAAAAGGAAAAGTGAAAGGAGTAACAGCCAAAGTTATTACGGTTGTTCACCTTGGGGGTGCGTGCTATCCAACCACACCTATTGGGATTAATTTACCCAATGCAGATTGGATACGAAAAGAATATGGTTCAAAATCAGTGACACTGGAAAATATTATGTATGCTTATGATCAGGCAAATATGCAGAGCGGTCTGTTAGAAGAGTTTGCCGCAGATACCGAAGAGACAGAGTTGGTGGAAAAGTACGGATTTCTTGCAGGTAACCTTCATGTAGATTTACATGAATGCCTTGGTCACGGTTCAGGTCAGCTGAATTCAGGTGTGGATTCGGACGCGTTGAAAAATTATCAGGCCCCTTTGGAAGAAACAAGGGCAGATTTGTTTGCACTGTATTTTATCATGGATACTAAAATGGTGGAACTTGGACTTGAACCAACTCTGGATGTGGCAAAAGCCGAATATATGAATTATATAAGGAATGGGTTGATGACCCAGTTGACAAGAATTTTACCCGGAAAAGATATTGAACAGGCACATATGCGCAACCGCCAGTTAATTTCGAAATGGTGCATGGAGCAGGGAGGACGTGATAATGTGATTGAAAAAATCAGGAAGGATGGTAAAACTTTTTTCAAAATTAATGATTTTAATAAGTTACGCTCACTGTTCGCAGAACTTCTTAATGAGGTTCAACGGATTAAATCGGAAGGAGATTATCGGGCAGGTAAGGAACTGGTTGAAAAATATGGAGTTAAAGTCGACCCTGATTTGCATGCAGAGGTTCTGGAACGATTCGGAAAGCTAAATCTTGTGCCCTACAGCGGATTTATGAATCCTGAACTTATTCCGGTAGAAAAGCATGGCAAAATTGCAGATGTTATTATAAAATATCCTGACAATTATGCAGAACAAATGTTGTATTACAGCAAAAACTTTTCATTTCTTTCGGTAGTTGATTGAAGAATAGAAAACGTTAATTCGGTAATGTTATTCTTTTTCCGGATCGGCTTTTTTAGACAACCTTTTTCGGTTAAGTATAGGTAAAAGGATTAATGCGATTGTCCCCAGGATTAAATAAATAAGGTTTGTTGAGGCATGAGCTATCAAAGCAAAAGCCTGACCATCGGTTTTTGAAATTCCATAAATAAGAAGGGTTTCATAAACCATAAAATGCCATGCTCCGATCCCTGCCTGTACCGGGGCGAGCATTGCCAGTCCTCCCATAAGGAAGGTAATCATCCCGGTCCAGATAGAAAGGTGTTTTGTTGGTGGGAATGCAAGAAAAATTACATAAAGCATCAAAAGCCACATAAGAAAGATAAACATCGTATGACCAATAAAATACCATTTATTCTCCAATTTAAGGATTGATCTTATTCCTTCGATGAAATTATATTTCAACGATTTTAATTTATTAATAAATGAATTGTTAGTTTCTTCTTTTTTACTTCTGAAATATTTCCGTAAAACAATATAAATAATAAATAGTAGAATCACTCCTCCCACGCCAAACAGAATATTTTTTAAGGACAGTATTTTTGTCAGGTTTGTTTTTATATCCGGATGCATATTGAAAAACTTAACAAACACCCGAAGCTGGGAAGAGATAATCAATACAGCCAGGATCATCAATGTAATCATATCGGCCATACGTTCAACAAAAACAGTTCCTACAAGTTTTACAAACGGGACTTTTTCATAACGCGATAAAACCGTGCAGCGGGCAACTTCACCTGCCCGCGGAGCGATAAGATTTACAAGGTATAATACCAGTACCGAAAGAAACGTATTAAGGAATTTCGGATAGTATCCTAAAGGTCTGATAAGCATATTCCACCTAATAGCCCTGCTAACCTGCGATAAAATACCCAGTGTGACAGATACGGCAATCCAGAAATAATTAATTTCTTTTAACGATTTAAGAAACTCATCAAACGGATAATCTTTATATAAATACCAGAATAAAAAAACACCTATAGCAAGAAAAATCACATACTTTGTGATATTAATAACCCATTTTTTCATTTATCATGAATAGCGTTCTTGTTAAAACTGAGCAAAAATAGGTAATTCTTAAAAACTGAATAGCAAATATTAAGAACAAAAAACTCATATTTTGACAAAACCGTTTCTGCTTAGGTTATAAAGATTCTTTTTTAAGATTACTTAATTTTATTACGCTTGCAAAATCAGTATGTATTTCTGCCTTTATATACCCTTGAAGTTTCAATTGGCACAACTCTACCGTAATACCTGAGGGTACCCGGTGTAATACCTGAAAGATCGGCCTCGGCTTGCCCGTTTCCACCAATAAAAAATGTAATATCGTATGTTCCAAGATTTGTATTGGTAATAATCTGCATGGTAAAGCTGTCCGATTTTTTATTATGTGTTGTTTTATTTGAACTTATTGTTCCTTCGGTTGTAACACCGCCAACACCGTTATATCCAATACCGCTGGTGGTACCAATTTGAATTACACAGTGAGTGGTATCGATGGCAATAAAATTGATCGTAGAATTTACCGGAATCTTATTTCCGGTTGCATTTGCCAGATAATCTGCCTCAAGTACAAACCGCCTGGTGTTTACCAAATGTTTGGTCAAAGCCAGTGTTTTCTCACTTTCAAGTTTTCTTTCATTTTTTCTTGCTTCCTTTTTCAAGTCTTTCTGGGTCTGGCTATCGATTTTAACTTCATCCTGAGCCTGGACCGAGAACACCAACATGGCTGTTATAATCAACAATATTATACGTTTCATGATCATTATATTTTTAATTATCAGTTATATAGTGTTCAAATATCGTGCCAGCACGTCGTTTTTTTAGATAATTTAACACATGATTTAATGAATCATTGCTTAATAATATTTGTTCAGGAAAAATGATATTAAAACATTTAGATTGTTTGACTACATAATTTAGTAAGGTATTCTTCAATGAAAAGCTAACTTTTAATTGGATTGATCAACATAGGTTAACAATTGTAATACATCTTTCAATCTTGAAAAATCAATTGAATGGGAAGATATATATTGTTGAATTTCAGCTTCTTTTTCTTCAAGCGCTGAGGTTATTGATTTTTTACTGAGTTTTATTTTCGAAACCTCTCCTTTGCTGTTAATTAGATAATATTCCTGGTCATCTTTGTATTCATCATATTTATTTCCTGTTGAATAGGCTCCTTTGTAATTAGCAGGAGCATATATTTTTTTGTATTGAAGTAATAAGTTGATATTTCCTCCATACAATACTTCTGCAAAATTTTCTTCGGGTTTCCCGGCTTTAAACTTGATGCTTTCGAAAGTTCTTATGCTATCTTCCGCTTGGAGTAAAAATCCTTTAATTTTGTTTCGTTGAATAATAAATGATTTACCTGAAGTTTTATTCATGTATTCAAGTTCATCTTTGTATATATTGTATCTGAGACTCACTTGTTTAATTTGTGAATTATCTGCAAGATAAATATCTCCGATCAGCCACTTTTCCGAAAAATAGGGTGTACCATGCACTCCTTCATATAAAGCGTCCATATTGGTAATTACACTGGGCCTCCCGCTAACGAACATTTGTATATCGTTTTCGCTATAGGTTTTGGCAGGTGCTTCCTGTGAGAATGACAGGTAATTAATAAATAACATAATAACCAATAAAGGGATTATTTTTCGCATGTCACAGGTTATTTGATTTAGAAAATATCAGGATGTTTTGATAAATTTTATCAATGAGTGCAGTTCTAGATTCAATACTTGCCCAGGCTATGTGGGGAGTGATGATTAAATTTTCCTTTCTGCGGATTTTTAATAGAGGATTATCTGGCTGTATCGGTTCATGTTCCATTACATCAATTCCTGCTCCTGCTATAATTTCCGCGTCAATGGCATGTGCGAGGTCGTATTCATTTACAATACCGCCCCTGCCCATATTGAGAATAAAGGCTGACGGCTTCATCAGGTTCAGTTTTTTAAGGTCAATCATTCCGCGGGTTCGATCATTCAGGGGACAATGAATTGAGATAACATCTGAAGCTTTTAGCAATTCATCGAGTTCCATGTGCTGAAATTTTTTATGAGTCCGGTTTTTCCCTGAGGTAGAATAATAGACTATCCGGCTTCCAAAAACCGCAGCAATATCAGCCACCCGGTTTCCAATTGTTCCAAGACCTATTATCCCGAATACTTTTCCATTCAACTCGGTAATAGTTTGGGCGTGATGTGTAAAAATATCGCTTTTGCAATACTCACCCGATTTTACATATTCATCAAAGTATTTAATCTTATTCATCAGGTAAAATAGCATGGCAAAAGTGCTCTGGGCCACACTTTCGGTGGAATATCCGGCAACATTTTTTACCGGGATTCCTTTTTCCCGCGCATAATCCAGATCAATATTGTTAGTACCTGTGGCTGCTATACAAATAAGTTTTAGGGTAGGACATACTTCCATAATCTGTTTATCTATGACTACCTTATTAGTAATTATCACATCTACATTTTGCAACCTCTCAATAACTTTGCTTTTGGGTGTCAATGGATACGAGATGAATTCCCCAAGTTCACCAAACTTATGGATATTGGTTACTTCTCCAACAGTTTTTGCATCCAGAAAAGCAATTTTCATACTTCCGGCTCTTAATTGTATCAGGAAATAAAATTAACTTTTTTAATAGAATGATAAATCGATTATTTTTAAAATTTTGGATGATTAGTTTTGATTCAGCTTTTTATTAAGCGAAATCATTTTAATCACAGTTACAGCAGCTTCGTCTCCCTTGTTACCATGAACACCTCCGGCACGATCTTTTGCCTGTTGCAGAGTATTGGTAGTAAGTACACCAAAAATGAAAGGCAGGTTGAATGAAAGATTTAGTGAAGTAATTCCCTGTGTAACTCCCTGACAGATATAATCGAAATGTGGTGTATCGCCTTTAATCACACAACCAATACAGATTATGCCGTCAAAATTACCTGTATCAGCGAGCATTTTAGCTCCTGCTGAAAGTTCAAAGCTTCCCGGAACATACACAACCGTTATGTTTGATTTTACAGCGCCATGCTTCGTTAATGTATCAATGGCTCCCTTTAACAACAAACCTGTGATATCCTGGTTCCATTCTGCAACAACAATTCCAATGCGCATTTTCTCAGCGGAAGCTAAGTCTTCGGAGTTATAATCGGACAGGTTTTTAAGATTTGTTGCCATAATTAAGAATAATTAAGGAATACCGGAAATAAAAAAAGTATCAATAAACCCCTTTGTTTACCGATACTTTTTTGAGTCTGTGCCAGTTTATTGATTTTGTTTTATGTTGGCTATAGTAATATTTTTCTCAATATCAAATGCTTCCTGTGAGTTAGGATATTCCAGTTCAATTTTTTTATACAAGTCGATCGCTTTATCATATTCTCCGAGTTGTTCATAAACCAATCCTGCTTTCTTCAGGTATATTGGCGTTGTAAACTCATTTTTCTTTCTTGCCACTGCCTTCAGAAAGAAGGACAAACCCTGTTTAAAATCTCCAAGTTCAACGTATGCATCGCCTATATCACCTAAATCAATATCGGTGACAATCACATCTTTTTCATCGAATTTTTTCAATTCCGCAATAGCTTCATCATAATTTCCCAATCTCAGATAACAGATACCTGCATAGTAATGAGAAAGATTCGCACTTTTTGTAACCCCGTAATCATCAATAATATCCAGAAAACCAAGGTAACTGCCATCTCCGTTAAGCGCCAGTTTGAAAGAATCGACTTCGAAATATTTTTCAGCCACATACATTTCAGCCTGTGCTTCTTTTTCGGTCGGTGCAAGATAAAATCGTTTGTATCCTAAATATACTGCGATAATCACAACTATAACAGAGACTATAATGGTAAGGCTTTTTTGATTTTCTTCAATATATTGCTCGGTTTTACTCAGAACATTCTCTACCGTTTCAAATCCGGTATCCTTAACTTCTTGTTTCTTTTTTGCCATGTTAGAAATAATTAGGAATTTACAAAATTCAGAACGCAAATGTAATTCTTTTAAGAAATTTATAAAATTATGTGTATATATTTTTTATCCTTTTACCGAGATTTTAAAACATTACAATTTCTTTATTATCAACAAATCGGAATGAATAACCCTTAGTAATTAGATGAAAACTGAAAAATTGTGGAAAGTAGGGTGCGTATTTGCCGATTTAAAAACATATTAAAAGTTACCGACATTTAAAAAGTCCAACCGGATAAAAGTTTAAATTTGCTTTATCATAAAAATACTTCGGTACTGTCTATGTATTTAAGAAAACTCGGACTGGTAAATTTCAAAAACTACGAAAATGTCGAGCTGGAATTTTCTCCGCGCATCAATTGCTTTGTTGGTGGCAATGGTGTCGGAAAAACCAATTTGCTTGATGCGGTGCATTATCTTTGTCTTTGCAAAAGTTATTTCAATTCGGCAGATACAGAGAGTATATTATATGGCAGTGAATTTTCTGTTATCCAGGGTGAGTTTGATATAAAGGGAAAAGCCGAAGAAATATATTGCGGTATCCGGCGTGATAAAAGAAAAATATTTAAAAGAAATAAAAAAGAATATACAAAACTCTCCGATCATATTGGTCTTTTACCTTTGGTAATGATTTCACCCCTCGATTCGGCGCTCATCCTTGATGGAGGCGAAGAACGAAGAAAATTCATTAATCATGTGATTGTGCAGTACGACAGGCATTACCTCGAAATGCTTATCAGGTTAAACCGGATTATTGCGCAGCGGAACAAGTTATTAAAAGACATAAGTGAAAAGGGAGTCGATGAGGATACATTGGAAATATATGATGATCAACTGGCGGAGGCTGGCGAGCATGTTTTCAGGGTGCGTAGGGAATTTACAGAACAACTCGTTCCGGTTTTTCAGAAATATTATGATTTTATTTCAGGAAATATCGAAGAGGTTCAACTGGTTTATCAATCCCAATTGGCTGATGGTAATTATAAAAATCTTCTGCTTAATTCAAGGGAGAAAGACCGGTTGTACAGGTATACCACAGTAGGTCCTCAGAAAGATGATTTGATGCTGAATTTGTTTGGCCATACTATTAAAAATGCAGGCTCACAGGGTCAGCAGAAAACATACCTGGTAGCGCTGAAATTTGCCCAATTTGATTTCATTCGCGAGGTTAGCGGTAAGCTGCCCGTATTGCTGCTCGACGATGTTTTTGACAAGTTCGATGAACTAAGAGTGAAACAGATAATAAAGCTGGTGTCGGAGGAAAAATTCGGACAGATTTTTATAACGCATACCAACAAGGACAGGATGAAAGCAGTGCTTGAGGATATTCATGTCGAACACCGGCTATTTGAAGTAGCTGGAGGAAAGGTGAATGTATTGGAGGGAAAAAAGGAATAGAGATATATGGAAGAAAGGGATAAAAGATATGGAAATTAATACCTGCAGCATGAGCAGTTGCAGTAATAGTGGCAGAAGCAGGAACTTATACAGTGGCAGGAGTAGTAGCAGCAAATACAGCTTCGGTCCTCCAACTTCGGACTTCCAACTTCGGACTTCCAGCTTCCGTCTTCCAACTTCCGTCCTCCAACTTCGAACTTCCAGCTTCCGTCTTCCAACTCAAGACTTCCAGCTTCTAACTTAATCCTAAAAAAACCATGCGAAAAAGCAACACGCAGAAAATAGGAAATGTGTTAAAGGAATATCTTCGGGATATGATGATAGACAAAAAACTGAAAGAAGTAGGTATTATAAATTCCTGGGAAGAACTTATGGGAAAAGCCGTTGCTGAGCGCACCAAAAATATTTACATCAAAGATAAAACACTTTTTATTCAGCTTAAGTCCTCGGTTCTAAGAAATGAATTATTGATGATGCGCCAATCGATCATCGATAAACTTAATGAAAGGGCAGGGGAGAAAATTATTGAAAAGATGGTTTTAAGGTAATCAAAAAAATCCCGCTTCTTTTTAAAAATATTATTGGCAAGGAAAAAATTAAACCCGCCTTCATATTTCTTAATGCAGACAGGTTTAATTTAAGATAATCAACGAGAACAAAATGGAAATTTACTTAATTGTTAATGTGATATCTCACTAGTCTTTTCTCTCTGACTCCTCCGCCTGAGACGTATATTTGCGACTGAAAAATAGGCCCTGTTCCTCTGGCATAATATTTATTTGTATATCTCGGATTCTCAATCGTCGTATATTTTGGATTGCAAACAACGGTTCCTTTATAATTCAGGATATTATTAAAAACTCCCGCAGGAACACTGACTTCCAATCCAATCTTTTCCATGCTGCAAGTCATTGAATAAATGGTATCTTCCTGCAATATTTCTGATTTTCTTAATAGGATATCGGTAAAATTGTTTTCAGAGAATAATATCTCGCCTGCTGAGTTTACCAGGTTTTTTAAAGAATCTCTGAAATAAATTGTGGCTACAGGATGTATACTATTTTCATAAAAATCAAACCTGAAATATTTGAGATCATTTATCAGGGTATCTTTTGTAATGATGGTACTATCCATTATCGAAGTTTGAAATTCGTTCCCACCTGAATTTATATCAAATACCTGATAAACCCAGTAATTTCCAACTGTCATGGGCAAATATTCCGAAACCGGATTTGCTGTCTTCTCTGGTTTATCACTTTTTTCACATGAATACATACTGATTATCACACCTAAGATTAAAATTAAATTTTTCATAATTGAGTGGTTTTAAGTTAAACAAAAATTTAATGTACTGGTGGTAAAAATCAATCATAGGCAAGCATGTTATTTCAATAACGTATGATTCAGTAATTTATTATATGAAGGCTCTTTGGGACTTTAAATACTTAAAATTGTGTTGTACTTTCTACTTCGGTTTAATGAAATTACCAACTTGAGATGAAAATCTAACCAAACAATTATTCTTAATCTTTTATTCCCGGGGGCAACACCGTAACCCGTAACCCGGAACTCCGAACTCAGAACTCCGAACTCAGAACCCGGAACCAACCTTCATTTAAATTCCGGTTGGCAAGCCCGTAACCCGTAACCCGTAACCCGTAACCCGTAACCCGTAACCCGTAACCTGTAACCTGTAACTCCAAAACTCACTCCTTAATCAATTTAACGGTACCTGTTTCACGGGCTGTTTGAAACATAATAACATACACTCCCTTATCCAACCCTGATAAATCCATTCCATCGTTTGGATGAAAGTCCGATTGTTGAATAATAGTTTTACCGGTGATATCTGAAATGGTAAGCTTTTCGATTGCTAAATCTGTTTTAGTAGTAATAACTATATTACCGCTCGTAGGATTCGGAAAAATAACAAAAAGATCATGTCTTTCCGCTTCTAATATTTTAAATCCTGAAAGACCATTGTATTCGAATGCTCCTATGCCGGGAGGATTATTTCTTAATTTTCCGAGAATATCAGTAAGTACTTCGGCATGATAGGATCCTGCGAGGATTGCCGGAGAATTCGAACTCAGACTCAAATCATTTGGAGCATCTTTAAATAACGGGTCTGAAGGAGCCGGAGAACTGACATCCCATGAAGTTTCGGATTTGTAAGTATCCCACTGGTTCATTTTATAACTCCTGCCGGTACCATCAATTGTAACCATTCGCTGGTTGGGATATTCCTGATAATATAGGTTGTTATTCATTGTTGCACCCAGATAGGAATTACCAGCAAAGGTTATACCTGAAAGAACATATTCGGTATTCACATTTCCATAAAAAATATTGTTGTCAATCACCAGGTTTTCAGGACTGGATGAAACGGTTATCATACCGCGATATCCTGAACCGCCCGCATGAATATTCATACCACAAAAGGTATTATTGACAATAAACGAATTTTTTAGGTTCTCTGCAATCAGATGTTTTTGCTTAATATAGCTAAAAACATTATTATAAATTTGAAAATTTTCAAATCTGGCGGCACCCGAAGATAAGTATACCCCCATGCTGGTAAAATCGTTGGGTTGATTTGAAGGATCATCTTCGGGATTATCCCAGATATAATTGTTTTTAATCACGAAATTCCTGAATAAATCGTTATATCCACCGTATATGTCGATACCAGTGGTATGGTAACCGTTGTGCAGATTGTTGTTGTCGAATACTACATTTTCAAATACCAGACTTGAGGTCCTGGTGTCTGAATAAACATTATAGGAAATATTGCGCCGTCCGCAGTCATGGATATCATTTCCCTGAATCAACATATCTGAATACCATACCTGTAGCCCGATTGCCGAAGCGGCTCCTTTTGTGCCCATGTATGCGATATGACAGTTTTTAATCTGTAGTCCCCTTTTTTGATAGGCCATTGGCCAGCCTTCATCGAATCCGTATTTCAGGGCAAACATCAGCTCTAAATTTTCTATTTTGATATATTGTTGTGCATTATGTGATTCCATTTTTATGGCGGATACCCGCTGTGGTACTTCAATATAATCGTACCTGTCAGCAGGATTTTCGGTAGAGTAAACATAAATATGGTTGTCTTCCCAGCACCAGTCATATTCTTTATCCAATAAAGTGAAACCATTGTCGCGGCCACATTCACAAATATCAGTTGGTGCTCCCTCGCTGTTCAGATGTATGCTTTCCATATTTCCCCAGGTAATGCTACCGTCTTTTTCACCAAAGAAAATACTGGCAGGATAATTGGTAGTGGAATTTCCGGTACGCTCCCTGGGAGCAAACAACACACTGTCAGATTTCCAGATATTAGTTTGAGCCAATGACCATGTTTTAGACCTGTTCGAGCCTAAAATGCGGGGTTTGCTTCCTGTGCCATAAGCTGAATATACAATGTAGTTTTGTGCTGTACCGCTGTTTTTAATCACCAGCTCTTCCCTCCAGGTTCCTCCACGCTCGAATAAGATAGAGTCACCTGCTTCAAATGTTGTTGAATTTACCTTTGATATTGTTTTCCAGGCTTTTTCGGGAGAGTTCCCGTTAGTATCATCATACCCGTTATTGCTGATATAGTAGTTCGTGGCAAAAGCAGAATAATTCAAAAGTAAAAGATCTGCCAGGATGAAAATATTAGTTTTCAGTGTCATAGTGGTTTTGGTTTTGATTAATCTTTGTCAGAATAGCTTTCCTTGAATGGCTTGTTGTTCTTTAGTTTAAGCTTACATTATTTAACGAATTGTCATTAAACATATTTCAATGTTGGTTTTACTATTTATCACGTTAAAGAATAACAGAATTTTCAGAATCGTCATCAGGTTATAAATAGCATTAGGGAATTATTGTCTTTCATTGATTAGATCAACATATTTAAACATAACAAAAATGGAATCTTTGTCCTCTTCAAGGTTATATAACAGCAATAAATCACCGTGAGGTTGAAGTATTCTTAATAAATAATCCTTATTTAACAAATGTATCAGACCATTTTTTGCATTGAGGATGTAATGTACATTTTCTCTGTTTTCATAGGAAATTTTTTCAGCAGTAACAGCCGTGCCGATTAAACCGTATTCGAAACCGGCTTTATCCAACCGATAACCTTGATAGGGGGTTAATATGGGTTTTCCTCTAAAGTAAGAATATAATTTTAACGAGTCAATTTTAATATATCCATTAGCCATACCAATTTTTCTTGCATTAAGATAAAAGGAATGGTCATCATAAATTCCCCATAGCATTTTCTTTATTGTATTCCTTTTTATTTTGGGATTCCTTGACTCAATATCATATAAATTAATCATTCTAATTTCCTCTGAATATGCATAAGGCCCTGTTTTTTTTATAAATTTAAAATCAGAACTGTAGAGAGGATTATTCCTGTTAAATTCAATTCCGTTTAAATACGCGCCATTCCTGATGGTATCGTATTGACTAAACGCCAGGCTTATGAATAACACTGGCATAATAAATAGGAATAGATATTTTTTAGTGTTCATAGGTTTTGAACTAATGGGATTAAATGATTGTGTAAATCGATAATTGTATCCTATATTTCGGACATACAGCTGAATTAGAAATAAAACGACTTAAAATAATACGTATAATCTCTTCCAGGGTTTAAAAATTGAAACAAAAAGAACAATCGCTAAGTTGTCGAGCATCTGCAATTTACTTTCTATGGATCAAATTTCATGAAAGGAAATACACACAATCAATTGAATATGAACCATAAAGAAGCATAAAATATTAATTCCTAATATATCGGGATTGTATACTTTGTGTAATCCTATGTGACCTTTGCGGTTAAAAATATTTTGTTTTGCTCAACACTTTCTCCCGAATGCTTTTGAAAAGTGTGCGGTTAAAATACAAAATATTCTGCCTGCCTTTTAAATGGATTCCTTAAATAGAACGCAACTTATCTAATCTCCTCCCGGCCATCCTCATACCTTGCAAACCTTCCTTTTTCACGCGGATGAACATTATCATTCCGTGTCCACGGCCAGCCTCCAAAACCGGTTTTACGATAATCATAAAAAGCTTGCTGTATTTCTGCCACCGTATTCATTACAAAAGGGCCGTGTTGCACAACAGGCTCATTAATTGGTTTTCCCTGCAGCAATAAAAGAAATGCGTCCTTGCTCCCGTTTTCTACAATTAGCGTTTGTTCAGCCATCAATTCAATGGAATTGTAAGGCATTACACTTATTCCGGCAATATGTATATCCGAGCCCCTGTAAAAAAACAGCGAACGGTTTGCTTCAGGCGATGCTGCAGGGATCGTCCATTGTGCACCTGTTTCCATCTTTATCAGCCAGATTGCCAACTCATTTGAAGCATCAGCTGCCCATGAATCAGGCGCAGGTGAAGGAGCAGTCACATCTCCTAATTTTCCGGCAATAACAGTAACCTCCGTCTTTCGGTTATTATTATCTTTTTCTGTAAAAACCGGTATATCTTCTGTCCACAGCATGGTGTAAAAAGGCCTGGCGAATTTTTTCGCCTTTGGCAGGTTAAGCCAGATCTGAAAAAGCTCCAACGGATTTGCACTGTTTTTATTCAGCAGGGGAAACATCTCAGAATGTTGCAGCCCGGCACCGGCAGTCATCCATTGCACATCGCCGTTTCCATATCTTCCTGCGGCGCCCCATGAATCGGAATGGTCGACAAAACCATTGAGAACTACAGTTACTGTTTCAAATCCCCTGTGCGGGTGAACAGGAAAACCCGGTATCTTTTCGCCATGGTACATCCGCCAGCCATCTTTGGTGGTAAAATCCTGGCCCAGGTTTCTTCCTTCCAGAGAAGCCGCAGGCCCCATTTGATCATTTCCTGCGGGATAGTCATCAAGATGATGCACACAGAATAAAAACGGATCATTGGTTTCCCATGTAAATCCCAGGGGCTTAATGTTGGTAATTAATTTATTATACATGATGATTGGGTAGTTAAATTTTTATATGATTTACCGTGTTTTTCAGGAAACATATTCAAAGTTATAATCAATAACCATATATATGAATATAAGTTCATGAGTTTTAATTAGGTTGGAGGTTATTTTAAGTTCACAACATTTTAAAATATTAAGATAATTCTTTAAAAATTTAACCACGAATGCACTAATTTCTTCAGATTAGCAAAGTAAATTTAATTGATAACTATCCATTTCTTATATGATTACAGTAATTAATCCCACCGGGTTTAATCAGATATGTCTTAGAATTCAGCCAAAAATACAAGGTATATTTATTCTTTTCCATTTATCAATTACCTTTGTATCTGAATCAAGTAATGTTTAACAAAAAACCTGAAACCATGCCCTTATCAAAACCTTTTAGGAATTGGGCCTTTCCGGCCATCGTATTATTCACCTCTTCCTGCTTTTCGTACCTTCAGATACCGGTGAATTACTCGCCTGAGATTGAATTGAAAGAAAATGAAAAATCCATCCAGTATATTTCTTTTTACGATCCCTCCCAACTTGATTTTGAAAATGAAAAGCGTATTGAGGTATATGCCTCCGGCGCTGAGAAAATTAAGGAAGGATTGAAAAATTCTTTTCAAACAAATCATGATTTTACATTCTTACCTATGGATTCGGTTGTAAGAGGATATGCTTATGCATACTATAGTGATACTCTTCCCCCGGGAATGGTGAGGCGCTATTGTTCACTGAATAATTCTTCGATGCTTCTCGCGCTTGAGGCTTTTAATGTTTCATATGATAAACGTTCGGAGGAAACAACCAACGATGAAGGTAAAAAAAAGAATGTAGTGCATTACATATTAATTACCGAAGCCTGTCTGACGTTATACGATAACACAGGGCGCCTGATTAACAGGTCGAATATGGAGGAAGAAAAATACATCGATACCAGGGATGCTCTCTTTTTGGACATTGCCATCAGGCCTTCATTTGCTAATAAGCAGAAAGAGGTCGATCAAATGTCATACAAAATTGGAAGTAATTACATTTCAAAATTTTATCCCAAAACCGTCTCCGAACAGAGAAAATATTACA
Organism: uncultured Bacteroidales bacterium; assembly: GCA_963781805.1. Lineage (GTDB taxonomy): Bacteria > Bacteroidota > Bacteroidia > Bacteroidales > UBA10428 > JAFGPL01. The sequence continues at coordinate 4,936,370 of CAWAHF010000004.1, forward strand.
CGGGCAAAGATTTTACCGAAATAACACCTTATCTGAAAAGTCAACAATGGGAGAAAGCAATAGAACTTTTATTACCGATGAGTGAATCATCCGATCCTAAAATTGCCATGAAAGCATCACACAATCTCGGTGTTGCTTTTGAAGGACTTGAAAATTATGAACGTGCCGATTACTGGTATGCAAAATCGGATGAACTTAATGGCGGTATGTCTCACTAATTTTTCAGGTTCAGCCAGCTAAAATGTAATTCTTTCTTTTTTCCGGATCACCACCAAAATGACACCGGCTAGCACGGTAAATGCTCCCGCAAGGGTCTTGAAAGACCATGTTTCTGCCTGAATCCAGCTTATATGCTTATACCCGATATACGCCATGGCAGCAAATGTTATTAACGGATTGAGGGTAATGATCACACTGATTTTGTTGGCCTCGAGGTATTTTAAGGCGTAAGCCAGCGATCCGTATGCGGCAAGCGTATTTAGTCCCAGAAAAAGAACCAGCAGCCAAAGGTTAAATGATATTTCTGCTATTTTGGTAAAATCCACCATAGGAAGCAGGAACAACATAGGTATCCCGAAGATTACCAGGTTAAGTTGCATAGGATTATACTTAAGGACAGCTTTTTTCTGAAAGATGGCATACATTGACCAGCACAGGGCGCCAAACAAGAGCCATAAGACACCGGTTTTGTATTTAGACATTCCTCCTGCTATCACTATGATTTTCTCGTGATAAAACACAAGCATTCCTAAGAGAACAACAACAAGTCCCAATCCCTGCCGTAGTGAAACACTCTCCTTAAAAATAACAAAACCTGATATTGCCAACAATACCGGGCCTGTCTGAATAAAAATCTGACTGATGACAGGGGTGGTATGATATACTCCGGTAATAAATCCGATGTAATTAAATCCCAGGCAAATTCCTGCAATAATAGCAAACACCGGAGGTTTTATCAAAATCCTTGTTTTTGGACTGTCGAAAATTAAATACCAGATGAACAGAAAGACAAATGCAATAGCAAATCTGAGCCATGTTACCGTAAGCGGAGGCAGCTCATTCAACACAACCTTCAGGGCAATGGCCAGAAATCCCCACAAAAATGCTGTAAAGGCTGCATAATAGATTCCCTTAGTCATCCGGCAAAAATACATCAGAAGTCGCGAAACTCCTTAATTTCGTATGCAATTTGCGGAATATTTTTTTTGTATACTTAGTGATCGACTGCTGTTACCATCATCTTGCCGGAATAAACATTATCCGGTCCCATTAGTTTTACCAGGTAAGTTCCTGAAGGGAGATTCCCGCTTTCTATTGTTGTATAATTATCAACAATATCATTTTTTCTAAATATCTCTCTTCCTGTTGAATCATATAGATATAGGGTAAACTGTTTTCCGTTTGGATTTTCAAAAACAATTTGGGCATTCCTATTATCCAGGGGATTGGGAAAGATTTTAAGTTGATTAGGTTCCTCCTGTTGAGTATTTTCCTTTATCCCCTGGTAAATGGCGTCGAGCTTGATACGAAATACCTGTAATGAGTTGGCAGGCAGGGAGTAATTAAACGAATTTGAAACATAACAGCTGCTTTCCACCGGAGAAATCAAATCGGGCAACCCCAGCGAATTGCGTTGTGCAGATGAACCGGTAAGTGTTACAACCTTTGCATTCTGACTGATATAAGGATTTGTAATATTCATGGAGGCAATCATGGTTGTAGAACCTGAATTCACCATTTTAATTATCAGTTCATTACTCTCATTGTCTTTGCTCACCGACGCTGTCACAGGACCTATGGATGCAGGAATTTCAAAAAGCATTTCGTTATTTAGATAAAATTTTGCAGTTGAAGCGCTAATTTCAATTTTAATATCATACCAGACATTGGATTGTATGCTTCCCGATTTTGAAACCATGGTCGATTTGGAACCATTAGTGCATTTTTCGACAGCATGCTGTGTATTGCCCCATCCTGCTAAGTTTAGCCAGTAATAGTTCTGAGCGTTTTTATATCCGAAAGGAATCAAAAAACCTTCAGCGCCACTGGTTTTTCTGGCTCTCAGTGTAAATGTATATACAGAGGTATCGATCAGGGTATTGCAAATGCTCACAGCAGGTTGTGAACCTGAAGATTGTGAGTATATGCCACTCGATGTATTGAAGGTTCCGGAAGCTACCTGCCAGTTGGATGCACCGCCATTAAAATTCTCGTCTACCAACACCTGGTCACCACACATTAATTTAACATCTTCAAAGTCTGCCTGGGTATTCCATGTAGCCACTCCTATACTCCCTGAATATTCGTTTGAAACAGAGCTGTATTCTTCGTCATAGCTAATGGAACTGTTAATATATTCATCACCGGCGTTCACACTGTATAATTGTTGCACATAATAACTGGCTGTTTTCACAACATGCGTATTATCAAAACGGATTAAATCTGGATTCCAGTGATATTCGATATTTTCTTCATAACATAACAAGGGTGCATAACAGGTAAACTTAATTATGTCAGAGTTTTTTTCAACCCCGGTTAAATAGGCAGCTTCGGCAATGGCATTGGCCAGTCTGTCATCCTGTGAAGCATATTCACCGATGAATACTTTGGGCCCGTTGCGATCGAAGTTATCGTACCGGTGAATGTTATTCAGAAACCAGGTAGGCGACATATAATAATGTTCATCAACAGCATATAAATTTTGCTGCCTGCTGAAATCCCAAAGACTATTGTAATAACTTCCCGAAGCAGCAGTACCCGAAGTACCTAAAATATGAATTTCAGGATGATATTCTTCAAGCGAATCTTCAAACATTACAAACCTTACACGAAACTCAGGAATATCATCCTCTTCATTTCCAAGGCACAGATATTCGAGGTTAAATGGTTCCGGATGTCCCATATCCGCACGTACTTTACCCCATTTGGTGGTGGTGTCTCCATTTGCAAAATCAATTAAATCCACTGCATCTTCAATCCAAGGCCCCATGTCGGCTATCGGTGCAATTTCCCGGTTACGAAACTGGCATGAGATTCCCAGGGGCAATACAGGTAAAGGTTTTGCTCCGATATCTTCACAAAATTGGAAAAATTCGAAAAAACCAAGACCATAGGTTTGATGATAATCCCATAAGTTCCAGTTTGGGGTGCGTTCAGCAACGTCTCCTACCGTGTTTTTCCAACGGTATGCATTGGCAAGGCCCCTGCCATGGGAAACACATCCACCGGGAAACCTTAAAAATTTCGGTTGCAAGTCTGCAATTGCCTGAGCAAGGTCCTGTCTTAAACCGTTTTTTCGGTTTTTGAACGTATTCTGTGGGAATAACGAAACCATATCAAAGTAAAGAATTCCTTTACCTTCGGTAACGATAGTTAGATTGCAAAGATTGCTGGTCTGACTGGATTCAAGCACTTTTGAGTATTTTACCCAGTTGGTTGTAATGGATTCTATTGTGTCACTTCCAAGAACGGTTCCCGAAGTATTTTCAATTTTTATAATTACAGGTTCATCAAAGATAGAGTCACTTCTCAGGTAAACGGAGAAATCGTATTTGTTGCCACCAGTTACCGATATGCCAAAGAAACCGCTGTTTCTTATTCCTGTTTCTGTTCCCGGATTATTGATGGTAAGTTTCAGGTATTTGGTATTATGGGCATTCAACGGATTTGTGCTTTCTATCTGCATCGAGCCATTTGTTCCAACCAAAGACCATGCACTTAATGGCTGCAAATTTGTATATCCAGCTACCGGATAATATTCGAAGGATCTGTTCTGTACTAATTCGGCATAAAGACCTCCGTCGGCACCATAATTAATATCTTCGAAAAAGGTGCCAATCAACTCCTGGCTCATGTTCATACCTTTGCTGGTTGCATCTACTTCAAATTTCGCCTGGCCAAACAACTGGAAATTCAATACGACAATCGAAAGAAATGTAAAAAGTTGTTTCATCACCTGTAATTTTATTATGGTAAAATATTAAAACTTTTTAATATACGGATGATTAGATAGAAGGGTACATAAAGATATGGTTAATTTTTATATTTATTGTTCAGAAATGAATTTGTATTCAGGATATACCATGATTACGTATGTTCGTCTGACTCCTCATTTGTCTAAATTTCCTGCATTACCTGTTATATTCGGATTGATTCTAAATTGTTACTGAATTTAAAAACGTTTATTATTTATGCGAATTAAGTGTTAAAACTTATTAGTATATATAATTAATAATCAGTATTTTGTAAACTTTCCTTAGTGGCGCTTCGTGACTTTGCTAATCTAAAGGCTTTTGTGGCTATCATCCTTATGCCACTGAGACACTAAAACACAAAGATTCACAAAGATAAAGTCCATAATATTTGATTTCGACCCTTAATACGCATTATTTGTTTTGCAGTAATGGATACTCTATACATGATACCTCCCAAAGAATTTTTGAATTGATTTTATGTTAAATATGCCCTATCTTTCGCAGATAATTCACAACCATAAAACACTGTCATTGTTTTGCTTTATGGTTTTCGGAATAAGTGGTTTCGGGATTTAATCTATTATGGCTTATGAAGAACAATTTGCGTAACCTGCCAAATCGATTCGGAAATCTGTTCCTGATCATTTTATCGGTTTTTTATTTCAGCTGTACTTCCCGAAATAATTCGGACAAACCCGTCCCGGTTATAGAGAAGAGGGGTAAAGCAGTTCAATTGATAGTAGATGGAAAACCATGGCTGGCACTGGCAGGTGAGTTACATAATTCAAGCTCATCCAGCAGCGAATATATGAAGGATATCTGGCCTGGGCTGGAACAATCGGGAATGAATACTGTTCTGGCAGGAGTTGAATGGTTGTTGATTGAACCCGAAGAAGGTAAATTCAATTTTACGGTGGTGGATGATGTGCTGGAATCGGCACGAAAACATCACCTGCGATTAATATTATTATGGTTTGGTTCCTGGAAAAACGGACAATCACATTATCCGCCTGAATGGGTTAAAGAAAACTATATTCGTTTTCCCAGGGCAAAATTGAAAGACGGAAAAAGTCTTGAGATTCTAACCCCGTTTTCGATTGAAAATTTTAACCAGGATGCAGCCGCGTTGATTGCTTTGATGAAACATCTGAAAGAAACAGACTCTGAACAACGAACTGTCATTATGATGCAGGTGGAAAATGAGGTAGGCATCCTGGGGGCTTCCCGGGATTATAGCAATCTGGCAGATACAGCATACAATAAGCCTGTTCCTCTTATGCTGTCTGAATATCTTTCCATACACAAAGACCGCCTTTTACCGGAATTGGCAAAGGCTTGGTCATCCAACGGTTTTAAGGCAAAAGGAACCTGGGAGGATTTATTTGGTAAGAATCTGATGACGGACGAGATTTTTATGGCGTGGCAGTATGCTACGTATATTGACCGGTTGGTGATGCTGGCAAAAACCGAATACCCGATCCCGATGTATGTCAATGCTTGGATAATTCAGCCCACAGATAAACAGCCTGGGGATTATCCAAGCGGCGGACCACAGGCACATGTGTTGGATATTTGGAGGGCAGGGGCGCCGCATATGGATTTATATTGTCCAGATATATACTTGCCAAATTTTACAGAAATATGTAAGATGTATACACGGAACAAGAATACCCTTTTTATTCCTGAATCCAGGGCTGGTGAGCAGGGGGTCGGACAGTTATTTTACGCCATTGGCAGACATAAGGCAATCGGTTACTCTCCTTTTGGATTTGAAAACCGGGTAAAGGACATGGTGAATGGACCCATACCAAAAGCGTATAAACTCCTGGCCGGCATGGCTCCGATAATACTCGATGCCCAGAGCAAAGGAACAATTACAGGAGTATTGTTGAAAAAAGATATCCACCCATCAGAAGAAATAGAGATTGGAGGATACAAATTACTAATTGAATTATTGAAAAGCAGGTATTCGGATACAGTTCCCGAACAAGGGTATGGAATTATAATAAATTCGGCTGTTGATGAATATATCATTGCAGGCAAAAATATCCAGATTTCTTTTTCACCTTCCACCGAAGGTCCTGCTATTGCTGCACTGGCATGGGTGGATGAAGGAAGATTTGATGATGGGAAATGGATACCACGCAGAAGGTTAAACGGGGATGCCATTATGCTGGATTATCATCTGGCAAATAAAGCTGAAGAAAATAAAACGGGTACCGGACTGAAATTTACCGGAGATGACAGAATGATTCAGCATGTGAAGCTTTATCGTTACGAATAGATTCGGATAAGAAATCTTATAACATATAATGATAATAATACTATCAACTTATTAATATAAATGGAGGCTCGCGTATGAAGTTCAAACGGGGAATAATGATATCAGGCCTAATCGTATCAACAATTTGTACATTTGGTCTCGATAAAGATACCACTTACCGGATTTTTCAGTTTCCGGCCAATGCTATTCCGCGTATCGACGGGAATACAGCTGACTGGGACATGGTCCCTCAAAGCTATGTGATTGGCATGAATCAGCTAAGCGATGATACAGGCAAGCATAAAAAGAATGATACAACCTCCCTGAATGTGCGTGTAAAAGTGGGGTGGGTAAAGGGATTGAACAGACTCTATTTTTTGTACGAGGCATACGATGATTACTGGGATTTCAATCAGACCGGATTACACAATGACACCTACGAGGTAGTTGTAGACGGTGATTTATCCGGTGGACCACTCATTGATATTTCTCACCGGGATGTCTGGACCCCTGAAGCAGTGGGGCTGTATATGTCCAAACCTGACCAGCGGATTGACCCGATGGAAGATCACTGGAACAGGCATGGCGTGCATGCGCAGAACTACCACATTTTCACACCTGTTGAAGGAAAAGACTGGGCGCTTGTCTGGGGAGTACAGCCCTGGATAAAAGAATTACCTTATGCCAATGCTGCATATAATTATGATTTCAAACCCGGCGAATCCGGTAAGCTCATTTTGGAATTCTGGATTACTCCGTTTGATTATGCAGGTTCGGAAGGGCCGGTGAGAGCAGTTGAATCTGTTCTAAAGGAAAATAAAATCATTGGTTTGTGCTGGGCGGTTATCGATTATGATGATGTAAACATTAAGGAAAACAATGGCTTCTGGAATCTTTCCTCAAAACATACTATGTATGGAAATGCATCACAACTGTGTGCATTCAGATTGATGCCCTTGGAAAAACAATTTTTAAAACCCATTGAAGCGCAGTGGTCATTCAAAGTTGTTGATATGGACAGACGGCTTGTAGCCTTTAAGGATTTATCGTATGGAAACATTACCTCATGGAAATGGGATTTTGGAGATGGTACGTTTTCTGAAGAACCAAATCCAATTCATCAATATGACAGGGGAAAAGATTATGTTGTTACCCTTTATATTGAGGGACCCGAAGGAAAATCCAGAAGATCCAAAGTATGGGATGTTTCAGTGAGATAATGCAATATTAATTATCAAACTTCGAAAACCGTTCACTCAGGGCGAAGAAAAAATCACATTCAGTGGTTGCATTTAAATCGCTGTCTGAACCGTGAACTGCGTTTTTTTCGATAGATTGCGCAAACAGCTTTCGAATGGTACCTTCTTGTGCTTTTGTCGGATCTGTATTGCCGATAAGATTACGGTATTCTTCAACAGCATTTTCCTTTTCGAGGATTGCCACAACTACCGGTCCTGAAGTCATAAAATTTATAAGTCCCTCGAAAAAAGGTTTTCCATTATGCACCGAATAGAATTTTTCCGCCATTTTCCGTGTAATTGAGATCAATTTAATTGCTGCGATGTGAAATCCGTTTGCATTTATTTTAGCCAGGATGGGGCCGATATATTCATTAGCCACAGCGCCTGGTTTAATAATTGTAAGAGTTTTTGTTCCTGCCATATACATTGAATTTGTGAATGGCTAAAATATAAAAATTTATAATTGCACCCATTCTGAAATCAGTTTTTTATATATTTGATTTTCGATCACAGATTGGAGACTTTCTATTCAGTATTGCCTGTTTTAACCTGACTGGCTGGATTTGCAGGGATAGTTTTCATTTCCGGACCGAGGAATAAATTATATACTTCCGTGTTTTTAAAGTTGATTCTTATAGGTTTTGTAACTGATTAGCATGTCGAAAAGCAGGGTAAAGAAAGGAAAAAGCAACATAAAAAAATTACTGTCGGAAGGAAAACGGAAGATAGTGATTATTGCGCATGTCAATCCCGATGGTGATGCCATTGGTTCTTCATTGGCGTTGGGAAGAATTTTATCCAATCTCGGTCATGAAACCGGGATTATCACACCCAATGTATATCCCGAATTTTTGCAGTGGATGCCAGGAAACAGTGAGATTGTGATTTTTAACAATGCTCAGAAAACTGCAAGACAACTGATACAATCCTCAGAAATTATTTTTTGTTTAGATTTCAACAACCTTACACGTGTTAAACAGATAAATGAGTTGGTTGAACAGTCGAAGGCGACAAAGGTAATGATTGATCATCATCCGACAGAAGAGTTTTTTACACCGATAGTTTATTCTGATACAAATGCAAGCTCTACTGCCGAATTAATTTATGACTTTGTTCGTGAGCTTGGTTTTGAAAATGCGATTGACAAAGAGGCTGCCACATGTTTGTATGCCGGAATTATGACCGATACAGGATGTTTCAGTTATAATTCGTCGAATCCGCATACATACAAGGTCGTGGCCAGATTGCTTGAATATGGAATTGATAAGGATAATGTTTATTATAAAGTATATGATAATTTTTCAGGTAGCCGGATGAAATTGCTGGGTTACATACTCAACGAGAAAATGGAGATTTATGAAAAGTACAATACAGCTATACTCAGTCTGACAAAGGAGGATCAGAAAAGATACAAATTTCAGCCGGGCGATTCGGATGGTTTTGTAAATTATCCACTATCAATAAAAAATATCCGTTTTTCAGTGCTATTTGTCGAAAAGGAGGATCTTATTAAATTATCCCTCAGATCGAAAGGGAATTTTGCAACTAACAAATTTGCGGAACAACATTTTAACGGTGGCGGACATCTGAATGCTTCGGGCGGTGAAAATTATGCCTCTATGGAAGAAACATTGAAAAAATTCAGAGATATACTGGTAACTTACGAAAGGGATCTTACGAATGAAACTGCTTAAATTTATATCAATTATCTTTTTATTTGTATTGTCAGCTTTAGCTTGCAGACAGAGATCCGACACATCACACGAAAAACAGGCTTTGTCAAATCCGGAAAATCTGGTAAAAGCCAATAAAATTCTTGTCAGAAAAGATTCCGTAAAAATAGCCGCTTATGTAAAAAGAAGAAACTGGGAAATGAGTGAAACTGAAACCGGTCTCTGGTACATGATTTATGAGAATGGTAAGGGCCCCCTGGCAAAAAAGGGTGAAGTGGCTACTATTAACTATAAAATTTCGCTTCTTGACGGAACTGAATGTTACAGTTCGGATGATCTCGGCCCAAAAATTTTTAAAATCGGACAGGGTGGGGTTGAGTCGGGACTCGAAGAGGGAATTTTGTTTATGCATGTGGGTGATAAAGCCCGTTTTATTATGCCGCCGCATCTGGCTCACGGTTTGATAGGGGATGAGAAAAGGATTCCGGCCAGGGCTATCATTCTGTATGAGGTAGAATTAATAAAATTGAATGAAAATTAATTTTAAATAGATGAACAGGCTTACAGGTATTCTTTTAATTGCAGTATTCTTGGCGGGTTGCTTTAATCAACACTCCAAATATCCCGGCTTTTCCAAAGGAAAGGACGGCATCTTTTTTCAATTGCAAAGAATAGGTGAGAATACTGAAAAAGCCAAACCGGGTGATTATGTAACGGCAAATATCGTTTATAAAACCATGAATGACTCGGTATTTTTTACAGGTGTAAGAAAACTACAGGTTACCGAACCCGAATACAAAGGTAGTATCGACAGGTGTTTCATGATGCTAAGCGAAAAAGAGAGCGCTACATTCATCATTTCAGCTTCCGATTTTTTTCATAAAACCCTGCAATCAGACATGCCTTCCTTTTTAAAGGAAGGGGATATGATGAAAGTTACATTAGATATTAATGCGATTCAAACGAACGAACAATATCTCAAAGAAAAGGAGGCCTTCCTGCATTGGATAGAAGATTTTGGAGATTATGAAAAAGTAATATTAAATCAATTTCTCGATCAGAAAAAACTAAATGTAGAACCCGTAAAAAACGGTTTGTATCGCATCGTATTAAAAGAGGGGAAAGGAAAATTAATAGAGCCGGGCGATACCATCACCATTAACTATGAAGGAAAATTCCTCGATGGAAAATTTTTCGATTCCACGATAAAAAGAAATCAGCCTTTCCAGTTTGTGTATGGCACTGAATGGCAGGTTATTAAAGGGCTCGAAGATGCATTATCATTGATGAAAGAGGGTGAAAAATCGCTGTTTATTCTTCCTTCGGAACTGGCCTTTGGGGAAGAGGGTTCATCAACCGGGATTATTCCTCCTTATACTTCACTAATTTACGAGGTGGAAGTATTAAAAATAAATTAATCGGAAATCGAAGCAACTTTTTTTCTATTATAACATCATTAAATATGTAGTGTATATTTTTGGCAGGTAGTATTTTTTATAACATCCTGAATTAACAATCTGATTTGAAGAACCAATCAGCCTTCATGGGAAAAAAAATCAGGTTAATTCCGGGATTTAGTTATAATTTTGTCAACTAAATACTGATTTTTATAAACGACATAATAAACGCGTCTGTTTTAAGTTTAACAATATATTCACATCGTAATTATAATAGAATGAAGAATTTATTTTTAGCAACTTTAGTTTTTGGTATGGCAACAGCTATGTTATCAGGATGTAATCTGAACAACGACTGGGAAGAAAAGGAGAAGGATGAAATCAGCACGTTGGAAAAACATATAACCGATCTAAAGGCACAGGGTGCTGTGATTGAAGATAAGGAAATAGCTTCCTATACAATGTATTTTGAAAATCTTGGCGATTTTGCCACCCCGGGAATATCACCTGTTGGCAATGATTATATTATTATAGACTATGTAAGAAGAGAACTTTCGGGTGAAATCATTTACACAAATTATGATTCGCTGATGTCATCATGGACCTTGTTTAACAGCAATAAAGACAGTTATAGTCATTACTTGTTTGTTCCCGTAAAAATTATATTCGGATACAATACTGTTGGTTTTAATGCCGGAGTGAGCTTAATGCATGAAGGTCAGAAGGCAAGGTTTTATATGCCCTCGGGTCTTGCATTTCACGATCATGTTTCAATTATAGACGAAGTAAAACTGTATAAGGTAATTCCCGATATTGTTTCATATGATTCCACACAGGTTGAATGGTTCGCAAGTACAAATGGACTGGATGAATCAACCTATATCGCTGCCGACAATATTTTTTATAAAGAAATTGCTCCCGGTGATACAACAATTGATATCGCTGCAACAGATTCGCTTGAAATAAAATTTGTTGCTTATTACCTGCAGGAAGAAAGTCTTATAAAATTCGATTCTATCTGGGGTACATCCGATCAGGATTATGTGGTAATTCCTTCAACAAGATCAAAGGTAGAAGGATTTATTCCGGACGGCTATGCTCCCTTAACCAAAGGTTTTGCAGCTACCATGGATACGGTTGCCATTGGCACCGAAGCCCTGTTAGTGGTTCCTTATACCAAAGGGTATGGAACGGGAGGTCTCAGACAGGCTACACTTAATTATACTGTTGTGCCTGATTATACCTCACTGGTTTATAGATTCAAGGTAATTGGTAAAAAATAGAAAAGATAAGAATTATCGTTTCTGAAGAATAAAAATAGCCGGACGCTTATGAAGCTCCGGTTTTTTTGTTTTCCAATGTTTTACAGGTTTTGTTTCGATAAATTCGGTATCAAGCGTGATATCTGTAGCAATACACAAAAGGGTATCCGGATGACAACATTCAAGAATATCATTCAGTAACTGGTTATTCCTGTAGGGCGCTTCAAAGAAGATTTGGGACTGTCGCTCCTGGAACGATCTGGCTTCGAGTTGCCTGATACGATGGATTCGTTCCGGTTTTTTCACCGGCAGATAACCCGTAAATGCAAAATTCTGCCCGTTAAGTCCCGATGCCATCATGGCCATTAATACGGAAGAGGGCCCGACGAGAGGAATAACTTTTATTCCTTTTTTATGCGCGATATTAACAATATCAGCTCCCGGATCTGCAATGCAGGGAACACCGGCTTCAGAAAGAATGCCGATATTTGACCGGTCAATTGGGTATAAAAACTTTTCAAGATCTTCAACCGGTGTATGTTTATTTAATAGAAAAAAAGTAAGATCATCTACAGGTTTTATCAATCCTGCTTTAAGTAAAAATCTTCGGGCGGTTCGTTCATTCTCAACTATAAAGAAATCGATTTGATTAATCATATTTTTTATCAACGCTGGAATTACGTTCTCAACGGGTGAGTCTCCAATAGTCGAGGGTATCAGGTAAAGGCTGTTCATTTGGTTAATTGCTTTAGTTGGGATTATCTCATTTGTCTGAGTTCTTCTCCTTTTTTCATGTATGCCATGGCTTTATCTTTTTCATTCAGATTGTAATATGAAATGCCCAGGTTGGTATAAATATCGGCATCGTTTGGATTTATCCTCAATGCATGATCCAACCATTTTACCGAATTTACAAAATCTCCCGACAATCCATAGGCAACTCCCAGGTCTTTGTTGGCTTCAAAACTATCGGGATTTATGGTCAACGCTTTATTAAGATATTCGATAGCCAAAGGCAGATTGTTTTTGTATTTGCCGTACAAATTTCCGAGAAGGTAATTTGTTTCAAACCTGGATGGTTTGATTTTCAGCAGTTTTTTGCAGACATCTATCTTTTCATCTGTATTGTTGTATTTACTTAATGTCATATCCGTGTTAAGCCAGGCTGCTTCGTCATCTGGCATAATCTCAAGCGTTTTGATATAATCATTGAGGGCATCCTGATAGTTTCCGGTTTCAAATTTTATATTTCCAAGCAGTCGCCAGGCATCAGCATATCCAGGATATATTTTCAGGGCTTTATCCAGATAATCCGAACCCATTACAAGCATTTTCATTTTCTGTAGTGAATCTTTCTGAGTTAAAGCGGTTTCATATATAATTCCACCTGCAGCACAATTGCCCTTGGCGCTGTTTCCCGAAGTTTTTACATCGGTTGTAAACAAGGTGTAATTGTCTTTCCATGCCTTGTTTCTGCTTATGGTTTTCAAACCAAAGGGCAACAAAATCATGATTAAAATTAATGTTCTGAATAATACCCGTTTCCTGTATCTCTCAGTCAGGATAATAATCAGCCATGCAAGGAATATACAAAAACCAAGGGATGCAACATAAAGAAATCTTTCATTCATAAATGTCCCCATGTTAAAAGGAATATTTGAAACTAGAAATAGGTTTATGAGAAACAGAAACACTGAGAAGAAGACAACATTTCTGCTTCGTTTTTTCGAAATATTTCTTGCAGTAAAAATCAAGTAGAGAATCAGAAAAAGATAGAAGGCCAGAATGAGCAGAATTTTAAAGTTCCAATGTTGAAGTAAGATGTGGTAAGGATAATAGTCATACGTCAGGGGGTGGGGAAACACCAGCAATTTCAGGTACAATCCCAGGGTGTAAATTATGGTTGCATACTTTTGTGACGAAGTTGCATCCAGGTAAGGATTATTCATAAGCTCGGCAGATACAATCTGTTTGATGCCTCCGGTTACCCCAATTCGGATGAAATAGTATACAATAAATGCCCCAAGCATTGGGAATACTGTTATAGCGGCATCTTTAAACTTAATATTTTTGAACAGAAGTAATGCAAATGGAATCAGGATTAGAAATGTGACGGCATTTTCCTTTGAAAGCAGTGCCAGAAAGAAACTGATGGCGGTGAACACGAGATACCGGATTTTTTTGTTTTGAGAATAACGTATCGAAAAATAGAAGGAAAAAAGCGATAAAAGCAGGGCCAGTAGTTCATCCCGACCTTTTATGTTGGCAACTACCTCGGTATGCAAGGGGTGGAAAACAAATAGTAATGCTGTGCCAAAAGGTAAGATTCTATAGATTTCATTTTCGGGAAAATCTTCGAGCAATCTTTTCATTACAAGCCAGATCATAATTCCGGTAAATCCATAAAGCAATATATTGATGAAATGACTTATGGAAGGTTTCAGGCCGAAAAACTGGTATTCGATTGCAAACGTAGCGATGGATAACGGACGGTAACGCCCACCCTGAACAAGTTCCTTTTTTTTCTTAAAAAATCCGGTAAATGAGTCATTGGTAAAAATATCTTTCAGTCCGCGAAATCCCTTTTTGGTAAACTGATTTTCTGTGATAACTATACTGTCATCAAGGGCATATTTATGGTGGATGGTATTGCTGTATAGCAGAACCGCTAACAGGAAAATAATGAGTGGTTGGATAAATGTGCCCCGAAGTTTCATAACAGACAGGATTTTTATCAAAAATAATGAAAAATATGATTTTCCATTTTTATCAGGTAGTCCAAAAACGTATAGTAATTAGTTGGATACTTATGATTTGAAAGTTTATCATTAAAATTGCACACTGATGACACAGATTAAACAGATTTTTGCAGATAAAATCTGTGAAATTCAGTAAAAATCTGTGTTCTATTCTTTCAATTTGTAAGCAGAAAAATTATAGTCAAACCTTTTTCGACAGCCACGTATCATTCTTCTCCATTCAGAATTTAACCATCATTTCTGGCAGATAAAAGAATGCCCATCACAGTTATACCGCCTGTTAAAAGCACAGTAAATCCGCAAGAGAGCAATGCCAGACGAAGACTGATTTTATCCGAGAGCAATCCCAGCAAAGGGCCTAAAGCAGAAAAAAGCAGCCTGATGATCAAACTTCGTACCGAAAGTACAGTTGCCCGTATGTTAGAAGCTGTCAGCCTGTTGATATAATCTTTAAGTACCGGAGTGGCAAAACCTCTGACAAAATAAAAAACGAATAAAAGAGAAATAGCAGGAATACTAATAAAAATTCCGTTCAGAAAAAATCCGGAAGCAATAAATATTAAAATCAATAAGATTGTTTTTTTCAATCCCATCATTTTTTCAATTCTGTATGCCCGAACGGAACCTATCCCGACAGTGAGGTTTAACAACATCCAGAAAACCGGGAACAGGGTCTGATTAAGATGTACCTTATAGAAATAAATTTGTGCAAACCAAGCCATGCTCAGGGTTGAAAATCCGATAATGGATGAAAAGAGGATATAATTGCGAAGTATTTTGTTTTTAACTAATGAATACCGGACAATCTCCATTATTTTTGAAGGTTGTTCAGGCATCAGGTGCTTATGTTTTTTTGGCTCATGCAATAAAAAGGCGGCAGGTATTCCGGCCAGAGCAACCAAAGTCTGCATGTAATAAGGTATCCTGTAACTGTTCATTCCAAAGAATATCATGAAAAAAATAATAATTCCTGCCAGCGATTCTGCAAAATTACCGGCAGCAGAAATCCTGCCCTCATACTTCATATATTTTTTTTCATTACCCGAATCCAGAAGTGTATCATACAGCATAGCAGAATCGGAGCCGGAAATAAAACTCTGACCAATACCCAGCAATATTTCAGCTATCATAAATCCAGTAAATCCATAAAAGAGGGAATAGGATCCAAATCCCACAAAGCCAAAAAATGTACCCAGGATAAGTGACAGTTTTCTTCCCCATTTGTCGGCAAAATAGCCCGAAGGAATTTCAAGCATTGCAATGATGACAGAATAGATGGCATGAAGCGCAAACAGATCAAAATCGCCCAGCCCGTTTTCTTCGTAAAACAGTTTTACGATGGGCATATACAACATCAGCCAGCTTGATATCTTAATCAGGTAAAGGTTTATGATATTTCTGCGCTGATGATTTCCCACCGGTAAATTTTAAGGCGCAAATATAGGCAGAAATGCGAATCAATTGTATATAAACAACTACCATTGCATTTAAGTATTTTTTGTATATTGCTCAACAGTTGCTCGGCTGTGCCGAGTGACAAATATGCCTGTTGGCTTTGCCAAATGATTCATGAAATTCCGGTGGTTTATCTGCTATAAAATGAACCTCTAAATTGCTTTTTAAAGTTTCGAAAAACAAAGCAAAGCTTTTAGAATTATCATCACCCGGTGGAACCGGGCGATTGGGAGCGATGTGATATAAATTGATACTATTCAATCATCCATGGGAGAATTTTGATATTTCACAAAACCAAATATCTCAACTTGACTTGCCGTAATTCTAAATACGATAGTATATCCTTTAAAAATTAAGTCTCTAATTTTATGGTTGTCAAAGTATATGGATTTTCTATAACGATAGTGATTTTTAGGAATTTCTTTTATGCTTAATTATAAATCGTTTTAAATTTTCTAGCTCGGGATAGACTATCCATGGATATGTAATCGATTTGTTTTTTTAATCTGTCAACGAAGGTACTCTTAAAGACTATCTTCATGCCTTTGAATAGTTTGTTCTAATCTTTGCTCGACTTTGTCTAATTCCAGAAAGTCAGCCTGTCCTTTATTTATCTCATTAAGTTCTTTTTCAAGATATTTTTGATTTTCAAATAACTCGGTCTTTTCGTTGATTTTTAATCTTATCGATGGCATGTTTAAGTGCTTTTAACAAAGATACAAATAGTTAATCTTTTTTTCGAATTCCAAATAGCCCCCAAATTGCGCACGTTTAGGGAAGGCGCAACGGGTGCTGATTTTATTCATTCACCATCCAAAGATCCTTTCATGATGTAAAAATTTTCGGCTGAATTGAACCAATAGTTTTCAGCATTAATGATAGTTGGCACGCGTTATACTGCGTTAAACGCGCGCCATGCTCGGGATTCTGTTAATCAAATCATGGCAAAGCATTTTAAAATAATAATCACTTAGTTGAACAAAGCGATTGGAATTTTTTTTTGTAAATTGCTGTCTAAACGCTGCAACGTTTTTTTATTGAGACAGGATATTAAAAAATTATGTCATGAAAAATAAGATTATTTATTCTTTGTGTTTGTCCATCTTGTTTGGTGTATCCCTTCAGGCAAAACAGGTTTTTGTGTCACCCGAGGGTATGGATACGAATAGCGGTACAAAGGAAAGCCCGTTTTGGTCGATTCAGAAAGCCCAGTCAATCGTATCTGCCGGAGATACGGTTTACATCAGGGGTGGAACCTATGTTATGGCAGATAGTGACATTTCAGTTGTAGAGAGCAACCTGTTTGCATGTATCAGTCATCTTGACAAAAGCGGAACTGCGGATAAGATGATAAATTACTGGGCTTATCCGGGTGAGCATCCAACCTTTGATTTTACAGCTGTAAAACCCGCTAACCAACGGGTAGTTGGTTTTTGGGTATCGGGTAATTATATTCATTTAAAGGGGATTGAAATAACCGGCATACAGGTTACCATTACCGCGCATACAGAATCATATTGTGTTTACAGCTGGGGTAACTATAACATTTTTGAAAATCTGAGCATGCACGACAATAAGGGTACAGGTCTGAGGCATCGGAAAGGGGGGTACAACCTTTTCCTGAATTGCGATGCATATAATAACCACGATGATGTTTCGGAAGATAAAAAAGGGGGAAATACCGATGGCTTTGGATGCCACCCGACTGCCGGCGGAAAAGGAAATGTTTTCAGGGGCTGCCGTGCCTGGTTCAACAGCGATGATGGTTATGATTGCATCCGTTCAAGCGAGGATATTTTATTTGATAGTTGCTGGTCTTTTTACAATGGTTACTCCCAGTCATTCGGCAGCCTGGGGGATGGGAATGGTTTTAAAATGGGAGGTTATGCTTATGATGAGGCTGCACTGATTCCGAATCCTGTTCCGAGCAATACCATCCAATTCTGTGTTGCAGTGCGCAACAAGGCTAACGGTTTTTATTCCAACCATCATCTGAACGGGAATACATGGTTAAATAATTCAGCTTATAAAAATTCCTGTAATTACAATATGGTGAACCGCGAAAGCCCGGAGTCACAAAATATTAATGTCAACGGATACAATCACGTTTTAAAAAACAACCTGGGTTACGGAAGTTCTGCTGAAACAGCCTATCTCGATACCATCCATAACACTCTGGTCAATAATTCTTTTAATCTGGGACTTGTTTTATCAGATAATGATTTTATCAGCCTTGATATATCTGAATTAATGGCGCCCAGAAATGTTGACGGCAGTCTGCCTGATATCGATTTTATGCATATCAGTCCATCAAGTGTTATTATGGATGCAGGTGTGGATATTGGTTTCCCGTTTTTCGGCAATGCACCTGAACTGGGGGCATTTGAGCAGCCTTTACCGCGACTTGTAGGTGTTGAGGAGTATACTGAATTTGCACCAAATGTATATCCAAATCCGGCTAAGAATAATTTATATCTGGAGGATGAGGATTATCAGCAAATATTCATAACTGATATCCAGGGAAGAAGGCAACCAATTCGTATTAACGGAAATTCGATTGATGTCTCTCAATTAGGAGATGGGTTATACATCTTGATCGTTAAAACAAAAGAGAACTACTATTTCAGGCAGAAGATTTTAATCAATAAATAGGAATGTTTTAGAATTTAATTCATCCTAAAGAAAAAAAAGGCAAAGTTTTAAAGATATTACCAATCAGTTGAACTGTGAAATTGGGAGTTGTATGAGGAAGTCGGTTATTTAAAACATCAACCTATTTCCACGGCCCCCATTCCCCGGTCATTCTGTCTCTGGTACGGCTTTTCCCTGTGGTGGTATTAGTTTGAAGATAACATATCCCATCATCCTCAAATGAATTTTTAATGATTTCAACTTTATATTTTGCCTGTGGATCATTCAGGTGGTAGTTAAAATCCATGCTCTGGTGCACTTTGTCATTTATCTGGAAGAGATAGCGTGTAACATTGCCTTCTGCATTGACCTCAATAAAAGTCTTCCAGTTTTCGGAGCCTCCATTATTTTTAAATGCAAGGCTTTTCAAATTGTTGTTTTGATCATACTCAAGCGTATATGTTCCATCTGAATAATTGTTCGGAGGATCATTCTGGCGGCTTATTAAATAGTTATTGCCTTGTAGATTAACAGTATAGGTAATAATATTACATACTTTGATTTGATCGCCCTTGCTCCATCGATCACAGAAATTCACTTCCTGGTATTTTGAAAGCAAGCTGCCGGCATTATATTCATATTGTTTCACCTGTGTCAGGTGAAGGAACAAGGGCGCCCCCATCTGGTAATTGTTAACCACCTGGTGAAAATTGATATATCGCTTTACTTTAGCCACCCGCCCCATGGCATCGAAAAAAACAGAGTCAATTGGTTCTTTATATAATTTGCCGGTACTTTTGTTTAACACAATACCTTGTTCAATGATTCTTAAAATATTTTTTTGTCTTCCGTAAATAAAAGTACATTTTAACGATGGCGCCTGAATGGAGTTTATTTTTAGTGAATTGGGCTCGAATCCCATCTTAATCGGATTATCCGATAAGTTTATAGATGCTTTCCAGGGCGTATAAGGCTGAGAAAGACTGAAAGGTAAAATCCGGTAAAAATAATCACTCAGGGTTGAATCACCTACAATGGTAATTTTCCGGTTTCCAATGATTATGTCGTCTTTGAGTGTCTTAAGAGCTGCCTCAAGTAAACCCGGCAATTGGGCTTTTAGTATGTTGAGCGAATCCAGTATTCTTTCTCTTCTTGCAATGGAATCCCTGACAAATTGTTCCCTTGCAGCAATTGAATCGCGGATGAATGCCATCCTTGCCTGGATAGAATCTTCAACAAATTGCTGCCTGAGTAACATGGAATCAGAAACCGTGATTGTATCCCTGTTTTGCGCTACTGGCGGTCTGTAAAGACTTTTTACTTTAATTGTATCAGTTCCCTGTTGGGCCGATGCCTGTAAAAAGGAAAGCAGGATTACCGGTAACAGAAAGACAAACTGATAATATTTTTTACAGATTTTTGGGGTTATCATGGTCAGATTTTTTGAGGATTACGAAAAATGATTTTAATCAAGTCGTCGGAACCGATTTTATTTAATGATATTTAAAAATAGTACAAATCTTTCTAAAATTTCAGGATACCCGGGACATTGACTCATTTAATTTCTTTAAATCTGAACCCGGTTGATTATTGAGTGTACTGTAAATAATCATTGACCGGGTGAAAAAGAAATTTATAAAATCCTGAATTATGTATCGTACTTTTTTATACTTTCATGCAGCTATTATAATGTGTAAACGTCATTACAATTTAAAACCTCTGATGAACATTAGATCAATCCGTAAATTCATTTATCTGCTATTATTTTTTTTTACGAGTAATTTCCTGAACGCACAAGAGAAAAAGAGTGTAGAAGCGTTATATATCACACAACCTTTAACCATAGATGCCGTGCTGGATGAGCCGGTTTATAATCAGGTGGCGCCTGCAACAGATTTTGTTCAACTTCAGCCAAATAACGGTAAACCTGCCCTTCAGAAATCAGAAGTCCGTTTTTTCTATGATCAGAATGCCATTTATGTTGGGGCCATGCTTTATGATACATCTCCCGACAGTATTTTCAACTATCTGTCAGAAAGAGATAATATTGGAACATCCGATTATTTTGGGGTTTATATCGATCCATATAACGAAGGTCAGCTTGCGTATGGATTTTTTATTACACCCGCCGGAGTGCAAACCGATCTGAAGGCCATACGAAAAGAAAACGACAATGAAGAAAGTAACTGGAACGCCGTGTGGGAAAGCAAGACACGCATTGTTGATAACGGCTGGATAGTTGAAATGCGGATTCCTTATTCAGCCATAAGGTTTCCCGAAAAAGCAGAGCATATTTGGGGATTGAATATGTTCCGGAATATTCGAAGATATAATTCGAACAATTCCTGGAATTTTGTCGATCGCAAAGTTGCAGGATTTATACATCAGGAGGGACAGCTTACAGGGATAAAAAATATAAAGCCGCCGATCAGGCTTTCGCTTTCTCCATATTTAGCAACCTATCTTGAGTACAAGAGCGGAAAGTCAAATCCGGACTTTCTCTATAAAGGAGGGATGGATTTGAAATATGGCCTCAGCGAAAGTTTTACACTCGATATGATGCTTATCCCCGATTTCGGCCAGATTCAGTCCGATGATAAGCAACTAAACCTGTCTCCCTATGAAATTTATTATGATGAACGAAGACAGTTTTTTACCGAAGGTACCGAACTCTTTCAACGGGCAGGACTTTTTTATTCGAGACGGATTGGGTCGACACCCAAGTTTTCTGACAAAGCAGAAAATGCACTTACGGATAATGAAGTGGTTGATTACAATCCCGGTGAGACACAACTCCTAAATGCAACAAAAATTTCAGGACGTTCGGCTGGCGGGTGGGGCCTTGGTTTCCTAAATGCCATGACGCTGCCTTCATATGCCGTTTTAAAAGATACCCTTACCGGAAACGAGCGAAAAGTACTTACACAACCTTTTACAAACTACAATGTCTCGGTGGTTGATAAGCTATTGAAAAACAACTCCTATATCAGCATAATAAATTCCAATATGTCGATGGCGAATAATCCCTTCATGGCAGATGTTCTTGCTACTGATTTTCAGATACGTGATAAATCGAAAAAATTTGCTTTCAAAGGTAAGGGTGGAATGAGTTCAAGAGGGGATACCGCCAGGCAAAACGGTTATTATATGCAACTTGGGGTTGAGAAGAATAAAGGAGACTGGCAATATGGAGTTACCCAAACCGTTAACTCAGATAAGTTCGATATCAACGATCTGGGGTATATACGCAGAAATAATGAAGTAATCACCAATTCCTATTTTTTTCACCAGGTAATAGAACCGTTCTGGATTTTCAGGGAATGGCATGCACAGGTTTGGTGGGATTATTACCGGATTTATAAACCGTCGGATGTCTTCGGACATGAAATTGGATTTTATACCTATCTGTTGTTCAAAAACAATTACTCATTTGAAATGAATACAGGTATTGAAACCAATAGACGAGACTATTACGAAACAAGAGTTAAAAACAGGTATTTTTTCAGTCCATATGATTTCTGGATAAATGTATTTGTAAATTCCGACTGGAGAAAACCGGTAAATTATTATCTGCATTACGGAGGATTTAATAAGCCGGATATCGATCAGTTTGGTTACTGGGGAGACGCAGGTATAAATGTACGTCTTGGTCACAGAATGCAGATGGAATATAATGTGAGTTTAAATCATTCCATAAACGACAGAGGCTTTGTGGATAAAACCGATTCGGAAGACACCATTTATTTTGCAAAACGTAATGTAAAAACTTTCCAGAATATTTTTGGCGCTTCTTATACATTCAATAATAAGGCAAGTATTAAGATTAGAATCCGGCATTATTGGTCGGGCGCCAAGAATAAATCCTACTATCAACTTCAGCAGGATGGTTCACTACTGCTGGACCCTTCTTATGCCAACAATAATGATGAAAACTATAATGCATTTAATGTAGATATGATATTCAGGTGGATATTTGCACCCGGATCGGAAATGACGGTTGCCTGGAAAAATTCCATTTTAAATACCGGAGAGACAGTCATTGCTGATTATTGGGATAACCTGCATAATACCTGGAAATCGGATCAGACCAACAGCCTTTCTGTAAAAGTGTTATACTACATTGATTACAATAATTTGAGGAAGAAAAAGCGGCAATAAGTATTCCGGTTGGCGTTCTCACCAACCGGAGATTATTTAGTTGATCGTTAGTTTTTCTGAGACGAAGGTATTTTCTTTAAGTATAGTTATAAAATAAACTCCCGATTTAAGATTCCTGACATCCAGAATTTCTTCGTTACTTGAAATGGTCTTTTTTAGAACAACCTGACCTGTAGTATTTATAATTCTTAATTCAGCTCCGTTAAAATCCGCGTTTAACACAAGTTTAACATATGAATTGGCCGGATTTGGAATTACCTGTAGTACCTGAGTTTCTCGGTTGTCCACAAAGGTGGGCATTACTGTAAAATTAATAAAATATGATTTGGTAGTAGTGCCATCTTCTGCTTTTACCACTACTTCAGTACTTCCTGTTCCTGAAGAAACATCAATAAGTCCGTCGCCCGTATAAGTTGCACACGGATACGTCGGTGTCACAATTACTCTTATGTTCTGAGTGCCAGCCGGTAAAGTGGCATTATAAGTTATTACTTCGGGATCGAAAGTCGGGGTATATTCGCCAAGGCCCAGTTGCAGTTGCAAAAGGGTTGCATCCGAAGAGGGAACATAAGGAGTGAAAGGTGTCGTTGCTAATCTGTTAATATCTGCCAGCCAAACCTTTTTTGCTTCGGCGGTTAGCGGAAAGGGATTTAATACACCACTCGTGTTCAAACCAGTGGCAAAAAATGTTCTTGGTGCGTATGGTTTATCACATATTTCACCATAAAAAGGCTGACCTGTTTCAAATCTTACCACATTAACCGCATTTGCCAGATAATCAGATCTTACCATGATGGTTCCATTGGTTTCATTCGCAAGAATTAAAAGATCTTCCGGCGCAGTTGCCCAGGCTATTGTATCACCCGATAAGAAGTTTACCCCATAAAAAATAGTATCGGCTTTATAACTGGTATACGCCTTTATATCTGCTGTTTCCATGACATGAGAAGCAGTAGTACTGTTAAACCAATTGAGCTTGTCTCTTGCTGACGAATGTTGTGACATTAAAAGCAATGGCGCTGTCAGATGGTTCCACGCAAGTTTTGACGGAGCCAGATCTCCGCTTATACTTGATCTGCCAACGATTATCAGATCTGCATTGTTAAGACTGTCTATCATCAACTGATTATCTAAAAGTGGCAGAGGATATGTAGTAACAATCTTATAACCTGCCTCTTTTAAGAACCGAAGAGGAATTGAATCATAGTCAACATCTTTCGAAATAAACATAATCAGGAGCGAATCCTGTGTTTCCCGTTGAAACAAATTTTGATTTGTCTGATGATAGGTAACTTGTTTCCCTGATATATCAGGTACTGCAAAAGAGAACATCATTACCCATAAGAAGGTAATTGCCCAGAAAGTAAATAGTCGGTTTTTCATTTTTTTGGTTTGATTGGATGAGGTGATTAATTAGATGTCATTCAGGGCATAAATATATAATTTTTATTATCTCGTTATTCGGGAACCATCAAAAATTTACTGATATATAACTCAAAATTTTGATGTATCTATAAAGAATGAAATTAGTTCCGGCTTAAAACGAAGGATTATAATATAACGACTCCTGAATCAACGGGATTCAGCTGCAGAAATGAAGCAAAGATGTAGATTATAAAATTAAACTGAGGCCTTTTTAACTATTTCAAGCCCCCTTTTTATAGCTTCTTCATTTAGGGGGATCAATTTGTGGTGTCGCTCAGGCAATGATTTCTTTAAACCTGAAATAACATTCTCGAATTTGAGATAAGGTTTTAACTTCATATAGGCTCCTAAAACGATCATGTTAAAGGTTTTGGTACTCGCCATTTTAGCTGATTCTGCAGCGGCTTCCACCTGGTAAATTTCAATATCCTTTCGTGTGGGATGTTTTGTAATTCCATTGGTATCGTATAGCAACAAGCCTCCGGGCTTCACAGTTTTTTCAAATTTATCCATTGATTGCTGGTTCAGGATAATGGCTGTATCGAATGAATTTATAATGGGAGAACTGATACGTTCATCGCTTAGAATTACAGTTACATTGGCTGTACCACCACGCATTTCAGGGCCGTAAGAGGGCATCCAGCTTACTTCCATATGTTGCATAATACCGGAGTATGCAAGTATTTTGCCCATACTAAGTACTCCCTGTCCACCGAATCCTGCTATTACAATTTCTTCATTCATAGTAACAATATCTTAAGTATGCTGAAATGTTTAATCTTTTTTAACGAGTACACCGTCAACTTTAATATCACCCAGCGGATAGAAAGGAATCATGTTTTCTTCCATCCATTTGTTTGATTGAGCCGGGGTCATCTTCCAACCCGACGGGCAGTTTGATACAATTTCCACAAAGGATAAGCCTTTTTTTAATTTTTGATTTTCGAAAGCTATTCTTATCGCTTTTTTTGCTTTTCTCACATTTACGGGGGTATGTACCGATTGTCTTGTAACATAAAGTGTACCGGGCAAATATCCAACAAGCTCGGTCATTTTCACCGGATTGCCCATAAGTGCAACATCCCTTCCGTAAGGCGTGGTCGATGATTTCATTCCAGAAAGGGTTGTTGGCGCCATCTGACCACCCGTCATACCATAAATACCGTTATTTATAAAAATTATGGTAATGTTTTCACCGCGGTTACAGGCATGAATTGTCTCCGACGTTCCAATGGCAGCAAGATCTCCATCACCCTGATAGGTAAAAACAAATTTTTCGGGCCAGCATCTTTTTATTCCTGTGGCATTAGCCGGGGCCCTGCCATGGGGGACCTGCTGCATATCAATATCCATGAATTCATAGGCAAGCACAGAACAACCAACGGGGGCAATGCCAATGGTATTTTCAACGATATCCATCTCTTCTATAACTTCCATTATCAGGCGGTGCACCACACCATGCCCGCAACCGGGACAGTATGATAAAGGTTTATCTGTTAAAAGTCTGGTTTTTGTATAAACCAAATTCTCATCCTTTATAATTTCTTTGACATCCATTTATCTCCCTCCCATTAATTTTTCTTCCAGTACATTAAGCACTTCATCAGGTGTTGGTATCATACCTCCGACTCTTCCATAAAATTCAACATTTACCAGACCGTTTACTGCCAGCCTCACATCTTCAACCATCTGGCCGGCACTCAGCTCAATGGTTAAAATACCTTTAACCTTTTTCGCCAATTGATGTATGATTTCACTCGGATATGGAAATAATGTAATCGGTCGTAGAAGTCCTGCCTTAATTCCCTTCTGTCTTGCCAACTTTACAGTTTTCTGGCAAATTCGGGAAGAAGAACCGTAGGCTACTAAAAGATATTCAGCATCCGAGCATTCTATTTCTTCATATCGTACTTCTTCTTCCTGCATTTTCTTGTATTTAGCCTGCAAATCTCTGTTATGTAACTCCATTTTTGCAGGATCCAGATCAAGCGAAGTAATGATATTTCTTTCCCTGTCAGGGGTTTTTCCGGTGGTTGCCCAGGATTGATCAAATGTTGTATTTCGCGGCATGGGCTCGAAAAGCTCAACTTTTTCCATCATTTGTCCGATAATTCCATCGGATAAAATCATAACAGGGTTCCGGTATTTGAAAGCAAGATCAAATCCCAGCGGTACAAAATCTGACATTTCCTGAACCGAGGCGGGCGCCAGAACAAGCAACCTGTAATCGCCATGTCCTCCTCCCTTGGTTGCCTGGAAATAGTCTGATTGTGCCGGGCCGATGGTACCCAGACCGGGACCACCTCGAACAACATTTACAATGAGACAGGGTAACTCTGATCCTGCTATATATGATATCCCCTCTTGTTTCAGACTAATACCGGGACTCGATGACGAAGTCATAGCCTTTTTTCCGGTACCTGCCGCACCATAAACCATATTAATGGCTGCAATTTCACTTTCTGCCTGCAATAATACCATACCTGTACGTTTTTCAGGCCGTTCGGCTGCCAGGTATTCCATTACTTCTGATTGTGGGGTGATGGGATAACCAAAATATGCATCGCATCCGGCCCGTATTGCTGCTTCGGCAATGGCTTCATTGCCTTTCATTAATCTGAGTTCACCCATTTTATTCTTGGTTAGTTATTCAACTTTGGTTCTGTAAACAGTAATTACTCCATCAGGACAAACAATGGCACAATTAACACATCCGGTGCATGCATCGTGGTTTTCCGGATATGCGAAGTGATATCCTTTTCCGTTCACCTGCTTTTCCATACGAATTACATCGGTCGGACAAGCATCGATGCACAGCTCACATCCTTTGCATCGTTCAATGTCTATAACTATTGCTCCTTTTACTTTGGCCATGATTGAAAGTTATTTACATATGCGGTAATTCCAAGATATTTGTATGATTTTCATACAATACATAAAAAAGCCCAATATTAGATATTTTGTATTAAATAACCATGCTTTTTATCAACAATGATCTCTTCTGAAAAGCTTCAGACGCTTCTCAAGCACTGGCATTTCCTGTTTATTTGTATTTGATACACAGATTCTTAATCCTTCATTTCGCTCACTTCCGGTTGTATTCAGCGTAATTGCACTTATTCCATACTGAAACAACTCCGAAAGGAGTTTTTCACCGGAATAATCACTGTAGGAAATGGTGAAATAGAATCCATCCGCAAGTAACCTGTCATCATCTTTATCATACACCAATTTAAATCCGTTTTCTATGAAATGCTTCTTCATTATTTTTGAACGTTCGCCATATTCCTTTACGACACTTATGAAATTATATTTTCCGTCGTTAACTGATTTTAAGATTGCTGCAAGGGCAACCTGCGAAGAATGAGTGGTCCCTGCAGATAAGGCATACAATGCATCCTGTACAATAGCATTGCCAAACCTTGCAGAGGAAAATTTTATAGACAAATCAGGGAATTCTGTTTGATAGAGCTTATCTGAAATTATTAGTCCACCAATACGCTGTCCTGCATAACTAAATGATTTTGAACTTGAAAACAACAATACATAATTTTCTGTATAATGAGCCACCGTAGGCTGATATGGCGGGACTCCCGGTTTTCCGTAATTTTCCCTGAAATCCATTCCGAAATAGGCCAAATCTTCCATTACAATTACGCCATATTCGCTTGCCAGCTCTCCAATAGTCCTTAACTCATTTTCTGTGAAACAAATCCATGAGGGATTGTTTGGATTGGAGTATAGGAATGTTGAAATATTCCCCTTTTTTAAATAACTCTCAAGTTTATTTCTCAGTTTATCTCCCCGGTAATTGTAGATATCAAAACTATCATAGGGCAGCCCCAGTAAAATTAACTGCCTTTTATGAACAGGAAACCCCGGATCGATAAAAAGAGTGGTTGTTTTGTTAGTATCTCTTCGGTTAGCAACAAGAAAAACAGCCATAGATGCCTGCATGGATCCTACAGAAGGTAAACATCCAGCCGGATTAATTTCGATATTCAGGAATAATTTTGAAAATCTGGATAACTCATTTTTAAGCCCCTGAATTCCTTCGATGGGCGGATAAACAGATGCCACACCCTTTTGAAGCGCTTTTATTTCAGCTTCAATTCCTATTTTTGGTGCGGGTAATCCGGGTACACCCATTTCGGTTCTGATAAATTTAATTCCTGTATCCTTCTCAATCTGGTTTATCAATTGCACTATTTCCCTTATTGAGGCAAATGCAAGGCTTTTAATTCCCAACTTCTGTCTGATGGATGAAATAATTTCCGCTTCAATTGGAATGTGATTCATATTTTTTTCATTTTTTCAAATGAGATAAAACTCAACAAAGTTGAGGTTAAGGCCAACGAATATTTGACATCATAATTCAACGTCTCAGGCATATAAAGTTCTATTACTTCGTGCCTTCAATTCCCGGGTTCTCCCAATAAATTAATCACACAATCTTCCTCTTATCGATTACATGTTTTGCTTTTCCCTCGCTTCGCTCAATGGTTTTCGGTTCCACAAGCTTTACCGAAACCGACAGGCCGGTAGCGCTTTCCACATTATGCTGTATTTTCTGCCGCAACGATTGCAACTGGCTTATTTTGTCCTGGAAAAAAGTGTCTTCTACTTCAACCTGCAGTTCAAGGGTATCAAGGTTGTCGATGCGATCAACAACTAACAGGTAGTGAGGCCTTGTTTCACTCATTTCAAGTAAAATACTTTCAATCTGTGATGGGAACAGGTTAACCCCACGGATAATCAACATATCATCACTTCTTCCTGTACATTTTTCCATGCGGACCAGAGTTCTGCCACATTCGCAGGTACTGTAATTCAATCGGGTTAAATCTCGGGTACGGTAGCGGATAAGCGGTAATCCTTCTTTTGTAATTGTAGTGAATACCAGTTCTCCCAATTCTCCTTCAGGCAGAACTTCAAGGGTATCAGGATCGATAATCTCCGGAATAAAATGATCCTCATTTACATGCAATCCGCATTGACAGAGGCACTCACTCGCAACACCCGGTCCGATTATTTCACTTAAACCAAATATATCAATGGCTTTGATCTGTAATTTGTTTTCTATTTCTCTGCGCATATTCTCCGTCCAGGGTTCAGCGCCAAAAACACCTACCCGTAGTTTTAAATCGCTTCTTTTTATACCGCTTTCTTCTATTGCTTCAGCAAGATAGAGTGCATAAGAAGGGGTACAGGCAAGCACTGTGCTTCCGAAATCGAGCATAAGTTGCAACTGACGTTTGGTGTTTCCTCCGGAAATGGGAATCACCGAGGCGCCTATTTTTTCTCCACCGTAATGCAAGCCCAGTCCCCCGGTAAAGAGGCCATATCCATATGCAATATGAACGAAATCGTCTTTACCTGCACCGGCAGATGTAAGTGTTCTGGCCATGACTTCCGACCAGAGACTGATATCTTTTCGGGAGTAACCGACAACGGTTGGTTTTCCGGTTGTTCCCGAAGATGCATGTAACCTTACTATCTCGCTCATAGGTAAGGCAAATAAGCCGAAGGGATAATTATCACGAAGATCATTTTTGGTTGTGAATGGCAACTTTTGTAAATCGTCTACCGATTGTATATGTTCTGGTCCTAAGCCCATTGCCTGTAATTTCTCTCTGTAAAAAGGCACATTAAAATAAACCCGTTCAACCATATCACGGAGTCTTTCCCCCTGTACCTTTCGCATTTCTTCATGGGGCATTGTTTCAAAATGCCTGTTCCAAATCATTGTCATGAGAAAATATGGTTTATTCGCATAATTATTTAAAATTTATAAAGGTCACTGGCTTTTATTAGCTCCATTTCATGGCGTTGCATAGCCATAATAGCTTTTTCGGTTTCATCGGTTCGCAACACTACAAATGATTTATTCCCCATTGAAAAAGCATACAGATATTCAATACTGATGCCTTCATCGGAAAGGATTTTAAGCGCTTTTGCCAATGAACCCGGCATATTGGGTGTGGCAATACTTAGCACCTCATTAATGTTAACCGAAAATTGTTTCTGTTTCAACACATCCCGGGCTTTCTCAGGATCAGATACAATAAGTCTCAGAATTCCATATTCGGAAGTATCTGCGAGACTGCAGGCAGTGACATTGATGTTCTCGTGACCCATGGTATCAAGCACCTCTTCCAGTCTTCCCGATCTATTTTCTAAAAATATGGATAATTGTTTGATTATCATTTTAAATTCTTTTTGAATTAATAGTATAGTCTGGTTTCAACTATGTGAACCACAATAGACACATTAGTATCCTTTTGGCAACTCTGCATAAAGTTCGTTCACAAAAGTTTTTTGTCCTTCTTTAAATATGTTTGTACAATTAAAGTTAATCAGTACTCCTTTGGGTTTCTCCAAAAGCTTCAAATATGTAAGTAATTGGGCTTCAAGGATTTGTAATAAATAATCAACAGCTTTTAATTCCACAATTACTGAGTTCTCAACCAGCAAATCAAAACGAAGATCACAATCAAGATAAAGACCTCTAAATATAAGTGGAACTTTTTGTTGAGATATCAAATTTAATCCTTTCTCCTTTAATAAATGAGTCATGCATTTTTCATATATACTTTCCAGCAAACCAGGCCACAATTCCTTATGTACCTCAATTGCTGCACCAATAATAGTATGAGTTAATTTGTTTAAATATTTCTGCGTCATAAATATTTTGACTTAATATCTATTGTGACCTATGTGCCTACTGTGGTTCATCAAAATATAACAAAATTAAAAAGAACAAACATCAATATTATTGGCAGGTATATGTTCTATAACACATCCATCTATTTTTCAACAAGCACCCTGGCATCCACTACGGTTATCTCTTCCGAATTACCAATCAGCGGATTTAAATCAATTTCTTTTATCTCAACTGCGTACCTCAGGAGTGAGGATAATCTGACAATAATCTCTGCAAACTTGTCTTCATTCACTCCCTGCTGACCCCTTGTACCTTGAATAATGGCATAACTTTTCAGACTTCGAATCATGGAATAGGCTTCAGCAAAAGTCAATGGTGCGAGTCCTGATGAAAAATCCTGAAATACTTCCACAAAAATTCCACCCAATCCGCACAGAATCACATGTCCGAACCGTGGTTCATATTTAGCGCCGATAAAGAGTTCAGTTCCTGTCTGCATCTTTTGCAACAGAACCGCCTTAACTTCTTTAATTTTTTTCATACGCTTAAATTCTGCATGCAGGTGCGCATCTGTTTTGATATTCAGTGTAACTCCTCCAACATCCGATTTATGCACGGGTCCGATTACCTTGATCGCAAGAGGAAATCCGATTTCTTTTGATTTTTTGGAAAGTTCTCTTTTCGATTTCACGATAGCCTCTTTTACCGTTGGAATGCCTGCTGTTTTCATTAGTTTTTGAATAACATCCGGTTCCTGAAATCCGGGGACACAATCCTCAATAATTTCACGCATTTTTGGTATATCAATGCCCTCAAGGAAAATATTTTCACCGGCAGGATAGGGAGTGTTGTATACTTTTGTCAATGCCCGGCCAAGCAAAACCTCGTCCGGAAAATAGATATGCCCTTTGGAAAGAAAAAACTCAACTTCTTTTTGAGCGCTGCTTATAGACGGAAGAATAGGATAGACCGGTTTATGACATTGCTGTACTTTCTCATGGATCGTTTCATAGGCATCATACACTTCGGTAAGTCCTGTGCTGCCAAAAATGACAATCATTCCATGAATATCATCCATTTCTGCATTGCAGTATTCAATCACCTTTCCCAATTGTTCTGCTGTGCCGGTGGCTATCAGGTCAATCGGATTAGAAGCAGAAGCTCCCGGATTTAGCATGGCAAGTAATTCGTCGTGGTGTTTTCCTTCAATTTTGGGAATGCCCAATCCGCCGGCAGCAAGAGCATCGGTCAGCATAACACCTGGCCCGCCTGCCTGGGTTATAATTGCCAGGTTTTTCCCTTGCATCTCTTTGTACATAAATACCGACGCAACCGTGGTGAGTTCCTCCCGGCCAAAACATCTGACAATACCTGCTTTTCTGAAAAGAGCTTCGACAGCTGAATCAGAACTGGCAATAGCTCCTGTATGCGATGATGTGGCCCGTTTTCCTGCCTCGGTAATTCCGGATTTGATGGCTGCAATCCGGCATCCTTTTGTGATAAGTGAGGACGCATGTTTCAGCAACTTATCCGGATTCCTTATATTTTCAGCATAAATAAGCTTTATTTTGGAGCTTTTTTCAGGATCAAAGGTTTCATCCCAATGTTCGATAACTTCTTCAATCCCTAACTGTGCGCTGTTGCCTACCGAGAATAGGCTCGAGAAAGTTAGTCCTTTGGGCAATGCCGATTCGAGAATAAAAATAGCCGTACCACCCGAACCACTTACAAAATCGCAACCTTGAGGGTCAAGTTTAGGCACCGGGGATGTAAAGACACCATTGTAATTTGTGTTGACAATCCCAATGCAATTGGGGCCAATGAGGCTTGCATGGTGATGGTTAATAATATCGGTAATTTCCTTTTCGAGCTGCGCCCCCTCTTTACTCTCCTCGCTAAATCCTGCCGAGATAATAATGAATCCTTTGGTGTTTTTTGTATCGGCTAACAACTGTACCGACTCTTTGCAGTATTTTGCAGGGATTACTATAATGGCAAGTTCGGTTAGTGGAAGTTCAGAACAATGATGAAAACATTTTATTCCCTGAACTTCAGTTTCTTTGGGATTAACAACATGCAACTTGCCTTTATATCCTCCTTTAATAATATTCTCAAGAACCTTTCCTCCAGGCTTATGGATATTGTTTGATCCACCAACCACAACTATGCTTTCAGGATTGAGCAATTCTTTTGTAATCATGTACAGAATATTTTGAACTTTGATCAAATTTAAAAAACATCGGTGTAACATGACCTAACAAAAGTCATGGTTCAATGTGTAGTATAATTATTGAATTGCTACCTTATCTGGTGGATCAGTGTAATATTCAGTTTTTTGGATACTGGTCTAATACCTTTCGTATTCCTGCATTTTTCAATATAAGTTGAAAAATCTAAACTGAATGTGGTTTTTGGTTTTAAAATGATTTTTCTTTGTAAGCATAAGGATATGAAAAAATTCATTTCAATAGTACTGATTTTCATTTATCTGCCAACTATCGGGGAATTCTATCTCTGGTTCATTGTAAAACAGTATGGAATTCACCAGGAAGTCAGGCAAACCATCAAAAAAGGACTTAATGATGAAGATTTGGTGATAATTGTTGACTCGTCCGGGAATAATCAAGGTATATTCTGGATTGAAAAGGGGAAGGAGTTTTTGTATAAATGGGAAATGTATGATGTGGTAAAAACCAAAGTCATTGGCGAGAAAACATATTATTACTGTCTTAACGATACCAGGGAAAAACAATTGATTTCAACTTATTCAAAGACGCATAATACAAAAAGCAATCAGGATAAACGAATAAAAAAAATTATCAGCAATGAATATTTTCCTCATTACTTAAAACTTTCATATTTAAGATGTGCAACAGATTATTGGTTCGCACAATTGCTTTTTTGTTATAAATCTTTTATCTCGAACAAACCGTCCCCTCCTCCTAAACTATCAGACTTCGTCCAATATACCTCAGATACATGGTTAACTTAATAAATTGATTTTTATTTCGGATTGTATTGTACTAGTGTCATTCCGAACTCCCACCTGGCAGAGCTTAAGCAGCGGGCAGGTGATTCGGAATTTCCAGAGATGCTGAATTAACTTCAGCATGACTATAGAAAATGCAATATTTGACATGATATTAGATATCTGAGGAATTATATTTTTTAGATTGGTTATATTATCTGCAAATGAAAGGCATTTCTTTAATAACAGATAAAGAATCAATTTGCATTACGAATATTTTATAACAATAATTTTCAAAATGAAAAAACAACTCATACTCATTTCACTGTTGGGATTTATAAATGTTTTTATTTTTGGTCAGAATGAAAACGTCGATTCTGTTAAAATAGTGGATCTAAAAGAAATAATTATAACAGCAAACAGAATACCTATGGTACTGAAAAATAATCCGGGATCAATTTCGCTGGTAACCCGTGATATGCTTACGGGTATGCCCAAAGGTATTGGTGCCGAAGAGGCTCTCAGGTTTGTACCCGGAGTGCGTATAGATAATCAGCATGACGGTGAACGGGTGCATGTATCCATTCGCGGACAGGGCATTCTCACTGAGAGGGGCTTGCGTGGCATCGGAGTGTTGATTGATGGAATTCCGGTGAATGACCCGTCCGGTTTTGCTCCCGATCTCTACGATATCGATTGGTCAACGGTCAAAAAAATCGAAGTCCTGAGGGGACCTTCAGCCGGATTATATGGCGGTGGTGGCGCTGCCGGTGTTTTGAATATTTATACAAACGAC
Organism: uncultured Bacteroidales bacterium; assembly: GCA_963781805.1. Classification (GTDB taxonomy): domain Bacteria; phylum Bacteroidota; class Bacteroidia; order Bacteroidales; family UBA10428; genus JAFGPL01. The sequence continues at coordinate 4,971,036 of CAWAHF010000004.1, forward strand.
GGCGGACCAAATCCGATAGGCGGCCTGCTAAGCCAGACAGTCGGTTCAAACGGTTTTACCAAATCGTTTGTTCAACTTGACGGTTCAAAAGGTACGGTGGATTACCGAACCAGCTATTCACGCACCGATGGGGCTGGTTATCGGGATCATCAGGCTTTTTGGGGTAATAATTTTTATGAAAAGATAAATTTTCATCCGTCAGAGAACTTTTCACTTACCCAAATTATTTCCCATACCGATTATTTTCAACAAAATCCTGAAGGATTGAACCTTGAACAATTTGATAATCTGCGGCAGGCCAATCCCGATGCAGTGCCATTTAATGAATATCAAAAGACCAATCGAACGACCGTTGGCATGAATGGTTCTTATAAATTCAGTGAAATGCATGACGTTGAATTTAGTTCCTATCTGCGATCCTGGAACTATAAGGAGACCAGTAACAAGGCCGCTGAATACAGGAACATCGCCAATCCCGGGGCAAGTCTGCAGTACAATTTGCACCTTGAAACAGGTACGATTAAACATTATTTCAGTGTAGGCACAGATTTGAAATGGCAGAATATAGCCATGTATAAACTGGAGAGTGCGGCCAATCCAAACCGTAAAGAAAGTATTGATGAAACCAATATAGAAACGGACAGTCTGCTTGCAAACCAGTTAATTTCTCAGCAAAGCTTTGGCCTGTTTGGATTATATAAGCTGGAAGCCGGTAAACTCAACCTTATCGGGAATGTCCGTTATGAAGATATGCAAAACGAGTTGACAAATAAGATGTTTGGTCTCGATAGTGCAAAAACATCTAAAGATTATACCAAAACCTCTATACGAATAGGTGCAAGTTACAGTTTGACGGATGCCGTCACGGTTTTTGCTAACTGGGGACAGGGATTTATGCCTCCTTCCACAGAGGAGCTGGCCAACAATCCGTTGGGATATTCCGGATTCAATACCCATCTGGTTCCTGCTACATCCAATTGCTATGAGCTTGGTGTAAGGGGTTTTCTGGGTGATAAGGTATATTTTGACATCACAGGATTCATGATGGAAACCGAGAATGATTTCTTCCGGTTTAAACAATCGGGCAGGGGCAACCAGGAGGTTTTTTACGGGAATGCGGGTAACAGCCAGCGTTTTGGAGTTGAAACATATGTTTCCTGGAAAATACTCCCAAGCCTAAACCTACAGGTGGCATATACCTATGCAGATTATAAATATACATCTGCGATAGTAGATCTTGTATATACAGATACAACGTATGTTCTTACAACACCTCCGGCAAACGGACAGTACCTGCCAAATTCTCCAAAGCACCAGCTTTATGCTGAAGCAACCTATGCAGTAAGTAAAAACCTGGAGGTTAGTTTAGGTACGGAATATCAGTCGAAATGGGCGATTTACACGGATGCAAAAGCATATAATAACGAACTGGATCCTTCCATTTACCAAAACTGGCAGGATGGGTTTAACCTGTATCATGCGCGAATTACATATTCATGGAAACTTTGGAAGCTGAACGGTGAGTGCAGCCTTTTTGTTAGAAATTTAAACGGTGCAGATTATATGGCCTTTACTGAACCCGATCCTGATGGTAATGCTTACCAACCAGGACCGGGAAGGGAGATCTTCGGGAGTATTAAAATCAGGTTTTAATTCATTAAAAACTGGTTTGTAAATCTGAAGAGGTTGTTTTTAAAGCCTGCCAATAGTCATTCCGAACTTGATTCGGAATCTCAAATAGTTAAACAGCCAGTTGAGATCCTGAAATACATGTCCGACGCTAAAGCTCTGTCAGGCAGGAATTCAGGATGACTACATGAATGGCTTTAAAGACAACCTCTTCTTTTTTCCTACATTCAGGTGAATTTTATTCTAGTCAGAATTTGGATTAAAAGATACTAATCTTAAAATTTGGCATAACTTCTGTTAGTAAAAGTTTGTGTAATAATTGAAGTTAAATTTTAACTTACAGAATGAACTTTTCTTTTATCACAATCAAATCATTGAAAATCAGTCATACCTATAATTAATTGTGAAAAGAACTATTATTCTAATTCTGACATTTTCAATTGTATTGCCAATTTTCTCGCAGGAAAAACTAGCCAGGTTTACCTATAGTATTGTTGATACTATGAAAAGCGAGACTGAGCAGGCAAGAGAGATTTATAACTGGCTAACGAATAATATAGCCTATGATACAAAGCAACTCTCGAAAAGAAAAAAATATTATTCTCCATTAGAAACGCTTAAACGTAAAAAAGCTATCTGTTATGGATATTCAGAATTATTTCTCGCCATGTGTAACATTCTAAAAATTGAATCATATCTGATTCATGGGTATAGCAAGGGTTTTGGATATGTTAAGGGAGATCAATTTACCAGTGCTGATCATGCCTGGAATATCATTCATGCCGATACAAACTGGATTATTGAAGACGCCACCTGGGGTAGCGGGGCATTGGATTATGATTTTGATTTTAAAACCCGGCTTTTGCAGACATTTAGCAGGAAGACGGGGATCAGGACAAAACTCATTTTCATTAAAAATCCAAGTATGGATTATTTTAATATATCTGCTCCAGAGGCTGTAAAAACGCATTTTCCTATGGATTCAAAATGGCAATTGATGGATTATCCGGTTTCATATGAAACATTTATTGCAGATTCGGTTTGTGATTCCCCATTTCTAAATTATATGCGTGAAATAGCACTGGTAAAACTCAGAGATGTTCAGGATCAGATTTTTGTCGATGCAATTAATAGCATTAAATACAGTCCTTATAACAAATTTGATATAGCCCGTGAGTATTATAATCAGGCAAACATGCTCCATGTAACTAAAAAATCACCGCTGGATTCAATACTTCTTAAATCACTTGAAAGATCTAAATGTTATCTAGATTCTACCCTTAAATATCTGAATGAGTTTAAAACCATTCGCCGCTCGGTTTACAAATCTAAGAGGCCCGAACAGAAAGCCGCCCACAAGCAGGCAGTTTCTTCAATAAAAAGAATGCAAAAAATTCCTGCATCCATAAATAACAGATATGAGAGAGTTTATAAAAAATATTTAAAACATGAAATGGTATATGAAAAGGGCCGACAATCCACTGTTTCTTCAAAATTATTACTCCCTAAGGCTGTTTTCTGGGCATTTGATACGGTAAGTTCTATCGATAGTAATTTATTTACAGAGTTGACCTTGAAGAATATCAATGATTTGCAGAAGATCCCTATGAATATGAATGAATTGGATTCACTTAAGGATAGCATCTATGCCAAATTATTATCAGGCTATGATCATAATGATTCCATTCTCAGGCAGGTTGAAGATATGATTCAGACTTTCAAACAACTCCGGTATTCAGTTGACTCTATGGATGAATATCAGGTTAGCGAAAATTGTCGAAAGCTGGCTGCAATAATAAAGTCCTATGATTCTCTATTAATGGTTAAGAAAAGCCTTGAATCTGAGTTGATTTATGATTTTAATGATTTTCAGAAAAAAGAACAGAAAGCAGGAAATATGCTCGGTTCAATTCTAGAAACCTATAAACGAATGGCAAAACTTACCGGAAACAATTTAGAATATTCATCTAAAGCAGATTCTGTTCTTCCGCTTCTTCAATTACTTTATTCAACTGATTTGCAGGTTTGTTTGTATTTACAAATTCATAATAATAGCTGGAAAGATTTACTGAATATTCAAAATAAAAAATTACAGACAATTGGTTCTGAAGGTTTGTCTGATGTTGCCAATCAGATTAATCTTTTTTTTGGTTTTGTTGTTGGTAAAACGGAAAAATCTTATGTTTCAGACATGAATAATTATGAAAACATTAAGTCTTCGTCTCAAAAGAAACTGGGAGATTTAAGAGAATATATCAGGGCAACAAATAAAAATTTGGCTGTCGTAAATAAACAAAATAGCAAGTAGATAATAAACTTCGGATTTCAATTAAGACTAACCCGAATTTCCATTTATTAAAAAATTTATTACCTTGTAGTCTGGTTTAGTAAAGAGAGTACCTTGGGATTTACTGAATCGAATAAAAGAATCTGTTTATGAAATTTTATTTTAATATTATCTTATTGATTCAGATTTCTACCCATTCCTTTTCTCAGGGGAATTATGAAAAAATCCCAATATCCGACGATTTGGAACTGATAAAATTATCGGAAAATGCGTACGTACATATTTCTTATACAAATTCAGCACAGTATGGACGTGTTGGATCAAATGGTTTGATTTTTATCAATAGCGGTGAAGCTTTCCTGTTCGATACACCCATGACAGATTCACTTACCAGGGCGTTGGTGGACTGGCTGCGGAATTCAATGCATCTGAAAATTACCGGATTTGTACCCAACCACTGGCATGTGGACTGCATTGGAGGACTTGGATATTTGAAGAGCCAGCATATTGAATCGTATGCGAATCAGATGACAATTGATATCGCGAAATCAAAAAACCTGCCTGTCCCGGATCATGGATTTAAAGATTCGTTGGACTTGTATCTGGGCGCTAAACTAATCAAATGCTACTATCCAGGTGCAGCACATTCGCTCGATAATATTGCTGTGTGGATACCTTCGGAAAAGCTGTTATTTGCGGGGTGTATGATAAAAAGTATGAATTCTCGAAATTTGGGTAATACGGCAGATGGAGATTTGGCTGCCTATCCGAGAACCCTTGAATACCTGTTACAAAAATTCCCTGATGCCAAAATTATAGTTCCGGGTCATGGACAACCGGGAGGAATCGAATTAATTGAACACACTAAAAGTCTATTGAATAATTAGCATAATAAATATTCTTGGTGTAACTTGGTGCTTTAGGCCTTGGTGACAAAAAGAAAAGTTCTCCCAGGTACTATTGACAAAATTTCACAAAAAAATAAATTGAATTTTAATAGAAATTAAAAATGAGAAAAACTATTTTACTCCTAACCATTTTTTTACTTTCTGCTACTTATCAGGAGCAACGTCCTGTCCATATTTTTATGATTGGTGATTCCACCATGGCAAACAAAAAACCTGAGACCAATCCTGAACGTGGTTGGGGACAAATGTTGCAGCAATTCTTTAACAAGGATGTTGTGGTTTCCAATCATGCCCGTAATGGGAGAAGTTCCAAAAGCTTTATCGGTGAGGGGCTCTGGAAAGAAGTTCTCGACAGTCTTCAACCGGGTGATTATGTAATTATACAGTTCGGACATAATGATCAGAAGCCCGACACAGCTCGTCATACCGATCCGCATACCACTTATAAAGCAAACCTTGAAAAGTATGTGAATGAAACCCGTGCAAAAGGAGCTTATCCCATATTGTGTACCTCCATTGTGAGACGCAAATTTGATGAGCATGGAAAGCTCATTGATACACATGGCGATTATCCTGTAGTGACCCGCGAAGTTGCAAAAGAGATGAATGTTCCATTGCTGGATATGCAGGTACAGACCATGAATCTGGTTTCAGCTTTGGGACCGGAAAAATCAAAGGTTTTATATTTGTACGCAGCCCCTGGCGAATATCCAAATCGTCCCAATGGGGTACACGATGATACGCATCTTTGTATCGAAGGGGGTACGGTAGTTGCAGGCATGGCAGTCGAGGAGATGAAATGCTTGAAATTACCAGTTAGTGAATATTTGAAAAATAAGTAATCCGGTTTAAATGGTTTTAAATACATCATGAGTCTAGTTCTATCATTTTGCAGATGAATCATAATTGTAATACTATTAAGACCTAAAATGCTAACATGAATAAAAAACAAAGCCGTAGAAAATTTGTACAAAAGAGTTCCAGGATTGGACTCGCCTGTGCAGCTTTTGCATTTTGTCCACATATTGATTCATTTGGCAACATGTTTCAGGATAATGTTACGGATCCAAAAAAACTTAATTACTGTGGATATGTTTGTCCTCCCGATTGTCAGATGTATATCGCTACCCTGGAAAATGATAATGAAAAGAAGCTGGAGGCATTTAAATTATGGAGGTTAAAGGAAAAATACGGGATAGAATTTGATGCCGAAAAGATATATTGTTATGGTTGTAAAATCCAGGACAAACCTGTGGGATTCAATGTTAGTCGTTGTACTGTTCGAACTTGTGCTAGTAGCAAAGGGTATGATTGCTGTATCGAATGTAATGATCTTGTTTCCTGTGAATTTGAAATTTGGAAAACGTTTCCGGAATTCCATAAACAGGTGATCGAGATGCAGAAGAAATTTATTAGAGCAAAAGAAAATGCATAAAATGATGTTCTATTGACAAAGTTACTTCTCCCAACGTCTTTTCATATCCTTTCTGCTAATTTGTGAAGCCACACAAGAACATGCTACCTGTAAATTTCTCCTTTTGCTGCAAGCAGGGTATTCTTAAGCAAAGAGACGATTGTCATAGGTCCGACACCTCCTGGAACAGGTGTGATAAAACTTGATTTTACCGAGACTTCTTCAAAATCGACGTCACCCTTTAGCCTGAAACCTGATTTTGTTTTATCGGATGGCACACGTGTGGTGCCCACATCAATAACTACAACTCCATCTTTCACCATATTTCCCTTGACAAATCCGGGAATACCAATTGCAGCTATCAGAATATCAGCCTGCCGCGTAATTTCCTCCATATTTTTGGTACGGCTGTGACACACAGTTACAGTGGCGTCTCCGGGATAATTTTTCAGGGATAACAATACACTCATGGGGCGTCCGACAATATTACTTCTGCCAATGACCACACAATGTTTTCCTTTGGTTTCAATGTGGTATCTTTTGATGAGTTCCATAATTCCAAATGGAGTGGCTGATACAAAGGCAGGCATTCCAAGAACAGTCCGGCCTATATTAATGGGATGAAAACCGTCCACATCTTTTTGCGGATCAATAGCTTCAATAACTTTTTGTTCTGAGATATGAGCTGGCAATGGTAATTGAACAATGAAACCGTCAATATCATCATTATTGTTTAGATCTTTCACCTGATCAAGCAGAAAATCTTCTGTAATTGAATCGTTAAATCTTAGCAACGTAGATTTATATCCGATTTGTTCGCAAGTTTTAACTTTGCTAGAAACATAAGTTTCACTTGCCCCATCATTCCCTACTAAAACAGCGGCGAGATGAGGCGCCTTTTTATCCTCACTAATAAGGATTTCAACTTCTCTGGCCAATTCCAGTTTTATTTCCTCCGAGATTTTTTTGCCGTCTATCAGTTGCATGGTTATTTTGTTTAATAATTTTTATTAATGGTTTTTTAAAAATACATTCTTGTCACAAAGTCAATTTCTGTTTATCATAGTCAGAAGTGTTGGAAAGTTATCACCTGCTGGTAAAACTTTGGTCATGTTTTTTCTGAGTTGTCTGGCCAGTAGTTTTAATTTATTATCAAACAAACAAAAATTAGAATTATCTGCATTCATTTAAATCTCAATTCCACTCCCTTACCCCCGCCAGCGTGGGATACTGTTGCCAAAGGGATTTATTTAAGAACTTGTCAATAAAGTTATAAAATTAAAAATTTTACTTCCTCATTCCCTGCATGTTCGACATCATCCGCATCATATTCTTTCCGCCGGAGAACATCTTCATCATCTTCTTGGTCTCTTCAAATTGTTTCAGAAGCTGGTTTACTTCCTGCACGGTGGTGCCGCTCCCCAATGCAATACGTTTTCTTCTGGAACCATTAATAATAGACGGTTCTTCACGCTCAGGCGGTGTCATCGAACCTATAATGGCTTCAAGGCCTTTAAAGGCATCATCGTCAATATCAAGATTTTTCATGGCTTTGCCCATTCCGGGAATCATGCCCGCCAAATCTTTGATATTACCCATCTTCTTTATTTGCTGAATTTGCTTGACGAAATCGTTGAAATTGAACTGGTTCTTGGCAATTTTTCGCTGCATTTTTCGAGCTTCTTCCACATCGAACTGTTCCTGGGCCTTTTCAACAAGTGACACAATATCGCCCATTCCAAGAATACGATCGGCCATACGGGCCGGATGAAAGAGTTCGAGGGCTTCCATTTTCTCTCCGGCACTTACATATTTTATGGGTTTTTCAACCACCGAGCGAATAGACAGGGCTGCACCACCACGGGTATCTCCATCAAGTTTGGTTAGCACTACACCGTCAAAATTCAGCCGATCGTTAAATTCTTTTGCTGTATTTACAGCATCCTGGCCAGTCATTGAATCAACCACAAACAATGTTTCCTGTGGCTCAAGTGCTTTTCGTATGCTGGCGATTTCGTTCATCATCATCTCATCAATAGCCAGACGTCCCGCTGTATCCACAATGACGAGGTCGTATCCCATACGTTTGGCTTCCTTTACGGCAGCCTTGGCAATTTTTAACGGATCCATGTTTCCTTCTTCGGCAAATACTGGAACTCCAATTTGTTCTCCCAATACTTTCAACTGCTCAATAGCTGCAGGACGATATACATCTCCGGCAACCAAAAGTGGATTTTTGCCCCTTTTCTGCTTCAAATGATTCGCCAATTTACCCGAAAAGGTAGTTTTACCGGAACCTTGAAGTCCGGCTATCAATATCACCGAAGGATTTCCTTTTGTATTGATATCCACATTGGCTCCACCCATAAGCAAAGCCAGTTCGTCGTGGACAATTTTCACCATCATCTGACCGGGTTGCACGGCAACCAGTATTTTTTGTCCGAGCGCTTTTTGTTTTACGTTATCACAAAAAGTCTTGGCAACCTTAAAGTTAACGTCGGCATCAAGTAGTGCGCGACGAACTTCTTTCAGGGTTTCAGCAATATTTATTTCGGTAATCCTACCCTGGCCTTTTAAAATTTTGAAGGAACGCTCCAGTTTTTCACTTAAATTCTCAAACATTGAACTGCTTTTAAATACAAAAATTGAATAGTCTTAATTCGAACTGCAAAATTAATAGTTCTCTTTTATTTCTAACAGATAAAATCGAATCAAAAGCAAAGTTTTTTGTTTTATCTGCTTTCTGTTTTATTATGAGTTGAATTTATACACTGTGGAACTATCTCCACATGTTTGCTTTATTCAGGATAAATCTATTTTGAATACTGTCTGAAATTGAATGTGTTAGGTTACGTAAAAAAAAATAAATCATGGCACGGTTTTCATGTGTGGATTCTGATAACGATTTGTGTAATTTTTTTTTATGAATCATCACAATATTTTAAAGATACGGCTGAATGTACCGAATTACAATGCATTAAAAAAAATTATGCGTGCACATTATGTACAAACTTAAAATTTAAAAATAGTCGAATTATTACATAGTTTAATTAAAAAACGATTTAAAAATAAGGAGGATAGTAAAATGAAAAACAGGAAAATGCTAAAACGTGTTTTTTATCTGGTGTTGATAGCTATTGGAGTTTTTTTTGTCCAAAGTTGTGTGGTTTATCAGGGATATTCCTTACCGCCGGTGACTGTGAATGATATTGTGCAAATGACGAAAGATAGTGTACCTGCAGCTCAAATCATTCAGAAAATGAAAGAATCAAATACAGTTTATAAGCTTTCTGCTGAACAACTTACTCAGCTTTCCAAAGAAGGAGTCGCACCCGACGTACTGAATTATATGGAAAATACACATCTTGAGGCTGTAAGACAAAATCAGCAACTGGAAGACTCACATTACTGGTGGCCCGGATGGGATGGATACTTGTACGGAGGACCGGCATTCGGATGGCCGAACTTATACTGGCAGTATAATTGGGGCGCAGGAGTTCATGTACCCTTAGGTTATGAGCACCACGAAAACCATCATCGTCGTTGATACAAAAGAGGAAAGAATTGCTGTATGACAGGACTTAAATGGTAGTCCGGTCAGGGAACGTATATTTGTATACAGGGAAGAATTATGTTTTGTACCGGTTTGATCACATTCTTTCAGGAACTTCTATTCCCAGGAGTGACAGGCCTTTATTAATGATTTTTCCGATAGTGGCAGACAATTCCAGCCTGAAATCCCTGTATGCGATATTTTCTTCCCGCAATATCGGATTATCATGATAATACTGGTTGTATTCTTTGGCCAAATCATAGGTATAGTTAGCAATAAGAGCAGGACTAAATTGTGACCCGGCATCTTTAACTACCTGCGGAAAATCATAGATCAGCTTTAGCAAAATCTTTTCTTTATCGTTTGGATGTATGACCTGAGAGGGATATTTTTTTAAATGTATATTCATTTCTTCAGCTTTTCTGAATACCGATCTGATTCTGGCATAGGTATACTGAATAAATGGTCCGGTATTCCCGTTAAAATCAATTGATTCCTTGGGATCGAAGGTCATGTTTTTAACCGGGTCGACTTTCAGAATAAAATACTTGAGGGCACCAAGCCCGATAATTCTAAATATTTCCTGTTTCTCTTCCTCTGAAAGACCCTCGAGTTTTCCAAGCTCTTTTGACATTTCGCGGGCTGTAACTATCATTTCATCCATTAAATCATCCGCATCCACTACTGTACCTTCTCTCGATTTCATTTTGCCTTCGGGCAGTTCAACCATTCCATAGGACATATGATACAAATCTTTCGCCCATGCAAATCCAAGTTTATCGAGGATGATGGCAAGCACTTTAAAATGGTGGTTTTGCTCGTTTCCCACCACATAAATCATCTTATTCGGTGAATAGTCATTTTGCCGTAATTGCGCTGTACCAATGTCCTGGGTCATGTAAACCGAGGTTCCGTCTGATCGAAGCAAAATTTTCCTGTCGAGACTTTCTATGGAAAGATCGGCCCAAACAGAATTGTCAGAATCCTGTACCAGAATTTTCCTTTTTACTCCCTCCAGCACGGTATCCCGGCCTACCAGATACGTATCCGATTCATAATAAATCTTATCAAAATCAACCCCAAGTCTTTTATATGTAATTTCAAATCCATCATAAACCCATTGGTTCATCCTTTGCCATAACTTATAAACTTCAGGATCCCCGGCTTCCCATTTTCTTAGCAATTCCTGGGCTTCTTTTATAATGGGGGCATTTTTACCTGCTTCCTCCTCAGTCTGGCCTCCGGCAATAAGCTCCTTAATCTGTCTTTTATAATCGGTATCAAACATTACATAATAATCTCCCACCAGATGATCGCCCTTTTTCCGGGATTCTATTTTTGTATTTTCCGGTGTTTCATCATTGCCCCATTTCTGCCATGCCAGCATCGACTTACATATATGTATGCCACGATCATTCACAATATTGGTTTTGATAACCCTTTTGCCGGTTGCTTTTAAAATTTCTGAAAGTGAATAACCCAGCAGATTGTTACGAATATGTCCCAGATGTAACGGTTTGTTTGTATTTGGAGATGAATATTCTACCATAAATATTTCAGAGTGTTCCGAAGGTAAATTCAATCCGAAATTTTCATTAAGTGCAGCTTCGTGCAAGTATTCAATATAAAAGCGATCGGATATTACAAGATTTAAAAATCCTTTAATTACATTGAAGCCGATTACTTCATTAAGGTTTTTTTGAAGATAATTTCCAAGAGCTTCCCCCGTTTCTTCGGGTTTTTTTCGTGAAAATTTCAGCAATGGAAATACTACCAGGGTAACATCTCCTTCAAATTCTTTTTTGGTTTTTTGTAATTGAATCATATCTGACTGAACCTTTGCACCGAATATTGATTCAATCCCTTCAATGGATTTATCTGTAATTAGTTGGCCTATATTCATTTTCAACAAAGTACTTTTTTTTAGTTGGGCACAAAGATAACATTTGATTCACAGAAAAAAGATTAAAATTCAAAATTGTGGCAGGTAAATCTATTGTTCATGTGATGATCGTTTCAAATTTTTTAGATTGAAACTCTGATTTATTATCGGGAGGAATGATTCTGATTAATCTCGCACAGATAGCCGAGTTTATAGAAATCAAAAATCATCAGGTTTGGATTCGGGCCGAGGAGATTTTTTTCCATCCTTTTACCCAACACACCATACAGAAAATATACAAATCTGTCGAGTCGGAAACTTCTGAAAAACTTGTAATAAGCCAGTAGTTTTATCGTTTTGACCAGTAGATTTTCATAACCATTCTGACTTAAAATACTGTTGAGATTACGGATGCTTTCTTTTGTCTTTTCAAGAAAAGTGGTATTGGTTTCGAGACCAATATGTACTAATGGATTATCTATATGAACAATGGAAATATTGTTCTTGGTGAGCTCATATCCAAATAAGGTATCTTCATGACCGTAACCTTCAATTTCTTCACTAAATCTTATCTGATTAAAGAGCTTTTTGGAAATCACGAAATTATTGGTCATGAATGACTTATTTGGAGTCTTGTTCCGTACTTCAGCAGAAAACTCCTCCCTGCTTTTGCCCTGTTTCCATCTCAGTAATAAATCACATGAAGCTGGTTTGGCTGATTCGTATATTCGCCCACCGCAAATTACATTATCTCCAATGCATAGGTTTAAGTAATTTTTCAGATAATGAGGAGTCGGAATCTTTGAATCACAATCCATATACAGAAGATAAGGATACGATGCAAGATCAGCCAGTTTGTTTCTTATTTTTGAACGGCCGAGGTTATCATCTTCTTCTATATATCTCACATTTTTCAGTTCAGACAATTTGCTGTTTATCTCTTTGAAAGAGTCTATAGAGGCATCGTCCAGCAAAATGATTTCAAATTCAATACCGGCAGCTTTTGCCTGACGGTATAATTCGTTAACGAGCCCGGAAATATTGAAATTAAAAATCGGTATTAAAATCGAAATCATAAATCGTGAGAAAGTTAGGGTTTTTTGCAAAACTGAAAATACAATTCCGCAATATCTCGTTTAACGTAAAATTTTATAAGTTATTACATTAACTGCTGTTTTTTTTCAGGAAACTTTAAACAATTTTTTTATATAGTTAATTATCAATTGAATAAACTTATGATATTTATATAGTAGTAGCTATATTTGTTTTTTCAATCTAAAGATAATAATTTGAAATTTTAAAATATACTATTGGTTATGTATTTAAAAATTTTAACGATCTCACTTTTATGTTCAACTTCTGTTTTAGCCCAGATAGATAAACCCGGAGACATGGTTTTAATCCCGGGAGGTACGTCTATGATGGGAAAAAATTCAAACCCTGGCGCAGATTTCAGTCCTTCGCATGCGGTGGAAGTTGATTCTTTTCTGATGGATAAACATGAGGTAACCAACGCTGAATATAGGGCATTTTGTGATGCTACGGGTTATAAATTTCCGGAATTCTGGAATATGGATATTTTCAGATGCGGTGAAAAATATCCCGGTTATCCGGTGGTTGGAATTAACTGGTTCGATGCCCAAAAATATGCTGAATGGGCAGGCAAAAGGCTTCCTACCGAAGCTGAGTGGGAATATGCAGCCCGTGGAGGTCTGGTGGGCAAGGACTATCCAACCGGTGATACCCTGGGCAGAACAGAAGACAGAAAACCGTCTGAAATCTGGGTGAACAGGATAGTGCAATCTGCAATGTTTCCACCTAATGCATTCGGTTTATACGATATGGATGGCAATGTTTGGGAATGGACGGGTGATAAATATAATGAACAGTATTATAGTATAAGTCCGCCTAAAAATCCCATCGGACATGCCACTGGGTCTAACCGGGTGATACGGGGTGGAAGTTGGCACTCAGGAGGCATGTGCAAAAGAGTTTATTTCAGAAAGGGATTGCCCCCCAACTGGGTCGATTTTGCAGTAGGATTCAGGTGTGCTAAAAGTCTGTAAATCTATATTGAAAAGAATTAAATACCCCAGGTTAAAACCAGTGGCGATCGGAAAATCAGAAAACTAAAATTACAGCGGATTTATGTTTTCATATTTCTCAAATCCTTCCTCAGTTGTACTTTGTTAATCTTTAACCAATTTTATTTCATGATATTAAAATTGTAAATTCACTTTTAATGCTATTCTTTATAATTTTTTAGCGATGCATCGTGTTCGATTAGATGACATTATTGCAGAATGGACATTAAACCGGTGTTGCGGCGCTGAAATTTATTTATTAACTTTAATAAAACACAATTTTATTTATCACAATGGATGTCACTAATCAATGTTCTTCCTGTATCGTTCGTTCAGAAGCTACAAGAAAGTTAAAATCAGATGAGTTAGAATTTTATTGTTGCTCAAAACATGAGATTTCAGTTAATCAGGGTGAAATCATTATTAAACAGACTGCCCCGGTTACTCATATGACCTATCTAAAAAAAGGTATAGTGAAAATAATGAGTACGGGTAATAACAATAATAAAACCCTGTTCAACTTAATTAAGGGACCTTCTTTTTTGGGTTTATCCTATTTTTTTATAAACTCAAATCATATTTTTTCTGCTTATGCCGGATCATCCTGTGAAATTTGTTTTATCGAAAAAAGCGCTTTTGTTCAGTTGGTGCAAAATAACGGGGAGTTCGCCAAATCGGTTTTTAAAATGGAATATATCAATGAAGTTGAGAATTATCTGTGGACTATAAAAATGCTTCACAAATCGACTTCCGGCAGAATTGCCGATTTTCTGCTGTATATTTCAACGCGGTTTTTCGACAATCAGGCCTTTGAACTTCCTTTAAATAAAAATGAAATTGCCGAGTTGTTGGGCGTATCTGCAAAAAGTTTTAGCAGGATTTTTAATGAATTTGTGACTGATGGATTACTTTGCATAAAGAACAATCATGTCGAACTTACCAATCTTATTCTTCTAAGGAAATTAAGTGATATGAACTGAGTAATTAAATTATTACCGATTTATTTTTCTTTCATCTTTTGTATTGGTATAAGAAATAAGTCTTAAGAAATGCAAGCAACGGGCAATTTATATAAAGATAGTGTTCAAATAGTATAAGAATTTGTAATTTTTCTTGACTGCTTTTGATTTTTCATATTTCCATCGTCTGCATTTAACAGAAGTCCTGATTTATGACAAACACCCATATTTTTTTAATTAGTTTTTTCCTAGTTTTATAGTTTTCAGTGGGGACGTGGTCTGGATGGAACCGTCATCTAGCAAATACAAGCATTATTGTCTAAATGCCATGAATTTTGTTAAAACCTAAATATTAATCTAAAATCATATCTATGAAAAAAAGAATTATGCTTAAAATGCTGAAAACAGTCCTTGTTATTTTTTGGCTTGCATCAGGAGTTGCCTGGGGACAAAAGAACCGAAGTGAAATTTCGGATCAATATAAAATGGACTTAACCCCCTTATTCCCATCTGATGAAGCATGGCAGAAACAAAAAGATGAATTGGTTCAAAAACTTGATAAAATTGATAGTTTTAAAGGAACCCTAATGCAATCTGCATCCAATCTGTTGGCATGCCTGGACTATATTAGCGAAATCAGAAAAGAAGCTTCCAGATTATATATTTATAGCAGCCTGAATAGTGATTTGGATACCCGGAATATGAAATACTCATCCATGGAAAAGGAGTTGCAACAAATTTTTTCCAATTTTTCAGCCAGGGCTGCCTACATTGATCCTGAAATCCTGAAAGCCGACTGGAGTGTGGTGGAACAATTTCTAAAAGAAGAACCCAAACTAGATATTTATAAAAAAGATTTAGGCGATTTATTCCGGGAAAAAGAACACACGCTTAGTGAACCCGAAGAACGTATTATGGCATTATCCGGACTAATTACCGGAGTTCCTCAATCGATCTATTCTACATTTAGCAATGCCGAAATGCCGTACCCTGAAGTCACCCTCAGCACTGGTGAAAAAGTCATTCTCAATGCCTCGGGTTACAGTCGTTATAGGGCACTAGCCAACAGAGCCGATCGCGAACTGGTTTTTAACGCATTTTGGGACAACTACAAAAAATTTGAAGCCACAGAAGGTGAGATGCTATATGGAAATGTAAAATCACACATTTTTACGGCTAAAGCAAGAAATTATAGCTCAACGCTTGAAGCAGCTTTGTTTCCTAATAACATTCCTGTGGAAGTTTACCATTCGCTTGTGGATAACGTTAATAAAAATCTTCCTGCATTCTACAGATATCTGGCTATAAAAAAACGGATGCTGGGAGTAGATACATTAAAATATCTCGATTTGTATGCTCCTGTGGTTAAAAATGTCGATCTGAATTATACATATGATCAGGCAAAAGATATGATATTGAAAGCACTGGAACCACTTGGAAGTGAATATACATCCACGGTTAAAAAGGCTTTCGACGATCGATGGATAGATGTATACCCGACTACCGGTAAGCGCTCCGGTGCGTATTCAAATGGGAGTGCGTATGATGTTCATCCTTATATCCTTCTCAATTATAATGATAGATACGATGACGTTAGCACGATTGCCCATGAGCTGGGACATACCATGCAAAGCTATTTTTCAAATAAAACCCAGCCTTATCCCACGTCTCGTTATCCTACCTTTGTAGCTGAAGTAGCATCCACATTCAACGAGGTTTTGTTGTTCCACGAAATGATGAAGGAAATTAAAGATGATGACGTTCGCCTGTCGCTTTTAATGGAACGGCTCGATGGATATAAAGGTACATTGTTCAGACAGACACAGTTTGCTGAATTTGAACTTAAGATGCATGACTTGGCTGAAAAAGGTCAGCCGTTAACCGGTGAGGTTTTATCTAAATTGTATGAAGATATTGTGAAGAAATATTACGGTCATGACAAAGGCATTTGTTATGTAGATGATAATATTTCTATGGAGTGGGCATTTATTCCTCACTTCTATTACAGGTATTATGTTTATCAGTACAGCACTTCCTTTACTGCATCCAATTCGCTGGCCGAAAGGGTATTGAATAAAGAGAAGGGCGCACTTGATCAATACATGCATTTTCTATCGGCTGGTGGTTCGGAATATCCAATAGAACTACTCAAAGATGCAGGAGTGGATATGACTACTTCGGTGCCCTTTGATAAAACCATTGCTTCAATGAATGCAATTATGGATGAAATTGAAAAAATCCTGGATAAAAAAGGAATGTGATAAACTTAACTTTTACCTGAAATTTGAAAAACCGTTGCCAATTTAAAGGAAACGGTTTTTTTATCTGGATAATAACAGATTCATATCAGTTATTATACCGATTATTTTCCTTCATTTTTCTATATTTGATTTGCTAATAAAAAAAATACTATAAACCTGTAAGTGATATCAATTCCAAAACATATATGAAAAAGGCATTATTCTTTTTTATAATTACCATCCTGATTTATTCTTGTGCTTCACAAAAAAAAGCAACTGAAGCAGGAAGAACAACTTCTATAGAAACCAATGCAACAAGTGATGGCTTGTCTTTTAAAACAGCCATAGTTATTCATGAAAAAACAGAGAACAAAGGAGTTAGTGCGGAATATGCCTGGATTAGAGAACATTATCCAAACTCTCAGGTCGGGAGTCAATCGCTTAGTTATAATAAGCATAAGCCGTATGATATCATTGATATTATTACTTCAGACGGAAATAATCTGAAGATTTATTTTGACATTTCAAATTTCTATGGGAATTTTTAATTTTAATCCAGTTATTAATCTTTATTCTAATCATTTATGCCCAAAATTGACTTTCCGGTAAATCCAATTCGTGACAAAGTGTATTCGCGACATGAACTCTTTTCAAAATTTGAGATAGATGATGAGGACAGCTATGTTACTACCCTCGATTTTAAAGCCTATCATAATTTTGTCCAGGGTGGAGGATCTTTTCCTAACAGCTATTACTCAGGAATGATGCGATCCCTGCATGACTTCTCCATTTGGAATGGTGTTCAGGAAATGATGGAAAATAATAAAATAGTAGCCATTATGGGAGGTCATAAAATGGACCGAAACGCTGAAGGCGCTTATGCCAATATTGCAAGAATTGCGTGCCGCCTGACCAGCGAGGGATATCTGCTGACCAGTGGTGGTGGTCCCGGAGCAATGGAAGCAACTCATCTTGGAGCATATTTTTCAAAACATGAAGAGGAAATTCTTGAGCATGCAATTAAATTTCTGGCTCAAACTCCCAAACTCCCTAAAAACCTGAGTGAAATAATAAACGGCTCCGAAATCGACATGAATATTGCCCGTGAGATACATGCCTGGATTAAACCGGTCTTTGAGCTGATGAAAAAATACCCACATGGAGGTGAGAGTTTGTCGGTTCCCACCTGGATGTATGGTCATGAACCGTCAACTCCCCTGGCTTCGCATATTGCCAAGTATTACCAGAACAGTATTCGTGAAGACGGATTGCTGGCAATTGCCAAATATGGAGTTATTTATGCCGAAGGAAAAGCCGGAACTATTCAGGAAATATTTCAGGATGCCACCCAGAATTTTTACAAGAGCTTTGACTGGTTCAGTCCGATGGTCTTTTTGGGAAAAGAATACTGGACAGAAAAGTTTCCGGTTAAAAAAGTGCTTGATAAATTAATTCCGGATGAGGAGAACGCCAAATACCTTATCTATACAGATGATATTGAGGAAGCGGTTGACTTCCTTAATAACTTTAAGCCGGAATAATAGGATTTTTTTAACCGATTGATTACATTGCAATATTGACTGATTTTTATAACATTCATTAAAATCTTATGTGAAATAGCTCAGGCAATTGTGAATACATTAATATCAAAATCCATAATAATTTACTAACCTAATCCACCAAAGATGATTAAAAAAATACTCTATTTGTTTGTTATCAACCTGCTACTAAGCATAGTTAGCGTATCTGCACAAAATGATGCAAATGCAAAGGAAGCCTTAAAAGTAATCTGGCTGGCCTATCAAAGCTGGCAATCCAAAAGTGCGGGATATATCAAACCGGCAGATTATCTGATCGATCCGGTAACGAATTTTATTACCGGACAAAACTTTTATTCATATACGAATAATTCAAAATATGAAGGAATTGATCTTTCATGGAAAGAGGGTAACAACACATCCGCCGAATTAAGAAGCAATATGGGAAAATTACCTGTAAGTATAACCTGGACAGATAACCGGATAACCGGTGTGAAAATAGATTTTCTGTATAACCTGGATTATGTTGTTAATTACGATGCTAAAGGCGAAGTTTCAGGATTTACAGGGAAAAAATTGATAAATAATAAAATTAAAACTGAATTCCATCTGGAATATTCAGAAGGAAAGTTATCAAAGGTGACACTTTATGAAAATGAAATTTCGGCCAAATCGCCCTGGATCAGAAGCATTACCACTTATACCTATAATCCTGATGATGTTGTATTAAACGCATTGGTATATCGAACCGGTAAATCAAATACACCGGGCAATATTGCATCTAGTCACGAAAATTCCTATAAAAAAATTGATGATAATACATTTAGAGTTACAAATAAATTGGGGCAAACGACTGAAATTGTTTATAATAACAAGGATACTATCCTAAGCAAGAAAATTACCAAAAAGACTTACGTTGAAGAACACACTTATAAATACCTTGCTGGAAAACTTTTCAGGGAAGATATTTTGCGAACCAATGACGGTATGTTTGATGAAAAGGAATCTGTTATTTCATTCTCCCTGACTGATCAGCCTGATTCAGTGCCTGATTGCGAAAAAACTCAGGGACGATATAAATTTAACAAAGACGGTGAATTGATTTTTGAACAAGTCAAAGGTAAATACAGATATAAAGTGAACGGAGTATGGGATGATTGGAAATTTGTGGAGTATTAATGCCCAAACCCTATAGTTTACCTATAACCATTTAAACTTGAAAACATGAAACAAGCTAATATTGTTGGTTTACTGATAATAAGTATTGGAACCCTGTTTACCACCCCGGTGAAGGCTGCAAACAAAAACATTCAAAAATTGAACAATGCATTGATTTTTGATCTTTTTATGAATTTCGAAATCACTGAAAAAAACGGCAATCTTTCCACCATTATTGATTACTTACCAAACACAAATAATACAGATTTTAAAAAGATTGAAATAAATTCCAATATGGGCGGTGAGGAAGAAGTAAGTCAGTTTGAATATAATGACAAAGGATTTATCTTAAAATTAATTTATCAGGTGAATGATAAGCTTTACAGGTATGAATTTTTTTATGATGGGAACCGGTTGGCAACCGTAAATATTGCAGGTAAAAAAAAGATATCCCTTGCATACGATAAAAAAGGTCGATTGCAGTCGATCACCAGGTTTGGAAACGGGGCAGCACTGGAATACAATTTTGTATACCTGAATGGGGAGAACAAGGCGAATATTGCACTCGTTGTGATTCAGGGAGAGAAAAGAAGTCCGAGCAAACGAAAATACTTTGTAACATGGAATGATCAGTTTAAGATTGATTCCTATTGCATTGATGTATATTGCTCAAATAATCTTACCTATTCACAAAAGGGCGATTTAACTGCTTTTAAATTTTCGAATGTCAGCAGCGATAATATCGAAGCCAACTGGGAATACAGATACGACAATCAGGGGAACTGGATTGAAAGAAAGGTCAAGGATTCGGTTTGTAAAAGAACGATTGAATACAGATAGTCAATGACGTTTCCAAGAAATAACGTGTACCATTTTTGCAAAGTTCTTCAATTTGGAATACATTTGGTTAAGTCTTTATTTATCAGCGTTAAATACATACTAATTAATATTTGTTAAGATGAAAAAAACAGGATATTTATTAATTGTTGTGATGGGTATGATTGCCTGTACACAAAATCCCGGGCAGAACAATAACCTGACAGATGAAAAGCAAGCAATAGCAAAAACTGATTCGGTCAGAGACGGGGTATTCATCCATTTGACAGAAAGTTATAATGATCCCCACAGGGTCTTGATGCCAATGAAAATGGCAACCATTATGGCCAATGACAAAGATGTGATTGTTTATTTGGATATTCATGCAGTAGAACTGCTGGTTAAAGGGTCAAAAGATTTGACTTTTGACGGTTTTGAATCATTCCAGAAATATCTTAAGCAGATGATTGATAAGAAGGTTGGTATTTATGCCTGTCCAACCTGTTTAAAAATTGCCGGATTCAATCCTGAAGATTTAATGGATGGGGTTCAGATAGCCGATAAGGACAAATTTTTTAATTTCACAAAAGGGAGAATTCTGACATTGGATTATTAGTTTTAATTTAACTCCCGTACACAGCTATCCGAGAAACAAACCTTTTTTTTCTGGGGAAATGAGAAATTTTATGTCCGGTCAAAATTATCGATATAAAAAAACCTGTAAATAAATGGGTACATCTTGCAGGCGACACACAATCCGAATGTTGCTTCAAGGAATGAAAACAGGCCAAGAATTCCAACAATGGAATAGGTAATGGAACTCAAAGAAAAGAGATATGAAATAATAATCAGGCAACTAAGTGTAAATCCAATACGTGTTGCAAAAATTTTCGGACCAGCATTGATGTAATTGGTTTTTATCGGCAGGTATCTCACAATATTCTTGGATGAGATGGCAATCAGGCTGAACTTTGCAATATCCACTGTTCTTAACAAAAAATCTGCTGCCAGAAAAGCAATCAGATATATGTTTTTGGTGAAAATAAAGGTTATCAAAAACAAAACAATAAATGCAGCATTTATTCGTGTAACACGCTCATTGATTTTTTTGTCGGAAACAGGGCATAAAGCATATGATTTCATAGGTTAGGTTTTAGTTAGTTTTACAATTATTTATCCTTATGCAGTTAATTCTGCACTGAAATATTTGTGTATAACAATCAGGATTACCTTTAGTTTTTCCCGGCAGGAATTTTTATATTATTTTTTAAATATGCAATTTATTTTCAGGTAATTCCGGATACAACATAATTTCTGTTTTTCCCACTGTTTTATCAGGATGTTTTGCTGAATCCGGTTTAAAATCAATGACGATCTTCCTGAAATGAGTAACTTTGTATGGTTAGAATTTTTAAAAATACCTGGGATTTTGGACTTCATATTACTCGCAAATACCTATTCCATCTTAAAATTTCCTGTAGGTTCTGCTTTACCCATCTGGATTTATTCTGATGAATTTTATTCAATTACCAGGACAAGCGATGAATTATCTGTGGTAACTCGTCAGACAGATGATGTTTCAGAAGTTTCAGAGTGTGACAAAGACTGGCGTATTCTTAAAATCGATGGAATACTCAATTTTTCTATCGTGGGTATTATGGCAGAAATAACTGCAATTCTCAAAGAGAAGGAGATACCCGTTTTTGTAATATCCACCTATAATACTGACTATTTTTTAATAAAACAACCAAAACTGGATAAAGCTACATTGGCGCTTAAAAATATGGGTCATCATGTATTATTATAAATTACTTAAATCCAATGGACAAATTAAACATTCTTTGGACAACAGACAATAAAGACACGGTCTTTAATATGCTGTTTATGTATGGATTAAACTCCAAAACAAAGGGCTGGTGGAAAGAAGTTAATATTATCATATGGGGTGCATCAGCAAAACTGGCAGGTACCGACAGCCAGGTACAGACTGAAATCCTTGAAATGATCAGCCAGGGTGTCCACATTGAAGCTTGCAAGGCTTGTGCAAATAATTTAGGTGTTACGGATAAACTTTTAAAACTGGGTATAGACGTCAGGTTTATGGGTGAATCCCTGACTGAATATCTCAAATCCGGAGAAAAAATACTGACGATTTAGCTGGTGGTTGAATGTTAAGACTTAGCCTAATCATTTAAAGTTTACCTGATTTATTATATAGATCATAAATCAATGTCGTTTAATTAATGAAGTTTTATTTTCCTCTCCCTTCACGCTCTCCAAATGAGAGTGACATGTTATGGACTTAACTAAACGACATTGGATCTTAAATCTAAAAATTTCATCTTGTCACTTCAGCCTAAAACTTTATCTTTGAGGATGAAATCATAGTCTCAACCCGAATCACATTGAAATTTTTAAAAACCTAACATGAAAAAACACATTTTACCTTTAGTATGTATTGCTGTATTCGTCTTTACCATTAACCCATTGAATACCTTTGCCCAGAATGTTGAGAAATCAAAAGAACTTACTACGTATGAAAAACTTGCCCATAATATTTTCAAAGAACTGATTGAAACCAATACCACTTCAACCTATGGTACAACCAAGGCTGTGGAACTATTGGCTGCCCGATTAAAAAATGCAGGTTTTCCGGAAAAAAACTTTCGCATTTTAGGAGCTGAACCTAAAAACATGAATCTTGTAATTCGCTACCCGGGAAAAGGCCTCCACAAACCCATACTTTTTATCGTACATCTGGATGTGGTTGAGGCGCATCCTCAGGACTGGTCCATGGATCCATTCAAATTCATTGAGAAAGACGGTTATTTTTATGGTCGTGGAACTTCCGATATAAAATGCGAGGATGCTGATCTTGTAACAAACGTAATTCGATTGTATAAGGAAGGATTTGTTCCCGATCGTGATATTATTATTGCGCTCACTGCAAACGAGGAGAGTGGTGAAGATGCAGGAGTTGACTGGTTACTTAAAAATCACAGAGACCTGATTGATGCTGAATATTGCATTAATCCCGATGGGGGTGGAGGAGAAATGAAAAATGGGAAATATATACTGATGGACATACAAACCAGCGAAAAGGTATACCTTGATTTTAACTTTGAATCAAAAAACAAAGGGGGACACAGTTCGGTGCCTGTTAAGGATAATGCCATATATCATCTGGCAGGTGCGCTTACACGTCTGGCTGACTATGAATTTCCCATCAAACTGAATGAAACTTCACAGATGTTTTTTGAACGAAATGCACAACAGGATACAGGACAATTAAAGGAAGATATGCTCACTGTAGGCAAAACTCCTGTTGATATGGCAGCTGCCAACCGGCTTGCCAAGGCTTCTCCCTATTACAATTCAATGATGCGTACCACATGTGTGGCGACCATGATTAGTGGCGGTCATGCACAGAATGCACTGCCTCAGTATGCCCGGGCAAATGTAAATTGTCGTATGCTACCCGGTGAATCGCCCGAAGAGCTGATTGCAACCCTTGAATCTGTTGCAGCTGATACACAGGTGCTGATTACCTGTTCTTATGCATCCATCGTTAGTCCTCTCTCACAGCTTAATGATGACGTCATGAAATCCCTGGAAAAGATCACAGCATCAATGTGGCCGGGAGTAATTGTAACTCCGGTGATGTCCACGGGCGCTTCCGACGGCAGGTTCCTGCGTGCTGCAGGAATACCGGTTTTCGGTATTTCCGGAATATATTCGGATATAGATGATTTTCGTGCTCATGGCCGGGATGAGCGCATTGGAGTTCAGCAATTTTATGAAGGAGTGGAATTCATGTACCGGTTCATCAAATCCCTTACTTCGGGAACTTAGATGTTATTTTAAATATTCTAAAAGGTAGAGTAGATTGTCTTGACGGTAATTATTATTTTACCGTTACAGCATTCTTATCTACCTCATCACCCAACTGTAATATTTCATCTGCCTTTGGAAGCTGCGATCCGGAAATAAGGATGCTGTTTGTTTTTGCACCCGATGCTTTCAAAAAAACCTTTGAGGATTCCATCTTGGGACATTGATCAATTTGAATGTTCCGGGCATTATTAAATGAAAAAACCGGGTCGGAGTCGTTCAGTATTTTTACATTCTTCCATGTGAAGTTTTCAAGGTCACTTCCTGTAATACCTTCATCTGCCGAAATAATCATGTTTTCAAAATGAAAATTTTTCAATGGCATCTCAGGCATACCTGTTAAACTCATTGCGGTGTGAGCTCCATAACAATAGATATTTTTCAGGATAAATCCGCTGAAATCGGGAATTCTTTCATCCCTTTTTCTTTCGGCATTGGATGAACCCTGCGATCCAGCCGGTCTGTTTTCATAATAGGTGTTCACAGAAACGGCCTCATCCCTGATATGACTCATATAGATATTTTCAATATATATATTTTTCACTACACCTCCGTTTTGAATACTGCTCTTTACCCGGATACCTATATCAGTTCCCACCATATTCATATCGGTAACAAAGATATTATTCATACCCCCGTCGGTATTGCTGCCAATCACAAATCCTCCGTGACCATGATAAACATTGCAGGCAGCAATCAGAATATTCTCCAGATTGGCAGCATCCGGATCGCTGCTTCTGCCGCTTGATTTCATGCAAATGGCGTCATCTCCCACATTCACATTGCACTTATAAATAATTACATTTTTACAGGCGCTGATATCCATGCCATCACCATTCTGGGCATACCATTCATTGTACACATTAGCATATCGTACGGTCAGGTTGGTACAATTATTCGGATAGAACACAAATTTGGGTGAATTTCGCATGGTTACTCCTTCAATAAGAATATTTTCACAATAGGAGAGTAAAATCATGTACGGGCGAAGATAATCACGTGCAGGAAGCATATCTTCAGGAGTAGGATTTCCCGGTTTGCGGGCAAGACTTTTTAAATACACGGGTCCTTCATAAGCCTCTTTCGAAGGCCACCAGATCTTCCCGTCTTCGCTGACCACTCCTCCCGATTTTACCAAATCGCTCCATTGACCGGCAGATAGTTTTTCTTTTTTTACCGGTCTCCAGCTTTCTCCGAATCCGTCGATAATTCCTTCACCGGTAATGGCAATATTTTTCTGATCATAGCTATGGATGGGCGAGGCAGTGGTAAGGCGGGTACTTTTTGCAGATGAATTAATCATAGGATATTGGGTATGGTCGGAGGTGAACTGAATGATGGCTCCCCTTTCCACATGCAGGTTTACATTACTTTTCAACTCTATCGGTCCGGTCAGCCAAATACCCGAAGGAACAATCACCATTCCACCCCCGGCTTCGTTACAAGCCTGAATGGCCGAAGCAAATGCCTGTGTGTTTAGCGTGTGACCATCACCAACCGCATGATAATCAACGATTGAAAATTGTTTATCAGGAAAGACAGGCACAGTAACCACCGGCATTTTAAATGGCGCCTGGTTAATGTAATACGGTATATCTTTCTCCTGTGCAAATAAAAAACCCGGAATTAAAAATGAAGTAAGTACAACAACAGAGATGTATTTGAATTTCATGCTTCAATATTTATTAGATGAATAAACTTGTGGATCACTAAGATAATCCTAAATAGAATCAAAATTAGCAAATAATTTTTTAGCAAAGAATATATCACCAGCTGGTTGGAATTTAAATAAACTCTTTATTTTTTGTAACTTACCATCTGCATTCCTGATAAAATCTCTGCGGTTACAGGAACTCTGCGAACTTAGCGCTGGATCTCATGAGCAAAGCGATTAACCTGGCGATTACATTAAATAAACCCCCACGAGTGTCATGTCAAGTATTAAAAAGTGGTAAAGTTATTCCGAACTCCCGCCTCCCAAACCTTTATGCGGCGGGCAGGTGATTCGGAACCCTGAAAGGCTCAGCGCGAAGCTAATCTCTTTAATCTTCCCGAGACCCTGAATCACCTGTCTGCCGAGGCCAGCCAGGCAGGAGTTCAGGGTGACTATATGACATAATAAGATTGACATGATACTAGGTATTTCCCCGTCTGCATGTTCAAAATTGTTCATATAAAATCCTCATTTTTAAGAGATTTATAGGAGATATTTTGTAATATTAAAAATGCACTATTATTATAAGATGAAATCACAACATGCCAGCTCACCAACTATCATGTTTTTTTCTATTTTTTAGTTACAACAGGTATTCCAGGGTGAAGAAAATAAACGTTAAGGAATATAAAAACAGCTGTGCTTTTGTCCGGTTACAGGATAAAAAGAAGAGGCGTGTTTATGGGAGATGATAGCTATATGTTAACATGCATCGCCAACATGACATTTTTTACTATTTTTGAAATATTTAAATAAACGAAATGAATATTATTCAATCTATAATTCTCGCTGTAATAGAAGGCATTACAGAATTTCTTCCAGTATCATCGACAGGTCATATGATTTTAGCTTCAAGCATTATGAAAATTCAAGACGATACTTTTGTAAAAACATTTGAAATTTCCATACAACTGGGAGCCATTATGGCAATTGCTTTGATGTATATCAAAAGGTTTTTTCAAAATCTTGATATCTACATCAAGCTGTTTGTAGCATTTTTACCTACAGCAATCGTTGGTTTTTTTGCCTATGATTTTATCAAAGCATATCTTTTTAATCCAATAGTAGTTTCAATTTCTTTGATTATTGGTGGAATTATTTTAATCTGGATAGACAAAACAGTAATCAATCAAAAGACCGAAATTGAAAGTTTAGAAAAAATTCCGTATAAAAATGCATTTTATATCGGCTTGATGCAATGCCTTTCAATGATACCAGGTACATCAAGAGCAGCGGCTACAATAGTTGGCGGTGTATTTAACAGACTTGACAAAAAGCAAGCTACAGAATTTTCATTTCTTTTAGCTATTCCAACTATGTTTGCTGCAACAGGGTATGATTTAATTAAAACACCTATAAAATTTGACAACAACGAAATTCTTTTACTCTTAATCGGACTTGTTTTTGCGTTTATCAGTGCGTGGTTTGCTGTGAAGATTTTCTTGAAAATCGTGGTAAATTATGGATTTAAACATTTTGGGTATTACAGGATTGTAATCGGACTAATATTTCTCCTAACCATGATATGAAATTAAAAGCCTATGCCCAATAAATAAAGCTTCGTGTGGTCGAGGAACGAGACCCAACATGAAGCCGCATGCTGACGGAGTATCGTGTATACTGGTAGTTTTAATATCTTTGATAAAAATTGTTAATTATGGAAACTGTTAGAATTGACATATTAAATCCTAAAGCAAAAGCTCTGCAAAAAGACTTGGCTGACCTAAACCTGATAAGGATTAAGAAAGAAAAAGCAAAATCTGAATTTAAAGAACCATTAGACAAATTTAGGACTAATTCCGATGATGCACCATCACCTGAAGAGATTACAGAAGAAATTGAGTCTGCTGGAAAAGCCCGATATGAGAAGTGAAAAAGTAATTCTTGATACGAATCTTTGGATTCGTTTTCTTATTTCAAAACAACTCAACTATGTTAATGATTTATTGATTGAGGGTAAAATCAAATTGCTTTTTTCTAAAGAATTAAAATAACGCACAGCCGCATAATTTCGTGCATTGGTTATTCTTACAAACCCTTAACTTTCTTTCATTTACTAGGCTATAGTAACGGTTTGAAAGGAATTTGTTTTGAAGCGTCAATTGACACCATACAAACGTACCGTTGAAAATCGGATCGTAAATTTTCAATAAATTGCATCTCTGTCAAACGAACGAAAGCACTTAAAAATGGAACAAAATTATTTTGCAGATAAACGATTTGAAAAGGCTGACTTTACAAAAAATTCATTGAAAAAAGGGGAGTATGACAGTTGCAGGTTTAGCGATTGCGACTTTTCAAATGCCGATCTTTCAGAGATAAAATTTATGGAGTGCGAATTTGTCCGGTGTAACCTCAGTCTGGTCAAACTTGTAGATACAGTATTCCGGGATATAATTTTTAAGGAGTGTAAAATGCTGGGGTTGCATTTCGAAAATTGTAATGAGTTCGGGCTTTCATTCAAATTCGAAAATTGCACGCTGAATCATTCGTCGTTTTACCGGACAAAGATAAGAGAGACCCAATTTATAGACGTGCAGTTACAATCTGTGGATTTTGTAGCATGTGACCTTACAAATTCCGTATTCGATCGTTGCGACCTCACGGAAGCAATCTTTGAAAATAGTATTTTGGAAAAAGCAGATTTTCGTACTGCAATTAATTTTTCCATCCATCCTGAAAGTAACAGGATAAAAAAGGCAAAGTTTTCTCTGCAAGGTCTTCCGGGGCTTTTAGGAAACTATGATATTGAAATTGAACTTACCTGATGTTAGTCTCTGAAAAAATGAACTCCTGAAATTTTATGCAATCAAAACCATAAAGTGTTAATAGTTAATAATTTTCAAACGTTCAACTGAAATAGTTTGTTTTTTTAAATAGGGCAATAAAATAATTTGTTGCAAATCTATGAAACCCTTGATGCTGAATCGGAGTATCTTATTGAACATCTATGCAATTAAAAACAAAAAAAACCTTCAGGAAATAAAAATTTGTCATAACCGTTAAAATAGTTTTAAACAAGATACCAGATAACCAATAGGATGCAAATGCCGTATAAAAATTCTTTTTAAATTTTTACGAAAAGTGTAAATATGTTAAAATTAACAACTAACTAAATTTCTTATTTATTTACAATGAGCTTATTTTTGATTTATGACATCTATATGATAACCACTAATCCTTTAATCAGATGAAAAGACGCATAATTAGTTGGCTTTTATTTTTTAATGTTTTGTTTTCATTGAGTTTATTTGCGCAAAAAGACAGTATCTATTCATCATCGGATGATTTAATTGCAAAAGGAATTGAATTTCATAATAGGGGAGATTATAACGAAGCTATCCGTCAATATAAAAAAGTATGCGAATGCGATCCCGATTATGGCCGGGCCCGTTATGAAATGGCGCTTAGCTATTATTACATGGACAGCATGAAAACAGCGCTGGAAAAGTGTAAAGAAGCAATTCTTTTGAAATATGATAATGTTGCTGTATATAGTCTGATAGGGTCCATGCTTGATAATTTGGGAAAATCGCAGGAAGGGATAAATGTATTATCCGATGCACTCATCAGGTGGCCTTATAATCAGAACCTTTTGTATAATCTTGCAGTCTGTTATTTGAATATCAGCCAGCCGGAAGAAGCAGAGAAAGTTCTTACCGAAAGTATTCACTTGAATCCATATCATACCAGAAGCCATTTGGCATTGG
This sequence comes from uncultured Bacteroidales bacterium, assembly GCA_963781805.1. Classification (GTDB taxonomy): domain Bacteria; phylum Bacteroidota; class Bacteroidia; order Bacteroidales; family UBA10428; genus JAFGPL01. Next base: position 5,000,819 of record CAWAHF010000004.1, read on the forward strand.
CAAAAGCAAATTATATGATGGGACGCATCGCAAAATCCTACCTTGCATATAATATGGTTCTTCTGCTAAATCCGAGTATTGCCGGTATCACTTCGTTCGAAGAGGCTATTACAAAAAAACCTTCCCTGGTATGCCAGGCATATAAATACCCATATCCGCCAAACATCGATTCGCGTAAATGGGATGAATTAACCGCGCTATTGCAATCAGGTCTGGCATTTAGCGATGATTTTGATTATGATTATGATGTTAGCTATCTGATAACAAGGCAATCACTTATGCTTTTCCGTAAAATGAATTTTGATCCTGAAGATACATCACTTTATAATCAGTTATATGTCAGATTATTCTCCACAATATATCAAAACAAAGATTTTGAAACGTATCTTAATTATATACTGAAGAATACTAATAATACCAAAGTTGCTGACTGGTTGAAAAAGAATGAGGAAAAGCTAAACAAATTTGTAAATTGGGCTAAGTTGTATTTAAACAAAGGAAGGACATATGGTTTTTCGTTCGCCCATGAGAAGGAGGGAAAGGAGAATTATCATTTTGATGAAGACGGAGACCTCGTATCTATTGGAATTAGTGATAATGAAAATGGCGAAATTAAAGAAGGTGACTGGTTATTCCTGCGTAACGATGGATCTGTTAGAGAAAAAGGTAAATATATTCATGACAAAGCTGAAGGTGAATGGTTCGATTATTGGCCAAACGGTATACTAAAACAACATTTATCATTTAAAAATGATGAGTTGGAAGGAAACAATTATTATTATTATCCGAACGGAGCCATCGAAGATACCATAGGTTATGTGCATGGAAACATACAGGGAAAATTTAACAAATACTCACCTTCGGGATTTTTAATTCTGGTTAATAATTATTCAGAAGGAAAAGCCGATGGGCCAGGACTTTTTTACAATATGGAAAATGGGTATACACGCAGTTTCAATTATTCAAATGATGAACTTACCGACAGCCTGACTGAGACATGGTTAAACGGAAAACCAAAGCTTGCAGCAAATTATAAAAACGGGTTAACAGAAGGAATGTATCGCATGTGGTATTCAAATGGAAGCAGAGAGTCCGAAATGAATTATATTCATGATACATTGGCAGGAAAATATTACTATTATTATCCTAATAATAAGATGAAATATACTTATGCGTATAATACCAGTGGAAAACTAGCTGGCAATTATTATACTTACGACAGGGATGGAAATATATCTGCTTTCGATAGCAGCTATATAGATGGAAAGCTTGAAGGAACCAGGATTGAATATTTCCCGAACGGAACCAAACAAAATATTTTGACCTATGACAAAGATCGATTAACTGAATTAGAATGTTACGATAAAACAGGAAAGTTACTTTATTCTGCAAGGGAGTCGGACTCAATAATTTTGTATAAGTCATTCTATGCCAACGGTATTCTGCAAGTTGAAGGCTTAATAAAAAACGGAAAAAATGAAGGGAAATGGAAATCATATAATGCCATAGGTCTTCTTACCAAAGAATCTCAATATTCCGGGGGCTTTTTATCAGACTTACAACGCACATACTATGCGAATGGGCAAACTAAAAAGGAATATGCATGCGACAGCAATCTGATTGTTGGAGAATACAAAGAATTTTATATCAATGGCAAACTAAAGTCTTGGGGATATTATGATAAGAGCGGACAAACGGGAAAATGGATAGACTTTTATAACAATGATTCGATTGAAAGTCTTAGTTATTTTTCCGAAGGAAAAATGGTTGGCAGAAATATAATTTATCACCCAAATGGGATGATCCAATCAGAAACATTTTATAACCAGGACGGTACACCAGTTCGATCCATTTATTACCATCCCGATGGCCGTGTATCGCTTGACGCGGATTATGAATATGGGACTCATAGCTTTGAGGAATATTATTCTAATGGTCAGATAAAAGAAATTTACAACATAAGTGATAATTACCTGAATGGCATAAGAGAATCATATTATCCAAACGGACAGCTGGCATCCCGGATACATTACGATCATAAGTTCATAAATGGAATGTTCAAAAACTGGGACTATTTGGGAAATATAACTTTAGAGCTAGTCTATTCGATGAATATGCCTGAAGGAAAAGTCAAATGGTATAAAGATTCAAAAATCGATTATATCGCTGATTACGAGTATGGAATAACTCAGGATACCATGTTCGATTATTATCTCAATGGAAAAATATCCAGGAAAATGGAAGTACAGGATGACGAAAGGCAGGGCTATTCATATTATTATGCACCTGATGGCACATTAATGTTCAGGTTACATTTCGACAAAGATGTAGTTTTTGCTTATTCCTATTTAGGAAAAGATGGAAAATTTGTGTCCGAATTACCTATCTCTGATTCAACCTCAGAAATTATTGCTTATTATCCAAATGGCAGAATTTCGGCACAAATGCATCTAAAGCACGGACTTTATAACGGAAAGCTAATCACCTATTATCCAACCGGAACTAAATTGCGGGAAACTACATATGTGGAAGATGATAACGAAGGATACGATAAAAAATATTACCCGAATAATATGCTAAAGGAACTGATAAATTATCATTCTGATCATCGGGAGGGATTATATGAATCTTATTATGAGAATGGAAAGAAGCAAAAAACCGGTAATTATTATATGGATAATGAAGAGGGTGATTGGCAGATTTTTAATTCTGATGGAAAACTCAAAGAAACATTAACTTATCATAACGGAGCGCTTTATGAAATTAAGAAGAAATAGCTGTCGGCCAGTTGGTTTGTTGGTCCTTTTTTGGTTAATAATTTCACCTGGAACTTTTGCCCAGGAGCATACCAGCCTTGATTCCATATTTAAAAGATACCCGGATAATTCGGTGGTACTGGGGGCCAAAAGCCTGGATGTAATAATTGAGCTGGTTGATGGAAAGCCTGTTATGACCTTTGATAATTATTCTGAGTATATTGCTATTTCTGATGATGCAAGATTATTTGCTGATTCAAAGGAATATTTCAGCAATAAATTTGTTATGAAGAATCTTGAAGCCTATAGTTTGTGTTCCGATAATCATCGGATTAAGAAGATTCCGGTTAAGACATTTTTGAAAACAACAGAATCCCGTGGCAATTTATTTTATGATGATCAGTATGCATACCGATTTACATTTCCTTCGGTTTCCAAGGGAACCAGAATGATTACCAAATCCAAAGCGATATCAGAAGACCCGATTTTTCCCATACGATTTTATTTTGGGAATTATTTACCTTCGGAAAATATGACAGTTTCCGTTACCTGTCCCAATGATATTTTTATTAATTATAAACTTTTCGGGAAGGATACGGATATAATTCGGTTTAATTTGATTGAAAAGGCCGGAAAAAAAATATATACATGGCACGTTGATCGCAACAAATGTTATGTAAGGGATAATGTGGCCCCCGACCTGGATTATTTTATGCCGCATGTAATTATTCAAATTGCCCGTTACACTTATAAAGGAGTACAAACCGATGTGATGGGATCGTTACAGGATCTTTATCGGTGGAACTATTCAAAAATAAGCGGTGTAAATCTTATATTGTCTCCTAAAATAAAGGCTTTAACTGATTCTATTATCGATACGCATTGGACCGAACAGCAAAAGGTGAGGAAAATATTTGCCTGGGTGCAAAAGAATATAAAATATATTGCCATCGAAGATGGAGAAAATGGTTATGTTCCCCGCGAGGCAGATTTGGTTTTAAAAAGAAGGTATGGCGATTGCAAAGACAAGACCAGTCTACTTGTAGCTATGCTGAAGTCTCAGAATATTCCTGCAAGTTTTGTATGGGTTGGTACCATTGATATCCCTTATCGCAAATCGGAGTTTGCTTCCCCGTTCAGCGATAATCATATGGTAGCGGCATGGTGGCAGGATGATAAAACTCCGGTGATACTCGATGGCACCACCCGTTATAATTCTTTGGAAGAAGTCCCTTCGTTCATCCAGGGCAAGCAATGCCTGATTGACAAGGGGAAAGATGATTATTTTCTGTATACGATTCCCCTTGCATCGCCCGAAAGAAACAGCACATATGACTCATTAGCCGTTGAATTAAAGGGGGATACAATTGTCGGCAATGGATTCACAACCTTCAAAGGAGAAAAAAAAGCCGAAATGATGGCATATCTGGATGGAAAAGATACGGCCGATTTCCCCAAAATTGTTTCAAATCAAATGCCAAAAGCCAGCAATAAGTTTATTATTCAATCGGTATCCTGCTCTAATCTGACTGAAAATGATCAACCCTTTTCCATTCACTACAAATTTTATCTCCCCGACTATGTAACTTCCAGTAATAATATCTTTTACATGAATTTGAATCTTGACAGATTTCCAACCGGGTTCAATATTCAGGAAGACAGATGGATGCCATTAGCCTCGGGGTATACGCATAAACATACGTTTATCTGCAACATGAAGATTCCCAAAGGATATGAACTTAAAGAGATTCCCGAAGATTCTCATTTCAATCATCCCTATTTTAGTTACAATCAATCCTATACCGCATGCGACAGCAGTATAACTGTAAAAACGGTTGTATATGGGAAATTCCAGGTGATAGACGATGAAAACGTGGTACACTTTCGGGAAATGCTCGAACTTTTACATAGAAACTACCTTAAATCCATACCTATTCAAAAAATAAATTAATCATGACAAGAAACATTTTTATCACGTTGCTGCTGATTTCAAATTATGTTGCAGGACAGGTAACAGAATACGAAACATATGACTGGAATACAATTCCTGAAATTCAGTTATCCGATTCGGTAAAGCCGGTAAACGGCGTCAAAATTACGTTCGAACGTCGGGTTAAGGAAGTATACCTGAACAAGAATAACTATTTCGAGGAAATAAATGTCTTACATCGCAAAATACGAGTAGAAACAGATGATGCAATCGACAATAACAATAAAATTTATATTCCGGTAAACGATGTGCTGGAGATTATTGCCATAAAGGCGCGATTTATTTCTCCGACAGGCCAGGTTACCGAAGTTCCGCAAAAGAGTATCAAAGAATTGGAGAACCTGGAGAATAAAGGAAATTTCAGGGTTTTTGCTATTGAAGGAGCAGAAATCGGAGGTGAAATTGAATATTATTACACCCTTCGAAATTCATTCAATGCATATGGCACAATGTTTATGCAAACCGATGAACCCAAAACCAACGTTGAAGTGCTATTTAAATTTCCTTCCAAACTTGAATATCTCATTAAAAGTTATAATGGGCTTCCTGATTTTACCACGGTAACAGATACAACCGGTATTACACGAATGAAAATGAGAGCTGATGTTATTCCTGCACTTTCAGACGAAAAATATGCTCACTACAATGCCAATAAAATGCGGTTTGAATATACGTTGGCATATAACCGTTTCAATTCACTGCTAAGGATATATACGTGGAGCAAGGTTAGTAACAATATATATAAAAATGTGTATCAGATATCATCCGCTGAAGCATCTGCAGTAAAAAAAGAACTGAAAGTAATAGGGTTAAAGGAGGAAAACGAAGAACAAAAGATCAGGAAGATTGAGGATTGGATAAAATCAGAAATTGCCATTTCGGATGCAATGGTTAAAACACCTTCCATTGATCAGATCTTAAAATTCAAACAAACCTCAAAATACGGAGCAACCCGTTTATTTGTAGCTATGCTGAATGAAGCAACAATCCCCTTCGAACTGGTTATGGCCTGTAAGACTAGCCAGAAATCCTTTGATCCTGATTTCAACGGGTGGAACTACCTGGATGATTACCTTATCTATTTTGACGATCTCAAAGAATTTATTGCCCCCGATGACCCGGTGAATCGTTTGGGTGTGATGCCTGTTAATTATCAGGATTCCTATGCACTGTTTTTACATCCTGTAAAATATAATGACAAATTGGGAACACTGGCATATAACATTAAAAAACTGCCTGCCATGTCTGTCAATGAATCCGTTGATTCGTTAATGGTAGAAGTCAATTTTGATTTCAGCAAATTAAATGCTGATATAAAAATTCAAAGGATATTAACCGGCATATTGGCCTATAGTTTTCAGGGTTTCTGGGAATCTGTCAATAATGACAGACGATTGGAAATCATACGTTCTGTTTTTGATATGGGTGATAATAATACAACGGTACGTTCATATACGATTGAAAATGGTTCGATTACCGATGTGGGTTTGAAACCATTTATCTGCAACGTGGACCTTACGGCAAATACCATGATTGAAATTGCAGGGAATGATTTTATTGTGAATATTGGCAGAACCATTGGACAGCAAACAGAACTGTATCAGACCCAAGAAAGAAAAATGCCTGTGGATATTGACTATGCACACCATTATTACAGAGAAATCAGGGTAGTGATTCCCGAAGGTTATACAGTTTCAAATCTTGACAATCTTAATATGAAAGTGGAAATGACCAGTGAGGGTAAACCGGGAGCCTATTTCATTTCCTGGTATAAAATGGCAGAAAATACGTTATATATATACTCTAAAGAAGTATATCCTGATATCAGTTACCCGGTGAACCGGTTCGAGGAATTTAGACAGGTGATCAACGCTGCAGCCAATTTCAATAAGAAAACGCTGTTGCTTACACCGGTTAAGTAATAAACAAGTTCCTCATCATTATGTATTTCATTAAGACAGGGTGCTTACTTTTAATGCATTTCCATTTGAAAGTACAGTTTATTATTGGATTAAAACTATTTTTATAAATCAAACGGGTATCCAATAAAAATATTGATACCTCAGTATTAAAAATTATTCATAACTTTTCATTAACAATATTGTTTTACGATTCAACAATTACTTTAAGCTATTTTAAACAATATAATTTTAAATGAAAACAGGTAAATTAGTATCTCTTTTTATCCTTTTTGCAGGCATTCAAACTGCAACTGCACAAACGGGCAAGCATAGTAAAGAAATTAATAGTGCTGCACAAGAAATTGAAAATCAGGTTATTCAATGGCGAGAAGATATACATGAGCATCCTGAGTTGGGTAATCGGGAGATCAGAACATCAGGAATTATTGCGAAGCATTTACAATCCCTGGGAATTGAAGTTACAACCGGAATTGCCAAAACCGGTGTGAAAGGCGTCCTCAAAGGTGGTCAACCGGGGCCGGTTATAGCTCTAAGGGCAGATATGGATGCTTTACCCATTACCGAACGTACGCCGGTTCCTTTTGCATCAAAAGTCAAAACGATTTATAATGAAGCCGAAACCGGCGTGATGCATGCCTGCGGACACGATGCTCATGTGGCAATTCTGATGGGAGTGGCAGAGATTTTGGCAGGTATGAAGGACCAGTTGAAAGGAACCGTTGTATTTATTTTTCAGCCTGCCGAAGAAGGCGCCCCCGTTGGTGAAGAGGGTGGGGCAGAATTAATGGTTAAAGAAGGGGTACTGGAAAATCCCAGGGTTAATGTGATTTTCGGGTTGCACATGAAGGCAGATTTGGAAGTTGGAAAAATTGCCTACCGTCCTGGTCCGTTGATGGCCGGAGTGAGTGATTTTAAAATTATTGTAACCGGGAAAGGTTCCCATGGGTCTACCCCATGGACTTCCATCGATCCTATTGTTGTATCGGCTCAGATTATCAATAGTATTCAAACCATTGTGAGCCGGAATATCAATCTCACACAAAATCCTGCCGTAGTAACGATAAGTTCCATTCACGGAGGAAATCGTTCAAATATCATTCCTGAGACTGTTGAGATGTTAGGAACCGTGAGGGTATTTACCGATTCCGATGAAAAATTAATTTACAATCATTTGCAGTCGATTGTCGAAAATATTTCAGCATCGGCAGGTGCGCAAGCTGCAATTACTATTCCGTATACCTCTCATTACCCTGTGACTGTAAACAATGAAGAACTCACTGCACGTATGTTACCAACCTTGGAAAATATTGCGGGAAAGGAAAATGTTGTACTTATGAATGCGATTACCGGGGCAGAGGATTTTTCTTTTTATGCAAAAAAGGTACCCGGTCTGTTTTTTTTCCTGGGTGGCCTGCCAAAGGGAAAAGCACCCGAAAGTGCAGCCCCTCATCATACGGCCGATTTTTATATCGATGAAAGTGGTTTTATAACCGGTCTGTGTGCGCTTACAAATTTGGTTTTTGAATATGGTGCCTTAACAGGTAAATAAGATTTAAGAGTTTCTGCCTGGTGATATACTTAATTCTGATTAACCAGGAATTTAAATGCATATGCTTCAAAGTCAACAGCAAAATAATGGTTACTCTTTCACCATGGACAAAGATCTTCGATCAAAAATCCAGAGATTATGATAGGTTAATGTTGGAGTATCCACATTCTCATCTGCCGTAAGTTTCAACCTGTCGGTGGATAGTGAATACCTCACCGAATCAATGGCAATTCCATGTCTTCTGACAATAAGAACCAGCGTGTCCTGCTGCCAGTATAGCCTCCAGAATGTATGGTGTTTTCCTTTTTGTTCCTGCCCGTCGGTAATTAATTTGTAAGATGTTATCCTGTCCTTATTCTTTATGGTGAAACTTCGCCAAAAGCTGAAATCAGGTTCTTCATGAGCGATTTTGATATTTCCATCTGTCAGATTTGCAGTCCAGTATGCCTCCAGCCTACTTTCCTCAGGATTTAATACCCAATCGCCTGAGAAATCCGGCAACAGCTGGCTAAAACCCCAAGAAAATTGAAATGAAATAACTAAACATAAAAGTACATATCGGGAGAATATATTTTTGTTATTCGCTTTGTACATATAATGCATGTTTCTAGTTTGCCGGAATTCAGGTATAAAATAAAGGAATAATTTTGACTATTAAAAACCAAAGTATTTTCCTGAGAGAATGTAGATAGGTGCGTTTTATTTGAACATGCAGGCCCCCCTATCTATTTTGGGCTTTTCTCAATCTGTTCAGATTTTGTTCACACAAAACCTTCATTTTTAAACATTTTTTGTGAGATATTTAGTAATATTGAATTGCACTGATTTTTTAAGATTTTATATTTCGTGAAAGAAATCATTTAGTCCATCTTATTTTAAACCAGAAGCTTCTCATTATTGAAAAGAATATGATTGATAATCATCCTAGCTTTTATGTACAATGAAGTTTATTATTCTTTCAGTTACAATTTTACTTTCCGGATGTGGTGCATACACCTATATTCCAACTCCTGCTTACGTTCCTGTAAGTAGGGAAAAAGGCAACGTTACTGCAAATGTCTCATTCAAATTTTATCAAATCGGATATGCAATTTCCAATCATTTTTCAATTTTCACTGCAGGTAACGGTAATAAGCATAAACATAGCTTACTTGTCGAAGAAACAGATCTTAACTATGGCAGGCATAATAAAAGAGATGAATTTCATCAGTTCGATTTCGGTGGCAGTTACTATGCTCCTCTGGGAAAATATCTAAGTTATGAAATTGTATCCGGGATTGGAGCAGGAAAAGCTGATTATAAAAACTATTGGCATTATGAAAAAGACACAGATTCACCCCTGGATTATGATTTTTCATTTACATCGCATAAAGCTGCGCTCTTTGTACAACCGTGTATATCTCTCCATGATGAAGAAACTGTGGACTTAACTATTTTTGGCAGATTCAATTATACCAAATACTATGATATTAACAGCAATCTGGATTTAGGTTCGGGCTATTATAGTGATATTACAAAATACGATACCTATTTTTATAATAAAAAATCCGCTGATTTACTTTTTTTTGAACCGGGATTTCAATTAGAGCTAAGATATAAGAAATACGGTGGCATGGTATTGTGTTCTGAGGTGATAAGTTTAGAACCTGGAGTACAGGGATACCCAAAATTCTATATGTATCTGGGTTTTCACTTTACATATAATCTGTTGGAAGACTTAAAAAAATAAATATAAATGAAATTTACAATTAGCAGTATTTTAAAACGAGACAAAATATCTTCATCTAAAGATATAATCAATTGGTGGTTGAAAGGCAGTGGGTTTTTAAATATATTTTATATTATTTATGTAATCTTTCATTTGACCATTATTGTGGCAGCGTTTCATAATAGCCTGAATTTCTTTTTACTTCCTGTTATTGTTGCACTTGCCGTATTAATCAATATGATTTATTATTCAGGTTTAGTGTTCGAACTTATTTTATCAAAAGTATTTAAACGCAACATAGATTTTAACAATATTTCTCCACAAATAAAGGAATGGTTGCTAATCATTTCGATTACAACAGTATTGTTATTTTCAGTTTATGACATTACAAAACAATGATGTCCATACCCGATGTTGACAATCAATCAACAAAAGCATAAACCATCATGAATGATTTATCAGGGATTTTAAATCGGACTTAAACTACCATTTTTCAGAATATCCCTTTATAACAATTATTTCTTCATAATCTTTACCCGTCCCCAAAATTATTCCCAAATAAAATTTCGGAAGTGTTTTTTTTCATAAATTGTACAGCATAATCCGGAATTTGTGCTGGGCCATGGAAAACTCATACAAATTAACTCCTCTCATTCTAAAGAATCCGACTAATAAACCGGAAATACTTTCCATGCATAATTATTAAAAAACTCAATTATGAAAACACCTGAAACTACAAAATCCATGTCTGATAAAAAACCCCGCCGCTCAAACGGAGTATTGGCAGGTCTTTTAATCACTGCCCCGTTAACTGCCATCATGTATCTTTTTCTACCAGCTTGCCGGTTTACCATTTGTTCCGTTCGACCTGTTCGATTGGATGACGCGGATTTTGCCCGGTCCGGTAGTTACTTTTGGTATCGATCTGATGATTGACCTGATTCGGTTTCTTGGAATAAGCGTGGCTGATGCTGCCAAGGGAGCTGAACAATCTATTGCCGTTTTCCAGTTTATTGCCGGAGGTGTAATAATTAGTGTCCTCTTTTTCAGTATATTGAAAAAGAGAAAAATAAAATCCGATTCATTTGCCGGGATAATTGCCGGATTTCTCACCGGACTGCCTTTTATAACCATAAGTATCGCTATAGGGCAATCACATGTTTCTCCGCTGCTGCAGATTTTGTGGCTTCTGATTCTATTCTTGACTTTCGGATACATCCTGAGTCTTTCCTATAACTATCTTGTAGGTGATATCACAAAAAGTGCTGTGCCGGAGGTTCAGGAATTAATTGATATCAAAGCAAGCCGCCGGAAATTTATCCTCCGGTTGGGCGGAGTTTCTATGGCTCTGACTTTTTTCGGTACCCTTGCAGGTGGAATTATTGCCGGAAATAAGCGAAATAAGCTGGATTACGAGTCGGATAATTCAATGGCTCACAGAACCGAAACAGGAGAGGGGTTGCCTTTTCCGAATTTAAACGACCCTGTAATGCCCGCGCCCGGTACCCGACCGGAATACACTCCTATCAAGGATCATTACAAGGTGTTTATCCGTACAGAACCTACTGTTATTGACGGTTCCTCCTGGATACTACCCATTACCGGAATGGTCGGGTCCACCTTAATGCTTACCCTTGATGACCTAAAAAAAAGATATACAAAACAGGATCATTATGTAACTCTCTCCTGCATTTCAGGAAGAATCGGCACTAGCCTAATCGGAACCACCCTATGGTCCGGAGCAAGCCTGCAAGATATTCTGGCAGATGCGAAAGTGCAAAAGAAAGCACGCTATCTGCATATTACTTCCGGTGATGGATTTTATGAAACTGTTGATATAGAATCCATACATGCAGATAAGAGAATTATGCTTTGTTACGCCTGGGACGGACATGATTTACCGGTGGATCACGGATATCCGTTGCGAATCTGGATACCAGACAGGTATGGAATGAAACAGCCGAAATGGATAACCGGCATAGCAGTGACTGACACCTACAAAAAAGGGTACTGGGTGGAACGTAAGTGGGATCCCATAGCCAGGGTGAAAACAACCTCTGTAATTGATACGGTTGCAGTGAATGCAGTTTATACCAGCGGAGATAAAAAACTGGTGCCGGTTGGCGGAATTGCTTTTGCAGGAGCACGGGGCATTTCAACGGTGGAGGTTCGGGTAGACGGGGGAGCCTGGAAAGAAGCAAAACTGCGTTCCCCTCTTTCCGATACTACCTGGGTCATCTGGCGGTATGACTGGCCGCTCGAAAAAGGGGAACACCTGTTTGAAGTCCGTTGTGCGGAAAAAGACGGCACTCCCCAAATCGAGGAAAAACAACCAAACCGGCCCTCGGGAGCCACCGGCATAGACAGTTATAAAATTAGAATCTGAGGTTTCAATTATTATCTTCACTAGCTGAAATATTATCCTAAATCCCTATTTTTGCATTTTGCAATTTATAAAACCTAAAACTTATTTTATGAAAAACCTGTCTGTCTCACTGATTATAACCCTTTTTTCATTATTATTTAACAAGGTATATTCCCAAACATGGGTAACAAACGATGTTTCTGTCGAACTGAAGAACAGTCATCTATTGGTTACATTCCAGGGAATTCAAAAGCTTGATATTGTCTCCATCTGCTTTAATTATACTGAGCCTTTATCGATTGTCATGGAAAAAAGCAATAAGGATTCATGCATATTGCTGCTAACTTATCCGGCATGGGTAAATTTTAACCGCCCACAGCACGAACAATCCGCACGGATAATAGTATTTCCGGTTAAAGGAGGTATTCGTTTTGTAAGTTCTCCCTCCTGGGCCAGGAAAGTCTCTATCCGGCTGGCCGATAAAAATGAACATTATTTTGGTGTGGTACAAAACCTTATTCCCGACAATAAAAAGTCTCCCGATCTTCGGGGAAAAACTGTTGATGTGATGGTTGAGGGTGAGCAGAATGGGTTTTATGAGAATTTTGCTTCAGTGTGGTCTGCATTTTATTTTAGCAACAAAGGGTATGCATCTTTTTTTGATACCTATTCACAGGGGAAATACCAGTTTGCAGTGAATGGCATTACCAATCTGACTCATAAAACAGGCAATTTGGACTGGTATTTGTTTTTTGGTGAAAACAATGACAACATTCTGAAGACATATTATTCGGTGATCGGAAAACCAAAATTTGTTCCCATCTGGGCGTGTGGTACAACAATTTGGCGGGATGAGAATAAGGGCGGAAAGGATGAAATTCTGAGTGATATTCAAAAGTTCTCTGAATTGAAAATACCAATAACCACCTGGATGGTTGACCGGCCTTATAGTGACGGTTCACACGGATGGTCGGAAATGAATTTCAGCGATTCGCTTTTCAGCAAGCCGGACCAGTGGATTAAAACACTCAATAATAAATACAACGTGAAATTTTTGACATGGATAGGTCCTATGACATTCAGAGATGATAATTTCCCCGGATTAATCGGAGGCAGCATGGATTATATGGATTTGACAAATCCGGCTGCTGTGGCTGAATTTGAAAAACGATTAAAAACCCGGCAGTATGCATATGGGGTGCAGGGACATAAGATGGACCGGGCGGATGAATATCTTCCTGTCTATCATACATGGTACGATGGCACCAACAATTTAAATTACGATCAGAAAAACAAGTACATTTATTTATATTCAAAGGTTACCGATAAGATGTTGTCTGATATCTGGGGAACTGATCAGTTTAATTATGCCCGTGCAGCCTACCAACGCTGTCAACCTTATTTAAGTGCGGTTTGGGGCGGCGACTCACGATCTTGTTTCGACGGATTACAGGGCAATATGGCAAACGCTATACGATGCAGTTTTATGGGGTTCCCCATGTGGGGCTCTGATGTGGGAGGTTATCTCGGCGAGGGCAGGATAGACGAACGACTATACAGCCGTTGGTTACAGTTTGGCGCCTGGAGCGGTTTATTTGAAGTTAAAATCGATGGGGCAGGCGGCAGAGGAGAAGATCGTCCGCCATGGAAATATTCAGAGGAGTTGCAGAAAACTTTCAGGTCATTATGCGAACAACGTCTGGCGCTGTTGCCTTATATCTATTCCCTTTCCACCACTTCGGCAACAAATGGTCCATTGATGAAACCGCTTGCATACGTGTACCCTGATGATTCGCTTACGTATCCAATATGGAATGAATACATGTTTGGCGATGCATTCCTTGTTGCTCCTATTACAGATACATCAAATACCCGCGATATTTACCTGCCGGAAGGTAACTGGATAGATTATAACAATATTCAAAAGGTATATCCCGGAAAAAGTACTATCAGTTATACTGCACCTGTGAATCTAATCCCCGTATTTATTAAACAAAACAGCATATATGTGACAGGCAATATTTATGCAGGAAGCACAAAAAGCTGGAATCCTGGTTATGACAAAAAACCGGAATACACCATATATGTGATTCCAGGTAAAGCAGGCAATTCGTCACAATTTACACTAATCGATTACACCGGTGACAACAAGGAGGTATTGATAAAAGCAAAAACTTCTGAAAAAAGGATTGAGATGTACATCGATCCTCTCTCAATCACCGGGAATGTCATGTTGTTGATGAGCAGAAAACCGGCTGTAGTAGTAGTCAATGGTAAGTTGACACCCTTTAAATATGATGCAAAAAATCATCGGGTTGAGTTTGAAATTATGAAAAACACAAAGATTGATTTATATGCGGAATGAAGCGAGCCTGTAATTTTAAAATTTCTTCATCCAAACAGACTAACCAGGAGAATTGCCAGAACCATTCCTGTGATAAGAATATATACCCAATTTTTTTCTATTGCGAAACCGATCAGTGATATCAGTACCCTGAGAACAGGTACTGCGATAAGCAGGAGAATTCCTAACTGGATAACTGCCCTGCTTCTGAATGCAAAAGCTTCTTTCAGGATGATATGCACCTGCCGGAGTCTTGCAGGTTCGCTGATAAAGGTGCGATAGGTAAAATCTGAGTCAGGATGCTGGATAAAAAAAAGAATCCCACCTGTTAGTGTAACTGCAGCAGCAATTAATACTCCTATTCGCAGCAATTGGCTCACAAGTATTCTTAAATCTTTTTCAACGTTATGTTTTGATGTTTTTTCCATCTTTTTAAATGGTTTTTGTTATCCCGTTATAAATCATTTCAATTGCCAACAGGGATATCACAATAGCAAAAATGATCCGTAAAGATTTTGTTTTTGATTTAATGAGTGATTTGGTTCCGATAAGTGAACCTGCCAGTACTCCCAAAACCACCGGCATAGAAAGCACCGGATCGATGTAACCCCTGGTGAGATAAACCCCGGCGCTGGCGGCAGCTGTGACTCCAATCATAAAGTTGCTGGTAGTGGAGGATACTTTGAAAGGCAGTTTCATAATTGAATCCATGGCAATAACTTTAAATGCTCCGGATCCTATTCCTAATAATCCCGAAAGGATGCCGGCAAGCATCATCATCAGGTAGCCGCCGCCCAGGTTGTAAACTTTATAAAATACTTTTCCCGTTAAGGTCTGGTAATCTCCATCCAACTGTAGTATTCCGGAGACTTTGGTATTTCGCTTACCTGTTTTTTTCACCGGAAGCACCTCTTCGTTCCTGTTTCTGAAGGAGACCAATCCTGAATAAAGGAGAACGATTCCGAACAAAATCATGATGGCATAGGCAGGAACAAGAATGGCAATGGCGGCACCTCCTATCGCTCCAAGGGTCGTGGCAGTTTCCAAAAACATTCCGATTTTAATATTCGTGATACCTTCCCGCACATAGGCGGCTGCTGCACCCGAAGAGGTTGCAATTACTGCTATTAGTGAGGTACCGACGGCATATTTGATATCTACACCCAGCCCAAGGGTTAATAAAGGTATAATAACTACCCCGCCACCTAGTCCAGTCAAGGAGCCCAGAAATCCAGCAACAAAAGCGCCTGCAAATAAAATGGCTGTAAAAATTCCCATTTTTAAAGATTGAGGTTAGTTAAAATCCTGCATTTATTTACTTAATTATTTTCAATACAGATTTGTCTACTTATAATGATAAATGCAACATTTTTGTTCACTATTGGTCCTGAATGATTAAAATGTTAAAAAGCCAAAGACTTATATATTATTGAATTAAACAAAAGTAAAATTGTTTATTATTTAAAATGCATTTATCCCTTTGCGGCTAAAAAACATTCAGGTTAGGAATGATTATTTTTTTCCAGAGGTTATCTTACACAACCATGCTTTTCTGTCATAATAATAGTTCCATATAGTCTTTAAGTCCAATTTAGTACCAGTTAATGTTTTCATTAGTTCGTCAGGTACAGTATAACTTTCTCCCGGCACATTTTTTAATACCTGCTCTGAAGTAAATATATCCTGCTCTCTTAATAATTTTGTTTCTATAATTCATTGCAAAATTCAAAGGGAGATTCCAAATTTTATTTCACCGAGAGGCCCAAAATTCACATAGGTGTCTGAAAAAATTGACCCAATTCCCAGTTCAAAGGAAAAATGGAGCTCATTTCCCCAGGCACGTTGAATACCCCATGTGGGTCCTATTGTGACAAAATCATTTGAAATAGAAGATCTAAATGTCACTAATGCATAAGCACTTATAAAATTTCCACTGAATTTATAGGTGTTCCTTTTTTTCTGAATACGATCTGTAATATTATAGTAATATCTGAAAGAAGTTTTAATTTGATGCACGATCATTACTTCAGTGGGATCATTATTAAATTTAAAGAAAGCAAAACCAGGTTCATATGCGAGCAAAATATTGGTGGAATTATCAAGTCTCGCTTCAAGTTCAAATGACGGAATAATAAGATCAATTTTGAATATGGCATTTCTGTCATAATATACAAGCGGAATATCTACTCCTTCATAAACTGATTTAATCTCCTTTTTATTCAGAAAAGTTGTTATATCGTTGTGATCCCGCTTTATTTTAAAAAATATTCTGGAGCTGTCTTCATTTAGAATTTTACAGGCTACCTTTTTGCCATTAACCAGGGTTAATGTATCCTGTGTATGCGCGACTATGATTAAGAATAAAAGTAAGGGTAAAATAAAACATATTTTTTTCATGGGTATTGATTTGGATAAAACATAAGGTTTAAATAATAAAAATCTGTGTTGTTAAAAAATTTATATCAGGGTGATTTTTTAACTCTGATTTTTGTGATTCATTCTATCGGATTTATTTATATTATTTGGTCCAAAGGCTGATAACTTAGAATTTGTCATAAAAATACATTTTTTCATGTATAATCCAATATTCATGAATAATAGGGATGGAAATAGTTGGGAAAAGTAAATGGTATAGGGAAATTGGTTACAGCTTTAATTTTGCCAAATATTCATATAAAATGTGATGGATATCCGGTTTAAGTACTCAATTAAATTCTCTTGTATCTACGTCAGAAACTTTTTACGCTGAATTATCCGGAAGATCAGCAACAACATTCCTGTCAATAAAAATATTCCCAGTGATAGCCACATAAAGACAGTCGGTTTGATTCCCGGATCTAAGATCCGGGCTCTGTCTATATGGTTTATGTCAAGAATAAAAGCTTCGATATTAGCTATCTGCTGCTGTGTCAGAGTGCCGGCATCACCAACATTGGGCATATTGTAAGTCGGATCAGGTCCGGGTGTAATAACCCCATGCTGAATAATCGGATCAATATTTTCAACAAATGTTGAGGGTACAGGGCTGTAAAGCGAATCACTTACAGGGTTTAACGGCGGAACCATTCCACTGAGTGATCCGGGATTCGGAACATTACCTTTGCCATCCGGTCCATGACATGATTCACATAATTGTTTGAATAATATTCCTCCGTGTTTTGAATTCCCTATAAATGAAGCAGATAATCCAGCAATTTTTTCACCACTGGGGGAAACTTTGGATTGAGATGAATTGAAAGAATTTACGTTAGTACCTGTACTTTTGTTTATGCCACTATTTTCGGGGGCTGAAGGTCCGGATCCCAACATGTTGACATTTAATAAGTAAGTCGCCAGACTGCTTAATTGTTCCTGACTAAGTTGCGCGAATGCCGGCATAGCGGTTGACGAATCGTGCGAGGTTGGATCTTTTATTTGCTGCATGATCCATGATTTGATTCGTCCCTTGGAAGTTTCATGCGAAAGATCGGGTCCGACATTTCCTCCTGCACCCTGAATACTGTGACAAATCATACAATTGTTTGACACAAATAACTGATGCCCCTCTTTTATTTGAGGAGATTCTGTAACAGGAGACGGAACTTTGTTCGTTGGTGGTGAGGCTTTCCCGAGCCCAGGAAGACTTGTCTTGCCAAGGATGGTCAGTATAATGATCCCGGTTACAAGTATAAATCCGGTTGTCATTATTCTAAGTCGTTTCAGGGGATTCCTCTCTGTTGATCGATCAAAAAAGGGTATCAGAAATAAAAACATTAAAAGAATAAAAGGTATAACCAATGTTCCTATCGGCTCCCATACTCCTTTAAATGCTTTGAGTGCCTGATACAGGAAAAGAAAATTCCATTCGGGTTTTGGTTGATAGGAAGTATCAATTGTATCTGCCGGACCGGAATAAGGCGCCCTGAAATATACAGTCAGTGCTATAAGACATAGAAGAATTACCGAAGAGATGATAATATCCTCAAATATCTGATCAGGCCAGAATAGTCCTGTTTTTTTACGCTTTGCTTTATTCCACGGACCAATGCTGCCCCTTTGCCTGAAAGAGATCAGATGTATTACAATGAATAAAAACATGATGAAAGGAATAATGGCAACGTGCATTACAAAAAACCTTGATAGTGTAAGCTGCCCCATGGAAGTACCTCCCAGAAAAAGTTTTTCGAGCCACCCACCGATTAGTGGGATGGTGCCAGCCATACCCGTACCTACTTTGGCTGCAAAAAAGCCAACTTCATCCCATGGCAAAAGCACCCCGGTAAAAGTCATGGCAGCAGTGAAAATTAATAATATCATGCCCAGGAGCCATGTCATTTCTCCCTCATTCTTATATGCAGCCCAGATAAAAACCCGGATAAGATGAAGACCAACCAGAATTATCATAGCCTGGGCGCCCCAGTAATGCAAGCCGTGTATCAACCATCCCATGGGGACATGTATCCTCAGATAACTGATGCTGATGTAAGCATGGTCAACTGTCGGAACATAAAAAAACATTTGCCATACACCGGTAACTACCTGTATAAGAAAGACAAATAATGTAGCGCCACCCAAACCGTAGAAAAAACTTGATCCGCCCGGAATCTTTTCATCCAGGATAAAATGTAATATCGATCTGAAAGGCAGTCGTTTATTTATCCAATCCGGTATGCGTGAACCCATTATATATTCTGTTAATAACTAATTGTAATTTTCCCGGAGACACCTACTTTAAATCTTTCCCATGCCACATAAAGTTTGTCATTCCTCTTTTCAACCGGCAAAGTGTCAAGTCCCCTAGGAGAAGGGCCTGCAATTGCCTTACCTTCCATGTTAAACACGCTGCCATGACAGGGACAAATAAACTGGTTGAGCTTAGGATTCCAGGTGTACCTGCAACCCAGGTGCGGACAAATTGGTGAGAATACCTTTATATCATTTATAGAATTTTTTACAACCCAAACATCGTAACTAACTGGTGTTTTTAAAAAGGCATCCTGCTTTACCTCAGTAAATATTATCTTTTGTGGGTTTCTAACCGGTAATGTTTCAATATCAGTTAGATCTACATACTGCTTTTTCCCACTTTTGAGAATTGAGCCTACCAGCGACCACACCAAGGGGATTGCTCCTGCAATTGATATTAATGCAGCCAGATAGCCTGATGCAATTTTAAAAAAATTTCGTCGACTGACTTCTGTCTGCTTTATCTTTTCCGGATCATTTATAACTTGTTCCCTTGGCATTCTTATTGAATCCGATGATTATCATTTTGCAATTGATCTCAGGTATTCCAATACAGCACGTGCTTGTTGCTGACTAAATCTCGGATTGGTCAT
This sequence comes from uncultured Bacteroidales bacterium, assembly GCA_963781805.1. GTDB lineage: Bacteria > Bacteroidota > Bacteroidia > Bacteroidales > UBA10428 > JAFGPL01. The sequence goes on from CAWAHF010000004.1 coordinate 5,020,771, forward strand.
CGAGATTTTATTATATGTTTTTTTTAAATCCTTAACAGCCGGATCATCTTGTTCCATTAAAGTTGTATTAAGGAGCATATTCATTATAAATTCAGGAGCTCTTTCTTTTGTTATATTCCGAAGTGGAGGACCTAATTTTACCTGATCAAGACTGTGACAAAGCAGGCATCTGCTGTTAAAGAGATTTTTACCTTCTTTGACCATATCTGCATTGATTGGATCCAGAGTAACATTTTTGATTGGCCCGATGCCTTTATCGCGCGATTGGTGTGGTGAACCTCCCAGGGAGTTTTTTGTTGTATCCTGGTCTGCAGAACGGCTATGAAGTGCATTTAACCGGGTATAATTACTGTTAACAGATATGTTCCGGACAGATATTCTGTTTTGAACAAATCCGGATTCAATTAACGCTGTCATTATCACCACAAGCACTAATCCAGGTATTATTGGTTTCATATCATTTGGTATTTATTGATTTCATTCAAATTCATTTATCTATTTTCCGGTGTTTTAGGAAAATGTTGTCCCGCCTGGTCAGTATTTTCTTCAGGTTAAGAATAAAATATATTGTTAATACACATAATCAGGTTATCATGTTTTTCAGAAATTTATCCAGGTTAAGAGATACAATGTGTTATTATTTGCTGCATCCCGGCCGGATCCGTCATAGTTGTCACCAGTGCCATTGAATTTAGTAAACATTGTATATTGTATGGCAAATTTGGTATTGTACCACGGAAGAAAAGATATTTGCCCGATGAAACCGTTTGTATTCGGTTTTTGAAGTCTGCTGCCATCAACAGGTGAAGGTTCAAAAAGTCCAGTATTGGTATTTCCTGACACATTAAAGTATCCGAGCGTGAGTCCGCAACTGCTGTGAAGGTATATACTTCCGTCTGCCTTATAAGATTTCAGGTAATAATTCTCACTGGCAGATCCTCCCATATCATATGTGGCATCCAGGCTCTGCTTTTCACCTATCCATGAGGTGTGAAAAGAAAATATGGTATTGGTGCCTGAGTATTCATATTGAAAATCCAGGCCAATATCGGTATATTGATCGGTAAGTCCCGATATACCTTCGGGATATAACTTTGACGTAAGGCCAAAGGTGCCCAGTTCCACGAACATGTTTGACCACTGATGTTGTAAAGCTACTCTCCAGTAAGGGGTAATCCCTTTCATGTACATATTTACATCAGTTCCGGGCGGTTGTGCCACGCCCTGCTGTACCGATCGGTATATGCTTACTTCTCCGTATACAGAATTTTGAAAAAGCGCAAATCCTCCCAGACCGGCCACCTGTTGTCCCAGTGCATCTTCAATTAGTGTGGCGGCTATGGGTGAAGGTTCTTCTTCTGAGGAGGCATAGGGATATCCCCATGCAGGGGTTGTGTTCCAAATATCCTGAACGGTCGGATTATTATTCAGGGTAATGCCGCATAACAATTCTTTGGAACCAATCTGTGCCTGGTGATAATATCTTAGATCAATATTATCCATTCCAATACTACCGTCCTGACCATCATAGGTAAGCTGAATAAATGCTCCGATATGAGGAGTGACCTCACCGGCGTAAAATAGACTTAGTTGCTGTGGAAAATCAACATTGTTGTTTTGTGTTTCCGGGATTTTTTTGTTCAGACTTGTCAGGGATGTCTGAACCATACCTGATAAAGCAGAAATGGTAAGCAATTTAAGCTTCTCCTTTTTTTTGTCATCCATTGCATTCACCGTGTTGATGCTGGTGAGTGTATATCCGTTAAGTTTAAACTGTCTTCCGAAGGATGTTAATTCAGGAAAAACAGTATGGCAAGCTGTGCACGATAAACCGGTTTGCCGGGCATATCCCGGTACGGCGTATACCTTACCGGTGCTGAAGATAAAGAATAAAGTAACAAATGACAGGATAGTCCGAACGAAATAATTGATTATTTCAGATCTTCTATTTGAATACTGGGTATAAATTTTATCCATTGAGCCCTCCCTGATTTTATGAAAGTATGTTTTTCTCTTATTTCCAAGTAGTTTTATATGATGAAAAAAAGTAAGTTCTTACATAAATGAGAAGAGTAACTATTTCAAAGAATCTGTTTTAACAATCTACTTCTTATAGACATATAATATAATAATTTGTTCATAATCGAAGAAAGAAATTGGTGTATCAGGTATTGGTAAGTCATTGTGAGTATAAAGGATTTGCATGGAACAGGGAGCCTAATGCCTTGGGTAATCGATGTATGTGTAGGATAATTTTATTCTTGCAGTCCTGAAGCTTGAAATTTGGGACTCGTGAGTTGAGCAGGTGACGGTTTAAAGCAACTGAATTGTAAAGCTGTACCTTTCATCACATTTTAATACCAACTTTTCTAAAGTATCATTCACAGGTCTGTCAAGCAGACTCTCAAAATTTTTCTTCCGGATTCCGATCGATCAGTTATAAAGGATTACGGGTGAGCTTACTTCGGAATTTGTTTTTTGTCGACAGATTTCTTCGTTCAACAATTAAATACCTTATTGTATTGTAGAAAAACAAAATCAAAAATCAGTTGTTAATTATGTCACTTGTATGATAACCAGGTATTTTATATTCATTAATAAAAAGAATCTTTATCTGTCTTATTTAACCGGAAATCATTTGTACTATACGTTAATGGTTTTTACAATATTGAGAAAGAAGAGAGGATAATATTGACAACACCTTGGATATTAAAATATTTCTTGCTGTCTCTATTACCCTATACGAGTTTATCCCAGGATATTGATGGATGTAAGATTCTTGATATTACGCTGGATACCTGTCAGCTGTAACAAATACAATTAATTCAGGGACGGTTGGTTTGGAAGGTCTAAGGTCAAAATTAAGTATATTTTAAAAATATGGGCAAACTTATCCAATTTAATATGATGACGGTTGATGGTTTCTTTGAAGGAATTAACAAAGAAATTGACTGGCACAATGTCGACGGCGAATTTAACGATTATGCTGTGGATCAATTAGATTCGGCAGCTGCTTTAATCTTCGGCAGAAAAACCTATGAGCTTATGGCTGGTTATTGGCCTTCGCAGGAAGCAGAAACAAATGATCCGGTGGTTGCAGAAAAAATGAACACAATATCTAAAGTTGTATTCTCAAGTACCCTCAATAAACCTGACTGGAATAATACCAGACTATATAAGAATAATGTGGAAAAGGTGGTGTCAGATCTTAAAAAAAATACTGACAAAGACATCTTTGTATTTGGAAGCGCAAACCTCTCTGAAGCCCTTATCCGGTTTAAATTATTCGACGAATTTCATATCATGCTCAATCCGGTTATCCTGGGAAAAGGAATACCCTTATTCAGGAACAAATCCGGTCGGATAAACCTTACACTGTATCAAACGCGGGTTTTTAAATCGGGGAATATACTCCTCCGGTATTTACCAAAATATTAACCTTTTAGCAGATATTTATCAACACCCTGCACGAATCGATAAAAATATCTTTATATTTGTTTCAATTATGGTTTCCCGGTTATATTTCAATTACCGGGACGAAAAGGGAACCAGGTGCAAAACCCGGACAGTACCCGCTGCTGTGATTCTTCGTTCTGCGTTTAGCAGAAAACCCAAGGCAAGCTTTAGCCACTGCCCCGAAATTCGGGATGGGAAGGCCGCCGGAAGGGAAGATAAGTCAGAAGACCTGCCATAATTAAGTCAATATTCTGCGCTTTCGGGGAAAAAAGCTAGGAAGTCCAAAAAACTTTCCTTAACTAAATTCCGAAGTTGCTTACGGGTATTGATTGTGTCTCAATCAATTATTTGTATGTCTAACTTTAATTCTAAATCAATGATCCTAAAATCCACCTTTCGCTGGAGTCTTTCTCTTTGGCTCCTCTTTAGTTTCTTAAGCGGTCATTCCCAGGAGAATGACTCGTTGAAAAATTACCTGATCGATGAGGTAATGATTAGCGCTACCCGGACTGAAAAAAGAGTTCTGGATATACCCAGAAGTGTTTCTGTGATTACCAAACAACAAATTAAAAGCTCAGGCGCTGTGAACCTTGCAGAGTTGTTAAGCTCTCAGGAAGGCATTAATGTTATCGGCGCAAATCAAAACCCCGGCAGCAACCAGTCATTTTTTATGCGGGGTTCCGGTAGTGAACAATCTGTGGTAATGATTGATGGCATCAGGGTATCCGATCCTTCTTCCAATACAAATACAATCGACCTGTCTGAGATTTCGATGATTGATGTGAACAGGATAGAAATCGTCAGAGGAACTCACAGTACCCTTTATGGCTCTTCGGCAATTGGAGGAGTGATAAATATAATCACCGAAAAGGGATCCAATCCTGGTCTGAATGTCGGAGTCAATGCTGATATTGGCGAGTTTGGCAGCGCTACACGACAACTGAATGAAGCACTTAACCTGAATTATACATTTAAAAACGGATTTTATATCAGCGGCAAAATATTTCGTTCGGATATCAATGGACTGGATGCTGTACTGGATACAATCACTTCCGACGGGGTTTTCAAAAATAAAGATAAAGACAGTTTTACGAAAACCGACATCGTTTCAAAAATAGGTTACACTTCGAAAAAGATAGATGCATTTGTCTCCTATAAAAATATTAACCAGCTTGCAGATGCCGATGGTGGTGCATTTATCAACGATGAGAACAACACGATTGATTTATCCAGAAATATGTTCAATTATAGTTTCAGGTATAAGCTCAACGAAAAATTAGATATGTGGCTGAACGGAGGAGGTTCCTCTGTGATGAGAACCAATGAGAACGACAGTTCACTCATAGCGCCGGATGTATATGATCAAAATTACTATACCGGTACCTTTGAGGGAATCTTGATGAATAACGAGTTGCAGATAAATTATTCACTTCAAAACCTAAAATTGGTTGTGGGCGGAGGTATTTACAAAGAATCGATGACCAGTAATACATATACCTATTCGGGAGCCTGGAATTTTGAATCAAGGACAAATCTTGACACACTGAATCTTCATTCTGTCATATCAGATCTGTTCCTCAGCGCTGATGTAAACGGGAACATTGTATCCGACCGGCTATCTCCATTTTCGGCATTGCTGGGGGTGAGATTTAGCAGCGACGACAGGCATGGGAAATACGTTACGTATGAATTTAATCCGTATATAAAATTCACTGATAAAATTATGGTTTTTGCAGGCATCTCAACCGGATTTAGTGCCCCGTCGCTCTATAAACTTTATACACCCGAAATCAATTATGTTTCCGGAATTACCAGGGGAAATCCTGATTTGAAACCCGAAAAATCACATTCTTTTGAAACAGGTTATAAACAGGCTATCGGGAAAAATTTTGTCGGAACTGTTTCCATTTATAAAAATATCGTAAAAAATTCTATTCAGTATGTTTACCTGTGGGATAGAAATATTGATATAGCTCAACTGGGTACCGATTGGATGAGAGATGATTACAGAGGCGATACCTATCTGAACCTGGGAACAATGACAACAAAAGGTATAGAAATTTCAGCCTGGGCGAACCCGGTTCAAAAGTTGACCCTCAGAGGTAATATTAATTTTCAGGATGGTAGTCTTGAATATCAGATGGATGAAATTGATCAGAAGGCAACGGGAGGAAATCATGTGCAGTTGTTTGAAAGCGGAAAGTTTTTGAACAACAGCATTAAACTGAACAGATTAACCAGAAGGTCCGGAAATTTTAATGTGGCTGTCGACTATAAAATCACAAAATCTACAAATGCCGGTCTTAGTGTTAATCATGTCGGAAAGAAAAATGATATATTTTATTCCATGAATATCATGCCCTATGGAGCGTTGGATACAAAACTGCTTGGCGGGTATACACTCTTCAATATAAGAATGCAGCAACGGGTCAACAAAAATCTTACAGCTTCGTTCAGAATTGAAAATCTTTTAAACACAAAGTATACTGAACTTATAGGTTACACAACAAGGGGCAGGGGTATGTATCTGAATCTGGATGTTGCATTTTAAGGGTGTAGGATCAACTCTCCTAACCTTCATCTATCTGCTGAATATCAGGCACAATATTCGTTGATATACACAACAATTCACAGCTAAATAGAGTTTGTTGAATAAAGTTTTATTAAAATTCGGGTGAAAGCATTAACTTCAACGTATCAAGTAATTTCAGTACAGATTGAAAAGGGGATTTTTTGCCATATTGTTTATCATTATTGTATTTAAGCTTTCTGCACAAATTACTTATCCGGGCAGACCGGTGCCTTTAAGTACACTGAATCTTTCAGAAGTTCCGGTAATATCACGTGCATGTGTGTTAAGAGATAAATCTGTTTCACAGAATAAACCTGTAAGTCTTCTTTTTAAAAATGATGAGAAAGATCTCTTTTGTGAAATTAACCTTTCGTATACCGAATTTGGAATCTGGTATACACTTTCGGATGGCACGCGGGTTTGGCGGGCAGGTATTTATATAAAGGATCTACCTTCAATTGGCTTGGTATTTAGCCGGTTTAATCTTCAGAAGGGGATTAGAATTTTTGTGTATGATAAGGATCAGCATGTTATTCGGGGTGCATACACCTATAAAAATAATAAAAACTCGGGTGTGCTTGCAATTTCAACTATTCCTTCCAATCTCATATACATCGAGATGCAGGTTTTACCCTTTGTGAATAATCCGGGTGAACTCGAATTGGGTTATGTGGCTTATGATCAAGCCTACCTGAAAAGCACAGAAGCCGTTGAAGACACTTTTTTCAGATTTTCGGGAGAATGTAACGTAGATGTCAATTGCTATCAGGAAACTAATATACAGACAGTGAAATATTCCGTAGTCAGAATTGTTTATGACGGGGATGAAAGATGTACCGGAACTCTTGTAAATACCACGAGGGAAGATAGTTATCCGTTTCTTCTAACCGCAGGTCATTGCATTGACAATCAAACAAGGGCTAACAACGCCATTTTTTATTTTAATTACGAAAGTCCTACATGTGGCGGGCCTGACGGCAAGAACACTTTCAGTATTTCCGGTTCCAAATTGCTGGCAACTACAAATGGCAATCTTGATTTTTCATTACTTGAATTAAGCGAACCTCTTCCTTATTATTATCATCCCTATTTTGCAGGTTGGGATAAGCGAAACCTTATTGCAAGCAGTTCGTACACCATACATCATCCTTTGGGTGATGTTAAAAAGATTTCCATTGAGAATCATCCGGTGGAGACAGCCGATTACGGAGATGGATATGATTTCTCCACGCACTGGCTGGTACCTCACTGGGAGGTTGGAACAACAGAAAGAGGATCATCAGGATGCGCATTGTTTGACCAAAACAACCGGATGGTAGGAACCTTAACCGGTGGATGGGCACGTTGTGGCAACTCTGTGGACGATTACTTTCAAAAGTTCTATAATTGCTGGAGCGATTATCCTGAAACTGCCAATCAGCTTAAATTCTGGCTGGACCCTTTGCATACAAATCAAGATTATATGGACGGATATGATCCATACAGAAATTTCTGGCTAAGTGGAGATACCATTTCAAATATTATGAATAACGAAATACCGGAGCTATATAAAAATTCGTTCGATTGGGGATATCTTTCCGGTCATAATTCAGACCATATTACAATGTATGCTGAAAAATTCAATTCACCGGAGAGCATTAATATTCTGGAAATACAGGTTGGCACTGGGAAGGTGTATGCCACTACCGATACTTCATTTGTAAGATTTTATGTGTGGAACAACCTGCCGGAAGATAATCATATCATCTATACAGAAAATATTTTGCTGGCAGACATGGCTTCGGATGATATTTACAGGATAGATCCTGCAAAACCACTGAATGTTAACAATGATTTTTATATCGGATATCAGGTTTTTTATCAGCCACAGGGAGACACTTTTGCTGTGAAAATGAGTTTGCGGGATGATCCGGAATCTAACAATTCTGCATTCCTGAATAACAATGGGACATGGCAGTTGATGAGCGAATATCCTGGAATCAGCCAAAACGCTTCTCTGGATATCAGTGTATTAATTTATGATTCTGTTCCTGAAAATCCGGGGCCGGACACGTTGCCTGGTGAAAACGATGTATTGATTTATCCGAATCCTGCCAACAACAGGGTCACTATCACATTTTGGGAATTACCAAAATTCGATATACCTGTAAATTTGTACAATGTTGCCGGACAGCTCATAAAATCTGAAGTTTATATGAGCCCTGGGATCGAAATCGAATATAATTTTAATAAAATTCCAACAGGAATATATTTCCTTAAGATGAATGTTAATAACTTAGTGATACGTAAGAAAATTTTGGTGATTAGAGATTAGTTATTTATTTCATTCATAAATAAATAATTGGAGAACGAAATAAAATATTTAGAGAAATGAAAAGGACTGTTTTTATAACTGCAATGATTTGTATCTGTTCGATGATAACTGTTTTTTCACAGGAAGGAGAACGCTATGTGGAAATCAGAGGTAGGGCAGAGCTGGATATGCAACCCCTTAACGGCGCTACAGCTACACTCTATGAAGGAAATAAAAAAGTGAATACGGCAAGAACAGGCGCAGATGGAATGTTTAGTTTCAAACTAGAACCGAATAAGTATTATGTGGTTGAAGTTGGTAAAGAAAAATATATTGCAAAAAGACTGGCTTTTGATACTTCTCTTCCTGATGAAGAAAAAGGTGTTTGGGTTAGAGAATTTGCAATAAGTGTTGTAAGAAGTTGTGATGGTGTTGATTACGCTCCTCTGAGTAATCCGGTGGATATCGTAAAATACAATGCAAAGAGAAAAGATTTTGAATCTGACAAAGATCAACTTACCAAAATGCGATCGAAACTCGAAAACATAAATATCGCAAACGAACAATGTCTGGCAGACAAATATAAAAAACTAATTAAGGAAGCTGATCGCGCGTTGGCCAATAAATCGTTTGATGAAGCAAAAGAAAAATATGCGGCAGCAGCAGAGATTAATCCAAATGATGATTATGCACAAAAAAAGAGCAGTGAAATCGATCAGCAAATGTCGAGACAGGAAAATATCGATAACCTGTACACTAAAACCATTGGGGAAGCTGATGCTTTAGTGGCTCAGAATAAAGCGGAAGAAGCGCTTCAGAAATTTAAAGCTGCTTCAATTTTAAAACCACAAGAGAGTTATCCGAAGCAAAAAGCAACCGAACTGGAAAGTCAGTTGGCAAAAGTCCAGGCGAATCAGCAGGCAGCCTCTGCTCAGGATGCCCAATACAACAATGTTGTTGACAGGGCAAATTCGGAAATGGCAACCAAAAATTATGAAGGGGCAAAACAACTTTATCAGCAAGCGCTTCAGATGAAACCGGATGATGCAGGTGTACAAAGCAAAATTGCTGAAATTGACCGTGCTATCCTTGCTCAGAAACAACAAGCCTTAGATAAAAACAAATCCATTGAGTTGGATAAGAAGTATCAAATGGCATTGGAACAGGGAGATAATTTATATAAAAACAAAGATTACAAAGGCGCCCTCGAAGCATATAATCAGGCGCTTGCGTTAAAACCCAATGAGATGTATCCCAAACAGCGGGTAAATCAGCTGAATGGAACCATTTCTGCGGAAGAAGCAAAGAAACAACGCGAAATAGATGCCGGATACCAGAATGCACTGGTTGCTGCAGAAAAAGCTGCAACTACCAAAGATTTTCAGTCAGCTAAGGGATTTTATCAGCAAGCTTTGCAATTTAAGCCGGATGATGCGGCGCTGAAAAGCAAGCTTGCAGAAATGGACAGGCTGATGGCGCAGGAGTCTCAAAACAAACAACAACAGGCAGAAAAACAAAGACAATATCAGGCGCTAATACAAAAAGCGGATCAATTATATGCCTCAAAGAATTATGATGCTGCAAAAGCCGTCTACCAGGATGCCGCAAACGCCAAACCTGATGAACGGTATCCTTTGCAACGCATTCAGGAAATAGACACACAAATTCAGGCAGAACAGGCACAAAAGCTTCAAAAGAATCAGGAAGGCTACCAGGCTGCAATAAGTTCAGGAAATACAATGCTGGCACAAAAGCAGTATCAGAATGCCAAAGATGCTTTCCAGCGGGCCTTGTCTTTTAAACCCGATGATGTTTTTGCAAAAAATAAAATGACAGAAATAGATAACCTGATTTTGCAGGAACAGGGTCAGGTAGCTGCATTAAAATCTAAAAAAACCGAATTCAACGGGATTATCGCCAGGGCTGACAATTTTTTTACAGTCAAAGACTATGCATCTGCAAAATCGGAATACCTGAAAGCGTCTCAATTGTTGCCCGATGAACAATATCCAAAGCAACGTTTACAGGAGATTGATAAGCAAATAGCTATAGAAGATGTATTGAAACAGCGCGAAATTAACTCAAAGTATCAGAGCGCTATAGCTTCAGCGAACGGACTTATGTCACAAAAACAGTATGAAAGCGCTAAAAAATCATTCCAGGAGGCATTATCCTACAAACCCGATGATATTTATACCAAAAACAAGCTTACGGAAGTTGATAACCTGATTAAACAGGAACAAACCCAACAGGCTGCTTTCCAGGCAAAAAAGAATGAATTTAATACGATTGTTGCCGGTGCAGATAAACTATTTGCTGCTAAAAATTATCCGTCTGCCAGGGCAGAATACCAGAAGGCCCTTCAACTTCTTCCGGAGGAGCAGTATCCTAAACAAAAGATGCAGGAGATTGACAGGCTCTCTACTCTTGCAGAAGCCGAAAAACAGCGTGAACTTGAATCAAAATTTAAATCTGCTCTGGGTGCGGGCAACAGTTACTATGCACAAAAGTCGTATGAAAATGCCCGAAATTCATACCAGGAAGCTCTCTCATACAAACCGGATGATGCAGATGTGAAAAACAAGATAGCAGAGGTAGATAAACTTATTCGGCAGGAACAGGCTCAGCAGGCTGCTTTACAAACTAAAAAAACGCAGTATGACGGAATAATTTCGGGTGCTGATAGCTATTTTGATGCAAAGGATTATACCTCGGCTAAATCCGAATTTGCGAAAGCATTGCAGATGATGCCCACTGAGCAGTATCCGCGTCAGAAAATCATGGAAATTGATAAACTGCTGGCAGCCGAGGCTCAAAAGCAACGTGAAACAGACGCTAAGTATCAAAGTGCAATCACAGCGGCAAACGGCTATTATACGCAAAAGTCGTATGCCAATGCAAAGAATTCTTACCAGGAAGCCCTCACCTATAAACCTGATGATAACCTCGCCAAAAGCCGGATCCTGGAAATAGAAAACATTATGAAGCAGGAAATGGCGCAACAGGCAGCAGTGCAGGCAAAACAAAATCAATATAACGATTTGATTGCAAAGGCAGACGGTCTGTTTAACACCAGGAACTATCCCCAGGCCAAAGATGCTTATAAAAGTGCGTTTCAGGTAATGCCTAATCAGACCTATCCACAGCAAAGAATGGATGAAATCGACAGACTGATTGCCGAACAGCAAAGAGTATTGGCTGCAAATCAGACGAAAGAAAACTCCTATAAACTTACTATCGGAAAGGCAGACGGATTGTTTGCCGGTAAACAATATGATGCTGCAAAAACAGAATACAACAATGCTTTGACAATAAAACCGGACGAAACGTATCCAAAGAACAGAATAACCGAGATAGACAAAATTATTGCTCAGCAGCAACAAACACAGGCCAAAGAATCGGGATTTAAGAATGTAATTACGGAAGCTGACCGATTATTTGCAGAGAAGAATTATACCGAATCAAAATCTGCTTATGCAAAAGCATTGGGATTTATGCCAAACGAAGCCTATCCCAAATCTCAGATAGCAAAGATTGACAACCTTTTAGCAGAAACTGAAAAACAGAGGCAACAGGAACTCGCAAAACAAAAAAAATACGACGATTTGATTGCCCAGGCTGATAAACTCTTTAATTCCAACGCTTATCCGAAGGCGAAAGAACTTTATCAAAATGCGCTTACCATTAAACCGGATGAACAATACCCCAAAGCGAAAATAGCCAGGATTGATGAAATATATGCCCTGGTTGCTCAGCAACAAAAGAGCAATGCAACGAACAATGCACAGAAACCGGCATCAACTTCAAAAAAGATGGTACCTGCTGAATTGAAATTTAAAAATGAAGGTGAACTTCAAAACTATCTTTCAGACCTCAAAAAGGAATTTCCTGAGGGTGTTACCGAGGAAGTCTATAAAGAACAATATAAGGTTACCACCAGATTTATTGTTATCAGAGGAAGTGAAGTTAAGGAATTGCGTGAAATACATTTTCTAACCTATGGGGGTAAGCAATATTTCATGAATGGTAAACCAATTACACAAATGTATTTTGAAAGCCAGGTAAAACAGAGAGAAGGAGAATATTTCAAGAAATTTGAATATTAACATGCGATATGTCCTGCCGGTATTATTTTTGCTTTTTATATTTACGGGTTGTGACTCCGGAAATAAGCATGTTGAAAAGGATACTTCAGGCGAAAAATCTTCATTGGTAGAGGTTAGATTTGCCACAGGATTCACAATGAGGGATTTCGGAACGTACACAATGGTAACGGTGCATAACCCCTGGCAAAATGCGGAAGATGTTTCTTATCGGTACGTATTTACAAAAAATGATTCGATACCTTCAGGTATAAATGCAAAAAACAGGATTAAAATACCTGTAAAAAAAATCATATGTCTTTCAACAACTCATCTGGGTTTTCTGCAATTCATAGGTGAGATTGATGCTGTAGTGGGTGTCTCAGGCATAAGATATGTTACAAATGCTACCATCCGTAAAAAATTTGAAAAGGGTGAAATTTCAGATATCGGTTACAATGAAAACATTAATTATGAACAGATTATCAGACTACAACCCGATTTGGTACTTGCCTATGGCGTAAGCGGCACAGAGTCCGGATATCTTGGAAAGCTGGAAGAACTTGGTATTCGGGTGATTTACATAGCAGAATATCTTGAAGAAAATCCACTGGCAAAAATGGAGTGGGTTAAGGTGTTCGCTGCTTTATTCGGCAAAGAGGAAACAATTGCTCAAAAATTCGATTCTGTTGCACTATATTATCAAACACTTACAGCAAAAGCAGCACAGCAAAATGCCAAACCAAAAGTATTGCTTGGCCTGCCATGGAGAGGCACCTGGTATGTATCCGGGGGCAATAGCTACGTAGCACAGTTGATTTCCGATGCAGGAGGAGACTACCTGTGGAAGGACATGGATTTTAGCGTTAGCAGACCTATGGGACTTGAGACAATCTATGCCAGAGCGCTTGAAGCAGATTTCTGGCTGAATACAAGCACAGTTAATTCCATTAAAGAAATTCTCGAAGTTGATGAACGGTTCAAAAATCTTAAAGCTGTGAAAGACAAGAATGTTTATAATTACAATAAATTGGCCGAAAAATCAGGCGGCAATGCATATTTTGAAACAGGTGTGGTAGAGCCTGATATTATTTTGGAGGATTTAATAACTATTTTACATCAGGATGTATTACCTTCACATCAGCTTAAATATTATCAAAAACTGCAATAATATGGCTCAAATCCGAAAACTGAAAAATGAAATTAAATCCATAGCCGGTGAACTTATAGGTGAGTGTGAAACTTATCTTCGCTTTCATCCGGAGACAGAAATAAAAAAAATTGAGAAAATTATCGCTGCCATTAAGGAAAAGGAACATGCCTTTATTCATGAATTAAATCATCTTAAGAACAGCAAGGATGTAAAATCGAAAGCTTATTGCAATACTATTATTGACAGGTTAAAGAAGGAGATGATTCCCTTGCTTGATAAAGTTGGCGATTTGGCCACGAAATAATTTTTTCTGTTCGTTTTACAGGTAATCCGTAAATGTTTGTTTCATTGAATTCCAACCGGACCATATTATTTTTTGTAGGGTTAGTTCTTGTGGTATTACTGCTTTTCATCGCCGATCTCATAACGGGACCTGTAAAAGTTTCTCTGGTTGAAATTTTTAAAATGATTGTAAATGGCGACGTTTCGAACAATATTTTTCGAACAATAATTTTCGAATTCAGACTTCCAAAAGCATTGACAGCTATTTTGGCAGGAGCTGCCCTTTCAGTTAGTGGGCTGCAAATGCAGGCAGTCTTCAGAAATCCGCTTGCAGGGCCGTATGTGCTGGGGATTAGCGCCGGGGCCGGACTGGGTGTGGCAATTGTCATACTGGGTTTTGGATCAGTTTTTTCACTTCAACAGGTAAACTACCTGGGCAACTGGGTACAGATAATTGCAGCCTGGATTGGTTCGGGATTGGTTTTGTTGTTTATTCTTTCGGTATCTATGAAGGTGAAAGATATTATGACTATTCTGATCCTTGGAATTTTATTCGGAAGCGCTGCATCTGCCATGGTTAGTATTCTTCAGTATTTTAGTCAGCAAACCATGCTTAAAGCCTTTGTTATCTGGTCAATGGGCAGTCTTGGAAGCCTTTCATTGGCGCAACTTAAGGTTTTGGTTCCATGTGTGCTTGCCGGATTGATATTAAGCCTGGTTCTTGTAAAACAGTTAAATGTCCTGTTAATCGGCGAAACATATTCAAAGAGCATGGGCATGAATATCCGGCTTTCACGAATTCTGATATTTCTATCCACCAGCATTCTTGCCGGGAGTATTACTGCTTTTTGCGGACCCATCGGCTTCATCGGAATTGCTGTTCCACATGTTGCCAGGTTACTGTTTAACACTTCCAACCACAGGATTCTGGTTCCCGGAACCATACTCATGGGAGCGGCAATTGTGCTTGCAGGGGATATTATTTCCACCTTTCCGGGGAATGATGTAATTCTTCCCATTAATTCAGTCACGGCTCTCATGGGAATTCCGATAGTGATCTGGCTGGTGGTGAAAAACCGCCGGCTGTCCTCAGTTAATTAATTCGGATATGTTTGAGGAAAATATAAACATAGATAAACTTTCAATCGGTTACCGGGATGGAAATAAATCCGGGATAAATCTGTTGGCTAACCTTAACCTGTCCTGTAAAAAAGGAGAAAGTACCGGACTTGTCGGCAGAAACGGCACAGGTAAAAGCACATTACTTAAAACACTGGCTGGCTTATTAAATCCGCTGGACGGTAATGTGTTCATTCACGACGTTGACCTAAGCATGATTCCGAGAAAAGAGCTTGCGCGTCGGGTTAGTTTTGTATCCACCGAAGTTCCGGCTGTACAAAACCTGAAAGTGATTGAACTGGTGTTTCTGGGCAGATATCCTTATACCGACTGGACAGGCAGGCTTTCAAAAACAGATCGTGAATTTGTCAACCTGGCAGTAGAACAGGCAGGGATTGGTCATATTTTGGGAAAATTCATTTCAGAAATCAGCGATGGTGAACGCCAACGGGCAATGATTGCCAGGGCGTTGGCACAAAATACGGAGATTATTATACTGGATGAACCAACGGCATTTCTTGATTTACCGAGTCGGTTCGAAATTCTCAGGTTACTCAATCATCTGGCTGCCTATCATAAAAAGACAATTATTTTTTCTACACACGATTTGAGTATAGCGCTACATGAGGCAGATAATATCTGGCTGATTCATGACCGGCATATTTTTACAGGAGCTCCCGAAGATTTGATAATTAATAAAGGATTTATTAAATTGTTTGAAAATTCCACACTTGATTTTGATGATGATAAAGGGGAAATCAAACCCAAACGTTCTTTTACCTGTGAAGCCGGTTTAAGCGGAGAAGGAATGTGGAAGATGTGGACGGGTCACGCAATGGAAAGAATTGGAATAAAAGTTGTAGATTCGCATGATAAGATAAATATTTCTGTAAACCAAATAAATGGAAATCCTGTTTGGAATATTGTGTTCGATGCTAATGAATCTCAAGCTGAATCAATATATGAGCTTTGTTTGCGCTTAAAATCTATTATTAACAAAAAAATTTGAATATGGACAATACAATGAAAAAAACGGTAGCCTATATTTTGGTAGGTTTGGTTTTGATTTTTACGGTTCTGTCTATTCTTGGCATTTGGGATGTAATCGATCTCGATTATATTATGAAGAAAATTTTATTGTCACTTGTGGTAATTTTTGCAGCTTCAGCCGTAATCCTTTTTATTTTTACCATTCTGGCAAAAGAAGAACAGGCTCCAAAATAGTAAATTAAATAATTGAAAATACCCTGGACTTTAATAAATCAACAGGGCGATTTCCAACAGCATGCTGATTAAATTAACAGAAGCAATCTTATCCAGGTGAAAGGTTGCTTCAATTTTTTCGTTGCTTTCTTATAACGTTAGGTATTCTATCAATGTAAAAACTTTCGTATTCGGAGCTGACTAATAAGATTGCTTAACTTTTTCTATCAAATTTTACTTTTAGCTAACAAGCGGATTAGCCTTGAGGTTAATATTCAATTTGCAATCTATACATCTTGTTACCGGAGCTTTTATTTCAGGTGTTTCAGAAGAAGTTTTAATAAAAAATCCATCCGCAACTACCCTATGTTCAAATCCACAACCAAAATTATAATCATCTGTTTTCTACTTCATGGTTATACCCTTTTCGGAAAACTCAAATAATATTTCACAACTTGGGCCTGTTGAAAAATTTAAAGACGTTAGATCTCAAAGGTAATCCTGTTAATCAGGCAGATGTAGGTAAAATTCAGAAGATGCTTCCGAAATGCAGTATTAAGTTATAGTTCATCATTATGATGTAAGGGCTTTTCTCAACTGAGTATTGCCTGATATGATACTATGCTGCTGGACGACTTCAGGTTACCCCAACAGTCCGGTTGGACATGCAGAATAAGGGGAATAAAAAAGGTGATCACCAAACTGATCACCTTATTTTCTAATAAAATACTATTTTATCAGCTAACTTACTGATTATTCATTACATCATGCCAGATCAAAGCGATCCAGATTCATTACCTTGTTCCATGCTGTCACAAAGTCTTTCACGAATTTTTCCTGAGCGTCTGCACTTCCATATACTTCGGCAAGCGCCCTAAGCTCTGAGTTTGAACCAAATATAAGATCCACACGGGTACCTGTCCATTTAAGTTCTCCGGTTGCATGATCACGACCTTCAAATTCTTCTTTAGATTCAGATGTTGGCTTCCAGATTACACCCATATTCATTAGGTTTACAAAGAAATCGTTGGTAAGCGTTTCAGGACGTTTTGTGAAAACACCGTGTTTAGAGTTATCAAAATTGGTGTTTAGTACGCGCATACCGCCAACCAGAACTGTCATCTCAGGTGCGGTTAGTGATAGTAATTGTGCTTTATCAACCAATAACTCTTCGGTGGATACGGTATATTTGGTTTTCAGATAATTGCGGAAACCATCGGCGGCAGGCTCCAGCACAGCGAAAGAGTCCGCATCCGTTTGCTCCTGTGATGCATCCATACGACCCGGAGTGAACGGAACTGTCACATTGTAACCTGCATTTTTCGCAGCTTTCTCAACACCTGCACAACCTGCCAATACAATCAGGTCAGCAAGAGAAACCTTTTTACCATCAGATTGAGCGCTGTTAAATTCTTTTTGGATACCTTCAAGGATACCCAGTACTTTTGCCAGCTGAGCAGGATTGTTAACTTTCCAGTTCTTCTGAGGTGCCAGTCGGATACGTGCACCATTTGCACCCCCGCGTTTGTCGGAACTGCGGAAAGTTGATGCCGAAGCCCAGGCAGTAGAAACTAACTGAGATACCGATAATCCTGAAGCCAATATGTTAGCTTTCAATGCAGCTATGTCTTTTTCATCTATCAATTTATGGTTAACGGACGGAATCGGATCCTGCCAAATAAGGTCTTCTTTGGGAACTTCAGGACCCAGATAACGTGCGCGTGGTCCCATATCGCGGTGAGTTAATTTAAACCATGCACGGGCAAAAGCTTCTGCGAATTGATCCGGTTGTTCATAGAAATGTCTCGAAATTTTTTCGTAAGCGGGATCAAACCTTAACGAAAGGTCTGTGGTAAGCATGGTAGGTGCATGCTTCTTTGACGGGTCATGGGCATCCGGGACCGTATCTGCACCCGCACCACCTTTTGCGATCCACTGATATGCTCCTGCAGGGCTTTTTGTTAATTCCCATTCGTAACCAAACAGGTTTTCAAAGAAGTTATTGCTCCATTTGGTGGGTGTTTTTGTCCAGGTAACTTCAGGTCCGCCGGTAATGGTATCAGCCCCTTTACCTGTGCCATGCTTACTTTTCCAACCTAACCCCTGCTCTTCAATACCGGCTGCTTCGGGCTCAGGTCCTAAAAGTGCCGGGTCCCCGGCTCCGTGTGCTTTACCAAAGGAATGACCACCGGCAATAAGTGCAACGGTCTCTTCATCATTCATTGCCATACGGGCAAAGGTTTCGCGAATATCTGTGGCTGCCGCAACCGGATCCGGAACTCCGTTCGGGCCTTCCGGATTCACATAAATCAGTCCCATTTGAACCGCTGCAAGCGGATTTTCAAGGTCGCGTTTTCCGGAATAGCGTTTGTCACCCAGCCAGGTGCTCTCTGAGCCCCAGTAAACATCTTCATTTGGTTCCCATACATCTTCACGCCCGCCGCCAAAGCCGAAAGTCTTAAATCCCATGGATTCCAATGCTACATTACCGGCAAGAATCATAAGGTCTGCCCAGGATATTTTCCGGCCATATTTTTGCTTGATTGGCCAAAGCAGTCTGCGTGCCTTATCGAGGTTGGTATTATCCGGCCAGCTGTTAAGGGGGGCAAAGCGTTGTTGTCCGGCACCTGCACCACCGCGGCCGTCACCTGTACGGTAGGTACCTGCACTGTGCCATGCCATCCGGATGAATAAGGGTCCGTAGTGTCCGAAATCTGCCGGCCACCAGTCCTGTGAATTGGTCATAAGTTTCTGAAGGTCTTTTTTCACTGCATCAAAGTCGAGGCTCTTAAATGCTTCTGCATAGTTAAAATCTTTACCCATTGGATTGGATAAGGACGAATGTTGACGCAGTATGTTTAATTTTAATTGATTTGGCCACCAGTCGCGGTTTTTTGTTCCGTTACCGCCAATTCCGTGGTTTTGTGTTGCCCCGGAAGTCGGGGAGTTCATTTTGTTTTCTGATTTTTTTTCCATTTAAATATTTCCTTAGTTGAAGATTAACAGTTTAACTAATAATTAACATATTAACATGTACAATTGTTTACAAATTCTGTCAGATTATAGCCCCTGGATTCTGAATTATGGAATGCCGGTTGTAACTACAAAATGAAAAAAAAATCGTGATATCTGCTTAGCCGGCGTGTTGTACGCTCAAGGATGTTTGGTGCATAGGAATGTTTATGAATGTGTTGTATGTTAGAATAAGATTATTTCTTTTGAATCATTAGCGGTTAAAATAATTATTCAGCTTGTTGCTCATCCCAGTAAAAGTTTTAATTCGTTCTAATCCGGAGCGAGTTTCATCTATACAAATTCAATATTGTTTTATTCTTATTTATCGGCTCTTATGCACCTTCGGAGTAGATCATTCGATGAAAATTTTGCACTTTTGTAAAGAATAAATAACCAAACTTCTGGCTGACCATGATAAAATTGAATTCCAGGGTGATTTGGCTTATCACCGGACCTGTATTGTTCCTGGTAATTCTTTTATTCTACCACCCAAAAGGACTGGAACCTGCCGGAGTAGCTGTTCTGGCGACTGCTTCCTGGATGGCTGTCTGGTGGATTGCAGAAGCCGTGCCAATAGCGGTTACTTCCCTGTTACCCATTGTTCTTTTTCCTCTAACCGGAGGATTGGGTATTTCGGAAACAACTGCAGCATTCGGTGACAAAATCATTTTTCTTTATATGGGAAGTTTTATGATTGCCATTGCCATAGAACGTTGGAACCTGCATAAACGCATCGCTCTGCAAATTATCTACCTTATAGGCACCGATCTTTCGAGAATCATCCTGGGGTTTATGATAGCCACGGCTATGCTGTCGATGTGGATATCCAATACAGCCACTGCAGTTATGATGTTTCCTATCGGATTATCGGTGGTAAGGCAGTTTGGTAATGACCAGCAGGGAGTTGCCATACGGGAAGAGGTTTTTGGCAAGGCATTGATGTTGGGAATTGCATACAGCGCCTCTATCGGGGGAATGGCCACCCTAATCGGCACTCCACCCAACCTGGTGTTTGCCGGTGTGATTCAAAAGGTTTTTGGAAAAGAAATTACCTTTTTAAACTGGCTCAGTATTGGTTTACCGGTTTCCATTCTGTTGTTGGCTATTGGTTGGCGATACTTGGTATACCATGCTTTCCGGCTTAAAAACATCCACTTTCCGGCAGGTAGAGTGGAAATCGGAAAACAGCTTAAAGCATTGGGTCCTCTTCAAAAAGAGGAAATCCGTGTAATATGGGTCTTTGCCATTACTGCATTGATTTGGATTTTCAGAGGTATACTCGAAAAATTCATACCCGGGCTCGATGATACCGTTCCGGCTATCCTGGCCGGAATATCCCTCTTTATTATTCCTGCAAAAAGAGAAAAACGAAGATTGATTACCTGGGAGGATGCGTTAAAAATGCCCTGGGGTATATTTTTGTTATTTGGCGGTGGTCTGGCCCTTGCTGCAGGATTTTCCAAAAGTGGGCTGGCAGCCTGGATCGCAGGACAATTTGTGGCTTTTCAGTACTTACCTTTTCTCATCTTGCTGTTATTGCTGGTAGCAGCCGTAAATTTCCTCACCGAGATTACTTCAAATACCGCCACAACTGCCATGTTGCTTCCTATCCTGGCTCCCCTTGCTATATCAATTCATGCAAATCCCTACCAGCTGATGGTTGCCGCTACCCTTGCCGCTTCCTGTGCTTTTATGCTTCCGGTGGCCACACCTCCCAATGCCATTGTTTTCGGTTCGGGTTACCTTAGGATTCCCGATATGGTAAAAACCGGTATTGTGATGAATATTATCTCCATCCTCATTGTGACATTGTTTATCTATTTTATTTTACCTCATCTACATGTTTTTGCTGAATTTGTTGCGCAACATGGGATTTGAATAGGAAAATAGACTATAAAATAACATGAGTTTGCTATAAGAAATAAAGTAATTGGTTGATATATAAATAATTTATAATTTAAATTTTGGTGAATTATTGTGCCATACCGTTCTCCAGAGGCCGAAACCGATGGCGATGTTACCCGGCAAGCCTTTGGTGAACGTTGGTAGAGGTTCAATAAAATAGGATGTATAAAGATTGTAATTGTATTTAGTCGGGCAGTAGTGATATCCAATATATATTTTTTTATCAATGTATAAGTTTATAAATCAGACAAATTCCTAATTTAATTAACCTCTATTTCTTGCATTGTCACTAAAAATTCACAAACCCTATTGCGTTTATCAAAATTTATTGTAAACACATTCTTTATCCCGGATGTTCGTCGTATCTAAAATGTGTAAAAAATACGGATAGCTGGTTGGCCTGCATGTTGTATATGTATTTTTTAAAATCAGTGCATATCAATATTACAAAATATATCTCAGAAAGCACCTAAAAATGAGGATTTTGAATACGCAATTTTAAATCAGGAAGGGGAAAGGGGCTGATTATTTCATGAAAAAGCTGAACCAGGTTACTGCCTGTCCGACTTGCATCGTCCAGACGGGCGTTCGTTGAAGGGATATAATTTATTTTTTCCGGTTTTGTGTTTCTTTTATTCTTTTTTTTCTTGCAGATTTTCTAATCCAGATGTATGCGACCACTAATATCACAGGGAGAATAAAATAAATAATAATATTCGTCGGATTGATATTTACTGGTTCCGGCACAGGAGAAGGATAATTACTAGGGGTCTGTGCATGTGTTTTCAATAAAAAAAGAGATGAAAAAACCAGTGCAATCAGCCATTTATAATAATTCCGGTATTTCCTAAATAAAATCTTCATGTATAAAGAAGCAACTTATTCGGCGAAATGTTCAATGATATATATACAATTGTATCATACTAAGGAAAATAAAATTGTGCAGGAATAAGGATTATAAATCCTGCGAAATTTTGGTCGGTCAGTTGTAGTAATTTAAGAACAGTACCGGAAAAATGCGGATAAACATTGCTACGTTAAAACCGGAGTCGGAAACTCCTTGTTTTTATAATATAAAAAGAACAAAGTTACAGGTATTAAGATTCTGTGAGATAATCTTTTGTTTAATCTACAAACGAATCTTTACACCAACATATTTAATAAAATATTTAGGGCATTCATTAATATATAAATTGTTTTATTTACATTTATAAAACTAACCGATAAAATAACGACAATGGATTTATTTGTATTTCGAAAAAAACCAGTTACAAAGACTGGAAAATTGAAGGAGACTCAACAACCAGGAAAAAAATGTTGTGGCTTTAAAAAGAAAGTAATAACTGGTATCCTGACAATATGTTGTCTGTTTATGACTTTCCATGTATTTGGTCAAAGACATATGGAATATCTTACGCGTGGTCTTGTAGCGGTTAAAACAACTGACTATGTTTTCCTGAGCTGGAGAATGTTAACGACAGATAACGACAGTGTAAGGTTTAACTTGTACAGGAACAATACGCTGTTAAATATTTCACCCATTAAAGGAATCTCAAATTATGTTGATTCAGCTGGTACAGTAAATAGTATATATTATCTGGAAACAATCTATGACCTTGCTACAAAGGAAATTTCAACGCCCGTTACGGTTTGGCAGCAACCATATAAATCCATACATCTTCAGTCACCAGGAGCAGGGTATTATCCCAATGATGCCAGTGTAGGGGATCTGGATGGTGACGGCGAAATGGAAATCATAGTAAAAATGCAAACCTCTAATCCCGACAATACCGGTGGAGAAATTTGTGATCCGGTGTTTTTACATGCATACAAACTGAATGGCACATTACTCTGGAGCATCAACCTCGGTGTTAATATCCGGGCAGGATCTCATTATACCCAATTGATGGTATATGACCTGAATGATGACGGCATCGCTGAGGTAGCATGCAAAACCGCCCCGGGCACTATGGATGGCACTGGCAAGTATCTGAGTATGGGACCGGCTGCATCCGATGACGATGCCGCTGATTACCGCGATGCCTCAGGGCTTATTGTAACAGGTCCTGAATATTTAACCGTTTTTAATGGGTTAACTGGTGAAGAAATGTCTACTGTTGAATATATTCCTGTGAGAGGGGATCAGATTTCATGGGGAGATACCTGGGGAAACAGGGTGGATAGATTTTTAGCCTGTGTTGCCTATTTTGATTCTATTCCAAGTCTGGTTATGTGCAGAGGTTATTATACAGGTTCTGGCCGTGGAAGAACTGTATTGGCTGCCTGGGATTTAAAGAATGATTCCCTAAAAAGCCGTTGGGTATTTAATGCGGATCTGGTAGGAGAAAATCCCACGTATACAGGACAGGGAAACCACAACCTGAGTGTAGCCGATGTGGATAACGATGGTAAAGACGAGATTATTTATGGCTCTATGGCCATTGATGATGATGGTACCGGACTGTGGAATTCACGTCTTGGACATGGGGATGCCTTGCATGTTGGTGATATTGATCCCGACAGACCCGGCCTTGAGGTATGGGGTATACACGAGAATGCTCAGATTGGTTCGGCTTTGCTGGACGCAGCCACAGGTGAAATTATCTGGAATACCGGTGCGGGAGATGTGGCAAGAGGAGTAGCTGCTGATATTGATTCATCGGCATTTGGAATGGAATGTTGGGGAGGAACAGACGGGTTACGAAGCTGCAAAAATGAACCGGTTGGCGATTGGCCTTCATCATCTAATTTTGTTATTTGGTGGGATAGTGACCTTTTACGCGAATTGCTTGACGGGGTAACTATTTCAAAATATAATAATGGTTCAGACATTCAAATATTTACAGCCAGCGGTTGTATGTCCAATAATGGTACAAAGTCAACTCCCACAATAAGTGGAGATATTTTAGGGGACTGGAGGGAAGAAGTGATATTCAAGACGCTTGATGACCAGGAATTAAGAATATATACCACCACCGCACCGACAAAATATGGCATCTACACATTATTGCAGGACCCGCAATACAGACTGGCGCTCGTGTGGCAAAATGTAGGATATAACCAACCGCCACATCCGGGTTTTTATTTAGGCCATGGAATGAATATGGATTCATTGCCTGTTCCTGATATCAAAGTTCATCAGGCTGATCATCCATCCATTCATATTACCTCGCCAGACGATGGTTTTGAATTGGGATTAGGACTCGATCTGGATGTTATTGTTCATCCTGTAGCTATTTCAGATACAAATAAAATGGTTATTATCTCCATGGGAAACACACCTTTAGATACCATATATTCAGCTCCTTATTATACAAGCATCCCGGGATTAACTACAGGTGATTATTCCTTTGTTGCTGGTGCATACGATATTGAGGGAAATTGGATGAAATCAGACACCATAAGTATAAGTGTTGATGAAGGTTTCCCCCATATTTCCATTACATCACCCATTGAAGGCAATACCTATTTGCCTGAAGATTCAATCACGGTTACAGCGCTTGCTTTCGATACGGATGGAAACATAGATAGTGTGGCTATTTATATGAACAATAATAGACTAACCGCATTTACGTTACCTCCCTATTCCATCAAAATTGAGAATCCGGGGGTAGGTATCCATGAATTAAAAGCCATTGCTTATGACAACGATGGTAAAATCACAGAATCCAAATCGATCAACTTGGAGGTAGGCGTGGTGAATACCATTCAGGAAACAGATATCGGATTTTGCGGATTCAAAAACGGTACAGGTTGGATTGAAAGCAATAACGTGGGATATACAGGTACCGGGTTTGCCAATTCCGAAAATGTTTTAGGAGTACAAATAAATTGGGCGGTTGATTTTCCCGAAGCGGGAATGTACAAATTTGTATGGAGATATGCTGCATCCAGTGCCAGGCCAGGCAATCTTCTTCTCAACGATAATACTATTGTGGATGTACCCTTTATCAGTACCGTTGATTTTACCACCTGGGAAATAATATCTGTTAATGCCAATGCTTCGGCAGGTATCACAAAAGTGGGCATGGAAGCAACAGGTGGTAGCGGATTGCCGAATATCGATTACTTAAAAATATACTCTCTGGAATCCAATGAGGAAATAAATGGTGTGATATGTGATTCAATATACTCCTCTGATTCAACTTTATCAGATCTAAGTGTTACAGGGCAAGTTCTGAATCCTGCATTTCATAAAGACACCGTGAACTATACACTATCATTAGCTCCAGGTACCAGGTCAGTCAACATTAATGCCACTCCAACCAATGCTAACGCAACTGTATCAGGCACAGGTTCATCTGCAGTATCTTCACCTTCTGGTTCGAAAGATGTAATAGTAACTGCAGAAAATGGCATAAGCACCCTCACATATACCATAAATTACGTATTACCAACATCAGTCAGGGAGTCAGTTGCAGGTGAATTACAGATATATCCAAATCCTGCACAACATTACCTTATTATTCAATTGAGTGATATATCGGAAACCTTTGAGTATATCCGAATCTTTTCTATTGATGGCAGAGAAATCTTAGCAACAGGTAAGGTTAATACTAGCCAAACAAGATTAGAGCTTCCTGAAATGCAAAACGGTATTTATATAATGCATGTGAGAACTAATCTTAAAAGTTATTGCATAAAACTCAACGTGAATAGATAATTAAAATTTATTCCAGATAAAAAGGGCTGTCAGTTATCTGGCAGCCCTTTTTAAGTGTATACATCCCTCACCCCAAAATAACCATTTTAGCAATAAAATAAAAAAAATCCATATATCCGGTGAGCCGGCATGTTGTGTATTCTTTAATTAAATACTAGTGTTATGTCAAGGATTAAAAAACGGTTAAGTCATTCCGAACTTGATTCGGAATCTCTTTAATCTTCCAGAGACCCTGAATCACCTGTCTGCCGAGGCCAGCCAAGCAGGAGTTCAGGGTGACTATATAACATAATAAGATTGACATGACACTAGTGCAATTTAATGTTACATAATATATCTTTAAAAATAACTTAAAAATGAAGCTTTTGTATGTTATATAAGCACAGGTTTCACTTCTTGGGTAACTGAACATATAGCAGCCAGGGGTATGAATCAGGTATAAAAAGTGGCAACGGGTGGGGATAACAGACCTATAACCATGATTGTCATTATATCCGTGTGCCTGCCTTGAAATTACCGAACCAAATTGCATTATACTTGTTCAAATAGCTATGGCTGATAAAACTGAACGTAGGCGAAATACAAAAATAATATTGATTTTAGGGACCATGACCACTCTGGTTCCTTTTTCAGTTGACTCCTACCTGCCGGCTGTTCCGAAGATTGCCGATCAGTTTGGGACAACTGCAGCAACCTTGTCATTTTCCCTTACAACTTTTTTTGTTGGTTTTGCATTAGGACAGCTTTTGTACGGCCCTCTGCTCGACCGGTTTGGCAGAAAAACCCCCTTGTATTATGGGTTAACAATCAGTATTTTATCATCACTTGCATGCATGTTCTCAGGCAATGAAATTGTCTTTATGATGTTCCGGTTTATCCAGGCGCTTGGCGCATCGGTTGCCACAGTGGCAGCCATAACTATGGTACGCGACTTTTTTTCACATGAGCAGAGCGCCAGGGTATTTTCATTATTGATTCTTGTCATCGGAACGTCACCTCTTTTAGCACCCACCATCGGCGGAGCTATTTCAACACACTTCGGATGGAAATGGATTTTTGTTTTTCTTGCAACCCTTGCGCTGCTGTTGATGCTTGTAATTTTAGTTTTTTTGCCGGTCAATTATCGTGCTAATCCCGAAATATCTCTGAAAATCAGGCATCAGTCAATGCGATATATCTCCATCCTGAATAAAACACAATTTTCGGTATTTGCACTTGCCGGTGCATTTTCTTTTGCTTCTCTTTTTGTATATGTAGCCGGTTCACCGATTATATTTATACAGGTATTTAAAGTGAGTCCCGAAGTTTTCGGAATTATCTTTGCCATGTTATCAGCCGGATTTATCGGGGGAAGTCAACTAAATATTTTATTTCTGAAAAAGTTTAAAAGCTGGCAAATATTTCGTGTTGCTTTATATACACAGGTTATTACAGCCTCGTTTTTTTTTGTTGGAATCCTTAACGGATGGTACGGACAGACAGCCACCATTGGAATACTTTTTATTTTATTATTATGTCTAGGTTTTACTTCTCCCAATGCAATTGCACTGGCGCTTGAGCCCATAGATGTAAACCTGGGAAGCGCATCTGCTCTTATGGGAACCATTCGTATCGGTGTGGCGGGATTGGCATCGGGAAGTATCGGACTATTTCATACCACAAGTATAACACCTGTAGCATTTATGATGACTTGTACCGCCCTTGTTGCGGTAGTAATATTTATCACGGGAACAAGGAGGATGGCTTTTACCGCTGACAGGTAATCAGGCACAATCATTACGAATTCACAGCTGTTTAGCAATTTCATCAATCTCAACTGAATTTGTATCTGCATTCAAATTCAAGAAGGGTTAAAGTAAATTAATCTTCACGCCAAAATTCACATATTTACTAAAAACGGAAAAAATCCCGATATCCGGTTCGCCTGAATGTTGTGTTTTTTTAACTAGTGCATTTCAATATTACAAAATAAATCTCAAAAAACATCTAAAGATGAAGATTTTGGTTGGTCTATGTTTGCAGGATTCCGGAGCTTTTACCAGGGAGTAAATTCAGTTCAATATCCTGATTTGTATTTTCAACCATCCAAATCGACACTTCAGTTGTAATTCGTTGCGTACCTGCATAATCTGCCGTTTATTTGCAATATAAAAAACTTAACAGCAATTGTATGAAGAAGCGATTACTGATTTTTGTATTAACATTTATCGTGAGCTATGCATTTTCACAGGAATTAACCCAGACCATTCGTGGAAAGGTGATTGATAAATTGACCCAAATGCCTGTGATTGGCGCCAATGTCTATTTGCCGGGATCAAACCCGGTAATCGGAACCGTTTCGGATGAAGAGGGAAATTTCAAACTGCAAAATGTTCCGATAGGAAGACATACTCTCCGTGTAAGCAGTGTGGGCTATAACAGTGTAACATTGCCTAACATCGTAGCTACATCTGCCAAAGAGGTTGTCCTTGAAATCAACATCGAAGAAATGGTCAACAAACTTGATGAAATCGTAGTGACTGCACGGCAAAAAAAAGACCCGCTAAATAAAATGGCGGCAATAAGCGCCCGATCTTTCACAGTGGAAGAAACAGGCAGGTATGCCGGTGCTCTGATGGATCCGGCAAGAATGGCCACTGCATATGCAGGAGTGATTGCAGCAAGTGATCAGCGTAACGACATAATAATAAGAGGCAACTCGCCGCTTGGTTTGCTTTGGAGACTTGAAGATATTGATATCCCCAATCCGAACCATTTTTCAAGCATTGGCACTACGGGAGGCGGAATCAGCATGCTTAACAATAACAACCTGGCTAATTCGGATTTTTTAACGGGGGCTTTTCCGGCAGAATATGGAAATGCCATCGGGGGAGTTTTCGATTTAAAACTGAAGAACGGCAACGATGAAAAAAGTGAAAAAATGGTACAAATCGGTGCAACCGAAATGGAAGTTGGTTCGGAAGGGCCGTTATTTGGGAAAAACAAAAGCTCGTACATTGCAAACTTCAGATATTCGGCCATTGAACTTTTGAATAAAATGGATATTGTAAGTGAAAAGGATCTCCCGGCGATACCAAAATTCAAGGATCTTACCTTTAAAGTGAATATACCTTCCAAAAAATTTGGAAGATTTACCCTGTTTGGAATCGGAGGAGCAAGCGACATCGCAGTTAAATTTAAACCTGAAGATTTAGGCCCGGATGAATATCTTGATATTGAAAATCAGAATCATTATACCAACGGCAGAATGGGAGTGCTTGGTTTTTCGCATACCTTGCGGATTTCTGATAATAGTTATTTGAAATCAACGGCTGCAATTACGGGAACAGAAACAGATCTTACATCGGATACTATCTTGGGTCCTAATGCTGTCAAACTGATTGGTAGGCTGAAATCATCGGAAATCAGGTATATTCTTACCTCATACATCAATACCCGGATTAACAGCCGGAATGGTCTGAAAAGCGGTTTTTCCGTCAATTTGGTCAGGTTCAACTATCTTGACAGTTCGTATCTTGGTCAGTTCGCAGATGCTTATGCGGTAAACTACAACATGAGAGGAAACACTTCGCTGTTAGAAGCATACTCTGAATGGCAACACAGATTTTCAGACAGGGTCGTGCTGAATTCTGGATTGCACTGGCAATATATGGGGTATAATCATACATCATCACTTGAGCCTCGTGCAAGCATTAAGTGGAAAATAAAACCGAACAAGGCGCTGAGTTTTGGTACCGGTTTGCATAGCCAGACACAGCCTTTTGTTTACTACATTTTCCAGACAGAAACTTCACCGGGCAATGTTGTACTCACAAATAAAAACCTTGGGTTCACAAAAAGCCTGCATGTGATTGCCGGATATGATCTGAATATTAACACTAATTTCAGGTTTAAATCCGAATGTTACTACCAGTATTTGTTTCATATCCCTGTCGAAAGTCATTCGTCGCTTTTCTCAATGGCCAATGTGGGGGCGGAATTTTCGATGCCTTTTGCTGATAACCTGGTAAATAATGGTACCGGAGAAAATTATGGCATTGAGGTTACCCTCGAAAAATTCTTCAGTAAGAATTATTACTTCCTGGTAACTTCATCGTTGTTTCAGTCGAAGTACAGCGGAAGTGACGGAATCAGAAGAAATACGGTATTTAACAGCAATTATACACTTACCGCTTTAGGAGGTGTGGAGCTGAATATGACAAAGAAATCGACCTTCTTAACCGATGCCCGGGTAACTCTGGTGGGCGGAAGAAGGTATATTCCTGTTGATTTGTCAGCGTCGCGGGATGCAGGTTATTCCGTTTACGATAATACAGATGCATACAAACAGCGGTTGAAAGGGTATTTCAGATTGGATTATAAAATAGGTTTCAGGTTTAACCGTACCAACGTTTTTCATTATGTGGTAATTGATATTATGAATGTACTGAACACCAAAAATATTTACCAGAAGGTATATAATCCCAAAACGAATACGATCTATGATGTGTATCAATATGGAATTCTTCCGAATATATTTTACCGGCTGGAGTTTTAAAAATGATAAAGTTTCGCGATAATTCAGTTATCTTTAGATGATTCAATTCCAATTCAGCAACCTGTCATATGAAAAAAGCTATTCTGAAAAAATATGCCATAAGAACACTGGCCGCTTTATTTATACATTTTATCATCAAAATATTTGATCAGACATTTAGCGGTAAGCTATTCCTTTTTGATGCAAGAGGTATTCTGTTTATGATTTATATTGTCGGATTTATTTTGCTGGTGTGGGGAATGGGCGATCTGATTTATAAATATTCTATAAACAACCTTTTAAGAAAATATGATATCATCAAACAATTCACTTATCTGTTGGTGATTCTTACCGTTTATGGCCTGGTGGTTATGGTGTTGTTTACTGTATCCTATTCTTTGTTTGATCTTATTCTGTTTAATCTGCCGCATTATGGGAAACCAAATCGTTTTTTCGATTTCGATGCAAATCTGGGCATGTTTGTTGGCTACATGGGGGTTCTCATTTTTAATGGTCAGATATACATGTTCAATCATTGGAAAAAAGAAAAGTTGATGTCTGAGCAACTGCAAAAAGAAAATATTCAGGCTAAATATGAGGCGTTAAAGAATCAGATTGATCCTCACTTTTTCTTCAATAATTTAAGTGTATTGACAAAACTATTATATAAAAACCAGGATATGGCGGCGGAATATATCAATCAGCTATCTAAAATCTACCGGTATATTCTCGATAAACGGGATGAAATTCTAATTTCGTTGAAAGAGGAACTTGTTTTTTTGGATTCCTTTTTTTTTCTTATCAGGATAAGGCATGAAGAACATATTCTGTTTAATACCAATCTGAATGAGAAAACAAAAGAAAACTGTTTTTTGCCTCCGAATACATTGCAAATGCTGATTGAAAATGCAATTAAACATAACCAGTTTACGGCTGGCGAACCCTTGGAAATTACAATTACCGAAAATGAAAATTCGATCATCATCACAAATACGCTTAAAAAGCGAAAAATGCTGGAGCATACTTCAGGGATTGGACTGGATAACATTAAAAAGCGTTACGAATTGCTTGGCGCTAAAAGTGTAAAGGTTGAGGAAACCGATCACAAGTTTGTTGTTTCTTTGCCAAAACTTGGGAACAGGAAAAATGAACGTACTGATATTTGAAGATGAACGATTAAATGCCGAGCGTTTGGAAGACCTTATCAGAAGGTATGACAGCTCGGTTGAAATTCTGGCAGTGCTTGATTCTGTGCAGCAGGGCATTGAATGGTTGACAAAGAATCCGGCTCCTGAACTCATTT
The DNA here is from genome assembly GCA_963781805.1 of uncultured Bacteroidales bacterium. Classification (GTDB taxonomy): domain Bacteria; phylum Bacteroidota; class Bacteroidia; order Bacteroidales; family UBA10428; genus JAFGPL01. Next base: position 5,052,333 of record CAWAHF010000004.1, read on the forward strand.
TTATGGATATCAGGCTCTCGGATGGTATATCTTTCGAGCTTTTTGATAAGGTAAATATCGATTCATCCGTAATTTTTACTACAGCTTATGATGAATATGCGCTGAGAGCTTTCAAAGTAAACAGCGTGGATTATCTTGTCAAACCCATTGATTTCAATGAGTTAAAAGCCGCCATGGATAAATTCAGGAAAATAAAAATGCATCTGCCTGCTGAATTAATGAGATCTATTTTAAATCAGGTAGGTACTAAGTATAAGCAACGGTTTTTAGTGAAAATAGGCGACCAGTTAAAAAATATCCACACAAAAGATATTGCCTATTTTATTTATGAAGACGGACTGGCAATAGCTGTAACCATGAATAAATCATCACTCCCGGTGGATTATTCTCTCGATCAATTGGAACAGTTGCTTAACCCTGCCGAATTCTTCAGAATAAACCGGAAAATCATCTCGCGCATTGATTCCATCGGAAAAATACATGTATACTTTAACGGCCGGCTGAAGGTTGAATTGAATCCTCCACTTAACGAAGATATTATAGTAAGTCGGGAAAGGGTAGGGCGGTTTAAAGAATGGATGGGGGGATGATTGGAGCAATAGAGGGTGTCTTAAAAATTCCAAAATCAAAAAACGTCATTAATGGAGGAACGACTGATACAACCGGAACGAAATGGAATTCATCAAAGGTAATCTCATCGCAAAACGATTATGTAATTAAATAAAAAATACCCTTTACTGCCACAAAGTTTTTAACTTGTGGCATTGCTTTTACTCTTATTCCGTTTAACCTCTCTGGACAGGTTTTGTAATTCTATCCTATATCCATAACTGTTTTGTAAAAGCAATTAAGGCAGACTTGTACTAATCTAATTAACCCAAAATTGTCATTAAAATTAATGATAATGACAATTTTGGGTTAATTATTGATATTCCGTATATTTAACTGACAATTAAAGGCATATAATTTTAAGAACTATATGAATAAAGTTCATCAAAGTTGGAAAGATCTTAAACCAAATGAATACGAAAAGGATTTTCGATTTGAAGAATATTTTGAAAGGATAGCAAAAAATGATAACTATAAATACATTCCCAAACTCGTATTTGAACAATGGATATTTGGATTACATCAAAATGAGTATACCTTAAATAACTATGCATGGATCGATTACACTAAAATTAAATTTGAAATTTGTGAATGGGAATTTCAAAAGTTTCAAGAAGTAAATGTAATAGAAGATTTTAAACCTTATTTTCTTGAGCGAGCAAAGTGTAAAGATTTCATGCAATTTTGTTGCATAGATGATGATTTGAGTTATTGGAAGGAATATGGAACATGGAGAATTCCTCCTATAATACTTGATGTAAATTCTTTGACAACAAAAATTCCTTCGTGGTGCGAGATAATGCCACCTTTTCAATTGATTGAAGGACATACACGTCTAGGATATTTACATTCAATGAAAAGAATTTCTGAATTAAACAAGGGAAAATTGGCTTCAAAACATTCAGTATATTTAATGGTTGAGAAAGACGCTAATATTTAATACCAAAAATAATATTTGGCTATAAATGATTATCGAGAAACTAAACGATAGCCAGCGAAAAGCTGTTGAATATAAAGGCAAGCATTTATTGGTACTTGCAGGTGCTGGTACTGGTAAAACTCATACAATTATAAGTCGTGCTGCATATTTGATTGCAAATGGAATAAAAGGTAGTCGCATACAAATACTATCTTTTACAAGAAAATCAGCAAGTGAGATTGTTGAACGGGTAAACTCCATGTTTCAAAACAATAAAGATGCAAAACAACTAAATGGTTCTACTTTTCATGCTTGGTGCATGAATATTATAAAATCAAATCCCAAAGTATTTAAGGTAAGTGATTACACTGTTATAGATAGGGATGATCAATTAAGTATTTTCAAATTGATTTGCGGTAGAGACCCTAAAGTTATTGAAGAAACTCGTTTAACAGCTAAAACATTATTGGATTTATATTCTTTTGCCCGAAATACTCGAAAAAATATTACTGAAACTGTCCGTATTAAATGTTTAAGCAACTCCAAAGATGAAAGTGCCTCTATAGAAATAGGGCAAATAAAACCATATTTAGTAACAGTATTTTCAAATTATGAATCAAAAAAGAAAGAGAGAAAATACCTTGATTATGATGATATTTTGGATGTAGTTTCTTCTGGATTAAAAAATAATAAGGAAGCAAGAAATTTTATTTCTGCACAATATGATCATATTTTAGTAGATGAAATGCAAGATACTAATCCTTTGCAATGGGAACTATTGAGTTCATTCCAAGAAAATTGCTGCCTTTTTTGTGTAGGTGATGATGCTCAATCAATTTATGCATTTCGAGGTGCAGATTTTAGAAATGTGCATAAATTCAATGAACGAGTTCCTAATTCTGAAACATATCGATTAGAAGACAATTATCGTTCAACACAAGAAATTTTAGATTTATCAAATTGGTTATTAAAACAATCACCGTTAAATTACAACAAACAATTAAGAGCCCTCAGAGGAAAAGGTGAAATACCAATAATTATGAACTTCGAAAATGAATGGAGAGAAGCGGAATGGGTAGCCAGTGATATCTTAGAGAATTTTACAAAAGATGGTTTAGGATATGAGAATCATCTAGTTTTGGTTCGTTCTTCATTTGCCGGGAGAGCTATTGAACATTTCTTTCTTGAAAAAAAAATACCCTATAGGATTTTTGGTGGTGTTGGTTTAATGGCATCTGCACATATACGTGATATAGCATCTGCATTAAGAATAGTTGCCAATATATACGATGAGATTGCTTGGATGAGATATTTAACATTATGGTCAAAGATAGGGGATCAAACAGCTTCTAAATTAATATATGAACTTCTAGAATTGTCCAATATTGATAGCTGCATCGAATTATTGAATAAAAAGGATCTTAAAAATCCAGAATTGATCTCTACACTTTCCTCAATAAAAAACTTAAATAATAACCCTGCAGAAGCTATACGGATAGCCTTATTCATTATGGAATCTCAATTATCCTTAATTTATAAAGAAAATTGGGAACAAAAACGTAAACCTGATTTCAAAATATTAATAAAGCTAGCTGAAAAACATAGTTCTATTGGGGAATTCATAACTGAATATGTTTTAGACCCACAACTTAATGAATCCTACCTTAATAGCACTGATTTAAAAGATCGAGTAACTATAAGTACTGTTCATTCGGCAAAAGGTTTAGAATCAAAAGTCTGTTATGTAATTAATGTTTCAGTTGGTGCTTATCCAAGTGAAATGTCGATCAACGATGGTGAAGATGAAATTGAAGAAGAACGTCGAGTTTTATATGTTGCATTAACAAGGGCAAAAGATGAGCTTTATGTTACAAGGATAATTAACTCAATTCAAGAGTATGATTCAATTTCATCTTCAAATATAGATCAACAAAGTGAAAATAGTGATATTGAAAATAATTATGAAGATGAACCTTTAAATACGGAGGTAATAGACTCTAATTTATATTTTTTGAATGAATTACCATCTGAATTGGCAATTAATGAGATATCCGAACAATCAAAAAATGCTATTTCATCCAAAAATTATAATGGCCAGATTATTTCTGAAAATGACTTCGGTATTGATTTAAGTTGATAAAAAAAAGTATTTTATAAATTCAGAAATCAGTTTTCAAAGCAAGCAACTTCATTTAGGAAATATGCTACTACAAGTTTCAATCTTATAGTTACATTTTACTTTTTTGCACCGGCGACTTGTTTTTTGTGACTGCATTTAGTTTTTTGCTCCTACGGTTTACTTTCTTGCTCCTGCGATAAGTAATCCCAATTCTATCGCAAGTTTAGGCTTCAACCGTAAAATGCAATTGCTCTTTAATCAATTTTTGCATCCTGCTTTCTATTCTGTGTTGCTTCAGATGAGGGGAAATACAACAAAGTTATTATTAGGGAATTATCAGTTGAATAATTTATTATTCCACCTAAATTACTTTCCTGCCAGATTAACCATCCCTTCCCTGAAAATGATCGGCGCTTCCGGACGGGGATCATGGATAATTATTTTAAAATAGAATTCCTTTTTTACTAAGTCTGTAAATAAAAAACCGATAAGATTATAATTCCCAGGAGGTAAATTGTATTTTTCAGAATAGATCTGAAGATTTGGTCTGCTAGCAATTAGATTCTGATAAAACTGTTTTGATTGCGTGTACCGGTGAAATATTGAATACTGCTGGCAGTGTCAGTGTGAAAACCCTGATCTGCATTATATTGTTATCAACTATTTAAAATACATGTCCTGGATCGAATTTAACTTAATTTATGAAAACAAGGATTACGACTGGTTATGAATTTTGCTTTCAACTATATTAAGAATCTCATGTTCAGCTTCAATAACAGCTTTCGCAATTTCTCCTGATTTTTTAAGAATATCCTTTTTAAACGAATCATCTTTCAATCCTGCTATATTGATCTTTATATTGAGATGAGCGCCCAATACTCCTGAACGCACAGCAAGAGCGCCAACACCAGCATCTGTAACCGAATTCGGATTACCGGTTATAACCATTGCTTTAATTATTTCCATGCTTGCCAGTCCTGTTTCCATTACGTTAAGCGGAACCTGTATGGCATATTTAGTAGCTTCCTGAATGGATTTATCTCTGATTTCCGCTTCCTGGGGTGTGTTTTTCGACATACCAAATGCACTCAATATCTGTTTGAATGCTAACGTATCTTCATCTACAAGTGTCAATAATTCTTTTTGCAGTAACATTCCTTTTTCCGCCCAATTGGAAAACTCTTCCCAGCGATCATCCCAACCGGTTTTATGTGAAGATAAATTGGCCACCATATTTCCAAGTGCGATCCCTAAAGCGGCCAAATATGCCGATACAGAACCGCCTCCGGGCGCTGGTGATTCAGAGGCTGTTTCATTGACAAAAGCTGTAAGACTCAGGTTACCAAGTTTAGGCTGACTTTTTCCTGCCAACACATATTCAATGATTTTTTCTTCAGGTTTAAACTCATACAGTTCATTCAATCCCAACGATTTTACTGCAATCTTTATTAAGTCTTCTTCGGGAAGGCCAACCGATCGTCGTTGTTTTTTTAAAAAATACCTGGCGGCATCGAGCATCGATTTTAATGGCACCAGTCCTACAATTTCGGAACCGGTTACCCTTAAACCACGGGCAGTGGCTTTTATACAGGCTTCATCAAAGGCTAGATGCAATGGAGTTGTAATGATATCTGTAAGGTTAATTGAAATCTGGGCAATTCCGAATTCCTCGATATACCATCCAATTGCTTTGACTGCCCTTAACGATCCGGGAACATATACCGGATTACCTTTCTCATCAGGAATGATCTTTCCTGTAGGTTTATTTCCTTCACGCTTTATTCTTCCTCTTTCGCGAATATCGAAGGCAACAGCATTGGCACGACGTACTGAAGTAGTATTCAGGTTAACATTGTATGCAATAAGAAAATCTCTGGCACCAACAGCGCTTGCTCCGGATCGCGGGTTAAATAGTACAGGTCCGAAATCCGGCTTCCATTCAGGCTTCTCAAGTTTTGTCATTAATCCTTCATATTCACCTGAGCGGCAGTAAGACAAATCTTTTCTTTTTTCAATATATGCAGCATATCCATAACAATAAACGTGAATTCCAAGTTCATCACCCACTCTCCTGGCAAGTTTACGGGCATATTCAACCGTTTCGTCCATTGTAATGCCAGAGACAGGAATGAGCGGGCAAACATCCATTGCCCCGAATCTTGGATGTTCACCTGTATGTTTTTTCATATCAATGATTTCGACAGCTTTTTTAGCGCCTCTGAAAGCTGCTTCCACGACCTCATCAGGTTCACCGGCAAAAGTCATTACAGTTCGGTTGGTTGCCTTACCCGGATCGACATTCAGAAGTTTTATGCCTTCCATACTCTTTATAGCTTCTGCTATCTGACCAATGATTTCAGGATTTCTTCCTTCACTAAAGTTGGGCACACATTCAACGATTCTCTTCATAGGTTGGATATTTATAAATTATGAATCAGTTTTCCTCTTTTCCATATGCGGAAAGGTTTCATCTTTCCCTGGTAATAGACAATATCTCTGTAATCACTGGCAGGAAAAGCAATGATATCAGCCATGTAACCGTTTTTAAATATTCCTCTGTCACTGAGTTTTAGCGCGGCTGCAGCTCTGTATGTCACTGAAGCAAGTGTTTCAGCAATAGACAAATGCTCACAGGCTCCCAAGATACAAGCCTGTATAAGAATATCCCCCATTGGTGCTGAACCCGGATTACAGTCAGAAGCCATGACCAGTGAGCATCCGGCATCCAGAATTTTACGTGCCGGAGCAAAGCTGACACCGAGTCCAATAGAAGCTCCCGGTAAGATTACAGGGATTACGTCACTTTTTGCCAACATAGCAATTTCTTTATCTGATGAGGCTTCGAGATGATCGGCACTTACGGCATTCATCTCAACTGCTGCTTCTGAACCTCCTGTAGTAAACTGATCGGCATGGATGGTCACATCAAATCCAAGGTTGATTGCTTCTTTAAGAAAATACAACCCTTCACTCCTTGAAAATGCATTCTTTTCGATGTAAATGTCCACTCTAGAGGAGAGTTTTCTTTTTAAAATTTCAGGCAACAGATTTTTTACCATGTTTTCCAGATACTGTTGCTCTGAACCCTGAAAATCTTTTGGCAACATATGAGCAGCAAGACATGTTGGTATTAAGTCAATATCGCTGTTTTCATTTATTTTTTTGATGACTTCCAGCATACGTAATTCACCTTCCACCTGAAGGGCATAACCGCTTTTTACTTCAACGGTGGTGACTCCGTCATTTAATAATGATAATGCCCTTGTTTTAGTATTTAGATAAAGGGTCTCGTCGGATGCATTTCTGGTATTGGTGACGGTACTCCATATTCCTCCTCCTCTGGCCGCTATCTCAAGATAACTAATACCTGAAAGTCTCATCGCATAATCATTTGATCTGGAACCAGCATAACAAATGTGTGTGTGAGCATCAATCATCCCGGGCATTGCAACAAGTTCTTCATGAATCTGTTGAACTTCGTATTTTTCTTCTATAGCTTTGTTTTTGAGCTGATTGAATGAACCAATTGTCTCGATTCTTCCACCATGAATTAGTATGCCTGCCGATTCTACGACAGATAGTTGGTTATCACTCAACGGACCTTTTAAAGGCATTTCATTCATGGTGATAATTTGTCTGAATGGTCCAATAAGAATCTTATTATCCATTAGGAACGTTTTAGTTTGAATTTTTTCAAATTGGCTATAGCCGCTTCATAACCGGCATCGGCATGTCTGAATATACCAAGTGCCGGATCGTTATATAAAACGCGTTTCAGACACCTTTCTGCCCGTTCGGTTCCATCAGCAACAATAACCATTCCGGCATGTTGTGAATACCCAATACCAACGCCTCCTCCATGATGAAATGAGACCCAGGTGGCACCACCGCTGGTATTCGACATCAGGTTTAGCAGAGGCCAGTCTGAAATCGCATCGCTTCCGTCAAGCATTCCTTCCGTCTCCCTGTTTGGAGATGCTACTGAACCACAATCCAGATGATCACGACCAATAACCAAAGGTGCTTTGACTTTTTTGTTTCGAACAAGCTCATTAAAAATAATACCGGCTTTTTCCCTTTCACCCATTCCAAGCCAACAGATCCTGCTTGGAAGTCCCTGAAATTTAACTTTTTTTCTGGCTTCTTTGAGCCATATTATTAGGTGTTCATTTTCAGGAAAAGCATTCATCAACGCATTATCAGTTACATAAATATCTTCCGGATCACCTGATAATGCTACCCATCTGAATGGTCCCATCCCTTTGCAAAACAAAGGTCTGATGAACTCCGGAACAAATCCTTTATAGTTGAAAGCATTCTTTTCACCTCCCTGTCTCGCGAATTCTCTCAAATTATTTCCATAATCGAACGTAATGCTTCCTCTTTTTTGCATTTCCAGCATTAAGCCAACATGCCTTGCCATGCTTTTCAGAGATAAAGATTTATATGCTTCCGGATTTCGTTTTCGCAGATCCAGCGCTTCTTCGAACGAAATGCCTGCCGGCACATATCCATTAAGTGGATCATGCGCTGATGTTTGGTCGGTAAGAATATCCGGTATAATATTGTCAGATAATAGCTGGTTCAATATATCGCCAATATTTCCTACCAGTCCGACTGAAATAATCTTTCCCTTTTCTTTCGCATCAAGTACCAATGATTTTGCTTCCTCATAATTGTATGTCATTTTATCAACATAGTGAGTATCCAGTCGTTTTTTTATCCGCATGGGATCGACATCCACACCCAGAAAGCTGGCGCCTGCAATGTTGGCGGCCAGAGGTTGTGCGCCACCCATCCCACCCAGTCCGCCTGAAACAATTAATTTGTGCTGAAGGTTGTTATGGAAATACTTTCTTCCACAAGCTGCAAACGTTTCATAAGTTCCCTGCAGAATGCCCTGTGTACCAATATAGATCCAGCTTCCAGCAGTCATCTGACCGTACATGATCAATCCCCGTGATTTGAGTTGCAAGAAATAATCCCAGGTAGCCCATGCAGGCACAAGGTTGCTGTTGGCAATAAGTACACGCGGTGCTTCATCATGTGTGCGGACAACACCTACCGGTTTACCTGATTGAATCAACAGACTTTCATCATCCTTAAGATCAAGCAATGCCCTGACAATCATACGTGCTGAATCGACATTTCGGGCCGCTTGCCCGGTTCCTCCATATACAACAAGTTCTTCGGGAAGCTCGGCTACCTCATCATCGAGATTGTTTAAAAACATCCTTAATGGAGCCTCAGTCTGCCACGATTTTGCATGGAGTCTGGTTCCCCGTGGAGCTTTATAATGCGGATGCCGGGCATATTTTTCAATAAATTCCGAATACTTCATGATGTTCATTTTGAATGTTGATGTTCTCTCTGGTTGCAATATTATTTACTACGTTAACCAGTTCCTTATTCTTTACCATTTCAATGGCAACATTGATATCATCGGCAAGAACACGATCATGATCGACAAAAGTTATTCTTTTTCTTACAAATTCATGACAGGCATCAATGGCTTTCCCCGATTTGAGAGGTTTTCTGTAGTCAAAAGCCTGGGCAGCACAAAAAAGCTCAATAGCCAGTATTTTTTCCAGATTGCTTACAATATGAAGCGCTTTCCGGGCGCTGATAGAGCCCATGCTGACATGATCTTCCTGACCCATCGAAGTTGGAATACTGTCAGCACTGGCAGGGAAACAGTAACTTTTATTCTCGCTTACTAATGCGGCTGTTGTATACTGTGTAATCATAAATCCTGAATTCAGACCGGTTTCACGCATCAGTAATTTAGGCAAACCGGGTATCTTTTCATCAAGAGCCAGGTAAATTCTCCTGTCTGACATATTGCCTATTTCTGCGGCGGCTATCGCTGCATAATCAATTGGCAATGCAATGGTCTGACCATGGAAATTACCTCCACTTATGGCTTTATTTTCGTCAAAAACAATGGGATTGTCTGTTACCGAATTTATTTCAATTTCCAGCATCTCTTTTAAATGCAGCCAAGCATTGCGTGCTGCTCCATGTACCTGGGGTATACAGCGCAAAGAATAAGGATCCTGGACACGGCTGCAGTCCTTATGTGAAGCATTTATTTCTGAATTTTCCAGCAAAATGCGCATTCTTTCTGCCACATATAAGGAACCTTTGTACGGTCGAAGATCGTTATATTCCCTGTCAAATGCCTTTACCGATCCAAGAATGGCTTCCAGTTGCATGGCAGCAATGATATCGGCGCTGTCGAGGCAATTTTGAAAACGGTCAAGGAATATAATTGCATTTGCGGTAATAAATTGTGTTCCGTTAATAAGGGCCAGACCTTCCTTGGGACCAAGTTCCAAAGGCTCAAGTCCATATTTGTCAAGAACTTTACCAGAAGACAAAATTTTTCCGTTCTCTATAACCTCACCTTTTCCAATTAAAGGAAGAAACAGATGAGCAAGAGGAGCCAAATCACCTGATGCTCCCACGGAACCCTGTGAAGGAACACATGGAATAATATTATGATTGATATGCCATATGATCCGTTGAACAATTTTCATACTGACACCCGAGTATCCCTTTGATAATGAATGGATCTTCAGAATCATCATTAATTTGGAGATTTCGGCCGGAAGTAATTCTCCTACGCCAACGCTATGGCTTGTAAGCAGATTGTACTGCAATTCTTTGGTATGTTCCTCAGAAATGATGGTCGTACATAATGGTCCAAAACCGGTATTGATTCCATAGACTATTTTTTTCTGACGAACTATGTTCTCTACTATTCTTCGGTTTCTATTTATTTGCTCAGAAGCTTTTGGACTTATTTCTCCTATCATTTTATCCCGACAAATATCCAGTGCTATTCCGGCACTTAGCCTTTCCGTACCATAATGAAATGCTTCCATAGTGATCTTATTTAACCTTAAATGAATAACCTGATTTAATTAAAACTTTTATCAGATCTATGTTAATCTCTTTCAACTGAAAACAGTCGAACGTTTTTTTGTTGCATTTTTGATATATATTCTGAATTAATCTTAAACCGATTCCCTTTCTTCGTTGATTGGGGGTTACATATAAATAATTCAACCATACAGAATCATCTTCAAGGCTATATGCAGCCATACCTATCAGATCATCTCCAGCCAGAGCCAGTATAATTTTTTCTTTAAGAGGTATAAATGCAACATCTTCCTTTCTCAACCATGTGACAAGTTTTTCAATGAGCTGGTTATCAGGTTCAATTATTATAATATCAGTTGGTTGGTGATTCAGATAAGTCAGTGTCGTTTCTGACAAAGAATTATTACTTAGTTGTTGTTCAATAAAACTCAATACATTCAGAAAGTCGATCTGATCAATGTTTTGCGGTAAGATCCGGTGAAGGTTCTTATTGAGTGCTTGCCATACGGGATGCACCTGTTCTAAAAGTTTTTTACCTCTCTCAGTTAATAAGATTCTTTTAATCCTTGCATCAGAATCATCCGGTTGGATCTCCACCACTTTTTTTATCTGAAGCTGATTTATCATTTGGCTTATAGCGGAATGACTTACTTCCAGTTCATTGGATATTTCTGTAAGAGACATCGAACCTTTTCTGTCAAGCAGGAATAAAACCGGAAACCATGCTGTCTCAAAACGAATGTTTTGTTTCACATAAATTTTCGATATTTCATTTAAGAAACGATCACTGATTCGTTTCAGCCTTGTTCCGAGAATCAATAAACCTGCTTCCTGATATACACTCATATCATCCGATTTGGATTTTATTATTAGGACTTATATAAGCTCTTACAATATTATGAAAATTTATTGAAATTAAGGATAATTCAGTATGTGAAAAATATGTGCCTTGACAGTTAATAAAACCAATCTATAATCCTTTCAGATTATGAATGATAATAAATCGGATCTGAATTTATGTTTGTTTGGGTGAAGTTTGGGCTTACCTTTAGAACACTGGCACCTTCGATGAAAATTATCTTCCGGTGTATTTTAGTCATACTTCATCTGACAACCCTTGCACCTCCGCCTTTCATCAGCTTTTCAACCTCCTGAAGTGATGCCATGGAAGTATCGCCCGGTGTGGTCATAGCCAATGCTCCATGCGCAGCGCCGTATTCAACGGCTTGCTGAGGATCATCACTTGTCAGAAATCCGTAGATAAGTCCGGAAGCAAAGCTATCTCCTCCGCCTACACGATCGAATATTTCAAGGTCTTCGCGAGGCGTGGCCTCGTAAAATTTGCCATCAGCCCAGCATATGGCGCCCCACGAATTAATGGTAGCAGATTTAACCGTTCTTAAAGTCGTAGCAACCACTTTGAAATTCGGATATGAGGTAACTGCTTTGGTTATCATTTTCCTAAAGCTGGCAGTATCTAATTTGGAAAGGTTTTTATCAACTCCTTCAACTTCAAATCCCAGCGAGGCAGTAAAATCTTCTTCGTTGCCAATCATTACATCCACGTACTTTGCAAGTTCTTTGTTTACTTCCCTGGCTTTTTCCTGTCCTCCGATGGATTTCCAAAGAGATGGACGGTAATTTAAATCGTAAGAGATAATAGTACCATATTTTTTTGCCACTTTCATGGCTTCAAGAATAACTTCCGGAGTAGTTTCCGATAACGCTGCAAAAATACCCCCTGTATGAAACCATCTGGCTCCATCCTTACCGAAAATTTTTTCCCAGTCAATATCTCCTTTTTTCAATTGTGATGCAGCAGTATTACCCCTGTCTGATACTCCTAGTGCACCCCTGATTCCATAGCCTCTTTCGGTAAAGTTAAACCCGTTGCGGACAATTCGCCCAATTCCGTCATAAGGTACCCATTTGATATAAGCGGTATCCACACCTCCCTGAAGGATAAGATCTTCAACCAGCCGTCCGACATCATTATCCGCAAAAGCGCTAACAACAGCGGTATTCAACCTGAAACATTTTCGCAATCCGCGGGCTACGTTGTATTCACCGCCTCCTTCCCAAACCTTGAATTCCCTGGCATTTCGAATTCTACCATTGCCCGGATCAAACCGAAGCATGATTTCACCCAACGAAATACTATCATAGTTGCACTCTTCGGCAGGTCTTAATTTTATTGTAGCCATCTAATTTTTTTTTAGGTTATGTTATACTAGAGCAATCAAAAAAGTAGTTTTAATATTTGCATGCAAATTAATACAATCGTTAAATACGTGCAACAAAAAAATCGAAAAACGGTTATAGCGGGTTATAAGCTCCATCTTCATATAAATAGTTACATGATATTGCATATTTAAAATAGTCATTATCTTTATGCTATCATTTTTGTTCAAATTGATTAATCATGGATAATACCAAACAGAATGCCTGGAATTTTGCCTCGCTGTTTGCTTACCTGTTTTTGGTAATCTTGGTTGGCTTTATTCTCGAGAAAAAGGGTTTCTCTATAAACGACGTAACCCTGAAGGACTTAATAATTATAACACTAGCCTCTTACAGAATGACCCGAATCCTCGTATTTGAGAAGATATTGAAGTTCTTGAGAGATTTTGTTAAATCGAAACAAAATTATTCCGTACTGAATACGATACGGTATATTATTACCTGTCCATGGTGTGCCGGAGTATGGATTACCCTGGTTATTGTTGTGCTTTATTTTTTGGTGCCTTATGGAATCTTTCTTGTGTATATTCTTGCCCTTTCCGGAATAGCTTCATTTCTGGTACTTCTGGCGAACCTGATAGGATTGAAGATTGAAGAAAAACAATCTGAAGTGCATCCACGAAAAAAGGAATAGAAAGATGTTCAAGGTTCAGAGTTCAGGGTTTCAAGTTCCAGGTTCCGAGTTCCGGGTTCAGATTTCCGGGCTTGCCGACCGTAACTTAAGTGAAGGTTGGTTTCAAGTTTCGGGTTCCGGGTTCAGAGTGTCGGGTTTTAATTTTTTAGCACTTTTATTTTATAGTCCACATCAACCTTGCACTTTGAAATATCGTTGAGCTTGCCTTTCAGAAGCTTTTTCCTCAGAGGTGATAAAAGATCAATAAAAAGTATTCCTTCCAGGTGGTCATATTCATGCATGATAACCCTGGCTTTAACTCCTTCATATTCCTCATCGTGCAGCTGCCAGTTCTCGTCATAATATTGAATTCTAACTTTCGATTTCCGTTCAACATCTTCTCTGATTTTAGGAAGACTTAGACATCCTTCGTTATAGGATATAATCTCACCATTTATACTGAGAATTTTAGGATTGAGGAATAATTTTTTAAAGTCTTGCAATTCAGGATCTTTTTCATCAAGCTCTGCCGTATCGATAACAAACATTCTGAGAGATTTCCCCACCTGTGGAGCTGCGAGTCCCACTCCATCGGACTTATACATAGTTTCCCACATATCAGCGATAAACTGATCGAGGTTAGGAAAATTTCGGTCAATTTCCTTTGCTACTTTTCTTAAAACAGGAGAACCATATACTACAATAGGATATACCATATACAATTAATCTGTGTTAAATCGTTAATAAATATTTATTCGTTCATTGCCTTTCACGGATGAATTGCCTGTTTTCGAGATAGGATTGCAAAATAATTGCCGCGCTTATTTTATCGATTAGCCCCTTATCCTGCCTCTGTTTTTTCTTTAAACCCCCGTCAATCATACTCTGAAAAGCAATTTTGGATGTAAATCGTTCATCCATTAAAATTATCTTTTTCGAAGGATATGTTGCCTCCAGTTTTCTTAAAAACGGATTGACATATTTAACAGCATCAGAAGGCTGATTGTTCAATTTTTTAGGGTATCCCACCACAATTTCGTTTACTTCCTCTTTCGTAAAATAATCCGAAAGAAAAGTAAATATGTCCTGTGAAGGAACAGTTTGTAATCCGGAAGCAATCAGTTGTAACGGATCAGTTACTGCAATGCCAACACGTTTATTTCCATAATCCAGAGCCAGTATCCTTGCCAAATGATATTTTTTATAATTGCAAAAATAAAAAAAAGCGGCATTATGCCGCTATATTAATTATTTGTAATCTGTTACTGATTTGAAAAATCCATGGCGGCAAGTCGTTTATAACTATTATACCTCCATTTGGCATTTTCTTCGGCAGCCGCAAACAGTTCGATGGCTTCTTTCGGAAATGCCTTTTTAAGCGAGGTGTATCTGACTTCCCCGCCAAGAAATTCCTGGAATTTCGACCAGTCAGGTTCTTTGGAATCCAGTTCGAAGGGATTTTTACCCTCCTTTTCCAACAATGGATTGAACCTGTAGAGGTGCCAGTATCCTGCGTTAACAGCAAGTTTCATTTCTTCCTGCGATTTATCCATTCCTCCTCGCAGTCCATGGTTGATACATGGTGCATAGGCAATAATAATAGATGGTCCCGGATAAGCTTCAGCTTCACGCAATGCTTTAATAAACTGGTTCTGGCTTGCACCCATCGCAACCTGAGCAACATACACATAACCATACGTCATAGCCATTGCTCCTAAATCTTTTTTCCGTACTCTTTTTCCCGACGCTGCAAATTTAGCAACAGCGCCAATAGGAGTAGCTTTGGACGATTGTCCTCCGGTATTTGAGTATACTTCCGTATCAAGTACCAGTACATTGATATCTTCACCTGAAGCCAGCACATGGTCAAGTCCGCCGTAACCTATATCATAGGCCCATCCGTCACCGCCAAATACCCAGACAGATTTCTTTATTAGGTATTGCTGCAAATCCATAATTTGTTTGGCAACCGGATCTTTTTCTTTTGCAAGCTGTTGAACCACTTTTACAGAAGCAATTTTTGACAGGCCGGCATTGTTCATAGCATCTATCCATTCCTGAAAAACGGCTTTTGTATCAGCAGAAATACCGGAGTTAGCGGCGATGGCATTCTGCATCATGATGCCAAGTCTTTCTCTGAGTTTCTTAACACCAAGTGCGATACCGAATCCATATTCTGCATTGTCTTCGAATAATGAGTTTGCCCAGGCAGGTCCTTTGCCGTCTTTGTTCGTACAATAGGGAGTTGATGGAGCAGAACCCCCGTATATGGATGAACAACCTGTAGCATTGGCAACAATCATACGTTCCCCGTATAACTGAGTTACCAGCTTAACATAGGGAGTTTCACCACAACCTGCACATGCACCTGAGTACTCAAATAAAGGTTGGGCAAACTGACTGTTTTTTACAGATTTTTCAATTTCAATATTTTCAGTTTTGTATGATACATTTTCCGAGATATATTTCCATCTTTCAACTTCAGCTAACTGAGTGCCGAGTGGTTTCATCTCAAGAGATTTGACTTTGGATGGACAGACATTTTCACATACTCCGCAACCGGTACAATCCATCGGACTTACCTGTAGGAGGTATCTGAGTCCTTCGTATCCTTTTCCCTTTATTTCGAGGGTAACAGTATCATCAGGGGCATTTTTTATCTCTTCCTCTGTCATGAGGAAAGGCCTGATACAGGCATGAGGACAAACATAAGCACACTGGTTACACTGAATACAATTTTCCGGTATCCATTGAGGAACATTCACTGCAACTCCCCGTTTCTCAAATGCAGTAGTTCCGGCAGGAAAAGTACCATCCTCCCGTCCTAAAAAAGCGCTGACTTTGAGGTCGTCGCCTTTCAATAAATTCATTGGTTCTGCGATATTTAAAATGAAGTCGGGTATGTTTTTTCTTGTTTCTTTCGTTGGCTTAATATCCAGGTTAGCCCATTCTGCCGGAATTTCCACCTTTTCTACATCACCTCCTCTGTCAACAGCTGCATGGTTCATTCTGACAATTTCTTCTCCTTTGCGTCCAAAAGATTTAATAATGGCTTTTTTCATTTCATCTACCGAATTGTCATAAGGAATTACAGAGGAAATTTTAAAGAAAGCCGATTGCATAATTGTATTTGTCCTGTTACCCAATCCTATTTCTTCTGCAATAGCTGTTGCATTGATGATATAAAACTGAATATTATTTTCAGCCAAATATTTTTTCATCTTGTCCGGAAGCCTATTCCTGGTTTCTTCGGCATTCCAAATACTGTTTAACAGAAATGTGCCGCCTTTTTTCAACCCTTTCAGCATATCATATTTGTCAAGGTAAGCAGGAACGTGGCAAGCCACAAAATCGGGCGTATTTACCAGATAAGGAGAACGGATAGGCTTATCACCAAAACGAAGGTGAGATATGGTCACACCTCCAGATTTCTTTGAGTCGTATGCAAAATATGCCTGAGCATATTTATCTGTATTTTCCCCGATAATTTTAATTGAATTTTTATTTGCCCCAACCGTACCGTCTGAGCCAAGTCCATAAAACTTGCCTTCGAAAGTTCCCTTGAGCGATATGCTGATTTCTTCCTTTATAGGTAATGATGTAAAGGTTACATCATCATCAATCCCCACAGTAAATCTGTTTTTTGGTTTTTCCGATTCGAGGTTCTCAAAAACCGCAACAATCTGAGTAGGAGTGGTATCTTTGGAACTTAATCCATACCTTCCGCCAACAATCAAAGGTGCATCGGGTATTTCATAAAATGCATTTCTGATATCCAGGTAAAGAGGTTCTCCTTCGGCTCCCGGTTCTTTCGTTCTGTCAAGCACTGCGATACGTTTAACAGATTTTGGTAAAACGTTGAGAAGATATTTGGAAGAGAAGGGTCGGTAAAGATGAACGGTAATCAATCCCAGTTTTTTACCCTTTGCATTTAAATAATCAATGGTTTCACGGGTGGTTTCAGTTACAGAACCCATGGCAATAATTATATGTTCTGCATCCGGGGCTCCGTAAAAGGTAAACGGATGATACTCCCTACCTGTTATCTTTGCCATTTCCTGCATATAATGTTCAACAATATCAGGAACTTTATCATAGAATGAATTGGCAGCCTCACGAGACTGAAAATAGATGTCAGGATTCTGGGCTGTACCCCTGGTAACCGGGTGTTCCGGATTAAGGGCTCGGTCTCTGAATTCCTGGAGCGCTTTATAATCAAGTAATTTTGCGATTTCATCCATTGGGTGAGCTTCGATTTTCTGAATTTCTGCAGATGTTCTGAAACCGTCGAAGAAGTGAAGGAATGGAATTCGTGATTTTATAGAAGCAAGATGTGCAACTGCTGCCAGATCCATTATTTCCTGAACACTTCCGGTAGCCAGCATGGCAAATCCGGTATTTCGCGTACTCATCACATCACTATGATCTCCAAAAATAGATAAAGCTTGTGCCGCAAGACTTCTGGCTGATACATGAAATACACCGGGCAAAAGCTCACCCGAAATCTTATACATATTCGGAATCATTAACAAAAGACCCTGTGAAGCGGTGTAGGTTGTGGTCAGGGCACCTGACTGAAGTGATCCGTGCACTGCCCCAGATGCTCCTCCTTCGGATTGCATTTCTGCAACTTTAACAATTTCTCCGAAAATATTTTTTTTGCCCATAGCCGCCCATTCATCGATATATTCCGCCATGGTTGACGATGGAGTAATAGGATAAATTGCCGCAACTTCGCTGAACATATATGCAATATAAGAGGCTGCATAATTACCGTCACACGTAATATAATTCTTCTTTTGTGCCATAATATACTTAGTATTAATATTTTATAACTCTTTTAAAATAAAAAGTACAAAATTATAAAAATCAGCTGTTTTTTGTACTGTTTTAAAACATATTCAGATAATTCATTTTCATTACAAATAAGAAAATGAAAATCCTTTTATCACAGGCCAAGTTCAGGGTTCAATCGAAATCAAATAATTTTTTGTCCAGTTAAACGGACACATATAAAAAAAGTTATAATAAACTTGTACGGTATAATAGAGAAGTGAGTTTTTCAGTTTTCCGGGAGTACCAAAATAATCTCCGCAGCTTTTATCAGGCATTATCAATTGTTACAAAAAAAGCACAACAAGGTGTAAACAACAGAAATGATAAATCTTTTATTCACCATTCATTGATAGCAGAAATTCTTCGTTTGAATCTGTTTTTGTCAGTCTGTCTCGCAGAAACTCCATTGCTTCCACCGAATTCATATCTGTGAGATATTTCCTCAATATCCATATCTTACTGAGGAAATTCCTTTCAATCAACAAGTCCTCACGGCGTGTGCTCGAAGCGGTGATATCAACAGCAGGATAGGTTCTTCTGTTCGATAATTTTCTGTCAAGCTGAAGTTCCAGATTACCTGTACCTTTAAATTCTTCAAAAATAACATCATCCATTTTGGAACCAGTTTCAGTAAGTGCTGTTGCAATTATTGTGAGTGAGCCGCCATTTTCAATATTTCTTGCAGCGCCAAAAAATCTTTTAGGTTTATGCAAAGCATTTGAATCAACACCGCCTGACAGGACTTTGCCGGAAGCGGGAGCTATAGTGTTGTGAGCTCTGGCTAACCTGGTAATAGAGTCAAGTAAAATAACAACATCATGTCCACATTCCACTAGCCGTTTTGCCTTTTCAAGTACAATATTCGAAACTCTTACATGACGTTCAGCAGGTTCATCGAATGTGGAAGCTACTACTTCAGCCTTTACATTGCGTGCCATTTCTGTTACCTCCTCAGGTCTTTCATCAATAAGGAGAATTATCAGATAAACTTCTGGATGATTTGCCGCAATAGCATTGGCAATATCCTGAAGTAATATAGTCTTACCGGTTTTAGGCTGAGCGACAATTAATCCTCGTTGTCCTTTTCCAATCGGAGAAAACATGTCTACAACCCTAATACTTAAATTAGCTTTTTGACCCGGACCGATTAACGTAAATTTCTCGTTTGGGAAAAGAGGTGTTAAATAATCAAATGGTACACGATCACGTATGAAATCAGGACTTCTTCCATTAATTTCTTCCACTTTAATAAGAGGGAAATACTTTTCACCCTCTTTTGGTGGTCTGATAGTACCTCTGACAGTATCACCCGTCTTTAATCCGAATAGCTTAATCTGAGACTGGCTTACATAAATATCATCCGGTGAATTCAAATAGTTGTAATCTGAGGATCTTAAAAAACCATAACCGTCTGGCATGATTTCCAGAACACCTGATGCGCTAATAATACCATCAAATTCCAGGGGTTTATCGAATGAGCTTCTCTCGTTCTGCATTTTATATCTTCTGGAATCATCTCTTTTTTCAGGAGTTTCAGCTACACTTACCGGTTCCGGATCTGCTTTTTCAGGAGCAGGATTGCTTACTTCAGGAGTTGCCGTTGTCTCTTCCTGCTGAACAGGAATAACAGGATCCTCATCGTCAAGACTATCATCAACAATAAGTTCGGGCAATCTTTCCGTTGGAGGTTTATGTTTGTAATCCAGTTCCTCTATGGTTTTATCCAGGATTTCTTCTTTGCTGTCTCTTCTGAAATGTCTTTTCCTCCTCCGTTTGTCTGGACTTGTACTGCCGGTACTAAACGTATCTGAAGATGTAACTTTTTCAACTTGAGGCTTTACCTTGGGAGCAGGAGCATTCTTTTTGGCTTCAGTTGACTCAATTGCCTGCTGATCCAATATCTTATATACGAGATCTTGCTTTCTAAGCGACTCAAATTTTTTGATATTCAATTGCTTTGCAATTTCTCTAAGCTCAGTTACAAGCTTTTTGTTCAATTCTAAAATATCATACATAATTTAAAGAAAAATTTGATCATAAAAGGAAGTATATCTTGACTTTTTTAATATCTCACCTTACCATAATGGGAATAATCAAAACCTACAACAAGGAATTTGCCACTAATGAGTTGGGTATTCTTGTACAGGAAAATCTTTGCAATATTAAGGATTTCGTCACAATTACACAAATAAAAACACAAATTAATTTTAAATCCAAATTTTTATTAAAAAAATTCCTAATTTTAACATTTGCAATAGGGGTATACTATGGGTTTGTAGAAAGGGATTTTTTAAAAAGATTATATCTATTTGGTTTTTAATAATATATCTTTCATTTATTAATTTTAAACAATTTATACTCCACCCTAATACCAATGAAGTCTAATTCCCTTTCCTATGAGACAGCTGAAAATCATTAAGCAGGTTACCAATCGGGAGACCCCGTCACTTGATAAATATCTTCACGAAATTGGTAAAGTTGATTTGATAACGGCCGAAGAAGAAGTAGAACTTGCACGTAGAATAAAACTTGGAGACGATAAGTCACTTGAACGTCTGATTAAATCTAATCTCAGGTTTGTTGTATCGGTTTCAAAACAATACCAGAATCAGGGATTGAGCTTGCCTGATCTCATTAACGAAGGAAACCTCGGATTAATTAAAGCAGCGCAAAGGTTTGATGAGACCAGGGGATTTAAATTTATTTCGTATGCTGTATGGTGGATAAGGCAATCGATATTGCAAGCGCTGGCAGAACAGGCACGTATTGTCAGGTTACCTCTTAACAAAATTGGCTCCATAAACCGGATTAACAAAACCTTTGCTAAATTGGAACAACGGTTTGAGAGAGAACCGTCTATACAGGAACTTGCCGAGGCAATGGAAATGGCTCCCGATGATATTAAGATATCCCTTAAAAGTGCCCACAGGCATGTCTCTATGGATGCCCCGATGTTACAGGATGAAGAAGGAACTCTTTATGATGTACTTCTCAGCAAAGATACACCGAGCCCTGACAAAGGTTTGCTAACCGAATCGCTTCGGAAAGAAATTGAGCGGGCATTGTCAACGCTAACCTATCGCGAAGCAAATATTATCAGGCTTTATTTCGGTCTTAACGGAAAGCACCAGCATACCCTCGAGGAAATTGGCTTAGAATTTAATCTTACCCGTGAAAGAGTCAGACAAATAAAAGAAAAAGCAATTAAAAGACTTAAAAATGCTACACGTTGCAAAAATCTGAAAACCTACCTTGGATAAAAAATTTTTACTTGCTCTTGAAATTTCCGTAATTTGTAGATTACTTCTACGTGTATTTTTAAAATAATATTTTTGAAAAAAATTTATGGCATGAAAAGACTTGTATCTCCGTCTCTTCTGGCAGCAGATTTTGGTAACCTTCGTGAGGCAATAATGATGGTTAACGAAAGCGAAGCTGATTTTTTACACTGTGATATTATGGATGGTGTGTTTGTTCCAAATATATCGTTTGGTTTCCCGGTTCTCAGTCATATAAAAAAACATGCCCAGAAACCTCTCGATGTGCATCTAATGACTGTGGAACCTGAGAAATACCTGAAAAGATATAAAGATGTAGGTGCAAATATTCTAACAGTTCATTACGAAGTTTGCTACCATTTGCACAGGGTGATAGAAGAAATCAAATCACTCGGTATGATGGCCGGCGTTTCAATCAATCCGCATACACCGGAATTTTTGCTTGAAGATATACTCATGTATGTCGATCTTATTCTGATCATGTCAGTAAATCCGGGATATGGCGGGCAAAGTTTTATTGAGCGGTCATATCATAAAATCACCGAACTCCGAAAAATGTGTGATGCTGTTAATCCTAATGTATTAATTGAAGTGGACGGTGGTGTTGATCTTGCCAATGCCGGGAAATTATATAATTCAGGCGTTAATGTACTGGTTGCAGGTACAACCGTATTCCATGCTGAGAATCCAAAGAAAATGATAAGCGACCTGAAAAGTGCAAAATAATACTTGTTTCTAAACAGATATCTCAACTATGAAGGTGGACGCTTTTTAAAAATTACTATTCTACTATTTCTTTTCTTAAGGCCGTTATTTGTTTATTGATTACTCCGATTTGTTTCAGGCTTAAAGCAATAGCCTGTTTTACTTCAGGTGAGTTTGGATCTGGATTGGCAGATACCTCAAGCTTGAGGGTTCTAAATTTTACGTCAATATTTTTCAGCATCACAATATAATGATGTACAATTTCATTTTTGTTGAAATTTGAAAGCATATCAAGCAGATTCTTTAAAGAATACTTCTGGTCAATAAAACGTTCGATTATATTGATATCCTTTGTTTCCATAGCCACATTTGAAGCAATATATATAGCTTCAATCCATCCGCCAAGAATAATTTGTGCAGCTGCAGCATATTGTTCGTTTTCCTTCAGATAGCTGTCTGTGGTTACATAAACTTCATTTGCAATTTTAATCAGAGAGTCTTTATCGTTGATGTTTCGTTCAAACCTCTTGGCAGTACTAAGAAAAAAGTCACCGGGAATGCCTAATTCCTCAGACAGTTTCTGCATTGAATTAAAATATCTTCCCGCAATTTCCAATTGATCAAATATTCGGGCATAACTCAAATCAACAGCATACGCACCAAGATTTAAAGCTTTTTTTGAACTGGTGATGTAATCGGTAGCTTTTTCCGTTCTATTCAACAAGTCCTGATTAAAGGTAGCTTTTACAGATTCAAAAAGAGATGTCATTTCTACCGATAGATACATGTTGTAAAAAATCGGCAATCCTTCTCCAATGGTATCAAAACTGCTTATAACATTCTTAGATTCATTGAGATTGATATTATTGTAATCAATTACATCAGATTCCTGTTTTTTGTTGGTTTTACATGAACCGAGAATTATCGCTGCGATTACCCATAAACTAATGATACACTTTTGTAGTTTCATGATATAAGATTTTCAGACAATTTAAATTTGGGTTAAAACTAAAAATTATTTTGATCTTTTCCAATTTAACAATGTTTTCAAATATAGAATTAGAAATTTTATTTTTTTTTTTAGATTATAATATCAGGGAATTTAAGATTCAATATATTTATTCAGCAAATCAATCAGAATATTCGGATAAATTGGTTTGGAAATATAATCATCAAATCCCTGCAGAATATATTTTTCTTTATCGCCCGACATTGCAAATGCAGTCTGTGCGACAACTATAATCTTTTTATCCAGCTTTTTAATTTCGTAAAGTGCTGTTTGTCCATTCATTCCGGGTAATTGAATATCCATAAGCACAATATCTACTTTTTTGTTTTTGCAAATTTCAATAGCTGTGTTACCATCGGTGGCATATTCAACTATAGCATCGGTTTCGGTGAGTACCTCACCCAAAAGTTCGGCACTAATCGGATCGTCTTCTACAATGAGAATTGTCTTCTCCTTCCAGTTTGTTGTCATATTATTGTTATTTTTTCCTTCATCATCGTTAATCGCTTCAATCTCTCTGAGTGGAACTGAAAAATAAAAAGTCGACCCTTTGTTGGCTTCAGATTCGAACCAAATATCGCCATTTAATAACTTTGCGAGTCCCATAGAGATTGAGAGTCCTAATCCGGTACCTTCTGCACTGATATGCTGGTTTTGATTTTCTATTCTGCCGTATCTCTCAAAGATAATACTTTTGTCGTTTTCTTGAATTCCTATCCCCGTATCTTTGACATAAAATTCAATAAAGTTGTTTTGTATTTTAAAACCGAATTTTACCGCACCGCTTTCTGTAAATTTAATTGCATTTCCTATTAGATTTATAAGTACCTGTTGAATTTTTGTAGCATCGGAAAGAATAGTTATTTTTTTATCCTTTTGAATGTCCGGAATTAATTGGATGTTTTTCTCAGCCGATTCAATCTGAGAAATAAACATTTCATAAATTTCATTAAGGAGTTTGTTTATATTGACTACCTCTATTTCAACCTGAAGCTGACCCGATTCAATTTTGGACAAATCGATAATATTGTTAATCAACCTTAATAAATATTCTGCACGCTGTTGAATTATTTTTGTATACCTTCTTTGTTGGGCCTTATCTAAATCGTTGTCAAATAGTAGGATCGAGAAACCTAGAATTCCATTCATGGGTGTTCTTATCTCATGTGCCATGTTAGCCATTGAAATAGATTTTAACTTGTCGGCGTTCTCAGCAATATCTTTGGCTTTTTTTAAAAGCTGATTTTGTGTCTTCAGTGAATTCTTCAGTTCTTTCTCATTGCGGAGTGATTTATCAAGCACCTGCAATAAGATTGAAACAGGTAATGAAATCGCCAGGCTTATTAACAAATAATTGGAACAGACGGCTATCCAACCCTTTAAATTGTATAAAAATAGGTTTAGTCCCGTGAGATGAAAACCTATTAAGAAACCTAAAATTACAAGTGTAAGCAGGTTAATGCTGTTTGAAAGGATTGCAGCTTTTGTTCCTAAAAACAGGGCTGCCATGAAAGGGATAAGTATGAGCCAGATAATTCCTGGCCCATACGGACCTAAATATATCAATAACGAAACACTTAAGAAATATCCGAGACTCAAAACCGTATATATGCGAAATTTCAGATTTATTTTGTTAAAGAAAAAAACCATAACTACCAGCAGGTACGTAAGAGTATCTATAATAGCAACCTGCCATAATTTTGCGCTGATGGAAGCTTTCATGCTGGCGATATAAGCCAGACTTCCCGCTAATACAAAAGCAAAACATGAAATCAGAAAAAATTTTTCGCGCCAGAATAGTAAACCATCCTCTTCTGTATAATTTGTTGGCTTAAAACTTCTATTTATGGTTTCAGTGAATTTCAATTTGTTATGAGATATTTATATAAACGTTAAACCAATTATAATTATTCTTTATGAGTACTTTATCTTAATTCAAATTTCTTGCCAGAATATATTTCCAGCAGGTATAAAAAAATAAAAACAAGCAACTATCTTCCTTAGATACTTAAAAATTTGAAATTGTAATAGTAAATTGATCCAGCATTTATTCTAATTGGTTTATCAACCTGCTTTAATTGCAATTATGTATATCTCAGAGAAAGAACAACAAACTCTGAACCAGGATTCAATTAGAATAAAACGTAATGAATTAGCCTAATATTTATGCATTTTAAAGATATTAATTATTTCTTCCCGTGCCAATCCTTACTAGAAGATTTTTTCTATTTTTACCAAATCTTAATACGTCATCTAACACTAATAGTAAAATGAAAGTAAAATCAGAAACGTGGGGTAAACTTGAAAATGGCAAAACAGCCGATATCATCACCATTGAAAATGACAACAATTGCATGTGTAAAATTTCAACTTATGGTGGTATCATAACCTCATGGGTTATCCCCGACAAGAATGGCAAATTAACGGATGTCGTGTTAGGCTGGGATAATCTCAACAGTTATGTCAAAAATACTTCGTATCTCGGTGCATTAATAGGAAGATATGGAAATCGTATTGCTAACGGTACTTTTACACTAGATGGTATTGAATACAAGCTGGCAACAAACCAGGCGCCAAATCATCTGCATGGTGGAAATATCGGCTTTAACAGGGTAATATGGGACTATTCACTAATCGATACCAAAGATACGAAAGGGCTAAAGCTACATTACCTCTCGCATGATATGGAAGAAGGTTATCCGGGTAATCTGAATGTAGAGGTGATTTACCTGCTTACAAATAACAATGAGCTGAGTATTGAATACAAAGCCACTACCGACAGGAAAACACATGTAAACCTTACAAGTCACGGGTATTTCAATCTGAATGGATGTAAAAGCGATGTGCTGAAACATCAGCTTAAAATAAATGCCGATAATTATACGCCGGTTGATAAGACCCTTATCCCCACCGGAGAGGTTAAACCGGTGAAAGATACCCCCCTGGATTTCAGGGAATTTTCTGAAATAGGAAAGAGGATTAAGAAAATGGATATTGGCGGTTATGATCATAATTTTGTGCTAAACAAAAAACAAGGAGTTCTTGAACTGATTGCTGAGGTTTATGAACCGCTGACCGGATTAAAGATGGATGTGTTTTCCACCGAACCGGGAGTTCAGCTGTATACATCCATTCATTTTGATGGCAGTATGATTGGCAAACAGAACATATCATATAAAAAATATTACGGTTTTTGCCTCGAAACCCAGCATTTTCCGGATAGTCCAAACAAACCTCAGTTTCCGTCAACAATTTTGAATCCTTGGGAAACCTATTCGCAAACAACCATATATAAAGTTAATGTGCATAATTAGCAGGTGATACCTTCATATTGAACCATGAATATCTTAGTTAATGTTTTGCAGGTTATAGTATGCAGTAGTTTTATTCATTTCAGTAATTCTGGATCTATTCATCTTCATTCATCTAAACATTTTAACCAGATATCGGAGGGGGTCAATTCCATGAATAATTCTGAGGAAAGCTATGATGTAAAATATTATAAAATTGATCTGGAAGCTTCAGATACCAGTATTTTCATTAAAGGTTCGGCTTCCATACTATTGGAGATAACCGAATCACAAGTAAATCAAATTCCACTTGACCTGGTTAAAAACTATACAATCGATTCAATTTTGGCTGGTGGCTTACCTGTCATGTTTCAACATAATTCAGATACCATTTTTATAACATTTGCCACTCCACTTTCATTTCACCAAAATGTTTTAATTACGGTATATTATCATGGTAAAGGCTATAATTCGGGAACGGGTGCAGGAATTTATAACAGTGAATTCGGTGGAACACATAAAAAATATACATGGTCCCTGTCAGAACCTTTTTCTGCAAAGAACTGGTTTCCCTGTAAACAGGTGCTAACCGATAAAGCTGATAGCGTGGCTGTTAATATCACTACCGATGCTAGTTTAAAAGCCGGTTCTAACGGCTTATTGGTTAAAATTGTTGATTTACCCAATGGGAAAGTCCGTTACGAATGGAAATCCGGATTTCCTATTGCTTATTACCTCATATCCTTTTCTCTCGGAGATTATCTCGATTATAGCTTCTATACCAAAACTCCTGATGGCGATTCAATTCTGGTTCAGAATTACGTATATAATGATTCTGCTTTTTTTAGCCAGAATAAAGCCAATCTGGATGTTACCCGAGAATTTCTCAATTGTTTTGGCGAATTGTTAGGAAAATACCCGTTTGCAAAGGAGAAATACGGGCATTGTCTGGTTCCGTTTGGCGGTGGGATGGAACATCAAACTATGACAACGATATCAAATACGTCCTACAATTTAATTTCGCATGAGCTTATGCATCAGTGGTTTGGAGATTTAGTAACTTGTGCTACCTGGCAGGATATATGGATAAACGAAGGATTTGCAAGTTACGGAGAATACCTTGCATTGGAACGTCTGAAATCAAAATCAAGCGCGGATCTTTGGATGGCTTCGGCACACTCTGTGGCAAAGGGTATTACTGACGGAAGTGTTTATATTCCAAATTCAGAATCACTGTCCGAAAACAGAATATTTAGTCTTCCTTTGTCCTATAAAAAAGGAGCTGCAATTTTACATATGATCAGGCAGGAGGTTAATGACGATGCACTTTTCTTTGAGCTTCTGAAGGAATTTCTCGTATTACACAAAGATGCCAACGCTACCGGTGAAGATTTTGAAAAGCTTTTGAACCAGAAAACCGGAAAAGATTTTACTGATTTCTTTCAACAATGGTATTATGGAGAAGGATATCCGACATTTAAAATTAACTGGCACAGTGCAAAAGATACTTTGTTTTTCTATTCTCTGCAGGAAACTACTTCTTCTGCAACTCCCCTGTTTAATACACTGCTCGAATTTTCGGTACAATTACCCCAAGGTAAAGATACGTTGATTTCGTTCCGTCAGGAACGTAATTATCAGGAGTTCAGGATTTACATGCCATATAATATTCAGGGATTGACATTTGATCCTGACAAATGGTTGTTGGCTTCGCTCGACAGTTTTATCCACAGCTCGGATCAGATAAATCCGAAAAGTTTGTACACTGCCTCGCCTAATCCCGTGAACGAAAAGTTGAATGTATGGTTTAAACAGGTACCTGCGGAATACACCTACTATATTATTAATATGGAGGGAGGAATTGAATACAACTCACGCAGCAAGAACAGGCATCTTGAAATCGACTTTAGATATTTCGATCGAGGAAATTATTTGCTCATAATTCTGGTAAATAATGAATTTAATGTTACAAAGGTGTTAAAACTCTGAATTTAGAGATGTTTTAGCGCCTCTCTTCTGCTGAGAGAAGCAAGAGAATGGCCGGATACAAAATTCTTAACTGATTCCGGATTGGTTTTGGCATATTCTCTCAGACTCCAACCAATTGCTTTTTGAATGAAAAATTCCTTTGATGATGAAAGTTTTGTGCAATAATGGTATAACAGTTTTTCGTCCGTATTCTGTTTGTATTTCAATTGAAACAATAAAACTGTCCGTTGCAACCACATATGGGTACTTTGATACCACTTATCGGTATAAACCGAAATGCTTTCGGGATAATATATAAAATAGTTGCCAACATACCAAGCTGCGATTCCGTCGACTGTATCCCACCACGATTTAGTGACAATTAATTTTTCATACAAGGCAATATCTTCTTTTTCCTGGTTTTTTTTGAATTTATCGAGAAGTGCAAAACTGAAATATTGATATTCCCTTTCTTCAAGAGACCATAAATTCAGAATAATTTTATCAAGTTCCGACTTATCAGGCAATCCAAATTCTTTGAAATAATTTTTAATAATTTCATTCCGGACAGGCGTTTTAATTCCAAAAAACTCAAACTTATTTTTCATATATTGTTTCATAAACCGGGCATCATCCTGATTATGATGTGCTTTAAGTCTTTCTGGCAGCTCCGATAAATAAGGGTGCATTATTTTTGATAGTAATTTCCAAGTTGTTTTATAAAGGAATTGTGATTGTACGTATTTATGTTATCAATTATATCAATAATTCTTGCAGTTTGAAGTTGTTTATCTGCATCCGATAAATCTGCAGATTTTTTAAATACGATTGCATTGATTTTATATCCTTCCGGGGCTAAGGTCATAACTGCTGCTGCATCAAATTCATCGAATACGATTAAAGAAGGTAATTTGTTCTCGGAATAATTTTTAACTGCCTTTAGCACCGACGATCGTATATAATTAATCTGTGCATCGCTAAGAAAATTAACGCCAAGTAACAGTTTTACCAGTTCTATTTTGGCGATGAATTTTCTGTTGTTGTTTTCGAGATGTTTTTTCAATTCCTTATCGCTTGTTTTAAGCATAAGATCTATAAATTCTGCAGGTATGCTGTTTATGTCACCAAGTTCGTTCCGGTCTTTACGAAGATTATATTCTTTAACTGCGTCTTTTTGTCTGACAGGCACATAATATTTCCATTTTTTTGTTCTGAGATAGGTATCTGTTGCAGGTTTTGGTTTCCACTTTGTCTGGGGTCTTACCATAAGCGGAGCGGTTAACGACAATTGATTTGTCTCGAGTGCATATAGCAGGCAATTTGTAAAATGTACCCAATCACCTCCAAGTGATGCATGTAACGCACTCCACAAGGTTCTGTATTTTCCTTCTGACAGAACGGTGTCATTTTTTTGTTTCAGACTGTTTACATATTCCGAACCGAGATTTACAGGATAGTAAATGTATTCCTGACCCTTATCCGGTTGACTTTTTGCAACATGAAAAAGTTGTCTTATATCATAATTATAGGTGGAATCGTTGGCAAGTTTTAAATAAATCTGGTAGTCCAGTTCCCATTGAATATCAGAAACCTTGATATTTTTCAATGGATTTTGGGAATAAACAAAGGAGGAACCTAATAACAGTGAAAAACATACAAACCATATTTTTTTCATAATGTAAAATATTGGGTTACAACTAAAAAGCCGCTATCCGGCGGCTTTATTTTTAAACATCTATTTTTGCATATTTTGCATGCGACTCAATAAATTCGCGTCTGGGGGGAACATCGTCACCCATCAGCATCGAAAATACCATATCAGCTTCAGCCGCGCTTTCAATTGTCACCTGTCTCAGGGTTCTGGTCTCAGGATTCATGGTAGTTTCCCACAATTGCACTGCATTCATCTCACCAAGACCCTTATAGCGTTGAATATGTACAGATCCTTCTTTCCCTTTCCCAAACTCATTAATGGTCTGCAAACGTTCTTCTTCAGTCCAGCAATATCGTTCCTGTTTTCCTTTTTTCAACAGATAGAGCGGGGGAGTTGCAATATACAAATATCCATTCTTTATCAAATCTTCCATATACCTGTAAAAGAAAGTCATTATAAGGGTGGTAATGTGACTTCCATCCACATCAGCATCCGTCATGATAATAACTTTATGATACCGGATTCCAACCATATTCAGTGCCTTACTGTCATCTTCGGTGCCAATGGATACACCAAGGGCAGTAAACATATTTTTTATTTCTTCATTCTCAAATATTTTATGAGGCATGGCTTTTTCCACATTCAGAATTTTACCCCGCAAAGGCAATATAGCCTGAAATTTTCGGTCTCTTCCCTGTTTGGCCGTACCGCCTGCAGAATCTCCTTCAACAAGATATATTTCAGTTGTTGAAGGATCTTTATCGGCACAGTCTGCCAGTTTACCGGGCAATCCTGAACCCGATAAAACATTTTTACGCTGGACTAGCTCTCTTGCTTTGCGGGCAGCATGCCGTGCCTGTGCAGCCAGTATAACCTTATTTACAATAGTACGGGCATCTTTAGGATTCTCTTCGAGGTAATTACCCAGAACTGTGCTCACTGCAATATCAACAGCTCCCATCACATCGGAATTTCCAAGCTTGGTTTTGGTCTGACCTTCGAACTGAGGTTCTGCCACTTTAATCGAAATTACAGCAGTGAGTCCCTCCCTGAAATCATCGCCATTAATATCAAATTTCAGTTTGGCAAGCATACCCGATTTTTCGGCATATGTTTTAAGCGTTCGGGTAAGCCCACGTCTAAACCCTGCTAGGTGGGTGCCTCCTTCGATTGTATTAATATTGTTTACATACGAATGAATATTTTCGCTGAATGACGTATTGTATTGCAACGCTATTTCAACAGGTGTATCATTTTTTATGGTATCAATATAGATGATCTTATCAATTAATTTTTCCCGCGTTGCATCCAGTAAACGAACAAACTCCTTAAGCCCTTCATCTGAGTAAAATTTTTCAGTACGATAGTTGCCCCCATTTCCGTTTTCTTCCAGCTCTCTTTTATCTATTATTGATAAGGAAATTCCTTTATTCAGGAAAGAGAGTTCGCGTAATCGAGAAGCCAGAATTTCAAAATTGTAATCGGTGGTGATGAAAATAGTATCATCGGGTTTGAAGTTAACCAGTGTTCCGGTCTTTTCTGTTTCGCCTATTTCTTTTACAGGATAAAGAGGTTTTCCTTTTTCATACTCCTGCTGGAATATTTTTCCCTCACGGTATACAATCACTTCGAGATGTGATGAAAGTGCATTAACACAGGATACCCCGACTCCATGCAATCCCCCTGAGACTTTATAGGAATCTTTATCAAACTTACCTCCGGCATGCAATACGGTCATAACAACTTCAAGCGCTGACTTCTGTTCTTTTTCATGAAAATCTGTGGGTATTCCTCTGCCATCGTCAAGTACAGATATTGAACCATCTTCATTAATGATAACATCGATATTTTTGCAATGACCGGCAAGAGCTTCATCAATAGAGTTATCAACAACTTCATATACCAGGTGATGCAATCCTTTTGTGGAGATATCACCAATATACATTGCCGGTCTTTTTCTTACCGCTTCCAATCCTTCCAGCACTTGTATGCTATCGGCAGAATATTTTCCGTTATTTTTCTTTTCCTGATTTTCTAATTCACTAGTTGTCATTTTACTTCAATTATTTTCAAAATAATACCTTAAATCCTGCTTCAATTCATTCATTTTTTTAAATTGATAGCGGTTAACTTTTCTGATAGGCTGAATTTGTGAAAAAATAAATTTTCAGGTTTCAAATTGCTGTTATCTATCATGTATTTTCCAACTCTGATAAGTGGTTTTAAAAGCAAGGCAAATATACCAAAATATATCCGAATAGAAGCATAAAAAGCCTCTAATAATCAAGGATTTATCAACAAAAAATCAACAAAATTAAAGGATTGGTAAACAGTGCTTTAGAGGGCGTAAAAACTGGTAAAAAATTAACCTGTCCAAAGGTTACGATTTTTATTTTCCAAAAGCCGAAATTTCAGCGATAAAATCTGGTTGTCTTTACCTGAAAAAATCGTTGAGAATGTGAATTGATAATAATTGAAAACCTAGATTTTATAACTGAAGCCTACAATAACATTTAATTTCCGGCCCGGATACTGATTCCACAGGAAGTAATTTGATGAGGTGAGATTGTAGAAATTCAGATAGAATGAGAGAATCTTTGAGTATTTATATTCAAGCTCCAGGTTCACATCAATTACAGGTTTTAATTTAACCACGCTATTCATGGAATCGGGAATTTTTGCATACCGGTTTCCGATAGCAATAATATTTAAGTTGGCGAATATCTTTTCGCGAATATTATATTTCGTATTCAGTGAAAGTTCAAAGTCAGGTTTATGCCATGCTTTTAATTCATTACTCATTTTATAATCAAATAACGAGGCTTTAAGCGATAATTTAAGATTGGTGTAGGGATCATAATACACTTCTCCGGCATACTTAACCAATTCGGCATCGTCGCTAATCACCTTAAACATATTATCATATTTTCCCAATGTGTCGTTCAGAAACAATGGCATATTGTTAATCAGGCTGTAGCTTACGCTCAGGTCAAACCCCGATGTTGAGCTGAACAAACCTTTAATCCCACCATATACGTATAGTTTGTCCATGATTTCAGATGAGGATGCAGGAATGATATATGGATTTTCTGCTGAAAGTCTGTTATAGGTTATAAGTGATGCATCCCCATCGATTCCTACGTAAGGCATCAAAATCTTTTCCACCACATTAAACTGTAGTCTTGCCCAGGGATAAAAAAAGACATTCTTCTCACCTCCGCTTGCTGCATAGACTCTTCCTCCTACACGGAATTCATAATCGGTATTTTTCTTTGAAAAATAAGGGCTTGCCGAAAACAAGCTGGTGCTTGCTGAATCAATAAAAATACTTGGTTTCACGTAATTAAATCCCAGATCAATCCCAAACATTTTATTTCCGAAACGTTTATTGAGCAAGGCATTCAATGCTAACTGATTTTCGTAATTGTTATGTTTGTCGTTGAAATTATCGTAGTTCAGATTCAGGTCGTAATTTAAATGATCAGAGTCTGAATAAGTGGAATTATAACGCAGCGATATCCCTGCCCTTGAGTAGGATTGTTTTATGTTTTTACCTTTAATGTCAAGGGTGGTATCGGGAAATAAAAGGGTATTGTAACCGTAATCATGCACAACGTCCGATCTGAATCTGAAAATTCCTGAAAGATTGGAATGATCATAGAATTTATTTGCATATAGTTCAGCTTTATTTATGGAATAACCGGCTGGTACTTTATCCTCATTGTCCAGCTTAATTTTCGAACCTGACGATTTGTGCATATAATAGAATCCAAGCAGACTGTTTTTTGATCGCAATGAATTTATATTATACTCGGCAACCGGGGTAAAAAAATTACCCATTCCCAGCATAATATAACTGGTATAAAGTTTTTCCAAAGGTGTACCAAGCATTCTGGCTGCATTTATCGGTTTGAGTTCAAAAGGAGCATCGATTTTTGCAGGTAATATGGAGTAATCGAATTTTGGAGTAACAGAAGCAGAATCTTCAATTTTGGGCAGGACACTAATTTTATAGGCATCCGAAAGCGAAGGCTCGTAGGGTTTTACAACCACTACATCGCGATTTATTTGTTGCGCTTTCGATTGTAGTATAACCCCTGAAATAAGTATGCAAATAAGTACGGAAAATATTTTTTTCATTTCAGATTTTTTTGATTTTTAACTAATTGAAATTATTGACCAACATTTATTTCAATATCTTTCTGTTCCACAACCTTTTCATCAGCTTGTTGTTTGTCAAGATATTGTTTGTGCTTTTCCCGGGCCAAATCCAGAATGCCGTCATCTGAAGTGCCGTAATAATCGATGATGCTTTGCAAGGTTTGTAATGCCTGAAAATAATCCCCCTGCTTGGCATAAATATCTGCCCAAAGAATAAAGCTCATGGCCATCCAGTACTGATGCGGTGTTGTCTTTTGGGTAAAATCAGCGATGACCTTGTCCGCTTCTTTCAAATCGCCGTGTTTAAAGTATATTTCTGCCACCCTGTATTTTGATTCGGCGCCTTCTTCACTGTTAACTTCATCGGCAACTTTCTTAAATTCATCCAGCGCCAGCATCAACCTGTCTTTTACATATAACGATTTTGCCAGTTTGAAGTGTGTCTCTCTTTCCGTTGCTTCCGGAAGTTTCTCGATTTCAAGCACTAATTTGGCGTCATCAATAACATCGCTGTAGTTTTCAAGAATATAATCGCATCTCATCTGGCCGATACGGGCTTCAAGCAAATTTGCACGTGTTTCGGTAAGCGAAGCAAGTTTCTTGTAATAATCCAGCGCTTGCTGATAATCCTTTTTTGAATAGCTAATGCGCGCCGCTCCCAGAAGCGCCTGTTCGGTAAATGTATTTTTCGGTTTGCTAATTACATAATCAAATGATTTAAGCGCTTCATCGTATTGTTTGAGCTGATAATTGCAGTCTCCTTTATAAAAGTTTGCGTTGAGAATAAAGTTCCCTTCAGGATAATTTTCAATATACCTTTTGAAGCTTTGCGAAGATTTTTCGCAGTCTCCCGACATGTAAAGGTTTTCAGCAGATATGTAACTCATAGAATCTTGTTCATGTTTACTCACTTCGGCATAACCACCCAGTCCTTTTGTGAATTCAAAGTAACCGTCTACATTGTTTAGTTCGATATATACATTTTTAATTCCACTTAATGCACCTTTGGCTTCGTCTGTTCCCGGATAATCCCTTACAACCCGTTTATAAACATCCATGGCTTCGTTGTTCCTGCCGGTATTATAATAAATTAATCCCAGGTTTACCAACGCTCTGGCCATATAGCTGCTATTTGGATACTGGTCAATAATTTTCTTATAATCCTCTATTGCATTATCCTGTCTGTTCAGGGCAATATAGCTCACACTCATTTCATACAGTGCATCATCTGTATAATTTGATGAGGGATAACTGTTAATCAGTTTACTTAAAACTTCAATTTTTTCCTGTTCTTTATTTAATACTCCCAGACAGAGGCCTTTTTGGAACATAGCATAATCTACATCTGTACTTTTGTTGGCAATGCTCTTGTCGTAAAAATCAATAGCGGCATAGTAATCTTTTCGGATGAAGAAACAATCTCCGGTTCTGTTTAAGGCATCTCCAACAGTTTTCACTTTGGCATCGTTCATTTGTGCAATAAACTTTCGAAACCAGTCAGCTGCTTCTGCAAATTTCTTCTGCTGGAAATAGGAATATCCGATACCATATAATGCAAGATTATACTCTGATTGCTGATATGCGCCCGGTTTTTCAATAAACGAATTATAACTGGTAATTGCCTTTGCATAATTACCTAACCTGTAATTGGCCTCAGCTTTCCAATAAACTGCCAACAGATTTAAATTGTTATCGAATACACCATAGGCTGTCGATTTATTCAAAAGGTCAATGGCTTCCTGGTAATTAAGATTGTTGATTAATTCCAGCGCTCTGTAATAAGCTATTTTCTGGTAAGCCTTTTTAATATCAGGAGTTTTATTTGAAATTTTTTCCAGGGAAGCAAGCGCCATTTTATAATTTTTTGTAGTCATATAAGCTTGTACCAGGTATTTATATGCTTCATCCGTTCGCTTTGACGACGGGTATTTTTCGATGTATTGATTTAAGGCCTGAATTGCTTCATTGAATGGAGTATAAGCAAGTTCGTAGGTAACCACAGCATAGTTAAAAGCGGCATCCTCCTGTATGGTTTTATCAAAATCCATTTTCACCGCTGAAGCAAATGCCATACGGGCATCGTTTTTACGATCAAGTTTCAGATAACAGTCAGCCAGATGGTAAAGCGCATTCTGACAAAGCAATGAACTACCTCCTGATAGTTTGGCAAACATATCGGCTGCTTTCTCATACTGTTGAGATTTATAGTAAGCATAGGCAGTCTGGTATTTATCCTCTTTGGTTATATAGTTCGCCATTTGCATATACTTTTCAAGATAAGGGATAGCTTCGGCATATTTCCCTGTCTCTGTGTACGATTCACCGATAATGCGTGCTACCTCAGCAACTCTCTTCTCCGTGACCTTTTCGATAAACCCGGGAGCAAATTCAATGACTTTATCGTATTTTTTTTGCAGAAAATAAATTTGGGTTATGTAATAGGGAGCAATAGGCCCAAAGGTTTCATCGGCAGTTAGTTTTAAAAAACCATTCAATGCTGTCTGATAGTTTTTCTGGGCATAATTAATATGTGCATAATAATATACTGCCGGTGGGGTATATTTTGTATCGAGATCAATGATTTCGTAAAAAGCTACCCGGGCATTTTCATAATCATCTTTCGTGAAATAGCAATATCCTTTCTTAAAAAAATATTCGGCTTTATCTTCATTGTCCAGTTTTTCTTTATCAACCGTAAGGTAATATTCCAGGGCAGAGTTGTATTTTTTACTGGCATAAAAATAATTGGCGAGCTGAAACCGGGCTTCATTAACAAGTGTATGCGAAGCGTATTCACCAATAAACCTGTTAGTGAGATATTCAGCATCGTCGTTAAATAATTTCATGGCACACATGGCAGCATAAAATGCCGAGCGTGCTCTAATTTCAGAGCTTTTATCATAGGATTCATCTTCAGCTACCTGCTCAAAGAATTCTTTTGCGCTACCGTAATTTCCTTTTTCATAAAAAGCTATTGCTGTTTGATAGGTTTCATCCTGTGCAAGAAGATATGCTGATTGCTGGCCATTTAATGCCAGAACCAGTTGAAGCATGATTATAGCAATTGAGATGTGTTTGATGGTCATGTGTATTTCTTTAATTATATATAAAAGTACAGATTATAAACGATGGATGTTCAGAATTTATTCTATTTTGATTAACAGAATTTTGTTAATTAGTAACCAAATGTGTAATAAGACGCATGTGATTAGATGGAGTGCCATTTTCGAATGATTAAACTTTAATTCTCGGTTTTTATTCTTAATTTAGGCCGTGCATTACCATGTTTTCTAATGCAGAAAACCATTACGAATGGATACAATAATTAGTTTTCAAAATGCTTCGATTTTTCAGGAAAATTACCTGGTGTTATCGGAGGTTACTTTTGAGGTAACCAAAGGCGAGTTTGTATACCTGATCGGCCGTGTTGGTAGCGGAAAAACCAGCCTGATTAAAACCATAAATGCTGAGTTGCCTCTGAGAGAAGGTACCGCTGAAGTAACAGGCTTTCAACTCGAAAATCTTAAATCGAAATCGGTACCATCCCTGAGACGTAAATTGGGAATAGTTTTTCAGGATTTTCAATTGCTGATTGATCGTTCGGTGTATGATAATTTGCTTTTTGTATTAAAGGCCACCGGATGGAAAAACAAATCTGAAATGGACTCCCGGATAAATGAAGTGCTGGAAAAGACGGGACTTGAATTCAAACACTATAAAATGCCCCACCAGTTATCTGGTGGGGAACAGCAACGTGTGGTTATTGCACGGGCTTTACTGAATAGCCCGGATATTATTTTGGCAGATGAACCAACAGGAAATCTCGACCCTGAAACTTCAGAATCGATTATTAAAATATTGTTCGAAATAAGTAATTCCGGCAGCGCTGTAGTGATGGCAACCCACAACTATACATTGCTTAAAAAGTATAATTCCAGGACCTTGAAATGCGAAAACGGAAAACTTATCGAAATGGAGCGCACTGCCGAGATTGATTTTAGTGCGCTTGAATGATTCTTCCTGAACAGTTAAATCCTTAACACACCTGAAACACTAATGGCCGCTAAAAAAACAGTCTGTATGTTATCATGTCTTCACGGACTTTATGATGACAGAATTTATTGGAAAGAGGCATTATCACTGAAAAAAAATGGTTATAAAGCCATCCATGTTGGAGTAGGGGACGAGAATAAAGATTTTTTTTCGGAGGAAGGCATTCAACTCATCCAGATTGCCCGAAAGCACTATTTCTCTAACCCTTATCTTGACAAGGTATTCAGAATTATTACTTTTTCAAAATCGGTTTATAAACAAATATTAAGAGTTGCAGCAAAAACGGATGCTGAAGTTTATCACTTCCATGATGTGCAACTGAACAAGATTGGACTGAAGCTTAAAAAATTGCCACACAAGCCTATAGTTATTTATGATGTACATGAGCCATATCCTGAAGCTTTCCGTTATGGAGTCAATTCAGGTTTTATACCAAAGATTATTCAATACTTTTTTTCATTTTATATTAGAAGATGGGAATTAAAACGTTCTGAAAATTACGATATGGTAATTGCTACAGAAGAAAATGTAGCCAGGAAATTTGCTAATTTTTTGAATAATAAGGATAAAGTTAAAATAATTTATAATTACACAAATCTGAATCCTAAAATACATTTAACTCCTTTTAAGGATAAGAATTACGATGCAATTTATACCGGAAGTATACGTTCCACAAGAGGTGTATTTCAGATTATTCATGCAGTTAGGCTTGCCCGTGACAAAGGATTTAATCTGAAAGTTCTGCTTATCGGACCTGTTCCTGAAAAAGGATTGAAAAAAATGATAAAACTGTTGTTGGAGAAATATCACCTGGAAGAAAACGTTATTGTGAAAAAACCAGTTGTGTACACCGAGATTGAAAAATTTTATAAACAAAGCAAAACTGGATTGATTGTATTTGACGACAATCCTGTTAACCGTACTATTTTGCCAATTAAATTATTTGAATATATGGCTTTTGGCTTGCCTGTGATTTGTAGCAATTTTGGTCATATGAAAGCATATACAGAAAAAAATGAAACCGGATTAATTGTTGATCCTCATAGTTCGGTTGATATTTGTGAAAAAATGATTGAGTTGATTTCAAATGGTAAATTATATGAAAAGTTGTCAAAAAACGGATTACAAGCTGTGAAAGAAAAATATAACTGGGAATTAATGGAAAAACGATTGCTTGAGATATATGCTTCATTTTAAATTCTCATATTTAACTTTTAATCTCAACTTAGTTATCAATGAATAAAATTAAAAAGTTAATTGGGTATATTCGAAATCTCAGTCGTTCAAGAATGCTGCTTTCACTTCACAACAATGGGTATCTGGCTGAACTGGAATGGTTTAAAACACTAGATACCAGAATACCAACTGATGCTTCGGGTGAATATATTCCATGGTGCACATATTCTTTCACTGAATTCATTAAAACACGATTAGACAAAAAGATGGAGGTTTTTGAATATGGTTCGGGCTATTCATCGATATTCTACGCGAAACGTGTTAAAAATCTTGTAACTGTAGAATATAATAAAGATTGGGTTGCTAAGATTAAATCGCTGCTTCCTTCCAATACTCAACTTATTTTTGAAGAATTGGATTATGGAGGAAAATATTGTAATGTAATAAACAAAACTGAAAAAAAATACGATTTGGTAATCATTGATGGTCGCGACAGAGTCAATTGTATTATGCATTCTGTTAACCATGTTAAAGTAAATGGATTAATCGTATTGGATGACTCAGATCGTAAGAATTATAAACCGGGAGTTGAATTTCTGCAGAAGAATGGATTTAAATGTATTGATTTTTGGGGCATTGCCCCGGCAATATTTCATAACAGGTGTACCACTGTTTTTTATAAGAATAATATTTAGTAATTAAAAGGAGTGAGCGGAAAATTAAAACATAAATTTTATTCCGATTTACTTTGGTACTTCATTGGTTCCATTGTTCCTGCGATTATTGTTTTTTTCAGGTTACCTATCTTTACCCGTTATTTTACTCCCGAGGAATATGGTTATTACAGTCTGGTTACCAGTACTTTTTCGTATCTGTCTATGGTGCTCTTTGCCTGGATTTCTTCCTGTATGTGGCGTTTTTATACAGAATCCGTAAAGAATAGCACTGTCAATGCGCTTTATTCAAATCTCATTTTTCTTTCCATTATTTCCTCATGTTCTCTTTTACTCATATCCCTGGGCTGGTTGGTGTTTGTGAAATCTACGCTTGTTTTCCGACTGGTTACCCTGTCATTTCTGCAATTAACATCGGGTCAGGTGTTGAGCTTATACCTTATTATTGTAAGAATTAAAGAGAGAGCATTTTTTTATAATCTGATTTATTCTCTTCAGGCAATTGGTGCGTTTGCGCTACTCTTTTACTTTGCCTTTTCCATTGGTTTTAGAATAGAATCAATACTTATCGGTCAGGTGATAATTAATGTTTTATTGATTCTTATCGTTCTTCTAACTATCAGGAAGTTTCCCAGAATATCATTATCATTGGTAACTTCAAAATATATGAAAGAGCTGCTTACCTATGGAGCTGTGGGCCTTTATTCAAGTCTTGGTATTTTAATTCTTACAACCTCTGATCGATACATAATTGCTTTATATGCTGATATAGGCTCAGTGGGTATTTATAACCAGGTATATATGCTGGGGCAATTCAGCATCTATCACCTAGTAACAGTATATTTTAATACCATTAATCCAAAATTTGTCAAATTGCTCACATTCAAACCTCAGGATATGAAAGAACAGATATCGGCTTATATTCATTTCTTTATCTTTATCCTGCTCCCGCTGGTGGTTTATTTTTCAATGTTTTCAAGGCAGATGGCCTTTATTTTACTGGGTGAAAAATTCAGAAGCGGTTATCACATGATACCATTCATTATGTTAAGTTCATTCCTTTATGGCTTAACATTATTTAACGAAGCAAAATTAAAATTTGAAAACAGATTCAGGCCTTTTATTGTCGGGATGACCATTGCCTGTTTAGTTAATATTGGTTTGAATTTTTTGCTTATCCCTTTGTATGGATATCAAACTGCTGCTATTACCACCCTTATTGCTTACCTGATACTATATATCTGGTTTTATGTAGTTGATGCCATTAAATATGTGAATTTGAATCTTTTGAAACAATTACTGCCTATGATATTCATTATTTTACTCCAGATTGGTATTGATTTATTTTTAAGGAAAATATTAGAACTTAAAATAAATGAGTGGTATACATTTGCAGAGGGTTTTCTTTTCCTGCTTACCTATTATCTGCTGAATAAAAAAACTGCTACGAACATTACGAATTTATTCAAAACATGATGTGATATTTTTTAAAGTAACTAACTTATTCAATCAGAATTACTGATGTTATAATTGTTAATTTTAAATAAACTAACTTCAAAGTTGTCGATATACGCATTAACCTTATCTAAATTCCATAAAAAAAACTTTTAATTTCGAATTTGGCTTCAATTGTTTATTGTCAATTTTAACTTCATAATTAACCGACCACCAATTTGAGTATGCTTTTATATGTCTGTTAATTTCTATACCCTCCCAAATATATGCACCAGGCGAATTTTCGATTGAAACAACCAACTTTGAATTTGTTTTATCCTCATAAATAGTTATAAATCTGCTTTTTATTCTTATCAGGTCTTATTTTCTTTTCCACATTATTTTATTTTTTTCATTGTATATTAATATATCATTATCCAGCATCCACTGTATTGTCTGAATCAGTTTATCTTTATTAAACGGTATTTTATTTACTAGTTCGTTTAGCGCAATGGGTTCCATTTTTACGATGGCTTCGATTTCTTCTTTCATTAATTCAAATTCTTCATTGATTAATTCTTTTTCGGTTTTTCGCCGGCACACATCACACTGACCGCAGGGTTCGGCATTGCTTTCGCCAAAATATTCCAGCAACATTACACTGCGGCATTTATCACCCGACCCGGCATATTTTAGTATAGCATTCAGATTGGCAATAAAACGTTCTTTCCGGTCACGGTAGTTTTCTTTCGAAATATAAAGCGATTTATCCTCAAGCCGTTCTTCGTTGTAAATGAGTAAAGGAGTTTTTCGTTGTGGTATATACCGTATGACTTTCAAGGTATTTAGTCTGCTTAGGTACTGAAAAACAACATCTACCTCCACTCCTGCCCTTTTTGCGAGCATTAATTCATCAATGCCGGTATAATCGGTAAATATCCCGGTGTATGAGCGCAGTACCAGCTTAATGAAGGCATCGAATTTTGCGTTGGCTACCTGGAATTTATACAAATCATCGCGTGATAGCAGGAATTTAATTCTCGACGGATTATTCATCTCGTCGGTAACTTCAATATATCCTTCCCTTTCGAGTATTTTCAGAGCACTGAACGCATGAAATGGGTTAAATCTAAACTGGGAGGAAAAATCAGCCAGATTGAAATCAAAGGACAACCCTTTACCTCCGCCGATTGGAACCTTGCAGTAATTCCCTGCGGCCTGGTATATGTTCTTAATGGTATCGAGATCGGGAAAATTGGAATCGATTCGTTGCTCGGTAACTTTTTTGTCTGTT
This sequence comes from uncultured Bacteroidales bacterium, assembly GCA_963781805.1. Classification (GTDB taxonomy): domain Bacteria; phylum Bacteroidota; class Bacteroidia; order Bacteroidales; family UBA10428; genus JAFGPL01. The sequence goes on from CAWAHF010000004.1 coordinate 5,095,251, forward strand.
GCACTGAAAAGCAAGATAGCATACGCCGGTTTGTCGTCTCTTCCCGCACGGCCTGCTTCCTGAAAGTAGGCTTCCATAGAATCGGGAATATCCACATGTGTCACAAACCTGACATCCGCTTTATCTATCCCCATTCCAAAGGCGTTGGTGGCAACTATTATCCGGGTTTTCCCCTGGGTCCAGCTTTCCTGTCGTTGCGAACGTACTTCATGTTTCAGGCCTGCATGATAATAATCTGCTGAAATTTTTTGTTGTTTCAGAAATACGGCAATCTCTTTGCATTTTTTTCTGTTTCTGACATAAACAATACCACATCCGTCTAATTTCGTGGCGATGTCCAGGAGATCCCGCTGTTTATCTTCCGATTGCCTGACTGCATAGGTGAGATTTTTGCGTTCGAAGCTTTGCTTCATTACATTCCTTGTTTTAAACTGCAGCTTTTCCTGGATATCTTCCACCACCGGAGCTGTAGCGGTTGCAGTTAATGCCAGAATCGGAACTTCGGGAAAATATTTTCTGAGTCCCGAAATTTTCAAATATGAGGGTCTGAAATCGTAACCCCATTGCGAGATGCAGTGAGCTTCATCGACAGTTATCAGATTAACAGGCATGTTTTGAAACCTGGCGGTAAATTTTTCCGAGCCAATACGTTCGGGAGCAATGTAAAGAAATTTGTAATTGCCATAAATACAATTGTTCAAGGCTACCTCTATTTCATCGTACGTCATTCCCGAAAAAATTGCCTGGGCTTTGATCTCAAGCTTATGCAGTTTTTCCACCTGGTCTTTCATTAATGCTATCAAGGGGGTAATCACCACACATATACCTTCCATGGCAAGCGCCGGAACCTGGAAGGTAATGGATTTCCCTCCTCCGGTTGGCATCAGTACAAGGGTATCGCGTCCTGCAAGAACCGACTTAATGATATCCTCCTGTAAAGGTCTGAATTGTTTGAATCCCCAGACTTTTTCAAGTATTTCGTGATAATCAGCCATAGGTTTGATCCAATGTTTAGCAGGATTTAACTATTGGTTTACAACACTATCTTAACTTTTGCCCTAAAGGTAATATCTCCCAAATTTAAGAAATGAATTTTAATTCAATGACAATTTAAAAAATAACACCTCAAACTTTTATCATAAAAATTAATAGTAACTATCTCTACATTGCATATTTTTACAAATACCTTATTCATGTTAAAATGAAAACATTTATCAATTGTTTTGTATTAATCATAGCGGTTTTACCAATTTGTTTATTCGCTCAGGACCAGCCTGTTTTTGATGAATATTTTATCGACCAGACCCTGCGCATTGATTATTATCACACCGGTGATGCCAAAGAGGAAGTATTTACAGTGGATAAGATGTATAAGCAGGGAATATGGGCCGGTAATCCGAAGAAATGTATTCAGCCATTTGAGCTGGGTATGTATATTGCTAAAGTCTATGATATTGTTTCTAATAAACTTATCTATACAAAAGGGTATAACAGTATTTTTGCTGAATACCAGACCATCGGGCCTGCCATAAACGGCATAAAAAAGACCTATCATGAATCGGTGCTTGTTCCTTATCCTAAGAAACCTATACTTCTTGTAATTGAAAAAAGAGATAGATACAATGTATCTTCCCCTGTATTTAACTTAAATATCGATCCTGAAGATTACCATATTGTTACAGAAACTTTTACTTCTAAAACAGACAAGGTTGTCCCATCACACATTAGCGGGGATACGCATCATTGTGTCGACCTTGTGATTTTGGGTGAAGGATACCAGGTAAAGGAAAGGGCTAAATTTAAAAAAGACCTTGAATATTATACCGATAAGCTTTTTAGTATTGAACCTTACAAAAGCAGGAAGAGCTTATTTAATGTAAACGGCGTATTTTCTCCTTCGGAAGAAAGCGGTACAGATGAACCCAGGCAGGGGACATATAAAAATACCAGGTTTAACAGTTCGTATAATTATTTTGATCTCGACAGGTATTGTCTAGCCGATGACAATAAAAGTATAAGGGACGTAGCCGCCAGTGTACCTTACGATGTAATTTTAATTATGGTAAATAAAGACAGGTATGGCGGAGGCGGAATATATAACTGCGAAACTGTCTTTAATATAGGTTCGAAATGGCGCGATTTTGTGTTCCTGCATGAGTTTGGGCATGGTTTTGCAGGGTTGGCAGATGAGTATTATTCCAGCCCCGTTTCCTATGTCGATATTTATACTCCGGGGGTTGAACCTCTTGAACCAAATATCACTGCCCTGCTCGATACGGCAAATGTAAAGTGGAAAAGGTACCTTTCGTCGGGTATAAATGTGCCTACTGAATGGGGAAAAGCAACATTCGACAGTTTAAGTTTTGAAAAGTCAAAAGTAACTGTAGAGCGGGATTCAATAATTCAGGTGCTTTATAAATCAGGAGGATCTGTTACAGAAATTAATAAAATTAATAGTGAGTATGGAGCGAAAATAAATAAATTAGATCAAGAGATAGACAATTTTATTGATAACCATCCGCTAAAGGACAAGGTAGGGGTATTTGAAGGAGCTAATTACCTTTCCAGGGGGTATTATCGTTCTTCCCTGATGTCTATCATGCATAAATTCCGGAAACATGATGAATCATATGGAACGGTAAACGAGCAGGCAATTATTTCAACGATTAATTATTATACAGGTAACTGAATTGTAATTAAGGGATTAATAGTTGATAAGAGTTTTAGGATAAAGTTCGATATCGTTTGTCCAGTCTCTTTAATCTGGCACATGGAAATTTTTCACAATTATAACAAAATCCGGATTCAGTTTTCGCTAAAAATGCACAATTTACGATAACACAACTTCTACAATGTTTAGGTTTATTTTCATCATCCTATTTAATGCAACCACCACATGGTCTTTTTTTCCGTAAATACCCAATACATAAACCACAATTCATACCGCACGGAGCAATTAAATCCTGATATTTTAATGAACTCATTTTCATAATCTATCCAATAAATCTGGCACCGGCCAATCCAATCCCTGCTCCAAGGACTATGGAAAAAATGGTTATCGGGATGAGAGATTTTTTATCCTTAGGAGCTACGATTATCATTACAGGTAAGCCTGATAAAAATGAAATAATCATGCCAGTAACCCAGGGATTTAAATCCCAATTGACAAATGGTATGACTAATCCAAGAACAAAATAATGAGTAAAGGCTGAGATATTAGCAACTTTATCAAGTCTCATGATTATCATGGGAATAACATCTAATAATCCGGCAGTTAAACCAATTAATACAGCTATTAAAAAATTATTCATTTCATTTGTTTTTAGTTACTTTATTAATATACACATTAATTCCATCTTAACTCCAATTTCATTTTTCACTCACAGCTTGTCATGATTCGTATATTTCACATCTAGTTGTTGTCCGTTGATGGCGAATATCCTAAGCTCAGTAATTCCTGCAGAATTATTTTACGATATTTAATTTTCTGACATAAGTCTCAGTTCCAGCAGTTATTTTCAGTAAATACAATCCTGGGTTCAGGTCCGCACAGGGAATTTCCATAAAATTGCTGCCTGTATTATTTATGGACTTTACCAAAGCGCCATCAAGCTTACAAATAGCAACCCCACTGATAATCAAATTATTTATTGATCTCACCCTAACGTGATCCCTTACAGGAACAGGATATATAACAAAATTATTAACAGCTTCTTTTGCAGCAACCGAAGTCGGTTCAGGTTGTTCAAGACACTCCGTGGAAACTTCGGCTTTGGTGCTGCCTTCCATCGTGATAATTTTCATGTAGTCAATGTTGGGCAAGCCCGAAGTGACTGTTGCCTTAAGAGACAGGGGCATTACACCAGCCTCGGAAACCCTATAGTTAACGGATGAAAAATCCCAGATATCAAAAGATGCTATGGATGGAAAGGCAACCGTCCCGATATTTATCCCGTTTATAATAACATTTGCCGGGCGTGTGGTTGTAGCTGAATAACGGAATACAATCTTATATATACCTGTATCAACAAAATTTACGGTCCAGTTCACGGTATTCCCGATTTCGTTGTCCCCGTTAATAAATCCAAGGCCCGTAAAGTCCAGGTGGTTGGTATCAATGGTTCCTGCATTATTTGTAATACCGCAATAACCATCTTCATTTTCCTGAAAGGTAACTGTCGGACCTATTTCTGCAGTGACTGCGCCTGTATTTGTAACCTTTCCGTCGTTATCGGTTGCGGCGGCAAAAATGCTGTATACCCCTGCACCCGGGTTTGGTAATTTATATGTATAAGGTTCTTCTGTTAGTTCTGCAACAGATTCATTGTTTACATAAAAAGTTACATTCACCAGTGATCCGTCAGAGTCATACGCACTGGCCACTAAGTTAATGGTATCAGTGAGTTGGTAGAATGCATCTCCGGCTGGTTCGTCTAGTGTAATCTTTGGGTATCCGCTATCCACTGTAAATACAACAGCAGGAGACTCCATGAGTTCTCCGTTAATGTTGTATGCTTGGGCAATAAATGTGTGTTGGCCCGAGGTCACATCATGGAGGATAGTCGTATATGGTGCAGTATCAATTCGTGCAATTTCGGTAGCTCCGTCGAATAAAATTACTTGCGAATTGGTATCACTAACATCATGCGCGAAAATGCTGAGCTCGATATCGCGACCCAGTTCCAGTTCAACCCCGTTTTTCGGGGAAATAATTTCGAGTCTTGGCGGATAAAAGAAATGCGCCGTATAGGACAGGTCTTCGGCTCCCATCGTAAACTGAATCATTTTTTCGTTTGTGATTGAATCAACCGTGCCAGAACTCCATTTGGTTAAAACGCAACCGGTTTCCGGTTTTACCTTCAGGGTAACATTTGTACCTTCCGGATAACTGTTCGTGCGCGTTATGAGACCTGCATATTCCGGAACGCTGGGAGTAACAGTTACCCGGTGCATCTCTTTTAAATGCGGAATCAGGGTGCTGACGTTTGGATCGTCTGACAAATCCCTGATTTCTTCAGTAACCAGCCTTGCCATTTCCAAAGCCCCCATTTCCTGGAAATGTACGTTATCGGCGCGTCCGCCTGAATAGGCGCCGGATGTTGGGTATTCTCCGGCATCAAAGTTCATATACCAGTAATAGGTACAATATTGCTCATGCAATTCTTCCATCAATTCCTTTGATTTTGCATCCAGGTCTATTAAAGGAACATCCAGTTCAGCTGCCAATTCGCGTGATGCAATGGGATAATCATGATAAGCATCGTAAACTGTACTATCGTCAAGCCATGCATTGCGACGTACAGTAGCCACAATTACCGGGTAAGCTCCGGCTGCTTGTGTTTCTTCAACAAATTTGTTCAGATACTCTTTAAATGTAGTCTCTGCAATCGTATATCTTGCCGGATCGGAAGGATTGTTGTCGTTAATACCGAAACCTATGAAAACAAAATTCCCGGAATCCAATGATGATCTGATTGCCGGCCAAAACGAATCGTAAAAACTTTTCGAGCTGGTGCCGCCAACCGCTTTGTTAATTATTTGAACACTGTCTTCGTCGAAAAAAGATTGTAACACCTGTCCCCATCCTTTTTGAGGATAATAATAATCGGTATAATCCTGTACGGTAGAGTCGCCGATGGTGTATACGACTATTGGATCTCCATTGCTATTCATTGCCACCGTGATACGAAGGGATTTTGTTGTTCCGTTTTCATCAACCATTTCCACTTTATAGGTTCCTGCCTTTAAAATTTTAATTTCACGGTTTGTTGCCTTCAGTTGCTTGTTGTTAAAATACCACTGATAATTCAAAGCCCGGGGGGCCAACAGTGTTTTTGCAGTTTTATTTAATGTAATTTTATCAGACGTGTTCATTGAAAGTTTAGCCTGAACTTCATTGCCAAAAGCAATTGTAATGAATAGGATGAGTATACCGGGAATCTTTTTCATGATAATAAAAGTTGTCTTATTAAATTATATTCTATGATAGAGGTGAATTAAACGAGTAATTCAGGTTAAATTCCGAAAGTTATAAATAAATTTTTGGGATGAAAGATTTTTTTGAGGCAAATTGATGGATTTTTGCTCTTTCACAGGTAAATTTCATAATCCAATTCTGAAGTTGGAAGATGGAAGATGGAATACGGAAGACGGAAGTTGGAAGACGGAAGATGGAAGACGGAAGATGGAAGACGGAAGACGGAAGACGGAAGATGGAAGACGGAAGTTGGAAGATGGAAGATGGAAGATGGAAGACGGAAGATGGAAGACGGAAGATGGAAGACGGAAGATGGAAGACGGAAGATGGAAGACGGAAGATGGAAGACGGAAGATGGAAGACGGAAGATGGAAGTTCTATCTGCTACGTTCCACTATCCTGCCAATAACTGTCGACTTCTTCAAATTCCTAATTCCTAATTCTCAACCCTAAACTTCAAACATCATTCTTCTCAAACAACCGTCGACTAACAACTGTCGGCCAACAACTATCAATCTCCAAACATCTATTTTACAACTAACTTTCTCATTTCTTTTAGTTCCTGATTGCTGATTTGAACAAAATAAAATCCTGACGGCAACGTTAAATCGTTAAAAAAAACCTGGTCTTGATTTGTATATTCTTCCCGTAATTGTTGTCCGTTGACCGAAAATATCCTAACTCTGGTTGTTCCGGAAGGATGATTAAATTTTACGGTAAGGAATTGATTTGATAACGGATTTGGAAAAATGTGAACCTCTTCATTATCATTAATTTGCTTAATATTAGTCGGACGAAAATCAAGAAATGCATCCATAGCTGTGGTTGGTTGTTTGGTATTCGGGTCCCATGCCCCCATATTATATCCCCTCCAACTATAGCATTCAGGCTCCCAGTAAAATACTCCCAGTCCTCCGGCAGCTTTTGTATCATCTATCAGGTTTATAAGAAAATCATATGCTGTTGATGCCTGATTATAATCATATCCGGTTTCACAAACCATCACTTTTTTATCATATCTTGTATTCAAATTCTGCATATTTGCAACGGATGTATTAACATCCGTCTGCCAATCCAGATTAGCCCATTTGGGATAAACCGACATTCCAATGATATCCCATTTTGCCTCGTTGTTTTTTAAACCATCAAACATCCATTTGTACAAATTATAATCATGTCCGTTAGACAACTGGACAATAGCCTGAATTGTGCTGTCGACCGCCTTGATTGCATTATAGCCGCTTGTAACCATTTTAGCAAAGTTGCTCATACTCGTCGAAGCCTTTCCGTCGGGCCATATCATTCCATTATTGGTTTCATTCCCGGTTTGTACCCATGTAGGTGTAACTCCTAATGATTTTAGTGTATCCAAAACATCATAGGTATGATTATATATATCAACCAGTAGTTGTTCAAATGTATGACCTGACCATGCAGCAGGTTTTTTTTGATTGCCCGGGTCGGCCCAGGTATCACTGTAATGAAAATCAATCATTATCCGAAATCCCAGATCTTTTGCTCTTTTCGCCATGGCAGCTACATCATCTTTACCACACCACCCGCCACTCGGATTTACCCAAACCCTGAAACGGAGTGAGTTAATCCCTTGCTCTTTTAATATCTGCATGCAATCTTTCTCTATGCCTGAATCGTTTTTAAATACATAACCATTTGATTCCATTTCAGATAACCAGCCAATGTCGGCGCCATTGGCAAAAGTGGTATCCACCGGAGCATCGGCATAAATTAGATTCGCAATGAATGCTATCACTACATTAAAAACAGTCGTAAGTAATATTTTTTTCATTATATTTTTAATTTACGTAATAATTTTTCTTCTGTTTAAACAATTGTTTTATCGCCAGGTTAAAATGCAATATAGTTTTAATTTTTATTTAATTGAACACATGCAGATAAAGTAAGTAAAAAAATCAGTAGTGTCCGACTAAATTATTTGTTTATCCACTACGTGGAATAGGATCTTTACTTTATTGCTTTATTACAACACTTTATTTTCCCGCTTTATAGCGGGACAGGCTCTACGGAGAATTTCCGCGTAGCGGATTAGGAATTGTAGAAAAAAATAACCCCAAAGGCAGTGATACCTCGTAGAGGTTCTACAAAATAAAATGTATAAAGATTATAAAAGCATTTAGTCGGTCAGTAGTGTAAAAAAATATATATTAATATTTTCATGGTTGCAGATTTTAGTTTGGAAACTCCATTCCCATAAACCCAATCTCATTCATCACTCCCTGCATTGCCTTTGATTCGTTACATTCTTAAGTTAAAAGACGGAAACTGGAAGTTGTAAGCTGGAAGTCCAAAACCCAAACTCGAAACTTGAAACCTGAAACCTGAAACTTGAAACTTGGAACTCAAAACTCCAAACTCAAAACTCAAAACTTCTTCAATCCATTCCCCCACCAATAACTATAGACTAATAACTGTCGTCTTCTTCCCATTCTTAATTCATAATTCTTAATTCTTCATTTTTCTGGACCCCAATTTACAAAAATATCAGGAACAGGAGAAATTTGGTTTTGGGTTGGAAGGGTGTTGCGCTCTGTTTTATATTGACAAACTTTTGAATTTATCGTATCAAATTCATTGTCTCTTTCATTTTGTTTTTTAAATAATAATATGTGAGAAAATAAAATGGAAAACCTAAAAGCCAAATAATAATTAAAGAGTCAAATGCAAAGTCTTTTCCTAATACTTTATCTAATTGGAATTGATTGGCAACAGTAATTATTAGAAATAATGCATATAAGGCGATTGATATTATCGTTAAGACAGAAAAAAATGATGCGATTCCGTCGGCTTTAAAACCTAATCCCATTAAAAATGAAGATCCAATAAAAAGTAGAAATAATCCATAAAAAAGAAAAGTCAATTTTGAATTCCGTAAGAAGGTTTTATAAATACTATCCGCCCTGTCATAATCAGTATTTCTAAAATTTCCAGTCATTTTTAAAATGTTCTCATTTATCCCTCTTGATTCTAATATTGTGATAGCAGTATCACGAATACTTTCCTCATATCCATATTGTTTATAGTTTTTAACAATATCCATTAACTTATTATTATTAAAGGATTTTAATTTTTCTGAAATATTTTCCATTTCATTTTATTTTAATGGCTAACAAATATCCCCATAAACCCAATTTCGTTTAACACACCCAGCAACCCTTTCAAAGCATTGATTCGTTTCATTCTTAATTTTTAATTCATAATTCTTCAAAAATTGTGTCGCTCGGGAAATGCATCTCAATTTACAAATAATTTTATTCAAACCACTACAAACCAGTGGGATAATTATTATTTAGTTTTAAACAAGGTATTTGCGTGTTCACAGATTCAGGGATTTTTGGTGGGTTGGTAATTGCTTACTAATCAAGACCAATCACTCTAGACCTTGTCCCAATCACCCTAAACAGTAAAACCAATCACCTTAGTCTCTGTCCCCTATACAGACGCAAGGTATGTTGGTGTTTCAATGATGGGATCGCGTCGTTCCTCGCGATGACGGTTGGTGAGGTGAACAGAGTTTCAACGGCAGCTCTGTTCTTTACGCCCATTGGTTCCCCATTAACAGACAAACCACATTATTGCCTTTAGATTCACAAAATATCTTTTAATATGAGGAAAATAGTAACAGAAATGGCCGTATACAATACCGAGATGATGATTGGAAAAGTCAGGCGGTTCTTACAGGCAGCCCTGAATGCCATTATACCGGTTACAATAAGCAAAACCAACGGAATGAATAACTTAAAGAAAAATTCTCTTATCCTGCCGTCGGGTAGTGTTCCTCCTCCGAATCCATAAGCCATGGCTCCTGCAGCAATAGCAAGCATAATGAATATCAAACCCTCTATTGTGAGCAAAATGGTGATGCCTAGTGTATAAAATCGCAAAAAAATGTTTTTCATTTTTATCTTCATAAAATCAGAATGAGTGCAATATACACAATTTTCCAGCTACGATCAAAATGGATATTAAACACGACTGGTTTAATGAATTTGTTTTTTAATTTTGATGTATTAAGTATTTTATGATAAGAAATACAACATGGTTTTACAGGTCTGTTGCGGTTGTAATCATTATTTTCAATCTCATCGCCTGTAACACACCTACTAAAAATACGAAAGCGGGAAGCAGTAGTCAATCCATCATGGTATATGCTGCTGCAAGTCTTTCAGATGTGCTTTCTGAGATTGCAGATTCATTCGAAATAAAATACCGGGTGAACGTAAAAACCAATATGGCTTCCAGCGGAACACTGGCGCGCCAGATAGAGCAGGGAGGAACCCCGGATGTATATGTTTCAGCCAGTAAAGAATGGGCCGGTTATATAGATAGTCTGGGTTATATTGTTGCAGGTTATAAATCGAAAGTCGCTAAAAATGAATTGGTTCTGGTGGTTCCTGAAAACAGTCCGCTTAAGGTGGCAGGTATCGACAGCTCCCTGAATTTTGTTTCATTACTGGGAACAGGCAGGTTATCGATGGGTGATCCGGTTCATGTGCCTGCCGGAGCGTATGCTTACCAATCGCTTGCATATTATGGATGGGTCAAGCGGCTGGACAACAGAATTCTACCGGCTATGGATGTGCGCTCAGCCCTTAGGGTGGTTGAGATGGATGAGGCTCCTGTGGGGATTGTGTACCGAACCGATGCACTTAAGTCTGATAACGTCAGGATTCTTGCCTCATTTCCTGAAAAATCACACCAACCCATTGTATATATTGCCGGAGTATGTACTGACAAAAAAGCGGCAGAAGATTTCTTTGCGTATCTCAATTCCAATGAAACAATGGCTATATGGATAAAATACGGATTTAAAAAATAAATATCGTAATCAGCATGAAAGGACTATGGACGTTTAATGAGGCAGATTTTCAGGCAATAAAGCTATCGGTTGAAGTTGCGATATATTGTTCAATCATTTCATTACCCATAGCTCTTTGGGTTGGATACAAAATGGCCAGGCATAATTTTTTCGGCAAACCGGTGATTGAAAGTATTATTCACATGCCTTTGGTCATGCCGCCTGTGACTACAGGATACTTGCTGCTGCTGTTACTGGGCTCAAAGAGCCTGGTGGGTAAATGGTTATTTACTGTGTTTGGAATTAAACTGGCATTTACATTTTATGCTGCTATAATTGCCTCGGTTTTTGTTTCCTTTCCCCTGATCGTACGTTCCATACGCACTGCCATGGAAATGGTGGATACCGGGTTAGAAGAAGCATCGCGCATGCTGGGCGCCGGCAGAATAAAAACCTTTTTTCGTGTTACGGTACCGCTTGCTTTACCGGGAATTGTATCAGGCACAATACTCGCTTTTGCCCGTTCACTAGGCGAATTTGGAGCTACCATAACCTTTGCCGGCAACATCGAAGGCGAAACCCAGACCCTTCCCCTGGCAATTTTCTCATCTATGCAGGTACCGGGAAAAGAAGGAGCCACGCTGCGATTGGTGATCGTTTCAGTTATTATTTCCTTCATAGCCATGGCGCTTTCTGAATGGTACATTAAAAAAATGAAACATGACAGAAGTTGATATAACACTTCCGCGCAAGAATTTTGATCTGGTCATCCGGGAGAGTTTTTTCGATGGCATTACCGGTATATTCGGGCCAAGCGGGTCAGGAAAAACTTCACTGCTACAAGCCATCTCGGGATTGGCAGTGCCTAACCGGGGCCGCATTTCTATTGCCAACCGGACCATTTTTGACGCTGCACAACGAATTAACCTGCCGGCAGAAAAACGTAATATTGGTTATGTATTTCAGGAAGGTCGGTTATTTCCGCACATGAGCATTGAAAAGAATCTGGCCTATGGATTGAAGAAAAACGGAAATAACACAGTAAAATTTAACGAAGTAGTTGAACTCCTTAACCTGGATCATTTGCTAAAGAGTAAACCTGCCATGATTTCAGGCGGCGAAAGGCAACGAACCGCCCTGGGACGTTCCCTCTTATCCTCACCCGACATATTGTTACTGGATGAGCCATTCTCAGCCGTGGATGTCCTGCTGCGTAGTCAGATATTACCGTTTATTATCCGAATTCAGCAAAAGATACAAATCCCCATGCTGGTGGTCAGTCATGATTTACCGGATATATTAAAACTAACCAATACGCTTTGCATAATAGAAAAAGGACAATGCATAGGGCACGGGGAATATTATGATTTACTGAAAATAAAATCTTTTTCGGAAATCATTGGGGCAACCAGTCTGGTGAACGCAATTCATATGACAGTGCTGCAAACCAAACCCGAAAGCGGATTAGCAATACTTGGCTGGAAACAGAACAAACAAGAAGTATATATTAAATGCGAAAAGAGCAAGATTACCTGTAAGGAGGGACAGGACATTAAAATATTCATCCATGCAGACGATATAGCATTGTCCACCGAAAGATTGAATAATGTATCCATTCAAAACCAGGTAGAAGGCATTGTTACAGATATTATAGAACGTGGAGCTTCCTTACTTTGCATCGTGGATGCCGGTTTTAAACTGGTTGTGGAAATTACCTTCGAATCGCAAAAACGGTTGAAAATTGAAAAAGGAAAAAAAATCTGGTGCCTGTTCAAATCGGTCGCAATTGATGTGGCAGGATAAAACGTTCGGCTAAGGCTGCAGCCTTAGCCGAACGTTTTATTTTTTAAAGTGTTCTGAACATGGAGAATCCCAATGTCCCTGCCACTGAGCTTACAGTGTCTTAATCTCGCTCACCAGCTTCTGTAATGATTCCTTCGCATTTCCGAACAACATCCGTGTCTTGTCATCATAGAACAGGTAATTCTCAATGGCAGCGTAGCCCTTACCCATTCCTCTTTTCATAACAATAATGTTTTTTGCCTGGTACGCATTGATGATAGGCATCCCATAAATCGGACTCGATGGATCATTATAAGCTGCAGGATTTACCACATCGTTAGCCCCGATAACAATAGCCACATCGGTATTCGGCATTTCAGGATTGATGTCATCCATCTCTATCAGTTTTTCGTAAGGCACATCAGCTTCAGCAAGCAATACGTTCATATGTCCGGGCATACGGCCGGCCACCGGATGGATAGCATATTTTACCTCTACGCCTTTTTCACTAAGCAATTTGTCCAAATCACTGCAAATATGTTGTGCCTGGGCTGCGGCAAGGCCATATCCGGGAATGATAACCACTTTCTGTGTATAGGCGAGCAGTACGGCGGCATCGCTCAGGGAGATCTCCTTGATTACTCCCACATCTTTGCCTTCTGCACTAGCTCCACCTCCTCCAAACGCGCCGATGAGTACATTCAGTAAAGATCGGTTCATGGCACGACACATCAATATGGTAAGAATCGTTCCGGCAGCTCCCACCAGGATACCTCCAAGGATCATTGCCTGGTTATGGTAAATGAAACCTGCCAGAGCGGCAGCAATCCCCGAAAACGAGTTTAGCAGCGATATTACCACCGGCATATCCGCTCCGCCAATAGGCATCACAAATAATACTCCATAAAGCAATGAAAGGAATAATAACACAATTCCAAGAATATTTCTGTATGGATAATCAATTCCAGCCATTAATATAAATATTGTAATAGCAGCAAGAATCAGCATCATGGTAATATTGACAAACTTCATTACCGGCGAAAAGATATCTCCCACTTTCCCGTCAAGTTTACCATAAGCAATCATACTGCCGCTAAATGTCAGGCTTCCCACAATCAGACCCAGTATAGTAACCAGGATAGCTCTGTTCGCGGGATTGTAAAATTCCATGGTGGCTACAAGGGCTGATGCCGCTCCGCCCGTGGCATTATAAACCGATACCAGTTGCGGCATTGCCGTCATTTTTACCTTTCGGGCAATGACCGAGCCAATAATCGAACCAAATATAATTACACTGAGAATTACCCAAATATTACTTAAAGGGATATAGTTTCCGTCCGTATTTTTATGAAGGAGTAACGTTGTGATCATTGCCAGCAGCATACCTGCCCCTGCCCAGATATTTCCTTTTCTGGCAGTAAGTGGGTGGCTCTGGAATTTCAGACCAATGACAAAAAGAATGGCTGCCAAAAGATAACTGTATTCAAGGATGGTATCGCCTACCGTAAAAGCTGTGCCATCAAGCATATAAAAAATCTGATTCATCTTATTCTGTTTTTTTAGGTTTTTTCTTAAACATTTCCAGCATTCTGTCGGTCACTACAAATCCTCCGGCAACATTAAGCGTTCCGAACAAAACTGCAAAAATTCCGAGGACCAGATTTAAGGATATACCTGTTAAATCTGCATGTCCTAGTAGAATTATCCCTCCGATAATACTTACCCCGCTAATGGCGTTAGCTCCCGACATCAGGGGTGTGTGCAAAATGGAAGGAACATGGGAAATGACTTCAAAACCCAGAAAAATTGACAGTACAATTATAAAGATGATTTCTTTATAGGTGTATAAATAAACAAATATATGTTCCATGTGAATGTTTTTATAGGTTTAAGACTTCTTTTACACGGGCATGTTGAACTTCACCGGCATGCGTCAGACATGTTCCTTTTATGATTTCATCATCAAAATTCAGGTGGAGCTTTCCATCTTCGGTTACAAGTAATTTCAAAAAATTTAACAGGTTTTTGCCAAACATCGTGCTGGCATCAGAGGGCATATCTGAAGCATAGTCGGAATTCCCGATGATTTTTACCTGCTTGTGCAAAAACACTTCATTGTCTTTGGTCAGTTCACAATTGCCACCTGTAGAAGCTGCCAAATCGATAATAACCGAACCGGGTTTCATTTTTTCCACGCTTTCCTTTTTTAATAAGACCGGCGCTTTTTTACCGGGAATCTGGGCCGTGCAAATTACCACATCCGACTTGATGGCATGTTCCTGAATAAGCTGGCTCTGCTTCTGCTTAAATTCTTCGGATTGTTCAACTGCATAGCCTCCGGCTGCAGCATCTTCGGTTGCACCTTCCACTTCAATGAATTTTCCTCCAAGGCTTTTAACCTCATCTTTAACTGCAGAACGAACATCAAAAACTTCGACGACAGCGCCAAGCTTACGTGCAATGGCAATAGCCTGAAGGCCTGCAACTCCGGCGCCGAGAATTAATACTTTTGCAGGCTTAATGGTACCTGCTGCAGACATAAACATCGGAAAAAACTTAGAAAGGTTCATTGCAGCATCAAGCACTGCCTTGTAACCCGATACAGTTGCCATGGAAGAAAGGATATCCATGGATTGTGCCCTTGAGATTCTCGGTACCAGTTCCATGCTAAAGGATGTCACTTTCTTTTTGGCCAGCGCTGAAACCAGATCGGCATTGAAAAAGGGATTCATGGCTCCAATTAATACTTTATTTTCATCAATTGACTTAACTTCCTCCATACCAAGCGGATTGATGAATAAAAGCAAATCGGTATTTTTAATTACCTCTTTCCGGTTTGCAATACCTGCACCAGCATGTTGATAATCGGCATCCGATGCAAATGCGTTTTCCCCTGCACCCGTCTCAACTATGATTTCAATTCCAAGCTTCTTCATCAAATCGACTGTTTCGGGCATAACCGCAACTCTTTTTTCATTTCCATTTTCTTTGAGTATACCTACTTTCATTATATTATTTAGTAATAGTTGTTATAAATTATTCAATTAAACAATTATGATCTATTGGTTCAAACAATTAACGGCTAACAATTGTTGTGATATTAAGTTTAAGATAATTATAAAATAGCTAAACAAAAAATTAGTTAGATGGTTCATACGGCAAATTAAGCTCATATATTTTTAAAAATCAAATTATTAATTATTCATTTATTTTATATTTACTACACTAAATTCGGGTAAATAAAAAGATAATATTAGCAGAATGATGGTCATTTTTATGCTAAATTAGTTGTCAGCTGCCCGAACATTAATGTGGTTCAAATGTTAATGAAATACCTGCTAAAAGAGAGATTCATAGGGTGAAAAATGAAACATAAGCGAAAAGGTTGTATATTTATAATTATCAGAATTGGGATTGGAAATGGGGAAGGACAAATTTTCTTTTTTGGGAAATAACGAAATAGAAACCGTCGAGAATTTATACGAACAATTTAAGCGGGATCCTGAAAGCCTTGATAAGAGCTGGCAAGAGTTTTTTAATGGAGTTGAATTTGCAAGAACTAATTTTGTTAAGGAAGATAAGAACAGGATTCAAACAGATGCCGTACAACTGGACAAGGAGTTTACCGTTATCAATTTTATCAATGCTTTCAGAAGAAGGGGACATCTTTTCACAAAAACAAACCCTGTAAGAACCCGCCGCAAATATTATCCTACACTCGATTTGGAAAACAACGGACTTTCTGAGAAAGATCTGGATTCGGTATTTCAGGCAGGTAAAGAGATTGGCCTGGGTCCTGCAAAGTTAAGAGACATTATTTCGCACCTGAATGAGACCTATTGCGAATCAGTTGGATCTGAATTTATGTTTATCCGCTCTCCGGAAAAGATTGGTTGGATGTTAAAAAGACTGGAAGAAACCAAAAACAGAACAAATTTCGATAATGAAACGAAAAAGGAAATCTTTACCCAACTTTTAAAAGCAGTAGGTTTTGAAAGCTTTTTGCAAAAGAAATTTGTCGGACAGAAAAGGTTTTCGCTCGAAGGTACTGAAACACTTATCCCTGCACTTCATTACCTGATTGAAAGAGGTTCGGAAATGGGCATTGAAGAATTTGTGGTTGGGATATCGCATCGTGGTCGTTTAAATGTACTTGCAAATATTCTTAACAAACCGTATGAAAATGTTTTTCGTGAATTTATTGCGGATGGTTATACGGATGCTATCTCTTTGGGAGACGTGAAATATCATTTGGGATATTGCAGCCAGAAAATAACTTCTTCAGGCAGACAGATTAATCTGAAGCTGGCCCCTAATGCGTCTCATCTTGAATCCGTATCGCCAATTATTGAAGGTATATCTCGTGCAAGAATTGATCATAAATACAATACCGATTTTACCAAGCTTGTACCGGTTCTGATTCATGGAGATGCTGCTATTGCCGGTCAGGGGATTGTCTACGAGGTTATTCAAATGTCAGAGCTAAGCGGTTATAAAACCGGTGGCACTATTCATATAATCATTAACAACCAGGTGGGTTTTACCACCAATTATCTTGATGCCCGGTCAAGTACATATTGTACGGATATTGGAAAAGTAACCAAAGCTCCTATTTTTCATGTGAACGGAGACGATGTCGAGGCGCTTGTGCATACTGTTCTTTTGGCAATGGATTACAGACAACACTTCTATACAGATGTTTTTATTGATATTCTTTCTTACAGGAAGTATGGACATAACGAAGGAGATGAACCACGATACACCCAGCCTACTTTATACAAAGCCATTGCGAACCATCCAAATCCACGTGATATCTATGCCCGGCAACTAATTTTAGAAAATGTTTTATCGGAAAATGAAATTAAAAAGCAGGAAACCGATTTCGAAGCGTTCCTGGAAGAGAAACTCGAAATTTCAAAAACTTCCGGTAAAGTTCAAATTCAACAGTTTTTAAGTGAAGACTGGAAAGATTTCAAATATGCAGAAAGTGAAGATTTCAGTAAACATTTTCCCGGAGAAGTAACAAAAGAATTGCTATTATTCATTGGAGAGAAAATATGTTTTCTCCCTGAGAATGAGAAATTTATTAAGAAAACGGTCAAGTTGGTGGAGGATAGAAAAAATATGTTGAAAAACGACAAGCTTGACTGGGCAATGGGGGAACTGCTTGCATATGGAACGCTGCTTTATGAAGGTCACCCGGTGAGAATCAGCGGCCAGGACACAGTTAGGGGAACATTTGCCCACCGGCATGCGGCACATGTTATTGAAGATACCGATAAGACTTTTACTCCACTGAAGTATATTTCAAAAAACCAGCCTTCATTTAATATCTATAATTCTCCACTGAACGAGTACGGGGTGCTCGGCTTTGAATACGGGTATGCCCTGGCCTCTCCAAACGGATTGACGATCTGGGAAGCACAGTTTGGTGATTTTCATAATGTAGCCCAGGTAATTGTTGATCAGTATATAAGCTCTGCAGAAGAAAAATGGGGTATCATGAACGGCTTGGTACTTTATCTTCCCCACGGATTTGAAGGTCAGGGGCCGGAGCATTCAAGTGCAAGAATAGAACGGTTTTTACTTCTGGCTGCCAAAAACAATATGCAGATAGTTAATCCCACCACTCCTGCAAACCTTTTCCATTTGTTAAGGCAGAGTATTCACCGGAATTTCAGGATTCCGTTAATTATTTTCACTCCCAAAAGTTTGCTAAGACATCCGAGATGTACCTCCTCACTGAAAGATTTAGTCGAGGGGCAATTCCAGGAGGTGATTGAAGATGATGATGTGATAACCGATGAGGTTAGAAGATTGGTGTTTTGTTCCGGAAAGATATATTATGAGTTGTTAGATCGGAAGGAACAGTTCAATGCCCGCGATGTTGCTATTGTGCGGATTGAACAGCTTCATCCGTTTCCTAAGGAAAAGATTAAAAGAATAAAAAAAAGATATAAGAATCTCGTTCTGACTTTATGGGTGCAGGAAGAACCAATCAATATGGGTGCGTGGAGGCATATACGGGAGGAATTCAAAGGATATGACATTTTACCTGTTGCACGGCTGGCAAGTGGAAGCCCTGCCACAGGACTTTCAAAAATTCACACAATGGGTCAGGAAGAAATTATCAATAAGGTATTCAGAAAATGTGAATGTGAATTGAAGAGAAAATATTGTGGTTTGCAATGTACCGATGGCAGTTTGAGACAATCTATTCTGAAAGAATACAGGTACTTTGTAGATAAGGTTGAATAGTAGTATTTAATAAGTTACAAGTTGCAAGATACAAGTTACAGGTTTCCGGATATTTAATTTATCGATAGTAATAGAATTCAAAACTTGAAACTTGAAACTCAAAACACGAAACTCAAAACTAAATAATGATCATTGAACTGAAAATACCAAGTCCGGGTGAATCTATCAGCGAGGTTGAACTGGCTAACTGGCTGGTGGAAGACGGCGATTTTGTTGAGAAAGACCAGGAAATTGCCGAACTTGAATCGGATAAAGCGACATTGCCCCTTATAGCGCCGGATGCAGGCAAACTCGAAATTCTGATCAAAACCGGAGAAACCGCAAAAGTTGGTTTAGTAGCAGGCAAAATTGATACGGAAGCCTCAGGTAATAAAACTGAAAAAGTAAAAAAAACAAAAGAAATGCCTTCTCCACAACCGATTGCTGAAAAAGAAACAGATAAACAAAATGAGATTAAAAAAACCGAAAAGCCTCAGCAGTTAAAATTAGAAAAACCTGAAGATTTAAAAGAATCATCAGTTAAGATTACTCCTCTTGCAAAAAAAATGATGGAGGAAAATAATCTTTCACTGGATGAGATTATTAAAGGACTGAAGAAAATTACGACCAAAGAAGTGAACCAGGTATTATCTGCAAAAAAAGGCTCCGATGCTGTTTCTTCAGGTTCCTTTTCAAGAAACAGCCAACGATCAAAAATGTCTCAACTTCGTCGAAAATTAAGTCAGCGACTGGTGACTGTAAAAAACGAAACAGCTATGCTTACTACTTTTAACGAAGTGGATATGAGCGCTGTGATTGGATTAAGAAAAAAATACCAGCAGGTATTTCAGGAAAAATATGGTATCAAACTCGGTTTTATGTCGTTTTTTGCAAAAGCTACAACCGAAGCGATTGCTTTATTCCCAAGAGTAAACTCAATGATTGACGGAGAAGAAATCATCACCCCCGAATATGTGGATATTTGCATTGCTGTGCAGACCGATAAAGGATTGATGGTTCCGGTAATCAGGAACACCGAGTCGTTGACATTGCCTCAGATTGAACAAAAAATAGCCCAATTGGCTGAGAAAGCCAGAAATTTTACCATCTCCATTGAGGAAATGACTGGAGGCACCTTTACCATTACCAATGGGGGCGTTTTTGGCTCGATGCTTTCAACCCCTATCCTAAATCCTCCGCAATCTGCAATTCTGGGAATGCACAACATTGCTGAAAGACCAATGGTTGTGGAAGGAAAAATTGTAATCCGCCCGATGATGTATCTCGCATTGTCTTATGATCACAGAATTGTCGACGGCCGTGATTCTGTGAGCTTTTTGGTTAAGGTAAAAAAACTCATTGAAGATCCTTCAAAGATGCTGCTTTTGGGAACCGAATCAGAAAAGCTATTGCTTGGTTTGGATTAATGAGATATTGCGGTGAACTTATTAAAAAGTCCCGTAAATAGCGCTGATATTCGTATTACAGTATATTGACGAGTAAAAATAATAGCCCACCCGGTTGGTTGCAATTTTTCTTTCAAGATGAAGTATCGGATGCCCCTTTTTCACTTGCAGGTGTTTACTTATTATGTCATTGGCAACGATTGCCCTTAAACGCTGTTCGCCGCCAGTAACCTGAATATTGAAGTGTTTTCTGAGGATATCGAACAACGACCTGTTTTCGAAACTACGAGCGGTAAATCTCGAAAGGTTTATGTTAGGCAAATAATTAATATCAAGGAAAATAGGTTTGTCATCGAGAATTCTCAATCTTTCAATATAAATACACCCTGATTCTTTTTCAGTTTCATTAAGAGGGAACATAAACGAGGAATCCCACGCCCTGACTTCCGGTCCTGTCAGAATTCTGGTTTTAAGATTGCTGAGGCCAACAGCAGAGGTAGTTCCTGTAATCGATAAAATGCCTATACCCTGGGGCAGACTGCTGACAATACTTCCTTTTCCCTGTTGTTTTTTAATAAATCCGTCCCTCACCAGTGAGTCGAGTGCCTGTCTCACTGTTGGACGCGTCATATGATGTATCCGGCAAAGTTCATTTTCCGAGGGTAACAGATCTCCTTCGTGGTATACTTCGTCCACGATATGCTTTCTTAATATTTCATATAAGCGTTTGTATTGCGGAACATGAGCCATAATATGCGATAAATTAAAAATCCTTTCAGCTTAAAAGTGTACTATCTTTACAAAATAATCACTAAAATTCAGCAATTCATAAATTATTTTAAATGCAAAGAAAATAATCTTTATAAATAACTTGTAAATACAAGTTAAAGTTTTTACTTTTGTAAAGCTAATTTAAAAATACTGATTTTCAAAACATTTATCATATTTTTGTTATTACCTATTATTACATGTTGTTATATTCATATTAACAAATTTAATACAAATGGCGATTCCGGTTATTATGCCCAGACAGGGACAATCAGTTGAAACGTGTATCATTTCACAATGGCTGAAGAAAAAAGGAGATTCGGTTAAAAAAGGCGACATCCTGTTTTCCTATGAAACCGATAAGGCCGCTTTTGAAGAAGAAGCACCCGAAGATGGAACGCTTCTGGAAATTTTTTTCAGCGACGGGGATGAAGTTCCGGTGCTTACCAATGTGGCTGTAATTGGTAACGAAGGTGAGAAAATTGATGAATTTCTTCCATCGGGCCAAAAGCAAGAAACGCCGGATGAAAATAAAACACAACCTGCGATTGAAGAAGAATCGGGGAAAGTTAAGGATACTCCCGAAATTATCTTAACCGAAAGAACCGGTAAAATAAAAATCTCGCCTCGTGCGAAAAATCTTGCTGTGAAATTGGGAGTACCTGTGAATAATGTTTCCGGAAGCGGTCCCGAAGGACGAATTATCGAAAGAGATATTGAAGCCTATGCAAAATCGGGAGGAAAACTTACAAAAGTGGCAGCCGAAATGGCCGCATCCGAACAGCTTAATGCCCCTGTTACAGGAAATGGAATAGGCGGAAGAGTTCTGGCAGCAGACCTTACAAAAACTACCGTCACCGGAGATGATTTTGAGGTAAAAAAGATTTCCAATGTCCGGAGAATCATAGCACAGAATATGCATGCATCCCTTCAGAATTCCGCACAGCTTACCCATCATATGAGCGCCGATGCACGTAAAATGCTTGAATACAGGAAAATTATCAAGAAAAAAGCAGATGCAGGGGAATTACCCAATATTACCCTTAATGATATGATTTGTTTCGCAGTAATTAAAGCATTAAAAAAGATGCCTGAGATCAATGCTCATTTTTTAGGTGACAGTATCAGGACATTTCAAAAGGTACATCTGGGAATTGCAGTGGATACAGAACGTGGCCTGATGGTGCCGGCCCTTCGGAATGCTGATGATTTAACCATAGAAAAACTATCTATGGAATTGAAAAAGCTGGCAGAAAGCTGCAAAAAGGGGAGTGTGGATCCCGAATTACTGGCAAGCACAGCAGCCTCTTTTACAGTCTCTAATCTTGGAGCATTTGGAGTAGAAATGTTTACTCCGGTAATCAACCTTCCACAGGTCGGAATCATGGGAATTAATACCATTATACAAAGACCGGCCGATGTTGGAAATGGAATTGTAGGTTTTGTTCCTTTTTTAGGTCTTTCGCTAACCTATGATCATCGTGCACTTGACGGAGCACCCGCCTCATCCTTTTTGCGGGAAGTAAAATTGCAAATTGAAAATCTTGATATAAATATATAAGTATGTACGATTTGGGAATTATTGGTGCCGGTCCTGCCGGGTATGTGGCTGCGGAAAGAGCAGGACATAAAGGATTAAAGGTTGTTATTTTCGATAAACGCTATCTCGGGGGGGTATGTTTGAATGAAGGATGTATTCCAACCAAAACACTGCTTTACACGGCTAAGCTTTATGAAAACGCCTTGTTTGGAGAGAAATATGGCATCTCCTGTTCGAATGTTTCTTTCGACTATGGAAAAATAATTGACAGAAAAGACAAAATAGTTAAGAAACTTGTTTCGGGAGTGGCTTCAAAAATGAAGGGTGCAAAAGCCGAAGTGGTATTTGAGGAAGCCATTATGGAAGAAAGAAAAACTGACCACATTCTGGTAAAAGCAGGAGAACAAACATATCCGTGTAAAAACATTTTAATTGCCACAGGCTCTGAAGCTGCAGTTCCACCCATCAAAGGACTTTCTAAAGAAAATGCATTGACAAACCGGGAAATACTTCAGATAAGAGAACTTCCGAAATCTATCAATATCATCGGGGGTGGGGTTATCGGTATTGAATTCGCGGGCTTTTTCAACAGCATGGGTGTTGAAGTGCATGTTTTTGAAATGTTGGAAGAAATTCTTCCGGGGATCGACAGAGAGTTCTGCGTGATGTTACGTAGCGAGTTAACCAAAAAAGGTGTGGACTTTCATCTGGGAGTGAAGGTGGAAGAGGTAAAAGGAAATATGGTTGTATTTACTGATAAAGATGGATCACACGAAATTTCAGCCAATAAGCTTTTAGTAGCTGTCGGTCGTAAAGTGAATGTTGAAGGGATAGGGCTTGACAAAACCGGAGTTGAATTTTCACCTAAGGGAATTAAAATTGATAATCATTGCAGAACAAATATACCCAATATCTATGCTGCCGGAGATATCACCGGATTTTCCCTGCTTGCCCATACTGCCTATCGCGAAGCCGAGGTTGCCGTGAATAATATGGCAGGAGAGAAAGATATAATGAGGTATAACGCCATTCCTGGTGTTGTTTATACAAATCCTGAGATTTCATCTGTTGGCCTCACAGAAGAAGATGCAACAAAAAGCGGTATAAAATTTAAGAAATCAACCCTGCCTCTTTCGTATGCAGGTCGCTTTATTGCGGAGAACGAAGGAAAAAATGGACTCATTAAAGTACTGGTTGGAGAGAAATACGGGGAAATTCTCGGAGTGCATATTATAGGCAATCCGTCTTCTGAACTAATCTTCGGAGCGGCAATGGCTATTGAGATGCAGATGAGAGTGAAAGATATTCAGGAAATCGTATTTCCGCATCCAACAGTATCAGAAATTTTTAAAGAAATTGCATTTACATTTTAAATTAAAATTCAGAATATGCCAAAAACACAGTTTATCGATCCAACGGAAGTTAGAAAATCGGGTAAAATTACTTTTTCCGACATTCCTGTCAACCAATACAATAAATCTATTACCGACGAAAAACCAAATTTCACGAATGAGGAATTCATAAATATATTAAGTGATATGCAGATAATCAGGGAGTTTGAGACCATGCTCAATCTGATTAAAACCGCGGGGGAATATCAAGGTATTTCATACAATCACCCCGGACCTGCTCATCTTTCCATCGGACAGGAAGCCTCCTCTGTAGGAATGGCTTATACATTATCCATTAATGATTATATTTTTGGCTCCCATCGTAGTCATGGAGAAATTCTGGCCAAAGGATTATCCTCTATCCACCAGCTGGAAGATAATAAATTGATGGAAATCATGAAGAATTACTTTGATGGAACCATACTTAAAATTGTGGAAAAGGGACACAAGGGAACTGTTAAGGAACTTGCAATAAATTTTCTGTTATATGGCACACTTGCTGAAATTTTTGCCCGGGAAACTGGTTTCAACAAAGGATTGGGCGGCTCAATGCATGCATTCTTTACTCCTTTTGGAATTTATCCGAACAATGCCATTGTAGGTGGATCAGGTGATATTTCTGTGGGGGCAGCACTTTATAAAAAGGTCAACCGTAAATCGGGTATCGTTGTATGTAATATTGGTGATGCTTCCGCTGCATGCGGACCTGTGTGGGAAGGCATATCCTTTGCCACAATGGATCAGTACAAAACGCTGTGGAAAGGAAATTACCAGGGCGGATTGCCTCTGATATTCAACTTTATGAACAATATGTACGGGATGGGAGGACAGACTTGCGGTGAAACCATGGGATACGGAATTCTGGCAAGACTCGGGGCAGGTGTAAATCCCGAAATGATGCATGCTGAGAGAATCGACGGATATAATCCGCTTGCAGTTATAGATGCATACAGACGTAAACGCAAAATAATCGAAAAAAAGAAAGGTCCGGTTTTGCTTGATACACTTACATACAGGTATAGCGGACACTCTCCTTCCGATGCTTCCTCTTACCGTTCGAAAGAAGAACTGGATGCGTGGATGGAATATGATTCAATTAACTGGTTTGGAAGTGAATTGGTAAAGAGTAAAATAATAACGCAGGATAAGATTGACGCTCTGAAGGAACATGTTACTTCCCTGATTAAGAAAACCATTACGCTAGCCATTGATGAATCGGTTTCACCGCATATGAACCTTGTGGCAGATCCAGATGCCATTGGCAAACTAATGTTTTCAAACGGATCAATTGATAAGATGGAGGAAGGTGAACCGGAAGTATTGATGCCTCTTGCTGAAAATCCGCGGGTTAAACAACTTACAACCAAAGAACGTTTTGCATTCGACAAAGAAGGAAAACTGATTTCCAAAATCAAAACCTATCAATTGAGAGACGGTATATTTGAAGCAGTCATTGATAGATTTTATAAAGATCCTACGCTTGTTGCCTACGGAGAGGAGAACAGAGATTGGGGCGGCGCCTTTGCAGTGTACAGGGGACTTACCGAAGCGCTTCCTTATAACAGACTGTTTAACTCGCCCATTTCAGAAGGTGCAATTGTGGGTACTGCCATTGGTTATGGCATGTGTGGCGGCCGGGTAATTGCCGAAATTATGTATTGTGATTTTCTGGGGCGTTCGGGCGATGAAGTATTTAACCAGTTACCCAAATGGCAGGCTATGAGTGGAAACATTATTAATATGCCAGTTATCATACGCGTTTCGGTTGGCTCGAAATATGGCGCACAACACTCACAGGACTGGTCATCGCTGGTAGCGCATGTACCCGGACTTAAATGTGTGTTCCCGGCAACTCCGTACGATGCCAAGGGGCTTATGAATGCGGCACTACAGGGTACCGATCCGGTGATTTTCTTTGAGAGCCAGCGGATTTATGATGTCGGTGAAATGTTTCATGAAGGCGGTGTTCCGGAAGAATATTATGAAATACCTATCGGAGAACCCGATATAAAAAGAAAAGGGGAAGATTTGACAATGCTTACTATTGGAGCGACCTTATACAATGCTTTAAAAGCTGCGGATATTCTAAATGAGAAATATAATATTTCTGCTGAAATTATTGATGCCAGGAGCCTTGTTCCATTCAATTATGAATTGGTCATTGAATCGGTGAAAAAAACAGGTAAAATCCTTCTTGCCAGCGATGCTTGTTCACGTGGTTCGTACCTGAAGGATGTTGCCCATTCTATAACCGAACTTGCTTTCGATTATCTCGATGCTCCGCCTGTAGTGGTTGGTTCTCGGAATTGGATAACTCCCGCATATGAACTGGAAGAATATTTCTTTCCACAACCCGATTGGATAGTTGATGCTGTGCATGAACGGATAATGCCTCTGAAAGGACATCAGGCAAAAAATAATTTTACCATAAATGAAGAAATAAGACGAAATAAAATGGGCGTATAATCCCCTCCTAGGATGGGTGGCCGAAGGCCGGGAGGTAATCCCCTCCTGGGATAGCCTGTCCCGCCATTGCGGAAGGTAGGGGTGGGTCACTCCTGGGATAGCCTGTCCCGCCAATGCGGGAGGCAGGGATGAGTTTCCTCTGACAGAAGTCAGGGTGATCCCTCCCCAGGATATACTTAAATGGATTTGAACTCGTATATGTTCGATAATATTAAATCAATTTGAAACATGAAAAATTCAAAAGCTCTGATCGATGTAATTAAAAAGAAAAAAGGATACATTATCGACATGGACGGTGTTCTTTACCATGGCAATAAACTATTACCCGGTGTCAAAGAATTTATTGACTGGCTGACATCGGAACAGAAAAGATTTGTTTTTCTTACCAATTCCAGTGAGAGAACACCTGAAGAGCTGCAGGAAAAACTCAAACGAATGGGCATAACAGTCGACAAAAATGTATTCTATACAAGTGCATTGGCAACCGCCATGTTTTTAAGCAACCAGCATCCCAATGGAAGTGCTTATATTATTGGGGATGCGGGATTGATTAATGCGCTATACAATGTTGGCTATACAATGAATAATATCAATCCGGATTATGTAGTGGTGGGTGAATCCACAAGTTATAGTTATGAAAGGGTTGAACACGCTATAAACCTGGTTTTGAAAGGTGCTAAACTTATAGGTACAAATCCCGATTTGACAGGTCCTGTGGAAAATGGAATAGTCCCTTCTACCAAGGCTCTGATTGCGCCCATTGAACTATCGACCGGAAGAAATGCCTATTTTGTGGGCAAACCCAATCCCCTGATGATGCGGAATGCCTTGAAAAAGCTTGAATGCAATCATCACGAAACACTAATCATCGGTGACAGAATGGACACAGATATTTTAGCCGGTATTGAATCGGAAATTGATACATGCCTGGTACTAAGTGGCATTACAAACCCCGATATGCTGCAGTTTTTTCCATATCAGCCCATGTATGTGCTTGAGGGTGTGAAGGATATCGTTGGTGCTTGAAGAAAAGTGGTAGAAGCAGTTGCGGTGGCAGTATAAATTAAACGTTTAAGATCAACTAAATATATTAATTATGAATGGTGGTTTTAAAGAATTAAATGTCTACAAGGTTGCATTTCAGGCTGCTATGGAAATTTTTGAACTTTCAATAAGATATCCCATAGAAGAAGTATATTCATTAACTGATCAAATAAGAAGATCCTCTAGGTCTGTATGTGCAAATATTGCAGAAGCATTCAGAAAAAGAAGATATCCAAAAAGTATTGTAAGTAAGATTTGTGATGCTGATGGAGAGGCAAGTGAGACCATTGTTTGGCTTGATTTCTCTAAAGATTGTTGTTACCTGAATATTGAAAATTATTCAAAATTAATTAAGAATTATGAAGAAGTTGGCAGAATGTTAGGCAGTATGGCAAACTATCCTGAAAAATTTTTACCAAGGTAAATCACAAACATTAAATTACTGCTTCTGCCACTGCCACTGCAACTTAAGTATAATTTAGAACTAATATATGATATGATCAAGGCAATCCTCTTCGACATGGATGGCGTTCTGGTTGACTCGGAAGAGATAATTTACCTGGCCGCAAAGCAGATGTTTGCTGAATACGGCATTCAGGTAAAACAGGAGGATTTTAAACCTTTTATCGGTACGGGTGAAAATAAGTATCTGGGAGGAGTTGCAAAAAAGTATGGTTTTGACATTGACATTGAGCGCGATAAGTCACGTACTTATGATATTTATGCGGATATTGCACAGGAAAAACTTAAAATGCTTCCCGGGGTCAGACATTTTATTCAGCTGTGCAAAAGCAGGAGCCTGAAGCTTGCTGTTGCAACTAGTGCCGATGAGGTTAAAATGAATGTGAATTTAAAAGCAGTTGGATTGGACAATGGTATTTTTGATGCTACAGTCAATGGATTGGAGGTAGTGAATAAAAAACCTCACCCGGAAATTTATCAGCTGGCTGCAAAAAAACTTCAGGTTAAACCTTTTGAATGTCTTGTTGTTGAAGATGCTGTAAACGGAGTGGAAGCTGCTAAAGCTGCCGGAGCCAAATGTCTTGCGGTTACAAACAGCTTTTCCGCTACAGAACTTTCAAAAGCAGACTGGATTGTAAAAAATTTATCCGATGTGCCGGAAAATGTATTAAATTGGTAAATCCTTAATAAACGCAATATTATGAAACTGAACCAGCTTGGAAAAAGTAACCTTAAAGTGACTGAAATAGCCTTTGGAGCTTGGGCTGCAGGCGGATGGATGTGGGGTGGAACAGATTATAACCAGTCTGTTAAGGCTATTGAAAAAGCCATCGACCTGGGCATGACTTCTATCGATACCGCTCCGGCATATGGTTTTGGATTGAGCGAAAAAATTGTCGGCGATGCCATCAAGGGTAAAAGAGACAATGTTCAAATCCTGACTAAATACGGTTTGAGGTGGGATACCACCAAGGGTAAATTCTTCTTTCCATCAGAATCGAACGATGGCAAACCGGTAAACATGCATAAATATGCTTCAAAAGAAAGTGTGATAAATGAATGCGAGCAAAGCCTTAAAAGGCTCGGAGTTGATTATATCGACTTATACCAGATTCATTGGGCAGACCCGACCACCCCGATTGAAGAAACTATGGAAGCCATTGATATGTTGCTAAAACAGGGCAAAATTCGTGCTTCAGGTGTTTGCAACTATACGGTAGGTGATATGAGGAAAGCAGATTCATTTGTATCATTGACTTCAGAGCAGGTTCCTTACAGCATGGTAAAAAAAGATATTGAGAAAGAAATAGTACCTTTTTGCCAGAAAAATAATATTGGCATACTTGCATACAGTCCTTTACAACGAGGAGTGTTAACCGGTAAAATTAAGGAAGATTACAAATTTAATGAAGGAGATACACGGGCAAATCTTCCTTATTATAAATTAGGAAATCTGGTGAACATTAACGATTTTCTCGAACAGATTAAACCTATTGCAAACGATAGGAATATAACGCTAACCCAGTTGGTTATTAACTGGACCCTTAGGCAACCTGGGATTTCCTGTGTGCTGGTTGGCGCCCGAAGCCCCAAGCAGGTGGAGGAAAACGTAAAAGCTGCGGAATTCAGGCTTAGCGATGAAGAAATAGATAAAATCAATGCGGAACTCAACAAATTAGAATTAGAATTATAACAATGAATTTTTTATTAGAATTTCCTGACAGGAGTGAATTGCTAAAGTGGGGTGAAAAATCACAGACCAATAAAATTTATAAAGTGAACTGCCATATTCATACCCCGTATTCTTTCAGTGCATTTACCGATATTCCCCAGGCGTTTGAAATGGCAGTTAATGAACAAATAAAAGTTCTGGCTATAAACGATTTTTTTGTGGCAGATGGGTATCAGGAATTTTATACGAATGCACTAAAAAACCGTATTTTTCCCGAATTCAGTATTGAATTCATCGGCCTCCTCAAAGAGGAACAGGATAAAGGTATAAAGGTAAACGATCCGAACAATCCCGGAAGAACCTATTTCAGTGGTAAAGGATTGGATTTCCCTTTTTCGGTATCTCCTGAAAATCAGGCTAAGTTAGAGCAGGTAATAACCGAAAGCCAGAAACAGGTACGTGAAATGCTTGAGAAAACCAATGAACTATTAAAGAAAATAAATGCACCTTTCACCTTTGACTTTAATATCCTTAAAAATGAATTTGCGAAAGAGCTGGTTCGCGAAAGGCATATTGCAAAGGCTATCCGGGTTCGCATGCACGAACACTTTAAAAATGAAACCGAAAAAAAGTCATTTCTTATTAAGCTTTTCAATGGCAAAGAACAGAAAGCAGATATAAATAATAATACCCAGTTGGAAGAAGAAATCAGAGGTAATCTTCTGAAGGCCGGCGGTGTGGCATTTGTACCCGAAGATGTTGAAGCTTTTTTACCTTTAAAAGAAATTATTGATATTATAGTTGATGCCGGGGGAATTCCCTGTTATCCGGTTCTGTTGGATGATAGAAACGGAAACTATACCGGGTTCGAAGCAGATCAGGAAAAACTTGCCAATCGACTTACCGAGTTAGGAGTTGGTTGTATCGAACTTATTCCCGGAAGAAATAAATACAATAATCTGAACCGGTTTGTGAGATATATGGATGAAAAGGGATTTCTGATTAATTTCGGGACCGAACATAATTCTCCGCTTATGTTTCCGCTAACCATAGTCACCTCCGATGAAAAACTTGACAACCATCTTGAACGAATAGCTTATGATGGCGCCTGTGTAGTTGCTGCTCATCAGTATCTGAGAACAAAAGGAGAGGAAGGGTTTATCGATAATCACGGACTGGCAAAAAAACAGGAAAAAAAGGAGTTTGTTGAACTTGGGAAAGCAGTTATTGAAAAATATTTATCTGAAAACTAATAAAAGAGCTTGTTATGAAAGATTTAAATAATCTGGTAGAGATTTCAAACTATTTCGGAAAGCTGAAAAATTATGTTATAGCCGGAGGTGGCAATACCTCTTTTAAAAATGATAATCATATCTGGGTGAAAGCCAGCGGCACTTCACTGGCTACCATCAATGAAAACGGATTTGTTCAGCTCGATCGCGAGAAACTAAAAATAATATCCAAATCTTCATACAGCGAAAACCTTTTCGAACAAGAAAGAGAAGTAAAACTGGATTTATATAATGCAATCGTGAACAAAGAATCAGGATTAAGACCATCCGTTGAAACTTCCCTGCACGATGTCATCAACTATCCCTATATTGTTCATACGCATCCAACCCTGATAAACGGATTGCTTTGTGCAAAAAAATCAAAACAGACTGTTGCCGAGCTCTTCCCTGAAAATACACTTTACATTGAATATATTGATCCGGGATATACACTTTTCAAAAAAATTGAAATGGAACTTCAGAATTACAGGGAAAACCATGATTCTGATCCGCAGATTATATTTCTTGAAAACCATGGTGTGTTTGTTAGTGCCAATACCACCGATGAGATAAAAGAAATTTATACAGATATTGAAAAAAGAATTCGAAAATATGCTGCGGAAGATCCGGTAAGAGATGAGCTGACCATTCATGAAAATGCAAAAGAAATTCTGCCCGCCATTAAAATGTTGATGACAGAAGACAAGCCTGTAATTTTAAAAACAAGGTATAATTCCCTGATAGAAAAATTTATTTCTAATAGCGATGCGTTTTTTAAAATTTCGCTTCCGTTTACTCCCGATATCATCGTGTATTGCAAAGCAAAATATATGTATATCGAAATTACCGGAACTGCAGAAAGTATTATCGATAGATTTAAATCCCATCTGGAAAGATTTAAAAATGAATTTAAATATTCCCCCAAGGTAATTCTGATAAAGGATATTGGTCTTATTGCAGTGGAAGAAAATGCACAGGCAGCTGAAACCGTGCTTGATGTATATGAAGATTTAATAAAAATAAGTTTCTATACCGAAAACTTTGGCGGACAGAGGTTTATGAACTGTTACCAGATAGATTTTATTGATACCTGGGAGGTTGAGAATTACCGGAGAAAAGTCTCTAAGGGTGCATCACTGGGAAGCGAACTGGTTTCGAACAAAATTGCAATTGTTACCGGCGCAGCACAGGGGTTTGGTGAAGGTATCGCCATAGCATTATTTAATAGAAATGCCAATGTAGTAATTGCTGACCTGAACGAAGAAAAGGGGGCGGAACTGATTGAGAAATTAAATGGTTCCAATCAAAAAAATAAAGCAATCTTTATCAAAACAGATGTTACCAATCCAGAATCATTAAAAAATCTTTTATTTAAAACGGTTGTCGAGTTCGGCGGATTGGACATTTTTATTAGCAATGCAGGAGTATTGAAAGCTGGCAGTCTGGATGAAATGGAACCCGAAGCTTTTGATTTTGTCACCCGTGTAAATTATACCGGTTATTATCTCTGCGCAAAATATGCTTCGGAAATCTTCAAGCTTCAGGCAAAATACCGTGAAGATTATTTTACGGATATTATCCAGATAAATTCAAAATCAGGATTGAAAGGAAGCAACAAAAACTTTGCTTATGCCGGAGGAAAATTTGGCGGAGTTGGCCTTACACAATCGTTTGCCATGGAACTGATTCCCTACAAAATTAAAGTAAATTCAATTTGTCCCGGAAATCTTTTTGAAGGACCACTCTGGTCGGATCCCAAAACCGGGCTTTTTGTTCAATATCTGAATGCCGGTAAAGTACCAGGTGCGAAAACAATCGAAGATGTGAAACGTTATTACGAAGCACAGGTGCCGGCTGGCCGTGGTTGCCTGGTTGAAGATGTAATGAAAGCCGTTTATTATGTGATAGACCAGGAATATGAAACCGGTCAGGCAATACCTGTAACCGGGGGACAAATTATGTTAAATTAAAATGCAATAGCGGAAATGAAAACCAAAGCAGTTAGAATATACGGTAAAGGAGATTTAAGACTTGAAGAATTTGATTTACCTCAGATAAAAGAAAATGAGATACTGGCACAGGTGATTTGCGACAGTATTTGTATGTCGTCCAACAAAGCTTCCAAACAAGGTATTGAACACAAAAGAATACCCAAGGATATTGACAAAAATCCAACCATGATTGGACATGAGTTCAGCGGAGTGATTGTTGAGGTGGGTGAAAAATGGAAAAATAAATTTCAACCCGGAATGAAGTTTTCGATTCAGCCCGCTATAAATTATCCTGACGGACCTGTTGGTATTTTGAGCGCTCCCGGATATTCCTACAGATATATTGGAGGAGATGCAACATACATCGTCATACCCAACGAGGTGATGGAACAAAATTGTCTTCTGCCTTATACGGGCAAAGGTTTTTATCCGGCTGCACTTTCCGAGCCGCTTTCGTGTGTGATAGGTGCAATGCATGCCTGTTATCATACTGAGCCGGGTTCTTATATCCATAAAATGGAGATTAAGAATGGTGGAAATATGGCTATTCTTGCAGGTGTCGGACCTATGGGGCTGGCAGCCATTAACTATGTAATTCACCGGCCGGACAGAAAACCCAAACTTGTGGTAGTTACCGATATTGATCAGGCCAGGCTCGACAGAGCAGCGGAACTCTATAGTCCAAAACATGCTGCCGAAAGGGGAATTGATCTTAAATATATCAATACAAAAAACTTTGAAAATCCCATTAAATCTTTGCTTGATATCACTAACGGGGCAGGGTATAACGATGTATTTGTTTTTGCACCGGTTAGTCCTGTTGTTGAACAGGGTGATGCCCTGCTTGCCTTCGATGGATGCCTGAACTTCTTTGCAGGCCCGGGCGATCCCAACTTTAAGGCAAACTTTAATTTCTATAATGTTCATTATAATTTTACCCATATAGTTGGTACCAGTGGTGGTAACAACGACGATATGGAAGAAGCCATTGATTTGATGTCGACTGGTCTGGATCCGGCAGGTTTGGTTACCCATATCGGTGGTCTGGATGCGGTTATTCCTACCACACTTAATCTGCCCGATATCCCAGGAGGTAAAAAGCTAATCTACACCAATATTCAAATGCCGCTTACTCCCCTGGCTGATTTCAAAGAAAAAGGTAAGGACAATCCCTTGTTCAAAAATCTGGATAAAATTACCGAAAAGTATAACGGACTTTGGAGTGTTGAGGCTGAAGAATATCTGATGCAGAATGCAGCATCAATATAATTTATACTTTGCGATCATTGCAATACTTATGCGAACTTTGCGTGAACCTTTATTTCAGGTAATGAAAAGAAAATTGGTCGGTGTTTTAAATCGCAAAATGATCTGCAAAATCCTTTGAGATATAATTGTCGTAATTCAGGCATACATGGGTGGCAAATTCAACGGCTGTATTTATAATTGAACTCCATGAAGATTCATCCAGATGTTGTAAATCATTGTGTGTTACGTTCTGTTTGAACAAAGAATAAACGATTCCGGCATTAAAGCTGTCTCCTGCTCCTATAGTACTTAAAGCTTCTATTGTTTTAACGGGAAATTCTGCCGCATATCCGGGTGTTCTTAAATATATACCCTTGCGGCTTGCCGTATAAAGTAAGTTTGGAACCAGTTTGCTTATATTTTCATACGTTTCATCAGCATCATTTACCCCGAGTATAAAGGAAAAATCTTCATTCGAGCCACGCACAATATCTGCATGTTTAAAATTATCCAGGATCAGAGGTTTTAATTTTGACAATTCATGCAGATGTGCTTTTCTGAAATTAGGATCATAAATCACGATGGCTTTGTTTTTTCTGGCATGCTGTATCAGCTCAATCAGCTT
Organism: uncultured Bacteroidales bacterium; assembly: GCA_963781805.1. Taxonomy (GTDB): domain Bacteria; phylum Bacteroidota; class Bacteroidia; order Bacteroidales; family UBA10428; genus JAFGPL01. Next base: position 5,129,965 of record CAWAHF010000004.1, read on the forward strand.
TGGTCTGACTTCGGGAGTAATGGCATAGGTAGAACCAAACAATACAATATCATCAGCTTGAATTTCAGGAAACTTAATATTGAGCCTTTTTTCAGGATATATTTTGTAAAAATCATAACTGGCATCACTGTTTTCATTCAGAAAGGCTAACGCAAGCGCTGATTTTCCATCATAATAGCGATACACATATTCGGTAGAGACATGGTTTTCCATCAGAAAGTTTTCGATAAAATTTCCCACTTCATCCATTCCATATTCTCCAATAAAATAAACAGGCATATTCAGTCTGCCAAGGGTTACAGCGCTATTTAAACTTGCTCCGCCTGCTTTGGCAGTAAAAGGCATATTGTTTTTAAATAAAATGTCAAGTACTGTCTCCCCAACAGTAAAAATCTTTCTCATCTCTCTTTACTATTTAACTAATTTTGATATTGCTTTAAACTTCTCATTTCCTGCTATTTGACACAATTCAAAAAGAATCGATTCAAAGGTAGTAATTATTGCACCTTCTTTACCCATTCTATGCAAAGCAATTTTCATATCATTCATTTTTCTTGAGGATATACAATCCTCCACAACTACCGGTTGATATCCCAAATGGATTAAGTCAATAGTTGTCTGTAACACACATACATGGGCTTCGATGCCAGAAATAATAACAACTTTACTGCCATGCGTGTTTAATTCCTGCATGAAATTTTCTTCTTCACAACAACTGAATGATAACTTTTCTATTATACTGATATCTTTCAAATATTTTTCCAGTTCAGGTATTGTCGGCCCCAAACCTTTGGTATATTGTTGTGTGGCAATAAGCGGAACGTCTAATATTTTCATACCTTGCACCAGAATATTGATGTTGCGGGCAATCTGATCCGTCCCGAACATGTGAGGAACTAACTTTTCCTGGAAATCAATTACCAATCCAATACTTTTATCCGGTAAAATTCTCATACAACAATTAGTATAAATGTTTAACTATTATTACTAAATCAGGATATTCTAAAATAGCAATCTTTTTATGTCTTAGTGTTATTCGCTGCAGTTCTCGATTTGTGTCCCAAATAACCCCCATGATGCCTTTTGGCGTAATCTTCAGCATTGAAGCCGATTTTTTTCATCAGCATAACTACAAGTATATCGCCAATTACGGTCATAGTGGTTGTTGAGGTTGTTGGAGTCAGTCCAAGGGGACAAACCTCAGCAGGGTTTCCGGTGTATATGGTAACATTTGCGAGGTGACTTAGTTCATTTTCAGGATTTCCGGTAATTAAAATAACAGGAATTTCAGGCACAAGGTTTCTGGCGAGATGCACAAGTTCGATAATTTCTCTTGTTTTGCCTGAGTTTGAAATAGCCAGCAGTATATCATTTCTTTGTATAACACCCAGGTCTCCGTGTTGTGCATCGCTGGGATGAATGAAAACAGCAGGAGTTCCTGTGGAGCTGAATGTGGTGGAAATGTTGGATGCTATCTGACCTGCTTTCCCCATCCCGCTTGCAATTATTTTTCCTTTGTTGATGTGCACGCTTCGATGGATTAATTCAAGCGCTTTTTCAAATCCGTCATCCAGTGGAATGTTTCGGATGGCTTCTGCTTCAGCGTCCAATAATTGTTGAATATCCTGTTTCATAGAGGTTTTATCTTTGAAGTTTACAAAGATAAAAGATTTTAAGGCATGAGGTTATGATTGTAAAAGAAAGTTTTAAAGGTCTTTTCTTTCGCTCCGCTGGAGCTTTCATTGACGTGAAATGAATACTTCTAACAGATAAAAAGTCCCGGAGGGACGATAGTATGGTAGAACATTAAACAAAAAATAATATAAGCTCCAGCGGAGCGAAAGAATATTCAAGGTATTATTTGAATTCTTCATCCCAATGATGTTCTCACAAACAGGTCTGCAACATTTTATTTGTTCCCTGAATCTTTGTTCTCAATCGATATTAACCTTACTGGTCCAATCAATCCTGATTCCTCTAACGACCATTCACCACCAAACTTTCGTATAAATGCATCCAGCACTTTCTTATCATCTCCAACCTGCTGGTCGCCATACAGCCGGTTCGTCCACTCATTGGTGATTTTTATCTCAAGCTGATTTGTGCCGGGTTTTAGTATCTCCGTTACATCAATACGGTATGGATCTGTCCATAAGGTGTCCAGAATCTTGCCATTCAATCTGATTTCTGCAATATCTTTAACATTTCCCATGTCAAGCAAAAGATAACCTCTAAAATTAAACCAGCTTTTCGATGCTTTAATACTCTTTTTGTAGGTAGCAGTACCCGAAAAAAACTTCACTCCGCTATCCGGATATGCAGTCCAGCTAATCAACTCAGGAAGTTGAATACTTTCAGGAGCTCCAAGATTGGGTGGAAAATCAACCTCCCAGGGACCCGGGATTGTGTCAATTACTGATTCTTTAAATTTGGCAAGATTCCGAAATGGAATTTTTGTCTCATTTCGGAAAACCACGAAAACAGAACCGTATTTTTCCAAATCAATCGGTACAACAGTCATTCCTTTTTCAAACCGATAGGATGCCGGTTCAGTGGTACCATCGTAGGAATGCCATAATTCAGCTTCTTTTCCGGATACGTTAAATCGAAAATCAATATGTTGCGGAAAGTCATTCCGGCTGTTGATAAAATAAATATCTGTATCATCTGTTTTGCGATGAATCCATGAAATTTTGGTGTCAAGTCCCCTGCTGTAATCAACATCTTTAGGTATATTTAATATTTCCAGCGTTCTGGAAATTGATTCCCCCCAGACGACTATTCCTTTTCCGGTATAACGGATATTACGGCTGATGCCGTCAAGGTCGCCCCAAAGCTCACCTGCAAGCTTCCTGACTTCTGTATCGGTTTCAGGAAAACCTGATAGTGTAGGTGAGCTGGTCACTTTGGGTCCGATAATTGTAGCTCCGGATTTTACCAGTTCCATGATTTTTTTCAGGAGGGGTAAGGTCATTTTGTGGTCATCCGGCAGGACCAACACACGGTAACTCATTCCATCCGGTAAAACCAGTCTTCCGGTTGTGTCAACGACCATCCGGTTTAATAATACATCGGCGTTTATATAATCGTAATCATAACCTTCTGCCGGTGTCGGTTGCAATCCCCCTCCCCAGAAGGGCATGGTTGAAGGAGCGCTTTCATCCAACAGGTAGGCAATATCGGCAACAAATAATCCCTGTTGCAGCATAAAGGAGTTTCTGGCCAGGTAGGTGACAAACGGTTCTGCCAGTTCTGACCAGGTGATGTTCCTGTTGAAATGTGTCCCCACCATGGTATTACCGGGCTTGGTGTCCAAAGGTTGATGGGCACATGTGTGAAATACAATCCGGTTCACTTCCTGGGTAAACCAGTAATCACTTAATTTCTTTAGATCATCCGGTGATTCGTAATTGCCCCCGGTGAAGGATTCGGCGGCTACCAGGGTTTTGCCATAGGCATGGGATGCGGATGCTGCTCCCCGGATATCTACATGGTACATTGCAGAAGGATGAAGATCCTTAAACCAGAACTCACCCATAGGAATGTCTACATTTTTTTTGTTGAGCAGGGCATCTTCCATTACCTCCAGCGATACGCCCGAGGCTTCCCCGTATGTTCCCATACCTTTGCTATGTGCATAATCGGTAACGGTTCCATAGAAATTCTTTGCAAACATATCGGCAAGGGTGCGCCGGAAATCCCATAAAAACCGATCGCTTATGTCTGCACTCTCAACCACCTGACCGGTTAATACCGGCAAATAGGGAAGGGGTTCATATCCTCTTCTTTGTCTGAATTCCTTCAACATTTCGTCGGTCCAGTTTTGCATACCACATTCCCAACTGTCAAGCATCAGATATTTTAATCTTTCTCCGAAAAGATTTCCAAGCTCTTTTTCTATAGGATCTAAATAAACTTGCAGGTAATCCTCTGTATTTCGTTTACTCAACTTATCCACTTCGTAACCAAGACCTGAAGGTACGGCGGGACGGTTTTTTGCCCCTGTCAATGAATAGCCTGTCCGCAGGATGGTCCAGTATCCTTTCGGTACATTCCAGTGAAACGTACCATCCGCATCCATTTTTGAACTCAGATCGATTATATCGGTAGATTGAATAATTGATGAAGCGGGCATTTCGGGTGTGTCAACCGATTTGTAATCAAAAAGAAAACTGAAACCGGCTTTCTCTTCCCACCGGTTAATTCTTCCACCGGAATGAAGATTTATTTCTGAAAGATTATATGACTTGGCAGGTTCAGGCTGCGGCTGATTTATCACATCTGCCGGAGATAAAGGAGCGCCGGTCAATTCAATTCTTAGATATTTTGCCCTGGTTTCGGGAAATGAAAACGTTCTCACCTTTCCTCCGCGATATAACTGGGCACCGGGCAGTGAAACCAATAATGAGAATGTGATACCGTCATTACTTGCCAAAACCTGACCTGCAGGAATTCCTTCACGCGAAACAAGGGTAATGGCAAGGACACTGAAAGGTTCTTTAAAACTGAATTGTATCCATGCTTTTCCGTTTTCCGAAGGGAGTGTAATGCTGCTGTTCAAATCTCCATCAAGAAGGGGGGCAGTATCAATGGAGTCATTGTTGGTTGAAATAACCGGATGCAATTCTTTCATTGGATATTCATCTGGAGGAGTAGGGTAGGCTATAATTTTAACATCTTTATAATATTCAGGATCAGGGGAAGGTTGGTTAGGATTTCTTCTTGAAGTTAAATCCTGGAAAGGTCCGTTGCATGAGGGTGGATTAGGAAGCTTGTCAGAAAATTTTTGAGGGCCCTTAACAGTTGTTTTACTCCAGACGAGCTTTTTCATGGCCTGTTCAGGTTTAACCCAGGGTCCTCCTGCAATGCTCCAACCTGCAGAGCTGAATATAGCCATTTCAAGGTTCAGTCTTTCAGCCTCGGATGCAGCAAACTTCACAGCATCTAACCATTCAGGAGTACCGAACATGATTTTATTTTTCACGGTTTGCCCGCTGCCATAGCTTACATCGGCAAGCTGAAAGCCGGCCACCCCAACCCGTTTCATCCATTCCAGGTCTTTGGTAATTCCTTCTTTGGTCACGTTGCCGCCTGTCCAATGCCACCAGGTTCGGGGGTGGGCGGAGTCGGGTGGGGAGAGGAAGCCTTTTTCGAGGTTTGAAACCTCTTTTTGGGCAAATAATAGAACAGGATTTAAAAGGTAAAGAGTGAAATAAATAAGCGAAATTGTTTTTATGCCAAACCTGTTATTCATTTTACAGAATGATATTTAAGAAGTCTTGCTTATAGATTCAATTCTATCGATAAATACATTTACCAGTTTATGACTTTTGATTTCCTCCTCAATATTAGGCCAGATTTTACCAATCAGGTCATGAAGTTGCTGAATTCTGACATTTCCAATACGAATCTGAATAACCTCGGGAGGAGGGGATTTATATATGATTTTATTTGAGAAATCACTGTCTTTGGTTACAATTATCAGGTTATTCTTTGCCGCAAAATCCCAAATCTCATTATCCGATTTTATATTCGTTAAATCATAAACGTGGACAAACCAGTCACTTTTCCAAAAGCTGAAATGATAGGGTAGGTTCTCATCAATCAGGGAGACAGCCATTATGTTACAGTCTTGATAGAGAAATTACGGTTCATCAAATCAGCTGCAAATTTGATACATGCCCTAATATCTTCAGGTTCCAAAGATGGATACTGAGCCAGAATATCTTTGGAAGTATCACCCGCCGATAAAAATTCAAGAACAGTTTGTACGCTTATCCTCGTATTTCGTATGACGGGACGGCCATTGCAAATATTATCATCGATAGTAATTCGGTCGGTAAGGTATTCCATCATTTTTATGTTTTATAAGGTAAAGATAGTTATTTACTTTATTGATTTATATTTAACTAAAACTGTCGTTGTTCGTATTCTTTCGCTCCTACGGAGCTTTTCATATGGTCATATTTTGTTCTACCAATCTTTCGCTCCCCTGGAGCTTTCATTCGGGTAAAATGTAATATTTAACATCCAAAAAGTCCCAGAGGGACGGCAGTATGGTAGAACATCAAGCAAAGGAAATTTAAGCTCCGTAGGTGCGAAAGACTTATTAATAAAACTGAAAAAACGAATTTATAGGTAGTACGCATGATTCTTGATCCTTGATTTTCATTTGAATATGCAAGTTATAAAAGTTGAAGAAATTGTTATTGATATTGTTAATTTTTCTCTAGGATAATAGAATTACGCCCTTCTTTCGCTCCGCCGGAGCTTTTTTTTTGACCCTAAATAGTTCTACCATACTTTCGCTCCTCTGGAGCTTTCATTGATGCAAAATAAATATTTGACGATTAAAAAGTCCCGGCGGGACGATAGTATGGTAGAACTTCAGATGGAAGAAAATTAAGCTCCGTAGGAGCGACAGACCTGACGATCACAGTGGAGTGAAAGATCGTTTCATGAATTATTTTCGGGAGATTCTTTATCAGGTAAAAATTCCATCATCCCATCCAAACAAACACTTCATTGATTTCGTTCAACTGACCCATGGGGATAAGATTGCCCTGAATTTCCTTACCATTCACAACCAGTTTTTTCACTCCCTTTTCAACTCCATTATCATTTTTAATCGTAACATTAATTCTTTTTCCTCTGAAAATTCGCTGAATACTCAGTTCTTTCCATTCTGACGGAATGCAGGGATCAAGTCTTAAACCGTGGTAATCCGGCTGAATACCTAAAATATATTGTGTAATTGCATAATAGGTCCATGTTGCTGAACCGCTGAGCCAGGGAATTCTCGATTTACCGAATCCGGGACTATATTTACTGTGTGTTGACTGGCAGACCACATACGGTTCAATTTCGCGTATTTCGGCTTTTGTATTGTAGGCGGCAGGTAAATAGGAACGCAAATACTGATAAGCCCGGTTTCCCCTGCCAAGCATCGCTTCGGCAATTACTGCCCATCCCTGGGTATGAATAAAAATTCCGCCGTTTTCCTTCAATCCCGGATTAAACAGCTGTGATCTTACAATGTTGTAATCGGTATCGGTATAGGGAGGTTCGCACAAAGCAAGGCCGTATTCCGATGCAAGCAACTTATTTACATTATCTAATGCCGTTTTGGCCTGTTCCCCCGTGGCTGCACTACTTATAACCGCCCATGCCTGCGGATTAAGGTATATTTTTCCTTCGTTACACTCACTGGCTCCAAATTTCATTCCGTCAAATCTGTACCCGCGCATGAACCATTCCCCGTCCCATGCATGCTGTTGCAGATTTGCATCCAAAATAGCAAGCTTACCTTTACCCCATTTTTCTTCTTTTGTGTCTTTTAGCAATTGCGCGATTTCAATATATTCTTTGAGAGCAAACCGTAGTTGCATAGCCACAAACACCGACTCCCCGTTATATCCGAATTTCAGGCAGTCGTTCCAGTCTGCGCTTAATCCGTAAGGTAATCCATGTTTTCCGCTCCGTTCCAGGCTGAATTCAATGGCACGTTTCAAGTGTTGAAAAACAGACCCTTCACCCTTATCGGAATAGGGTAATATTTTTTTATAAAAATCAATATCTCCGGTTTCTTTGACATAAGCCGGTACTGCATTAAACAGCCACAAAGCATCATCCGAGCGGTATTGTTCATCTATTGGAGCAGGTTCGCTTCCCGGTTTATGTGAAAAAGGCTGCACAACAGGCATTGCACCTCCGGTGGAAACCTGTCCTGTAATCATCAGTTCAAGTCGGTTACCTGCTTCTTCGGGAATGGCATGCATTACACCCAGAAAATCCTGAACGGTGTCACGGTATCCAAGTCCGTCCCGGTCAATTCCCGAATAAATAAGGCTGGCAGCGCGCGACCAGGCAAACGTAATCAGGCTGTTATATATACCCCACGTATTGATGGTACTGTTTAGCTCCCCATCGGGCGTTTCGGCAATGAATCCCTGCATTTTATTGTGCCAGAATTCCTTGACTTTTGCCAATTCCTTTTCTGCATTTTTTATTTCAGAAAACTCCTTGATTGCCTGTTTCCCTTCAACATCAGCTTTTCCAATTCCCAGCAATACGGCAAATTCTTTCGTTTCTCCGGGTTCGAGCTCGAGTTCGATCTGCAGGCATCCACAGGGATTATCTCCGTATGCCTCATGATTATGGCACAGACCCTCTTCAACAACGATGGGATTTGCATAGGTACGGTAGGGTCCTAAAAACTTTTCCCGATCTGTTTCAAACCCGATCACTTTTGCACCGGCTATCGCCTGAAATGTATGTCTTCCCTGGTCCTTCTCCTTAAAATTGTCGGGCATTGCAGGAATATTAATATTGGTTCCGTGATCGATGATTCCATCAATGCATTTCATCGTTGCTATGTATTGCACATACTGGATATTCAGTAAGTCATCAATGGCATTCCAGGTGCCTGCATATTCCACATAAGTAAAGACATTCAGTTTCCGCTTTTTCTTTCCGGTATTGGTCACTTTGGTTTTCCATACTTCAAAGGTTTTGTTCAGGGGAACAAACCAGGTAACTTCCGATTCAATTTCTTTATATGCTGATTCAATTACCGTATATCCCGTGCCATGCCTGCATGTTGATTTATACTCATTCAGCGGTTTACCGACCGGCTGCCAGGATGCTGACCAGAAATCCTTCGATTTTTTGTCATGAAAATAGAGATATCTGCCGGGTTGGTCCATTGGAACTGAGTTGAACCGGATTCGCATAAACCGACCCATTCCGCCCGATCGATAGAAGCTGTATCCTCCGGCATTATTGGTAATAATGGCCCCGTATTCTGTTGAACCCAAATAGTTACTCCACGATTTTGGAGTATCCGGCCTGCTAATTACATACTCTTTGTTAGTGTCGTCAAAATATCCGTATTGCATAATGAAAAAGTTTATTAGACAAATATATAAAAAGGGGGAGTTTGAAAAACCGGGATGATAACATATAAAACAAATAGTCCATTGAATGGATACAAAATAATAACCCTGTCAGAATTTGAAATACCGACAGGGTGGTATAATTCAATATTTTTCATATCCGATAGTTCCTACTTCTCATCCATAAACGGATATTTGTAGCTGGTGGGTGGTACAAAGTTTTCTTTAATAGCCCGCGGAGACAACCATCGAATCATATTCAAAACAGAACCTGCTTTATCATTGGTACCCGATCCTCTTGAACCGCCGAAGGGTTGTTGTCCGACGACAGCTCCTGTAGGTTTGTCGTTGATATAGAAATTACCGGCCGCATATACAAGTGTGGCAGATGCCAGGTTGATGGCCTCGCGATCCGTAGCAAAAATAGATCCGGTGAGTCCGTAGATTGAAGTAGTATCACACAGTTCCAGGGCTTCTTTATATTTGTTATCAGGATATATATAAACCGAAAGAATGGGTCCGAAAAATTCTTCCTGCATGGCAAAATAGTTCGGATCGTTTGTTTCAACAATGGTGGGTTCGATAAAATATCCTTTTGATTTATCATATCCTCCGCCTGCTATGATTTTTGCAACTTTCTCCTTTTTTATTCTTTCAATTACTCCTGAAAGTTTATCAAAAGCTGCCTCATCGATAACAGCATTAATAAAATTGGAAAAGTCTTCCGGTCCACCCATTTTAAAGGTAGATAAATCTTCCATCATCAGGTCGCGTATTTTCGGCCAGAGTGATTCGGGGATATATGCGCGTGATGCAGCTGAGCATTTTTGTCCCTGGTATTCAAAAGCTCCTCTAACCAGGGCAGTGGAAACCTGGTCAGGCTGGGCAGAACTATGCACCATCACAAAGTCTTTTCCACCTGTTTCGCCAACAATTCTTGGATAGGTTTTGTATTTGTGAATGTTATTTCCGATGGTATTCCAGATTCCCTGGAAGACTTCTGTAGACCCGGTAAAATGAAATCCCGCAAAATTAGGATGAGAAAATACGGTATCTCCTGCAACCGGGCCTGAAACAAAAATCTGGTTGATTACGCCATCTGGCAGTCCGGCTTCATGAAATAACTCCATGATAACTCGTGCTGACAAAATCTGGCTTTTAGAAGGTTTCCATACCACTACATTTCCAAGCATAGCCGGAGCAGACGGTAAATTCCCTGCTATCGATGTAAAATTAAATGGAGTTAATGCAAAAATAAATCCTTCCAATGGACGCCAGTCGAGTCTGTTCCATATACCCGATGGCGACATGGGTTGAAAATCATATATTTCTGACATATATTTAACATTGAACCTGAAAAAATCTGTGAGTTCACATACTGCATCAATTTCTGACTGGAATACATTTTTCGACTGGCCCAACATAGTAGCCGCATTTATTCTTGTCCAGAAATAGGGTTCACACAACATATCGGCTGCTTTCAAAAACACAGCAGCACGTTGTTCCCAAGGCATAGATGCCCACATTTTCCGGGCGGATAAAGCCGCATTTATAGCCTGCTTTACAGTATCAGCATCTCCTTCGTGATAATATCCCAGAATATGGTTATGATCATGCGGAGCTCTAATCTCTTTCAGTTTTCCCGTTTTAATCTCTTTTCCTCCGATAAACATGGGAATTTCAACTTCCTTTGATAATAATTCTGTAATCGCTTTTTTCAGTTTTACTCTCTCCGGTGTTCCCGGTGCATAGTTGAGCACCGGTTCATTTTTTGGTAAGGGAACATGAAAGAAACCTGTTGCCATATTTTCAAGTTTTAAGGATGTAGAATTGTTTTGAATTTTCAGTATTTATCAAAGTTACAATGATTAATTAACCTAAAACATGATTTATATTATCCAACGTGACAGCTATTTGATGATAAATCTCATAATTCTATCGGGTTGTTGAAAAAAAAGGAAAGACTTTTAATATACAGAAATAATTCGGGGCTATTTTTGTATGATAAAAAATTATAGATGTCAATGTTGAGCAAAGGCAGGCAGCGATTTAAATTTCTAAGAAATAAATATGTTATTACGTCGCTTTTATTTGTCGTCTGGGTACTTTTTTTCGATCAGAATAATTTGCTGGACAGGAGAAAATATGTAAAAGAATACCAGCAACTTCTGATTGATAAGGAGTATTACCTTAAAAAGGTAGTGGAAGATAAAAAAAGATTGGAGGAGCTGCAGACCAATGATGAAAACCTGGAAAAATTTGCCCGGGAGCAGTATCTGATGAAGAAGGATGATGAAGTTATTTATGTAATTAAAAAGGACTAACCGGTTTTTTGTCTTTCTGTAGACTTCTGTAAACACTCAATAATTCCAACAAGTTTTGATTTTCGCTTTGTTTTTGGTTGTAAAAAACAAGTAATTCTTTGGCAGCATTTCCAATGGGTACCATTGAATAGTATTTCTGATGCGCATAATTCAGAAAGCGAACAACCATCAGGGGCGTAAACCAGGTATGGAATCTCTTGACAAAAGCCGATTGGCTGGCTGTATTTTGCTTTATCTCATTTACTTTTTCAAATACATTATGTTGCATAAGAAAACCGGTAATTGTTTCTGGAAGGCAGTCAGAAAATGCCTCATAGTCATTGTATTCATATAAGCTGGGAATTAAATCAAGCAATTGTTTTAAATCATTGTATGCGTTGGGATGATATGTTTTTAAAATTGAATTGGAGCCGGTAGACAATTTATTAATTACGGGTCCTGTTCCAAAGACTACCCTGCTGGAAGGTCTTGGAGATGGAATTACAGTTGTATTATTGATTTCCACGGTATTTCCGTTTGCAAACAATTTGTGCAAAAAATAGAAATCTTCTCCGGCCTTCCTTTGGTTCATTCCCCCCTGTTTAACGTAGGATGCAGCTTTTACCGCAAAACAGGAACCCAGTGTGTGAAATGCATAGGGGTAACCAATGTATCTTAAATACTCAATATGATAGCGTAAATGCAATTCATATTGAATGATTGCATTGTATACTGCTTGTGAATAATCCATCCCGGTAAGCGGATGTTCAAAAGAGATTGTCGCGCAATCAATGTTTTTGTTGTTGGAAAATGCAGCTTCTATTGTTATAAGATAGTCATCAGAACATGTGCAATCAGCATCTAGTGAAATCAAAATACCATCGGGTTTTTGAATCTGATTAAATCGGGCAATTGCGAGATCCATTCCAATTTTTCGTGCCAGACCTGGCCCTGCATGCTTCTCAGGAAGGTCAGGTGTATGTGCCAGAAGAAATATCAACTGGTTATCCCGATGCTGTTTTTCCCAATCGTTAAATTCATCTATTGTGGCCAGATTTCTTGCAAGAATTTCCTTCTTTTCGAATAAAGATGAATTGACGACGATAATTACCTCAACTAGATGAGCAGGACGTTTACATCTCCATAAAGAATTTAGTGTTTCAATGAGCCTGTCCTCATCATAACATGGAATAATTACACATAATCCTAAAGATTTGTCCGGCTTATCGAAAGAGAAATTAAATTTTAAAATCTGTTTTTCAAGATATTGGTCACCAAAGCTCATTCATAGAATGATTACTCTTTCTTTTCTCTTTCCTTTTTGTATTTTTCATTCAACCCTTTGATAACAACCTGAGTAATATCCAGGTCTTTATTGGCATATAGGACGCCACCTCCAAAAGAGGTACCCAGGACAATCATATAATTATACTGAGGTTGAATTTCAGCCAGATATTTCATGATGGAATCAAGTACTTTTCTATTTGCAACAACCTGTTGTTCAGATAAATCGCTTCGAAGGTTGTCCTGCAATTTCAGCAATTGTTGCTGGACAGATGCAAGCTGTTGTTCAATCTCCTGCGCTTCAGATCTTAGCAGTAAACCTTTCTGCATTTTTGTCTGGTAATCGCTTACTTCTTTCTGGAATGCCTTATCTTTTGATGCCAGTTCTGCTTCTGAAGCTTTGGCCATTTTGTCCAGTTGATCGGTCAGATCAAGGTGCATATTATAATAGGACAGAACCGTATCGAAATTGATATAATAGATGGATTTTGTAAAATCTCCGGTTATTGTTGTGCCTTCCGATGCCTGACCAATCATTCCGACTGAATGTTTCTTACCGGTAAAATGCAAAACATATAGTACTGCAACTGCAACTATTGTAACAATATTTATTATCAGCCACGATTTTTTCATACTTAATGATTTAAAATTACTAGAGGGCACAAATATAAATTTTATATAAATAATATTGAAATAAAAATCACATTAGAAATTTATTTTTAGAAATTTTATTATAAACCGAACGGGAAAATTAACCGTTTATTACCTAGAACTCAGGACAAGGCACTGCTCCAAGTTTTGTGCGTCTGGGAAGCAGGAACTTAAAACTCATGGTAATTTCATGAGATCCTATGGCATGTGAGATTAAATTAGAAATGGTAATATCGTAGCTATAACCAATATTAAAATAAGGGGTTTTATAACCAACCAATATTATAAATGCATCTCCGCGCTGTGAATTCAACGGAGGTATGCCCCTGTACCACAATCCGAGAACCAATGGGTTTCGATGCCAGTAAACTCCCAAATCAAGTTGTGTATTCGTTCCCTGTGAACGGAACATATACGCAATGGTCATGGTTTCATCAATAGGATTCAGCAGCCTGCCTTTTCGCCTGATTTCAATTCCGCCGAAAACACTTACTCTTATGGGAATTCTGACTTTGTCAGCATATAATGAAATATTTGGTCTTAAAAGATGGTCGACATTGGTGCCCATCCAGAATTTTTTTGTATAGATAAGTATTGAGGTGGCAAGGTCTACATCTCTCACCCTGTCAATAGAACCTGGGAATACTGTTCCTGCATCAGGCTCATGCATCACATTATCAATAAATTTTAATTTATTAAATGCCAGTCCATGTTCAATGTAATAAAAGTGCATCCCGGGTCTTACATACCAGGTATTAAATATTTTAAAGTTATAGGAATACTGCAATCCGGCATTCATGGTTCCTAAATCTCCTGATCCGGCAACATCTTTCAACAGAAACAGACCGACACCACTGTTATACCCTGAAAAATAATGATCGTACGAAAAGCTGTAAGTAACAAAACTGACCGGAAGATTAAACCATTGATTCCTGTAGCTTGCAGCTACTCTGCTTCCTTCTGCTGACCCGGCAAATGAAGGTGCAAGATACAGGGGATTGGAATAAAATTGCGAAAATTGGGGATCCTGTGCATAATTTGATATGCAGATGATAACTAATAATATGGAAAAATATAGCCGCTTCACTTTTTGGTTCAGGTGTGTTTGCTAACCCTTTTTACGCTCAAAGTTTATTTAAGTTTTAATTTTATGCCCAAACATAAAAATAAAATATATTTTTTAAGTAGTTATTTAATAAATAGTTATAAACAATTATATATAAAGCATTCTTATCAACCTTTCTAATAAATTAACCAATAAACTTAAAACCTGATTCAATATTTTTCACGAAACTATCATCGATTTAATGGAGCTATAAGCAGAGTGATATCACCTGCTTTTACAAGAGGTCTGCCATCGCTAAATGTTGCGGTTACCCGCCAGATATACACATCCTGCTTAACAAGCTTTCCGTTAACATATCCGTTCCAGCCTTTGTTAACATCTTCCGAAACATATATCAACTCTCCCCAACGGTTATAAATCTCAAGTCTGTATTTTTCCACTCCTTCTGCAACCGGTCTGAATATTCTTCTATCCGGTTTACTTGGATCATAATATTCATCAATCGGACCGCTGGGATCGACGATAAAGGCATTGGGGAAATCCATTTTCCTGGCTCCTTCAACAATAACCGGGACAGGATTTGTTAATGTATCTACACATCCTTCTACACTTGTGGCGGTTAGTTTAATATAATAACTACCAGTAGCGATATAAATATGAGTTGGTTCTTTTTCATTTGAAGTACTATCGTCACCAAATTCCCAAAAATATTTATTACCATTCATTGTACTATTAAAGAATTTAACAGGGGAAGGATCTTCAGTTTGGCTTTGAACCATTACGAGTTCCGGTGCAAAAGTGAAATCAATATCAGGTTTACTAAAAACAGTAATTTTTTTGTAATCCCAGTTTAAACCACCATCTCCTTCCACAATTAATTTCACGATATATAATCCCGGTTCAGTATAAAAGAAGGACGGGGCGGCTCCTGTAGCTGTTTGTCCATTATATCCAAAATCCCAGCTATAACTATCTTCGTATATATATTTGGTAGTTGAGGTAAATTGTACCTCTAAAGGTACACATCCGCTTACATCATCTGCGATATCAATTTCCGGAAGGGGTGGATTAATAATGATTTCATGATTAGCAGAATCACGGCATTCCGGATTATCCTTATTCCAGGCTAAAAGTTTCACTGGTATTTTATTCTTATTGTTTATATCGCCCCAGATAGTGTATTCCTTCGTGAAAGTTTCCTGGTTGTCGGAACTGGATGTTCCGTCACCGAAAGTCCAAAAATAATTCCAAATACTGCTTTCCTGATGTTGTGTAAAATTAGTAAAATCAACTGTAGTAATATCGGTACTGGTGTTGTAATCCTGCAAAATCGGATCCGGAATAAATTCTGCCGATGGACTGGGGAATATGGTAATTTGTTTTGTTGTGTCTGCAGTACAGTTATATAACGATGTTGCCTTGAATTCAATAGTATAATTCTGATTATTTTCTGTATTGTTAACAAACCTGTACGTGGGATTATCAAGGGTACTGAAAGCCTCACCATTGATATACCAGGTAACATAACTTTGATTGATGGCAGAACCATCAAAATCAATTATCATAGGACTGCAACCTTGCCATGCTGTAGCTCCAAAATCCACGTTAACTTTCGGATAAACCAATACTGGCTTGGAGACCGTATCCTGGCAACCGAATAATGAAGATGAAATAAGTTCTACATTATTTTCTCTGATTACAAAGTCATTATTGCTAAAAATATGGGTTGGAGTATTCTCCGTTGAAACAGGTGTTTCATCATCAAAATCCCATTGATAGGTAAGGTCAGTGCCTCTTGATGAATTAGTAAACGTAACAGGGAACGGCGGACAGTCCACTGTGACAGGAAAATTAAATTCGGCTAAAGGTTTGGGATGAATTGTGATTACTTGTGAAAGTGTATCACTGCACTTATAATCAGATTCTGCAATAAGCTTAATAGTATATTCCTTATCAACATAATTGTCAAAATTACGAAACTGGTATTGAATATAATCCTCTGTACTGGTTGATACTGATCCGTCACCGAAATCCCAGAAAAACTTTGTGGCTACTACACCTTTGAACAAAGAGGTATTTTGCAGTACTGAGTTATGTGGATAACATGGTTCAAGATCATCAATAATAAAAGAAGAATGAATCTCAGGGCTTACAACTATTTGCTGAGTCCAGGCAGTATCACATCCCTGGAGGTTGGTCACTGTAAGTTTAATGGTGTTATTCTGTTGACTCAAGGTAGTATTGGATATGGAATGATTGAAAACAGGTAACGCACTAGTGGCATCAGTGATGCCATCATTGTTAAAATCCCAAAGGTATTGGTTGATCCCACCGGAAGAGGCTGAACGATCTATTTCAAATTCCTCATCCGAACAGACCGAGGCTTTATCCACGGCGAACTTAGCAAATATAAACGGAAAAATGGTTATTGGTTTTGAAATACTGTCAGTACATCCATACTGGCTGGTGGCATTTAGTTGAATGGTGTGGTTAACACTCACATTTTGTGAGTTGCTGTAAACGTGGGGAATTGGAGTGGTTTTGGAAGAGTAAATACCATCTCCAAAAGTCCAGTAAAAACTTGTACCGGAAATGATATTTGTGTTGTTGCTTATAAAATTAACAGTCAAGGGTTGACATCCTTGCGTTTTATCGATTGCAAAGTCAGCATGTATTTCAGGATAGATGATAATTGGCTTGATCAATGTATCGTAGCAGGCATGATTATTTTTTACAATTAGCCTGAGATTGTCTGTAATATTAGCCAACGAAGTATTGGAATAGGTATGCGTTGGTTCAAAACCGGTATTAACAGGTGAACCATCCCCAAAGTTCCATTCATAGAATTTTGCTCCGGCTGGTGTTCGATTGGTTATGTCTACACCAAATGGAGAGCAACTATCACTCCTAGCTACAATAAAATCTGCGTCAAGAAATGAATATACTGTGACAGGTTTTGAGACCATACTGTCGCATCCAAAACTGTTATATGCGGTGAGTGTTACATCGAAGGTTGAATCGTTGATGTTGAAATGTCCAAATGTCTGTTGAAATAAGGTAGAACTAATGGAACTTGAGAGCTCGGGTCCAAATTTCCAGTCGTATGTAAGGTTTTTTCCTGAAGAATTATTCTGAAAAGCAATTGTTAACGGATTACATCCGGCATTATCGCTTATACTGAATGCTGCAACAACCTGCGGATAAATTAAAATACTACGTTGTAAGGAATCCAAACAACCTTCCGGGCTGTGTACCCTTAATTTAAGCATATAAGTTGTATCTTTGTCAGATAAAGGATTCCAGTATTTATGAGACAAAAGATTATTGCCGGAATTATCAATGGGGGAACCATCTCCCCAGTTCCATTCATATAAATCAACACGTGCACTTAGATTTGTAACATTAATATCAATTGGAGCACAATTGTTTAAGAAATCAAGTGCAAAATTAGCTTTTACGTATGGATGCACAGTGATGGTCGTATCTTTGGTACTGAAACATCTGTTATCTGAAGTAACAGTTAATTTAGCATCATAAACAAAGTCTGATGTTGTACGGTTAAAATAGCGGTGTGTATGATTGTTTTTAACAGTATCTACCGCCGATACACCATCTCCGAAATCTAGATTATACCTTAATTTATATCCTGTGGAGGTATTTGTGAATAAAACTCTCACCGAATCACAGATCTCTGATTTATCAATTTCAAAATTGGCTTTAACTTCAGGTAATACTACTACCTTTTTTTGTGGGAAGGTATCTGCACATCCCATTCGGTTTAGAACGGTAAGGTCAACTTTAATTGTGTCAGGAGAGGAAAGACTTGTATCTGAATGATTTATTAATACCGGTGAATAATTTAAAGTTTTGAAATTGTTTATTTTGTCTGAGTAATCAATGTGCCATTTAAATGTATCAACACCTATTGAGTTGTTGACTTTAAGTTGTAATTGCATAGGCGAACAAACCAAAGCAGTATCAAGAGCAAGAGAAGCCTTAATATAGGGATGAACCAGGATATTCTGGGAAGCAGTATCCGTGCAGCCAAAAAGTGAGGTTACAATTAATCTGGCAACATATGTCGTATCATTTAACCCATGATTGATGTATGCTTTAGAAGGAATACTGTCAAAAGATTGCGTTTGATCACCAAATTCCCAGTAATAACCTGTAGTTGAGATATGTCCGCTTGATGTATTGTTAAAGTTGACGGTCAGCGGTGAACAACCGATCGTGTTATCCGCAGTGAACTGGGCATCTACACCGGGTTTGATGGTAATAATTTTTTCACGGAAACTAGGGCATTCGCCAAAAGGTCCCCATGCGATGAGTTTTACCCTGTAATGTTGCAGCGTATCGGTGTGGTTTTCAGGAAAGTTATGATTAAACGGGTTGGGGAGTAAAGATTGACTAATTGTATCTGTATAGTTAATTGCATTAAAGTTCCAGAGCATCTTGTCAGCAAACGCAAAATTGGTAGTGTTGTTAAATAAAGGGGCATAGGGTGAGCATCCAACAGCGTTTGATATAGTAAAGTCAGCAATAGGCGCATTGATGACTCTTGCCTGAACATAAATAATTGTATCAGAATAACATTCGCGGTAAATGGTAACTCCGAACTTATAGAGTCCTGCATCAGGCGGAGAGAAATAAACTTCATTGTTGGTGGTACTGTTAAGATATATGGTATCTCCGGGATTTGGTGCAAGACTAAACCATTTGTAAGCAATGCCACCCTCTACTGCAAACAAAATCAAGTCAAGGTTGCAATAAGTTTTTTTTGCCGGGGCTTTAGGTCCCCCAATACCTGCACTTCCCCTGTTCGAAGAAAAATCTGAGAAATAGCCATATTTGCCGCCATTACCCGGACCTCCATTTTGCACACCAAGGTGAAATCGTGCAATAGGATTTGCAATAGTTGCCGTGGTCCCGGGAGTGATTCTTCCTGCCAGGGTAAAGAAGGTATTTACAGCAGGATTGCTATTATCCAAAACAGCCCAGGAACTATCGGGCAGGAATTTGAAATAGGATTTTGATATAGGAAATGAATTATTGCCAACAATCAGGGTGAAATTTTCCACGCTTTTATTTTTATAAGGACTGGCCGGATTAGTCTCATTGCGCACCATAAGGTTTAACCGAAGCGGGTCGCTGGTATTCATACCACGCGTAAAAGTAACATTATAGGAGCCTGTACAACCGTCAATAGTTGGAAGCGTGGAACCGGCAAGCTCACAACCGCCACCTGTACCTGATATATGATTTATATATACAGGTTCAGAGCAGTTGACTACCTCGAATAAATTGTTTACCTGTTTGCTCCACGACTCTCCGGCATCAATTGTGGTCTGATATACACCATCCACATCAATGTCGGTGCCATCTATTGTTGCCGTAATAAAAATCCGTTCACCCCCATTTGAGGCCTGAACATCTCCTTTCATTACAATATAATTCCTGCCTATCAGGTTTACTGGAATCAATTGATCGCCTGCTATATCTCTGCAGGAATTTTTAGCCATGGAATCATCGTACCAGGTAATGGCAATTTTTTTATCAGAGGAAACCTTTACACCCATTATGTGTTGCGCCGCTGCCTGACTGTTTGCCACAAATGCAAAGGTTTCACCTCTGTCAAGCACTATCGTTTCTGTAGCTGGAGGACCAGTAAAGTTTTGCCACGAACCATTTCGGTCAATAGTAATAGTCGTCGAATCTTCAGTAGCTGCAATAATAAATCCGCTGTATGGGAGTGGCGAATAATTACCATTGTTAAAATAATTTTGGGTAGAAACATAAAAATCTGTGCCCAATGCATTTTTACCTTTAAGCGCGAAGATATCCCGGTTACAATCGTTGTCAAGTTCATAATACGCGGTTATGTTTCCCGGGCTGGAAGTAATATGAAAGGCTTTCCTCTGAATGGTTTTTCCACCAGTGGGAGGATATTCCATAGGATAATTCTCATAAACATCGGGCAGATAGGTTGGTGTGATAGCTTCTTTGCGGTGTTCGCCTGCTGATAGAGAAAACTCAACCGGCACAAACCAGGGGTTTCCAGGCATTTCAATTTTTACAGTGGTTGCCTGCTCGGCAGTAACATAAATGCTTACGGGACGTCCATGACCTGGTGTTGGATTCACACCGCAGGTGTGACCACCGGTGACGTCAGGTGCGGCAAACCAGAATTCATTGTCAGTTTGGCAAAAAACCCAGGGTGTAACTGACATCAACAACAAAATGATAATCAGATTTTTTTTCATAACGGCCGGTTTTACCCAAAATAAAAAACATCTGTAATATTATTTATTTAAGGTGAATAGTTAATTCTTATTCATCAAAACTTTTTAACAATTTATACGTAAATTCTTTATAATTGTTATTTTTAAGTAGCCATTGCATTTAGCTATTTTTTAACGGTAATAAAAATGAAAAAAAATTTATTGATACTCGTAATCCTGTGCATATCGAATTATATTCATTCGCAAATTGATACTACCATTTATTACCTGAATGAAAGTTTTGAAACATCTCCACGAAATTGGCTAAGCCTGCCTCCGGATAATGTTATTAAATGGACATATCAAAATGGTGGCAGTAGTGGAAATCCTGTTTCAGCATTTGATGGAAGCTACAATGCATTCTTTTATTGGAATGATTTTGAATCAAAGATTCGCGATTTGGTTTCAACTCCAATTAACCTGAGTGCGGCTGTTAAACCCCGACTTACGTTCTATCATACGCAAGTACAGTCAGGTGATGGTACAGATAATCTTAAGGTAATGTTTCGAACTTCCCCGACTGGTTCCTGGGATACAATTGCTTCATACATTACTCCTGTTGCTTCATGGACTAAAAGAAGTTTTAACATTGATCAGGAGGGCTCGCAATACCTGACCGGACAGTTTTATCTGGCTTTTCGGGGTACCGCAAACGGCGGCCATGGCATTTGTATTGATAGTGTGAAAATAGTAGAGACGGCAATAATCAACCGCTATATTAATTCCGTATCGGCTGATGATATTGTATATCCGGTGGTACCTTCGGGTGTGAGAGTGCTTCCTGTATTCAGAATTAATATTGAAGTATTTGGAAACACCGGTACACTAATCCTTGACTCATTGAAAATAAAATCAATCAGTGCTGATAATAGTGTTTTCGAAACCAATGGATTTCAATTATTTTATACTCAGGATCAAATTTTCAGGAATAAAGCAAAGGGTGTTTCCACAAAAATAGGGGCCTCGGTATCTGTCAATAATGGATATATAAAATTTAACGGTCTTAATAAATCAATACGAACCGGCAATCACTATTTATGGCTCGCAGTCGATATAAAGCCCGGTGATATACATAATAAAGATATTGATTTTATGGTCGAGACCAATAATGTGTATATTAGCGGTAGTTCTTATCCTTCTGCCAATTTGTCTCCTTCCGGTAAAAACACCATTGAAGAATCTGTTTTTTACGATAATTTCGACACAGACAAAGGCTGGTCGCTTGATAATGATTTTGAGCGCGATGTTCCGAAAGGAAAATTTGTAATCAAGAGTAGTGATCCTGATTATGCATATTCCGGAACAAAGGTGCTTGGTACAGACCTGAATGGCGATGGTGCATATAAGTTGAATATTGATTCAGCCACTGCGTATTTTGCGACTACACCATCAATGAATTTAAAGTATTTCGATCGTATCAAACTGTCGATGATGAAATGGATCGCCTTTGAAACTAATGATGAGGCTTCTATTGATATCAGTACGGATGGTGGAACTTCATGGATAAAAATTTGGAGCAGTCAGGTTAGTGGACAAAATTTGGAATATACCTGGAATTCACTATCATTTTCCAATGAAGTTAATAATCTGGCTCGAAGACAACCAAATGTAAAATTTCGTTTTGCTATCAACTTTTCTGATGATAATAATGCCTATGCCGGTTGGAACATAGATAACTTTGCCGTAACTGGTGAATACCTTACCAATGAAGTTGGAATCTCACGAATAATTTTACCTTGCAGCGAATGTTTAAATAGCGGTTTTGACTCTGTGAAAGTTGTGGTGCGCAATTATGCCGCTATTCCATCGAATTCCAACCTGCCGCTCTTCTTCTCATTAAACGGCAATCAGGGTCCAAAGATTTATGATACACTTAAATCCTCGATTCCTGTGGATGATTCAGTGGTTTTCACTTTTAAAACACCTGCAAACTTTCCCGGACCAGGGAGTTATAATTTTTTGTGTGCCACAGATAGATATGGCGATCAGGACAAATCCAATGACTCGGTTTATGTGCAAATAAAAATTCAGGATAATATTGAACCTTCCTACCTTGTTGATTTTGAAACAGATGGAGGGTATTGGATAAATGGAGGTATTGCCAATACATGGATTTGTAAAATTCCGGATGTAAGTATCGGTGAGATTCCGGGTAGTCCGAATGCATGGATACTATCTCCGTTTGGTAATTATACCGACAGCGACAGCTCATTTTTAGTAAGTTCATGTTATGATCTTACCGGAAGCGATCAGCTCATACTTGAAATGAAATACACAAATATATCACAGAATGGCAAAGATGGCGCTAATATACAATATTCAATTAACGATGGAATAACCTGGAATGTTATTGAGAATAATATGCTTGGTTACAGTTGGAACTGGTACAACTCACCTGTATCTGCTCTTGGCCAGAATGGCTGGTCAGGCAACAGTAACGGTTGGAAAACAGCCAAAACGCTACTGCCTTTATCACTTCTTACACAACCTCGTGTAAAATTCAGAGTTTTATGGATGTCGGACAGTGATCCTACCGATGGTAGTCGTGGTATAGCACTCGATGATTTTTCTGTTTACCCTGCTCCGCCTGATATTGGTGTACTTTCAATCGATATGCCCGGAGATGCTTGTTTGAATGAGAATCCTGATCAAATCTCTGTCACAGTTAAAAATTATGGATTAAATAAGGTTTCTGCAGGTGATACTATTCTAATGGGCTTTATATTTGAAGGAAATCCTGCAGTATATGATACACTTATGTTGGGTGAAGATTTTGACCCGGGAGATTCCATTCAGTATACATTTTCCGAAAAAATTGAGATACCGGATCCGGGATTTTATAATCTTTCCGTATTTACTCTATTCGAAGATGATCCCTGGTTTTATGGAACGAATAACGACACTTTATCGACAACCTTTGAGGTATTTCCATTGCCCATCACAGGTATTCCCGATACAATTCAATCGAGAGAACCGGATACCGTTATTATTCGTGCCGTGAAAGATATTAATTATAACTATTCCTGGAGGGATACCCTGGGAACTGTACTTTCCACTGAGGATACTTTGAAAGTACCCGGAGATGGGTGGTATTACCTGTTGGTCACAAATTCCGGCGGCAATGGTTGTTCGTTGCTGGATTCCGTGTACGTAGAATTGCTCTTTAGCGATATTGGAATCGATACCATTGTCAATCCTATATCCTCCTGTGAACTTTCAGACGATGAACAACTAATCGTTCGGATTAAAAACTTTGGTACCGACAGCATTGTTGCCAATTCAAAGATTGCACTTTCCTATATATTTGAGGGTGGGGCGCCCGTATACGATACACTTCTGCTTACCAGAGCATTCCAATCACAGGAAACTATCGATTTTCCATTTACGGGAAGCAGTGAAAATTTTAGGGCAGAAGGTTTGCATAATCTGAGGCTGTTTGCATACTATGGTGGAGATACCGTCAGATATAACGATTCGTTAAACCTGAATATTGAAGTATTTGGTTATCCAACGGTCGATATTGGCGGGGACAAAGTGGTTGAAGCGCTTACCTATCCCTTGGATGCAGGTGCAGGATTCATTGCATATCAGTGGGAAGACGGAGACTCGGTTCAGGTACATACTGTTGATGAATCGGGGTTGTACTATGTCATTGTAACGGATGTCCATGGCTGTCCGGGATATGATTCTGCATATATCCGGCTCAAAATCAGGGATGTCTCACCCAGTGCCCTCATTTCCCCAACGTCCGCTTGTAGTACCCTTGGTAATGTGAGTGTTCAGCTTCAGGCGAAAAATACCGGGAACGACACTATCCCTCAGAGTTCAAAGGTATATTTTAAATATAAATTAGGAGCACAGGCTATCCGAAGCGATTCGCTGACATTGTCTTCACCTCTGTATCCCGGAGGAACCGTAAACCGTTTATTTTCTTATGTTGAAAACCTGAATTCGTATGGTGAATATGACTTTATGCTCTATGCAACCACGAAAAATGATCTGAATCATGCAAATGATACCCTAAACGACACCATATTCCTTCAGCCAAAACCCGTGGTCGATTTTGGACTTGATGATATTTTTACCTATAAAGGTTTAGGTTATGTGTTGGATGCAGGGTTTGGTGATTCATATAATTATCAATGGCAGGATGGAGCTTTAGGCCAGACGTATTCTGTAACCAAATCAGGTGTATATAATGTAAAGGTTACTGATGGCAGAACGGGTTGTTTTGCCAAGGATTCTGTAACTATTTTCCTGATTATTACCGATGTGGGGATAACTTCCGTTACACTTCCTCCGGATTCATGTTCCGGAAGCTACAATGATGTTCAGGTTCAGATAAAAAATCTTGGGAATTCAAGTATTGCTGCAGGCGATACCATAAAGGTTGCTTATACCCTCAATAATAGTTTATTGGGAGAAGATGAATATATATTGGGTTCAGTATTTGCTTTCGGTAGCAATATTTCCCGTACCCTAACCAATACGATTACACTTACCGATGGGATTCAGTCTAAACTCAGGTTTTACACTAAATATCGTGGGGATTTAAGGCCTGAAAATGACACACTTACTAAAGGATATGGTATAGTGAAAAGAAGCCCCGTTGTAAACTTTAATGATGTTGCAGGGGTTATTATGACTGATCTTCCGTATGTGCTTATTCCTGAAGCGGGACATCCTTCTTACCTGTGGCAGGATAATTCAATTACTCCTACTTATACGGTAACTTCTTACGGGCAATATTCTGTTACAGTGACGGCAGCCAATGGCTGTAAGACAAGCAAATCTGTAAATGTAGTATTTGAAACCGGAGTTGAAGACAACGTACAAAATCCGTTTAACTTACAGGTTTATCCAAACCCGGCCAGAGATTTCCTGAATTTGGAAATGGATATGACGGAAACTGAAAGCGTGGTTATTGAATTTTACAACAGCGAAGGCAAATTACTATTCAATGACAAAGCAGAAAAAGGATGGACCTACAGGCAAAGCTTCGATATGAGTGCCTACATACAGGGAATTTATTTTCTAAGAATCTATAATTCAGAAGTATCCCAAATCACCAAAGTGATTATTTATTAAGATTTAGCCAAATCGATTTCAAAGGTATCACGCTTTTCTCCTGACTGATTATGCAGGGGAAAAGCGTTTATTTATTCATTGGATTTTTATATAAAAACATGATAACAATCAGCAGCTTATATGATAATTGTTCTTTTTTTGAGGTTAAAAGGTTGGTAATTTTCTATCCTTATTTAATGATTGAAGAATTGCTGGAATATGCTGAATAACATCATTGCATCTGTTTTACCTTTTTTCCCGGAAAAACTGGTATGGATATTTTCCAAAAGGTACATTGCCGGAGAATCGCTTGAAGATGCCTTGCGTGTTTCAAAAGAGTTAAATTCTCAGAATATAGAAGTTACACTTGATGTGCTTGGTGAATTTCAGACACGTTTGGAAAAAATCGAATTTTATAAAGCAACCTATTTGAATACAATCCATGAATCTGTAAAAGCAGGGATTAATTCAACATTCTCAGTAAAGCCTACCATGTTTGGATTATTGATTGACAAAGAGGTATGTTATAGTCATATCCGTGATATTGTGAAACTGGCATCTTCAAATAACTCGTTTATCCGTATCGATATGGAGGATTCCAAATGCACTGACCTTGAGATGGAGCTGTATAAAAGGTTATTTGACGAATTTCCACGAAATGTTGGATTGGTTTTACAAGCCTATCTGAAACGAACAATGGATGATATCATGGATTTGAATACATTGAATACAAAGGAAAATCCTGTAAATATTCGGCTCTGTAAAGGAATTTATATTGAACCGGAGGAGATAGCGTACAAAAAAAAGCATGAGATTAATCTTCATTTTGCTGAAGATCTCGAATTCATGATGGCCAATCGTTTTCGCGTAGCAATTGCCACACACGATGAGAAGCTGGTTCAGGAAGCGTACAAAATTATCGAAAAACATAACATATCAAACGACATGTTTGAATTTCAAATGTTGTACGGAGTTACTCCCGAACTCAGAAAAACCATACTTGCAGGAAAATATAGAATGCGGGTGTATGTTCCTTTCGGCAAAGAATGGTTTAATTACTCCACACGACGATTAAAAGAAAATCCAAGAATGGTATCACATATTTTGAAAGCAATAGTTATCAGGAAATAACCCAATACCGAGGAATATTGGTATAATTCAGTAAGAGATTATGGTGGAATAAAGGGATTATTAAAAGTGGAATTATTAATTTAGCACGCGTTACGCTATCGCTAAACGCGCGCTATTTGGGCTATTGGGGGACAATATAAAATTAAGTTTTTTCATTGCAGAATTATCTCCGGATCGATATTTAATTTTTTGTACATTGCCCTTGCAATCTCCATTGTAATATCTCTTTTACCATTCAAATACTCACTTATCCTGGATGAGCTTGTATTTAAAAGAAAGGCAAGGTCCTTCTGTTTCAGCTTCATTTCAAACATACGCAGTTCAATAACTTCCTCCAAAGTAGGTGTTCCGACAGGATAATGATCTTCTTCATAATTTTCTATTAAATCAGATAAATAGACAAGTTCCTGCCGTTCCGGACTATCTTCGGGGGTATTATCATTCACAACTTTTAAAAGCGCTTCGATGCGTTCCAGGGCGTTTTTATATTCAACTTCGCGTATCTTTTTCATTTTTATAATATTTAATTTACAATCTCAACTCTATAAATTTTCAATGTCTTTTAATTTACTGTAATCCTTAAGGTTTCCAATCCACCTGATATATACGCGTTTCAGGGCAAAAATAATTATTGCTATAATCCGGTAATGGTTGCCCTTAATATTGAAAACAAACCGCGAATTTCCAACTGAATCTACAGAATTAAAGGTTTTTTTAATATCCGAATAGTTTTCCCATTCAGCCTTTTTTGTTCTTTTATACCAGTCTTGCAAGGCTACACGGGAATTGTAATCTTTTTCAAAGAACTCAAGTAATTTTCTAAATGAGATAATATGCATCATGTGTATTTGATTGCAAAGATATAAATTTAATTACATATTATGTAATCATTTTACATATTATGTAATATAATTATTTATTTTATGGGTGCTTGTAGCTCGTGACATACTATTTATTATTCCCCAGTTCGCCTGAGTTTTTGCAAAAAAAAAATAAAAGTTAGTTCGGCGGAGGCTCCAGCCTTTGTCGAATATATCTTTCCAGGCTTCGCCTGTTTTCTTATTTTCACAACCATTCCAAATCTGTCGGAGATAAACAAAAACCGGCGAAATGCATCCCGCTTGTACCCTTTTGTTTTTTTGGTCAATACGACCTGTTTAAACAGAATAATTCTGGCTTATTTTGAACAGGATGTTTTATTGCTACGCCCGCTAAAGCTCGTAACTTCTATTTCAAAAGATCACTTTTCCTCCGGCCTTGCCTGCACCCCTTGCGTTAACAACCATCTGCGAAACTGTACTTCGGTAATAAAAATCTTTACCACCTTTGCTTCGGGTAAAATTTCCCTGAATTTCTGCACATACTGATCCATAAGCTCTGTTTCCTGGTGCTGGTAATCCAACAGCTTATTGAGCGTATTGGTTACTTCTTTTGCCTCCATGTTTTTTTCGTTTTGTTCAAAATAGAGCATCAGGCTGTTTCGCTGCTGATTGATCAGATTACGCCTGGCAGTATAATCGTTATAAACCGGCCAGAATTGTTCCTTTTCCTGCGGCGTAAGCTCAAGTTTCTCGTTGATAAATTCAACTTTTTTTGCCTGAATTCTTTTCAGTATTCCATTTTCACGTATTTGTCCCTGCAAAGGAAGCGAGACAAAAAATGCGCAGACAATGATTAAATATTTTATGTAGTTTTTCATTCGTAGTGTATTTTAAATATCGTTATTAAATAAGTCGTTCAGATCGGCATCTTCCTCATTCAGGTAATCGATTATTTCTTTCTCGGTAAAATTTTCATTCTTCAATACAGGTTCTTCTGTTTCATACAGCGCTTCAATAATGGTCTCATCGCTGTAATAATATATATTTTCCTCAATGTTCGCAGCAATTGCAGACTCGCTCAGGTTCAATCCTTCCTGCTTTTCCGGCCTGATTAAAACGAAAAATACCACAACAATTATGGCTGCAGCTGCAAAAACCGATACAAATACCGGTTTCAGGACTGATATTCTTTTGTGCCTGGGTTCAGATAGTTGATTTTCATGAATCCTGTCGCTTAATCTAACGGAAAAGGTATCAAAATAATTTCCAGGGACTTTAAACGGATTGTCCTTGTTGATTTTTGATAAATTCGGTCCTGTTTTTTCAGATTTCTTCATGATATCCGTTAGATGATTTAAACTTACAAAGGTTTAATGACTTGTTATATATTTTTCAATCTTTTTTACGGCATGATGAAAAGATGCCTTAAGCGCACCAACTGATGTATTCAATATTTCCGCAATTTTTTCATATTTCATCTCATCAAAATATTTCATATTAAATACGATTCGTTGTTTTTCAGGCAGCGTAAGCAGCGCTTTTTGTAATTTCAGTTGAAGTTCATCGCCATCAAAATATTCATCTGTCTCAAGGTTGCTGCTCAATTGCCTTTCGACATCAACCAACGGTATTAAATATTTTCTTCTTTTTTGTTTCAGAAAGAATAAAGCCTCATTGGTTGCAATCCTGTATAGCCATGTAAACAGCGCTGATGCTTCGCGAAAATTTTCAAGGCCGCTCCATGCTTTTAAAAACGTATTTTGCAGGATGTCATCGGTATCGTTATGGTCAACAAGTACCTTTCGGATATGCCAGTAGAGTCTTTCCTGGTACTTTCTGACAATGAGGTTAAATGCATAGTCTTTATGCTCTTCCGAATTAAACAGTTCCAGAAGTTCCTTGTCTTTATATTCTGTGACTTTTTCAGTCATGCATGTTTTCTCTGATCAGAATAAGAGTATGACTAAATTTCTTTGGAAAGGTTTAATCTGAATTGAAAAAACAATGTTGTTTATTTAAGACCATATCATGTCCCTCTCAAATTGAAAGGGTTCAGTGGAGAGGAAAATTAAACGACATTGATTCAAAAAATTATCGAAAAAAATACAACCAAACTAACCTCTCAAGTAGTGTCCCTTAGAAAACTCTAATATAAATGATAATATTTATAATTTTGAAAAATCAGGATGTAATTTTAAACTGCACACCCCTACACCCCTCTCATAGAGGGGATTGATAGTATCCTGATTTTTCAAAATTATTGAGTTTTCCAAGAACTACTAATTAGCAATTATTAAACACTAATACAACTGAACAGTTTCAGAGCCTCCTTGTACAATCGTAAATGTTTTGCTGATGGTGTAAAGGGTTTGTCGTGCATTCTGAGCCCTGAAAACAACACGATATGTACCGGGCTGTATTACCAGGGTTTCTATTTTAATATTCGGATTGAGGTTACATACCCACTCCTCATCTTTGTTGCTCTTTCTCAGGTATATGCTGCCGTAACCAGTAGAAGACTTAAGCAGATTAAGTATACCTGGTCGAGGAATTTCAAGCGTTGTGGTATAACTCTGGCTGATATCCACATTATTCAGATATATTCTGGGGATGATAGGGATTTCTATATCGTACTTGCCCACAAGGTATTTTTCTTCTTCATACATTTTTTGCACATTCAGGGTATTTTTGTTTCCGGCTTTTTTTACCAGAAATATCTGATCTCTGTATTGATGACCGTCTTTGGTGATAACTTTAAGGGTGCCCTGCGGAACATCTGCGGCAATTATGGTATGTTTCCCCACGGTGAGTTGTACATTTTCCACTGTAACCGGAGGGATGGTATGAACTGTTACATCGTAGGTTACGAGATGATCGAGTACAAGTGTGTCAGGTTTCCCCCGGTTATTCATAGTATGCACATAGTTATACATAATTTTTCCCGAAAAATGATCCTTAAAAGTCATATTAACATTGGTTTCGGTAGGATTTCCATTAATATCAAGTAAATTGACCTGTGCAGTGGTTGCATTCAGGGCCTGTGAAATCACCACCTCCATCACATCACTGAATTTATCTTCATCAATCGCATTGTAATAGTGTCCGATACAATCGAATGAAGCTTTAAAACCTTCATCAATCCCAATTCCAATGATAAAAGGTTTCAGTACAATTCCCTGTTTTTGAAGATTGTAAGATACTTCACAGGGGTCTCCATCGCAAGCCTCAATGCCATCGGTAATTAAAATAATGATGTTTCTGCAGTTGTCGCAATCGGGTGGAAAATCACCAGCTCCTTTTTCCAGTGAACCTGCAATGGGAGTGGTGCCTTTTGGAATAACATACCTCAGTTTTTGTCTTATTTTCCCTGCATTATTTTCACCAAATGGTACCTCCAGCCTGGTATCACTGCAATCCTGAGGCGGAACAGGACTTTGATGACCATAGAGCCTTAAAGCCATTTTGACATTTGGTAGCGTTTCAAGACTGTCGATGATATGGATAAGGACTTTCCGGGCGATGTCGATCTTTTTATTTTTCTGCCAGAAACCTGCCATGCTTTGTGAAGCATCGAAAATAAATAAAATACGTGTGTCTGGTGGTTGATATTTCAGTCTTCCCTGGCCTTGAACATTAATGGTTAAAAGACAAAACAGCATTGCCAACAGAAATATTATTTTTTTTGATACCATTTATGTGTGCTTTACATATTCTAATTCAGGTAAAATTAGGACAATTTGGAAGAAATATTTTATTGGATAATTCACACAACTATAACTGTAAAATACAAGTATTTATTTTATGCACGCTCTGTCTTTTATTCAGAAATAATTCTATGAAAAATTACTGTTGATAAAAATAAAAAAGCTGTTGATTCGAAAACCAACAGCTTTATATATATTCATACAAAGGAAATTTATTTTTTGTATTCTGAAAGATAGGTCATCACTTGTTTGAACACATTGTCTGCTGTAAAACCTAGTTTTTCGTCAAGTACTTTATACGGCGCTGAAAAACCAAAACTTTCCACACCAAATACTTTTCCTTTTGGTCCGACCACTCCCTGCAATGTAACAGGTAAACCGGCCGTAAGTCCAAAGCAGGGAATATCTGAAGGGATTACTTTTTCCTGGTAGGTCTTATCCTGTTTTCTGAACAAACCTTCGGAAATGGCTGATACGATTCTCACGTTTAATCCCTTTTCCTGTCTGAGTTTTACTGCACCTGCAACCAGGGTCGATACTTCGGAACCGTTAGCAACAAGAACAATATCGGGTTTATCATCACTGTCCTGAACAATGTATGCACCTTTCACCGCTTCCTGTGCATCCTGATACCTTGTTGAACCAGCTTTTGCAGGCAGATTGGTAATATTCTGACGTGACAGAATCAGCGCTGTGGGCGACTTGGTATTCTCCAGCGCCATTTTCCATGCGATGGTTGCCTCATGACAATCAGCAGGTCTCAGTACAAGCATACTGTTTTCTCCCGAATGGTTTTTCAATTTTTCCAGCAACCTGATTTGCGCTTCCTGTTCTACCGGCTGATGGGTGGGTCCGTCTTCACCCACACGAAATGCATCATGTGTCCAGATGAATTTAACAGGCAATTGCATCAGAGCAGATAGTCTTGCAGCAGGTTTCATATAATCAGAGAACACAAAGAATGTTCCGCATGCCGGAATTACCCCGCCATGCAAAGCCATGCCATTTGTAATTGCTGCCATCGTTAGTTCTGATACTCCAACCTGTAAAAAGGCGCCTGAAAAATCACCTTTTTTAAAAGCTTTGGAGTTTTTCAGAAATCCGTCGGTCTTATCACTGTTGGATAAATCTGCCGAGGCAACTATCATGTTTTCTAAATTCTTTGCGAGAAATCCGAGCACAGTTGCAGAGGCATTCCGTGTGGCAGAATCGTCTTTCTGAACAATCTGGCTAAAATCTATATTGGGAATTTTGTCTGAGAAAAACAATTTTAATTTTTTGGCAAGCTCAGGATTTTGGTTGGCCCATTTCTCTTCGGCAGCTTTTTTAGCTTTTGCCTGCGAAGTTTTTTGAGACAATACCTCTTTGTAAAATGCTTCAACTTCCGGGAAGATAACAAATGGATTGGCCGGATCGCCTCCGAGGTTTTCAATTGACTTTTCGAAGGATGCACCGGCTTCGCCCAAAGGCATACCATGCGTTGCGCATTGTCTTTCAAAAGATTTACCATCGGCAGTAACGGCGCCTTTACCCATAATGGTTTTACCGATAATCAAGGTTGGTTTTTGTTTTTCCTGGTTGGCATCTTTAAGCGCTTTGCGGATTTCATCCTGGTCATTCCCGTTTATGGTTACCACTTTCCATCCCCATGCTTCATATTTCTTGGCAGTATCTTCGCTGGTAACTGCATTTGTTTCGGTCGAAAGCTGTATATCATTTGAGTCGAAAAACATAATCAGATTGCTTAATCCCAGGTGACCGGCGATACGTCCTGCGGCTTGTGATATTTCTTCCTGCACACCGCCGTCTGAAATGTAGGTATAGATTTTATGTGCCATCCATTCTCCAAAACGGGCAACCAGAAATCTTTCAGCAATAGCTGCCCCGATTGCCATGGTATGACCTTGTCCCAGTGGTCCCGATGTATTTTCGATTCCACGGCTGAAATCTTTTTCAGGATGGCCCGGGGTAGGACTTTCCCATTGACGGAATCCTTTCAGTTCCTCAAGTTTGAAATTTCCGGTCAGTGTTAAAACAGAGTACAGCATGGGTGACATATGTCCCGGATCAAGAAAAAACCTGTCGCGGTTTTTCCACGTCATATCCTGCGGATCCCAGTTCAGAAATTCCGAATATAAAATATTGATGAAATCAGCTCCGCCCATAGCTCCTCCGGGGTGACCCGATTTGGCTTTTTCAACCATAGCCGCCGACAGAATACGGATGTTATCCGCTGCTTTATTGATTATTTCTCTACTCATGTGTTAATGTTTTATATTGAATGTTAATTGATTTTCACCTTCTTAATCAGGTTGCAAATATAAAAAGTTTAGGGAGATTATTCAGACATTAATTTTGCTGACGAAAAAAACTATTGCAAAAAAGATAAAGCAGATTTTTAGATAAATTATTGTATTTCTTATAATGAAAATCAAAAATAAATGCAAATAAAAAACCCCAAAACCATTCCAACTGATTTCAGGGTTGTCATCTGTATTTCGCAGGGGAATCGAAAATATTTTATTATGACTGCTCATCAGATGTAAATGTGCCCTACAAACCGCAAAGGCGAAGCATTAGTGAAGCGCGTTTTGAGTCTTTACAAAGTGTTGTTTTAATATGACCTAAAAAAGTTTATAAGGATAGAATCCTGTTTAAATCAGGAATAAAATAGGATTGAAGTCCCTGAATAATTTTCTTCTCCGGGATTCCCATATCAGATAACTTATTTAACCGGATATTTCCGATACTACGTGTATTGCATATAGCGGAAGATTGATCAACCAATCCTCCTGCCTGTAGTCAGACATAGATGTCCGGATGGGATACGTATTTGGATATTTCTGATAAAATGACTTTAAACTTTTTGCCTGCAGGTTCTCTTCTGCTTTTACTTCAATAGAATAAATATTTCCACTATTCTGTAAAACAAAATCCACTTCTCCTGAAGATTTTTCGGAAGACCAATAATGTATTGCCATTTCCGGAATTGTTCTTAGTTGTTGTAATACATATTGTTCTGTTAATGCACCTTTAAATTCTTCGAAAATAACATTTCCTTCGAGCAATGTTTTCTGACTAATGTTTCCCATTGCCGCCAGTAATCCTACATCAACTGTATAGAGTTTAAAAGCATTAAAGTCCTCATAGGCTTTTAGCGGAATACCCGGCTTTGTAACCCGGTTAACTTTATAAACCAATCCGCAATCAATTAGCCATGAGAGTGCCAGTTCAAAATCTTTTGCTCTGGAGCCTTTTTTGACTGCACTGTAAATAAATTTTCTGTTTTCTTTTGCCAATTGCGATGGTATAGCATTCCATAGCATTCTTATTCTGGGAACTATTTCACTTGGTGCATGTTTTGAGAAATCCTGTTCGTATGCAGAAAGTATTCTGTTTTGAATCTGACGAACTTCGCTGTAATTTTCTGTTTCACTAAAAAATAGCACAGCTTCAGGCATCCCGCCAATGTAATAATATTGCTTAAGCAACTGGATGTATTTTTTTTTGAAGCTTTTTATCAAATTCCAATCTTTCTTATTGATTAATTCAAGCAGATGTTGTTGTCCGGTTGCTAATAAAAATTCCGAAAAATTAAGCGGAAGGAGATCAATAAAATCTACTTTTCCAACCGGAAACGATGTATGTTTATGCATAGATACTCCCAATAATGAGCCAGCCGCAACGATATGATACTGTTGTGCATTTTCGTAAAAGTACTTGAGCGCCGTAATTCCGCCATCAGCCTCCTGTATTTCATCAAATATAATCAAGGTGATTTGCACATCAATTTGCAGCCCTGTTTCAATTTGTATAGCAGATACTATACGCTTTGTGTCATAATCATCTTTAAACAGATTCCTGAGTGCACTTGAGCTTTCAAAATTCACATAAGCCACTTGGTTGTAATTTCTTTTCCCAAATTCTTTCATCAGCCAGGTTTTCCCGACTTGCCTGGCACCTCTTATGATAATTGGCTTTCTGTCTTTCTTTTTCTTCCAATTATCAAGGTATTGCATGGCCAATCTTTCCATGTTTCACATTTTTTCGTTGGACTTTTTGTGTAAATTTACATTTTTTCGTTGGACTTTTTGAATTATAGGCTATCTTTTCATATCGATCATATTATACCCGGTTCTTTTTCTTTCGAAACTTCCCGGAACAATTGCTTATGAACGCTAACTAATTTCTTACCTTATTTTCAGTATGCAAACATTAAAAAATAAAATAATTAATTAATGCGAATGAGAGGTCGAAATCAAATATATGGACTTTATCTTTGTGTCATAGCGGCATATTGGCAATGGGAAGATAGCCACAAACCTGTCCGCTGCATTGCTTTGGCAGGCGGGGGCACAAATTCACTAAGTATGACTAAGGTAAGTTTGCAAAATACTGATTCCTAATTATATATATGCTTATAAGTTTTAAACCTTAATTCGCACTATGTATTATCAGGTATGAAGAACAAAAAAACCGCTGAGGTTTTTGTAGTATCAGCGGCTAGTGTTTCAAGTAGTCCGTAGGGGAATCGAACCCCTGTTACCAGGATGAAAACCTGGCGTCCTAACCCCTAGACGAACGGACCTTGTTGTGAAGGAACTTTTCACACTGTTTCTCACCTCGTAACTTACTCTGTATAAGGAATACATGTATTGTTGGGGGAAACAGGTTTGCAAAGGTAACATAAATTTTATTTTCGCCAATAAAAATCAAAAAATGTTTTTTTTGTGAACTCCCTCTGACCAGTTTCCAACTCCTGTTGACAATGCGCGAACTCTTGTTGACAATACTCGAATTCCTGCTGCCACTGAATTTTCCAACCTTGATTCCGGATATTTTGTTAATGACAATAAATTTTCGATGAATGACACTGGATTTTTAAACATCGACAGTCAATTTTCGATGAATGACAATGGATTTTTTAAGTCATTTTAGGTTCTTTTGGGTCTATTCAACAACCTGTGTCATTTTGCTGCTGCCCCTGCCACTGCTACCGTCACTGCCCCTGCCTCTGCCACATGGATTCATATTCGTTCTTCCAATTCCATCCAGCGATCGGTCTTTTTGTTGATTTTATCTATAATTACACCAATCCGGATTGATTTTTCTGCAAGTTCTTCATGTCCGAGTTTGCCTGAAGAAAGCAGAGATTCCAGTTCTGTCTTTTCTAATTCTAGATGTTCAATTTCCTTCACCAGCAATTCGTATTCCTGTTTTTCTTTAAATGTGAGTTTTTTAGTGTCAACGAGTTTTTCTTTTTTAATTTTTTCTTTCGGGGCAATTGTCTTGTTTGCATCTTTCTCCTGATTGGATTTTTTGTCCATAAATTCCCTGTACTGAGAGTAGTTTCCGGGAAAATCCCTGATGATACAATCGCCTTCAAAAACAAAGAGGTGGTCGACAATTTCATCCATAAAATAGCGATCGTGCGAAACTACCAGCACACAACCGTTGAAGTCACGCAGATAGGATTCCAGAATTCCGAGGGACATGATATCCAGATCGTTTGTAGGTTCGTCCAGGATTAAAAAATTCGGACTTTTCATCAGAACAGTCAGAAGATATAACCTTCTTTTTTCACCGCCGCTTAACTTGGAGACATAATTATGTTGCACATTGGGTGGGAAAAGAAACTGGGCTAAAAACTGGGATACCCCGATTACATTGCCATTACCAAGTTTTACAGTTTCTGCTATCGATCGGGCGACATCAATTACTTTCTGGTTCTCATCAAACTCAATTCCCTCCTGTCTCACATAGCCAAACACAAGAGTT
Source organism: uncultured Bacteroidales bacterium (assembly GCA_963781805.1). Lineage (GTDB taxonomy): Bacteria > Bacteroidota > Bacteroidia > Bacteroidales > UBA10428 > JAFGPL01. The sequence continues at coordinate 5,166,945 of CAWAHF010000004.1, forward strand.
TCCCCGTATTCAATGGCTCCGGTTTCAGTGCTAAGATTTCCGATAAGTAAATCGAGCAGGGTAGACTTACCGGTACCGTTTTTACCCACTATACCTATTTTTTCGTTTTTCGAAAAATTATATGTAAAATTTTGGATATAATATTTCCCGTTCCAGGCGAAAGACAGGTTAGTTGCTTCAATTATTTTTTTTCCCATACGTGAAGCCTGAATATGAATCTTCATCGCATTACCTTTTGGGACTGAAGAAGCCACTTCCTTCAAATCGTAATATGCATCGGTTCGTGATTTGGCTTTTGTTGCCCGGGCTTTTGGCATACGTCTCATCCATTCGGTTTCTTTTCGCAACTGGTTACGGGCTTTGTCGACGACTGCCTGCTCATTTTCGATCCTTTCAATACGTTTCTGTAAAAAATAGGAGTAGTTGCCTTTGTAATTATAAAGCTGGTTATTGTCTATTTCGATAATCACATTACAGACGCGATCAAGAAAATACCTGTCATGTGTTACCATAAGCAGTGTACATCCTGCCTTCTTCAGATAATCCTCAAGCCATTCAATCATGTCGATATCGAGGTGGTTTGTAGGTTCATCCAGCATGAGAAATTCCGGTTCGTTAATTAGAACCTGTGCCAGGGCAACACGCTTTCTCTGTCCTCCGGAAAGGGTATCAATCTGTTGGTTCAGTTCTGTAATTTTAAGTTGGGTAAGGATTTGTTTCACTGTTATTTCGTGGTTCCATGCCTTGTGATGGTCCATCATTACTATTGCCTTATCAAGTTTTTTCTGATTCCCGGATTCAAGCGCCTTTTCATATTCACTAATTGCCTTAATTACCTCATTGGACGAATTGAAGACTTCCGCGAAAACGGTATGATGGCTGTTTAGTTCAGGTTCCTGTTGCAAATAGGAAGTCTTTAGATCTTTATCTATAAATATATCTCCGGAATCGGAGCTGTCTTTTGCTGCAATTATATTCAGAAGAGTAGTTTTACCGGTACCGTTTTTGGCAACTATAGCAACCTTGTCGCTCTCATTGATAACAAATGAGATATCGGTAAACAACTGTAAATTTCCGATTGACTTGGATAAATGGTCAACCTGTAGAATAACGCCCATTCGTTTGAATTTAGGAGCAAAAATAGGAAATATATAGGTTGATCATTTATTAAATCAGACGATTATTTGAAAGCTTAGCCCCAAATGCATATATATATATAATTCGTGAATTGGTGGCTTCTAAAATCTAAGTATTTGAGGAGTTTCGTTTCTGCAAGTTTAATTTGTTTCAATGTATTATTTTTGACTTTTTATGATAACCATGACCAAAAAAGAACGATACGAGAAAATTCTGGAATATTTTCAAATGCATCAACCGTTAGCAGAAACCGAACTGCATTATGAAAATCCATACGAGCTTATTGTGGCTGTGATTCTTTCGGCACAATGCACCGATAAGCGGGTAAATATAATTACTCCACCATTAATTAGGAATTTTCCGACAGTAAGCGATATGGCTCTGGCAAAACCTGAGGATGTGTTTCCATTTATTAAAAGTTGTTCCTATCCCAATAATAAAGCCAAACATCTGGTAAATATGGCCAGGATGGTTGTAGAAAAATTTGAAGGTGAAATACCCTCTGATGTTGATCAATTGCAAAAATTGCCCGGAGTGGGGCGAAAGACAGCCAATGTTATTGCAGCTGTTGCTTATAACAAACCTGCCATAGCGGTAGATACGCATGTTTTCAGAGTTTCTGCCCGACTGGGATTAACCACAAATTCAAAATCTCCGCTCGATACCGAAATGCAACTGGTTAAACATATTCCTGAAAATCTAAGATCCATTGCACATCATTGGTTGATTTTGCATGGCCGCTATATATGTATAGCGCGTAAACCGAAGTGTTATGCATGCGGATTAGTCCCCTATTGCAGATTTAAGTACAAAAACTTTAATAATCCTGAGGCATCCACAGTCTGATTGTTGATAACTTAAAAATGTAGATTTTTTAAAATAAAACACTTTTATAACTTTGTAATAGTTGTGATTCATAAGAAAAGATAGGGATGAGGATTTTTGCAAGGTTTATTTTTTTTCTCTCTTTTTTAGTGTTGTTTCCGGGAAATTCATTTCAACGAATTGACTACCGTAAGGGGATAAATAATAATGTATGTAAAACGCTCAAAGATAATGTTCTGGTCTATTTTATATTTATCGACAGTCAGGAAACAAGCCCATGGACCGAATTTGATATTAAATCCACTATTGATTCATTAACCATTGCAATAAACTGGCTTGAGAAGCAGGCTTCAAAATACGGCATTTCATTAAATATAATCCAGGATTATTATGTCGGAGCAGATTATTCGACCATTAAAAAAGCCCTGCCGATGGGGAGTGTTGCTAAATCAGTCAGCGAACCAGGCTTTCATAAAGGTATTCTGGAACTTAATGACTGGGCCGATGGTATTGCAAAAAGAGTAGGGAATACCTTTAATATCCCCGAAAAAGACGGCATCCCGGAAATCAAAAATCCAAGAAACAAGGAGCGGCTTGTCGCTTACCTGCGAGATGAAAAGCAGGTGGAAAGTGTAGCATTGTTATATATGGTAAACAACTACTATAAAAATGATATTTCAATTGCACTAAACACAATGGGGCACGAAGATGTAGAGTTTGCCATAGTAAGCTATAAATATCCTGCTGTAATAGCTCACAATATACTTCATCTCTTTGGTGCGGCAGATTTATCAAAGACTATATTTCGCAGGAACGAGAAAAAAATTGCATTGGCAAAAGAATTTTTTCCTAATGATATTATGCAGTATGACGAACGGGGTAATATAAACAGCCTGGAAATAGATGAACTTACCAGATACCTTATAGGTTGGACTCCAAAACTTGATCCGAAATATGTGTCATTGCTGGGAGACAAAATCGTTTATTTTTAAATAAAAGTTGTTTTCATATTACTTTCAATAGATTTTTTTTAACTTTCATGATAATTTCAAGTTTGAATATTTAAAAGGGATGTATGAAAATGCTAAATTTTGTAAATAAAAAAAAAGTATTAATTTTACTACCATTAAGATACATAATACCTTTTAGTAACTTATAAACCATCTACCCATGCAACGAAGACTTTATTTGTTGAAAGTAATTACAATTCTCTCTTTCTTCTGCATTTTACTGCTGCCCGATTGTGTCTCAGATAAATCAAAACAAAAACAAAAAGCTGTAAATCCTGAAGATTTTCTTACGGAGGATGATATTTTTGATGACATAAGTAAAGCAAAAAAAATCTTTTATTCACTTCCTTCTCCGCTCGAAACCGCGATGTTGATTAAATCGGCAGGAGCAGAATACGATGAGCAATTGTTGAATCCAGTGTCAAGAGCCAATAATTATACAGGCAGTAAAAGCCTCGCATTAAATCTGGGAATTTATACAACAGATTTGAGTTTTGCCAGCTTATTTGATCAGACACAAACTTCAATTAAATACATGGAAGCTGCCAGAAAAATGGCTGAAGGACTCGATATTACAGATGCAATAGATGATGAAACCATTAAACGTCTGGAAGATAATCTGAATAACCGGGATGTGATTATGGATATTATTTCGGAAACCTTTTTAAATTCGAGTTCGTATCTCAAGGAAAATGACAGACCGGCAGTAGCTACTGTTGTGCTTGTTGGCGGTTGGGTTGAAGGATTATATATTGCAACACAACTTATAGATGGCAGCGATTTAAAGGGGAACAAGCTTGTTGACAGAGTAGCTGAACAGAAATTATCGTTTAAGATCGTTTTAAGAATGTTAGCCGAAAACCAAAAAGACCAAACCGGAGTGGAAAATAAAGATATTTCAGAATTATCAAGTGACTTAAGTGGTTTGAAAAATGTTTTTGACAAAATTAAAGTTGAAACATCTGAAATTAAGGTCGAGCCTAATGCCAAAACCAACGTTGCAACATTAAGATCTCAAACAAAAATTACCATTACACCGGAAGTATTTAATGAATTACGCGCAACTGTTAACCAATTGCGAACAAAATTTGTACAATAAATAAATAAGTTATGAAAAGATTATTGCAAGTACTTTTTGTAATTGTACTTTTTACATCTGTAAATCTGTCAATAAATGCACAATGTAAGGGATTTGCTAAAAAAATATGCAAATTGGAACTTATCCCTTATATTCACGATGGCAATTACCACGCTGCAATCTTAACCGAAGGTGAAGAGGCTGAATTATATAAAACCTTTTATTCGGGTCAGGATTACAGAATTGCGGTATGCGGTTCGGATGCCCTTGGTGCAATTGAATTTCAGATTATGGACGCTTACAAAAATGTACTTTATGATAACAGAGAACATAACAATTCCAGGGTTTGGGATTTCAGGCTGGAATCAAGCCAACAACTGAAAATTGCAGTTAAAGTTCCTGTTGGCAAAGGAGAATCGGAATATCCGGCCAGTGGATGTGTGTCTATTATGTTTGGTTTTAAGGAAAAATAAATAAATTCAATCATTCGTTAAAACCTGCTCTTGTTTGGGCAGGTTTTTTTATGCTGCTATATTTTAGCACATATACTAACTTATAATTTATTCTTAAGAAATTTTCCGGTATATGACTCACGACAGTCTGTGATCCCCTCAGGAATACCCTGATAAATAATATGCCCTCCATTTTTACCTCCTTCCGGTCCCAGATCAATCAACCAGTCTGCCGATTTTATAACTTCGAGGTTGTGCTCAATAATTAGCATGGAATGTCCTTTTCTGATCAAGGCATTCAGGGCTTCCAACAATTTTTTAATGTCGTGAAAATGAAGACCCGTTGTCGGTTCATCAAATATAAACAGGGTGGGAGAATGGCTGTTCTCATGTCCCAGAAATGAAGCCAGTTTTACGCGTTGACTTTCACCACCGCTCAGGGTAGATGATGACTGGCCAAGTTTTACATATCCCAGGCCCACATCGCTAAGAGGTTTTAATTTTTTTACAATAGCTTTTTCAGTTGAATTAGTTGATTCTCCAAAAAATTCAATTGCTTCATCTACTGTACATTCTAAAATATCGTAAATGTTTTTACCGTGACATTTAACTTCCAGGATATCTTCTTTGAATCGTTGCCCATTGCAACTTTCGCATACCAGATGCACATCAGCCATAAATTGCATTTCTACCTTAACCTCCCCTTCACCCTGACATTCAGGACAGCGACCTCCATCCACGTTAAAGGAAAAATGCGACGGTTTGAATCCATTAAATTTTGATATAGGTTGATCGGCAAATAGTTTACGTATCTCGTCGTAAGCTTTTATATAGGTCACCGGGTTAGAACGCGAAGATTTACCAATCGGATTCTGATCGATAAATTCCACTCCCGATAACGATTTAATGTCTCCTCTTACCTCTCCGAAATCCCCGGTCTTTTCACCTGTTCCATTATAGATTTTACTCAATGCAGGATAGATAATGTTTTTTATCAGCGATGATTTACCCGAACCGCTAACTCCTGATATTACTGTCATCACGTTTAAAGGAATTTTCGCATCAATATTTTTCAAATTGTTATGACGGGCACCGATAAATTCTATATAACTGTTCCATTTTCTCCTTTTGGCCGGGACATCTATTTTTTCTTTTCCATTCAGATATTTTGCGGTTAAACCATCGTTTTTAGTTAAAATATCTTTCAGGTTTCCCTGAAATATTATTTCACCTCCCAATCTGCCTGCCAGGGGACCAATATCGATAATCTGATCGGCACATCTTATGATTTCTTCATCATGTTCCACTACCATTACGGTGTTCCCAATTTCTTTGAGTCGTTTTAGAACGTCAATTAAAAGATGGGTATCTCTGGGGTGTAAACCTATGCTTGGTTCATCTAAAATATATAATGAACCTACAAGGGTACTCCCCATGGTTGTTGCCAGATTGATACGCTGCGATTCTCCTCCGGAAAGTGTGGAAGAAAGCCTGTTTAACGTTAAATAACTCAATCCGACATTGCACAGATAATTTAATCGGGTGTTAATTTCGAGCAGAATTCTCCCGGCAACTTTTTTTTCGTATTCATTCAATTTTAAACGATGGAAAAAGATTCTCAGTTCATCTGCAGGAAGCGAAACCAGATTTTGAATGGTTTGTCCTCCCACTTTTACATACGACGCTTCTTTTTTTAATCTGGTTCCGTTGCATTCGGTACATGTAGTTTTTCCCCGATAACGGGCCAGCATCACACGGTATTGTATCTTATATTTTTTAGATTCAAGGTAGTCGAAGAATGCATTTAAGCCCTTAAAATATTTATTACCTGTCCACAACAAGGCCTTTTGTTCATCGGTGAGCTGAAAAAAAGGTTTGTGAATCGGGAAGTCGAATTTATCTGCAGCATAAATCAGCTTTTCTTTCCATCTGCTCATTTTTTCACCTTTCCAGCAAACAATAGCATCTTCAAAAATTGATAATCCTTTATCTGGAATTACCAGGTCAGGGTCTATACCGATGATTTTTCCATATCCTTCACACAACGGACAGGCGCCAACAGGATTATTAAAGCTGAACATGTGAACTGTTGGCTCTTCGAAAGTAATGCCATCCAGTTCGAAGCTATTGGAAAATACTTTCTCAATGCTTTTTGCACCATCAAAATTTTTGATAATACATTTGCCAAAACCTAACCTGAAAGCCATTTGGGCAGAATCTGCATACCTGGCAAGCGAATCGTCATCTTTCGATACGGTTATTCGATCAATCACAATCCGTATGTCTTTTGCGGAAAATTTTTCATGGTTTTCTAACTCATCAATCCGGAGTATTTCACCTTTCCATTCTATCCTGGTTATGCCCTGATGTGACAAATCCTCAAATTGTTGACTTAGATTAAGCAGGCTGTTACCATCGAGGGGAGCCAGGATAAGTTGTCTGGTTTCATCATCGAAGTAGGTTATATAATTTACAACATCTGTAACATTGTTTTTTTTAACCAGGTTACCTGAAACCGGTGAGTAAGTCCTACCTATTCTGGCATACAACAATTTGAGATAATCATAAATTTCGGTTGATGTTCCCACTGTGGATCGCGGATTTCGACTGTTTACCTTTTGTTCAATGGCAATTGCTGGCGGAATACCTTTGATAAAATCAACTTCGGGTTTGTTCATACGACCAAGAAACTGACGGGCATAGGCTGAAAGACTTTCGACATATCTGCGTTGCCCTTCGGCATATATGGTATCGAAGGCAAGGGATGATTTGCCCGAACCGGAAAGACCTGTAATAACTATAAACTTATTACGTGGTATAGAGAGACTGATATTCTTTAAATTGTGAACTCTGGCATGAGAGATTACAATAAAATCTTTATTTTTTTTTGAAACAGGCATAAATATTGATGATCGTTAACTATTGTTTTATTAATAAAAAGTATTAATTTTAACCCGTAAAATTATTTTATTGGTTAGAATAAATACAGAATTTCGAAATTAAATTATTCACTTTATCAAAGGAGGACTGATTATCGAGCAAAACTCTACCTTTTTTTTATAATTACTAAATAAAAAAGGAGGTTGTTTTGAAAACACATTATCCTGCTGATTATGAGCTCGTAAGTCAGTACTTAGAAGGTGAATATTCCTGCCTCGAAGAATTAATTAACCGACATCGCTCACGTGTTTTTACATATATTTATCTTATGGTGAAAGATCAGCATCTTGCTGAAGATCTGTTTCAGGATACTTTTATTAAGGTAATAAAATCGCTTCATGATGGTAAATATCGGGATGACGGTAAATTCATTTCCTGGGTGGTAAGAATAGCGCACAATCTTATTATTGATCATTTCAGGAAAAAGAAGAAAATGAATATTTTGTCAAATGATGAATACGGTGTTGATTTTTACAGCTCAGGTAACCTGTCATCACTAAATGCAGAAGACGACTATGTACAGACGCAAATTTCCAAAGACATACGAAACCTTGTGGATGAATTACCACCTGATCAAAAAGAAGTGGTGATACTTCGTCATTACATTGGTTTGAGTTTTAAGGAAATTGCAGATTTTACAGATGTCAGCATCAATACTGCATTGGGTAGAATGAGATATGCACTTATAAACCTAAGAAAACTAATTAAGGAAAGAAATATTTGTTTATCAGTGCAATAGCAAAAATGGATACGGATTGCTTAAATAAAATATAATAAGAATAATAATTGTGAAAATTATTCGTTCTAAATACGATGAAATTACAATTTAAACATAATAATTATTTAAGCCTATGGAGAAATTCTCTACCAATTATTCTCTTGAAAATAATGAAAGTAGCACAAAACCAGATGAACTGAATGAACTTTACACTTTATTAAAGGATGATTCTAAATGTTTTGAAGATGTTTTCAATTACCTGAATAATCTGAAACAGGATGTTAATGAAGAAAAAGTTCAGAAAATCATCGAATTTGCAAAAAAATACCGTGCATTAATTCAAAATAAAGAGAATGCAGAATTCAGGTAAGAAAAACATTAATTGCTAAAAAGCCGGCTTCATTTAAAGTCGGCTTTTTGCATAGGATCATCCCGAAGGAAAATAGTATGTGTTTAAGGGAAATTTACATCAAAAAAGAACGTATTCAGTTTTAGTTTGCTTGATTTTGAAAATGCAATGACGTATTTAAATGATAATGATACGACTTGTAAAAATATACTAAATGTATTATGAAATATAAACAAAGAGTTCCTTACTTCAGAATACACAAATTTTTACTAACAAAGACAGGGATTAATTTACGAAATTGATAATTTTCCAATAATTATAAATCCTCTTTCTCTGTCCCTAACTTCAAATTAAGCATCTTAATTTGTAAAGGATTATCTAAACTTAAAACAATCCTTTTGTTAACTAAACACTACTTAAATTTCCAATGCTAAGTGAAAGTATTTCTATAAAATCATACTATCATTAATTGCCAAATGATAATATGATTCAGATTTCTTTCAATTTGAACTTTTTGGCCTGGCTTCGTTTACAACAATTTTTCTGCCATCCAATTCTGTTCCATTTAATTTGTCAATGGCTGCTTTAGCATCACCATCGTCGGCCATTTCAACAAAGGCGAAACCTTTGCTTCTTCCACTATACTTATCTTTAATAATTTTTACTGAGGTAATTTCTCCATATTCCTCAAAAGCTTGTTTCAGGTCATCCTCGTTTAATTTATAACTTAGGTTTCCTACGTAAATGTTCATCTCTAAAAATTTAATTGTTTATAATAAAATAGAAATAGGTGCATATTTCAATTAATAATCGTTAAATATAACCTTTAAAATTACAAATATCTAAATAATTTCCAAAAATTCTATAAACATGTAGTTTAGCAGTTTCTTTTAAAAAGTCTGAGGGGTACAATTATCCGATGATGAAAATTTTTTAAATTCTTATATTTATTATTGATAATTAGATAAATAAATAAAAAATTTATAAAAAATCAGTTGATACTTTATACCACAAATATTAGAAGCTGATATGAAGAAGCCAAGACATAATGAAAATAGAAAATCCCGGCTAAAGCCGGGATTTTCTCCCATTAAATCAATTCCCCACTTGAAAATGAAATTTTTACAAAAACCTAAACTAACTAAACCCAAAACTATTATCTAAGTATGAAAATCAAATCAAAATTACAAAATATTTAAGCTCAGGTCAATTTAAAGTCAATGATATAACTTATCAGTTTGCGATGATATTTGTCACTAAATAACACAATTAGTTTCCTTTTGGTAAATTTTTGAAAATTTTTGTGAACAGTATGTTAAATTATAAAATGGGCCAGGCAGACTTGATATCAAACACTGCTTAAACTAACTCAATTTTTCTTGCTCCCTCTCCAATATCGGCGAGATAAAAATCTGCCTTAAGTCCGGTTTTATCCTTATAATTCTTTCCTACTTTATTTATGAATTCATCAACAGAATTTTCCTGAAGCAAGCTAACCGTACATCCACCAAATCCTGCACCGGTCATTCTCGATCCAATTACTCCAGGAATCTTTCTGGCTTCATCAACAAGGGTATCCAGCTCAATTCCGGTTACTTCATAATCATCACGCAGCGAATTATGTGAACCATTCATTAAAGCGCCGAATTCAATAAGATTTCCAGCTTTAAGTTCATTCACAGCATCTTTGGTTCTCTTTATTTCTGTAACAACATGTTTAGCGCGTTTTGCCAAAATATCATCAGGAATAAATTGCACAAGATGTTGGAATTCTTCATACGTTAGTTCGCCGAGGTTTTTAATTTTCTTTTGGATATTGATATATTCGACAGCTTTTTCACATTCACCCCTTCGTTCATTATATTTCGAGTCAGCAAGTCCTCTTCGTTTATTGGTATTGGATATCATTAGCTTAAAACCTTTCATAGTAAATGGAACAAGTTCATATTCCAATGTGTCACAATTTAGAAAAATTGCTGAATTTTTTTTGCCCATTGCTGATGCAAATTGATCCATAATGCCGCAATTTACTCCAACAAAAAGATTTTCTGCCCGCTGTCCAAGTTTAGCAAGTTCAATGCCGATTAGTTGCATATTAAAAATATCATTGATGCCAAATGCAGTAACAACTTCTATCGAAGCAGAAGAAGATAATCCGGCTCCATTCGGTACATTTCCCGAAAATAACATATCCATCCCCGAAAGTTCGGATCCCATTTTTAAAAATTCATTTACCACTCCCATAGGGTAATTAATCCAATGATTGTTTTGCTTAACAGGCTTACTATTTAAATCAAAAGTCGACTTGAATGGAAAATTGGTTGAGGCAAGGTTAATCCTGTTATCCTCATTTTTACGTATTACCAGGTAGGTTCCAAAACTTAGAGCACAAGGAAAAACATAACCACCGTTATAATCTGTGTGCTCACCAATTAGGTTGACACGTCCCGGTGAAAAATAGATTGCCGGAATAATATGTTCTTTTCCATATAGCCTGAAAAACTCTTTTTGCAATGATTGGATATCCATAATGAAGTATGATTTAAGTTACTTTTTTAAGTTGACAAATGTATCCAAAAATCTATTCAGGTCAAATAATTTTGTAGTTATGAATTAATAATTCATCAGAAGTAATTTCACTCATTCGTTGATCTTACGTTTGGACCAAATAATTTCAGGATCACTTCTCCCGATAAATTGGATAAATCCGTTTAACCAATTTCATCATTAGTATATCTTTGTCAATGTGGAATGATTCCTAAATATATTTTAAAGTCTAAAATAGCAGGTAAGATTATGGAATGTACTAAAACAAAAAATTTGATTCACTGTAATTGTAGTTATCCATGCAACCGAAAAGGAAATTGTTGTGAGTGTGTACATTATCACAGGAAAATGGGAGAGTTGCCAGCCTGTTACTTTCCCGATGATTTTGAAAAAACTTATGATAGAAGTATCGAAAGTTTTATATCGTTATACCAGAAAAGAGGTTCATGGTTTTAACATTCCGAAACCATATTTTTTAAACTTCCTAATTTTCGGATATATTATGGATTATCAAAATCCAATATTCTACTCCCACGAACTTCTTTTTCATGCAAAATAAATTGCCCTTTTAAATAATCAGCTGAGGTTTGATTACGTTATGAAATCTTATGAGTTAACTGAATGTGTTGAAAACTTTCTTTTTATTTCAGTACACGTCAAATTATTTTTATAATTACCTCAGGCAAATTGTAACTCTGGGAAGCTAATTTCAGTAAAATCAACATTCAGGTAACGGATTAAATGAGCAATTGGTATGAGACGTATTATTTCACTTATTTTATTATATTTTTCAGGTATTGTAATATTAGGTTCTTTTATAAGGTTTTCACCGGATAACAAAAGACTTTACGGCGAATTTTCCTTTCCTCTTCAGAAAGTTGATCCCCCTTTCGTAAAGTTCGAAGAAGAGAAATGGGTCGATTCGGTTTTCAATTCATTATCGCAGGAAGAACGCATTGCACAGTTATTTATGATTGATGTTTACCCTAACCGGGATGAAAATCATTTTCTGGAGGTAGAATCATTGATCAAAAAATATAATTTGGGTGGAGCAATATTTTTTAGATGTTACCCTGAACAATTGGTTAATATTAATAATCGTCTTCAAAAAGCCGCTAAAACCCCTATGTTAATGGCGCTTGATGCCGAATGGGGGTTGGGTATGAGACTAAACGGAACCCTAAGTTACCCGAAACAAATGGCGCTTGGTGCAATACAGGATGACAAGTTATTATACACCATGGGTGTACAGATTGCTCAACAATTAAAAAGGTTGGGAATCCAGGTGAATTTTGCTCCGGTAGTGGATATCAATAACAATCCGAATAATCCTGTTATTAATATAAGATCATTTGGTGAAGATCGGGCAAGAGTTACCAAAAAAGGTCTTGTATATATGGCTGGATTACAAGACAATAATGTTCTTGCAGTAGCAAAACATTTTCCAGGACACGGCGATACCGATGCTGATTCTCACCTTGCACTGCCTATAATATCACATAACCGGCACAGACTCGACAGTATAGAATTATTTCCATTCAAAGAAATGATAAATGGTGGTGTAGGAGGGATCATGATTGCTCATTTAAATATTCCGGCATTGGATTCAACCGAATCTCTTCCATCTACACTTTCTTCGCTTATTGTCGACAGTCTGCTTCAAAAAGAAATGGGATTCAAAGGTCTAATATTCACAGACGCGATGAATATGGGCGGTATTGCAAAATATTTCAAACCGGTAGATGCAAACATAAAAGCAATTATGGCAGGGAATGATGTCCTATTAATGCCTGACGAAATACAAAAGACTATAATGACTATTTTGAAAGAAGTGCGAAAAGGAGACATTCCTGAGGAACTGATAGATGCTAAATGCAAAAAGATACTGGCTGCCAAGTACTGGGCTGGATTGAATAGTTATAAGCCGGTGGAAATTAAAAACCTGGCAAAAGATTTGAACAAACCGGAATACTGGCTGGAAAATCAGAAACTTATTGAATCATCTCTTTCGCTTTTGGAAAATCATTCCAATCTAATTCCTTTAAAAAGATTGGATACGTTTAAAATAGCCTCTGTATGCATTGGAGGAAATAAGAATAATCCATTTTCTGAAACCCTGGGCAAATATGCATCAATTGATAACTATTATTTACCGAAAGAAGCAGATAGTGAAATACTGAATAAGCTTTATGCGGATTTGATGCATTACAATTTAATTATTACAGGAATTTTGGAAACAAATATTAATGCGGGTTCAAATTATGGAATTTCGAATACCACTATTAATTTCATTGATAGTATCGTTCAAAAAAATAATGTAATACTAGACATATTTGCAAATCCATATTCACTATCATTTTTCAAAAATTTAAAATCTGCTGTAGGATTGTTGGTTTCATTCGAAGACGATGAACAAACACAAAGTCTTTCGGCTCAACTTATTTTTGGGGCTATACCTGCAAAGGGATTATTGCCTGTCACTTGTAAGAATTATCAAATGGGAGATGGTATTTTAACAGAAAACCTGCATAGGTTTAAGTATGCCTTACCCCTCGAAGCAGGTATAAAAGAATATTCTCTTAAGAAAATAGATTCCATCGCACTGGATGCAATAGCCAAGCGAGCTACTCCGGGTTGTCAAATCCTGGTAGCCAGAAATGGTATTGTCTTCTATCAGAAATCTTTCGGATATCATACCTATAAAGGAATCAAAGAGGTGATAAACACCGATCTTTATGATCTGGCATCAGTGACTAAAATAGCTGCTTCGATGCCGGCAATTATGAGACTTGACGATGAGGACAAGCTGGATATTAATCAGAAAGCCTCTTATTATTTGCCGAATCTCGATACAACTAATAAACAAGATATTACTTTAATTGATATTCTATTTCATCAATCACGTCTGAAAGCTTGGATTCCTTTTTATATCAGCACACTTGAACCACTCTATCCGGGACAAAATTTTTCCAGTAATAAATTTTCAGAAAGTTATCCCATTAAGATTGCCAACCATTATTATGTAAATAAACATCTTAAATATATTGATGGATATTATAGCAAAACGTATTCCGATAAATATTCGGTTCATGTAGCTGATCATCTGTATATGAATAATTCATTACTGGATACAATCTGGAACGATATTGCCAATTCTGAATTGAACGGTACCGAAGGATACAGGTACAGTGATCTTGGATTTTACTGGCTATACAGGATTATTGAAAACATAACACACAGAAAATTCGAAAATTATCTTGATTCTACTTTTTATAATACATTAGGGGCATGGTCTATGTGTTTTAATCCGCTAAACAGATTTGATAAAAATCAGATTGTTCCAACAGAAAATGACCTGATATTTCGCAAACAAATTGTTCACGGATATGTACATGATATGGGGGCAGCTATGCTGGGAGGAGTGAGCGGTCATGCGGGTCTGTTTTCGAATGCAAACGATCTTGCAAAAATAATGCAAATGTTGCTAAATGGAGGCGAATATGGCGATATCAGATATTTGGATAGTGGAACTGTGGACTATTATACAAAAGGGCAGGATTCAAGAAACCAAAACAGGAGGGGTGTAGGTTTTGATAAACCAGAACCTGATCCAACCAAGAATGGACCTTCAAGCAAACTGGCATCATCTGAAAGTTATGGACACACAGGCTTTACAGGTACAATGGCCTGGGTCGATCCAAATTGTAATTTAGTTTATATATTCTTATCAAACAGAGTATATCCGGATATTTCGAACAATAAGCTACTTGAAATGGACGTACGTACTAAAATTCAGGATGTCATTTATACTTCCATCATGGATGACTGAGCTTTGAGAAAATGATACAAAATCTTAAACTTTATTCACTTTTAACGAATCGAAGCTTATTTTGATTCTGAACTTTCAGATTTTTCAACAACATCTCCTTTGATAATCAGAGTTGTAGTACCTTCCTCAGTATTTGAACGAACGATAATTGATTTTTGAAAAAATCCAAGATTTTTTGCATCATAGGTAACAATTATTTTTCCCGTTTTTCCCGACTTTACAGGTTCTTTGGGATAATCTGCTACCGTACATCCACACTGAGGCTCGACCGAAGAAATAATAAGAGGTATCATACTTGGATTACTAAATTCAAATGTAGCTGTTACGGGATTGTTGTGTTTAATTTTCCCAAAATCATGTTCAATTTTAATCCATGTAATGCTTGAACTTACATATGTTGTAAAATCTTTCTGATTATCAAAAGAGAAAAAGAATAAAACCAAGGTCATTGAAGTCAGTATTTTTACCATTCTCTTATATTAATATTTAATTTATAACCTATTCGCAATCAATTTTTGTTCCAAAGTTAGAAATTAAGCGTTTATCTAAAATGTTTTTAGTTAAAAATAGCCAGGCAGGGTTAAAAAATTGATGGTAATTCGATTGGATGGGAAAATTGTTAATAAGTTTTTAAATATGAACAATATATCATAATATTCCGTAATGTATTTATATTGAATTAAATGAGCTTAATATTCATTAAAAGCCCTTATAAAAAAGATGATGTAAATCATCATTAATAGGTAATTTATATCACCAGCGTTTTCTTGATTCGAACTTGATTATGAATTAGTTTTATTTCTTCAAAATCTAAAAACGTACCTATGGAAACAATTTTACAAATCCAAACACAAACGCTGGAAAAGAACATTTGTCTCTCAGGTGACGAACTGGAGTCTATGGGTGTATTTCCAACAAATTTGCAGTGTTTTACTTATTATCATTACGTGTTATTTCAAAAAGATAATAAGCGGATTATTTTAAAACCATTGCCTCATAATCTTTACAAAGTTATTCGGGTTTATGATTTTATAAGCGCATAAAATTTCCTGTAAAGTTTTTCTTGAAAATTTTATTGTACTTAAAAATCTTTGCATTTTTGTATAAATGTAAGGATTTTTTTATGTCTGATAAAAATGCAAAATACAAAAGGATACTTTCTCAAATAGAGGAACTTATAATTGATGAACGTAATCCGTTGGCAAAAATGGCCAGCATAAATGCCATTCTCTATCACAAAATGCAAAATTTTTTTTGGGTTGGATTTTATCTTCTTTCAGATAACCGTTTAGTAGTAGGACCTTATCAGGGGCCCCTGGCATGTATGGAACTGAAAAAAAATACTGGTGTTTGCTGGGCGGCAATTAACAACAAAAAGACGATTTCGGTACCAGATGTGAGCGAGTTCCCGGGACATATCGCATGCGATGCAAGATCAAAATCAGAGATTGCAATTCCTTTAAGAAATAAATCAGGTAAAATAATCGGTGTTCTCGATGTAGATAGTGACAGGTTATATAATTTTGATGAAACCGATGTCGTTTTTTTGGAAAAAATAATTACATTAATCGGGCAGGGTGGTTAACACTTATGCCTTAATAAAACTTTCCAGCATCATGGTTATTTTTTGAATGGAATAAGGTTTGGTAAGAAGCTGGTCGAAACCAACATCACGGAAATCATCAAAAAATATTTTTGGATTATGAGCTGTAAGTGCAATTACCGGAGTTTTACATTTCGGAGGTGAAATTTTTTCACGAATATATTTGGTTGCTTCCAACCCATTCATGACAGGCATTTCAATATCCATAAGTATCAGATCAATATCATCATGTTTCTGAAGAAGTTCAATTGCCACTTTACCGTTTTCTGCTTCAAAATGTTCATGGCCGAGATCTGAAATAATTTCGGAAAGCAAAAGTCTGTTAGTAAAAATATCATCTGTAATTATTATTTTCATTGGTTGCGGATATTTATAATATTACATTTAGTTAACCTAAGTTGCTTAATGTTTTAATAATCTTCATACTGTTAATTGTAACTTTGGATCCCTCAAGTTGAATGATTTTATCATTTTTAAATTCGGCCAGCGTTCTGATAAAACTTTCTTTAGTTGTACCGGCCAATTCGGCTAATTCTCTTCGGGTGAAAGGAAATTCAAATGTATGGTTGTTGAAAATGGTTTCTGAAAAATAAAGGATAACATCGGCAATGCGCCCAGGTAATTGTTTATGAGACTGACTCATAAGTCTGTCAAAAATATAAATGCCGTAAGTACTTAAATTGTTAATTATTTTCAGTGCAAATTCCCCATTTTCTTTAATAATTTTTGTGAAAATCCCCAGATCGATGAAACTAATTTCAATAGTCTCAACGGCTGCTGCAGAATACTGATGCATGTCACTTCCAAAAATAGACATTAGTCCCAAATATTCTCCCGGGGTGGCAATTTTTAGAATTATAAATTTATTGTTTCTTCCCTCTTTATAAATTTTTACAAATCCGGATTTAATAAACATGATATGGGAAGTGCGTGTATTTTGCCTGAAAATTATTTCTCTCTTATTATAGACAACGATATTGCTATTTTTTTGAAAAGTTTCAATTTCCTCTTCAGTCAGTAAATTTCCATAAGGGACAATTGTCTCTTTTTCAATATTTTGACTCAATATCATTCGTATTTGTAAATGTTTGGTATATTAAATATACTAAAAATTGTTGATTGTTTGAAATAAATTGTAAAAATATGGTGATGTACATCATCTTTTTTAAAGGTTCACTTTTACAATCTGAACTTTTTTATCATGATCAAATTTGAATTAAGAATTTTCATTTATTGTTCTGCCATTGAATATTTTTTACTATATTTAAATATAAGTTTTAAAAGATGAAATCTGCAAATGAAATAAATATCTTGATTGTTGACGATTCAACAACAAATGTAGTTCTGCTTGAAGCAATCCTCGATGAGCGGGGATATAAGATACATACTGCGCTTAATGCTAAAGAAGCTTTTTCTGTAATTACAAAACATAAACCGGATTTGATTTTACTGGATTTATTAATGCCTAAAATCAGCGGATTTGATTTTTTACATGAAATAAAAAATAATAAAGACACAAAGGACACCCCTGTTATAATAGTATCTGCTATTACAGATGAAGAAAACATTGACAAGGTTATGGAAATGGGAGCCGTTGATTTTGTGAAAAAACCGATCGATTTGCAATATCTTGTAAACAAGGTTGAATCAGTGCTTCAACAAATAAGTGAATAGGTGCTTTTTTGCACTTAAATTGTCTTTCACAAACAAGTAATTTTTTTGTCATTAAATTCTTTCATTTCGTCAATCATTCCTCCAACTTCCTCGAAGAATCTTAACTATTAGAAAAAGAGTGCGTTTAACTCAATAAAAGCATGTATATGAAGAGGATATTAATAGTAGATGATAATCTGATGATGAGAAAGTTAATAAGAAATATATTTATCGATCAGGGTTATGATATCGAAGAAGCCAATGATGGTATGGAAGGTTTGGAAATAGCACGTAAACTAGATATTGACCTTGTAATTACAGATATAATTATGCCGAAGATGGAGGGAATCGAACTGATAATGAATTTAAAACGAGATTTCCCTAACATTAAGATTATTGCAATTTCCGGAGGAAAGCCTTACTATTTATATATGGCCAAAAAGCTTGGGATTGAAAGAATTTTCACAAAACCATTAAATATTCATGAGTTTCTGAATGCTGTTAAAAAACTAATTCAATTTCCTACCGGTAATCTGAGAACCAATTCAGCTTCCGCCTGAAATCAGCACTTTATTATAATTTGAATTTTTATCAATTCCGGATTTTAATCACTTCTTATATTGTTTTGATTATGATTTTATCATAGATGATATTACTTCGCATGCATAAATCCATTCCAAAATTATATATCTTACAATTTAGTTTTGCTATCCCGATAGATTCTTAATTCCAATCCGGAGAATTATTCCTTTTAATTATTAGCTTCTTGTCAGAAGTTTCGGGTTACAATATCACTTTAAACTGAACATAAAGTGATATAAATCACCAGTATGCAATGACAAAAATCATAGAATTAATTTCTTATTTGAACAGCTAAACTGTAAATTTATATTCTAAATACAATCGGTTAGTTTTATTTAAAATGTGATTGGTTTAGATTAGAATCAGATAAAAAGTAAAAGTACAAGTTGTAAAAATAGGAGCCATTAAGGCGGCCTCTATGGCCAGAATCAGGCGCAGGGCAATGCCACCCAAAATAGTTATTGAACCGAAATATTCAGCCGACGCTATAATCCCAAATACCCGTATGAAGAGCATGCTTGAGACAACTGAGATAGTAGTGGCAGTCGGTGCGTCAACAGGTGGTTAAGATGCTCTGCAGGTTTTTTTGCAAGCTATGCCACCCGATATCCCAGGAATCGTAATTGTACAACATATGCCTGAGCATTTCACCAGGTCGTTTGCCAACAGATTGAACGATATTTGCCAGATATCGGTAAAAGAAGCCGAAAATGGTGATTCTGTAATCCGTGGCAGGGCATTGATTGCGCCCGGCAATCATCATATGCTTTTAAAACGCAGCAGAACTAAATATTATGTGGAATTTAAAGACGGGCCGTTGGTTAATCGTCACGAACCTTCGGTAGATGTACTTTTCAGATCTACCGCCAGATATGCCGGGAAAAATGCTATCGGAATCATTATGACGGGCATGGGCGATGATGGCGCAAAAGGTCTTCTTGAGATGAGACAATCCGGAGCCCATACCATTGTACAGGATGAAAAAACCTGCGTGGTTTTTGGTATGCCAAATGAAGCTATAAAGCTTAACGCGGCAGACAAAATACTTCCACTGGATCTTATAGCTCCCGCCGTATTCAAGCGGTGACAAATATTTCGCCCGAGAACATTTTATGGTATAAGGTTAACAATTTGTTGATATCAACTTCTTAAATCAACTTAGTTTTAATAAAAATTACATTATTTTGGAAAATATTAACTATTTTTAGAATTAAACTCACAACAATTTAGCATTTAGATTATTTTTTTATGGAAACCGGAAATCAAAAGGAACTTGTCATTCAAAATTCTATTTATGCTTTTATCATATCTCTTTTCTTTCCTTTAGTGGGTATATTTTTTGATTTAATTTTTCGTAGCAATACCCAATTCAGTTTTGAAGGAGTAAGAACCATATATGCTGAGAATCCATTGCAATGGATTTTGTTATCTTTTGTCATCATTATTCCTTTGGGAACAATGGTTTTTACTCAACAATATGCTTCAAATCTTTCAGAAAAGCAAAAGCAGCTCGATGCAGAGATAGACAGAATGAATAAAATAAACCAGTTTACCCAAAGGCTTATCGATGAAGATTTTACAGCATCACTTGATCAAACTGGTGAAAACGAAACGTTGGGCAATTCATTAATAAATCTGCGTGATACCCTGAAAAAGAACAAAGAAGTTCAGGAAAATCAAAAGCAGGAAGATGAGCAACGTAACTGGATTGCAGAAGGTTTAGCCAAATTCGGAGATATTCTTAGAAATAACAACGATAATTTGGAATTGTTATCATTCAATGTAATCAAAGAACTTACAAAATATATCGATGCGATTCAGGGAGCTTTCTATCTATTAAATAACGATGATCCAAATGAGTTGTTCTTTGAACAAACGGCACTTTTTGCTTACGATCGTAAAAAATTTACCAATACCCGAATTAAGTGGGGCGACGGATTGATCGGAACATGTGCGCTGGAACGAGATATAATTTACATGACCAAGATACCCGACTCATATGTCACCATCACATCGGGTCTTGGCAAAAGCAATCCAAAGTGCTTATTATTGGTTCCGTTAATTGCTGAAAACGAGCTTTACGGGGTAATTGAGTTTGCATCATATAATATACTAAAAACTCACGAACTGAATTTTGTTCAACGGGTGGCCGAAAGCATTGCTGCAACAATAGCATCCGTCAGGAATAATGTGCGTACTACCAAACTTCTCGAAGATTCACGCGAACGTGCACAAGCCATGTCGGCACAAGAAGAAGAGATGCGGCAAAATATGGAAGAACTTCAGGCTACACAGGAAGAACTGGCACGACAGGCTGATAAATTTGTGAAACTTGAGAATACGGTCAATCATACCATGATAAGAGCTGATTACAGCATAGATGGTACCCTGTTATATGCAAACACAAAATTTTTGAATAAGCTTGAATATTCAAATAATTCTGAGGTTGAAGGTCAGCCTATTTCTTTATTCATCAGCGAGAAAGATAAAACTTGGTTTAACCAGATATGGGAGGATCTTTCAAAGGGAGGAAGGCACTATGAAGGATATATGAAACATATTACCAAGAATGGTAAGGATTTATGGACCATGGCTACATATACCTGTATCAGGGGAGATGATGGAGAAGTAAATAAAATTTTATTTTTAGCGATTGATACTACCGAACAAAAAAAGCAAAGTTTAAGACTCGAAAGTATTGTTGACGCGGTGGACAAATCAAGCATTAAACTGGAGTTAGGAAGCAATGGAAGTATCATGCAATATAACGAAAATATACTTTATCTGTTCGGATATAATGAGAAGGAGATTAAAAACCTGACCGTATTTGATTTGATTGACACCCTGGAAATTGAAAATTTTAATAACAAATGGGATTCTGTTGTAAAGGGAATTTCTTTTCAGGGACAGTTTAAGATGAGATCAAAATCTGAGGATATTATTTGGCTTCGGGGTGCGTTTAGCGCTATGTACGATATGTATGGTGATGTTACAAGAATTGTATTCATTGGCCATGATACCACCTATGAAAAAACCATGGATATTGAATTAAGACATCAAACAGATACACTTAAAAAGCAGGAAAAGATGCTTCGTGAGTCTGAAAAAGAGTTGAGCAAAAAATTACGAGAAGCCAGAATTGAAATGCAACATCAATTTAAAGAAATCGAAAAGATAAAATTAAGAAATGAAAGGACCCTCGAAGGGGCTCTAGACGCAATTATAACATTTAGCCACGATAATAAAATAATATTTTTCAATAAGGCTGCCGAAGATCTTTGGGGATATAACAAAGAAGAAGTTTTGAACTCCGATATTGGTATCTTGTTTAATGTTTCGCTCATTGAAGCCGATGATTTTCTGGCAAAATTGACCGAACCGGGAAACAATAAAATTGTTGGCGTGAGAAAAGAAATTAAGATTGCTTCTAAGTCAGGTGAAGAGAAGACAGTGCTTATTCTTCTTTCAAATGCACAGGTTGAAAAAGAAAATACCTATACTGCTTTTATACAAAATGTTGAAGTTGAATTATTTTGACATATACATTATTTATTCATTCTTTTGTTCTGGAGATAGAGATGAGATTTACGAGAAGAAAAATAGAAATTGATAAGTTACAGGAACAGATATTTAATCTTGAAAAACAAAATAAAAATCTGCTGGATAAACTTTCTTCCTTTCTTTCCGGAAACACCGGCATAGATTGGAATGCTGAGGTTTTTTGGGCTGCTGTTGAGCTTGAAAATCTGGGATTAGGAATTTATTATCCAGATGGAGACTATGTAAAATTTTCTCCCGGCGCTATAAATCTTTTAGGATTAAAAACAGAGAATAACGAGTCACGTCTCGATACATTTCTAGCAATGGTTTCTGCAGAAGATAGGGCGATAATGCAAAAATCATTCAACGAAGCACTAAATTCTGATAAGATTCAATGTTTTGATTTTAAATTAATACGCTCGGATCAGGATCGCGAGATAAGATACATTGCTTCGAAGTGTAAACGGATTATATTAAAAGATGACAAAAAACAGATAATCTTTACCCTGTTGGACGTTACAAAGCAGGAGAAAACCAGGAGAGAACTGCTTCGGGCCAAAGAACGGGCAGAAGAATCAGACAGATTTAAAAATATTTTTCTTTCTAATATTTCCCGAGAAATAAGAATTCCAATGAATTCTATTGTAGGGTTTGCGGAGTTATTAAATATCGAAGGAGTTTCACCTGAAGATAGGGTTGAATACCTAAAAATTATTAAAAATCAGAGCAATCATCTGCTAAAGCTTATTGATGATATCTCAGAGATTGCAAGATTTGAAGCAGGTGAAGTAAAAATTAACCGTTCTGTTTGCAACCTGAATCTTCTGTTGAATGAACTCCTAGGAAATTTTAACCAGGAGAAAAAAATTCAGAAGAAAGAGCAACTCAATTTAAAAATTGTTGTGCCCCAGGGCAAAGGACTGACATGCTATACAGACTCCGGGCGGTTGCAGCAACTCCTGTCAAATTTAATCAGCAATGCTGTAAAATTTACTGAAAAAGGTTCGGTTGAGTTTGGATACTCAGATAAAGATGAATCTTTTATAGAGTTTTTTGTGAAAGATACCGGCATAGGTCTGACAAAGGAAGAGCAAAAGCAGATATTCGATCGGTTCAGGTTTAACGAAGAAACTATTACCAAAAAATATGAAGGTTCAGGTTTGGGCCTCTCCATAGCCAAAGGGATTGTAAAATTGCTCGGAGGCAAGATTTGGATTGAATCTGAACCTGGTAATGGTACCACGATGTTTTTTACCATTGCTTTCGAACATGTACCTGAAGAAGATATTTCTCAGGTTATTGACGAAGAAGAAGCTCAGCAATCGTTTAACTGGAAAGACAAGTTAATCCTTGTCGTTGAAGATGATGATGTTAATTATAAATTTATTGAAACAGTACTCCTTGAAAATCAGGCACAGGTAATATGGGCTCATAACGGGCTTCAGGCTATTGAGCTGTGTAAGTCAATTAACAAAATTGAGCTGATTCTAATGGATATAAAAATGCCTGAAATGGACGGATTTGAGGCCACCAGGAAAATAAAACAACTCTTCAAAAATATTCCCATAATTGCCCAAACTGCGTTCGCTCTGCCCGAAGATAAAGAGAAGTGCCTTGAGGCAGGATGTGATGATCATATCATTAAACCCATCGACGTTAAAGATATGCTTCAGAAGATCAATAAATTTTTTAGCCGGTAATGTTATCAGGACTTCTCTTAGTAAAGATTATTTATTTATAAAAGCCATAATTTTATCCGATATGGGATCTTCTTTAGGTGGAATAACATCAACCAGATGTCCCTTTTCATCAATCAGGTATTTCTGAAAATTCCATTGAACATTGGAATCCATAACCCCGTTTTCCGATTTTGATGTAAGCCACTTATAAACCGGGTCCATATCATCTCCTTTTACAGATATTTTTGACATCATAGGAAAAGTAACACCATAATTTAATGTGCAAAACTTCGCAATTTCATCGTTTGTTCCCGGTTCCTGGTGTGCAAAGTTATTAGCCGGGAAACCCAGGATCACAAACTTATCCCCCCCATATTTCTTATAAAGATCTTCAAGTTTGGCATACTGAGGTGTATTTCCACATTTGGATGCAGTGTTCACTATCAGAACCTTCTTTCCTTTTAGCGTAGAAAAATCAAATTCCTTTCCATCAATCGTTCGGGATTTCAGACTATAAAAACCGGTCGCCGACTGTCCCGATACCATCCATGATAGCAGGATACCTATGGATATAAAAAATATTTTCTTCATGACATGTTTTTTGAATAAAACAATCAATCGTTCTTAAAGTTCGAAACATTCACTTATTAAGATTTAGTCATGAAGCTGTAATTATTTTTTTCGTGTGAGGTAATCTCTCAGGTTCAGAGATACAGAAATTATAAATGCTCCGGTAAAGGAACACATGGTTATGATATCTATGGTATGCGCATGTGTATTAAGACCGGTAAGCCGATCCACCATATATTTTATGTAGGAGGTTGGCAGATTTGTATGGCCAAGACTTTCAAGTACTTCGAAATGCCAATCGGTGAGCGGACAATAACCGATTCCATAAAAAATTCCCAGGATAAACCAGGAAGCACCTGTAAGTGTTAGTAATATTAAATTTAAAAATCTTGTCTTTTTATAAATCCATCCAAACAGATTAAAAAATACGATGCCTGTATGAAATATCACGAAGAAAATATCAAGGAATTTCAACATATATGATACGTTTGTAATTCAGCAGGCTGCAATAATTCATTAAATTTATGAAATATTTAAAAGAATAAGGAAGTTGGCGAAATGATTCATAAAAACATAACTATACAGGGGAGGGTACAAGGTGTCGGATTCAGGTTCTCTGCAAGGAATGCTGCCAGGTTATATGGAGTTACCGGATTTGTTAAAAACCTTCCTGATGGGTCAGTATACATTGAGGCCGAAGGCCCCGAATACAATATAAATCTGTTTTTAGACTGGTGCAATCAGGGGCCGTCGCATGCAACAGTGAATAGGATGGATGTTTCGGATGGAGAAGTTAAGAACTTCAACCTATTTGATATTCAAATATGATTTTTCTTTCGCCGATTTACAATTTAAACTTTGATTTATCTAACAAGGATAAAATTCCTCCGGCAAGCATCCATGATGTTAGTATAAGCACCAGTAAAGAAAGGATGAGCAATAAGTTTTTGCCTCCTGCAATGAAATCAATAATATTATCGATCATAGCCCAGACCGTAATTAGCAGGACAAACAACATAGGAATGAACGCCAGTAAATAATTCTTTTTTTTGTGAAACAAATAAACGCTTATTAGTCCGAGCCCCAGTGCGGCAAGAAGCTGGTTTAAAGCGCCAAAAAGTCTCCATAATTCAAGTCCGCCTTTTGAGAGCAATTCGTTCAATGTCAACAGGATTGCAGGTATTATCACCATAATTGTAGCAACGTATCTGTTGCCAACCAGTTTGTTTATTTTGCCGTCTTTCCGGGTAAAAATTTCCTGCATTGAGAATCGCTGAATACGTGTGGATGAATCCAGCGTAGTATTCGCAAAACTGACGATAAAAACGGCTATCAAAGAGGCAGCTACTTTTTCGGGTATTCCGATTCTGCCAAGAAGATTGGATGCTCCTACCACAAATGCTGATATTTTGGATCCAAGTCCGGCATTTATTCCCGACCATGTTGCGTATTGGTAGTTATATGCATCTAATCCGAAGAGTTGACCATTACCGGTTTTTAAACCTAATTCAAGTCCGCCGGCAACCGACATAATAACAACAACAGCCAGAAATCCTTCAAGCAACATCCCTCCGTATCCGATAAATAAAGTATCTTTTTCATTATCAACCTGTTTAACAGTTGTACCAGAGCTGGCAAGTGAGTGAAAGCCTGAAATTGCTCCACAGGCAATGGTTATAAAAAGCAAGGGCATCAGATTGGGAATATCACTGTTTTCTTTTAATGCAGCCGGATTAATGGCTGGTGCAACCACTGCAGGATGGGCCACAATAATTCCAATCACGAGTAATATTAGGGCGATTATCAACTGATGGGAATTAATGTAATCTCTGGGTTGAAGAAGTTTATGAACGGGGATGGTTGAAGCAAAAAACACATAGCAGAAAATTAAAAAGCTCCAGGTTATAATTTCAGAACCAAAAATTGGAAATAATCTGATGGGTATCTTAACCCCTATAATAATTGATAAATACATTAACACAACTGCAATTAGAGAATATGTAAAATCATTTTTACCTTTCCTGATTTGCCAGCCAAGCCAAACGGCTATTGGTATCTGCATCCAAACCGGGAAGACAGATTCGGGGTACTTGACAAACAAAGTAGCTACTATAATTGCAAAAAGCGATAATACAATCAAAAGTAAAAACTGAATAAGAAACTGGAATGCAATGCGTGTAGACGGGCCTATAATACTGCCGGTAAGATCTCCAATGGTTTTACCTTTATTTCTTGCGGAAATTACCAAAACCGAAAAATCGTGTACTGCACCCATAAAAATTGATCCGAAAACAACCCATAAAAATGCTGGAACCCAACCCCATATGATACCGATTGCCGGACCAACAATGGGCCCTAATCCGGCAATGGTTGTAAAATGATGTCCGAATACAATGTGCCGTTTGGTTGGTACAAAGTCAACTCCATCGTTGTATTCATGAGAAGGCATGTTGGTTTTGCTATTAATGGCAAAAACTTTGTCAGCTAAAAATTTACCATATATCCGGTAGGCCAGGATGTAACCCAAAAAGGCCAGAATTGTAAGTAGTAAAGTATTCATAGTAAACAATTTGTTTATATCACATGAATAAAATACTTGTTATTAGTAACTTATTATACTAAATTCGTAAACAAGAATTATGTAATAAAGTTTATAATCACTAAATTTATAAAAGTATTGAATGTTTTGAGAATTTACTTCAATATTCTTTAAATTTAATTTCACTTTATTATGGAGAACAAACCACGTAGAACCATCCTCGTCCCATTTGATTTTACTCCTCTGTCTGATTTTGCGCTTCAGCATGGTATTCAATTTGCCAAGATGCTTCACACCGATGTTACCCTTTTACACATTATTCCAAATCTTGAGTCAGAAGTTTTTATTACTGAAAAGCTGAATGCGCTTGCCAATGAAACTTATCAGACGTATAAGATCAGACCCAAAATTTTGGCGCGTCCCGGAAAGGTGTCCAAAGCAATTAAGAACGTTGCACATAATTTAGATGCTATGTTGGTGATAATGAAAACCGATGGACCCAAAGGAATGCAGAAATATTTTGGAAGCCGGGCAATAAAAGTTATGATGGGTTCGGATGTTCCCTTTATAGTTGTGCAGAGTCCTCCCATAAGGTATAGTATTAAAAAGGTTGTGGTTCCAATCGATTTCAGGGGAGAGAATAAAGAGAAACTGAGCTGGATTAATTTTCTTACCAAATTTTATCACCCGCAGATTCATTTATTCAGGCCGAATATGTCTGATTACAGGGTTCGCAACAATCTGCAATTTGCTACTAAATATCTCGAAGGACATAATATTGATTTTGAACTTGTTCATGCCCGCGGGAAAAAGGATTTTACCGAGGAATCAATAGATTTTTCAAGGTTTATCAGGGCTGATTTAATTGTTATTATGTTAAGCAGATTTATTACCTGGGATAAAACTCTTTTTGGATTGAAGGAACAAAAATATATATCCAATATCCACAAGATTCCTGTAATGGTGCTGAATCCGAGAGCAGACCTGCACAAACTGGGGGGATTCAGATAATATTTCTAACCACAAATATTGAAACATTCATAGTCAGAAAGATATCAGGCAATAGCGGTGTTGAATGGATAGTTGCATTTCAATCATCCGTTATCAAAAAAAATTGAAGGTAATAAATGCGGTAAGGTAAGAAATACCAGCATATTTTATCTCAGGAAACTTACCGGCAAGAATGCATGGATAAAGGAAAAAGAATTTAATTGTGCGGGTTATGATAATAGAAAAAAGCAGGTTCACTAAACTGCCTTTTTATTTTTATAGGGAACATACTAACTGAATCTTTGTCGCAACGTCTGACAAAACTGTGAGCATTTAATTATCAGAATACATCTACTTACATCATACCCGATTAATAGGTTATATATTTTACAGTTCTCTTCTGCCTGAGATAACACCTTGTCAAATATTTTTTTCATACAAACATTTTTCTTACAATTGCAAAGAAATTTTTTTTTATTGTTGTGCCAACGTTTCATTCAATCAATTTTATTATGAGTCATCTGGCAATTCGAAAGTACTCTTTATTGCTTTTTTGGTTATGTTTAGGATTTATCTCCTTAGCTGACAGTGGTTTTCTCAGTTCTTATGAAAAAGAATTAAGGACCATTGAAGATTCCGGGCAGAATAAGTCAGACGCTTTGCATTTAAGCGGAAAAAATAACTTGTCAGGGAGGTTTCTGTTCACGGATTACAATGTTGATAATAAGAATATTATTGTGAAACTGGATAAAAAAAATCCTTTCGGATTTACACATTCATTTTACGATTTTAAGGAAGAAGAGTATTTTCGTGTCTCAGTATGGAGACTGGGAGGTAATGAAGATGGAATTCTGGTTGCAGATGGAATTGATGATAACAAATTCTATCGTTCACAAAATAAACCGGACCTTATTGACTCCGCCGGCTGGCAATTAATTAATCTTGATGTACATATTCCTCCATATCATCATTTTGAGGAGCTGAGAATATATATATGGAATAAGGGAACTCATCCTATTTATTTCAGAGATTTGAAAATTGAAAGATATCCGGAAAAAACTTATCCTGAATTCGATCAATTATCTTTGGAAATCAATGTTGAAGAGGCTGCACTTAATAAGCTGAAACGTATTCGTGATACAGCATTTAAAAATGGTATACTGGAAGCAGGTAAGAATGATTATGTTAAAGCCCGGATGATTTATGGAAATGATACCCTTAAAGCAAAAATTCGTTTAAAAGGGGATTGGTTAGATCATCTGATTGGTTCTAAATGGTCATTCAGGATTAAAATGAGGAAAGATGATTCCTGGAAGAATATGAGAAGTTTTTCATTGCAATCTCCTGAAACAAGGGGATTTCTTGATGAATGGTTTGCACATAAAATATTTGCTGCTGAGGATGTTCTGACAACACGATATGGGTTTGTGCCCGTAAAACTTAATGGCAAATCTCTTGGTATATATGCTTATGAAGAACATTTTGATAAACAACTGGTGGAATCAAATAAAAGAAGAGAAGGTCCAATATTGAAATTCTCAGAAGAAATGTTCTGGACCACCCAAAGACTTTATCTTTCTGATGCGAAATATTATGCCTCCCCCATTTTTGAAGCCAGTGATATATTGCCTTTTAAAGAAAACAGAATATTGAATAACAGGGTATTATTTGATGAATTTCTTGTTGCGCAGAATTTATTGTATCAATTTAAGTATGGTTTAAAACCTGTTTCTGAAATTTTTAATTTGAACAGTCTTGCTAAATATTATGCGTTATCTGATATTGCTAAGGGCTATCACGGATTCATCTGGCACAATTTCAGATTTTATTATAATCCTGTTATGTCCAGATTAGAGCCAGTAGCTTTCGATTGTTACAATTCTGCAGGTGTAAAAAATGGTACTGAGGATATTATTTTTGAGACGGCTAAAAAATCAAGAACGGTATCAAGATTTGATAATATGATCCTTTTACCTTTTAAGCAGAAAGATTTTTCAACTAATTACTTATACTGTTTAAATAAGTATTCAAATGAAACATTTCTCGATTCAATTTACCATTCACTTCAGGATGAATTGGATAGTCTGGGCGGGCTAATAAAGAAGGAATTCGGATTCTACAAGTTTAACATTTCTTTATATAAAGACAATTGTAAAAAAATTAACAGCTTCCTGGATTCCCATAAAAATTCTTCGGAAAAATCCGGATATGGAGTTCGTGAAGTTAAAGATGCAGTAGCTGATGTAGAATTACCGGATGATTTTATTCCATTATTAATTAAAATCTTTAAAAACAATAATTATGGTGATTCTACCTTGAATCTGACCAGCTTATGTAAGGGAGAATTAAATGTTGTAGGATATGTTTATAACAATTCCAGCGTAAAATATGAATCAAATTACACCACCATCCCTGAAAAATCCAAGAACTTTCTTATAAAAACTGAACACTCCGATTCATTAAAATATCTGCTTATAAAAGTGAAAGGCAGGAATAAATTATTTTCAATTCCGGTTTTTCACTGGACTATGCCCTTTGATTATGCTCCTTCTCAGGAATTAGGTGAAAGATATATATTTGAAAATCAATCTGAGATGGTGCAGAACGAACACAACCTAACAATTGAAGGCAAATTGGATATTTCTGAACCCTTGATAATACCAGCCGGATATTTAGTTGTTATTATGCCGGGAACTGAATTAAATTTTGTTAATAAGTCATCCTTCATTTCCTATTCACCTGTTAATATCAGGGGGACAGCTACACAGCCAGTCCGGATTACATCCTCTGACGGTACAGCAATGGGATTTAATGTGTTCCAGGCTGGGGGAAAATCCATATTGAATAATGTTATATTTGATCAGTTCAATACACTCGATTTCAACGGATGGACATTAACAGGAGCTGTTAACTTCTATGAATCTGATGTTGATCTGAATCATGTTACATTCAAAAACAATCGAAGTGAGGATGCACTTAATATAATCAAGTCTGACTTTACTATGATTGATTGCACGTTTGATAATATTTTTTCAGATGCCTTTGATTCAGATTTTTCAGATGGTAACCTTACAAATACGAACTTTAGAGATATTGGTAATGATGCTATTGATTTTTCAGGGAGCAAGGTTACTATTAAAAATTGTGAAATTAATAATGCAGGAGATAAAGGGATTAGTTGTGGTGAAAAATCTGAAATATCAGTTGATAATGTCAGGGTAAATAAAACCAATATTGCAATTGCTTCCAAAGACCTTAGCCGTCTGACTATTTCAAATTCATTGCTTTCAAATTCCAATTATAGTTTTGCCGCTTTTAAGAAAAAGCCGGAATTTGGTGAAGCAGAAATTTATTCTGTTAACAATACATTGAGTAGGATAATTAAAGGTCACATAATAGAAAAGGGTTCAGTAATTTATATAAATAACAAATTATTTTATGGAACCTCAAATAAAGTATCGGATAAATTTTACATTAAGTGATTCTTACCGATGAGAAATAGTTTGTTTATATTATCTTGTTAGTTGGTAACATGTGTACCAGCTAAAAATATTGCTAATGACACCACCGTGATCAGTTATTCATTTTTTGTGGCCGGACATGGATGATAATTATGATAATATAACTTTTATAGCCAGCGGTATGGGTGAGGGTATTGGAGACAATTTCCTCATTGCTGATGTAATGTCTGACAATACTGTTACTTATCGATTGATTTCTCTGAATTGTGAAGATATTAATTGTCCGGGAAGCCTGGAAGATTTTAGTATTTACTAATTTTTCTGCAATGGTTGCACTTCCGCCCCTTGCCACTATCTGGTGCCATTATGTTTCTTTGATTTGTTTTCCTTCTGAGTTTTTAAAGGATTCACTTTTAGGCAGCTTGAAGCGTGCAAGTTTTCTGCCATTGTCCAACAATTTGATTTCAGGATCCATGCTGAGAATGCCAATCAGGTTTACAGAATTTCTTAAATTATTCATGACGTTAAAATTAATAGTTAAACAATAAAATTTTGATGAAACAAATTAACAGCCTGATAATTACCTTAAATTCCGGCTATATAATTGAATATTATAAAATTGAATTACTTCTTTCAGAATGTCAATTTTTTAGAAAATTTTAATAACCGATCCCTCATTCAGGAATTGGTTCATTGATTTTGGCTAGCTTTATAAAAAATAATTAAGTAACCGAGTAGTCAGCTAATTCGAAAATCATGATTCAACCAACCGACATAGCAAAAATGATAGACCATTCCATTCTGCATCCTGTATTTACCGATGAAGATTTGAAACGTAACTGTGAATTGGCAGAAAAATATGGTGTGGCTACCGTGTGTGTTAAACCCTATCATACAAAATTAGCCTTTGAGCTGCTTAAAAATTCCGGGGTGGGTATTTGCACCGTTGTCGGATTTCCACACGGAAACAGTACCACAAAAATTAAAGTCGCTGAAACACGTGAGGCCATATATGAAGGTGCATCCGAAATTGATATGGTTATCAATATTGGCAAAGCATTGCAACATGATTGGTCCTATGTCGGGAATGAGATAAAACTTTTAAACGACATATGCCTGCAAAACAAAGCGATATTGAAGGTGATTTTTGAAACAGACTTTATAACCCATGAGGAAGACAAAATTAAATTGTGTGAAATCTGCAACTTACAAGAAGTAGCATTTGTGAAAACATCTACCGGCTATGGATTTGTGAAAGACAAAGATGGAAAATATAGTTATACCGGGGCTACTGAGGCTGATATAATCCTCTTGCGCAGCCACTGTTCACCCCTGGTACAAATAAAAGCTTCCGGCGGCATCCGGAATCTGGAACAGGTTCTTCGTGCTAGAGAACTGGGAGCAGGCAGGATAGGTGCAAGTGCCACTGAAATTATTATGAAAGAAGCACGGGAAAGGTTTGGGAGCTGAATCAGGTATTTCGTATTATTCGGTATTGTGTTATAATTTGATTAAATAACCGTTATATGACTTAACAATTATTTAACATTAATTTAACATTGGAATAAAGATTATAATAATAATGAAATTATTTTTGTTATCCATAAAGCGAAATCAACTGATACCATGGAAAAATTCTATTTAATTATTATTATCATCCTCTTTTTATTGGCAATTTCAGATCTAATCATTGGGGTGAGCAACGATGCAGTCAATTTTCTTAACTCAGCAATAGGATCAAAAGTTGCACCTTTTAAAATCATTATTTTAATTGCCGGTCTTGGTGTGCTAATTGGCGCTACATTTTCAAGCGGAATGATGGAAGTCGCCAGAAAAGGAATTTTTCATCCGGAAATGTTTTACTTTTCAGAGATCATAATCATCTTTCTGGCGGTTATGATAACGGATGTAATTTTGCTGGATTTATTTAATACGTTTGGGTTGCCTACATCTACAACTGTGTCCATCGTATTTGAACTTTTAGGAGCAGCTGTTGCAATTTCTCTGGTAAAAATAAAACACTCGGCTTATACACTAGCTGATATGGGTAAATTTATTAATACCGAAAGAGCCTTGCTGATTATATCAGGAATCCTTTTATCCGTTGCAATTGCTTTTATTGTTGGAATTGTGGTTCAATATTTATCAAGAATTATTTTTACGTTTAATTATAAAAGCACCGTAAGGTATTTTGGTTCTTTGTGGGGAGGACTTGCCATTACAGGGATTACCTATTTCATTCTGATTAAAGGTGCAAAAGGCTCCTCTTTTTTGGGAGATGATAAAATAGAATGGATTACCACCCACGGTATGTTGATTATGGGAATAAGCTTTGCATTTTGGACCTTATTTACACAACTGCTTTACTGGATTTTTAAGGTAAATGTTTTTAAAGTTGTTGTAATGTTTGGAACGTTTGCATTGGCAATGGCTTTTGCCGGAAACGACCTGGTTAATTTTATTGGCGTTCCCCTTGCAGGTTTTGCATCATTCAAGGCATTTTCAGCTCAGAATGCCATTCCTGCAAATGATTTTGTTATGAGTTCGTTGAAAGGACAGGTTGCAACCCCTACAACTTTTCTATTAATTGCAGGGTTGATAATGGTGATTACTCTTTTTGTTTCTCGCAAGGCCCGTTCTGTAATTCAAACTTCTCTTAATCTCAGTAATCAGGACGAAATTACTGAAAGATTTTCTTCATCGATTTTCGCACGAACCATTGTAAGACATTGGTTGAAAGTTGGAAACTTTTTTAAAGCATTAATTCCTTCAAAAATGCTCAAGACAATCGACAAACGATTTGACGATAAACAATATAAAAAACTTAGAAAGAAGGATAAGGGAATATCTTTTGACCTGGTCAGAGCATCGGTGAATCTCGCCGTTTCAAGTAGTCTGATTGCTTTCGCAACATCCTATAAATTACCTCTTTCTACCACTTATGTAACCTTTATGGTTGCTATGGGATCTTCACTTTCTGACAGGGCATGGGGAAGAGAAAGTGCGGTATACAGAATTTCGGGGGTCCTGGCAGTTATTGGCGGATGGTTTTTTACTGCCTTTAGTGCATTTACGGTTTCCATGCTATTGGCACTTTTAATATCCTGGGGAGGACAATATGCAATTGGAGGATTAATACTGGTTGCGATAGCTCTATTGTATAAAACACACTTGGTTCATAAGAAGAGGGAAGAAGATAATAAAAAATCTGAAGAAGATTTTAAAGGAGACATAGAATTAACCGGTGAATCTGTTTTGGAAAAATGCAATCTGAGAATTATTAGTTCACTCATTGCTGTATCTGAGTTATACAACACTGTGATTAACGCATTTATTGGTGAAAAACGTAAAAAACTGGGCAATGCGTTGAAAGACATTAAAAAGCTAAATAAAGAAGTAAAATCTTTCAAAAAAAATGTACATGATACGGTTCGTAACCTTCAGATGGAAGGCTCAATAGAGATAGGTGACCACTATGTTCAGTTGTTGGATTATTTGAGAGAAATAGCACATTGTCTGAATTTTATAGCTCAACCCATTTATGATCATGTTGATAATAATCATGCTCCGCTAAACGATGAACAGGCAAAGGAATTGAAGTCAATGCTAAAAAATCTTTCTGTATTTTTCGAAAAGGTAATTGAAACTATCTCGTCTAATAAATATCAGGGTATTGACAAGCTTAACCTATACATGCAGGAATTATTGGCAGGGTTTGCCAAAATGAGAAAAGATCATCTGAAAAAAATTAAATCGGGTAATGTGGGTACCCGAATAAGTATGCTCTATTTTGATACGCTGAATGAAACCAAAAATCTTATTCTTTATTCAATAAATCTGGTAAAAACATCAAGAGACTTTGCGGAACAAAACAAACAAATTCAAAAAATATCATTGAACTAACTTTTTATTCAAAACTTAGGTACCCGGAACCGATTATTTTTCAAATATTTTTAGGAACATTTTTTAAAATGACAGCGTTGGAGTTGTTGATTTATTCAATAAACTTATAACCAATCCCTTTTACGGTATCAATGTGTTTTTCTCCTATCTTTTCCCTCAGCTTTCGTATATGTACATCTATGGTTCTGTCTCCCACAATCACATCGTCTCCCCAAACATTAGTGAAAATTTCATCACGCGTGAAAACTTTTCCGGGTTTGGATGAAAGCAATAGCAACAATTCAAACTCTTTTCGGGGTAAAACCAGCTCCTTGTCCTTTATTTCAATCAGATATTTTTCTCTGTCAATTAAGATATCACCCCGTTTAAACCGGTTTTCGGATGTTACCGATGAACCACCTCCGGTAAGTTTATCATACCTTTTTAACAAAGCATTTATTCGACTAATAAGTACTTTAGGTTTTATGGGTTTGGTGATATAATCATCAGCTCCTGCTTCAAATCCGGCAATTTGCGAATAATCCTCGCCCCTGGCTGTAAGAAATGCAATAACAGTTCTTTCGAGACCAACTATGGAACGCATCTGCTGACATGTTTCTATCCCATCCATTTCTGGCATCATTACGTCGAGCAAAATAAGGTGTGGATGAATTTTCCGCGCAAGTTCAATTCCGTCTTTTCCATTCATAGCTTTATTTATTTCAAATCCTTCTCTGGCAAGATTGTAAGCTAAAAATTCCAGGATATCAGGATCATCATCTACTAAAAGTATTTTATATGCAGGTTTGTCCATCAATTTTAATTTGGTTTACCAAGATACAAATAAAATAAAAACAACCGTTTTCCTGATGGAAAAACTAAATATTTCTAACATGATTATTTTATCCGGCGATTTAAAAGAAAAACTCACATAAAACCGAAATTGAATCAACACCTTACAAAAATTGCTGCTATTATTTGTTTATTAAAAATGTATTATTTTTTCAATAATTTAGCAATGCACTTTTTAAACTATCTTTTCATACGATGCTAAAGGCAAATGTTATCATTCTAATATCAGGATTTATTCTAATCTTATGTATTACCAATAAGCAAATTGATAAATATTCAGATAATGTCAGAATGGTGAATGATTTTAAAACAATTACCAAAACTAATCATAGTAGAAATTTCCAGAATACAGACGTCCTGAATTTTGTTGCTGAATATATTTTTAATGAATTTTCCAAGGTATGTGATACTGTCTATTTTCAAAACTATCTGGTAAATGGAGTTGAATATAAAAATGTTATCGGCTCAATCGCATTGGATAACCCGGAAAGGATAATAGTTGGAGCGCATTATGATGTAGCAGGTGATCAGGAAGGGGCTGATGACAATGCCAGCGGAATAGTTGGGCTTTTAGAACTTTCCAGGTTATTATCAAAAGAAAATCTTCAGCACCGGATTGATTTTGTTGCTTATTCACTTGAAGAACCGCCATTTTTCAGAACGAATCAGATGGGGAGTTATATTCATGCAAAGTCACTTTACGATAAACAAGAAAAAATAAAAGGGATGATTTGTCTTGAAATGATAGGTTATTTTAATAATGAAAAAAATTCTCAGAATTATCCTGCTAAATTTCTAAAACTCTTTTATGGTAACAAAGGCAATTTTATTACTGTTGTGCAAAAATTCGACAATGGAAGGTTTGGCAGACAGGTGAAAAGGTTAATGAAAAGACAGGATTTGATAAAGACAAAATCTTTCAGAGCTCCGATATCTCTTCCAGGCATTGATTTCTCCGATCATATGAATTATTGGAAATTTAATTATAGTGCAGTAATGATAACTAATACTTCATTTTTTCGGAACAAAAATTACCATACACAGGCCGACAGCTTGGAGACACTTAATTTAGACTTGATGAGCAGTGTGATTGATGAAGTCTATTTAACTCTGATGCAATTATAATAATCATTATGTTCATATATTAAGGCCACGAATAAAAACATATTAACCGGACTTCTTATAGGATTGGTTGCCGGCATATTGGATCTGATACCTATGATAATTCAGAATCTGGCTTGGGATGCCAATTTAGGGGCATTCTTTATGTGGTTGGTTATTGGATTATTTCTGGCAATAACGCAAACAAAAATCAAAGGATTACTAAAAGGATTAATAATTTCATATCTTGTTTTTTTGCCGAGTGCATTTATCATTGGGTGGAATGATCCGCTCTCATTGATTCCAATATTGATTATGACAGCCATTCTTGGATCTTTAGCCGGTTTTGTTTATCAAAAAATTATAAAGGAATAAATTTGCATAAAAGAAAACGTATGCTGATTTACCTGATAATTATGGGTTTAATTTCCGGTACTAACACTTTTAAAATTAGCCAGGACAAGATATACATTGAACCGGCAAAGACAAACAGTAAACTATAACTATTAGTCAACTGAAGAACAATGCCGATGAGAGTTGCTGTCAATGCACCGGTGATAGCAGCTGCAAAACCTGCAAGACTTACCACTCTGCCTACTACATTTTTTGGAAAAATATCTGATGCAAGGGTAAATACATTCGAGGACCATCCCTGGTGAAATGCTGTGGCTAAGGAGAGTAAAAGAATTGCCTGCCATAATTTTGAAGCGTCAGGAACAAAGATGACAACTAACATACATATGGCACAAATGATCATAGCCGTTTTTCTTGAATAATCAATACTTTTTCCTTTTTTAATGAAAAAAGAGGACAACCAACCGCCTGCAATTCCGCCAAAACTGGCGACAGTGTATATGATAATTAACGGAAGTACCAGTTCGTGAAGATTTACATGAAACATTTTATTAAGCAGATCAGGCGTCCAGAATAACAAGAGCCACCATACCCAGTCGGTTGAGAATTTTAAAATACAGATAGCGAGACTTTGCCTGTTTTTTAATAGTTGAAACCAGGAAATGGATGATGTCTCTTCTCCCCTGTTATCACTCAGAATATAGTTAAGTTCTTCGCTGCTTATTTTTTTATGTTTCTCAGGTGTACGATATGTAAAAAGCCAAAGAATTATCCAGATAAATCCCAGGGAACCTGAAACAATAAAAGCCATTCGCCAACCGAATTTAAAGGTTACAAGGAAAATAATTACAGGTGTTATAAATGCTCCCACATTTGAACCTGAATTAAATATACCGGTAGCAGTTGCCCTTTCCTTTTTTGGAAACCATTCGGTAACAGATTTAATAGCGGCCGGAAAATTGGCTGATTCTCCAAATCCAAGAAAAATTCTTGCTACCCCGAATCCAAACACAGAACTAACGAATGCATGACTAACACATGCGATACTCCAAATGATAACTGCAATGCCATATCCCAGCTTTGTACCGTATTTATCAAGAAAGGTTCCGGCAAATAATAGTCCCAGCGCATAGGCTACCTGAAATGCCGATACGATGTTGCCGTAACTTATTTCAGACCATCCTAAATCTTCTGCTATGAATGGTTTCAGGATTCCGAGTACCTGTCTGTCAATATAATTAAGTGTGGTGGCAAAAAAGAGAAGCCCGACGATTCTCCAGCGGTAATTTCCGATACTTTTAATCATTGTCTTTCGTTTTTGAGATTCTGCGATTCGACCGTTAAGGTATTACCTAAGGTTGACCGTTTCAAGTGAATAACAGTTAATTTAACATTGTTAACCGATCTATTTTCAATTACTTTTTTATAACTTGGTAGCATGAGCGCAAACAAAAATGATGAGCTGTTAAAAAAAGTCATTGAGAGCGATTTGTTCTCGAATAAGGAAGTATTAAAAAGATTGTTATTATACCTGTATGAAAAATCCAAAGAGGGCTGCCAGGTACATGAAATGGATATAGCAATTGATTTGTTTAAACGAGGAGATGATTTTTTACCCGTAGATGATACCATTGTAAGGGTCAATATTCATAAATTGAGAGTTGCACTTGAGCGTTTTAACCTTGAGGAAGGTAAAGCTGAAGAGATTGTCCCGTATATCCCCAAAGGCAGCTATTGTTTGAAATTCATTCACAGAAACGAGCAGAATAAGAAAAATACCTACCAGTTAGCAAAGAAGTGGATATGGCCGGCAATTATCCTGATTGTATTGTTAATTTCAGTAAATATTACATTCTTGTTCAAATCTGTTGTTAATTCAGGCATATACCATCATCCCATCTGGAAAGATTATGCAAAAAGCAATTTTCCGGTATGCATTACCCTTGCTGATCCCTTCTTTTTTAGGGTTAGCAACAGCACTGGTAACAAGACCCTAGTCGTACGAGACATTTCAATTAATTCCCCTGAGGATTTAAAAAATGATTCATTGATCCTCTTTAATAATCGCAAGCTAACATTGAAACCTTTGAACTATTCTTATTTTTCGCAAAACAATATCTGGCCTCTGCTCGATATTCTTTCCGGGTTCCTTGTTGCAGGAAAAGAACTGCATATCATGCCTATGTCCGGCATGAAGGCAGAAGATATAAAACGTTTTGATCATATTGTGATTGGGAACATTAATTCTTTTGGGATTTTTAATGATTACCTGGAAAAATCTTCAATCCGGGTAAAAACCAATCCCAGGAGAATAATCATACAGCATAAAAACGACAGCCTGGTTTTTGGAATAAAAGAATATGTTTCAGGATATTACTACGATCACGCTTTCCTGGTAAAGGTTCCGGGACCTGATAACAATATCATTTCTCTGATGGGTGATTTTCACGCATCAGGGAACAAAGGGCTCTCGAATTATATAACGGATAAGGAATTGTTGAAATCACTGGAAAAGCAGGTGAAAGAAAAGTACAAAAAGTTTCCTGAATTTTTTGAAATGGTGTTGGAGGTAAAAAGTTACAATTATGAAAACATCGAGACCAAAGTGATTTATTTCAATGAGTTAAGCGAGTAATTGGATCTATCCAGTAATATTTAGTATCAGAGCGAAAACTCCATAAATCCATTAAAAGTAATCATGTTGAATTTAATTCAGTATCACATAGCCAGTAACTTATAGATTCTCAATTAAATTCAGGATGACTTAAAAGTTAAGTTTTCGCGTTGATATTTTTTATCTCTGAACTATTCAACCAGATCAATTCTTAATTGTTTATCAGTCATTAATTCAATAAATAATCATAACTATGAACAGAAATGCAGTTGGTTGGTTTGAGATACCGGTATCGGATATGGAACGGGCTATTAACTTTTATGAATTTGTATTTAATATTAAATTGTCAAGAAACCAGCTCGGGACGCTGGATATGGCTTGGTTTCCAATGGAAGATGAAAAACCCGGTACGGCTGGTTCGCTGGTTTGCATGCCTGAATTTTACAAACCTTCATCAGATGGGGTACTCATATATTTCACATCACAGGGAGGCGATTTAACCACAGAACTTTTGAAGGTGGAAAAAGCAGGAGGAAAGATACTTATGCCAAAGAAACAAATTTCCGAAGATGTTGGTTATATGGGTTTGAATTTAGATACCGAAGGAAATCGGATTGCCATTCATTCAAGGAAATGAATGTTGTTACATGTCACTTCTGTCAAGGAATCTCAAAAAATACTATTTTAACGTGAACTCAACATAAAAATATTTCAATATAATCCTTTCAAACATTCCTTCGAAAGAAGGAATCTCAAAATTAGAGACATTATTTATCTCCACTGGAGATCCCTGATTTGGGTCAGGGATGTTCGCAGACTTATTTTGAAATATTTTTAATTAAACAACAATAATTTTGGTTTGCAAAATTCTGTAATTTTACCTGAACTTTCCTTATGAATCATTAAACAGATTTTAGGTATGTCAACCAATCATCAAGAAATAGGCGACTTTATAAAGGAACGGAGATCCACCTGGCCCAAGGATTTCGATACGTCAAAAAAAATAGAAGACGGGATAATTAAAGAAATTCTGGAAAACGCTATCTGGGCTCCAAATCATGGTCTGAACCAACCCTGGCATTTCAAGGTATTTCATGGGTCAGGAGTAAAAAAATTTTTCGATAAAATGAAGGAGATGTATAAAGAAATAACTCCACCGGAAGAAATAAATGAAAAAAAGCTGGTAAAGTATGATGAAAAGGCAAATCAGGTGTCACACATTGTTGCTGTTTGCATGCAGCGCGATCCTAAAAAACGTTATCCTGAGATTGAGGATATTGTTGCTACAGCTTGTGTTGTTGAGAATATTTACCTGCAGCTGAAACCTTGTGGAATTAGCGGGTATCTGAGTACGGGTGACATTTGTTATACACAGCAGTTAAAAGCTTTTCTGGGTTTAGCCGACGAAGACAGATGCATCGGACTTTTTCAGTTGGGAATACCTGTTGCTGGATTAAACCAGCCGCAACGCAAAAGAATTCCTGCAGAAGAGAAAACAGAGTGGATTGATTAAAATATGTGCGTGACCGAACTTTATTTATTTTTCAATTTATCTGGATTTTGTCTGTTATCAAATAATGTAATAATCCAGATTTCATAATGAATAATGCGAAAGTATATTTTGGTCTGTTTTGATAATACAGATTTTCTCAATCCATTTGATTTATCACTCTCAGTAAAAAGAAAAGGATTATCTTCAATAAGATATAGTTGTTTGTCAAGTAATTGTGCAAATTTTTTAATTTCTCTTTTTGTCTACCTGTTTTCAAGATATTCAATTATATCTTTTAAATTATTTAGTGCTTCGTCGGACCAAATGAGTTTATAAGTATTTTTCATAAGTCTTGCGGGCAGTTTCGTGAGAATGTGTCCTACCTTCTTCAAAGTCCTTTAGTCCCCTGTTAATGGACTCTAATTCCTCTTTTTTTAATGTGTCCCACCAGTCTTTAGATTTTGAATAATCCTCTTTTATCACCCTAAGTTTATCTATAATTGAGATGTCATTCAGTATTGAAATCCACTCAATTAAATTTAATTTTTCAGTTTGAATATTCATTTCTAAAAATTTTAAACAAAAATAATCAATATCGGCTAAATTAGCTATTCACAAATATTATCCTTTACAGGTTAACTGGCATACCACACAAATAATAGGATATAGATAACTTAATTCCGGATTTAAATCCTATACTTTTCGTTGGTGTTATGATTTGAAAAAATAGACTCTCCATAGTTTTTAAAAACATCTCTAAATAAACCTCCAACTTAACATTCCTGCAAAAGTCCGCCTGGATGAATCAGTCGGACAGGCAGGAATCTCATAATAGAACTCAAACGTCAATTTATTTAAGATCCCTGATCCGATTAGGGATATTTTTAGGCTTATTTAGAGATGTTTTAAAATTAGCATGCTTTAGCAATCAATCCACAAGTTTCTGTTTATTTCCTTAACCAATTATTTTTCAAAAGCTGGCAAACTAATAAACAGATTACTATCTTTATATACACTTAAACCATACACAAATGAAAAAAATAATCCTACTTAGCCTGATATGTATAAACGCTATATTTGCAAAGGGTCTTGATACCCAATCTGATATTAAAGAAGTGACCGTATATCAAAACGGGGCAAAAATTGTCAACGAAGCATGGGTGACTATTCCTGCAGGTAATTCTGAGGTTGTGTTTATCGATTTAACCAGTTCGCTGAGACAAAACAGTGTGCAGGTGGAGGTTACAGGCAATGCCATTTTGCTTTCTGCTACCACAAGAATAAATTATATGAAACA
The DNA here is from genome assembly GCA_963781805.1 of uncultured Bacteroidales bacterium. GTDB lineage: Bacteria > Bacteroidota > Bacteroidia > Bacteroidales > UBA10428 > JAFGPL01. Next base: position 5,210,039 of record CAWAHF010000004.1, read on the forward strand.
AAATATAAGCTCCAGACAGATAAGCAGCTGGCAGGATTCTTTAAGCCTGATTGATAACCAGTTGAAAATGCTGGCCGGTGAAAAATCCGTATATGCCGGGGAAGAAAAGCTTATCAATGATAACAACAAGCTGGGCAGCCAGCAAACAGGGGTCCAGGTAACCGAACTGAAATCATTGTCTGAATTTTATCGTACCCGGTTACTGGATATTAAGAAACAGATGCTCGCTATCGAAAGCAGGGAGCAGGATCTTAAAAATGCCAAAACCAGAATACAAAACCAGCTTGCCGAAGTAAATGCACTAACTAAAAAACCTATTGGCGAAGTGGTGCTGAATGTCTCAGCCAATGCTGCTGTTAAGGTAAAAATCAGGATTTCATACCTGACATCCAGCGCCGGCTGGTATCCCATGTACGATATTCGTTCCGAAAGTACCGGTAAGCCTATCAAGCTTGTTTATAAAGCTAATGTATATCAATCAACAGGATTTGACTGGAAAGATGTTAAGATGTCTGTATCGACAAGAAATCCTGAAGCAGATCAAAACAGGCCTATCCTGAACCCGTGGTTTATTGATTTTTATGTCCCCAATACAGGGGCATATTACAAAAGCACCATGCGGCAGGAAGCTCCCAGGGCTGCCATGAATATGTTGCAGGAAGCCGAGCCGGTAAAAGAGGACGCTGCAGCGCCCATCACGTATGATGTTACCGAGACTTCGGGAATTATGGCTACCGAATATACCATAGAAAACAACCAGAGTATTCCTTCCGACAGCAAAGAACATATGGTTGCCGTAAAAGAATTTGAGGTTCCGGCTAAATATACTTATCATTCGGTACCCAAGCTAAGCGACGGAGTATTTTTACTTGCCAAACTTGCTGATTTTGGAAACCTGAGTTTACTTCCGGGTACAGCCAACTTGTTTAACGAAGGGATGTACGTTGGGCAATCGGATATAAATCCTTATACTACCGCAGATACAATGATGGTATCTCTCGGCAGGGATGAGAAAATTACTATTAAACGAACTGTGCTTACCGACCTTACTGCACGGCAGACCATAGGCGCCAATGTTAAAGAGACCAAAGGATATGAACTGCTGGTGAAAAACAATAAGAGTATCCCGATAGATATTGAAATCCTGGATAACATACCTATTTCCAAAAATAAGGAGATTGAAGTTAACCTTGAAGAAGATGGCAGTGCGAATTTCATGAAGGAATACGGCCGCCTTCTCTGGCGACTGAATTTAAAACCCGGAGAATCGAAAAAGATTAAATACAGTTTTTCAGTTAAATATCCGAAAGACAAGACGATTTCGGGGTTGTAGGAAAAAGAGGTTTCTCTCTAAAAACAAAAAGTTACAGGGATCGCTATCGCTTAACCTTGCCTGTCTGCCGAAATGCAATGAAGGCAGAAACCAGTTTTTGTTTTTTATAAACTTGGAATAGTGTAGAAGATACGAATATGCTACTTTCTTTTTTTCCACAATTTTGGATTTCGGCTTGTGTGAACTACCGCAATGACATATACAATATTATCCTCAATAATATAAAAAATTACATATGGAAACCGTTCAAAAACTGCTCTCCTGATGTGTTTGTAAATAATCTGAAATTGATTGGGATTCCTTTTTATTGCATTAAGTTTTGCCTCCAAAACCAATAAAAACTCATTGCCTAAGCCTTCAACCTTATCATTGTACCAAAGTGCTGCCTCTTCAATATCAGATTCAGCTAAAGGTTTAACAATAATCTTATGCATTAAAGCCTCTTTTTTATTCGGGTTTTAACTTCTACCCAATCAGAACCTTCTTCAGGATTTTTTAAGTGAGCTTCGAGCCGTTCATCTAAGAGTTGTTTTGTCTCCTCTGTTAATTCCAAATTTTCTTCACTTTCAGCAATACTATCCCAGATGGCTTCAACCATCAGAATCCTCTCAGGAATACTCAGCTTTAAAATATCTTGCATTAAGTGTGTCATAGCACAAATTTAATGAATAATATTTAATTTTTGAACCGATGCTTAACCGATAATTTGCAAAGAAGCATACCCCTTCCTTCAGGGATGATATGCAAATATTGGCATTACAACAACCATAGAAGCAAGGTTCAAAATTTCTCTCTAAAAAACAAAAAGATACGGGCTACACTATCGCTTAATCTTGCCTGTCAGCCGAAATGCAATGAAGGCAGAAACCAGTTTTTGTTTTTTAATTGTTTGGACTAGTGGGGGGATTCAACAATAAATCTTTTCATAAAATATATATCCCTTTCATAGGTAAAGAGTTTATTATTTTCATTCTTATTCTTTAAATTCTTAATGAAACCTCGTACGTAATTTTTACCTGGTTTATCAAACTTTGTTGAAAAAGTTCCTGCAAAATTCTTACACTTTATTGATTTGAGAGTTGATGAATCAGTAAGATTATAAAAATCATCAAAATTTCCGATTATCAATTCCATCTTACCCTCTTTGTAATATGGGACTTCCAATTTAATATTAATTGTAACCTCCTCATTTAATTTTAGTGTGTCCCTATTGTTCACATTAAGAGAATAATAGTTTGAGTAATTTTCGTCCAAGTTTCCGCTTTCATCAAAACCCCAATACTGATTAACATAAGAATCATTTCCAATAATTACATATTGTCTAATATGATATAAATGATTCCTATGATATTTTGTAAAATATCCAATAGCAATACCGTTATAAAATTGCCCGACTTCCTCTATATCTCCATTTACTGAATAAATAATATTAGTACCATGAGCAAGACCATCTCTATAATTTAATTTTTCTTTTATAGCACCATTTTCATAATATTGAAGTTCTTCATCTTGCAATGTATCGTTTCGCCATTAGTTTTTCTTCTTAAGACTTCCATTTTTATAATATTCTAAGTATTCACCATTTTTTTTACCAGCCACTAGGTTATATTTTATTTTAATATTTCCATTCTTATATTTTTCAACTACCTCTGTTTTGCTATGGCAACTAAAAATTAATAAAGTCATTAATATACAATAAGTTATATGATGTTTCATCATTTTAGTGTTTTTATTTTTCATATTTTGATTCTAAAAATTCAATTATGGTTTCATCAATTGTATCTTCAATTGGTATTGTATCAATATAAATTTGGTAAGTTCCAATGGTCACATATTTCTTGATAACAAGTACTGAATCCTTTAACTTACGAGAATTAGAATTCCCTGTGTGATTCTCTAATATCTCTTTATCAGAATTTTTTTTAGGTGGATCTGAATTACTCTTTTTATTTTTTTTTAAAGGTCAAAAATTCTCTTTAGAAAACTAGCAAAATCTCGTTTACTTGTGTTAAAAGGCCCCCCTGCCTGCGCCGAGGCTTCAGCAGGCAGGCATTCTTTTCTGCTTTCTAGTGGATTTTCTGAACTAACGGTTTTCAATTGATATGATGTAAAACTCTTCATATCACGGACTATATCTTCTAATTTATTGATTTGGCTACTAATAATCATATGAACGTGGCTTTTCATGATAATCCAGATAGAAATAATTAATCCTTTGTTTTGCTGGCAGCACTTCCAGCTATCAATTGAGATATTTTTATATTCATTTCTAATAAAGACACCCGCCTGACTAGTCGGGCAGGTCTATCCAATAGACTGTAGCATAACCAATGAAGTACAATCCTTCCGGATTATGGAATTTATATCTTCGACTCATAGCTGCAAGATAGACAAAATTACCCTTAGATACAATGCATTAGTTATTAAGGCACAAGCGGATACTTGCGCCAGTTAAGGGGATGGTAAATAAACCTATGCACTATAAAAACGAAAGAGGGAAGGGTCGCAAGCACACAAACATTCGCATTACCACCATCTTAGACAGCAGGGAGGCGAAATCTAATCTAATTATAAGGGTCACACGTTATGCTGAAGCTATACGCACGCCATACAGTTGTAAAAACTGGCAGAAGCCTGTAAAAATATGTTCAACTAAGGCAGGAACCTTAGCTGAACAGCCTGTTTTTTTATTTCTTTACAACCTCTGGCGAACATGGGGGGGATTCGACTTCGGTAAACCTTTGTCGATTAAAAGGTGAAGTCACCTGATTTCAGGATTGGCAGGATTATAGATTTCAATTCTCTTAATCAGGCAATCCTTCAATCCCAAAAATCCCAGTTCAGACATTTTTCAGACATTTTTTCAAAGAACTTACCTTATTTTTAATTTCTATCTGACTCTTTTAATTCTTTTGTCCCATCTATCTAAGACGCAAGTGGATGCTTGTGCGCTAGTTATGGTGTAATCTATTATTCTAAAAATGTACAAATTTTATCAATGATTAAGTTATTATTCGAAATTTTTGCATGCATATACATTGAAAGTAATGGGAATTCACTATATTCTTTCAAGTATTTACAACAATTATATTCTTTTTCAGACTTCATTTTAAAGCAAATGTTCTCCCATTGATTTTCAACCACTGGATTAAGTCTAGTAAGTTTTTTTTCAATAAAATTATATTTGTATCCATATAATATTTTCTAGTCTATTCGTAGTTTAAAATAATATTCAAAGTTATGTTCAGAATAATCCTCACTAATTTCAATTTCTTTTCTTATAATTTCGTTACCATAAATAGTTTTCAATTTAAAAAAACAAAGGTTTCGTACGGCATGAATTTTTTTCAATTTTTGAGTTATATAACTTATATTTTCCTCAGAACCACAACATTTATTTAAATAAGTCTTATTGTCTATATACCATTCATCGAAAAAATTCTTAGTTACATTTAAATCCTTAAATTTATAATTATTAGTGCAACCAACTAACAAAATAATAGTCCAACAAAAATTTGCTATATATCTCAGTGACATAATCTTTAAGTTTTAAAATGATAGTTTTGTGGTAGTTAGGATTATTTTTGGGTCAAAAATTGTGCGTGTATTAGTATAACCTGCTGCTTTCAAATTATCTACTTTAAGTTTTTTAAAAAAATTAGCTAAAGTTGATTCAGTAGTAAATTTATCTTTATAATCTTTTGGATTAAACAAATTAGATTGTCTATTAATTAATTTTCCATATCTAACAGGTAACTTGCGGTAGAGGGGGTTGTTTACACCCTCTTCTTCCATAACCGGGCACTTCTTTTCATATGCAATACGGCATATACCAAGACCTGGCTTTCTGATTCTATTTTGTAGTAAACTATGTAAGGAAAACGCTTTGTGATCGCTTTCCTTATTCCTTTGTATTTATCCTCGTAGTAATATGGATTTTGCGAAATAAGGTGTTTTTCATTTTCTATGGCAATAAACAGTTCATCTCCAAGACCTTCCCGTCTTTTTTCATACCACTCTATTGCAGCTAAGATATCCTAATGAGCCTCTTTTCTAATATCTACCTGATATTTCATAAGATTTTCTTAACGCTTTTTTTGACTTCATCCCAACTTACTACATCATTTGGGTTGTTTTTATGGGCTTCTAAGCGTTCATCCAAGATTTTTTTATGCTCCTCACTGATTTCTAATACCTCTGTATCTGCAGCAATACTGTCCCAAATAGTTTGAACAAGATGTATTCTGTCGTCAATGCTAAGTTTTAATATGTCTTTAATTTCTGTCATTATTTCTGCCATTTTCTACACAAATTTAACGATTATTATTCACTATTAGTTTGGTATTATGGATGCTATTTTTCTAATTCACTCTGCAGATTATCTTAGATGTTCATCTGGTACCGTTCTGTTGAACTCAGGTATTTATGCACCTTACAGTATTGTACCTGTCTAATTTTGTGGTTCTTAATCCGGCAGATTATCACGTGTACCCTGACCTTCATCACCATCAGGTATCCTGTTGGCATATAAAATGCATCTATATTTAGCAAATGCTACTCTTAGAAACCATTTTTTTATATTATAAACTATGCTTAGTTAGGGGGGGATTATCCCTTTTGTTGTGGTTTAATACGTTTATTGATTTTTGAAGGATGTTGGCGGGTGTTGAATATATCTGCAATAATGATTGCCTCGTCTGTTATTTCGTAAATAATTTTATAACTCCATTTGCTTACAGAACGATAATTTTCCGATTCTTCTTCTAAAAATTTCTCTTTTGAGTATTTTTCCGGAAAGTCATTTAATGAACCAGCCAGTTTTATTAATTCTTTCTTAACCATCCTGGCATTCTGTGGAGAGTCTTGTTTAATGCGTTTGCAAATTTCGTCCAGGCTTTCTTTACCCAACCTGTCCCAACGTATGGGAAGCTTCTCTTGGGTTACCAATTTTTTAATTCTTTTTCAAGTTCTTCTTGGGGAATAAAATCACCTGACTTAACCCTTTTTGAAGCTGCTTTAACACGTTCTTTTAATTCAACATTTGTAATAGGTTTCCCTTGTGGGGTATAGCCAACAACCAATGTGTTTTCGTACTCTTTGCTCATAGCATGTACCATCTTTAAAAAAAGTTCATCCGCCTGGCTGATATATTGCTGGACTTCCTTACGTAAAGCTGTTGTTGTCATAATGATTATTTTTTACAAATTTAACGTTTTTTGCTCATTTTTAGTTCTGGTTCAAAGGATGATATTTTTCTAATTTGCCCTGCAGGTTGTCCAGATTGTTCAACTGGTATCTTTCAGTACTGCTTACATATTTATGCCCTGCAAAGTATTGAACCTGCCGCAAATTAAAGTTTTTTAACCAGCAGGTTATCACGCTTACCCTGACCTTCATCGCCATCAGGTATCCTGTTGGCATATAAAATGCATCTATATGTAGCAAATGCTACAAAAATAATAAAGCGCAGCGAAAGCTACGCTTAGAAACCATTTTTTTATATTATTAACTACGCTTATTAGGGGTAGCTGGTTGTACCTTTTGTACCCATGCTGTTAATGTAAGAATTTTTTGCTTTCGCAATGTACGCAAGTGCAACCTGCTTAAGTTTCTAAAGATTGACGTTACAAACGTCAATCAGCGAGGGGAGGAAAAAATTCCTTTTTAAAAAACAGAAAGATCCAAGGATCTCTATCGCTTAACTTTGAGCCGGTTTTTGATTATACAAGCGTGGACAAGTTGTTAGGGTAATTTAAATATATCATGTTTGTATTAGATATTTTTATCAACTATTTTTGTAAAATATATCCTTTGGTCCAAAAAAGTCTACTTGACTTTATAACAAATAAATAATTTGAGTTATGAATCAGGAAAATTTCGTAATTGATAAAAACGGACATAAAATAGCTGTCCAGATTCCTATTAAAACTTATGAGAAGCTATTGTCTGATTCAGAAGAACTGGAAGAAATTAAGGAATATCGTAAAGCCAAAGCCCACAAAGGAGATACAGTACCTTTTGAACAAGCCTTCAGAGAAATTGAGAATGCTTCAAATTAATGAAATATACCGTTTTAATTGAACGTTATGCACAGAAGCAAATAATGAAGCTGGATAAAAAAATTATCCCGGTTATCAAAGCAGCTATTGCCGGTCTTGCTGATAATCCACGCCCACATGGTTATAAAAAACTAAAAGGAGAAGATGCATACCGAATCAGGATAGGTGATTACCGGATAATATATGAAATTGATGACGAGGTAATATTGGTTACCGTGGTTTCGGTTGGTCATAGAAAAAATATTTATAAATAAAACTCTCCCACCCGTAGTTAAAACTTTTATCCTGCCGCAAGTTTGAGCGCAGCGGTAACTTGTGGCTTAATGAATTGGAATATATGTGAAATGATATTTGTTCTAAAATTGTTATTTTCACATAACCTTTACCTCCGGTATAATCAATCGCACTACTATATAAATAATGCTCAGGTTTATCCACTATTCTGGCATCAACCGGATTGTAATGCAGGTATGCTAACCTTTGGTCAATCATCTCGTTATTTAATAATTCGATAGGCTGGTTATGCTGCTGCCAGAACTGATAATTCTTATTGTTGCTATTCTTTTTGCCTGCCCTCTCAAACATCCAAAGTAACCACTCCCTTCTACTCTCCTGATTATTTTCTTTTATTGTTTTTAATATAGACTTTGATGTGTGCCTTTTTAAATCTCTTACTATATTCTCTAATTTTTCAGCTTTTGTGCCAATTATCATGTGTACATGACTACTCATTATTACATACCCATAAACTATTAAACCTTTGTTTTCAATACAAAAGTTAATGCTATCAATTAAAATATCTTTATATACAGGCCTTATAAAGACGTCAATCCAATAAACTGTTGCAAAAGAAATAAAGTAAGGTTTTTCCTGATCCCTGAATTTATAATTTCTGCTCATTTATAATCTAAAATTATGCAAGATAATAAATTCATAGATTACCACAAGTTACGCTGGCACTAAACTTGCGGTAGGGGGGGGGGAAATTAAAACATATTTAATGCCGATTCTGAGTAAAAATCTTATAAATTAAAACCAAGAAACTTAAAAAACCTGAAATAAAAAAAATCATTCTGTAATCAATCTCATCCCAATCCAAAGGTTTAGTTATGCCTAATGAATAACGACCACCATTACCAAAAAATTTAAATTTTAGAATAAGAAAAATTAATAATATACAAAATGTAATAATGGGAGTTTTTAATAAATTTACTATTACTTTAATACGATTAGAAAATTTCATAATACAATATAATTACATATTGGCATCTGTTTTATTCATTAGATATTAATTATTCTTTGATTCTAAAATTTATGCAGATTTAAATATTAAAATTTTACTGATTAATTACCTAAATGTACGGTTATTTTTATCAAGCTCTCTTTGCATATTCTGAAACTGTTTGAAAGTCATTGCATTATTTGGTGTTGTAGTGGTTGAATATTCATCATACATATCTTGCATTTTCTTTTTTTCACAATCCGCACATGCTTTTGCACCTGATTTAGAGCTATTATTTAGTTTATCTATTGCATCTAGTACTTTTTTATCTGCTTTAGGTACATTTACGCGTGTTTTATCTTTCTTATTAACTAAACGATTTGTACTGATATTTGCATCATCTGATATTTCATTGTATGCAGCAATTGAGAATTGAAATATATAAGATGTAAACTGACTATATAATTCTGAACCAGGAACAGGGGATGGTTACTCTACATAATATTCTTTATATAAAGGAAACTCTAAATTAACTGTATCCTTTCTTAAATTTATCTTTCCTAATAATAAGTTATAGCCTTTTTTATCTGGAATAAAACTATATTTTATTTCATTACTCATGGTACTTATTTTTTTTATTAAGGTGGTATCTTTAAATGTAAAATCTTTATTCATTTCTCCAATTCTTACTTCAAATTCAAAATCGTCTCTTTTATTAAAAAATTTAATTGAAAATTCATTTTTTTCATTAATATTAATAGTATCTTGACCGTACACTTTATAAAAGAAACTTAAATTTTCTTTCACTACATTGTTAGTATCAGTAATTATCATTCCAACTTCTTGTTTCGTTCCTTTATTGATTAAATAACAAATTGATCTATTTAATTTTAATTTATGATTTTCAGAAAATTTCTTAATTAAAATATGGTTGCCGTATAAATAAAGTGATTCTTCCTGTAATTTACCAATATTGGTATATCTTCTAATAACACCATGCAATTCACCCTTTAAAAAATTATATTCTTCTTTAACATTTCCATTTTCAAAAAAAGAATAATATTTTCCATTTCTTTTTCCATTCTTAAAAGTTGTTATGTAGTGGATTTTACCATTCTTGTAATAAAGATAAGCCGTAAAATTCAATGAATCATTTTTTTGATTATAAATAATTTTCTCTTTTAATTCACCCGATTCATAAAATTTATATTTTATATTATCTTTTTGATAACAACAATTTAGGAATTGAGTTACAATAATAAAAAAGAATATAATTTTAAATAGTTTCATCATTCCCCATAGCCTCCATTTATATCAGTCCAATCATCTAAACTATCTCGAATCGATCGATGAGTATCACCTACTCTTGCATATTTATAGATGTATATCGTTGTTCCATCTGCACCTTTCCTTCTTTCATTACTCACATAAATTTGAGAATCTCTAGTTGCAACTTTGTAATCATATACCAATGGTTCAGGAGGGTGAACTCCATTTCCTGTTGATTTTTCCACTATTTCTTTATCGCTTGTTTCCAATGCTTTTTTAATAGTTTTGCCAGCCATCTTTTCATTAGATGGTTTTTGTGGTTTTCTCCTAAAAAATCTATTAACTCTCCATAAGGCATCAGCTAAATCAAGAAAAACAGATATATCCCATACAGCCCAGACCCTATTCCATGAAGTCTCTCTTCCAACACTTTCCCGTCCATCAGAATCACCGTCTATAAACATTACTACACCTCCTGGACCTTTTGATTCAGACTCTTCATTATCGGATTCTCTACAATAAAAAACATAAGCAGGATCAATAGGTTCCGGAGCAATATAAGTTGTATCCAATCCAAAAGGATCAATGAGATTTATAGGATTATTATAACAATAAGCGTAAGGTGAGTAATTAAAATGCCATTCCATTAACGGGTCTTTCCTGTTCCACCTCCCGAGTTGCGCATCATACATTCGTGCTCCGTAATCGTACCAATCCAGTTTACTACCGTTTAGCATATCGTCCTGCAATTCTTTGCCGTTGTAAAGGTACTTATTATTGGTGTATTCGTCGTTGGCATGGCCATAATCTTTCATGGCAAATGGCAAACCAAAGGGATAGTAGCTGCTGTATTGCAGGACATCTACCTGTCCTCCCAGGTTAGCGTCGGAAATAACCGCACGGGTGTTGCCCAGGTGGTCTTTCAGGTAATATTCGCCCAGCCATTTGCGGTCGGCGCCTGTGCCATAAGGCACCATGCGGCCTTCTTCGGTAAGAATATAGGCGATTTCGTCGCCGTTGTATACAATGTTGCCTATGTAATGGGTCTCTTCGTCGGTACATCCATCTACATTTTTGTATTTTACCAGTTTGGCGCCTGTGGCGCTGTAATGGTAAAAGATTTTATTATCTCCTCCGAAATCAACAGATTGGGGAAGGTTGAAATGATTATAAGAAATGGTAAGATTTTTTCCGCCGTCGTAAACCATGTTCCCGTTTTGATCATAGGTGTAATTATTACTGGTCCCGTTAGGATACCCATCCACTTCGCCTGCTCCATAGTATCCACCATCAACAATGTACTTTAACCGGTTGCTGTTAGGGTAATAATTATATGTCATCTGATCAAGCCAATCATCATTTAAAGTTCGGTTCAGGGTTTTTATATTGCCATTGTTATCATAGCTTATATCGTTAACGCTATAGTAGTCTGAGTTATCGGACAATCCCGGCCCGTCTGCGTAATTGGCCTCAGCCAACCTGTTGAGTTCGTCGTATTCAAATCCATACCCACGAATTTTATCGTTTTTTATACCCTCCTCTGGCGCAAGCGTCCGCCCTGTTGTTCATTGGCTATTCAATTATAACAATATCCAGCAATCCTTTCTCACCACAATAATCTCTGGCACTGCTATAAACATAATCTTCCGGTTTGAATACAATACCTTCTTCAACAGGATTATTATGAATGTAATCTAATTTCTATTGCATCATTTCATTATCAATAAGTTCTATTGGTTTATTATGCTGTAGCCAAAATTGAAAGTTATCATTATTACTATTCTTTTTTCCTGCACGCTCCATTATCCATATCATCCATTCACGCCTACTTTCCTGTGGATTCTGCTTTATTGATTTTTTAAGCTCACTTGATGTCCAGCTTTTCATATCTCTTAATATGTTTTCTACTTTATTATCATGGCTGCTAATTATCATATGAACATGACTACTCATAATTACATACCCATAAACTATTAAACCTTTGTTTTCAATACAAAAGTTAATGCTATCAATAAACATATCTTTATATAGGCCTAATAAAAACACCCACCTGACCAGTCGGGCAGGTCTATCCAATATACTGTAGCATACCTAATGAAGTACAATCCTTCCGGATTATGAAATTTATTTCTTCGACTCATAGCTGCAAGATGGACAAAATTACCCTTAATACAATGCATTAGTGCTAAGGCACAAGCGGATGTTTGCGCCAGTTAGGGAATTTGAACGTGGAAAGGTTGTAGAGTGGTTAATTGATGATCACCAAAGATTAGTTTTAATAAGGCGTGACGAATCTGTTTCTTCTTTGAAAAAAAACTAATGAAGAAAACCAAAACTTAATAATTGAACTCGAAAAACTGCTAAGCAAAGCACAGGGAGCTTTTTCCCAGGAAAGAATAGCAAAGCTTGTCAGAAACTTAGCTTTTAGAGCATTATCCTGTCTTAGCATAAATACCATCTCCAATATTTTTCCCCGCTTCGTTAAACAGCAACATGAAACACGAAGCCGGAAAATTATGTTTCTCCCTTGACTTCTGCCCTTTTTTATGCAAGAAATTAGCCAAACTCAAGATACTTGCTTTTGCAGGGATGTTTCTTGCAGGGATGTAGCAGACATTCCTTCGAAAGCTAGCCTGGCTGACAATAGTCAAACTGGAAGGAATCTTTTTTTCTTCTCTGTTTTATGTAGGTAACTTAAATCATACAATAAATTACTTTACATCTATATTTAAAGTCGATGTTTTTAATCCTTTTGCTTCAGTTTTCAGTGTAATGCTTCCAGGTGTATTTCCTGCTTTTAAAAGGATGGCAGCAATTCCTGCTTCTGTGTCTATAGGATTATCGCCAATCAATTCTGCATCTCCTTCAACCGAGAATTTTATCGGTTTACTCTCGTCGGGGATTACCGTACCATTTTCATCTACAATGGAGGCATAGACAAATACCACATCATTGCAACCAGCGGTCAATGATTTGCCGCTAAGATCGATATCAAGCTTTATTGCAACAGGTTTGCCAGAAGTTATCCTTTCTGTTTGAGTAACTTTTTTTCCGTTGACATAACCGATTGCTTTTAAAGTGCCGGGCTCGTATTCCGGAACGTTAAATGTAAACGGAGGATGGTTTAGATTATATGAATACCTGTCTGTATCAGGTTTTTGGCGGGCAATGATATTGTCATTCCATAAGAGTTCAACTTCATCGCAGTTGCTGTACACCTTTACATCCTTATAGGACGAGTCATTCCAGTAGTTGGCGATAAATATCATCGGTTTATAAAATTCGGAAGTTGAATTTATTATGGCATCGTGCTGGCTCTGATAAAAATAGAAAGAAAACTTTGGCAGACGAAATATATCCATTATACCCGACGATTCGATATCCGGTGCATATCCCCGGTTGTAATCGAACATCAGCCAGTTGGCATCACCCACTGCCGGACCGTTGAGATCATCATTGTGTGCTTCCTGGAAGTTAAGCGCTTGTTGTGCCAGACGTATTTGTCCGTACCCTCTTAATTGCCTTGAATTCCGTTCCTCCTTTTTCAAATCCGAAAACTCTTTCTGATTGAATCCGGCGTTTTGCGCATAGTATTCCCAGTCGCCATACTCAGCAATTAATATGGGTTTGTCTTTGGCATATTTGTTCCAGTAATCGGGAGGCTTGGCATGCTGACGTGCCGGGATATATAGATCATACACAGCATCAATCCAGCCACAGGTGTAGTTTTCTTCATCCGGAAGTTCCTCTTTCACAGCCTTGTTAGCTCTCTCCATAAAAGGCTTACTCATTCCCGATTCGTTTAACGATGCTTCCCACAGGACAACACTCGGGTGGTTTCTGTCCCTGCGAACCATGTCTCTTACATTCTGGATGCTATTATTCTGAAATTCCTCGTTTCCGAAGAATTGCCATCCCGGTATGGAATTCATCACCAGAATACCCAGCTCGTCGCAGGCATCGAGAAATGCGGGCGATTGTGGATAGTGTGACAATCGGACAAAATTAAATCCAGCATTTTTGATTTTCCATGCGTCACGGTATTGATCATTATCAGAAATAGCGTTACCAATGTAAGGATATTCCTGGTGACGGTTGGTCCCTCTGATTTTAATTTTTTCTCCATTCATAACAAGGCCTTCAGATGGTGTAATGGTAAAACTCCTGATGCCAATCTTCAACGTTTTCTTGTCAATAACTTGTTCTTCTTTTACCAGCTCAACAGTCAGTTTATATAGGTTGGGATGGTTAGGTGACCAGAGTTCTGGTTTGTTTACCTGTAACTTACCTGAAATTTCAACATTTTCACCTGATTTTATCATTAAAACAGAAGAAGCTTTAGAATAAACAGAGTTGCCTTTTAAATCATTTAAAATAAACCTGGCATACACCTTATTGGATTTTTTCCCATCATTCTGTACATCTACTTTAACGAAAATGTCAGCATTTTTAGAGGATATATTGTTGTAGGATACCATAACACCTCCACCAGCCACTCGATTTGCAGCAACAGCATTCGTAATGAATATCTTGTCATTTATTTCCATAAAAGCATTACGATAAATGCCGCTGTAATAACAAAAATCCAAATCTGCAATGGGTTTGCCCGGCGGAACAAGCGGATTATCAAGATTGTTGAGCCGGACAAGAATGCAATTTTCTTCTGTTTGCTTTACCTTATCCGAAATATCGATTGAAAATGGAAGATAACCACCCAAATGTGTTGTAAGATATTCTCCATTCAGATATATCTCAGCAACCTGCATGGCAGCTTCAAATTTAATTGCTACCTGCTTGTTTTTTGAATTTTCGGGTAACTTAAAAAACTTTCGATAGAAACAGTAACCCTGCCATTGTTTATCCACCATAACCAACGGTTCGATGGATGCCGTATGAGGCAAAGAGATTTTTTCCCATCCGGACAGTTGGTCACCTTCATGGACAAACAAAGACGAAACTATGGACGTATCCATGTCCTTTACAAATTCCCAATCGTAATTAAAATTGATTGTTTGAAACGATGTGTTCTGTCCATTTAATGATCGCAAGCCTACAAACAGCATGGCCAGGATAAAAATTTTTGACAGGAATTTGTAGGATATGCCCTTGTTCATGGTAGAGTTTGTTTAATTTAGGAATGAAACTCTCTGTATTCCCTTCCAGATGTCTTTCCGAGCGGAGTCGAGGAATATCTATCCAATATTCAACACACTTCGACTTCGCTCAGTGTAACATAAAGGTTAAATATTAGGCTTTCAGAAAGCTTAGTTTTATATATTAATTATTTAAGGGTTGTTGAATCAATGTCGTTAAATTATATAACTCTGTCAGGGTTTCAAACCCTGACAGTTAGCGTATATATTAAATTATACGACATTGGTTATTAGCTCTTAATTTCCATTCATTAGAATGATTTTCCTGATATGTTCTTCGCCGTTATTGAAAGTCATTCTGCAGAAATAAAATCCTTCAGGTACCTTGTTACCCGAATCATCGATAGCATTCCAGTTCACATGATGAGATCCAGCTGTATGATATCCATTTACAAGAGTATTCACCACCTTACCCAGCGAATTGAAAACCTGAATTGTAACGTTTCCGGATTCAGCATTGGCATATTCAATGGTCAATCTGTCTGTAAACGGATTGGGATAGATATTCGAAATATCTGAAAGTGCTGAACCATTGTTTTCCTCCAATCCGGTTGGTTCCAAAGCAGGTTTTACTATTATCTCATCGAGATTTCCAAAATCAGAACCGGTAGATGCAAATCTGATAGTATTTGTAAAGCCTGCATTCAGTGTTATCCTTACACTGTCGTAAATATACGTTGTGAATGCGGCAGTATTTCTCATTGTTATATTTCGGGTAACATCGTTAACAATCAAATTTCCGGTTCTGGGATTGTTACCTAATGCGTATCTGTAAAGAAGTCTGTAATCTCCACCCTGATTACCCCCAATATCGGTAAATTCAACATAAGATGTCGAAGCAAAATTATAAAAGGCGGTTCCATAAAATCCTAGGTTATTATTGTCCATAGAACCTCCGCTATAATTACCTTCCTCGGCCTGTAAATGGGTTATCGGACCTGGTGTACAGATAACAGTATCGGTACCAAATGACTCAATCGCATTGTCATCAACAGATTTTATTACATAATAAAGTGGTGCATTATCAGTTAGCAAAGAGTCTAGGAATTCCGTCTCAGTGACAGGAGAAGTGTTTATCTCTACTAAATCACCTTCAGGCATTTCCGTACGATAAATATTATATCCTGTAATCCTGTCTGTTGTATCGGGAGACCAGAAGAGTTTAATTTTTCCTACATCGTTCCTGGAATAAATTTCATAAGGAACATTTGGACGGAAAGTAGGGATTGCTTTTGCCAGGAGAGAATATCTTGATTCATTATCCGATGTATCCAGTGCAGTTATTGCATAGAAATAGGTGGTATCATTAAATACAGCGGTATCAATAAAGCTTGGCTGTAGTATCAAAGCTGTGTTAATCTTTTCAAATGTACCATTTTCAGTTTTAGATCTGTATACATTGTAACCATCTAAATCACTTTCAAGATTTTCGTCCCATTTCAATTTTACCGTATCATTCAAAGCTGTTGCTTTTACATTATTGGGAGCAGATGGAGGCCTTAGACTATCCGGAGTGAACATTCCTGCACCCAGAAAAAATCCGGTATGGGGAGGCTGATTATAGGCCACATTTTGCCATGCAATTCCTTCCCGGTATACAGGATCATGCATAAGGGTTTTAATTCGGTACTCCGTCGTATCCGTGGTGGTGAAAAGTTTCAAGGCAGTATTGTCAGACGTTCTCCAGATTGCTTCTTCTCTCCAGTCGCCAAAAAGGTCAGCTGTAAGGGTAGGATTTGATTTGGTACCATTATTGGATGAACAATCCGAGGCCTGAAGCAGAATTCCTTCACCATATTTTGTAATTGCATTTCCGTCAAGTAATTCCCGGGTTAGATCACCATCCCACCAAATGAGATGATTGCTTGAGGAAGGGGCATTCCCTACTTTCTGATTTTTGGCTGATCGCAAGCCATCTGTTCCGCCCCAGCATTCCATTCCAAAGTGTAACGAATCAAGATCCGCAGCCACACCTCTTCCGACATCTGCTGGGCCTGTACCCCAGATAATTGCCCCGGTTTTTGCATCAAGCAGAGCAGATCCTACCTGAGCCTGTTCATGAATTCCCCATACTTCGAGACCCGGTCTGTCCGGATCAATATCTGAAAGATGCATGGCGTCGCCATGACCAAGGTGAGAATTCCACAATGGCGATCCATCATCATCAATTGCCATAGAACCATATATGATTTCATCTTTCCCATCACCATCAACATCTCCCACACTTATATTATGATTGCCCTGACCCGTATATGTCGGATTTTCTCCAACCACATCAGCATTAAACGTCCAGCGGTTTTTTAATGTATCATTTCTGTAGTCCCAGGCAGCCAAAACAGTTCGTCCTCTTCCCGAACCGGTATAATATCCGCGACACATCACAACACTGGGTCTTTGGCCATCCAGATATGCGATACAGGCCAGAAACCTGTCTACCCGGTTTCCATACGTGTCTCCCCAACTGGCTAAATCTCCTCTGGGAGGATTATAGTTGGTAGTAACAATCTCATGACCTGTTAGTCCGTTAAAAACGGTCAGATATTCGGGACCACTTAAAATATAACCGGATCCATTCCGGTAATCTGCACTATCATCATCTGAGGCAGCGGGTCCAATGCTTAAATAATTTCCTGAGCCATCTTTGGTACCTGGAGCTGTCTTACAGGTAACTTCTGCCTTTCCATCCCCATCCAGGTCATATACCATGAACTGGGTGTAATGTGCTCCTGCCCTTATATTCTTTCCTAAATCAATTCTCCAGAGCTGGGTTCCATCCAGTTCATAAGCATCCAGGTATACATTACCTGTATATCCGCTTTGCGAATTGTCCTTCGAATTGGAAGGATCCCATTTGAGCACAATTTCATATTGTCCGTCACCATCAAGATCACCGACACTTGCATCGTTAGGACTGTAAGTATAATTTTCATTGGCAGGTGTGGTTCCTCCGTCAGGCCTGTTTAGCGGTATTGTAAGAGAGTTTTGTGCCCAGGGAGACACGGTATCGGAAGATTCGGTTTCTATACCTCCAAGAACCGAAACCACATGATATTTCGCATCGACAACTGCATTCTTATCCATAAAATTTGTTGAATTCAAAATGGGAGTCAGATTTATTTTGGTATCGTTCCTGTAAACATTAAAAGCTACAGTGTCAGGATCTATACCAAGCAATCGCCAGCTAACAAATACGCTGGTATCACTTGTTTTTACAGCTATGATGCCCCGATCAATATTTTCCATCTGGTATTGACCATAGGCTGAACTCGTCAATCCCATAAGGAATGTAAACAGAATTGTGATTATTGTCAGGAATTTTCTTAATTGATTAACCCCTTTCAGGAAATTCTGTTTTTGATCATCCAACTTTTGTGTATGGCAAAAGTTACTAAATTGTTCATGTAGAGTTGTATTCATAGTAATAATATTTAGTAATTAATTCATTTACTGATTTTCAATAATTGACTTAATACGTTTTGAGAATATGAAAGTAATAAATTAAACTTAATTACTGCATAAAAACTTTACCAATTGCAACACCAACCGCCTTATCGTATTCACTTTCAGGAATTCCGGGACCGATGGAAAATTGAACGCTTTCCGATTTATGGATATTAAATGATTCATTGTAATTATTATCAAAATAGAAAGGCAGAAAGGTGGGATAAGAATTTGGAAGATTTATACTTTGGATTTCCCTCAAATCAGCCAGTCTCACTTTATAATCGCCAGGTAAAGTATCAATCCTGAGCATGGTACCAAAGGTATATCCAAGATCGTCTACAAGTGATATTTGAATATTTATGGGTTCATGAGTCGTCGAATAGCCATGCAAAATAAGCGCGTTAAATGAATCCAGATCAGATGCTCTGCCTTTAATTTTATCCGCAAAGAAAAACCTGGCAGCATAGGTATGTTCATCTCTCTTTAAATTTCGAACATTCATATTAAGCACATTTTCACCGGCTTCTTTGGATGGCATCACCGGAAACCATGAATTGCCATATACGAAATTACCATCTGTAAGTGCATCAAAAAGACATATGGGGGTAGATGGGCTCACAACTCTTGTCTGATAGGGATTTTGATCATAAAAGTCCCAATCAGCGGGAGTCCCTTCGTTTCCGGATGGAAAGGTAGTGCTTTTGCCATCAATCGAAACAGTGATATAATACCTTAAAAATCCTTCACGGATTAGATCAGAATTAATTTCAGCTGTATACATATAGGATGATGTTTTTGTCATTTCAATTATTTCAGGTCTCCATCGTCTTCCATAGAAATATAGTTCAACCTTTTCCGGCTTGTTGGCAGAAATCACTTTCGCATCGATTATGTAATTTTTTCCTGTGGTCAATTCTTCAACGGGTTGATGAAGCACATAAGTACTTTTACAATTGGCAGACGGAGCAACAAATTCTTTCAAAGTGATATTTTTCCATGTATCGTTACCCTTTAATGCTGTGTTTATACCATTTCTGGTTAGGAGATACGTTCCGGGAGTAATTGTAAACTGAGTTTCATTTGCAGTGTTTTTAGAAGTATTTCCATCGTTCAGTCCCATGATGCTAAAATTAGTTCCCAAATCAGGAAGTTTGATGGACATTGGGTGGGGGTTCCAGAGAATGACAGACACCTGTTTTTTGGGACTTGCTTTTTCAAACGGATCATGAACCCAGATGGCATCCGGCATGACTTCCAGTCGCCAGACGCCCTCTTCGATTCGATCGAGAAAATATGCGCCACATCCGTCATAACTGATGACAGGTGAATTTGCATAACCTGCAATATGAAGCAGTTTTTCAGGATGTAGAGGAAGGGTAGTGGTAGTGTTTGTGTACATAAATTTTTCATCGCTGGCCATTTCGGCAAGGTCGGTTTTGTAGCTTACCCTGAATACATCAAAAACAGTATCGGAAGGGTAGGTGCCAATGGTTTGATTTAATGGTAGTTTGTGGAAAACTTCACCAGCGATTTTTAGGCTTAAAGCTTTCTGGGGTGCATAGGCAAGGTTCATGTAATGAGTTTGATAATCTGTGTTGAAAGGCGCCATATGAATCGGATCATAGGCAAATTGGGTGGCAAACTGAATACCTGACTGCCTGAAACTTTTTGCCATGAAGGGATACATATACGAGCGACCAATATCCGCAGCATCAAATTCATAAACAATTTTTGTCATTTTTTTAAACTTAGGATCATCTGCGAACGGTATTGGATACTCAGTTACATTCGGCAAAAAATTCCCATGAATTTCATGTCCTCTGACAAGGCCTGAAGGATACCACTGAAATGTCCCGCCCTGGATATTGGCGCTGAAGTATGCGTCTGCCAACTGAATACTATGGCTGATATTGTAAAAAACCGGTTTGCTGCAACCGCTTTTCCTTATAGAAGCGACCATATGGTTGATAAAGCTGGTGGTTTCTTTGGCAGTTCCCCCATGATGCGGTTCATTACAAACTTCAAAGGCTATGATATCCGGATCATTTTTATATGCCAGTCCGGTATACTTATTAACATGATTTACAAACTGAAACAAATAATTTTCCTGTGCTTTAATAGCCTCAGGATTGGTTAGGCAATTGGCTTTTCCATATTTCGTAGAAAATCCGGGTGTTTTTTCATCCGGTTCGGGATATCCATCTCCCCAGTATGCAATAGGAGTAATGAGTATTTTAATTCCCCTTTCTTTGAGTTTTGCCAGCAGATAATCAAACATTCGCAAATGATCATTTTCCAACAAGTTGCCCAGAGTATCGCTTATTTCACAATCCCACACATGGACCCTGAATGCATCAAAACCCAGTCGTGCAAAATGATATACATCTTCGTCTATTGCTTTTTCGAGAGGAACGTTCAGATATTTGTGCATCCGGTATGGATGCGCAAAAGGTGTGGTATAGTTGACACCAAACAGAGCAACCTGCGATTTGTCTTTTTGCCAGCGTAAAATGCCCTGAGCATCAACATAAGTTGTACTCTTTGAAGCTGTTTCCAATATTTTATTTTGAGCAATGGCAGTATGCATCAGAAAAATAAGCATCCCAAACAGGAGAATTTTTCTGATAAAAGATGAAATCTTCCTTATATGTATCATAAGTATTTAAATTAAGGGTTAAAATTTACTGTGGAAACACATATGGGTAAGTCATGTAATCGATAGATGACAATGTGTTTCCCTCAAAATCAAAAAATGTACAATTTTCCCACGAAGACCCGGTACCCCAGGGATCTTTCATTTGGGAGGTTATCCAGTCAGGTTCCCAATAGATGATTCCGCTTAAGCCCACATTAATCATTTGTTGTGTGAGATCAAGCAAAAAGTTTTTTTGACCATCAATGGTAAAGGGAAATCCACTTACAGGAGGTTGGTTACTAAATTGGTTAGCATAGTTGTCGGCGTTTTCTTTTGTCCAGGGATAGGCAGTTTCCAGGATCATGACTTTCTTATGATATTTTTTTACCAAATCTGCAACAGTAACGGTAATATTATAATACGAAATAGCGGTATGCCATAATGGGTAGTAGGAGAATCCGATGACATCAAAATCACTTACCATGCCGGTTGACATAATATTATCAAACCACCAGTCCACATTTTTGGGATCGGCAACATGAAGAAGGACTTTTGGATGAATGACGGACTGGTTTGAAACGTCTCTCACGGCTTGTATTCCTTCGTTAATAACATCTCCCAGATTTTTCCAGTAACCATTACAGGAATTCAGCTTCGGAAATCCCTGTAAGGTATCGGTTATAAGCATGCCGCAGTTAATCTCATTTCCAATCTGCACCATTTCAGGCATCAGGCTTTTACTGTTCAGGTAACTAAGTGTTTTGTATGTATACTGATAGACTGAATCTTTTAGTACATTCAGATCTGTGATATTTTTCCATGCTTCAGGGGGTATCTGATTCCCAGGATCTGCCCAGGTATCGGAATAATGAAAATCAAGGCAGACTTCCATTCCAAGATCTTTTGCCCGTCTGATACTTTTCTCCACATCATGAATATCACTATATAGTTGTGTGCCTGCAGAGCCATATACCTCTTTTGTCCATGTTGGGGTGTGCCATAATCGCAGACGAACCACATTTGTCCCGTGGTTTTTAAAAATCTGGTAGGGATCTCTTACCATTCCCGAATCTTTATATACCCCGCCATGATCTTCTATCTGGTTAGCAAAGGAAAGATCAGCGCCCATAACAAATTGATCGGTAGTATAGAATATCTTATTTTCTCCGGCTCCTGAATCGTTGTTTTCTTTTCTATTACACGATACCAAGACAATGGCAATTATAAACCAAGACAAATTGCGATACACATTATTATGTAATATTAACCCACCTGGGAAGTTTCTTATTTTTGAAAATATTAACATCGATTAAACGTCATAAATTGCATGCGATTATAAGTTTGTTTGACGACATTTTTCAAAATAGAATTTGTTGAATGTCGTTAATTTGATACAAATCTTTTGGAATATTGATTTCATTAAATACAGCTTTATAATCTTCCATTATATTTCACTAAGAGAGATCACTTCCAGAATCAAATTCTTGTCCAAATGTACGATCTGAAACAACTATTATGAAAAGAGATGTAATTATTTATCTAAAAATAATTTATGTAAGAATTAATACTATAAAAATCAATAACCGCAGAGACAAATACTAAAATCAAAATTACGAAGCAAAATCTAAAAACAAACTTCCAAAATTTCGTCTCTGCGGTTAAATTAACCAATCACTTATGAAACAAGTTACTATTTATTCAGAATAATCTTTTTGTATATAGAACTTGTACCGTCATAAACTCTTATTAAATACATGCTTGTGGGCATTCCAGTAAGATCTACAGTGGTTTTTCCTGCAGCATTTTCAATTTTTTTCACCACTTTTCCCGATATATTAAGTACTTCAATCCTAGTCTTTGATGCAAATCCTGAAAGATCAACATAGATAACTCCTGTGCTTGGATTTGGATAAATGATCAGATTCTGTTCTTTTATTTTATCAATACCTAATGCAAGTCCCAAAGCGCTTAGTGGTTCGGGTTCACATTTGCCATATTTGAATGCAACAACCGTATCAGGATTTGTAATGTCAATCTGGAAGATTCTTTGCACATCCCATGCTACATTACAGGGAGCTGGTACGTTTTCAGCTGTGCTCCAATCGTTGGTGGGTGCAAAATACCATCCTGGATTATCAGGCAGAAGATCCGGATCATCCGTTGTATTACCAGCAAAAAATCCAACGCCATACTTGAAAGTCACTTTAAAAATATTTGGAGCGATTGAATCCATAGGTATGAAAGTCCAGTCACCTGCATCAGGAGCAGTCGGAGGTGACCAATGGCCGGTTACATACATCACTGAAGGATCATAACTTTGCAGGTCAGTCGTATCCCTTACATCACAGTAAAGAGTAATAGTAATTGAATCAGCTGTTGGAGCAGCAACCAATTCAAAAAGGCCTGATTTTACCATCATGGCCATAAACATAAAGGCAACGAATGCCAATGAGTTGAGTTTTTTCATAGTTAATTAATTTTTGAGTTAATAATAATACATATCAAGTGAGTTTAATAAATGCACTTAGTGAATAATTGATTAAAATGATTAAAGAATACTTTAATACCTGCCAATTCCAATCGGATGGAATTGGCAGGGTAATGAGGGACTCCTATTCGTATCCCGGATTTTGTTCGATAATCCCATTTCCTTCAAGAATAACACTTGCCGGAATGGGGAATAGGGTATCGGCAAGAGTAGCACCGGTTGCTCCCCGTTCAATTGCGAAATCGATATATTTTCCATTTCGTATCAGGTCCTGGCGATGGGAACCTTCACAGAACAGCTCATGTGCACGTTCCATTAGGAGTGAATCTTTTAAAGCCTGTTGGGTCGGAATATTTGTGATATTCCATTCTCTTCCAATTGCCGCAGTTAGTCCGGCCCTGTCTCTGACGGATTTGATATATTGAAAGGCTTCAGAAGGTCCCCGTTGCATATTTATAGCTTCTGCAAGAGAAAGTAATACTTCGGAGTATCTGAATACCACCATATCCATTGTAAATGCAGGACCCACGTCACTTGAGGGTATATTAGTATATTTCATAGGGATAGCGCCAAGCATTGGACCGGGTGCAGCCTGGTTTCTTAATTTGCCAGCGGTATTTCGATATTCCGAAATTATAGTATTTCTTCGTAAATCTGCAGTATCAAATGTATTATAAAATGACCAGGGCATCCAGAAACCGTACCAGCCGTTGATTTTAGTATCAACCAGGGTGTTTCCGGCATTTCCATAGGAATACTCACCAGGGAAGAGTGGTGCAAGCCAATAGTTAGGAGATGCAGCATTGCATGGAAAGGCATAGATTACTTCCTTATTCTTAGATACATTGAATACATCTTCGTAATTTGGAAGAATGGAATAATAATGTTTACCTATAATTTCCTGGGCTATAACCTCTGCTTTGTCCCACTGTCTGTTATGCATATATAATTTAAGCAATAACATTCTGGCCACACTTTTCGACACTCTGCCCCAGTTACCCGGGTCATCATTATAATGTTCCGGAAAACTTAACGAATCTGTTGCCAGAGCATCTTTTAAATCTGTTTCAATCTGTTGACAGTATTCTGCAGATGATGGTCTGGGTGTGATGGAATTATCCGTAAGTGTAGTGGGATCTAATCTCACATTTACCGGACCAAAGAAATCATACAATACATACATCAGCCAGGCCCTTAGCACTTTTGCCTCTGCAAGGTACTTATCCCTTACGATCTGTGGAACTTCTGTAACATTAGGTATCATATCAATTACCCCGGTTGCTCTTGCAACAAAACGTATTTTGGGATAGGTTGGTTCCGAAGGATTGCTGCCGGATATCTGGTAGGTTGATGGGCCCCATGTAAAATTAACCAGGTTTGCATCCCAGCTTGGATTTACATATAGTTCATCGGTTGTAATCATACTACGGGTAACATAGGTCTTCATATCAATATTATACAATGAAGCATACCAGATATTAACTCCCTGATCTGTTGTTCCCCAATTGGTTGAAAATGAATTATACAGTGCAATTACGGCGTTGGCTATATCCTCTTCGGTTTTAGGAAAATTATCCGTAGTTAGATCGCTATATATCACAGGTTGCAGGTCTTTTTCACAGCCAGTAGAGAAAATGAGAACAAACGATACTGTGAAAACACAGATGAATATTTTCTGAATTGATTTCATACTTCTTTAATTATTGGTTAACATTAAAATGATACATTTACCCCAAAGGTGGTTGATAACGCCTGTGGATAAGGATTTACATCAGAGAGTTCTGGATCAATTCCCTTGTATTTTGTAAATACATATAAGTTTTGGAAATCAGCATAAATCCTGATAGTTTTTAACTTGAGTGCAGATAGCACTTTTTGAGGTAATGTGTATCCAAGGGTAACATTTTTTATCCTGAGATAATTTGCATTCATAAGCCAAAAGTCATTCGTAGAGGTTGGATTACTTCCGCTAAAAGGATTACTCGTATTGGATAATCCTGGATATATTCCATCCATATTATCGCCCGACCATGCATCTTTGATATCTGTGATAGTATTGTAAGGATATATTTTATCAGCAATGGCAGTTGGATCCAAAAAAGTGCGATATCCATTATAAGCTTTCCTGCCAAGCATACCATACATATATATGTTAAGATCAAAACCGTTAAATCTGAACGTGTTATTTAATCCCAGGCTCCAGTCAGGAATTCCGTCATCAAGTAATACTACATCCTCTGCGTTTAACAATCCATCACCATTTACGTCAACGTACTTAACATTACCCAGCTTCATTTGCGACCGATTTGCCATATTTGATGCATATCCCATCGTGTCTGTCTCAGATGTTATTAATCCATCTGTTTTCCAACCGTATATTGCGTATACGGGATCAGTTTCCTTTACATAAGAGGCGAGTGGTACTTTCGGGTTTCTTTTTACCCAGTTTAGATCATATGTAGAAATTGTAAAATCTGTTGACCATTGAAATTGTCCGACCAGATTCTTAGATGTTACTGTTAATTCAAATCCTTTACTGCGTTGTTCGCCTATATTATCTGCAATTCTTCCCACTGGGGCATTGGAGGGCAATGGATTATAACTCAACAGATCTTTTTTGTTTTTAATATAGTAATCAGCTACCAGTTGAATCCTGTTTTTCAATAATCCGAGGTCAATTCCAATGTCGATAGCATTCTCATCAGTTTCCCAGGTCAGATTTGGATTGGCAAGTTGCGATAACGCAACACCCGGATAAATGGTGGTACCTATTAAAAATGGATATGGTGTGCTCCACAATGTCCAGGGATTATTTCCTATTGAACCTTCATTCCCGGCAGTTCCAAAACCTGCTCTGAGTTTAAGATCAGAGATTGCATTCAGGCCTTTCAGGAAATTTTCTTCATTGATTCTCCAGGCTGCAGATATACCGGGGAAAAATCCCCATTTTTTATTCTCTGCAAAAATGCTGCTTCCGTCTCGTCTGCCTACCAGAGAGAGGATATATTTTTCTTTAAGAGAATAATTTATCCTGAAAAACTGGGAAATCTTGGTGCTTTCATAATAATAAGAGTTCATGAGGTCAGCAATATCATCCGATGCAACCTCAACATGATGATAAGAAAAAGCATCTGTAAAGAAATCAACTGCCTGCAGGCCATATCCTTCATTATAGGATTTATAATATCCTGCCCCGCCAACGATAGTAATATTTTGAGAACCGAAAGTCCTGTTATAGGTAAGGTACGCCTCAGAACTGTAATTATCTATTTTATTGTTAAGTAATTGAGCCATCCCGTTAGGAAGTTGGACATTCTCAACAGCCTTTGGCAGATAGAAATTGCGGAAAGAAGTCTGCTTGTCAATGCCTCCAACTACGTTTAGTTTCAGTCCTTTAAAAATTTCATATTCAAGATTTGGTGCCGCAAAAAACCTGCTGTTCTTATTCATGTCGTTCATGATGAGAAAAGCTTCAGGATTGGTAATTTTCGGGTCAAATGTTTTGGAATATTTTCCATAAATATCATATACCGGAATGGTCGGACTAAAAACATAAGCAGCCTGCAACATATTATATTTTTCAGGCCCTCCCGAATTTGCTCCGGTTGAGGCATTGTTTGCATTAACCTGGCTAAAGGTTACGTTCATGCTGAATTTAATCTTTTTGATAATCTGTTGTTCGAAGTTTACTCTGCCCGAATACCTTTTAAACGTTGAATTTTCAAGCAATGCATCATTTCCGTAATAATTAAATGAGGCAAATAATTTTGAAACTTCATTACCTGAGGTGATAGAGATATTGTGTTCATTAATCGTACCATTTCTCATAAGCAGATCCAGCCAGTCGGTATTAGTAGTGGTTGTATCAATCGCTTCCTGAGAAAAGAACAGGGTTGGGGCTGGATTCACTTTTGTACCGTATGGTGCGTTCTGATAGGTAAGTAAGAATTGATCCAGTTCAAACCGGTTATGCTGTATCATGAAGTTTCTGGAATCAAGTAAATCAAAATATTCTTTAGGCGTTTGAACTGTATAACTTCCTCTGTATTCAACACTTACCTTGCCAGCTTTCCCTTTTTTTGTTGTGATGAGGATAACTCCGTCAGCAGCTGCTGAACCATAAATAGCAGCAGCGCTGGCATCTTTCAACACATCTATGGACTCAATGTCAGCGGGATTTATCGTATTAAGCGGGTCTCTGTCTACTCCCCCTGAATATCCGAGATTAGTATTTATAATTCCATTTTCAATATTTCCATTGTTTGTGATGGGCACACCATCAATTACATACAACGGATTATTACCTCCACGTAACGTAATATTAAATCTGCCTCCTGGTTGGGCGCTGTTCAGGCTCATCACCATACCTGCAATCCGGCCTTGCAGCATGTTATCGACTGAGGTGGTTGCAATTGAAGGAATATCCTTTGTTTTTACACTTCCTACAGCACCTGTTAGATCAATTTTCCGTACGGTACCATAACCTACCACCACTACTTCATCTAAGGCTTCAATGCTCTCTACAAGAGTCATGTTAATAGTTGTTTGGTTTCCAACGGTTACTTCCTCGGGATTATATCCAATATAGGAGAAAACAAGAATGGATTCCGTTGAAGTAACAGGAATGGTATAGTTCCCGTTTACATCGGTAACTGCACCGTTCATGGTTCCTTTCTCTAAAACATTCACTCCGGGAAGGGACTCTCCGGATGAAGCAGAAGTTACTTTACCTGTAATTTTAATCCCCTGTTTTGATTCCATATGGACCGGAGTAATAACGATCAGATTATTCTCCATTAAAGTATACTTCATATTCAAGTCGGGCAATACTTTGTCCAATACTTTGTCGACCGCAGTTTTCTTAACATTCAGCGTGGCAGTTTTATCTTTTACTGCATCGTTGATGTATAAAAACCTAAGATTGCTCTGTTTTTCAATTTCCTGAAAAACCTGAACCAGTGGAGCATTTTTCAAATCGAGTGTTACTTCCATCGATTGGGAGAACCCATTACCGATGCTTTGTAGAGTTGTCAGTACAATGAGTAAAATGGTTAGTTTCATTGTCAGTAAAGTTTTAAATGTGCATAATTTGCTTAGTATGCACACAATTTTGGGTTTTTTCATACATTTGTAGTGTTAAGGAGTTAATCTTTCATTAATTCTTTCGTTGAGCCGGTGGATGTTGCCGCATTCACCGGTTTTTTTTCATATATATAATTTTCAGGTCATATTTAATAGTTGTTTTAGGTTAATTCATTATTTTTTAAGAAAGATATCAATATTGTTTTTATTCATCCTGTAGTCAATATTCGGAGTGGCAATCTTAATGGCTTTCATTGCCTGTTCCACCGTTTCATTTTCGAATCTGCCCGTATAGCTTAATTTCATCAGTGCCGAATCCTTTACCGATATATTTACATCATACCAGCGTTCAAGTTTAACCAGTAGAGATTCAAACGGTTCGTTGATAAAAATAAGTTTACTGTCTTTCCACGAAGTAATCGGGGCGGTATCAATGTCTTCATATATACCAATTTCTTTAATTCCATAAGGGGTTAATGGTGAAACCTGATTGTTGCGTACTTCCATGCTTTCGGTACTTTTTCTAAATGTTGCTTGCTGATTCTCATTCAGAATTAATTTTCTCCTTTCCTTTGCATCAGGTGAGAGTGTTTCTATCTCAATTACTCCGCTTAGCAAGGTTGTTTCTATAATTTTATCATCAGGATAGGATTTCACATTGAATTTGGTTCCTACAACTTTAATTTTAATATCCGAGGTTTTTACATAAAACGGATGCATTTTGGATTTTGCCACATCAAAATAGGCTTCACCTACCAGTTCCACATTTCTGTTTTCATTAAAGTTCATGGCATATTTTAAGGTGGAACCGCTGTTCAGCCAACCTTTGGAACCATCGGGAAGATTAAAGCTGACCCGCGAACCCATCGTAGAGTGAATTTCTGCCCATCCGGTTACAAGATTGTTTTGAGCGGGATGAATATATTGGTTAATAACAAAGGCAGCTGCTATGAGTAAAGGAATCATCAAAACCGCTGCAATTCTGAAATACCATCTGCTCAATTTGTGCAGAATGCTGTTTGTCCTGATATCATTCTGAATGTTAATTGAATAATGTATTCTGTGAAGTAGATGTTCAAGATTTTTTTCAGGGATATCCGCTTTATGCTGAAATTCCTTCCACTGCTTCGATAAAAATGATTTCAATACCCCCTTTGCTTCTGGTTCTTCAAATACTTTAAAGGTATATTGTTCATCTTCTTTGGTATAATTACCATTAAAATAATGTTCTAACTTTTCCCAATCGATATTTATTTTCCCCATTTCTATATGACACTTTATAATATAATATCCTTAATTGGAATAGTACACCTATTCAATCATAAAAAAAGTTTTTTAATTTAATTTAAGAAATAAAAAGGATAAAAAAAAGCAACCCAAACAGGTGCTCTTTCGACAGGTGTGTACGGATAAATTTCAATGCCTCGGTAAGTTGGTTTTCAACTGTTTTTTTACTGATTTTCATCTCCTCTGCAATTTCTTTCACAGCAAGACCCTCAAACCGGCTTTTGATAAATATTTCCTTTCTTCTGGCAGGCAGATGAGTTACAAGATTATCCAGAAATTTTTTCAACGAATTATAATCAATATTCTGATCCGTATCAATATTAAAATCATCTTTTGCCTGGGTGTTCAGATAGGTATCGGCATGCATTTTTTTACGGAAAAATTTCCGAATGACATTGAAGGCAATGGTAAAAAGATAAGAATTGAAAGAGAGTTCGGTTTTTAATTCGGTTCGGTTTTCCCAGATTTTGGTGAATACTTCCTGTACAAGTTCTTCAGCTTCCTCTTCCGACTTCAGGTACTTCAACGAAAACTGATACAATCGGTTGCTGTAATGATGAAATAAGGTGTTAAAGGCAACAATACTCCCGCTTTTAAGGCTTTTAACAAGTTGAAATTCACTATGATGAGAAAGATAAGTCAATTTATTTCAGATAAAATAAATAATTTGGATAACAACAAATTTATACAAAAATGTGACTCTTGCAACAATTGTCATCCAATGTAAACAAAAAGGCGCGGGAAAGATTTAATTTCCCGCGCCTTTTTGATTAATCGACGGCATTTTGAATCGATTAAATAATCAGCATTATCAATGTGCAACAGAAATTTTCATACTCTTCACATACGTACCAGACGTTATCTTACATATGTACATTCCGTCAGCAAGTGAAATACCATTATTATTCACCGACCATACAATGGAATGTTCTCCTGCTGCAAGATTTTCATTTAGCAGATTTAGTATATGTTTTCCGCTTAAATCATACAAATCAACAGAGGTATTTGAAGACTCGGGCAGATCAAACCTGAGGGTAGCTTCTGAAACAACCGGATTTGGATAGTTCTCCAAAAGCATCCTGGTTTCAGTGATTTGTTCATCAAATGAAGTTGGAATAGTAGTTCCCTTTTTGGTATAAAACTTCAAACCTTCTACCCTGTTTCCGGAATACTCAAAGGTAGATTCCACTTCGCAGATATTAAGGGCAAAACTGTAGTCACCCGATCGGTTCAAAGTCTTAACCAGCAATTTGTTCTCACCCTGTTTTATGTTTACTGTCTTAATCTCGTTTTTAATTTGGCTATCAAGGTACTCTCTTGTACCTGTAAAGGTGTACACTTTTTCTCCATTGATATATACAATCATATCATCATCTGAACCCACCCAAAGCTCAGCCTGTTGGTCTTTTGGAGCATAAAAATAAGTATATGCATATGAAATTACATTGGAAGCTCCATTATAATAACTAAGTAAATCAATTCGATCATCAAAAAAGTAAACTGGCTGGGAAAATCCGTTTTCTCCTGCTACAGGTTCGAGAGATGCTTCACCCGCAATTTGTTCGGTAGACATATTGATACTGTTGAAGGTGCCTGATAATAACCAGGTTCTGTTGCTCTGTCCATAAACTCCATTTACATTGGAAATATTTTTTTTCATAGGCTTCTTCACCTGATCGATTGTGGCACCAACAACTTCTATTTTATTTGGATCATTAGTTCCTAACCCTACTTTTTCTGCAAGTGTTATATGCGCAATATCATCCGGATTCATTTCGAAAATTCTTGCGCATACATTATCTACTGCAACCGGATCTTTTCCGGCAAGCACCGTATTAAATCTAACCTGGTTACCCGGGCTGTATGTTTTACTGGTCTGTAGACACATCACCGCATCAATGACCACAAAGTCAATTTTTGCAATGGAGCATAAATCTACTATTTCCTCTGTTGTCCATCTTCTGTGTCCAACATCATGTACCAGACCTTTATAATAGGCGCTGCCTGCCATTTTATTGTATCCATAATAACAACCCGGCGCTGTACCAATCTGATTCTTTAAAGCGCTGGTTATTCCCGTATCATGAATTTTTAATACCGGAACCGAAATATATACATCAGCGTCTAATTCTGCCTTATTCACCTTGTATTTATATTCATGAGGAGCAGCTGTGCCCTTTAAGCCAAGATTTTCATCTACCAAATCGCTATAAGATTGATTAAGATTGTACAAACTTAAGTTTATGCCGGAAAGATATGGATCTGTCAATAAGTCGCGGTATCCCGAATATTGCCATACACTAATGGAACTGGTCACATCATCATTGTCACGGGCTGAACCTTCACCAATAATAATGGTGACATCCCCCTCCGCAAAATCATTTATAACTTTGACCAGCGCCTTAACGACTCTTACATCGGTATTTTCTCCCTGTCCTGACGGGCTGTTTTTACCTACCAGGTTTACCTTAATCATTACTTTATCCCCCTTTTTGATGACTCCATCGAGTCCGCCCTGTAGCTCAACTGCTTTACGAACCATATTTTCTATTTGATCATAATCCGGATCAACATTTCTGCTTACCTGGGCGCTGAGACCCGAATAGTCGGATGGAACAATAGCTACTTTTGTAGCAGGATAATCGAATGTATCGAATGCTGATTCCAATCTGTATGTGCCTTCTTCAATCGCAGTACTTACCGAAGTGGTTAAATCCCAGCAAATAGCTCCTACGGCTGATAATGCTATGGTTATTCCCACTAATCTTTTTCTGATAGTTGCAAACCTCATTGCTGTAATAAATTTAAGTGAATATGCATAGTTAACAAAAGTTATATATTAATCCAAGGAAGCATGCTCCTATTACACCAACAGCGATGTAAATTAGAAAGATTTTAAAATTAAAGGCCGTATGCATTAATACCAAATTTGAAATTTTTGTGATAGGACCGGAAATGAAAAATGCCAAAACCGCACCATGCGGCATACCCATATTGGCTAGTTCCTGAACAACCGGGATAGCCGCACCGCCGCAAACATAAAAGGGAATACCTGCACCTGTGGAAAAGAGAACCGAAAGAAAATCATTACCATGAAACAATTTCAACATCAGGTTGGGGGGAGTAAGAATTTTTACGGCTGCTGCTAGAATAATTGCCAGAAAAAAGAATTTACTGATATATTTTGTCATTTTAAAAAGTTCGGATCCAAAATGCTTCAAAAATTCTCCGTTGGTTGGTTGTTGCGCTGAGAAAAATTTAGAATTATTGTGCTCGCTTTTAATGACAAATTCCGGATTAAGCAACTTTTTATTTAACAGCCACAGGGTTGTAAAACCTGCAAGCATACCTAATACAAAAGCAGCAATTGTCCTGGCAATGGCCAGTTTCAGACCAAATGCTCCGGCGGTGAGCAGAAAAAGATTGGGATCAATCAGGGGAGATGAAACCAGAAATGCCATAATTACCGGCAACGGGGTTCCGGCTATAAAAAACGCAGCTGCCAACGGAATCACAATGTAACTTCCAAGGGGTGATACAACACCAATAAGCGCAGCCAGCAAAATTGAAATGTTGTTTTTATTTTGAAAAAACATTGCAATTTGCCTCTTTGAAAGGTACACTTTGATAAATGATGTAATTATGATGCCTGCAACCAGATACGGCCATAGATTATTCAGCAAAGCAATGGCTTCTATCAAAATCTTTCTGGTATAACTTCCACTGAAGTGATTGAGAAAGTTGATGTAGAAATTTTTTAAAAAATTTATCTGTAGGTAATCAAGAGTAAACCCCATGTGGCTGTTTACGGTTTTTATATACTAAATGTTCCGGCGAATAAGCAATAAATTTAGTCCGGTTCTATATTGGATTAAGCTTGAGGACTAATCCGGCTAAATTTAATTTTCTTCAGGGATATTTTTCAAAACTGATGTTAATAAATCCCAGTATTTTTTCACCGAATGAATATCCACTCTTTCATCGGGTGAATGGGCGCCCAGAATGGTCGGACCAAATGAAATCATGTCGAGCCAGGGATATTTTTCGAGGAATAATCCACATTCCAAACCTGCATGAATTGCTCTGACTTTTGGTTCTTTCCCAAATAGTTTTACATATTCCTGTTGGGTAAGATGTAATATTTCGGAATCGGTATTAGGCTGCCAGCCAGGATATCCGTCTGTATGATCAACATTTGCCCTGGCAAGCTCAAAAATACTTCTTACTGTATTGGCGATATTCTGTTTTTCGGTTTCCACCGAACTTCTTTGGCTGGTAGCAATGGTTGCCGTATAATGATTGGTGAATTTTACCGACGCAAGATTTGTGGAAGTTTCAACCAGATCTTTAATCGATCTGCTCATGTTTATCACTCCATGGGGACATCCGTAAAGAACATTCAATAATCTGCGCTGAAATTTTCTTTTCAAAACCAGAACCGGTAAATCGGTAGCTTTCAATTCAAGGGTTAACCCCGGTTCAGTTACATGTTGCTCGTTTTTAATGGCAATTTCAAACTGTCTGAATTCTTCTGTAAGCTTCTGTGAATTCGAACGATCGGTGGTAATAACTGCATTTGCTTCACGGGGAATGGCATTTTTCAGGTTTCCGGCTTCAAAACCGGCTATCCTTATAGTCATTCTTCTGCTTAATGTCCAGAGAAAACGGTTAAGGATTTTGATCGAATTGCCCCGGCCTTTATTTATATCATCACCGGAATGACCGCCAGTAAGTCCTGAAATACTTATTTTGAATGCAACGGAATTGCCCGGTACCTTTTTCGTCTTATAATGCATATTTGCAATGGTATCCATACCTCCGGCACATCCGATAAATAGTTCTCCTTCATCTTCCGAATCCAGATTTAATAATATTTTGCTGCTGATAAATTCAGGTTTCAGATTAAAGGCTCCCTTTAATCCTAGCTCTTCTTCTACCGTGAAAAGACATTCCAGGGGGCCATGCATAATCTGGGTATCGGTTAGAATAGCAAGCTGACTTGCAATTCCAATACCATTATCGGCTCCAAGGGTAGTATCTTTGGCTTTCACCCAACTGTTTTTAATAACAGGCTGAATTGGATCGGTATCGAAGTTATGAGAAGAGGTACTGTTTTTTTCTGCCACCATATCTACATGACTTTGGAGACAAACACTCTTTTTCTTTTCAAAGCCTTTGGTAGCAGGTTTCCGGATAACTACATTTCCCACTTCATCACTTGAAGTTTCCAGATTATGTTTTTGGCCGAATTTAATCAGGTAGTCAACAATTTTTGCTTCCTGGGTCAATCTGCGCGGAATTTTACAAATTTCATCAAAATAGTTCCAAATATTCTCTGGTTCTAATCCTTCTAGACTTTTCATATACGATGTAAAATAGGTATCTTAAAACGCCGGCAAAAATACACTAACAAATTATATGTGCAAGTGAAATATTGTCTTTTTATGAATATATATCAACAAATAGTTCTAAAGTTCCAAAACTTTAATATGTCGAGAGAAAATGCATTTGTTTATAGACAAGCATGAAAAATATTTGAGTTTGGAGAACAAATTTTTAATAAAAGTCCGATCTGTAACCTGTATTTTTAAAATAATTTCAACTGACCGTAAATTAATTAAGATTTTACTTTATTTTTAAATTCGATTTAAAATCCTTCAAAAATTTATATTTGTTAGACAGGATAAGTTTTTTTCACCACCCGTCATCTGGTTCTTTATCGGATTAGCGTTGTTTTTACTCGAATTAATTATTCCGGGCTTGGTAATCATTTTTTTCGGTGCCGGAGCATGGATAACTGCCATACTATGCTTAGAATTCGATATGGGAATGAATACGCAGGTAAAGCAGCCGAAATTGAATTTGTAGCCAATGCAACAGCCAAAGGAATCAGGGCAATAGTCAACGTTATCAACGAACAGGGCGGTTACGATGCAGTGAACCTGAGAATTGCCTATCAATACCTGAATGAATCCGGTAAACTGGCAGGAACAAATAATACCCTGATTATACCTTCAAACCTTTCTGATATTTCGAGTATCATTGCTTCAGCAACTTCTGTATTCCAGACGATTAACAAGGATAAGAAACAGACTTCACATTAGATTAGCGAAAAACAGGCAAACGGAGAAGATAGGACTTTGTATGCCTGTTTTTGTTATTTTTTCAACTAACAGCCTGATTTCAAACTTTAATTGATCATTCCGTATAAATCTTTATGTCGTTATTCAAATTATTTATGTTCAGGATTCTCAAGAACCACATGCCTTTTTGCAGATCGCTTCAACGTATGATTACCCGATCCAATTTCCCCTGCAAAGATGTAATTTCCTTCTTCAGTTCCGTTTAATTTCAAACCATCAACGATCACTTCTGTCCCCGAAGTACCACTTTTAGGAACATATACTTTTGCCTTTACATTATCGGGCAGAACGAGGGTCATTGTAAACAGTGTATCAGTGCGTGTCCAACTAATTGCAATATCTCCGCGGTCAGTAGGCAGAATACCCTGGGCATGTCCGAGCTTTTGCTTAAAATCCAGTGGTTTTACTTGAATAAGTTCATGTTGGGGTTTCAAGGGTTTTATGCCGAGAATATATTCCTCGATGCCCAGTAACCCGACAGCTCCCCATGGGTGCGACAGGCTTAGGTCATTGGTGTTGGCATCCCATGATTCCCAGGTGGCTGTTCCTCCCAAAGAGATAATTTTTGCCCATCCATCCCAATCGCTATTTGTATATAAATTAATCAAATGAGGTCCTTCGTCCGCCGTTCCAATTGCTTCTGGTAACCATCTCAAGGTAACCATACCCACACTCATTTTTTTATCTTTTATTACCTTAACAATTGAATCAAGATTTTCTTCAGGTGCAATACCCATGGCTAATGGAAACATATTTGCATGCTGTGAGACGTGGGTGCTTTGGGTTTGGTTTGATTTCAGGCCGTCAATATAAACACCCTGGGCATTGATTAATTTATTATTCATAGCTTTCTTCATATCCAATGCCTTTTGATGGTACTTTGTTTGATCGGCTGTACTATCAAGCACTTCAGCAATTTTTGCAATAGTTACAAAATCGGTATAGGCATATGCATCGATCACGGTACGGGATTCAGCGGTCATATCGTACCCGTACCTCATTTGGGCAGGCCAGTCAATAATTCCAAACAGATAAGGCCCACCGCCACCGGCAAGATTATGAATCAATCCGGTTGAGCTGTTTCTGTAAGTGTCTACATATTCAGCAATCTTTTTCAGCCTGTTATAGTTATTTCTCAGAAATTCTATGTTTCCGGTCTGCATGTAATAATCCCAGACCCAGACAAGATACATCTGAGTATAATCCGGAATATCCCGTTTACCATCCACATTCGGGTAAACTGCATTCAATCTTCCATCGGGCCAGTATTGATCCTGTGAATCGAGGAATTCCCGAAGGATTCTTAAATTCATTGTCCGATCATACATGGTGGTCATTGAGGGCACTGCTTCAGACCATGAATCTCCCAAAAAGCCGCCCTTTTCTCTTGTTGGGGTATCGACAAAGCTTTCCTGTGAACCAAGGATTAATGAGTGTTTCATTAAATTCCACACCCGGTTCAGCATATCGTTGGATGAATGGAAATCAGAACGTGATGGGTCCAGCTCATAATGCCGGCTAATAAATCTGACATTTTTGGTGGTCAATGCATTGGGGGAATTATCCACCTGAAAATATCGCATTCCCAGATATACATAAGGTTTAAATACTGCGTCAACGCTATCAAGGATAAAATAATAGCTCATATTGGTTTGCTGGGTTGTAGTTGTTGAAACTGTACCATCTGCATTAAGGGTAAAACCACCCCGCATATTTATAACTGTGCCGGGCATACCTCCTGAGAAGTCGATCACAGGAACGCCTGCATATACTTTTC
The DNA here is from genome assembly GCA_963781805.1 of uncultured Bacteroidales bacterium. Classification (GTDB taxonomy): domain Bacteria; phylum Bacteroidota; class Bacteroidia; order Bacteroidales; family UBA10428; genus JAFGPL01. The sequence continues at coordinate 5,247,931 of CAWAHF010000004.1, forward strand.
CCAAATCAATAACATATTTTCCATTTCCAAGATTTGTTACTGAAGCCGGAATGATTTCCTCCTCGATAAGACGGCTCAGATTTGACTGAAGAACACCCGTCCAGGGCGATACCGGTTGATTACCAATTTCAACAGCCGGTGACCATTCAAAATCGTCATAACTTTTGGTATTCCATTCGGAAATAACCTGGCTTCCATCAATTCGATCCACAAAACCAATTCCTTCGCCATTTCTGGTTGGTTGCCCTGTCTTCCAGTACAAAGCCTGTTTTTGTTTCCAGGTGGAATCTGTACCGATTATCATCGAGGTTGTATCGGAGAATTCAATAATCGTTTTTAGCAGAAATCCCCGGGTGCTGGTCGGTCTTCCCTGACCGCCACCGTACCAGTGTGTGAGGCATGCAAAAGTATTATCGGTATTCGACGATAACGCTGAGGTAATATCATATGCTTCATAATATTGATATTGCGGATACTGATAGGGGAGGCCTTTCCCAATCAGATTGCCATTCAGGTACAATTCATAGTTATGAACCGCGGTAACATAGACGGTGGCTCTCCGAACGGTTTTTTCAGGAAGCGAAAACTTTTTACGGAAATAGGTGTAGTCCTCATTCGTTGAATTGTCTCTTTTTATCCATTTGGCCCCGATCCAGTCGTTGTTGGTTAACAAACCCGTTTCGAACGTGGCAACTGCTGAAAAATGACTTGCATTGCCGTCTTTGTCCCAGATTTTAACCTTCCAGTAATAACGAGAAGCGGCCGATAAGGTATCGCCTTCGTAATAAACGTAATTCTGCATTCTCGAACTGATCTTTCTGCTATTCCAACAATCTGCATCAGTTTCATTTAACTTATCCAGAGATGTAGCAACCAGTATCTGGTATGCAGTCTGAATTTCATTATCATCCGGATCGTTCATGTACCATCCAAAATAGGGGTTGGCACACGTTCCCACCGGATTTATTTTATCAAAACATCTTAAATGACCAGGCGCGTCCTGAGCATGACTGATTATTCCTAAAGAATTGAATAACAGGAGTAGTAGTAAGAGGTTTAATTTCCGTTTCGAAAAAAATAATGATTTCATAATCGAATAGGTTTTGGTTTGGAAGTATGCTAATAAAATTGAAATTGATACCTGAAAATTTAAAGTTAATATTTAATTTATAAAATCAGCCCCGATTTAGAAAAACCTGGAACGTCAATTTATTGAATTCCTTAGTTATTCCTGGTCGTCAGAATAATTCATCATTCATAATTCAATGTCGTTTAGTTAAGCATTTTCGTTTCTTTAGTCATGCTGAATTTAATTCAGCATCTCTACAAACCATCAGATCCTGAAATTAATTCAGGATGACATTACATATTTGATCGTCTTAACTAAACGATTTTGATTCATAATTCTTAAAAATTTATAAATTATTCGGGTTAAGTCTGCTATTCAGGGGAGAATTGTAAAATAATGTGTAATTTCACTTCAATACTCTATTGACCACGAAATGAATTCTTTATTTTCATTTTTCACCTAAATTGGAAAATCAATGAAAAAAGGTAAATCGATAATCATCATCATTGCGGCTATTTTAGCGGTTTTCTACTTACTTAAACTGTTTTTAGATTACTATGGCGACTGGCTGTGGTTTAACAATATGCATTATGGCTCGGTATTCAATACCATGCTTTCCGCACGAATTATTTCTTTTAGCGTGTTTTTCCTGGCTTTTGCAGTATTTTTCAGTCTGAACATCCGCCGGGCATATCATAACGGCAATGTGAGCCGTAATATAAACTCACTGCGCGAAGATGATCCACGGAAACTTATTCTAACCATCTATCACGGGAAAACAGTCTTTTGGCTTTGGGGAGCTGCTGCATTGTTCTTCAGCATCATCCTGAGTTCTTCAGCCGTAATTCATTGGAACGATTTTTTACAATACATCCACGCTTCTTCCTTTGGCATTAAAGAGCCTGTTTTTGGCAAAGACGCCGGTTTTTATGTGTTTAAACTTCCGGTTTACCGGTATTTGCTGAGTCAGTATCACTCTATCGTAATCATTACAGCTATCGGTGTTTTGGTTTCGTATTACCTGGACAGCGCTATTAGCTTTATCAACAATAAACTCAGTATCTCCAAAAGGGTAAAAAATCATCTGTTCCGGTTGATTGGCTTTTTTGCTCTTGGCATTTCAGCATCCTGGTTTCTAAAGCTTTACGGGAATCTGTACTCTTCGCAAGGGCCCGCCTACGGACCTTCCTATATGACGGTGCATGCGCAGATACCCGCAGACTGGGCTATTTTAGTGATGAGTGTAGTGCTCACCATCCTTTTATTTTTAATGCCACTCATAAAAAAAACCAAAATCCTGCTTTATGCCACCGGAGTCTGGCTGTTCATATTAGTGGGCTTCGTATGGATCTATCCCGGTATCGTGGAACAGTACGCGGTGAAACCCACTGAGCTGAGCAAGGAAACCCCCTATATCCTGAACAACATCAAATTTACACGGGAAGCATTCGGGCTCAACAAAGTCAGGGTCGAACCTTTTCCGGTGGATCAGTCGCTGACATACCAGGATATCATTGAAAACCAAAGCACCATTGAAAACATCCGACTGTGGGATCGCCGTCCGCTGATACAAACCTACAAGCAACTGCAGGAGATACGTTTGTATTACGATTTTAACAGTGTGCAGGTGGACCGTTACCATTTTGACAAATACACGGAAGTGGCGCTGGCCGCAAGGGAATTGCCGGTTTCGCAAATACCTGCCCGTGCCCGGACCTGGGTGAACGAGCATTTGATTTATACACATGGCTATGGCGTGGTGATGAATCCCGTCAATAAAATTATGGAGGACGGGATGCCCGATTTGATCATGAAAGATATTCCGCCAATCACCACAACGCCGCTCACCTTAAAACAAATGGCTATCTATTACGGGGAAGAAACCGATCAATATGTACTGGTAAACACCAATGCCAAAGAATTTGATTATCCCAAAGGGGACAAAAATGTGTATACCGACTATAAAGGTGACGGAGGTGTCCGTATTTCCAGCTTGCTCAGGCGCATCGTTTATGCCTGGAAATTTTCAGATCTGAAAATTCTGCTTACCGGATACCTTACCTCGCAAAGTCGTATCATGTTTTACAGAAATATTACAGAGCGAGATCAAACGATCGCTCCTTTTCTTTCTTATGACAGCCAGCCTTATCTGGTTGTTGGTACGGACGGACAACTTTACTGGATACACGATGCCTACACCACCAGCAACATGTTTCCCTATTCTGAGCCATACTTACAAAACCAGAACGGAAGCAGCTTCAATTACATTAACAATTCCGTGAAAGTCGTCATAAATGCCTACAATGGGGATGTTTCCTACTATGTGATCAATCCCAATGACCCGATTGTGCAGACATTGCAAAAGATTTACCCCAAACTTTTCAAACCTTTCAGCGAGATGCCGGATTTCCTGAAATCACATATCCGGTATCCTACCGATCTGTTTAACATACAAACTCAGATGTATAACGTCTATCACATGACCGATCCGAAGGTATTTTACAACCAGGAAGATTACTGGGCAGTACCTGATGCCAGCGGAGAAAACAACACACGGACAAAAATGTTCCCTTATTATGTCATCATGCGCCTGCCGGGGACAACGGACGAAGAGTGTATCCTCATGCTACCGCTTACACCCTCCAAAAAGGATAACATGATTGCCTGGATGTGTGCCCGCTGCGATGTTCCCAATTACGGGGAACTAATCGTTTACACGCTTCCAAAAGATAAACTCGTATACGGTCCCATTCAGATTGAAGGAAGAATCAATCAGAAACCCGACATTTCCGCTGAGCTCACCCTGTGGGGACAACATGGTTCTCAGGTTTTCAAAGGCAACCTGCTTGTCATCCCAATCAGCAATTCATTCATTTATGTAGAACCGGTTTACCTGCAATCACAGGAGGGACAGATACCCGAACTGAAGCGCGTTATCGTTATTAATAAAGACCAGATTGAAATGCGGCAAACACTGGATGAAGCGCTGCAAGCGATTTTTAACCCTTCCGGACTTCAAGACTCCACCATGGTACAGCCGGGAACGGCCATAGGAAGTGTAGCGAAATCAATTCTGTCGGTCAAAGCCAAAGAAGCGCTTGAACATTATAATAAAGCGCTTGAATACCTGAAACAGGATAACTGGGACGGGTATGGCAAAGAGCTGCAGCAGATGAAAGTGATTTTATCCGAAATGAGCACAGAAAGCGGGACAGTCCCGAAAACAGATCAACCGCAAATTAAGTAATGGGGGGTTAAATTAAATAGGTGATAGTTTGTAACAATAAATATTATCTCTTTAAAATAGGAGTACATAAAACCCCACTTGCGCGCGTTTAACGACAGTGTTACGCTTGCTTATATACGTTAACCATAAAAGCTGCTTAACCTGTGCCTGCTGTTTCACAAATGTTTATTAGAAAAATTAAGATGTTTTATTTTTAAAACATATTTCCCGCCAAATACCAACAAAAAAACAGACGCCCGGGCGGGCGCCTGCTTCACAACACAATTAAATCCGCACTAATCAAAGTACTGCAAATATAAAGAAATTTATCTTTTTATCTATAAATTTTTATTTTCTTTTTCTTTTTTTTACTCTTTTTTTCATAGATCTTGCGGGCGTGGACAATGGCAACGGTATTGGTAATAATTTCGTCCATTTCGCTTACAACCAATCTGGCGCTCGTTTAATCCCGATGAACCGGGATAACGCGTACTTTTTTAGTTAACCCCCTAAGCGACTCTTTCTGTTTTGCTGTTTCAGAAATTTTTGTACATCGCTGACTGAAAAGAACTAAAGTGAACTTTTATTCTCTTGTCTGATAGCATTTGAAAAATATGTAAATACACTTGTCGAATATAAATGAGTTGCCAGGCATGCAAAGAATCCGTTAACACGATAGTCAGCCTGAGCGCTGCGCCGTCGGCAAGCCTTTGGCGGTCGATGGGAGTCGAAGGCTCATATAGCGTGTCATTAGCAGCGGAGTCGAAGCGTATTGTGTCCGGGGCTTTCATTTGTACTATCCCTTAATTAAATGACATTGAATTGAGAATGTGGAATTGAATTTAATCCGAATGAAAACACTTCACATACTGATTTGTTTATAAATTGAGTGACTGTAAAATAAAACATCTGTGAACAGTCCTGAAAGTCTTAATGACATATCTGATCATATAGATATTTGGGTAGTATTCAGTGGAATATAAAGACGGGAGATGGGTAAAATGGAACTGTTGGAACGAAAATTGAACCAAACCGAAACCAAAAAAAGTTTCAAAAAAGTTGTCCGGTTGTATGATATCTGGAGCTGGTTTACAGAGAGCAAAGCTGCAAAATATGTTATCGAATTTTCTGATGTCCGAAATAACGAATCGGTTTTAGAGGTTGCATGCGGAACAGGTGTTGTTTATAAAGAAATAGTCAAAAGAAATCCGGACGGCCAAAATGTTGGTATGGATTTATCACCCGACATGCTTGAAAAGGCAAAGAAAAGATTGGGCAAAATTAAAAATGTCCATTATGAATTAAAAGAGGGGGATGCATTGCAGCTTGATTTTGAAGATAATATGTTTGACACCCTGATAAATAACTTTATGGTGGATTTAATGCCTGCTGACACGTTTGACAAACTAGCCGAAGAATTTTACAGAGTAACAAAACCCAATGGGAAAGTGGTAATGTCAACCTTTTCTTTCGGCAAAAAGAAAGCTAATAAATTCTGGTACCGGGTGGCAAGGAAATATCCTGACCTGCTGACAGGATGCCGTCCTGTATCCTTTAAGGAACATTTAATAAAAGCCGGCTTTGAGATTGAAAAAAATCTGGAAATAAGTCAGAATACATTCCCGTCAGAAGTAATAAAAGCGCGGAAAAAGGCATGAATTAATCAGTTTATGATACTTGCACACGTTATGCGCATTCGTTAAACATCTGATTAACAGACGGAACGCGCCTATCTCACATCAAAAATATGTCTCTGTATACTACCAACTTTTCTTTTTCAACATGGTGATAGTTCCGGTCCAGTTATGATGTGAATTGCCATCCTGAGAACTGTTATAATCCTCTGTAACGACACTTCCTATTGCACCTTTATATTTGCCGGTGCCCCCGACAAACCTAATTGTATCGCTCCAATGTGAAGTTACAAAAGCAGGTTGTTCAGCCAGTCTGCCATCGAGAACCTGTCCTGAGGCATCTAAAAACAGGGTGTCTCCGGTTTCGTCTATTATAAAGGCATAAGCATTACCATAGTTACTCAGGCTGTCACCACAAAAATCGAAGTGTGCAATAAAATTGCCTACTGGAACACCTGATCCCTTTGCATCAACAATAGCACGCCACAACGATAATGAACCAGTGCATTTTGGTTCCGGCAACGTATCAGGACCAACATACTTATACTCGCCTGTGGCGGTTGCTTTAAAAGGTACGGTAACCATTTTGAGGGACTTCTGTCTGTTGCAATTTAGTACCAGCATAATTATGCAAATTATTGCCGGCAACAGAAACAATCTCTTTGTTGTTTTCATAATTTTTGAGTTTGGTTAAATAATCTTATAAATTTAATCACTAGGTATTAAAATGATTCAGTGGTTGGTTTTGCAGGTTTATTTCTCATAATCTGTCTGCAGCAGGTAACATGGATCTGTTGCCTATTCACCCGATGCAATGAAATAACGTCCTTGCGGAAGAAACGAACCCTGTCTGTCACAGGAGGCAATTTCTTCAGATTTATAAGATTGCCACACTCGTTTCCAAGCCGCAATGACAAAACCTAACTTACTTAACCTTAGTGACTCCAAACAACTCAATGACTTGATCTCAGTATCTTAATGATTTGTTAAAGAACTTTTACTGTATACAGATATCTTGTACAATACTTTTATCTGTATTGGTTGGGACAACATTTCCCGGCCAGCAATGGGAAAGGCTCGCATTATAAAACGTGCACCAGTTATGATGCCAATTTGAATCTAAAAGCTTGCACTCATAATGGCAGTGCCGATTAAAACTGCTGCCATAGCCCCATAACCTGCGCCAAACCAGGTTTGTTTCCCTTTTTGTTTTTTTACAGTTTTTTGATAACATTCTGTATACGTTTTATCACCAGACAAATCTTTGTCCGGAGGAATCATCTTTTGGTTGTCGGGTGGTGAGGATGCTAAGATAGCTGTACCGATAAAACCAATCGGAAAGAAAAATCCCGTAACCACACCGCCTATTCGTGCTCCGGTAAAGTTTGTATTACCAATAGCATCCACCATTCCTTTGGTACAGCTTCCATCGTTTGTGACATCCCTAAGATCCATGGTTAAAGGTCCCGGTTGCAGATATTTGATATGATAGGCTTCATCCGGAACATACACCTCTTTTTTCTTAATAACAAAATGGACTTCATCGTAATTCAGCGTTTGTTTGGTTCCTCCGTGTATTTTGTAAACTACATTTTTTTTATTGCCTTTCATTCTTGAATACTCGATTTTTTCGCCGTTATTGAGAAAGATGGTTTTTTTAGATTGGGCATTCAGGCACATCACAGCGCCACACAAACTGATGAATAAAATTATTCTTTTCATGATTTTAAGTTTTTAAATTGTTTTGGAGTCATTGATTTAGAGTCTTCTGATTAACCTAAAATTAATTGTATAAAGAAACTGAAAACAAGACTGGTAGACATATCAACCTCGTAGTAAATAGTTGTAAATTCACCGAAACAGATTTACCTTTTATTTATTATCAGATTTTTCAATTAGCTTATTGTTCATAGATTGATTTATAGCTCAGAAACACGAATCTTTACTAGGTGTATATAATAACCTGATCAGATTCACTTAACAATTGCTGAATATATAAATTTCAATATCAGGAATCAATAATTTGTGGTTAACTACGCAGAATTGTTGTGTAATGCAAAATTTCTGTGGTATTTAAAATTTCACAATTTCAAAAAGGTAGGTTTTTATGGCTGTTTCATTCCCGGTATTACTTTAAAAATCGTATGGAACATTACATTTGATTTGCCTTACGAGAATTTAAATGAATAGAGGTATAAGAAATAGATTGATTGAACAGCCTTTGGCCAATTTAGTTAGTCTAATTCCTGAAACATGAATTACTTTTTCTCAGTAATTAATTCACTTTCCGGATTGGTTGCCGTAATCCTTCTGTTTTTCCTGGTGAGAATATATTTGAAATTTTCCGAAGAACCGAGATTATTAAAGGATTTTGGTGATGATTATCTTGCCTTCAGAAAAGGAGTTCCCATGATTATTCCTATTAAATTATTTCATTAAAATATATTTTTCCTATCAAACGAGGCTATATCCTTTAACAAATCAGCTATTCCTGATATTAAAAATGCACTTACTTTGCCGTGGACAATTATTTATTAGCAATAAAATGAAAGGAAGAATTATTTTTTACCTCGGTTGTTTTTTAATTATTGGTGCATGCAACCCAAAGCATTCGGAAGAAGTCACAATTCAATCACCTGATAATAATATAAATGTAAAGTTTCTGGTGGAAAATTCAAAGCCGTATTATGAGGTTACTTATCAGGATAAACCGGTAATTAAAAAATCGGCACTGGGCTTCAAATTTAAGTCGCAGGCTTCATTAGACAACAACCTGCTAATTAAGAATAAGGTGACAAAATCGATTGATGAAACCTGGAAACAGGTCTGGGGTGAAAAACATTTTGTCAGGAACCATTACAATGAACTCTATCTTCAACTGGAAGAAAAGAGTGATCTGAAACGTAAAATAAATATCGTTTTCCGGGTATTTGATGACGGGGTAGGATTCCGGTACCAAATTCCCGAACAGGAAAATATGGACAGTGTTGTCATTATGGATGAAGAAACAGCTTTTCATCTCACAGGAAATCATGATGCCTGGTGGATACCGGCATATTGTGATAACCGCTATGAATATTTGTACAAAAAATCTCCTGTAAACGAATTGGATACGGTTCACACACCGTTAACCATCGAGACAAAGGATGGTTTATACCTTGCCATTCACGAAGCTGATCTGAAGGATTATGCGAGCATGACCCTGGCAAGCGACAAAAAAAACACACTGAAATGTGATCTTGTCCCCTGGCACGATGGCACCAAGGTGAAAACCCGGGCACCCTTTCAAACTCCCTGGCGTACCATTCTGATTGCCGATAATCCCGGCAAACTAATCACCTCTTACCTGATGCTGAACCTGAATGAGCCTAATAAACTCGGAGATGTGTCATCATGGGTGAAACCGGCAAAATATATAGGGATTTGGTGGGGAATGCACATTGGAAAATATACCTTCTGGGAAAGCAAAGATCAGGGCGCTACCACCGAACATGCCAAAATGTATATTGACTTTGCCTCGAAATATCATATTCCCCTGTTACTTATTGAAGGATGGAACAAAGGCTGGACACCGCAATGGTACGAAAACGCCATGCATATGTTCAATTTTACCAAATGCGCCGATGGCTTTGATCTTGAAAAGGTATGCAACTATGCGAAGTCAAAAAATGTGGAAATCATCGGGTACCATGAAACAGGCTCAAACCTGATTAACTATTTGAGCCAGATCGATTCGGCATTTGCCCTTTACAAAAAGGTTGGAATCCACAACCTGAAAATCGGGCAGGTGGGATCACGATTGAATATGAAAGAATGGCATCACGGACAGTTCGGAGTGGAGTATTACAGGTATGTATTATTAAAGGCAGCCCAAAATCATATGACAGTAAATTTTCATGAACCCATTAAGGGAACAGGCGAATGGAGAACCTACCCGAACATGTTGATGCGCGAAGGCGCACGTGGCCAGGAATATGATGCATGGAGTAAAGGAAATCCGCCGGAACATACCACCATTCTGCCATTTACCCGTATGTTGGCAGGGCCTATGGATTTCACTCCCGGCATATTTGACGTTACCATTAAAGAAAGGTCGACCACCAGTGTTCATACCACCGTTGCCAAACAACTGGCTTTTTACGTGGTGATTTATGCGCCTGTGCAGATGCTGGCTGATTTGCCCGAAAATTATGAAGGAAATCCTGCGTTTAAGTTTTTGCTTGATGTACCGACAGACTGGGAAGATACTAAAGTGCTCAATGCGAAAATTGGAGACTATGTTACTATTGTTCGGAAAGACCGCAACAGCAATGACTGGTATCTGGGAAGCATCACAGACGAAAATGTACGAACATTTGAAATTCCTCTTGATTTTCTGGATCCCGGTAAAAAATACCTTGCCGAAATTTATGCTGACGGTGAAAATGCAGATTATCAGAACAACCCGCTGCCCGTTGCAATATCCTCTAAACAAGTGGACAGCAATACAACTCTTACCCTGAAGCTTGCACGGGGTGGGGGACAGGCCATTCGTTTTCACGAGGTGGATTCATTGTAATGCATTCACCAACATACCATAAAAATTAATACAAATACGTTAATGGTATTCTGTTTTGAACACAATAAGTCATAGATGCTTTACGTTCAGTGAGTTTGAACAGCTTCTAATTTGTGGTTGTTGTTAACAGATTCGGATCTTTGCATATTGCGGGCCATTAAAAATGTTCCCAAAAATCAGGAAGTTGGTTCAAAAATATCCTGGTCTGACCATGAACTTTGAACTAGATAAACAAACCATCCGGGATTTGGAAATTTTTTCCGAGGAAAAATCTTCGAAATCTGTTTATGGATATTTCAACCTTACAAAAACCATTGGAGGTCGGGATTATCTTTATGAATTAATGCGATACCCTTTGACCGATATCCGGGAAATTAAGCAACGTCAGGAACTCATCCGGTTTTTCTGCAATACGAACATTGAAGTGAAGATAAATTCTGGACAGTTTGACTTCATTGAACACTATCTGCGATTGAATGTACCTACGCTGAGGAACAATGCGATCGATGCAGTCTTTCAGTACCTGTCGTATCATTTAAATCCTAAAAATGATTATTATATCATCCAATCGGGAATTCAAAATTTATTGTACCTCTTTCATCACTTGAGTGAGATCATTGATTTGGTTAAAAATTATCCGATTCCGCAGGAGCTTCAAAAAAGAATAGAACTCATAAAGCGTTTCTTTGAATTGCCCGATAATAAAGATCTGTTTTTTAAACAAGAGAAAATTTCCTGCTTTAGTCTCAACAGGTTTGATAACCGGTTCCGTAAAAGATATAAAAACATTCTCAGGACATTACTTAGCGAAATTTATTATCTGGATGCCTTGATTGCTGTGGGCAAAGCTGCAAAACATTACCATCTGTGCTTTCCGGACTATTTTAATAGATACGGTACTAAATTATCAATTACAGGTTTATATCATCCGTTACTGACGGATGCTGTGCCATATGATGTTACCATGGATGCCTCTAAAAACCTTTGCTTTTTGACCGGACCCAATATGGCTGGCAAATCGACTTTTCTCAAATCGCTGGGCATAGCTATATACCTGGCTCATTTGGGTTTTCCGGTTCCTGCTGCAAGTATGACAACATCATTATACCACGGTATAATTACCACCATTAATTTATCTGATAATATGGGCAAAGGATACAGTCATTTTTACAGTGAGGTGAGACGGGTGAAGGAAACCGCTTTGATACTCAGGGAGAAGCAACGGTTGTTTGTCGTTTTCGACGAATTGTTCCGGGGGACCAATGTAAAAGATGCCTATGATGCTTCGCTGTTAATCATCAGGTCGTTTGCGGCTATTGGAGAAAGTACCTTCTTTATTTCCACGCATCTGAAAGAAATCGCAGAAGATATCAAAAATCTGGATTCTATTCATTTCCGGTATTTTGAATCGGAACTTCAGGAGGATCAACCGGTTTATAATTTTAATCTGCGGGAAGGGGTTTCGAATGAACGGTTGGGAATGCATATCCTGAGACAGGAAAAGATTGTTGAGATTCTGAATTCAATTCATCCGAGGCATTGAAATGAAACAATACATTCTCAACGTACAATTTAAAAGGAGATAAAAGAAAAACAGGCGCAGGACGCGCCTGTTCCACAACACAATTAATATAAATCCGCACTAATCAAAGTGAGACAAAAATATGAAAAAAAAATTCACATGTCAAGTTTTTTTCAATTAATTTCTACTTCTTTTATTAACAAATTCTTCAAACCTTTCAGATGAGTAGTATTAGTGAATATATCCTCAAATACTACAATCGATTTATACACAATCATTTTCATGATTTCATCAGGTAAGAGTATGTGTTCATTACACGTTATGTAAACTTTTTATTTACGGATACTTTATACTTTTTTTAGCTTTCATCCAACAATAAAGCTCATCAGAAGTTTTTCAACCTATTTTCACTCAACAATAAGGCAGTTAAAGCGATACTCCGATAAACTTCCAATAGTAAGAATGTGGTCGGCTAGTCTGTAAGCCGATTATCAGGTGACAATAATGAAGTTGAAGTATTCATCAAGCCACTTTTCCGAAAGGGATAAATTAGTAAAAAAGTCAAATAGTCTAAAGATGTCATTTGTTTAGGAGATACAACAATAGCTCTTGCCGCGTAAACGATATTCGAGAAGCAACCTTTAGTCCATAAATTCATCTTAACTTTGAATCGTAAACCTTAAAAAATGAAAAAATACACTTTCCTATTGTTCTTCTTAGTGGGACTTTTAAAGTCCTGTGAAACGGATAAACCGATTGAAAACATTTATGGAAACTATGTTGTAAGTATGGGTACAAGTTGCGGTTGGTGTGTGGGAGCCGATTCATTATCTGTAACAGCGAATTTAACACACTATGAATATAATTTTCCCTGCAATGATAATGATTATGCTTTTGATACATTGACCAATATCGTTGAGTGGAATGAGCTGATGAGCGAGTTTGATATGAAAAAGTTTCAAAGTATTAATATAAATACCTGCAATGTTTGTGCAGACGGTTGCGATACATGGGTATCTGTTCAAAATGATACCGTTACTCATAGAATCAGCTTCGGATCAGAGAATTCTGCTGAAATTGCAAATATTAAGCCATTCATCGATAAACTGAATTCTATCCGCAGCAGATACCGCAAAAATTGAAAAATTCAAGGTTGTTTGCTTTTATAATCCTATCTGTTTTTCAGAATTTCCCTTTCAAATATTTTGTTTATAAAAGAACCAATGTCAGTGTGCTTTGTTACTAGATCTCTATATTAATCATTTAATAACCAACAAATCATAAAATCTAATCAAAATGAAAAAAATAAATCCAGTAGTGCATTTTGAGATGCCGGCTAATGACAGAGATCGTATGGTTGATTTTTATTCCACCGTATTTGGATGGCAAACCCAAAAATTTGGTGAGGATATGGGCAATTATGTAACTGTTTCAACTACCGAGACCGACGAAAAGGGACGTCCGAAAATGCCCGGGGCAATTAATGGGGGCTTTTTTCCAAGAAAAGATGACGGTTCTGCTCAACATCCTTCGATTGTTATTGCGGTTGATGAGATTAATGAATCGGTAAAAAAAGTGAAAGATGCCGGGGGCAAAATTCTGGCAAAACCGGTAGATATTCCGGGAATTGGGAAGTATGTTTCATTTATCGATACCGAGGGAAACATGGTTAGCTTGCTTCAACCGGTTATGAGTTGACACCAAATGGTTATAAGAGATTTCCGTTATCACGGCATGTTGATTTGGTATGCTACTGCCAAAAATCATTTTGGGCTTAACGTCCGGCCTCATATTTTAGATGCCTTCAGGGACAAACATAATGGGAAATTAATCAAAGAATTAGCAAAGAATAAAAATTAAAAACATAAAAGATTTGGTATAATTTATTATTTAATATTTATAAAATAATTTAGATTTGCATAATGAAATAAGAGTATTTGAGTTAAGTTCGAAATTATTGGCAGTTTTTTTGATCCATTTAATCTCTTACACCTCATTCCCTCTATTTCCTGAATATTTAATCTTTAATTTTTTTATTGTAACATGAACATTTTTATTGCTAAATTAAACTTCAGGACCAACAGTGATGTTCTGAAAGAAACTTTTGAAGAATTTGGTGAAGTTACTTCAGCCAAAGTTGTTATGGACCATGCGACCGGCCGGTCGAAAGGATTTGGTTTTGTTGAAATGCCAAACGACGAAGAGGCAAACAAAGCCATTGAAGAACTTAATAATGCCGAACTCGAAGGTAACAAAATTGTAGTGAAGAAAGCGAACCCAAGGAATGACTCAGGTTCAGATCACAGGCCGCACAGGCAAAGGTTTAATAATTAATCGCAGACTCCGGGTTCACTATCCGCAATTCAGGAATCTGAAGTGTTAAAAAATAAACCGGAAATAATTTGAAATCTATTAATAATTAATCTCTTACAAATTAAAGGGTTTGCTGAAAAAGCAGACCCTTTTTTTTCTCAGTTCTGTTAACTATTTATTTATCAGATATTAAAGTTTAAGTAGTTGGAGATAACATTATTTAAATCATCTGGTGTATTTCAATATGTAATTGCAGAAAAATAATACTCAAGCCGGATTGAAAAATTATATCCCCGACATATCTTTCAATGCGAGCATCAACGCCTGAGTTCCTTTCATTCCGTATCCTTTTGCTTTCACTGACAAATAGAATTGATGAACCAGGGCCAACCCCGGAAGAACTATTCCCATTCTTTTTGCTTCGTCAAGTGCAATTCCCATATCTTTGATAAAATGATCGACAAAAAAGCCGGGCTCATAGTCTCCTTTAACAATGCGTGGCGCAAGGTTATTTAACGTCCAGCAGGCAGCTGCACCACCACCGATGGCTTCGAGCATGGCATCGGGATCAAGACCGGCTTTCATCCCATAAAGCAAACTTTCACATACTCCAATCATGGTTGAAGCAATGGTTATTTGGTTGGCCATTTTGGTATGCTGACCCGAACCTGCAATGCCTGCAAAACTTATTTTTTTACCCAGCATACCAAGCAATGGTAAAACCGTTTCAAAGATATGTTTGTCGCCACCAGCCATGACTGACAATGTTGCATTTCTGGCCCCAATATCTCCACCCGAAACAGGGGCATCTATCGCAAATGCTCCTTTTGATTTAGCCATATTGTAAATTTCTATTGCCAGGCTCGGACTTGTAGTTGTCATATCAATGAAAAGCTTACCGGTAGAATTTCCATTGAAAATTCCATTTTTACCAAAATATACTTCTCTTACATCCTGAGGGAATCCAACCATGGTTAAGACAATGTCAGATGAATCGGCTACCTGCTTTGGGTTTTCTTTCCAAACGGCGCCCTTTTCAACGAGAAATTGCGCTTTGGATTTCGTCCGTGTGAAAACATTACCTTTAAAACCTGCATCCAATAAATGTTTGAACATCTGACTTCCCATGACCCCGGTACCAATCCAGCCGAGAGTAGTATTGTCTTTGGTAATTGTAGTATTCATTTTTTGTACCCGTTGTGGAATTAAGTTTATCTTACTTTTTCATAACATCAAAGATATACATTTTGAACAGCATCTGAACCTGCATGTAATATCTATCAATAGCAGTAATCAGCCTTCAATACTGAAAAGATTCCAATATTCAAGTCTTCTCTTTCGGAATGAAAGAATATCTTTCAATTCCCTAAAGCAGAAGAATTACATTCATATTAAAAATATATTTTAGGACCGACCAGGTATTTTTTTACCAGGTTTCTTTGAAATTCAGAGAAATCGTTATTTTCAAGATGCATTTCCTTGAGGCTTTTCATGCCTCCAATTTCCCGCTGCAACAAACGTATTTTGTTATTGCTTAAATCGACGTATTCAAGATTTGAAAGTTTGCCAATGTATTTTGAAACGGAGTAAATTTTATTATCATTCAGATACAACTGCCGGAGATTTGTGAGATTACCAATGGCGTTTTCAACTCTTTCGATATTATTTTTTGATAAATTAAGAAATTCGAGATTACTCAAATCGAATATTCCTAAAGGAATTACAGTTATTTTATTTAATTCCAGGTCAAGTTTTTTTAATAGAGGGAGTTCATTTTTACCGATGGAGATGGTTGAAATTTCGTTAATGCTGAGGCTTAATTCGGTAAGTTTTGCCAGTTGGAGTGTTTGCTGGCTTAGCGATTTGAGCTTATTATTAGCGGCATCAAGTTTCTGCAGGTTTGTCAGGCCCAACAGACCAGGTAATCTGGTAAGCTTGTTTTGGGAAAGGTTAAGGGTTACCAGTTGATGCAGGTTAGAAATAGATTGGGGTAGTCTTACTAACCTGTTTTTACTCAGGTTCAGGTCCTTAATCCGGTTCAGGTTTCCAAATGATTCGGGTAATTCAATCAGTTGGTTGTTATACAGATTAATCTCTTTCAGATTGGTCAGCTTCCCAATGGTATTGGGTAATTCTTTCAGTTTGTTTCGCTCAAGTAAAAACACTTCGAGGTTCGATAAATTTCCGATGGAGTAAGGAATTGAATCCAGTTGGTTCCAGTTCAGGTCAATTTTCTTAAGTTTTTTCAGATTTCCAAGTTCAGAAGGTAAATGGGTCAATCGATTAGAAAAAAAATCGATTTCTTCCAGATTCTGCAGGTTTTCTATTTTTCCGGGAATGATATCGAGCAAATTTTCGCCCAGCATCAATTTCTGAAGATTTGTGAGTGCCCACAACGCATCAGGTAGAGAATCAATTTTGTTATTACGTAGATAAAGTTCCTGAAGATTTTTTAATTTGAATACAACTTCGGGAATTTCGGTAAGATTATGTCCATCCAGGTTCAAAATATATACCCGTTTTTTATTCGCCGAGGCTTCTTCAATCAAACGATATGTTTTGGCCTTCTTTAATTCATCGGCTGTTTTTAGCTGTTTTTGCGAATAGATTGGTGTACAATTTAAAAATCCAACGATTGAAACAAGAGAAAGAGACCTGAATAAGTTCATCAACATAGAATTTAATAAAATTCAACAATAACATACCTTCAGTTTTCTTCAGGTATTTTAAGGGGCTAAAAATACTACAAACAATCGAATTGACCAATCTCTGAGTTTTAACATTACATCTAAATTATGTTTCATGAATATTTTGTTAGTATTTTAATTTTTTCAGTTAATGGAAATATAGTATCATTATTTTTTGTAAATTAATACAAAAATAAAACGCTATGATTGTTACGTTTGTTCATGTATGGGTAAAAGAAGAGCATATTGAAGATTTTATAAAGGCTTCGGTGGAAAATCACAATCAGTCGGTAAAGGAGCCCGGAAATCTTAGATTTGATTTACTGCGTGACGCAAATGAGCCTTCGAAATTTGTACTTTATGAGGCTTTTGAATCGGAGAGCGCTGCTGCAGACCATAAAAATACCCTTCATTATTTGAAATGGAGGGAAACAGTGGCAGACTGGATGGCAAAACCTCGGGAAGGAAATAAGCATATCATTATTTGTCCAGAAGATTCGTCGGAATGGTAAATTCATTTATTTTATCGAAAATCCCACGGATTATTTTCGGTGCGGGAAATCTGGCCAGGTTACCGGATATTCTGAAGGAATATGGCGACACATTTATTATTGTTACAGGTGCATCGTCATTTCGTTCAGGTGCTTATGGCAGAACTCTTTTTAAAACGCTGGAAAATTCAGAATGTACCATATTTAATGCCCGAATTGTCAAAGAGCCTTCTCCGTTGGACATTGATGAAATCGTTTCAGAATATTTCCAGAAAAAGATCGATGCTGTTGCAGGTATTGGAGGAGGCAGCGTACTCGATACAGCAAAGGCTGTTTCGGCTATGTTGAAAACAGGAGGAACAGTAAGAGATTATATTGAGGGGGTGGGCAGCAAAACACATCCGGGTGTAAAAATACCATTTATTGCAGTTCCCACTACTGCCGGTACGGGCAGCGAGACAACCGGGAATGCGGTAATCTGCGAAATAGGAGAGAACGGATTTAAAAAATCTCTGCGTCATCCAAATTTTGTACCGGATGTTGCTTTGGTAGATCCTGAGCTGACGTTGGGTTGTCCCCCTGAAATTACTACTGCCAGCGGTATGGATGCATTGACTCAATTAATCGAATCGTATGTATCTGTAAAATCAAGTATTGTCACAGATTCATTGGCAATAGAAGCAATCGGATTGATTATCAACAATCTGCCTGAAGTATACCGAAACGGGGGAAATATCAAAGTCCGAAGCGCTATTGCCTATGGAGCTATGATTTCGGGAATAACCCTTGCCAATGCGGGTTTAGGTGTTGTGCATGGCTTTGCCTCATCTATCGGAGGAATGATTGATATTCCTCACGGGGCGTTGTGCGGAACTTTACTGGGAGCCGCAAACAGGATTATTGTCAACAAATTATTAACCGATTCGTCTGATCGTATTACATTAAAAAAATATGCCCGGCTGGGGAGCCTTTTTTCTACAGCCAAGCAACTTTCTGATTCTGAAAGCGCACACTATTTTGTGGAACTTCTCGATAAACTTGTTGATGATTTAAAGCTCCCGGTAATTGGGAGGTATGGTTTAAAAAAGGAACAGATACCCGGTGTGGTGGAAAAGACAAGTCAGAAAAACAATCCAGTAACGCTTGACAAACATGAGTTGGAAGAAATTCTTTTATCGAGAATCTGAGTTGAAATGAATTCAGAATATCATACCGGCAAATTATAAAAAGGTAAATGGATAAAAAAGAATAATAAAATTTGATTAAGGTAATTTAAACAGAACTTAAAGATAAAGCTGCCGTATAAGTGTTATCTTTAGCTGTGAACCAAACTATTAACTATTATAAAGTTTTTTTAAGAAAGGATGAACCATAAGGTTTTAGTAGTAGACGATACAAGCACAAACAGGGAGTTGATTTTTAACATTCTGAAAACCTCAGATGGAGAGTATGATATTTTACAGGCTGCTAATGGTCAGGAGGGATATGATACTGCCGTGGCTCAACTTCCTGATGTTATACTTATGGATTTGAGGATGCCGGTGGTAGATGGTATCGAATCTATAAAAATGCTGAAAATTAATGATATCACCAAAGAAATACCGGTATTGGTTCTCACGGCATATAGCTCATCTGAAAGCTTGAAGGAATCGTTTGATGTAGGAGCATTTGATTATATTACAAAGCCTATAAATGCCGGTGAATTGATTTCAAGAATTAATAAGGCGTTAGGGGTAAATGAACAAATTAAAAATATCCAGGGAAAGATTGCAGAATTTGAGGAAAAAAAGATTGATTTTGAAAATCTGGCTATTATCACGGACCATAGTCATAACTCATTTATTCTGATAAAACCCGATGGAGAGCTGGAATGGGCAAGTGAAGGTTTTAAGCATCAGCACGGAATGTCGTTTGAAGATTTCAGATCGAGGATGGGAAGTACCATATTCAGTTTATGTCAGGATCCTGAAATCATAGCACTTTTCAACAGATGCGTGTCAAGAAAAACACCTATAGAATTTTCTTCAAAGGTTATAATTAAGGGTGGTCAGGAAAAATGGTTGCAGACATTTATTTCTCCAAAACTAAATGAAAAGGGAGATGTAGAACGATTGATTGCCACTGAGGTGGATATTAGTTCTTTAAAGAAAAAAGAGGAGGAGCTGAACCGCCAAAACCAGCGAATGCAAGTTATCATGGATAATCTTGAAAAGGCCAATCAACAGCTTGAGATACAAAAAAATGAAATCAACACACAAAAACAGCTTATTCAAAATGAGCAGAACAAATCTGAAAAGCTTCTGCTGAATATTATGCCCTTTGAAATTGCAAAGCAATTAAAAAGCAAAGGTAAAGCAAGTAGCCGGCAATATAAAATGGTTACAGTATTATTCGCCGATTTTAAGGGATTTTCAAAGTTTTCAATGGAACTTAATCCAAATGACTTGGTAAATATTCTCGATACCTATTTCGCCAAATTTGATGAGATTATAGGTAAACATTATCTTGAGAAGATAAAAACCATTGGTGATGCTTACATGTGTGCAGGAGGATTGCCCTTAAGCAACAAAAGTAACCCTTTTGATTCGGTGCTTACAGGGCTGGAAATTCAGAATTATATGAACAAACTCAACGATAGCAAAGTAATTAGCAACCTTTCAGTATGGGAGTTAAGAATAGGCATTCATACCGGGCCATTGGTAGCAGGGGTTGTAGGCCGAAAGAAATTTGCATATGATATTTGGGGTGAAACTGTGAATATCGCAAGCCGCATGGAACATTCGGGACATGTGGGCATGGTTAATATTTCCGGAGCCACCTACGAATTCGTTAAAGATTTTTTTGAATGCGACTATCGGGGCAAAATCGAGGCAAAGAATATAGGTAAGATAGATATGTATTTTGTTAACCGTCTTAAACCTGAATTTTCTTCCGATCACGACGGACTAATTCCAAATGAGGAGTTCATCAATATGGTGAACAGACTTTGATTTTACTTGTGTCTTTTTTCCAATACCTCAATTACATCTTCGATACGATAAGATTTGGCGGCCAGTAAAACCATCAGGTGATAGACCAAATCTGCGGCTTCATTCAGGAAAAGGTCATCATGCTGATCTTTGGCTTCAATAATCAGTTCTACAGCCTCTTCACCAACCTTTTGCGCAATTTTGTTTATCCCTTTTGAAAAAAGCTTTGATGTATAGGAATCTACAGGCATATCAACTTTTCGTTGATCAATAATATCCTGCAGATATTTAAGAAATTCAAAATTTTCAGGAACCATTTGTATTTGTTTTATGATGTATTCAGTTAATTTGTTGCAATGTAAATCCAATGCAAACCTATTAAAATCTGACCGGTATGTTTCTTGCTCGTAGAAATTCTTTCAACTGAGGAACTGTTATCTCACGAAAGTGAAAAATGCTTGCGGCCAGCCCTGCATCGGCCTTTCCACGTGTAAATACCTCTGCGTAATGTTCCATATTTCCCGCCCCTCCCGATGCAATAATTGGGATGGACAGGTTTTCTGACAACCTGGCTGTGGCCTCACAGGCGAAACCATTTTTTGTCCCGTCATGGTTCATAGAAGTGAAAAGAATTTCCCCGGCTCCTCTTTCCTGCGCTTCATTAGCCCATGAGAACAATTCTTTGTCAGTAGGAATCCTTCCTCCATTAATAAAGGCTGTCCATTTTTCGTTTTCTTCCTGGGCATCTATAGCCACCACCACAAACTGATTTCCAAAATGAAGCGCCATCTGATCGATCAATTTAGGATTTTTAATGGCTGCAGAATTTATGGAGACTTTGTCGGCGCCGGCTGCCAGGAGGGCTTCGATATCTTTAAGATCAGATATTCCGCCGCCAACCGTAAAAGGAATGTTTACATTTTTTGCAATTCTCTTTACCAGTTCAACAAAGGTTTTCCTGCCTTCATGTGAGGCAGTAATATCAAGAAAAACCAGTTCATCAGCGCCCTGTTCGGCATACATGGCTCCCAGTTCCACAGGATCACCGACCTCGCGGATATTTACAAAATTAACCCCCTTAACGGTCATACCGTCCCTTACATCCAAACATGGAATAATTCTTTTTGCCAGCATATATTACAATATATTATAGAAATTTCTTCAGTTCATCCAGTGTTATTCTGTTTTCGTATATTGCTTTTCCGATGACGACCGCATGCACTCCGATTTGGTTCAGCATTTCAATATCACTTATAGAAGAAATTCCCCCGCTGGCTATGATATACAAATCGGTTATAAGTTGCATGATACTTTTGTAAAGATCAAAGGAAGGACCTTCGAGCATACCATCTTTAGTGATATCTGTACACAATACCTTCGTTACACCTGCATATTTTTTCTCAATCAGAAAATCAAACACGTCGATATCGGTTGTAGTTAACCAACCGGAAATGGCAATTTTATAATCCCTAACATCTGCACCGAGTATTATTTTATCGCTACCATATTTATCAATCCAGGTATCAAAGTTACATGGATTGTTAATTACAACACTCCCGAGTGTAACCATTTTAGCGCCATTGTCAAAAACTTTCTGAATGTCTTCATCAGATTTTATGCCACCTCCAAAATCAATTACCAGGTTGGTTTTCGAGGCAATAGAAGTGAGTACATCTATATTTACAACATGTTTTGATTTTGCACCATCCAAATCGACAAGGTGTAATCTTTTTATGCCTGCATCTTCAAACTTTTTTGCAACTTCCAGTGGATTTTCGCTGTAAATTTTTTTAGCCCCAAAATCTCCCTGTTCAAGCCGTACACATTTGCCATCAATGATATCAATGGCCGGGATAATTTCAATCATATTCAGATATTTAAAAAATTTTCTAAAATTTGAGCACCAACCTTTCCACTTTTTTCAGGGTGGAACTGGGTTGCATAGAAATTATTTTTTTCCAGCGCAGCGCTGAAAAGATTTATGTAATCACAGTATGCAATGGTATCATCACCTGTTGTGGCATAATAACTATGCACAAAATAAACAAAATTATGTTCGGGAATGTTCTTGAATAATTTACCTTTCAGCCTGTAAATACTGTTCCAGCCCATCTGGGGTACTTTGTTTATGTTTTCGTTACCTGGTAAAGGCTGAAATTTTCTGACCTGTTCTTTGAAGATTCCCATACACTTAGTATCATTTTCATCTGAATAGGTGCACATTAACTGCATGCCCAGACAGATTCCCAATACCGGTTGACGAAGGTCTTTTATCAGCAAATCCAGCTTTCCTTTTTTTAGATGAGCCATGGTAGTGCTTGCTTCTCCTACCCCCGGAAAAATTACCTTATCGGCATTTTTAATTTCTTCATGATTATTTGTGACAACTGCCTGAATACCCATTCGCTGAAGCGCATAGTCGACTGACATGATATTACCGGCATTATATTTTATGATGGCGATTTTCATTTAATGGTTAAAGGTTTGTTGGTCTACAGTTTGTTGGTCCACAGTTTGTTGGTCTACAGTTTGTTGGTCTACAGTTTGTTGGTCTACAGTTTGTTGGTCTACAGTTTGTTGGTCCACAGTTTGTTGGTCTACAGTTTGTTGGTCCACAGTTTGTTGGTCTACAGTTTGTTAGTCTACAGTTTGTTGGTCTACAGTTTGTTAGTCCACAGTTAGTTGGTCCACAGTTAGTAGGTCCATAGTTATGATACTTAAGATTGCAATCAGCAGTTTTACTGCCGCTGTATCTGCCACTGCCGCCGTAACTGCCACTGCCGCTGCTGCTGCTGCTGCTGCTGCCACTTTTCTTTATTTATCCAAAAATTATTGTTCTGTTATTATACACCAGTGTTCTTCTTTGCAAATGCAGCATAACTGCCCTTGAGAGAACTATTTTTTCCAGATCCTGTCCCTTTCGTATCAGCTTTTCAATCGTATCGGTATGGCTTATACGGGTAACACCCTGCTCGATAATAGGACCTGCATCAAGTTCGGCTGTAACATAGTGGCTGGTTGCTCCAATAATTTTTACCCCTCTTTCGTAGGCCGAATGGTAAGGTTTTGCACCTGGAAAAGCCGGTAAAAAAGAGTGATGAATATTGATAATTCTATTGGGATATTCATTAATTAAAGTATCAGAAATAATTTGCATATACCTTGCAAGCACAATAAAATTAACCTTATTCTTTCGCAGTAAATCCATTTCTTTCTTTTCCTGTTCCGCCTTATTCTCTTTATTCATGGGAAAATGATGAAAAGGGATTGAGAACTTATCGGCAATATTTTTCAAATCGCTATGATTGCTGATGATAAGAGGTACCTTCACATCCCATTCTCCAGAATGAATCCGGGCCAACATATCGTACAGGCAGTGCGAAAACTTTGAAACAAAAATAGCCATTACGGGCGGTTCATCCGGAAAATAAAGCCGCCAGTTCATCCCATATTTCGCTGCAATCTGAGTTCCAAAGAAATCGGATATTTTTTCACGGGGTATTAAAAAATTCTCAAGTTCCCACTGCACCCGCATAAAAAATATCTTTTCCTGGCGATCTACATGTTGTTCAAGGTAAATGATATTGCCATTATTATTGTCTAAAAATTCAGTCACTTTGGCAACAATGCCCTGTTGATCCGGGCAGTACATCAGAATAATTGCGGTATTATTTGTCTTAGTATCCATTTTATAAAATTATATAGAGCCTTTTGTTGTTGGAAGTTCAAAATTAAGCAAATCCTTTTTAACTGCTATTTTTATTGCTCTTCCCAATGCTTTAAAAATAGCTTCTATTTTGTGATGTTCATTTTGCCCCTCAACTTTTATATTCAAATTACATTTTGCACTGTCGGCAAACGATTTGAAAAAGTGAAAAAACATTTCGGTAGGCATTTCACCCACTTTTTCCCTTTTAAAATCTGCATCCCATACCAGCCAGCTTCTCCCGGAGAAATCAATCGCCACCTGGGCCAGACAATCATCCATGGGTAAAACAAATCCGTACCGTTCTATTCCGGCTTTGTTTCCCAGTGCTTTTAGAAAGGCTTCTCCAAGAGCCAGGGCGGTATCCTCAATGGTATGGTGTTCGTCTACATTCAAATCACCTTTGACCTTTATAGTGATATCTGTTCCCGAATGCCTGGCAATCTGATCGAGCATATGGTCAAAGAAACCCAGACCAGTCGAAATATCTGATTTTCCGGTACCATTGATGTACAAGGAAACTGTAATATCGGTCTCTCGGGTTTTTCGGTGGATAGTGGCAGTTCGTTCGTATGAAGAGAGGAAAGCGAATATCTTATCCCAATCATCGGATACAAGTGCACAAACATCCTGCAATCCTTCGTTTTTCAGTTCGTCTGTGCCGCTTTCCGGACGAAAATAAATTGCCCGGGCTCCAATGTTCTTAGCCAGCTCAACATCAGTAAGCCTGTCCCCGATAACGAATGAATTGGTTAAATCATAATCTGCAGAGAGATATTTCGTTAACAATCCGGTTCGGGGTTTTCTGTTGGGCGAGTTTTCTTCTGGTATACTGGGATCAATTAAAATATCGTCGAAGTATACTCCCTCATTTTCAAAAGCTTTAAGCATTTTTTGCTGAACCATCCTGAAATTCTTTTCCGGATAGGATTCGGTGCCCAAACCATCCTGGTTTGAGACAATTACCAGATCAAAATCCAGGGATTTACGGATGAAATACAGATTACGAAAAACCTTCGGTATGAATTCCAGTTTTTCCAGGGAGTCAACCTGATAATCCTCAGGAGGCTCAATAATTAATGTTCCGTCTCTGTCTAAAAAAATTACCCTTTTCATGTTACTTTCAAATATCTTATAGCTATCAATTTAAATTATATAGGCTAAGGCAAAGCAAGAGCAAACCTTAAGCTATCGTCATATGTTGTCTATACAAAAATATATTATATTAATAATCACCATTAAATCTACTCATTTTCCTTATTCCTCTTCTGCTATTTTCCAATCTTTCCCTCATCTAATTTCTTTCAGCGCTTTCAACAGTAAATCGTTTTCTGCTTTTGTTCCGACTGTGATTCTGAGACAACCTTCACAAAGACTTGCTTTAGATCTGTCTCTGACAATGATTTTTTTATCAGCCAGATACTTGAAAAGTGATTGGGGAGATTTTACTTTCACAAGCAAAAAATTGGCGTCGGAAGGATAAACCTTTAAAATTTCAGGAAATTTCTCAAATTCCCCTGTTAACCTATTCCTTTCATTTATAATCTCATCAACCCAGCTGTTTTTTTGATTGAAAGTATTTAGTGATTCATAAGCAATTCGCAGTGTCGGATTATTTACGTTATAAGGATATTTGATTTTGCTCATCACCGAAATCACGCGTTCATCGGCAAAGCACATACCGAGCCTTATTCCGGCAAGGCCCCAGGCTTTGCTGAAGGTTTGCAATATTACAAGGTTTTCATATTTCTTTAATGCCGGCAACAGACTTTCCTGTCGGGAAAAATCGATGTAGGCTTCATCCAGAACTACCAATCCGTTGAACTTGTTTAGCACCTCAAGGATATCATCTCTTTTCAGACTATTTGACGTTGGATTGTTCGGCGAACAAAGAAAAAGAAGCTTAGTTGAGGAATTAACCTGTTTTAACAAAAGTTCCACATCAAGCTGAAAATCGGTTGTAAGTAATACCTGATTGTATTCTACCTGACTGATATCCGCACATACCTTGTACATGCCGTATGTGGGGTCCACCGAAAGAATATTGTCTTTTCCGGGTTGACAAAAAGTCCTGATCAGCAAATCAATTGCTTCATCGCTTCCATTGCCGAGGAATATTCTTTCCGGAACAACTCCTTTAAGTTCCGATATTTTTTGTTTTACGCTCCACTGTAAGGGATCCGGATAACGATTATAGGATGTATTATTCGGATTTTCATTGGCATCAAGGAAAACAGCTTCATTTCCCGTATATTCACCCCTGGCCGAGGAGTATGGCACCAGGTTTCGGATGTTTTCTCTAATCAAGCTGTTTATATCTAATGTTTTCATTTTAATTACCTGATTTTAATCTGATTTTAACAGCATTTTTGTGTGCAATCAATTGTTCTGCTTCCGCCATAGTTTCTATCACGGGACCGATGGATTGCAAACCTTCTTTTGTAATTTGCTGGAAGGTTATTTTTTTGACAAAATTATCGAGATTAACACCGTTGTATGCCTTTGCATGTCCGTATGTGGGTAGGGTGTGATTTGTTCCCGATGCATAATCCCCTGCACTTTCAGGCGTATATTGCCCGATGAATACACTTCCTGCATTGATGATATATTCAGCATCGGCTTCTGCATCCCGGGTTGAAATAATCAGGTGTTCCGGTGCATATTCATTTATCATTTCCAGCATTTCGTCTTTGTCTTTCAATAATATGATTCTGCTATTTTCAAGCGCTTTCGATGCAATTGGCTTTCTTGGCAATAAATCCAATTGTACCTGGATTTCTGCTTGAACTGCGGAAGCTATTTTTTCAGAATTAGTAACAAGAATTACCTGGCTGTCTGTTCCATGCTCGGCCTGAGAAAGCAGGTCGGAAGCAATAAAAGCCGGATTGGCCGATTCATCGGCCATAACAGCTACTTCAGATGGACCGGCAGGCATATCAATCGCAACATCTCCCTGTGAAACGATTTGCTTTGCTGCAGTGACGTACTGGTTTCCCGGACCGAAAATTTTATATACCCTGGGAACGGATGCTGTACCATAAGCCATTGCGCCAATGGCTTGCACACCACCAAGTTTAAAAATCCGGGTAACTCCGGTAATGTTTGCTGCATAAAGAATTACAGGATTTATATCTCCGGTGGAGGAGGGCGGGGTACATAGGATGATTTCACGACAACCTGCAATTTTAGCAGGAATAGCCAGCATCAGCACGGTAGAAAATAGCGGCGCTGTCCCGCCCGGGATATACAATCCAACCTTTTCAATGGCAACGCTTTTCTGCCAGCAGGTCACTCCGGGTTGTGTTTCCACTTTCCGAATGGCAGATTTTTGGATTAGATGAAATTTTTCAATATTGGATACTGCAATTTTAATTGCCTCTTTCAAATCTTTACTTACCTGATTGGTAGCAGACTCGATTTCTTTTTCTTCGACTTCAAATTTCAAAACCGAGACCTGGTCAAATTGCAGTGTGTAATCCAAAAGTGATACATCACCATTTTTCTTTATATCATCCAGTATTTTTTGCACTCTTGGAAAAAGTTCACGGGTATCCTGCAAAGGCCTCATCAGGATTTCCTGCCATTCTTTTTTCTCCGGATATGGATAAATCTGCATATTTTTAAAAAATTATTATACAATCATTTTTTCAATCGGGATAACCAGTATTCCCTGGGCTCCATATTCTTTAAGCTTTTCAATGATTTCCCAAAATTCATTTTCATTCACCACCGAATGCAGTGAACTCCAACCTTTTTCAGCCAGGGGCATGACAGTTGGACTTTTCATACCGGGTAAAATTTGTGTTATCTTTTCCAGACTTTCGTTCGGAGCATTCAACAGAATATATTTATTGTTTTTTGCATTCAACACAGAATGAATCCTGAATAGCAATTTTTCCAGGACCTGTTTTTTTGCACCGGACATTTGTTGATTCCCAATGATAACTGCTTCGGAAGTGCAAACAACTTCCACTTCTTTCAGTCGGTTGCTTATAAGTGTGCTGCCTGAACTTACAATATCAAAAATCGCATCTGCAAGTCCGATACTTGGAGCTATCTCCACAGAACCACTGATTTCATGAATCTCAGAGTTTATTTTATTTTTATCAAGATATTTTTTTAGAATATTGGGATAAGAGGTCGCAATTTTTTTTCCGTTAAAGAACGAAAATCCATCGTATTCAATGGTTTGTGGTATGGCAAGAGATAAGCGGCACTTTGCAAATCCCAGACGATCGACGATATTTACCGGCTTATCTTGTTCCAAAACTTCGTTCTCTCCTACAATTCCAATATCAGCAACATTGTCTGCCACATATTGCGGGATATCGTCATCCCTGAGAAATAAAATCTCAAGAGGAAAATTTTGTCCCACAGAAATGAGTTTTAACTTCCCTTCCTGGGTGAGTTTAATTCCACTTTCCTCGATAATTCCAAGGGATTTTTCACTCAATCTTCCCGATTTCTGAATGGCTATTTTTAGGTTTCCTGAATCCATGTTTTAAATTTTTGATCAAAAAAAAAGGTTTGCAGTATCGCAAACCTTCATCCAAAATATCTTCATTTTGCACATACTACCTCTGCTACAGCATAGCTGCATGATGATGGTAATGAATATGTGCTGTTCTGTTTAACATTTTCTGAATTTGAAAGTGCAATATTATGAATATTTTATGATAAAATCAAAACGGTGGTAAAATTTATTTCATAACGTAAATTGTCCATAGAAAAATGAGGGAGCTTGTTAAAAAGCCATTGCAAAGTCATTTCAAAGCACAGAACAGGTATAAATGATGCGTTATTGAAGGTAATCATGCTTGGGCGGTCAAAATAAACTCCAGCTTGTTTTCTCAACGGGAATTCGGAATGACTGAAAAGAATTGTGATGTCATTAGAAATGAAATTGTTGAATTATGCTATTGTTTTCGTTTTTCCATTTGTTCTTTCAGCCATTTTTCGGCCTCTGATTCCTGTGTAAATAAACGGGTAGGCGTTTTCGGCTGACTGAATTTCAGATAAATATTCGCAAAATAGCTTGATATTTTGGAATCAATTATAATAGCAGTTGCTGCAACATGTGGCCTGTACTGCGCTGCAGCATAAGCACGGGTTTTTGAATCAATAAACATCATATTTCGGATATCAATCAGGTTTGCACAGAGTTTTTCCTGATTCCAAGAATCTCCAATCTCTGTCATCTTCTCCAGGGTATCCATATCCAGGGAACAATTGTTAATGGCAACATATCTGTAAATCTGATCATCTCCCTGGATAATTTCTATTTTATCGTTAACTGTGGTTTTTTGCATTTGTTTTTGCTTTGAAATGCCTTTATTAAAGTTACAATCGTTTTTGTTATAAAATGAAATCAGAATCGGAGAATTTTTTCGATTAATAAGATATCTACCTCATGGGCTTGTCGCCCTTCAGCCTGTAATGAAATGTGCTGTTAACCGCATCAGGTCTGGCTTCAATGATCTCAATCTTGTCATTTTGAAGGAGTCTGATCATTTCTGCTCCTGCCATCAAAACTGCACCGGTACCCAGTGTGGCTTCATCGCTGGCGCCACGATAATAGTAATATGTATTATCGCTGGCATAGGTTGTTCCTTCGCACACCCCATCAATCTGTCCGATAGGGTTTATCCTGGTGGAAATGGCATTCCATCCCGTTTGTGCTACCGGACCATAAATGTGACTTATCCATCCTTCATTTATTCCTTTTGCGATTGCATAGACAAACATGGCGGTCGCCGAGGTTTCAAGATAGGTATCTGTTTTATCCAGCATATTATGCCAGAACCCGGTTCCATCCTGAATTTCTGCAAGTGTCCGAATATGCGATTTGAAAATATGTAATACGTTATCTCTTCCCGGATAATCGGGTGGTAATACATCCAAAAGTTCAGCCATAGCCATAGAGGCCCAGCCATTTGCCCTTCCCCAGTAAAAGCGGGGATCGTAATCACCTCCGTAACTGTTCCATCCGTGATCGAAAAGTCCTTTTTGTTCAATAAACAGGTATTTAGATAATTGAACAACCTGTTTTACCGCATCATCCAGGTATTTTTTATTTCCGGTTAAAGCGCCCATTCGCGCAAGAAATGGAACGCACATATACATATCGTCTGCCCAAACCGATTCGGGCTGTGGTCTTTCCCGTGCAATGGTACCATCTTTCAAACGAAATTGTTTATTGGAAATATAGTTGGCAATGGTGTCGATATATTCTTTGTACCGGGGATCCGGATGTTTCTGATACGTTTCGATCAACGCACATCCAATGGCCCCGCAATGATCAAGAGCTCTTATATTGAGCATTCGTGATAACGGATGATGGTAGTAATGCTGCTCATTCTGCAACCTTTTAAAGTAAGGCTCAAAATCAAACAGAAAATCAAATAACCGGACATTGTATTGGAAATAAGCGCTATCGCCTGTCACATCCTGCAGTAGACTCATTCCGCTCATAATAACTCCATTCGGATAATCCCACCGGTTGTATTCTCCGAAACGCCCGTCGATAACTGCATCCTTGATGGGTTTGGAGTCCGGTAAAATCTTTTCTCCTGTATTTTTGTTAACCACATCCAGCACACATGTATTCAACAGGTTATTATAAATGCGATCGATGTCCGAACGTATCTCATCCACCGTCGGTAAAACATAGGGAACCGGATAGTCCGGAACCTGGTTTATATTTTTAAATTTTTCTGAATAATCTATCTGCGAATACGCGGTATTCGATCCACAAATCAATATCAACGCTATATACAAAATAGCCAGCCAGTATTTCATCACATTAAATTTTAAAAGTTTATGGATTGTATAATATAGAAAATCATACGATTCTTAATAATGTCAAAGATATTTTAGTTTGAGAACTAATCAATCTTTTCATGGTGCTTTTTTACATATTCAATTACTTCATCTACATAGCAAAAAGCCATGGCTGTATAGGTATCGGCTGCTCCATAATAGATCGTAATCCTTCCTGTTTCGGGATCATACAGATTCTGACAGGGAAATACCACGTTTGGAACAAAACCGCTGGTTTCATAAGATTTTTCAGGAGTTAACAAATAGTTGCCGCAACGATATTTGACCTTATCAGGTTCCATCAAATCTAAAATTGCCGCTCCGAAACTATATACAAATCCGTTGCAGGTATATGAAACCCCATGATAGAATAGAAGCCAGCCTTCGGTTGTTTCTATAGGTACAGGACCCGAACCGATTTTGGTTCCCTGCCACCAGCCTTTACCTCCTTTTCCCATCACATGCTTATGGTTTCCCCAGTATATTAAATCCGGACTTTCACTGACAAAAATGTCTCCGAATGGAGTATGGCCCCCGTCACTCGGACGGCTCAGCATGTAATACTTATCCTTAATTTTTCTTGGAAAAAGCACTCCGTTTCTATTGAAAGGCATCAAGGGATTTGGCATTCGTATCCATGTTTTAAAATCTTTGGTTTTTCCCATTCCGATAGATGCCCCGTGCATATCATCGCACCAGGTAACATAATACCAGTCTTCTAGTTTTACCAGCCGTGGATCGTAGGCATAGCTAACCGGATTGGGAGTTCCTTGCTCATCTTGCCATGGAATAATTGCATCATCTATTTCGAAATTGAAGCCATCTCTGCTTGTGCCGAAATGCAGATTGGCACGGCCGTTTTTATGATCGGCACGAAAAACGCCTACAAATTCATCCCGTAAAGGCAAAACAGCGCTGTTGTAAATTCTGGCAGTGGAAGGAGTTGGATTCCAATCGATCACAGGATTTTTGCTATATCTCCATAAAACTTCTTTGTAATCTGCGGGTTTTTCTTCCCAGGGCAGTTTTGGCATTGAAGCTCCGATAATTGTTTTTTTCATTTTTACCTGTTTACATTAAAACGTTGATTGAGTTTTCTTCTGACAAATCGCTAATGTCAATAAAATTTCCTATAATTTCCATATCGTTCAACATAATTTTTGATACACCCTTTTCTTTATTGGTTGAATTCAGATATTCAATGTGCAGTAATTTATTCCTGAAGGTACGTGTAATTTTAAATCTTGTCCAGTCCCGGGGAATGCATGGATCTATTAATAATCCGTTATACTGAGGTTTAATTCCCAGAATGTATTGTGTTGCGGCAAAGTATGCCCATGAAGCTGCGCCGCTCAACCAGGGGAGTCGCGAAGCGCCGTATCTGGCACTATGTCTGCTGTGTGTGGATTGGCAATATACATAAGGTTCTATTTCCCTGATTTCTGCCCGGGTATTCATTGTTGCAGGCATATACGCACAGAAATATTCAAATGCTTTGTTACCATTACCGTTCAAGGCTTCTGCAATAACCGCCCAACCCTGTGTATGACAAAACACTGCTCCGTTTTCTTTCATCCCCTTATTAAATAGTGTTGCTTTAATAACATTCAGATCGGCTTTTTCATAAGGGGGATCACATATATTTAATCCATAGGATGTATACAATCTGTTATGTACTTCTTCCATAATGGAGATTGCTTTTTCTGATGTAGCATGTTTACTGAATACTGCCCAGGTTTGCGGATTCAGCCACAATGATCCTTCCTCGTCTTTTTGTGTGCCGTACTTCAACCCATCATAACGGAAGGCCCGCAGATACCATTTCCCATCCCATGCATGTTTTTCAAGATTCGCATCAAGCGTTATCAAATGTTTTTCAGCCCAACGTTTTTCAGTTGCCAGAACCAAATATTCACAAATCTCAATATAGGTCATCAAAGCATACCTGAGTTGGAAAGCAACAAATACCGATTCTCCCTGTTGACCTAAAACCAAACAATCATTCCAGTCTGCAGCCAGTCCACAGGGAAATCCATGGACTCCCATATGATTCAGGCTGAATTCAATGGCTTTTTTCAGGTGATCCAGTACCGTATCAGAGCCATTGTCTGCATAGGGAATAATTTTTGTGTAAAAATCCAGTTCTCCGGTTTCTTTAACATAAGCAGGTACTGTATTGAATAACCACAGACAGTCGTCCGAACGATATTCGTTTACTTCCGGTGGTCTCATCTCACCTGGTTTATGCGAGAATGGTTTTACTACGGGCATTGCTCCACCCGATGCAACCTGACCCGACAACATCAATTCAAGTCTGGTTCGTGCTTCTTGTGGAATGGTGTGTAAAACTCCAAGAATATCCTGAACTGTGTCCCTGTATCCCAGCCCGTCTCTCTCTCCCGCATATACCAGACTGGCTGCTCTTGACCATGCATAGGTAATCAGGCAATTGTAAGGACTCCACATGTTTATCATGCTGTTGAATTCAGGATCGGGAGTTTCCACATGCATGCCCTTCAATCTGTTGTGCCAGAATTCTTTTAGTTTATTAAATTCATTGCTTACAAAATTTGGATTTCGGATCTCCTGAATAATCTTTTGACCTGCTTCGTCTGCAGAACCGATACCCATTGCCACCACAAATTCTTTTTCTTCACCGGGCTTAATTTCGATGTCAAACTGAAGTACACCGCAACCATTGTCACCCGATGCCATCGAATTTAAACATTCCCCGGTTTCAACCACATATGGCTTTGCATAACTTCCATACGTTCCTAAAAATTTTTTCCTGTCTGTATCAAATCCTGTAACTTCTGCTCCTGCAACACCAAGAAAAGTATGTCTGGCCTGTCCTCCTTCCTCAAAATTATCGGGTTGTGGTGGCAGGAAAATATTTGTACCGTGATCAATCAGACCATTAACAAATTTCATGGTTAAAATATACTGGGTATACTGGAGGTTTATAATATCCTGCCAAAGGTGCCAGTTGCTTGAATATTCGACAAATGTAAAGAGTCTGAGTTTACGATTACGTATACCCTTGTTTGAAATTTTGCAATACCAGAGTTCATAGTCTTTGTTAAGCGGTACAAAATAGGTAGTTTCCGTTTTAATCTCAGAATAGTTCGATTCTATGACAGAATAAGCTGTACCATGGCGGCATACCGATTTATATTTATCCAGTGGTTTTGCAACAGGTTGCCACGAAGCAGACCAGTAATCTGCCGATTCCTTATCACGTATATAGATATACCTTCCCGGTTGATCCATCGGAATGGCATTGGTACGATAACGCATAAACCTTCCCTGTGCTGCGGATTTATAAAAGCTATAACCGCCGGCATTATTGGTAATTATGGCTCCATACGTGGTTGAGCCAAGATAATTACTCCATGGCGCCGGAGTTTCCGGATTTGTGATGACATATTCCTTATGAAGGTCGTCAAAATAACCGAATTGCATTTCAGATTTTGCTTTATTCAGGGATTATTTCTCCAGATAATTTTCTTCTTTCAATAAGCTCATTTTCAATCTCCTGAACACGTTTATCCGTCAAAGGATAAATGATTGATAATGCTATTGATAATACACCCATTCCTGCGGGAATAAGACTAAATAGCAATAATAATCCATTTAGACTCTTAGCAGATTGGATCTCATCTGGTTGAAATCCAAGTTGTGACATGAGTGTAAGCGCAACAAATGCGCCGAATGCCCATCCAAATTTTTGCGACATGGTAGAGGCAGAAAACACCAAACCGGTAGATCTAGTTCCTCGCTTCCATTCACCATAATCAGCTGTATCAGCATACATAGCCCAAAGCAAAACACTCAGTGGTCCACCGGTCATTGATCCGGTAATCTGAAAGAAAAATATCAGTCCAAGTTCTTTTGCAGTTAAGAAGTAAAGTATACCTGTGCTAAAAATTGCAATTGTAAAAATTGCTATAAAAGCTTTTTTCTTACCCATTATCTTAGCAATCCATACTACAATCAATACACCAATAAATGATGAAATCTGTCCAATTGTATTATATGCAGAAGTTAAGGTTACAAAATCATATGTCTTCGAGCCCAGGAATGGCAATTTGAGCTGTTGTGTTCCAATTACATATTTGAAATAATGAACTGTAACACTGCTTCTTACAGCAACAAACAGAATAAAGGTAATAGTTGTTGCAAGTAAAATCAGCCAGGGTTTATTAGTAACAAGATTATATAAATCCTTCTTAATGGTAGTTTTTTGTGAAACAGGAGGATGAACTCTTTCTCTTGTCGATTTAAAGGCAATTAGAAAGAAAATAACCGCTGCGATTCCGTAAATAATAAATGAAAGTTGCCATCCTTTTGATTCTTTAATCACTTGGATATTATACTGAAGAGGTCCATTTTCAGGATCCAAAAAATCTTTTGAAATATCAATGTTATATGTATTAAAGCCCTTGACCTTTACAATGTTATCAATTGAGTTGTTGACAAATGGTGGATTATTCTCAGGTGTTAATATTAAATATTTCAATTGACGAACCAACTGACCACCTTTACCATCACTAGCATGGACGGTAACAACAGCCAAACCTGTTTTTCCTTCAATAAATGTAAGCTTATGGCCATCAATTAGGGGATCTAAAACATTTTTATTATTACTTTCGGCTTCAAAGGTTAATGAATCGCCATCCGGATCTGAGATGAATTTCGTTAAGTCAATGATTTTTTCTCTGTAACCAATATTCAATCTAAATACATCAGTAGAATCAATTAACACCGGATTGTTATTTCCTTTTTTATTAACATTTATATAAAAACTTTGAGTTTTTTCACCCCATTTGTTGTCTCTGGCAGTAATGGAAACTTTGCTTGAACCAAGTCCTTTTTCTGTTATTATTAATTGCAACTTATTTAATGCAACAGTTACTACATCATTGTTTTTATTATCTATTCGATAATCAAACATATCTTTTCCATTTCCCTTAAAGGCATGGGAGATATCCATGGTATAAGATTGAAATCCTGAATCCAGGTTCAAATTTTCCAAAGGAATATTTACAACAGGAAAATTACTCTCAACAGGATTCACCCTAAATCCAAATTCCATTAGTCCTGTAAGTCCCATTGAATCTTTGGCAGTAACTATAACCCTTACATTACCCGTACCCACTTCGCTGATATGAAGTATTTTATCATGCATACCGGCTTTTATAATGGATTCATCTCCACTTCCCAGACTTTTTGCCATCGGAAGTAATGTCGCTGACACGATTATACCGGCGGCAAAAGCAAATAAAAATTTTATGGATGAGACTGAAGTTCTTTCGTTTGAGTCGCCGGAAATAACACCTAATAATGATGTATAAGGAATATTAATTGCAGTATACAACATCATTATTAGAATAAAAGTGGCATAGGCCCAGATTATCTTTCCTGTCATACCAAAATCCGGAACTGTAAAGGCAAGTACGCCAATTATTGCAAAAGGAACACACATCCATAGTAAATAGGGTCTGAATTTTCCCCACTTGGTATTTGTCCGGTCTGCAATAATGCCCATCAACGGATCATTTACTCCATCCCATAAACGACTTACCAGGAACATAGTGGCAGCTATAGATGCAGGTATAAGAAAAACATCTGTATAGAAGTAAGTAAAATACAACATGAATGTTTGCCAATACAATACCGAAGCAAGATCTCCAAAACCATAACCGATTTTTTCGCGAAAGGAGAGTTTCATAGATTTTAGGCTCATATCTTTTTAATTTTAAAGCATTATTAGGGATGACATAAGTAATAAATTTTCCAGTACAAAACAACGCAATTTACTTATTCTTCCTTCGAAATAACTATTGTTCAGGAGAATCCCTAAAGAGTATATGACTTGATGAATTGATTTATAAATAATTATGAAAAGTTAAAGCAACAAAATATGTACTATTTTGAAACCAATTAAAACACTATTTATTAATTTTAAGAGAGTAAATACAGGAAGTGTGTTGTTTTATGAAGTACCAGGTTTATAACTCTTTGAGCAATTTATTTTTGGGAGATTTATTCAGGTCCTCATAAAATGTATTCATGATTTCTGTAAGTGCTTTAAGTTCTTTGGTATCGCTGGCATGGACTTTCTCATGTCCTCTTTTATCAAGCTTATCCACGATGTAACTCACAGATAGATTTATTGGATCTATAGCTGGCTGATAAGCAAGTTCCTTGACATTTTTTGTGTTGGTTTCGGAAAGGATTTTTGACTCCTGCAGCTCATATATAATCTCACGTACAAGCCTGATGGGTATATCGAGCGATTCTGAAATTTCACTTGCAGTTTGCGCCGGGAGTGCTTCCACAAAGTTTTTAATAATTTGATGAGCCACCAATAGTGAAAGCAATCTTCGGTTGTAATTGCTGATAAAAAGACTATCCGTCTCATATTCATAATTTTCAACATTTTGTGAGGCAAATGCTATTTCAGCTCCCAGAAGCACAATCAGCCAGCTATATTGGAGCCACATTAAAAACAGCGGTAATGCGGCAAAACTTCCATATATCGCTCCGTAACCTGATAAGTATACCTGGAATTTTACATAGGCCCACTGAAGAATATGAAAAAGGGTTCCGGCGATAATGCCACCAACAAAGGCCGGTCCAAACTTTACCTTTGTGTTTGGCATGATGATGTAAAGCAATGTGAAGACAAACCAGATAATTGAAAAGGATAGAGCCCAGACTATGGTTTTTATAATAGGACCAATGTAAGAAACTATAAATGTATTATCAAAATAGTCGTTGATTTGAGAAATGGTAAATCCGCTGGAAACAAATATAAGAATGGGTGCAACTACAATTAATGAAATATAATCGCTGATTTTCCTCGAAATTCCTCTCGATTTCTTTATTTGCCAGATATTATTGAATGAGCTTTCAATATTGCCCAAAACGTTCATTACTGACCAAATCAAAACAACCAATCCTGTACCTGCAATGAATCCCCCTTTAACATTTGCCAGCATTCTATCGGCAAAAGCCATCACCTCCAACAATACTGCCTGGTGGCCGGAAAGATTTTTGGTTAAAGTTGACTGCAGATATTCTTTGAAACCAAATCCTTTGGCTATCCCAAAAATCATTGCCAGAACTGGTACGATTGAAAGCAATGTATAAAAGGTAAGTGCCGATGCCCTTAGTTGAACATTATCTTTGGCAAATCCCTTTGCGGCAAGAATGAAAATCCTGATTTGCTGAATAACCCACTTAAAGCTACTGCGTTTTCCCTTAAGGGACAAATGCCAAATGTCTTTTTCAAAAAAATTCTGTATCTTTTTTAGCATGGTTTGGCAGGTTTTGAATAGTTAATGAACAATTGTTAATTTCCTTTTTTTGAAATTAGGAATTTATTTAGTTAATTTATTACTACGATAAATGTACGAATTAGTTATTAATCAATGGTTCAAAATAACCTTCAATTGAAAAAAATTTTAGTTGTGGAAGATGATGAAATGAACTTCATTTATCTCAGCCAGATATTTAAAATTGCAAAAATTTCAATTATTCGTGCAAAAACCGGTTATGAAGCAATTGAAATCGTAAAATACCGGAAGGATATTGATCTTATTCTGATGGATATCCAGTTACCGGATATAAGTGGAATTGAAGTCACTGAAAAAATAAAGGTTATTTATCCCGATATGCCGATTATTGCCCAGACTGCGGCAAAGAGTGAATTTGAAAAAGATTCCATCATTCAGGCAGGTTGTACCGATGTGTTGGTCAAACCGTTCAAAATGGAAGAAGTGTTGTCTAAGATAAAAGAATATCTGGTATAGATTCTTTCATGCCCACAATTCACACTTGATAAATCTCTAACATGTTAAAATGTATGTTAAACGAGATGGGGGTCATATCGAAATGGTAGATGGCTCCATAGCGCCTCTGGCAAGAAGAAAAAAGGATTTTTTCCTGGAAGCCATGAATATATTTATGACCTGAGCAGCCCATTAAGTAGTTGGCAGGTTATTTAAATACAGTTCATTTTTTGACTAGTGGTTTCAGATATAATATTTTTGGTGAGATTTTTGTGATTTGGTGTTTTAGTGGCAATGTTTTTTTACCACCAAATCACTAAAACACTAAGTTTACTCAAAGGTTTTAAACAAAATCAATTGACATTCGAAAGGATTTATTCAACTTCTGATGGTATTTTTCTATTTCCCTATAAAAGAATTTGCTTTAATCTCATCTATTAAAAGATTGGAAATGTCATCTTCACTTTTTACGTGGATATAATTCCCTTTGCCATATCGGGCCATTTCTTTCATAAATTCAATAGCCTTCTCATCTACACCAAATCCGATAATTGATATAATAATTCCTTTTTCGGCATTACCTGCTATCATTTGCTGAAGCTCTTCAGAAGGTATGTTTCCTCCGGTAAACTTTCCGTCGGTTGCCAGAATAATCTGATTGTTTCCATTCGGTTCAAATTTTTTCTCGGCCAGTTCATAGGCGCTGCTTAATCCTCTCACTCCATTTGTAATTCCTCCGGGTTTAAGCTGCTCGATTACCAAATTAATTCTCTGTTTCTCGCTGCCATCCACAGAACGTAACAATATTTTAGGATCTTCAGCATACGAAATAACGGTAACCTTGTCAATAGGCCTTAAGATATTCACCAGATTAGTTACCGAACCTTTCAAAAGGTTCAGCTTGTTTTCAGCTTTCATCGAGAGGGAAACATCTACAAGAAATACCAGGTTATTAGCAGCATATTTATCAACTGGTAACGATGAAGTCTCAACCGAAGGTGCAACAGGCAGAATGGGTTCTTCCTCAGGTACGGTTTCATTTGTAGCGATTTCGGTTTCGGGAGCTGTAAAGGCAAGCGGATCAATCTCAAAATACAGGGATGGAACCGATCTTCTAAGAAAAAAGTCTGCATCATACGGGTGGTATCCATCCGAAGCAATTTGAACGTGATACTGGCCTATTTTTAAATCCTTCAGAAATTTTCCCTGACTATTTGTTGTACCCGTAATTTTGGTTTCCATATTGTGCAATAAAAACACATTTGCCTTAGGTACCGGTTGCTTGGTAATCTTGTTAATCACATTTACTTCCCGGATATCAAAATTATTCTGGTTGGGAAAACATTCCTGGATAGAAAGGACTGTCCCTCTTATTGTCAATTCAAAAGGATCATTGGAAGCATTTGTCAGAACAGAAATTATTTCCCTGAAAGGCCCTAATTCATTCAGATTGGGAAGTACAAAAATCCTTCCTGTTTCCCCGGGATTAATAAATTTGTTTTCATAATTAACCTTTATTGCCGGATTCTTATTGATCATGAGAACAGCAACCGGTTCACTTCCTGTGTTTTTAAATTCAAAAACAGCTGGGGGATAGTCCAGATTCGCAACACGACCAAAATCCTGCTCTGTTGTTGAAAACTGAACTTTTGGCTGGGCACTAAGATTGGTCAATGTGCAAACAATGAAAAATAGATATAAAAATGTATGTCTCATGAATATAGAATCTGATAACCTGCCAATAAAGTTAACATTGTAAATGAATAGTTCAATATGATAAAGTGCTTTTTTAACTTCTATAAATTCAAAATAGAACGAAATGCAGGTTAAATCATTTTAGGTGATGTCTTATTTTGAAAGAGAGAGGAGTATCGGGGAATAGTGGTATAAAATGAAGTAAGATCAACAATACTATTTAAGAATTTTTATCTCTCATGGAATCCTTTTATATTTGAAAAATAATTTATAGTACGGTCATTTCTTTTGGACCATTGTCCCGTAAAATAATTCTAACTAAAAAAAATAATCATGAAAT
This sequence comes from uncultured Bacteroidales bacterium, assembly GCA_963781805.1. Lineage (GTDB taxonomy): Bacteria > Bacteroidota > Bacteroidia > Bacteroidales > UBA10428 > JAFGPL01. The sequence continues at coordinate 5,288,756 of CAWAHF010000004.1, forward strand.
TATTGGTGTCGGCAATTATTTTAATTATCACAATTCCCGGATTCAGGGGGATAAGCCAGCAGACTGAACAAACAAATGAGTGGAACGAGGCATATGCCATGATCAAAAATATGGTTGAGCCTGTATTTCCCAAAAAGGTTTATAACATAATCGATTTTGGAGCAATTGGCAACGGAACAACTAAGAATACAGTTGCTATCAATAAAGCTATCGATAAATGCAGCAAAAAGGGAGGTGGAATGGTTCTGGTTTCTAACGGGGAATACCTGACAGGAGCTATACATATGAAGAGCAACGTAAATTTGCATATTGATTCAACTGCAAGTCTGGTATTCAGTACAGATCCTGCAGACTATCTACCCCTGGTTCGCACACGCTGGGAAGGGGACGATTGTTACAATTACTCTCCTCTTATTTATGCAAATGGACAAAAGAACATTGCTATAACAGGTAAAGGGACCATAAACGGTCAGGCAGACACAGAACATTGGTGGCCATGGACGGGTAGTCAGAGATTGGGCTGGAAACCAGGGAATCCCAGTCAACGGGACGAAAATAGCAGGCCTCTGCTAAAAAAATATAACGATACACGTGTACCGGTTGAACAACGTCAAATGGGAGAAGGACATTATCTCAGGCCACAGTGCATTAATTTTATTTATTGTAAAAATGTTAAAATTGAAGATGTTACTATCATCAATTCTCCTTTCTGGGTAACCCACCCACTTCTTTCAGAAAATGTTATCGTCCGCGGGATTACCGTTAATAGTTTGGGACCGAATAACGACGGATGTGACCCGGAATCATGCAAAAATGTTTTGATTGAAAAATGTACGTTCAATACAGGTGATGATTGCATTGCTTTAAAATCGGGCAGAGATTTTGATGGCCGCGAGGCGAATGCACCCATCGAAAATGTAATTATCAGGGATTGTCATATGAAAAACGGGCATGGCGGGGTAGCCATGGGAAGTGAAATTTCAGGCGGATGCAAAAATATTTTTGTCGAGAATTGTAAAATGAACAGTCCTGAGCTTGATCGTGCCATTCGTATAAAAACAAATTCCAACCGGGGTGGAGTAACAGATGGTGTGTTTGTCAGAAATGTTACAGTTGGGGAAGTTGGATTTGCGGTAGTATCAATCAATTGCAGCTACCATATAAAGAGTGAGGGTGAGGGTAGTTTTCTTCCGCTGGTTAAAAATGTGTATATTTCGGATATAACTTCCGAAAAAGCAAATTATGCCCTGTGGCTTCAGGGCATTGAAGGTAAGCAGTGTGTAGAAAATATAAACATTGAGGATTGCAAATTTTCCGGAGTTACGAGCAAAAATGAAATCGATAACGTTGAAAAACTGACCATAAAAAATGTCGAAATCAATGGGGAACTTTTGAAAATTGAAAACTAACACTATAAGAATTCCTGCAATCAGAATCACAATGAATCGGACCATGCAAAAATCGTTTCTATTGGCAATGTGTCTTTTAATCGCTTCAATTAAAATATCCCGGTGCCAGGAGCAAAGATACGATGCGGACATTTCGGTCAAACAGCAGGTGTATTTTAATGTACTGAATTATGGTACACATAACGATGGGAGTGGTGATGCATCTGTGGGGATTAACAAAGCAATCCAGGCAGCAGGACTTGCTGGTGGCGGCACGGTTTATATTCCAGCCGGACATTATACCTGCGGACCGATTGAACTGAGGAGCAATCTTGAATTATTCATTGAAGCCGGCGCCGTATTATCTTTTCCTGCTCAAAACCTCCCTTACGCAAAAGGACTCAATCAGGGGATTGAATGTATTGCACCTGTTCCGCTTATTGGCGGACACGACTTGGAAAATGTCACTATTAAAGGAAGAGGAATCGTTACCACCAGCAATGCCGAATGGATGAAATTAAAGCCCCGTTATGGCGGATCTGCTGCCGGAGAAAACTGGGCAAACCTTTTGAAATCGCTTGAGGTTAAAACACCTGCCACCGAAGAAGAATATTTGAAAGCGGCGGCTGAATTACGTCCGCAGTTTATTCAGGTGATGAATTGCAAAAATGTACAGATCGAGGGAATACAAATCATTGGCTCCTCCATGTGGCCTGTACATATCTTATACTCCGAAAATGTGGTGGTCCACGGTATTACCGTTGAAACATACCCGGGCGTTCACACCGGAGGAATTTATGTTTCTTCGAGCAGGTATGTGCGCATCTCCGATTGTTTTATTGAAACGGGTGATGACGGGATTGTTCTTAAAGCCGGAAAAGATGCTGATGGCCTGCGGGTTCACCGTCCGACTGAAAATGTGACTATTACAAATTGTACGATACGTCGCGCCCATGGAGCAGTCACCATGGGAAGTGAGATAGCAGGTGGTTTGAGAAACATCGTTGCCAGTAATATTATCTGCGACAGCACCCAGATTGGCATTCGTATCAAAAGCCGCAGGGGCAGGGGTGGATTTATCGAAGATGTGCGCTTTGATAATTGGAGTATGAACAATGTTGGTAAAGCAATTTATATTACAACCTACTATGCCATGGAAGGGGAGGTATATAAGGGCGATACAACCATATCCAAGCGTACTCCGCGCTTTCGGGATATTGCAATCAGCAATATCACTATAAATCGCGCAGATGAGGTAATCGTAATTGAAGGCTTACCGGAGATGCCTGTTGAGGGTGTGAGAATCTCCGATGTAATAGGTTCGGGTAAAACAGGTATCACAGCCAAACATACCCTCAATTTGGAATTGCATGATGTAAGGATAAATGCTGAAAATGGTCCTGCATTTTTGATTCGAAATTCAAAAGATACAGAATTGGATAATTTATCCACAACAAAACCGTTGGCAAATACGCCCATCTTTCGCATTGAATCCAGTCCCGGCACCATTGTCATTAATAGCATAGCTTACCCGGGAACCGATGTTTTCCTTTCTACGAAACCCGGTGAGCTTAAAGGAATAACTTTAATAGGCAATGTAACTTCGAATGCCCAAAAGCCAACGGAAGAAACGAATGTATTTTGAAGTGAAATTCAACCTGCGCTTAACAAGTTTTTAACAGTTAATTTATTCACATTCCAGAGCTGATATTTTGGTTCGTAAAAAATTATTTAAGACCAAACTGAATTTTTATTTGATTTCCGGTATTAAATTTGACACATTCACAAACAACGAATAAAAACATTTTATTTTACTAACCATCTTATTTTTTGAAAATTAATCTTTTATAATTTTTTTATTCATAGCTTCGTCTCGTCAAAAACTTCACCTGCTGGTTAAATCCCTTATTCCGTACAAATTTTATAATTAATAATATGAAAATCATTCGATTAATGTTGTTTCTCATTTTTGTAGGTTGTGTTGTAAATTCAAAAGCGCAAACCGAAAAGAAATCAAATTTTAGTTACCGCCCAAACCTTCAATCCATTGCTAATATGGATAGTACAACGGCATACAGTTATATTACTTACTGGATAAATGATTGTACTGATATGTACGATAACAAGGGCACCGTTCACGGTAAACCGAGTGATGTTGTAGTTCTGGGTGACAGAATAGAAATGCAGATTAAAAAACAAAATGTAATTATCAAGTTTTCTGATATTATTGATTATTACATTGAAGCCAGAACGAATCACAAGATTTCCGATGATGGTAGTGTGTGGATACGCTTTTCCAGCGAATTAATTTTAGGAAGGTATACTTTTATTTTCAAAGGAGAATATAGTTGTGATCCATTTGCGAAAGCCTTGTTTTTTGTCCAGACTCAACAACAGGAAAAGAGATATAACTCGCAGCTTATTCTTTTTGAACCCTTGGCAGCGCAGTATCGTGAATTGAAGGCAAAACCAACAGTTTCGGAAGAACAACGAAAATATATTGTACAGGCCAATGGATTCAATGAGCAGAAGATGTACGAAAAAGCAATCGAACTTTACAAAAAAGCAATCGAAGTAAATCAAACTGCTTTTCCGGCAGCTTATTCCAATTTAGCATTGCTCTCAGCTCAGGTAAATAAGTTTGATGCTGCCATTTATTATATGAAAAAATATCTCATGCTAGAACCTGAGGCTGATGATGCCCGTAGTGCACAGGATAAAATTTATTTATGGGAAGCTCAATTAGGTAAATGATTATTCAACATTTTAATAATATTATGAATACCATTCGATTTATAACACTATTAGCTCTTGCGCATTTCACCACTCTGGTAAATGCACAGACTGAAGAAACTGTTTATTATCCAAAACTTCCACAGGTAGGGTTAAGTGATGCTAAAGCAAAGCTAAAGAATCTATTAGAAAACATTTCAGTCAGGGACAAAAGTGTTAATTACGGTTCTAATCTCCAAGATGTTTCTGTTTTTGATGACAGAATTGAAATTACCTATATAACATTTAAAACTTTTAGTAAAACTAAATACCCCAGTACTGTTTATTTTTCTGACATCCTCGATGATGATCTTACAGTTCTAAGGTTGTATGATCTGTGGCCTGAGGGTTATGACCGGTTGGAGTTCAGAAATTTTTACTTTATCGCGTTAAAGAATAACGGAGATCTCCGGGGACTGGCAGATTATTTATTTTACTTTCAACATCGGTTAAATGCTCAACGATACGACTCGCTGATTGCTGTTTTTAAACCAATAGCGGCACTGTACTGCGCATTAATGTTGAAACCCCCTTTATCAGAGGAACAACGAAAATACATTGTACAAGCCAATTCATTTAATCAGCAAAAGCAATATAATAAAGCCATACAACTATACAACAAAGTGAATGAATTAGATCAGACTTCTTATCCGGCGGCTTATTCCAATTTAGCTTTACTCTCAGCCCAGGTAAATAAGTTTGACGCTGCCATTTACTATATGAAAAAATATCTCATGCTAGAACCTGAGGCTGATGATGCTCGCAGTGCACAGGATAAAATTTATTTATGGGAAGCACAATTAGGCAATTAATCAATTCATAAATACAAAATATTATGCGTCTTATGAAATTCTTACGGACTATGACATTATTGTCTCTTGTGCTTTTCTTTACGACAATTAATGTTGCGGCACAAACTGTAACTGGCAGCACACAGGATATGGAGCCTGACCTATCGTCAGATGGCCTGTTGCAATGGAATATTGTGTATTATCCTAAACTTCAATCTGACAATAATGAAATAGGTAATGTAAAATCAAATATTGCGGAAATATTAAAAGAAGTTGAAATTAATGATATAAAAAACAACCTTATTGGTATCCCGGAAAACATTGTGGTTTTGGATGATAGAATTGAAGTGAAGATAAAAAGACAAAATATGGCAATTAATTATTCCGATATACTCCTCGATTGTTCTCTTGGCGTTAAGGAAGGGATTGCGAGTGATTTTCCGTATAGTTATTCCACTCGTAATCAGGGATATCGTTTTATAAATGTGACTGTGAATGGTAAGAAAAAGGAAGTTAGGTTTAAACCATATAAAGTACAATTCAATAATTTTGTCAATTTTAATTTTGATGAGCAAGGGTTAAATAATGCCAAAAAAATGGCAGATAATCTGTTTTTTATACAACACCAACTTAACGAAAAACGATATGCGTCGCAGCTCGTTCTTTTTGAACCAATAGCGGCACAATACCGAACATTGAAAGTAAAGCCATCGCTTTCGGAAGAGCAAAGGGAATATATTGTGCAAGCCAATTCATTCAATCAACAGAAAAAGTTCTATAAAGCGATTGAATCATACAAAATAGCGATAGAGCTAAATCAGACTGCATATCCGGCAGCCTACTCCAATTTAGCGTTGCTCTCAGCTCAAATACAAAGGTTCGATGCTGCCATTTTTTATATGAAAAAATACCTGATGCTTTTACCTGATGCAGAAGATGCACGAAGCGCCCAGGATAAAATTTATGAGTGGAAATTGAAAAATGAAAAATAATTAAAACAATATGGAAAAAAAATCGAAAATAACAACTGCACTTCAAACCAAATTCTTTCTTGTTATGCTAATTGTGTTTATGTCTAACGTTTCATACGCACAAATCCATAAGAATTCAAAAATTGATTCTTTAAAAAATGAAGTATTAAGTAGATTAAATAACAACAATTTAACTTTTTGGTTTGCGGCAGATTCGGGACCAGATCAAACGTCCTTACACCCACAAAAGGTTATTGACAAAATACTATTAGAAAACAATCAACTTATTTTCAAAACAGAAAAGGAAATAAAATCAGTCGATTTTTTATTAAACAATTTGCGAATTAATGAAGATATGTATGGGGAACCCAAAAGTAAAAATATAATGATTGGGGGATTAATAATGATTAATAAAAATGCTAAAAGTAACAGCGGCACCAAAAAATACAGGACAGAGGTTGAAATGAATAATGAAGAAATAATTCAATTATATAACAGTTTATGTCTATTACAAAACGATTCCAAAATTGAATTCTACACTAACGATTTAATTTCATTTAAGGCAATTGCCAATGCATACCATTCACAAAATGAAAAACCTGTAATCTCCGAAGAGCAAAGAAAATATATTGTACAAGCCAATTTAATGAATCAAAACAAGGCTTACCTTAATGCGATAGAACTTTATCTCAAAGCAATAGAGATAGATCCGACTGCTTATCCTTCGGCATATTCCAATTTAGCCCTGCTGTCGGCTCAAATGGTCAACTATAATGGGGCAATTTTTTATATGAAAAAATACCTGCTTCTGAAACCCGATGCTGCTGATGCACGTACTGCCCAGGATAAAATTTATGAGTGGGAACTGATGATACAAAAATAACATGATTCATAAATACATTCTATGATGAAGCGAAATATGAAAATAGTATGCAGCCTGATATTGTTTGCCGGAATATTGTTAATCAATACAAACGTTTTTTCACAGACTAACTGTACGTGTGCTATATGCGGCAGATCATGCAATGATATTGCGATATATGGCCATATTAAAGGTTATTCCTGCTATGTGGCGCCAGCTAATTCAGCTGCCAAATCATCGGCCGGTTCTTCTGCTGATCTTTCCAACATGATTGCCGGGGCAATATTCCAGAATGTATTAACATCAATCTTCAGCAACAATACAGCCAACAATCAGAAAGAACTTGATGCAAAACAAAAAGCTGCCGCACTAGCTGCTCAGCAGGCAGCACAAAAAGCGGCGGAACAACAAAGAATGAACGAGGCTATTGCTCAGGCTGAATATGAAAAAATGATGAAATCTTACAAACTTCTCGAAGACTCCCGGGATATGAATATCAAAACCCTGGACAATTCAAATATGGAATTTAAAACCCTCGATGGTGATGCTGAAACGCTTTCCAACAATTCAAGGAATCAATTTGAGAATACAACCATTTCTCCTGTTTCGGCTCAATCTAATCCTGGAAATCCCACGCCGTTTTTCGGCGATGCAATGCCCCTGGCAGATATTCAAACATTGTTAAATCCTGAAGCCAATCCAAATATCGTCGATCTGAGAAGTGCAAACGGGTATGTGGCGGACAACATCGAAAAAGACAGCCTTGGAATTGTACAGATTTTAAGACCTTATGAGACAGAAGGAACTGGTGAACCCATCATCCAAAAACCTGATTGCAAAGAGCTGGGAAGAAAACTGAAAGGATATACCGATCAGAGGCAACAATTTCAGAAGACGATTGATCTTTCTCAAAAGGAGCTGGAGATATGGGAAACAGCAAACCGAAATGCAATGATTAATGCTGCCAAAGACGGATTGGAATATTTTACCGGGCAATTACTGGAAGGACTAACCAACAGAGGAAAAGCAGCAGATAGGTTGCAGCAGGTGTATGATAAAAATGCTCAACAAATGGTAAATGACGGCATTAATGTAGCCGAATTGCAGGCTAAAATTCAATTATTGCGCAACATATCAGCGAGTGGACAAATTGCAGAGCTTGCTGCCAGCATGAATGACTGGCAAAGTTTTATCAAAGACGGATTGAGCAGTGTAATTACCAGGTTGTCGGACTCAAATACCGAAGTAAAAAATCTTCTTGATGACCCCAACATGCAAAAATATTTTCAAACTGAAAAACCGGAATTAAATGCCCTGCTTGATATTTCAAAGATTGCCGCATCGAACATGATTTTTGGCAAATGGATTGCCAAAAAAATTCCACTTGTGGCTTGTATCGAACTTTCCATAAAGCAACTTTATAATGGTACTGACTATCTGCTTAGTTTAAACCGCATCATCCAGGCCCAAAAGATTAATGGTGGTGTAATGATCACCGCCCAATATATTCAGAAAAATATTGATAATACATACGCTGCATTGAGCCAATGCCAACAGTAAATAATTTTATTTAATTTCCTAACCGTATATTTAGGCTACTCCAATAAATACGTAACTGTCCAAAGTTTAGTCAGGTCAATTTTCAAATCTGATTTTCAATGAAAATCAATCCTCTCAGATTTCAGAATTTTTTTGGTATTTTCGTATGAAATACCGGAAACTTCTGTAATGAAAACCACTGGTGTATAAGTTTTGGGAGTATTTTTGTACGAATATATTCGTCCAATCCGTAATTTGCAGCCACGTATGACAAAAGAAGAACAGGAAATATTGGAAATTGTCAATAGGGAAACTAAAGCCTGGGATACGCAGAATGTAAGTTTACTTATTTCAATATTTCATCCGGATATGGTTTGGCCCTGGCCCGGAACACCTCAATCTCATGATCCTATGGATTGGGAGCTGGTTTTAGGTAAGTTTGATAAAGAAAGATGGAGCAAAGGCTGGCAGGATTTGTTTGATAATTTCACACTCATGCATAATAACAGGGAAATCAGAAAGATTGTAATTTCAGCTGAAAAAGATGGTGCCTTTGCGGTTGTGGATATTGACACGCTCTGGATAGATGACAAAAACAATAAAAATCATTGGAAGGGAAGGGTTTGCAAGGTGTTTTCAAAAATTGGAAATGAATGGAAAATGACCATGCATACCGGTGTTTTGGAATACTAAAAAATAGAATGGTTAACCTTAACACAACAAAAAATGCAGAATTATTAACTGTTAGTGAAAACACCAACAGGATGTTTGTATGTTCTGAGCTTCGTAGGAGCAACAGTATGGTAGGTGTAGGTAAAGCAAGTGTTTAGCTCCATTGGTGTGAAAGTTTGACGCAGAAAAATGCATAAGGAGCCAGCTCCATATGAGCGAAAGTGTGGAAACCGCATAAAGAGCAGAAAGCCAGCTGCATCGGAGCGAAAGGATGAGAAAAAGCTGACTTCAAGTCAGCTTTTTTATAACTTGTGAGTTCCAAATTCACCATACTGAAGCATGGAGTTAGACTGATAGTGTAGGTTGGAGTTATCAAATCCTGTTGGTGGAAACACCAACAGGTGGGAAATAGGATAAAATTTATATTAAATCGTCCTTAAATTTGTTTACAGCTTAATTGTTAACCCTGTTCTTTATTCTACTGTTACTCGCATTATCATTCCCTGTTTTTCAAATAATTATGGATAGCTGATATAATATTCTTTCGGGTAATGATCCCCAGTATAACCTTCGGATTTTTAGGATCTATAACAGGCGCTCTGCCGATATTCCGGCTACCCAGTTTTTCGAGGGCATAACGGAGGTTTTCATTCGGGGAACAGCAAACCAGGTCTGTAGACATGATCTCATTTACCTTATGGTCTCCCATATCCATAGCCAGGGCTTTATTAATATCTTTATGGGTGACAATTCCTATAAGTTTATTGTCATTATCAATAACCGGAAATCCCCTGTGACGTGTTTTTTTTATCATAAGGCCCACTTCTCTGATGATCTGATCCTGGTTTACCTCAATCACATCCAGAGACATCGCTTCTGACACCAGAATGGTTTCCAGCACATCTTGTTGTCGTTTTATGACATGTACTCCGCGTCTTACAAGTTTCAGCGTATAAATGGATTCGGGAGATAATTTACGAAGGATCAGGAATGATACAATAACTGCAGCCATTAGGGGAAGGATGATCTTATAATCGTTGGTAAGTTCAAACAATATTAGAATAGAAGTTACAGGCGCCTGAGCTACTCCTGCAAAAACAGCAGCCATACCAATTAGTGCGCTTGCTCCGGGTTCAATGCTTATACCTGGAAAAAGGATGTGGCTAAGTTTACTAAAGGCAACACCGAGCATAGCTCCTAAAAAGATCGATGGGGCAAAAATGCCTCCTGAAGCTCCTGAACCAAGAGTTAAAGAGGTAGCCACCATTTTGGCAAAGAGCAGGATAATTGCCAGTGAGGTAGCAATCTTTCCATAAAGAGCAAGTTCTATATGTTCATATCCAACTCCAAATACCTGTGGATACCAGAGGCCAATAACACCCACCATTAAGCCACCAATGGCGGGCTGAAAATATTCGGGGATAGGCAGTTTTTCGAAAAGATCCTCAGATTTATACAATAGCTTGATAAACAAAAATCCGGTAACAGCCGCCAGTAGTCCGAAAGGCATGTAAAAGACAAATTCCCATGCACTGTTCAACTGATAAACAGGGGCAATAAAAGAAGGATTATCACCTAGATAATATCTTGATACTAAGGTGGCTACTACTGATGAAAGAACAACCGATGAGAGATGGCGGGGAGAATAGTCCCTCAGAATTACTTCAAGGGCAAAGAATATTCCTGCCAGGGGTGCATTGAATGTAGCGGCAATTCCTCCAGCGGCTCCGCAGGCAACCAGGATTTTTATTTTGTCACCTGAAAGTTTAAAGATCTGTCCCAGGGAGGAACCAATAGAGCTGCCTATTTGAACAATCGGACCTTCACGTCCTACCGATCCGCCTGAACCGATACTCAATGAAGAGACAAGGGCTTTAACCAGAGCTACCCGAAATCGGATCCTTCCTTCCTGCTTATCCACTGCCATCATAACCTCGGGTACGCCATGCCCTCGTGTTTCTCTGGCCAGAAAATATATAATGAACCCAACAATCAGTCCCCCGATAGCCGGGATAATAATGACATAATATTCGCCCAGAAAAGAAAATAAAATCTTCCCTCTGTCAAAAAACCAGTGATGGAAGAAACGAATAAGCCATCTGAAGACAACGGCTCCATATCCGGAACCCAGACCAGTCAATACGGCAAATATAAGCAGGAAGGTAGCATCGGATTGCCGAAGAGTTTGAGCAAGTTGCCCTATCCTGTGATGACCGGTATTTTTGCTGTCCTGAATCATATTTACGTTGCCTCAGATAAACAACAAATTTTTAATTTACCGTTAATGGGTTAATTCTTAAAATTAAGGAAATATTGCAGCAAATAAAAATATGATCTGAAGATAAACTCCATCGGAGCGAAAGAATGGATGAAAGCTGACTTGAAGTCTGTTTTTTTTAACAGGTAGTTTCCGACGACATCATGCTGAAGAATGTAATTAGGATGATGATATAGGTTGGAGCGTTGAGACCCAATGGTGAGAATACCTCATTCTGGCTGATGCTTGCACCAATTTAAGTGAAAATACCTTAGCTGGGAAACCTTATTTGATAAAGTTTTCCAGCTTTTTCAACAATAGACTTGCGGATTTGAGGGGATACTTGCGCCCAATGTCATTTAGTTAAGCAGTAAGCCGCATTATATCAGACATTCCGCTTCCTGTTTTTGAACATGGGAGGTTTTGTACGTCTCCTGTATTTATCCACATTTCGAACAAACGCCCTATCTTTTCTTTCGGGTTGCGGGTTTACTAATAATAGAGACTCCAATTCCTTTAATGCTTTATGCGGTTGTTTTTTAGATAAGACATCAATAATTCTATACTTCATAAATCCTAATGATAAAGAGACATTCACCTTATAGTCATATTTTTTATTACCCAACACTTTATTAAGTTCAGTTTGAGCTTCTTCAATTAACATTGATTGCATGTTACTAATCAAGAGTGCACAATAAAAGTCTTGTAAAATAGCATGATGGGTTAATCCTGAAAAATTCTCCAGTGCAAGGATATTTTTCACCCTATCGTAAAAGACTTCAACCCGCCAACGTTTGTAGTAAAGATCTGCAAAGTGCTCATACGGATATTCATTTTGGTCAATCAAGGATGTCATTAATATTTCTTCCTCACCACTTTTCAATTTTATTTTTATAAGCCGTACTTTAATTGTTGAGTTTGCATTGTAGTGCTTGTTTTTAAAGGATTGTTTCTGTTTGGGTGAAATTTCTACTATCCTTTCATAGTCACCTGAGTTGGCAAAATCTTGGGTTACTTTGTTATACGACGCTTTACAACGAAATAGGAATTGCGCCCCTGTTTGAAGTATCTCTTTTGCTAGAGCATAACTTGGGTATCCCCGATCAAGCAATAAAAAATCGCCTAATTTTACCTTTTTTGTGTGTTTATGGGCTAAGGTAATCTCTCCAACTTCATTGGGTGAGATTATGCCATCAATAACCATTTCATTTAAACTGTAATCCAGCATAAAAATACCTAATAGTTAATAAAAAAGCCTGAATTGTTTTGCGGTTCAGGTATTTTTTCGGATATTAGCTATTACGTATATACGTAATATTATGAAAAATTCACCACACCCAGAGTGGGCTTTAACCCACAAAAAACCGGGGACTGAACTCCGAAGGATCAAAGACAAGTACTATTTGTATGAAGTCTCCAGTAAATGGGATCCCGAAAAGAAAAGAGCAAGAAAGATTACAGGCAGGCTTCTGGGAAGGATTACTAAAGAAAATGGATTCGTGGAATCAAGCAAATATAAACTCCAAAGAAATTTCACTTCCTTTTTTGACCAGCCCTTGCAAGTGAAAGAATATGGGGCTTCCTCCTTTGTCATGGAGAGCTTCTCAGAGGATATCACTTTTTTGAAACAGGTTTTTCCTGAGATTTGGCAAGATATCTTCTCATTGGGCTTTATACGTTTATTGTTTAATCCACCTATTAAGAATACGGCTTTCCATTTTGAGAACAGCTTTCTTTCAGAACTATTCAACACGGTCACCCTTGGCGAAAAAAGGGTTTCGGCGTTGTACAGGAAAATAGGTAATGACAGGGGGGCAGTAGTTGAGTATATGAAAGCCTTTGTCAGGAATGACGATTATATTCTTTTTGATGGAACCAATTTTGTTTCCCATTCAAAAAACATTGAAAGCGCAAAAATTGGTTATAACTCAAAGCAGGTTTTCGAACCACAGTTAAATGTATTGTTCTTGTTCTCAAGCACATTAAAAACCCCGGTATTTTATCGCCTTTTACCCGGAAATATTAGAGATGTCAAAGCATTTAAGCTAACGGTTCAGGAAGCAGGCATTGCCAATGCTGTTGTGATTGCTGACAAAGGTTTCTATTCAGCTGATAATCTGGAGACAATGGATACTTTAGGTCTGGATTACGTTATCCCCTTAAGGCGGAGCAACCCACAAATAAACTACGATGTAATCCAACCTAATGATAATAGCGGGTTTGATGGGTATTTTGAATATATGAAGCGTTTTATTTGGTTCAACAAAATTGAATTGGAAGGCCGGGAATTATACCTGTTCTATGATTCATCGTTAAAGACAAAAGAAGAAAACGATTACCTGACACGCATACAAACCCACCCGGAAAAATATAGTTTGGAAAAATTTAAGCTAAGGCTTAAAACTTTCGGAACCGTGGCCTTCATCTCAAACCTTAAAGATAAATCTGCCGAAGAAATATATAAAACTTACAAGACAAGAGGCGAGGTCGAAACAATGATTGATGCCATGAAGAACATTTTAAAAGCTGACAGCTCTTATATGCAAAATGAAATGGCTCTGCAAGGCTGGATGTTCATCTCCTTTATGGCTTTGAAATGGTATTACTACTTATACAATATTCTACTGCAAAAGAAACTGCTCAAAAGATATTCACCAAAGGATATACTATTGAACCTGGCTGCTATAAAAAAAATAAAAATCAATCAAAACTGGTGCCTCTCAGAAGTTACCAGCAAGACACAAAACCTAATTGATAAGCTTGGTGTTCATATTACGTAATTTCCATACTGGGTTACGGTTTAATAATAAACCCGATCCGGATAGTAGGTAATATTATAAAACAAAAAGGTCCAAGCTACGCTATCGCTAAACTTGAACCAGTTTTGGTTTTTACAAGCTTGGACTATTTGCGGGGATTACCATCTTGCCAGAATTTATAATTAGTTATTCGTTTTAAATTTTTACCTGCCCCCTCAAAAGCCCTTAATAACCATTCACGCCTACTTTCAGGCTCTTCCTTTATGTTCTTTATTATTTCTCTTGCAGTATGCTTCTTAAAATCACGCATAATTTCCGGTAAGTTATTGTCTGTTGCTTTGACAACCATGTGCAAATGGCTACTCATCAGGCACCAGGCAAATATGACAAGACCTTTATTCTTCCGGCAATATTCTAATGATTCAACCAATGTTATTTTATGGTTCGCCCGGGTAAAAACATCTATCCAATGAACAACGGTAGACGTAACAAAATAAATACCTTCAGGATTTCTTATTTTATATTTTTCTGACATTATCACTTTTTCCTAAAAATATCTCATTGTTATGACAATGCAAAATTTTTATGTTGGTAATTTTTGATGGTTTGCGTAGTTAGCACGCGTTACGCAAAAGCTAAACGCGCGCCAGTGGGGTAGCACGCGTTACGCAAAAGCTAAACGCGCGCCAGTGGGGGCTAGTTTTTGTTTATTACAAGCTTGGACTAGTTGAAGGCTAGTTATTGTTTTATGCAAGCTTGGACTAGTAGTTATTTTTGTTTTTTATAAACTTACGCCAGTTAATAGGTTCCGCAATCTTATTTACAGTTATGTATATTTCTACCTTTACTCACAGCACACCTTGGACTAGTGAGGGGATTTGGAACTGAAACTTGATACCTTTATCGAACTTTGGAATAAGCATAAATAAAAGCAAAAAGCCCGGCAAATTTGAAGGCTTTTTATTTAATTTTCTCGTTTTTTCTCCTGCAGATATTTGACAACCCGGAGAGCAATTGTGTATCCTAAATAAAAACCTAATAAAAGCCAAAACACATAGGTAATAATTTTATTTATTTCTATATCAAAGATGTTAAGGGCAATAACAAATAAAAAATAAGTCCAAAATATATATGTAGTAATCCGATAGGAATAATTACATAACCAAAGTAAAATTTTTTCTTTCATTTTCGTCTCGTAAGTACTTCTAAGAATATAATAATCAACACTAGAATTCCACATAACAACCATAAAACATTATCTAATCCTTTAGATATATCATCTCTAAAGAATATTTTAATTATCAGGACAATAGCCCCAATCACATATAATAAGTTTTTAATTTTGTTCATCGACTTTTAATGGTAGTATTATTGGTTTATTAACCTGTGTATTATCTGCTGGTGCAGTATAAGTTGGTAATGTACCTATTGCATTGTCTCCACTATCAGAAGAGCCTTCATTAGTTGTTTTTCCTTGACTAAATGTGGTTACAGTGTTTTGGTTATTTGATGTATTCTTACTATCAGAACTTTGACTATTACCATTTTTTGTTTCAGCACATTCTTTTGCAAATTCAGCGGCTAAACCAGTTCCAACAACAATTTTACCAATTTTACCGCCCCCTCCTTTAGGCATTCCTCCATCTCCGTCGGGCGTTGGGTTGGCATTATTGGTTTTCATATTTTCTGCATGATTTTGTTTTATTTGCTCTGTTTCTCGTTGCGACCTTCTTTCTCTTTTTTGTTGTTCCTTATAACCTGGATTATTCTGCACCATATCTATACCTAATCCAGAAAGCTCAATCGGATGTTTACTTAATTCGTAAGATATATATCCAGTGATAGCAATCCCTGCTACCCAAGTAGCAGCTTCAAATATAGCTGCAGCAATTGGTACTGCTTCCAAGCCATCTAAATCAATACAATTAATAGGTCTATTTTCAGCATAATCATAAGGGCTTTTATAAGGATAATCCATTGCAAGCCTGTCAATACTGTTAAATCGGGCAATAGTCGGATCATAAAACCTGTACCCGTAATCGTACCATCTTACGCGGTTTTTTAATGTTGTTTTCAAGTGCCTTACCTCCGGAACTACAGTGTTTTTCAAAGAACTAATTTTCAGATAAAAATAAAAAAAATTCTTTAAACATTAAGTATTTTATTTCAGTTCTTAAATCTATCAACAGCTTTGTTTTTAGCAATGTGAATAGACTTTAAACATTCTTCTTTTAATAATTCAGTTAAATTTTCAATATATTTTTCTTTGTTTTGAACATTAGAGATTTCTCGGTCAAAATCATCTACTACTTTATTTGCATAATCTACAAGCTTTTTTGATGTTTTTTCCAATATTTCACCTAATTCCTTTGAACGTTCTATTAGATCTTCCAGAGCACTTTGCTTCTTATTTCTAGCAACAGTGTTTATAGTGTTTTTCGCTATATCTTGTAATTGTTTTTTAGTCTCATTCTTTATAACTAATATTCTTTTTTTTAATTGATTATCTATGTTTTCCATGCTATTAATATTTATTTTGATTAAAGAAAATTTTTATATTACTTGTCTACAAATATAAATTAAAAATGATCGATTTGGCTGTTATATTTTATGTAACAACTTTTTATATAAAATTACTAATGAAGTAGTTGATAAGTTTTTTCATATTCCCCACCTGCCCCTACAGGCAAAGCTTTAACATAACAAGTAGTTATAGTACAAAGCATCTGTTTAACTGATTTTTTATGGTATACTTTGTCCAATAACCTCATTATGTTAAGCAAGTTCTCGTCCTTCGTTCCTCAGTCCTGCGCTCCTTGCCCGCTTTTCCTTCCGGGGCAGGTGGGGGCGTCAGTGCCGGTTTGAAGGTTCGGTTCCCTGTTCAGGGTTTCAGTTATTTTCAATTAAAAGAAAAAACCATCAGTATTTTTTCAAAAGAAAAACCGAAAAAAAGAAAGCTGTTCTGCAAGGAAGGCAGTAAGGAGTGTCAAGGTTTCCGGGAAAAAGTTTTTTACCATAAAAAATCAATTAAAATAAAAAAAGTTTTTGCCGGAACCCGCCAGGGCTTGACCTTGACAGGACTGGATGCCGACTTATCTTTGCATTTCTTTATTTCGGCTTTGCTCAATATAGGATTTTGGTTTTGTCCGGGAATGCTGTCTTAAAAACGGATGCAGGAAAAAGCGCCTGCGGCTAAAACGGAAGGGACAGGCTGCAATAAGTGAGGAATGAACGGTTTGCGGACTGTACCTGGAGAGGCGCGAGCCGTCGCGAGTGGAGCAAGGGGCTTGGGCCGGGAGCTGACGAAGGAAGCGAAGGCACGAGACCGTTTTACGCTGTGGCTTGGCGGGGTTTTTGCTTTTATCTGAAGCTTATTAAAAACCAGTTGTTTCTTCCGGATCTGGTCAGATCTTTAAGAACGTAAAGCCCTGCAAAAACCATGACAAGCCATCAGCCCGCAGTGACCAGCAGGCGAGCCAAACACCGGTAGCGGTTGGCTTTGGCTGTGATGTGTAGTTTACGAAACATGACAGACAAAGACAAAGGAGCTGCCAATGAGGAGGAATGAGGAGCGAAAAAAGCATGACAAGCTGCTGAGTTTACGGAGCACCCGTAGGGCAATGCAACTCTTTTTTATACCTTAAAAATCATTCAATTAAAATAAAAAAGTGTTGCATTGGCTTGGCGTGGTTTTTTGCCGACGATTGACGACGAATACCGCTTTTCCTGTCTTTGTGGGTGGGGTTTACAGGTTATTCAAAGGATGGTATTTATCAAGTTTGTTCTGTAAGCTATCCAGGTTGTTTAACTGGTATCTTTCGGTTGAACTTACC
The DNA here is from genome assembly GCA_963781805.1 of uncultured Bacteroidales bacterium. Lineage (GTDB taxonomy): Bacteria > Bacteroidota > Bacteroidia > Bacteroidales > UBA10428 > JAFGPL01. Next base: position 5,306,600 of record CAWAHF010000004.1, read on the forward strand.
CATCGGTGGCCGGCCATGTATTGGACTTGTCTAAGATTGTGGTTTTTCAGCCAGTAAGTTATCACGCTTGCCCGGATTTGTTTCGGGTGCAGGATTTCAGGGTTTGTTTTCTGTATCGCTTTGAACATGTGCAATAAACTGTTCTTTATGTTCTCACTCCCGTTGATGCTGATAAATAACTGGTTCTCGATTTTGGTTTTGTTGATTTTATCCGGTTTCCGGGCTGGCCGTGGTGCTGTGATTTCGTTTAATATTGCTGGCCTTATTTCGGTTAAGTATTCGTGTAGTTCCAGTATTTGAAAAGGTTTTAACTCTAAGTTCCGGCTGTTCCTTCTCCGGTTCCCGGGGATATAAATTTTACCTTCTTTTAATTTCAGGTGGTTTGGTTCAAGCTGTTTCAGTTCTTCTGTTGTTACGCCCTGGTAAATCAATAATCCTAAAATAATTTTGTTCCTTTTGCTTCTGTTGTCGCTTGTCTCGTAGGATTGGTAAAGCTTTTCAAGTTCTGTAAAGTCGATGATATTGGAAGGTAGTTTTTGTATTTCGCCTTTTAAATACAGGTTTGCAGCAGGGTTGATGATTTTAGGGTTTTGTTCTTTCAGGTATTCGTAAAAGTTCCTTATGCTTCTTAGCATGCTGTTAATGTGCTTTTTGCTGTTCCCTTCCAGTTTGCAGTAATCAATGAAGTTTAATATATCGTTGTACCTGGTTTCATTTGGCCGTAAATTCTCGTTTTCCAGCCAGTTCAAAAAATACCCGGCATAGTTCGATTTCTGGCGTATGGTGTTCGTGTCCTGGCCAAGCTCCTGCAGGTAGGTTTTAAAGCTTTTCAGTTTGCTTTCTATCGCTTTGTTAAAGCTGTATTCCGGTTTCTTACTCATTGGCCAGGTGCGTATAAATTTGAGTTGATTCTAATGAACTATGCCCCAGGAACTGTTTTACTTCTTCCAGTGTCATCCCGCTTTGGAGTAGATGTGTAGCGATTGAGTGGCGTAAAGTATGCAAGCCTGTTTCCTTTTGTATCCCGGCACTTTCAGCAAGTTTATGGATTCTTTTTATCAAAGCGTTTCCGCAAAGGCGTTTTACCTGCATGCTTAAAAAAAGCGCTTCCGGTCTGGTGTTTTTAAAGCTTCGTATCTTTTCCCTGGCTACATAAATGTAATTCTCTAAATCGTCCTTTACCGCTTCTGTCATGGGAACATAGCGTTCTTTATAGTTCTTGCCTTTTCTCACGTAAACCCGTTTTTCTTTCAGTAAAATATCATTGACATCCAGGTTTATCCCTTCACTTCTACGCAAGCCACAGCCGTAATAAATACTTAAAATTGCCCTGTCCCGGATACCCAAAATATCATTGTCACAGGCTTTATACAGTGCTTTGATTTCGTTTTGTGTAAGTATGGTTTTGTTGGTTTCCTTGTCCTGTTTGGTCTTGATGGGGATTTCAAAAAATGGTTTCCCGGTTTCCTGTAAGTACCTGCCAAAACGCTTTATTGCATTGATGTTGCTGGTTATGTAGTTGTCGGACAGACCGCAGCTAAAACGCTTGTTTTTGCGGTTCTGTAAGTGTTTATGATAGTTGGTCAGGGTTTCCGGCTGTATCGATTCCAGGTGGGTAATTTGGGAAGATTTCAAATAAAAGAAAAAATCATTCACGTAGCGTACCGAAGCATAAACGGTACTATCGGCATATTCTAAGGTTTTCAGCCACTTTTCAAAGCTTTCGGTAAGTATAACGTTTATTTCCATTACGATGGTTTTTATTGCCCCTGCCTTGCATTTTCTTAAGTATAACAGTTATACTTGTTTATCCTTTTATTTTCAGTTAGTTGCAAAGACAAAAACAATGTTATTCTTCTGTTATACTAATGTTACACTTGGCTTTTTGCTTCGTATCTGCTCTAAAATTTCGTTCATCAAATCGGTTCCGGCTTGCAGTTTCTCATAATCGTCCCAACGGTAGATTTCATATTCAAAGCCTGTTTTCTTGTTGCCCCCGGTCTTTCTTATAAATCCCCTGCTTTCCAGTTCGAACATGTAGCGGTTTACTTTCATGGGGTACATTCTAAAGGCTTCCCGGATTTCCTTTGCATAAAAGTTCTCTTTCTTCCCTTTCTTTATCCATCGTTTCAGGCTCTCGAAGAACTCACGCACTGCCCTGGGCAGTTCATCGGATTTGGCCAGTAACACATCTTTTAAAAGATTATTTGCCCACTCGATGTCCTCTAAAGTGGTCTCGATATATCGTTCCCCGGTTTCTGTATCGGTCTTTATTTCACGCTGGTATTGATGATAAAAAGTAATGGTTTCGATTACTGCTAAATAATGGGCATTCGTTCTCAATGGCTTAAAGACGTATTCTGGGAGCTTTAACAGTTCGGCAAAAGGGTTGCGTACCTTTATCGGTCTTAATACAGTTTGCATGTCCTTAAAAAACTCTTTCAGTTCGTTTTCTTCCCTGGTCTTTACTTTTCCGGCTGATAATAATCGTTGATAGTCCATAATCATTTCTTTATGTTCTTTGCTGCCATCGAGGTAAATCAATAAACTGCGGTTGGCATTGTCCTCGTAAAGTTTCTCTTTGGTAGTTGTCCCGGCCAGACAAATCGGGCCTTCCACTACAAGCGGTATGGTTTTCATATTGCCTTTGCTGTCCTTTATCGGTACACGTTTGCTTATCCGTTTTTTGCTTTGTAATTCACGTAAAGGATAAAGCACATCCATTGCCCCGTCCATATCTTCAATAAGTACCAGCTTGTGTTTTAGTTCCTTTCTATCGAAGTAATAAAAGGCATTTTCTGATAATATGGTTATTTCCAGTTTATCCTGTTCCGGTATCAGTTCGCTTATTTTCTCCTGCAGGTAAGTTTTCCCTGTTCCCGATGCTCCCAGGCTAATTATGTGCAAAGGTTGCTCACGCAGCCTTGAAGTAAATACCAGGTACATTAACAAACGGTTATTTTCTTCGCCTATCATCCCGGTTCTGCCGATGTCCTGGTTTGTCCGCTCCATCAATTTGGGTGCGCTTAAATAGTTTACTGCTTTCCGGTATCGCTGTTCTGTCAGTTGCCTTGCCTGTGGTTTCTGCTCTTTCATGCTCTCGATTTTACTTAACCGGTATTGCTCTATTTGTTCGGTCAGTTCTGCGATTGCCCGCCTGATTATGTTTGTACCTATCTCTAATTGCTCACAGGTTTTGTTAATAAACTTTTCTAAATAATCGGAGTGGTAAAGGTCGATGGTGTGGCGTATCGAGTGCAACGGGTCGTTTGTATCTGTCCGGCTGATTTTTACGGTTATCCGCAGCCTGTCAAGCTGCTGCAGGTTGATGCCACCTAAAATGATGATTTGCACTTCATCGGTGGTGTAAGTAATAAACTCCCGGTTTTTAGTGTTGAGCCGGCCTGCCTGTGCACCGACAGGCTTCGGCTCTGGCACACTTCCCGTCAACTCCCCAGTTTCGGGTATTTTTTCAGTTAAAAGAAAAAGGTCTTTACGGGTTTCCAAAAGATGGGTAAAGATTTCAGTATCGTAAGCAACTGATAAGCTGTTTATGTCTTCATCCTGTGGGGTTTCAATAGACGTTAGTTTTATTCCTGGTAACAGTTCGCTAAGTTCTTTCTGGTATTTCTTTATGGCTTGTTCTGCTGCCTGATCGCCATCAAAGAAGAAGGTTATTTCTTTTAACTGATTTAAGTTTTGAATGGCTTGTTTGTGTTCCTCTGTTAGCCCATTTGTTCCGTAGCAGCTTAATATTTCGTACTCGTCTGTGATTTCCGGTATTTGCAAGAGTGTCGCTGCGTCTATGATTGCTTCGGTTAAGATAAGCTTTGTGGTTTCAGGTTTTGGATATTGCGGATAAAGCCCGGTTCTGTCTTTTAAGTAATAATGCTTTGAGTTACTGTTATCGGTTATTGACCTCCCGTAAATACTTACTATCCGGTTTTGATTATCTCTTAAAGGAAAGATAATACAGTCTTTTGCAAAAGCCGTGTAGTTCGTTCCTGTTCCGTTGGGTGTTTTGCCATTGTAAGGGATTAAAAGACCTGCGTTGATACACGCTTTTAAATCCGGTTCGCTCAACTTGCCCCGGTGGTGGAACTGGCCGGAGTTGTAACCGATTTCTAAAAGTTCATGGTTTAGGTTTCGGCTTTTCAGGTATTCTTTAGGTTTTACGCTTACAGGGTGTTTCAAGCCGTTGCAGAAGCTCTCAAAGATTTTGGTTAGTATTTCGGTATGGTTCTGCTTGGGCTTGTTGTTAATCGGTTTTACTGGCTGTATTTCTCCGCATAGTTCCGTAGCTTTTAAAATACCCTGATGTTTGCTGCCTTCCTTTAGTGTGCAGAACTCGATTGTATCGCCATTCTTGCCACAACCAAAGCAGTTAAAGGTGTTTGTGTTGGTATAAACTTTCATACTGGCATTGCTATCCTCATGAAAAGGACAGTTAAGCATATGATTTCTGTTGATTTTAAGTCCGTAATGTTTCAAAACGGACTCGATGGATAACCTTTTTTTAATCTCGGGGAGTTGCATTGTTAACAAATATTTTTGTTCATATCTGCACAAACTTATCACATCTGTAACTTTTTGCAATACATCAACCGAATAAGATATTCACAATCGCTTTAGATTTATTCCTTTAAATATGCATTTTTAGTACATTTGTACTGTTAATAACTTTAAATGCTATAAATAATGTCTTTGGCCGATAGATTAAAAAATGCACGTAAAGACAAGAACCTATCACAACAGGAACTTGCAAAGATTTCTGATGTACATTACAGTAATATCGGAAGGTATGAAAGAGGCGATGCAAAACCATCTGCCGAAGTGCTTAACAGGATTGCACAGGCTTTAGACACCTCACCGGATTACCTGATTAACGGAACACTTCAGGATAAAGCAGAAAGCAGTATCAGCGATACTGAGCTTTTAAACCAATTCAGGAAGGTGGAGAACTTACCGGAAGATAAAAAACGCCTGGTTAAAGAGTTCCTGGACGCTTTCCTTTTTAAAAACCAGATTAAACAACAACTTACTTTATAAAAGCAAAAAGCCCGGTCAATGCCGGGCTTTTTATATAGTTTATTTTTCCGAAGTTATACACCTTACTTCTCCACATTCACATTCAATTGCTTTTAAATCTGATATCTGTTTTATTCCTTTAAATATTTCCACAAATTTTAAATGATTATGATAGGAATAAGAACAATTAGAATTTAACCAGTAAATTTCATTAGCAATCTTTACTAAATAGTCACTCGTATAAGTTAAACCAGGAACACCACTTTTCTCAAGCGCAATTTTTTCAAAAACAGAAAACACTGAATCTGCCACTATTTCATCTTTACAAAAAATCCTGATTAAGTGGTGTTTTAAACGACTATTCTTACCTGTTAGTGAAAACGTGTACTTTACAATTTCATTCTCATTAACTAAGTTAGAAAGCGGAGTAGTTTTAAGCTCAACAAAAATTACCGCCCCCTTTTTTAGCGTATCGACAGTCATTTTAGTTTTAATATCTTCTCCTATTATATTGCTAATAAGGGAGTCCACTTTTTGCTTATATTCATCTATATTAAATCTATCACTTACAAATGAATTAGTATCCAAATCATTAGAGTTTGTTTTTTCTACTTCCTCTAATTCTTGTTCTTGCTCATTCTCTTTTTTTACAGAACTATTGCAAGCTAAAAGTGTAAGTATGAATAAGAAAACTATATATCTCATATTAATTTTAATTACCGGTTGCAGGATATCTAACTTCTGTTCTTTGCGTTTTATTCAACTGCCAAATTCCAGACCCCCAGTTTGTATGATTACTATTTATTGAGTTAATTTCACTCTGTGCGCCTTGCTGTGTTGTATTTTTCACATCCCACCCTGTACCTTGGTCATAAATAGAAAACTGATTATTGCCTGTATTTCTAGTTATAATAATGGAGTGATAGCCCCCAGCAGGTCCTGCAACATAAGCTGTATTATCAGTGCCAGCCGTATTGCTATTTATAATTGAAGTGGTTTCTTGCCCTTGTGATGTAGTTAATTGAGTTGCATTACCAGTAGTTTCAAGATTATTACCTAAATCATAAACACTTTTACCTGCTAAATCTAGATTTCCACTAGCATTTTCAAGCCCTAAATCTGCTGCATCAACTCCTGTTAATTGTTCAACACCTCTAGTAGCTGTACCTAAACAATGACCGGGTACACTTCCTCCATTTGTAGCATTCCAATCTGCAAAATCTTGAATTTCTTGGTCTGTGAAATTAGCATCTGTTGTTGTCTCTATGACACCGTATTCAGTTGCACCAATTTCTTCAATTGTAGATTGGGATAATGGCCCTGCTACGGGTTCATCAGAAAATTGCTGCGTAATTAAATTCCCATCAGCTGCATACCAAGCCTGCAAACCCCATAAATCAATATTTGCAATTGGGCTGTTATCTGCGTAGTTATAAGGCGATAAATGGACAAATTCATCTGCAAGAGGGTCTAAGCAGGTAAACCTCCCAAGTTGCGGGTCATACATCCGTGCGCCGTAATCGTACCATCTTACGCGGTTTTTTAATGTTGTTTTCAAGTGCCTTACCTCCGGAACTACAGTGTTTTTCAAAGAACTAATTTTCAGATAAAAATAAAAAAAATTCTTTAAACATTAAGTATTTTATTTCAGTTCTTAAATCTATCAACAGCTTTGTTTTTAGCAATGTGAATAGACTTTAAACATTCTTCTTTTAATAATTCAGTTAAATTTTCAATATATTTTTCTTTGTTTTGAACATTAGAGATTTCTCGGTCAAAATCATCTACTACTTTATTTGCATAATCTACAAGCTTTTTTGATGTTTTTTCCAATATTTCACCTAATTCCTTTGAACGTTCTATTAGATCTTCCAGAGCACTTTGCTTCTTATTTCTAGCAACAGTGTTTATAGTGTTTTTCGCTATATCTTGTAATTGTTTTTTAGTCTCATTCTTTATAACTAATATTCTTTTTTTTAATTGATTATCTATGTTTTCCATGCTATTAATATTTATTTTGATTAAAGAAAATTTTTATATTACTTGTCTACAAATATAAATTAAAAATGATCGATTTGGCTGTTATATTTTATGTAACAACTTTTTATATAAAATTACTAATGAAGTAGTTGATAAGTTTTTTCATATTCCCCACCTGCCCCTACAGGCAAAGCTTTAACATAACAAGTAGTTATAGTACAAAGCATCTGTTTAACTGATTTTTTATGGTATACTTTGTCCAATAACCTCATTATGTTAAGCAAGTTCTCGTCCTTCGTTCCTCAGTCCTGCGCTCCTTGCCCGCTTTTCCTTCCGGGGCAGGTGGGGGCGTCAGTGCCGGTTTGAAGGTTCGGTTCCCTGTTCAGGGTTTCAGTTATTTTCAATTAAAAGAAAAAACCATCAGTATTTTTTCAAAAGAAAAACCGAAAAAAAGAAAGCTGTTCTGCAAGGAAGGCAGTAAGGAGTGTCAAGGTTTCCGGGAAAAAGTTTTTTACCATAAAAAATCAATTAAAATAAAAAAAGTTTTTGCCGGAACCCGCCAGGGCTTGACCTTGACAGGACTGGATGCCGACTTATCTTTGCATTTCTTTATTTCGGCTTTGCTCAATATAGGATTTTGGTTTTGTCCGGGAATGCTGTCTTAAAAACGGATGCAGGAAAAAGCGCCTGCGGCTAAAACGGAAGGGACAGGCTGCAATAAGTGAGGAATGAACGGTTTGCGGACTGTACCTGGAGAGGCGCGAGCCGTCGCGAGTGGAGCAAGGGGCTTGGGCCGGGAGCTGACGAAGGAAGCGAAGGCACGAGACCGTTTTACGCTGTGGCTTGGCGGGGTTTTTGCTTTTATCTGAAGCTTATTAAAAACCAGTTGTTTCTTCCGGATCTGGTCAGATCTTTAAGAACGTAAAGCCCTGCAAAAACCATGACAAGCCATCAGCCCGCAGTGACCAGCAGGCGAGCCAAACACCGGTAGCGGTTGGCTTTGGCTGTGATGTGTAGTTTACGAAACATGACAGACAAAGACAAAGGAGCTGCCAATGAGGAGGAATGAGGAGCGAAAAAAGCATGACAAGCTGCTGAGTTTACGGAGCACCCGTAGGGCAATGCAACTCTTTTTTATACCTTAAAAATCATTCAATTAAAATAAAAAAGTGTTGCATTGGCTTGGCGTGGTTTTTTGCCGACGATTGACGACGAATACCGCTTTTCCTGTCTTTGTGGGTGGGGTTTACAGGTTATTCAAAGGATGGTATTTATCAAGTTTGTTCTGTAAGCTATCCAGGTTGTTTAACTGGTATCTTTCGGTTGAACTTACCCATCGGTGGCCGGCCATGTATTGGACTTGTCTAAGATTGTGGTTTTTCAGCCAGTAAGTTATCACGCTTGCCCGGATTTGTTTCGGGTGCAGGATTTCAGGGTTTGTTTTCTGTATCGCTTTGAACATGTGCAATAAACTGTTCTTTATGTTCTCACTCCCGTTGATGCTGATAAATAACTGGTTCTCGATTTTGGTTTTGTTGATTTTATCCGGTTTCCGGGCTGGCCGTGGTGCTGTGATTTCGTTTAATATTGCTGGCCTTATTTCGGTTAAGTATTCGTGTAGTTCCAGTATTTGAAAAGGTTTTAACTCTAAGTTCCGGCTGTTCCTTCTCCGGTTCCCGGGGATATAAATTTTACCTTCTTTTAATTTCAGGTGGTTTGGTTCAAGCTGTTTCAGTTCTTCTGTTGTTACGCCCTGGTAAATCAATAATCCTAAAATAATTTTGTTCCTTTTGCTTCTGTTGTCGCTTGTCTCGTAGGATTGGTAAAGCTTTTCAAGTTCTGTAAAGTCGATGATATTGGAAGGTAGTTTTTGTATTTCGCCTTTTAAATACAGGTTTGCAGCAGGGTTGATGATTTTAGGGTTTTGTTCTTTCAGGTATTCGTAAAAGTTCCTTATGCTTCTTAGCATGCTGTTAATGTGCTTTTTGCTGTTCCCTTCCAGTTTACAGTAATCTATGAAGTCTAATAAATCGTTGTACCGGGTTTCATTGGGCTGTAAATGTTCATTGTCGAGCCACTTTAAAAAATAGCCTGTGTAGTTCATCTTTTGCCGGATGGTGTCTTTCCCGTTTCCAAGTTTCTGAAGGTAGGATTCAAAGCCTTTCAGCTTGCTTTGTATCGCTTTGTTAAAGCTGTATTCGGGTTTCTTACTCATTGGCCAGGTGTGTATAAATTTGGGTACTCTCTAAACTGGCATGGCCTAAAAACTGACTGACTTCTTCCAATGTCATTCCTGATTGTAAAAGGTGGGTAGCTATCGAGTGGCGAAGCGTATGCAGCCCTGTTTCTTTTTCTATTTTCGTCTTGCTTAACAGGTGGTGCAGCCTGTTTATTAAACTGTTTCCGTGCATCCGTTTTACCTGCATGCTTAAAAACAAAGCTTCGTTTTTGATATTCTTAAAACTCAATATCCTTTCCCTGGCATAGTAGATGTAATTCTCTAAATCCTCTTTTACAGCTTCGCTCATGGGTACATAGCGTTCTTTATAGTTCTTGCCTTTCCTTACATAAACCCGTTTTTCTTTCAGCAAAATATCATTGACATCCAGGTTTATCCCTTCGCTTCTTCTCAGTCCACAGCCGTAATAAATACTTAAAATTGCCCTGTCCCGGATTCCTAAAATATCGTTATCGCAAGACTTGTAAAGTGCTTTTACTTCTGTTCTGGTCAATATGGTTTTGGTTTCTGTTGCAATGGCTTGTAATTGTAAATCGATTTCTAAGGTTGCCTTTCCTGTTACCTGCAGGTATTTGCTGAACCGCTTTAAGGCGTTGATATTGCTTATAATGTAGTTGTTTGACAGGCTGCCGGATTTGGTCTTGTTCCTTCGGGTCTGTAAATAATCGTGATAGGTTTTGACTACCTGGTTATTGATTTGGCTTAGCTCTTTTACCGGTGTTTTATCAAGCCACGCAAAAAAGTCCCTTACATAATTTGTTGATGCATAAACGGTGCTTTCCGCATAACCGATGGTATTGAGCCACCTTTCAAAGTTGTTTTGTAATACGTTGTTTATTTCCATTACGATGATTTTTTAAAGTGCCGCACCTGCATTTTGGTTATCTAATTACCCACTGGCTTTTACCTGTTGGTTTTTAATAAGTTGAGTGGGTAACTGCTTCCATTATCCACTTGTTATCCACGCTACCCACTAACTTTTTTTTGATGTTGTTTAAAGCCGTGTCCAGGGCATTGGTCAGGTTTTCGTTTAACTGCCTGTATTCTTCGGTGTTGGTGATTTCGTATTCATAGCCGGATTTGTGGCGGTTGCCACCAACTATCTTTATGTAATTGTAACGCAGCAGTTGCACCAGGTAATATTTTAAGTTGTTCGGGTTCATCCTAAAGGTTTCCCGTACTTCCTTATTGTAAAAGCTTTCTTTGTTGTTGCTTTTAAGCCAGTTTTTAAGGTTTTCAAAGAACCTTCTGCATTCCCCGCTAAGTTCATCGGCTTTGGCCAAAAGAACGTCTTTTAAAAGCTTGTTTGCCCATTCGATATCTTCAAGGGTGGTTTCAATGTACCTTTCGTTTGTGTCCGGGTCGGTTTTGGTTTCCCGTTGGTACTGGTGGTAAAAGGTGATGGTTTCTATAAATGCAAGGTAATGGCTGTTTGTCCTGAGTGGCTTAAAAACATGCTGCGGGATTACAAGATATTCAGCAAAGGGGTTTCGCACTTTGATTGGTTTTAAAACGGTCTGCATATCCTTAAAGAACTCTATTAACTGTTTTTCTTCTTTGGCTGCTATTTTTCCGGCTGATAGTTTTCTTTGGTAATTCATGATTTGCTCTTTGTGTTCCCTTGTATTGTCAAGGTATATCAATAAACTGCGGTTAGCGTTGTCCTCGTAAAGTCGCTCTTTGGTGGTAGTCCCGGCAAGGCTTATCGGGCCCTCGACTTTTAAGGTGATGGTTTTCATATTGCCTTTGCTGTCCTTTATCGGTACACGTTTGCTTATCCGTTTTTTGCTTTGTAATTCACGTAAAGGATAAAGCACATCCATTGCCCCGTCCATATCTTCAATAAGTACCAGCTTGTGTTTTAGTTCCTTTCTATCGAAGTAATAAAAGGCATTTTCTGATAATATGGTTATTTCCAGTTTATCCTGTTCCGGTATCAGTTCGCTTATTTTCTCCTGCAGGTAAGTTTTCCCTGTTCCCGATGCTCCCAGGCTAATTATGTGCAAAGGTTGCTCACGCAGCCTTGAAGTAAATACCAGGTACATTAACAAACGGTTATTTTCTTCGCCTATCATCCCGGTTCTGCCGATGTCCTGGTTTGTCCGCTCCATCAATTTGGGTGCGCTTAAATAGTTTACTGCTTTCCGGTATCGCTGTTCTGTCAGTTGCCTTGCCTGTGGTTTCTGCTCTTTCATGCTCTCGATTTTACTTAACCGGTATTGCTCTATTTGTTCGGTCAGTTCTGCGATTGCCCGCCTGATTATGTTTGTACCTATCTCTAATTGCTCACAGGTTTTGTTAATAAACTTTTCTAAATAATCGGAGTGGTAAAGGTCGATGGTGTGGCGTATCGAGTGCAACGGGTCGTTTGTATCTGTCCGGCTGATTTTTACGGTTATCCGCAGCCTGTCAAGCTGCTGCAGGTTGATGCCACCTAAAATGATAATTTGCACTTCATCGGTGGTGTAAGTAATAAACTCCCGGTTTTTAGTGTTGAGCCGGCCTGCCTGTGCACCGACAGGCTTCGGCTCTGGCACACTTCCCGTCAACTCCCCAGTTTCGGGTATTTTTTCAGTTAAAAGAAAAAGGTCTTTACGGGTTTCCAAAAGATGGGTAAAGATTTCAGTATCGTAAGCAACTGATAAGCTGTTTATGTCTTCATCCTGTGGGGTTTCAATAGACGTTAGTTTTATTCCTGGTAACAGTTCGCTAAGTTCTTTCTGGTATTTCTTTATGGCTTGTTCTGCTGCCTGATCGCCATCAAAGAAGAAGGTTATTTCTTTTAACTGATTTAAGTTTTGAATGGCTTGTTTGTGTTCCTCTGTTAGCCCATTTGTTCCGTAGCAGCTTAATATTTCGTACTCGTCTGTGATTTCCGGTATTTGCAAGAGTGTCGCTGCGTCTATGATTGCTTCGGTTAAGATAAGCTTTGTGGTTTCAGGTTTTGGATATTGCGGATAAAGCCCGGTTCTGTCTTTTAAGTAATAATGCTTTGAGTTACTGTTATCGGTTATTGACCTCCCGTAAATACTTACTATCCGGTTTTGATTATCTCTTAAAGGAAAGATAATACAGTCTTTTGCAAAAGCCGTGTAGTTCGTTCCTGTTCCGTTGGGTGTTTTGCCATTGTAAGGGATTAAAAGACCTGCGTTGATACACGCTTTTAAATCCGGTTCGCTCAACTTGCCCCGGTGGTGGAACTGGCCGGAGTTGTAACCGATTTCTAAAAGTTCATGGTTTAGGTTTCGGCTTTTCAGGTATTCTTTAGGTTTTACGCTTACAGGGTGTTTCAAGCCGTTGCAGAAGCTCTCAAAGATTTTGGTTAGTATTTCGGTATGGTTCTGCTTGGGCTTGTTGTTAATCGGTTTTACTGGCTGTATTTCTCCGCATAGTTCCGTAGCTTTTAAAATACCCTGATGTTTGCTGCCTTCCTTTAGTGTGCAGAACTCGATTGTATCGCCATTCTTGCCACAACCAAAGCAGTTAAAGGTGTTTGTGTTGGTATAAACTTTCATACTGGCATTGCTATCCTCATGAAAAGGACAGTTAAGCATATGATTTCTGTTGATTTTAAGTCCGTAATGTTTCAAAACGGACTCGATGGATAACCTTTTTTTAATCTCGGGGAGTTGCATTGTTAACAAATATTTTTGTTCATATCTGCACAAACTTATCACATCTGTAACTTTTTGCAATACATCAACCGAATAAGATATTCACAATCGCTTTAGATTTATTCCTTTAAATATGCATTTTTAGTACATTTGTACTGTTAATAACTTTAAATGCTATAAATAATGTCTTTGGCCGATAGATTAAAAAATGCACGTAAAGACAAGAACCTATCACAACAGGAACTTGCAAAGATTTCTGATGTACATTACAGTAATATCGGAAGGTATGAAAGAGGCGATGCAAAACCATCTGCCGAAGTGCTTAACAGGATTGCACAGGCTTTAGACACCTCACCGGATTACCTGATTAACGGAACACTTCAGGATAAAGCAGAAAGCAGTATCAGTGATACTGAGCTTCTAAATCAATTCAGAAAGGTGGAGAACTTACCGGAAGATAAAAAACGCCTGGTTAAAGAGTTCCTGGACGCTTTCCTTTTTAAGAACCAGATTAAACAACAGCTTACTTTATAATAATAAAGCCCGGTCTTGCCGGGCTCTATTTTATCTCCTTTTTATTTCGCATTACAAATGCTCTTTTTTATTACAGTTCTTGCAGCAAACGAGGACGAGTGAAGCTACTTCGTCCAAACCGTTCGAGGGTGTGGTTTATCTATAAATTGAATTTGGGATTGTGTTAACTCCTCCATTACTCTTAATCTTTTTCGTTCATTCGTAATATCAATAAACGATCTGCCTATAAAAGAAGAATCAAAACACTCAACTCGTTTTGCATAATGGATTTGTCTTTTTTTATAAAACAAAGTATCAATTGTAATATTATCAATGTAGCCATACCATGCAAGAACATTAGGTTCTGAAGGGCCAATTGTAAAACCAGAATCCTTAACTTTGTCCTCATTAAAATTATTACATTTTTTTATCTCTGACTCAGGTAACTTAAAACATTCTGAACTAAGACTATCCATGTCAGTAGTTTTGTTTTTTAAAATAATACGATTTTTATTTACTTGATAGTCACAAAAAATTCTTGTATCTCTAAATTTTTCATCTATATCACAACGGTAATTTTGTTCATATACACAAGTACTATCATCCACAAATTGTAACGTAAAAATTTTTATTGAATCACCTGAAACAAATGTTCTGTCTTGTAAAACAATCACAGGAGAGCATGATCCGAAAATCACCAATATCAGTACTATATAAAATATACTTTTCATGAATAAAATTAATTAGAATTCCATTTCTTATCCTGTGGTGAGTAAAGATTTATCCAAATATGGTTAGTTGTAGTTCCAACTTTCACTTGCTTCTTGACGCCCATGTTGTTTATAACAGCTGGAGTTACCGAATTTATATCTGTTATGCTAGTCACAGGTACAGAATTTGTTGGATTAATACCATTTCCCATAGATGGATTCTTAGTATAATAATCAGCAGCTTGATAATCCAACTTTCCATCCCAAGAATATTGTGCTTTATAGGCACTCACTTCATCTTGCACACCATATGTTTTCTTGGTTAGAGTTCCACGGGCAATATCTCCTCCATGACGATTTTCATGAAGCACAAGTCCCATTGAAGCTCCTTTAGTGTACATTGTGACAACTGAGGTCCCCATACCTTCGGTGGTTGCAACACCCTCAGAATCAGAATTAGAACTCTGGGATTGAGAAGCCCATCTAAATTCTGTAGTTTCATTACCGCGCATATCGCTTATATCTGTTAAAGACTGATCCAGCTCTTCTTGTCTTGCTTCAAGATCCCCTGTATCTTTTCCTTTCGCTGCCATCTTAACTACTTTATTTGCTAGTTTTCCTTGCTTTTTAATTAATTTATTTTCTTGCCTTTGTGCACGTTTCTCATTCTTATCATCAAACCATCTTCCATCAACATCAATAAGCCTAATAGGATTATTGGCACAATAAGCATAATTGGAAAGTGAATAATACTTTTCAGATAGTTTGTCAATACAATGCCAACGCCCTAAAGCAGGATCATACATCCTTGCGCCGTAGTCGTACCAACTTACGCAGGTTTTTTGATGTTTCCCAGGCTCCTTACCACCCCAAAAACTGCTGTCTCAAAGAACGTTAATTGCCCCTAAAAATACTGTTTTTTCTTTTAATTGAACCTTTTTAATTGAAGTTTTTAGGGCAGTGCTTTAATCCCCCATCCCTGCCATGTCCAGCCAGCTTTAACATAACATGTAGTTATTGTACAAAGTATAATATTTAATTTATTTTTAGCGGTATACTTTGCCCAATAACCAAATTATGTTAACCAAGTTCTCGCCCTCCGTTCCTCCGGGCTGCGCTCCTTGGACGCTTTTCCTTCCGGGGCAGGATGGGGCTTCTGTGCCGGTTCAGGCTTTTCAGTTATTTCAGTTAAAAGAAAAAGGAAGCTGATCGGGACCGGTAACCTGGGATCTGATCTTTAACACGGTTGTTTTCTTCGGGGGAAGCCATCCCGATCCATAAAAATCGGGATGGCCATGTGCTGTTGGAACGGGCAATAACCCGTGCAGACAGCTTCATTTTAAAATTAAATGCTGTTGGGTTATTCCGGTTTCAACAGCATTTAAAAACGGAATGCTTCTTTTTGTAACTGTAATCAGAATGCTTCTTTTGTAACGGATGCAGGAAAAACAGCCTTGAGCTAAAACGGAAGGGACAGGCTGCAAAAAGCGGAGGAACGGAGCGGTTTGCGGACTGGCACTGGAGAGGCGCGAGCCGTCTGCGAGTACGACCGAGGCCTGACAGGTAAAGGCTGACGATAGGAAGACGGCTGGCAGTGGCGTTTACGCTGAGGCTTTGGCGTGTGTTTTTGCACCTGTCTTTTTGCAAAAACCATGACAAAGCCAAACCGAGGGAGTTAGCAGGCGAGCCAAACAACGGCAGCGGAGGGATTTTGCAACTTTAGCACAAAGGAACGACTGCTAAGGTTGTAAAAGACCGGGAGCTGCCACTGAGGAAGGCGGAGGAACAACAAAAGACATGACAAGCCGGTAGCGAAGCGGACACCCGCAGGGCGGCACAGCTCTTTTTTATACCTTAAAAAACAAACAACATCATAAAAATGGGCTGTGACGGCTTGGCGTGGCTTTTGTGGACGACAACTGACGAAGACCGCTTTTCCTGTCTTTGTGCGTGGGGTTTACAGGTTATTCAGGGGGTGCAGTTTATCGAGTTTGTTTTGTAGGTTGTCCAGGTTGTTCAACTGGTATCTTTCTGTTGAACTTACCCATCGGTGGCCGGCCATGTATTGAACCTGTCTAAGATTGTGGTTTTTCAGCCAGTAAGTTATCACGCTTGCCCGGATTTGTTTCGGGTGTAAGATTTCAGGGTTTATTTTTCTGATTGCATTAAACATGTGCAATAAACTGTTCTTTATGTTCTCACTCCCGTTGATGCTGATAAATAACTGGTTCTCGATTTTGGTTTTGTTGATTTTATCCGGTTTCCGGGCTGGTTTGGGTGCTGTGATTTCGTTTAATATTGCTGGCCTTATTTCGCTTAAATACTCGTGCAGTTCCAGTATTTGAAAGGGTTTTAGCTCTAAGTTCCGGCTGTTCCTTCTCCGGTTCCCTGGGATATATATTTTGCCTTCTTTTAACTTTACATGGTTTGGTTCAAGCTGTTTCAGTTCTTCGGTGGTTACGCCCTGGTAAATCAATAATCCTAAAATAATTCTGTTCCTTTTGCTTCGGTTGTCGTTTATTTCGTAGGATTGGTAGAGCTTTTCGAGTTCTTTAAATTCAACGATATTGGAAGGCAGTTTTTGTATTTCGCCTTTTAGGTACAGGTTTACAGCAGGGTTGATGATTTTAGGGTTTTGTTCTTTCAGGTATTCGTAAAAGTTCCTTATGCCCCTTAATTTGCTGTTTATGTGTTTCTTGCTGTTCCCTTCCAGTTTGCAGTAATCAATAAAGTTCAGTAAATCGTTGTACCTGGTTTCATTTGGCCGTAAATTCTCGTTTTCCATCCAGTTTAAAAAATACCCGGCATAGTTCGATTTCTGGCGTATAGTGTTCGTGTCCTGGCCAAGCTCCTGCAGGTAGGTTTTAAAGCCTTTCAGCTTGCTTTCTATCGCTTTGGTAAAGCTGTATTTGGGTTTCTTACTTCCCGCCCGTGGCGGGACTTCGCTTTGCTCAGCATTCATGCGCAAGGTGTGTATAAATTTGGGTTGATTCTAATGAACTATGTCCCAGGAACTGTTTTACTTCCTCTAATGTCATTCCCGATTGTAAAAGGTGTGTAGCAATTGAGTGGCGTAAAGTATGTAAACCAATTTCTTTTTGTATCCCGGCACTTTCAGCCAGTTTATGGATTCTTCTTATCAAAGCATTTCCGCAAAGACGTTTTACCTGCATGCTTAAAAAAAGTGCTTCCGGTTTGGTGTTTTTAAAGCTCCTTATCTTTTCCCTAGCTACATAGATGTAATTCTCCAAATCGTCCTTTACGGCTTCTGTCATGGGTACATAGCGTTCTTTATAGTTCTTGCCTTTTCTCACATAGACCCGTTTTTCTTTCAGTAAAATATCATTGATGTCCAGGTTTATCCCTTCACTTCTACGCAAGCCACAGCCGTAATAAATGCTTAAAATTGCCCTGTCCCGGATTCCCAAAATATCATTGTCGCAAGCTTTGTACAGTGCTTTGATTTCAGTTTGTGTAAGTATGGTTTTGTTGGTTTCTTTGTCCTGTTTGGTCTTGATGGGGATTTCAAAAAACGGCTTTCCTGTTTCCTGTAAGTACCTGCTAAAACGCTTTATTGCATTGATGTTGCTGGTTATGTAGTTATCGGACAGGCCACAGCTAAAACGCTTGTTTTTGCGGTTCTGTAAGTATTTGTGATAGTTGGTAAGGGTTTCCGGTTGGATGGCTTCAAGGTGGGTAATTTCAGAAGATTTCAAATAAAAGAAAAAATCGTTTACATAGCGTACTGATGCGTAAACCGTGCTATCGGCGTATTCCAAGGTTTTCAGCCACTTTTCAAAGGATTCGGAGAGTATAACGTTTATTTCCATTACGATGGTTTTTATTACCCCGCTTTTCCGTTTTGGCGGGCTACTGGGATACTGCCTTTAAGTTACTGGTTTCGTTTGCTTTAAGTATCCCATTTTTGTTTTGGGATACGTTTGGGATACGGGATACTGATTTTTTTACATTTTCTAAAGCTTCATCCAGTGCGGTTTTTACATGCTGCTGTAATTCCCTGTATTCATCGGGTTTTATGATTTGGTATTCAAAGCCCTGGCGGAACTTGTTGCCCCCGGTTATTTTTATGTAATTGTTGCGCAATAACTCTATGATATAGCGGTTGCAACTGCTCGAAGCCATGCGGAAGGTTTCCCTGATTTCTTTACCGTAAAAGCTTTCTTTACCGCTGGTTTGCAGCCAGTTTTTAAGCCTTTCAAAAAATTCACGGGTTGCCCTGGGCAGTTCATCGGCTTTGGCCAAAAGCACGTCTTTTAAAAGTACGTTTGCCCACTCGATGTCCTCTAATGTAGTTTCGATGTACCTTTCTCCTGTTTCCTGGTCGGTCTTTATTTCACGCTGGTATTGATGATAAAAAGTAATTGTCTCGATTACCGCTAAATAATGGGCATTCGTCCTTAATGGCTTAAAAACGTGTTCAGGGAGCTTTAACAGTTCGGCAAAAGGGTTGCGTACTTTTACTGGCCTTAACACGGTTTGCATGTCCTTAAAAAACTCTTTCAACTCATTTTCTTCCCTGGTCTTTACTTTTCCTGCAGATAACTTTCTTTGATAGTCCATAATCATTTCTTTATGTTCTTTGCTGCCATCGAGATAAATCAATAAACTGCGGTTGGCATTGTCCTCGTAAAGCTTTTCCCTTGTGGTTGTCCCGGCCAGGCAAATCGGGCCTTCGACCTGTACGCTGATTGTGCGCCAGTTGCCTTTGCTGTCTTTGATGGGTAATGTTTTGGATATTCGTTTCTTGCTTTGCAGTTCCCGCAAAGGGTACAATACATTTTCTGCCCCGTCCATGTCCTCGATTAATACAAGCTTGTGTTTTAATTCCTTGCGGTCGAAGTAGTAAAAAGCGTTCTCGCTCAGGATGGTTACTTCAAGTTTGTGCTGTTCGGGTATCAGTTCGCTTATTTTCTCCTGCAGGTAAGTTTTGCCTGTTCCCGATGCGCCCAGGCTGATTATGTGCAAAGGTTGTTCCCGTAAGCGGCTTGTAAATACCAGGTACATTAACAAGCGGTTGTTTTCTTCGCCTATCATCCCGGTTCTGCCGATGTCGGTGTTTGTCCGCTCCATCAGCTTGGGTGCGCTCAGATAGTTTACTGCTTTCCTGTACCGTTGTTCTGTCAGTTGCCGGGCTTGTGGCTTCTGCTCCTTCATGCTCTCGATTTTGCTTAACCTGTATTGCTCTATCTGTTCGGTCATTTCTGCGATTGCCCGCTTTACTGTGTTTGTTCCGGTTTCCAGTTGCTCACAGGCCTTGTTAATGAACTTCTCTAAGTAATCGCTGTGGTATAAATCGAGTGTGTGCCGGATGCTGTGTAATGGGTCGTTTGTGTCGGTTCTGCTGATTTTTAAGGTAATGCGTAGCCTGTCTAATTGTTGTAAATTGATTCCTCCCAGGATAATGATTTGCAGTTCTTCGGTGGTGTAGGTAATAAATTCCGGATTCTTGGTATTCAGTTTTCCGGTGGTTCTCGGCGGTTCTGGCAGGGGTTCGCTTTTTTCTTCTGCTTCTTCTTCATTATTTTCAACTAAAAGAAAAAGTTTCCGGTTCTCTAAAAGGTGGGTAAATATTTCCGGTTCATGGCCTTGCAAAAGGCTGTTTATGTCTTCGTCTTCGGGGGTTTCAATGTAGCTTATGGATATTCCAGGGACAAGTTCTTTTAATTCGCTTTCGAGCTTTGTTATTGCCTTTCTTCCCGGGTCGTCACCATCAAAAAACAGGATGATTTCTTTCAGGTGTTTCAGGGCTTTTACAGCTTCCCGGTGTTCATCGGTAAAACCGTTCGTTCCGTACAGTGCAAGGATTGAAAAGCGTTTGGTTATGCTTGTTATTTGCTGTAATGTGGCTGCGTCTATGATTGCCTCGGTCAGTATCAACCTGGTTGTTTCCGGTTCCGGGTAGTTTGGGTAAAGTCCCTGCCTGTCTTTTAAATAATAATGCTTTGATTTATCGTTGTTCGTGATACTGCGGCCGTAAAGGCTTACAATGTTTCCGGCTTTATCCTTTATTGGGAAGATGATACAGTCTTTTGCAAAGGCGGTGTAAGTTGTACCGTTTGCGTTTGGTACGCTGCCCTTGTAAGGGATTAATAAACCTGCGTCGACACAGGCTTTTGTGTCTGCTTCATCGAGCTTGCCCCGGTGGTGGAACTGGCCGGAGTTATAACCAACCTCTAATAATTCGTAGTTTATGCTTCGGCTTTTCAGGTATTCTTTGGGCTTTATGGCTACCGGGTGGTTCAGGTTGTTTTGGAAGTAAGCAAAAAATTTGGTTAAGGTTTCAGTGTGGTTCTTGTTCTGCTTTGGTTGACTCTCTTGTTGTTTCGGGTTGTTGTTTTTCCGATAGCTATCGGAAGGTTTTATTTCCCCTGCCAGTTCAGTAGCCTTTAAAATAGCCTCATGCTTGCTGCAGTTTTCTTTTAGTTGGATAAACTCGATTACATCACCGTTCTTGCCACAACCAAAGCAGTTGAAGGTATTTGTTTTGTCGTATATTTTCATGCTGGCCGTGTCATCGGCATGGAAGGGACATTTAACCATTCCGTTTTTATCAGACTGTAAACCGTAATGTTTTAGAACTGTGTATATGCTTAAACGCTGCTTTATGTCTTGGATTTCCATCGGCAAAAATTTTTTAAAAAAGTTTAATAGAACAAATACGTTTCAAAGGTAACGTATTCTTTCTAATAAGCAAAATAAATCCTGTTTGCTTACAACTTTTTTGTTTTGTACTTTTGCTTAATAATTGATTTTGTTGTTTTAATTAGATAGTATGAGTTTCGGACAACGATTATTAGAAGCAAGAAAAAAGGCCGGATTATCCCAAGAAGATTTGGCCAAACAATTGGGCACAAAAGGCCCTGCCATTGGCCGCTATGAGAGAGACGAGATGAAGCCAAGCATTGAAGTGGCCGCAAAGATGGCCGATATACTTGACGTTTCTTTAGATTACCTGGTAGGTAAAACTGATGTTCAGATGGATAAGACTATTTTTAAACGTGTCATGGAATTGAGTAAATTCTCTGACGAAGATAAGAACCACATTTTTGCCGTACTGGATGCCTTTATTGCAAAGAGGAAGATTCAAAGTATTCTATAAAAAAACCCGGATTTGCCGGGCTTTAGATTTTGTCATTTTAATATAACAAAAGGAGCTTTTATACTTCTAAATCTTTTACAATATCTATAAAGTAAGTTCTTTTCGGAAGATTCTAACCAACCACATTGGGCAGTTTGTAACCCTTCAATATCTTTTTCCAGAACTATCCCACTCTTAAACACTAATTTATTATTTTTAAAAAATAGTATTTTACTTTGAACAGTTGCCATATCTGCGCCAGTATAAGCAAAAACCCAATTTTTTTGCATTTGTTTTAATAATTCAATATCATTGGTTTTATAAACCTTTTTAGGCAATAGTCTATCTTTTGAGTCATTATCTTCTTTATTAAAAATAATGTAGGCTTTCCATTCGCCATCACTAAGATCTAAAGATTTTAACAATCCCACAGTATCTCCAATGCTATGATCTTCTTGTTTTGTATCTATTGAAGAAGAATCAATAACTATAGGAAAGCTAATTATATATTTGATAATAAATCCAATAACAATAATGAAAACTAATATTAAAATAATCTTCTTCATTTTCAAGGATTAACTTTTAATTTACCTTTTCGATGGATTATATGTCCATTGTTTTTCTTTACTAAATTCTCGTCAGTCACAACTCCTCCTGGATAATAGACTCTAACATCAGAGCCATAAATATCTGATTTCGTATCTACTTTATTTTGAAATTGTGTCATAACGCTATTTTCAAAAATACCCGGTATTGCAGTCCTACACCCACCAACAAGATTAATATGCGCACCACTTGAAAATGCTTCACTATTAAAATCTCCTGGATCAAAATTTTCACCAGAACCAGCATAACCAACATCTAAATCTCCAGGAGTGGAGTGTCCCACGTAGTAAAAGCTCGTTATTTGGTCATTCGCTCTCGAATCACCACCAGTTTTTTCGTTTACATAATCCACGATTTCATCGGACTTACTAACAACCTTTACATTAATCCCTTTTTTTTCTGCTTTTGCCGTGTATTTATCTAATGTTTTTGAATCATACCCAGCTCCTTCGGTAGCATCATTATATATTATCCATGTTACTCCTTCTCCTTCTTTCTTAGTATGCTTCTGTGCAGCTTTTGCTTTATATAAACCATTAGTTAAAAAATGTTCCTTATTTTTATGTCCACCTTTTTCTTCATCTCCAGGACTTCCAGACACAACAATCCCTTCCATTCCATTTGGGTCAATAAATAAGATGGGATTATTAAATGTATACGCATTTGGAGACCATTCAGGATATTTCTCAGCAAGTGGATCAATTGAGTGAAACCTTCCCAACTGCGGGTCATACATCCTAGCGCCGTAATCGTACATCCTTACGCTAAAAAAATGATGTTTTCCGGGCTTCTTACCTGCTCAAAAACAGCTTATTCAAAGAACCTTATACGCCCCTAAAATACAGTTTTTTTCTTTTAATTGAACTTTTCTTTTAATGTTTTAATGTGACTATCTTTTTTTCTGATTCATGCACGTATTTATAATAAAATTTAATAATATGAAGAATACACTTAAAAACATCATTAAGATTCTGGGTATAAAACACCGAGAAGTTGACAACACAGAAGAGACTAAGCAACGACTAATTAAAAACATGAAGCATTTAAACCCGGATTTTGAAGTAAAAAAGGGTTCTGGCTTAGAAGATGTTTAGGTTGGTGCTCCGGTTCCCCCATCCCTGCCACGTCCTACAGCTTTAACATAACATGAAGTTATATAACAGCCTACTTTTAGCGGTATGACTGTGTTTTCGGCAGTCATATAACCAAATTATGTTAAGCACGTTCTCGCCCTTCGTTCCTCCGGGCTGCGCTCCGTGCCCGCTTCCGGCCATGTCAGGGATGGGGGCGACAGTGCCAGTTTTAAAGTCCGTCTTTCTTTTTTTTCAATTAAAAGAAAAAGTCAATGTTTACCGTATGTTGATGATGATGTACTGTTGGAACGGGCAATAACCCCAAGCAGGATGTTTCAGTTTACACGGGAGTTTCCGGGGTTATTCTCGTTTCAATAGTTCAAAATAAATGGTTTACACCGCTTTGTCTTTGGGGTGGGTGGTCGGGGGTTTGGTGTGCGTCGGGCGTGCGGCTATTTGGCGAAGCCCTTGTACATAATGTGACTTATGTGACAGCCGAAAACACTGTATTTATACCGCTTAAAATAGGCTGCTTACATAAGACCACATTATGTAAAATAGCTTTGGGTTGTTTTTTCCTGGCGTGTCTTTTTGTTTGTCGGGTTGGCGCAGCTCTTTGCTTTTGGCTTTTTACCGCTTAAAATCAATTAAAAGAAAAAACAAAAGCAATGTGCTGCAAGTGCGCTGGACAAAAAGCATGACAGGAAAAACAACAGAAGGGACGGCGAGCGGAAGGGCAAAAAAGACAGGGGGAGTTTTAATAAATACCTTTAAAAGCTGGTCAACTATCATTTATTAAAACGGCTGGGTTTTTTGCCCTGTGGGTTTCTGGTGGGATTTCTTTTATTTCCAGTTTAATGGATGCAGCTTTTCCAGTTTGCTTTGCAGGTTGTCCAGGTTGTTTAATTGGTATCGTTCTGTACTGCTTACATATTTATGACCTGCAAAGTATTGTACTTGTCTTAGATTGTAGGTTTTCAGCCAGTTTGTTATCACGCTTGCCCGTATTTGTTTTGGGTTCTGTATTTCAGGGTTTGTTTTCTGTACTGCTTTAAACAGGTGTAACAAGCTGTTTTTAATGTTCTCACTTCCGTTGATACTGATAAATAACTGGTTTTCGATTTGTATTTTATTGATTCTGTCCGGCTTTCTGGTTGGTCTTGGTTCTGTAATTTCGTTTAATATCTTCGTCCTGGTTTCGGTTAAGTATTCGTGTAGTTCCAGTATTTGAAAGGGTTTTAACTCTAATTTACGGCTGTTCCTTCGGCGATTGCCGGGGATATATATTTTACCTTCCTTTAGTTTCAGGTGGTTGGGTTCAAGCTGTTTCAGTTCTTCGGTGGTTACTCCCTGGTAAATCAATAAGCCTAAAATAATTTTGTTTCGTTTGCCTCTGTTGTCTTTAGTATCAAAGGTTTGATAAAGGTTTTCAAGTGCTTCAAAAGCAATAATTCCGCTTATTGCTTTCTTATGTGTTCCTTTTAAATTAAGGTTGGCAGCCGGATTAATGATTTTGGGATTGCCCTTTTTCAGGTATTCGTAATAATTGCGGATGCTCCTTAGTTTGCTGTTAATGTGTTTCTTGCTGTTGCTTTCTAATTTGCAGTAATCAATGAAGTTTAATAAATCGTTGTACCTGGTTTCTTCCGGCTGTAGCCTTTCAGATTCAAGCCAGTTTATAAAATATCCTGTGTAGTTCGATTTCTGGCGGATTGTGTTTTTATTATTGCCAAGCTCCTGCAGGTAGGTTTTAAAGTCCTTTAGTTTGCTTTGTATTTCACTGTTAAAGCTATATTCAGGTTTCTTATTCATTGGCCAGATGGGTATAAATTTGCGTACTTTCTAAACTGCTATGTCCTAAAAACTGGCTAACTTCTTCTAATGTCATTCCGCTTTGTAGTAGGTGCGTGGCTATCGAGTGCCGTAAAGTATGTAACCCGATTTCCTTTTGTATGTTGGCATTAACTGCAAGTTTGTGAACCCTTTCTAACAGGGCATTTCCGCACATTCTTTTTACCTGCATACTTAAAAGTAAGGCTTCGTTTTTTTTGTCTTTAAAACTCTGTATCCGTTCCCTTGATTGATAAATGTAGTTTTCTAAATCGTCCTTTACTGCTTCGGTCATTGGTACATATCTTTCTTTATATCCCTTGCCAGACCTTACAAAAAGTAGTTTTTCTTTTAACAGGACGTCTTTTAAATCAAGGTTTGCGCCTTCGCTACGTCTCAGGCCACAACCGTAATAAACACTTAATATTGCCCTGTCCCGGAAGCCTAAAATATCATTATTGCAAGTTTTGTAAAGTGCTTTAATTTCTTTCAGGGTTAAAATAGTTTTGGTGGTTTCTTTGTCCTGTTTGGTTTTTATTCCTACCTCAAAAAATGGCTTTTCTGTTTCCTGTAAATACCTGCTAAAACGCTTTATTGCATTGATGTTGCTGGTTATATAATTGTTTGATAAGCTGCCGTTTTGCCGTTTGTTTGTTCTGGTCTGTAAATGCTTGTAATATCCGCTTATTGCTTCGGGTTGCACTGCTTCAAGGCTTGATATTTCAGAAGATTTCAGATAAAAGAAAAAGTCATTTACATAGCGAACCGATGTGTAAACCGTACTCGGTGCATAGTCTAATGTTTTCAACCATTTTTCAAAGGATTCGGAGAGTACAACGTTTATTTCCATTACGACGGGTTTTTTATTGGCATATACTGTGTTTTCCGAAGTATAACAGTTACACTTAACTTTCCTTAATTAACAGGCGTTTCAGAAGGTTTAAGTATAACATCGGGCTTTGTTATACTTATGTTATACTTCTTTTTCAGTTGGTTTAAGACTTCGTCCAAAGCGTTGATATTTGATTGAAGTTGTGTGTATTCTTCCCAGTTGGCTATCTCGTATTCAAAACCTGCTTTCTTGTTGCCCCCGGTACGCTTAATAAAATTGCGGTTTTCAAGTTCCCTGGTATACCGGTTTACTGTCATGGGGTTCATTCTCAGCTTTTCCCTTATTTCTTTGCTGTAAAAAACTCCTTTTCCGCTTGCCTTTACATGGTATTTAAGGGTTTCATAAAAATTCCTTAAAGCCTGGTTTAGTTCATCGGCCTTGGCCAGTAAAACATCCCGGAGTAGTTTATTAGTCCATTCAATATCCTCTAAAGTGGTTTCGATATAAATCTCCCCGGTTGTTTCATCGGTCTTTAATTCCCTTTGGTATTGGTGGTAAAAGGTTATTGTCTCGATGGTGGCCAGGTAATGGGAGTTTGTCCGTAATGGCTTAAAAACGTACTCAGGAAGCTTTAATAATTCGGCATAAGGGTTTCTTACATGTATTGGTTTTAATACCGTTTGCATGTCCTTAAAGAACTCTTTCAGCTCGTTTTCTTCCCTGTTGTTTACTTTTCCGGCTGACAATCTCCTTTGATACTCCATAATTTGTTCTTTATGCTCGTGACTGTTATCAAGGTAAATGAGCAAGCTCCGGTTTGAGTTGTCTTCAAAAAGCCTTTCCCGTGTAGTTGTTCCGGCTAAACAAATCGGTCCTTCTACCTGTAAAGTAATGGTCCTTAAATTGCCTTTGCTGTCCTTTATGGGTATGGTCTTGCTTATCCGTTTCTTGCTCTGTAACTCTCTCAATGGATATAAAACATCCTGCGCCCCGTCCATATCTTCAATAAGTACCAACTTGTGTTTTAGTTCTTTGCGGTCGAAGTAATAAAATGCGTTTTCGCTTAAAATGGTAATTTCAAGTTTCTCTTGTTCGGGTATGAGTTCCGACACTTTTTCCTGCAGGTATGTTTTTCCTGTTCCGGAACTGCCCAGGCTGATAATGTGTAAAGGTTGTTCCCGAAGTCTCGAAGTAAATACCATGTACATTAAAAGTCGGTTGTTTTCCTCGCCTATCATTCCGGTTCTGCCGATGTCGCTGTTTGTCCGTTCCATCAGCTTGGGGGATTTTAAATAGTTTATTGCTTTGCGCTGCCTCTGTTCGGTTAACTGTCTTTGTTTGGGTTTTAGTTCCTTTAAACTTTCGATTTTGCTTAACCTGTATTGCTCTATTTGTTCGGTCAGTTCTGCAATAACCCGCTTTAATACATTGGTTCCGGTCTCTAATTGCTCACATGCTTTATTGATGAACTTTTCTAAATAATCGCTGTGGTAAAGGTCTAAAGTGTGGCGGATGCTGTGCAATGGGTCGCCTGTATCGGTACGGCTTATTTTTACGGTAATGCGTAGCCTGTCAAGCTGCTGTAAGTTGATTCCGCCAAGGATGATGATTTGAAGCTCGTCGGTTGTGTAAGTAATAAACTCAGGGTTTTTAGTGTTGAGCCGGCCTGTCTGTGCACCGACAGGCTTAGGCTCTGGCACACTTCCCGTCAACTCCCCAGTTCCGGGATTTTTTTCAGTTAAAAGAAAAAGGTCTTTGCGGTTTTCCAATAGATGGGTAAATATTTCAGTATCATATGCCAATGATAAACTGTTTACGTCTTCGCCTTCGGGCGTTTCAATGGCTGTTAATTTTACTCCTGGTAATAATTCGCTTAGTTCTTCCCGGTACTTCTTTATTGCTTCTGTTCCTGCCTTGTCTCCATCGAAGAAGAAGATTATTTCCTCTAAATATTGCAGTTCCTTTATTGCTGCTTTGTGTTCTTCTGTAAGCCCGTTTGTTCCGTAACAGCTTAATATTTCGTATTCTGCTGTAATCTCCGGTATTTGTAAAAGGGTTGCACCGTCTATAATGGCTTCGGTTAAAATCAGTCTGGTTGTGTTTGGGTTGGGATAGCTTGGATAAAGTCCTTGTCTATCCTTTAAATAGTAGTGTTTCGACTTCTCATTGTTTGTAATGCTCCGACCGTAAAGGCTTATGATATTGCCGGATTTGTCTTTTAAAGGGAAGATAATACAGTCTTTTGCAAAAGCGGTGTAGGTTGTGCCGTTTGCGTTTGGTACGCTGCCATTGTAAGGGATTAGTAAACCTGCATTGATACAGGCTTGTTTGTCTGGTTCATTTAATTGCCCCCGGTGGTGGAACTGGCCGGAGTTGTAACCGATTTCTAAAAGCTCGTGGTTCAGGTTCCGGCTTTGTAAATACTCCTTTGGCTTCTTTGCCATTCCGGTATTTAACCCGTTTTGGAAGTAACTAAATACTTTGGTTAATATTTCGGTGTGGCTTACTTTTAGCTGGCTCTTTTGTTGCTTGGGCTTATTGTTTATCGGTTTTACATCCCCACTTAATTCTGTTGCCTTTAATAATCCTTTGTGCTTGTTGCCTTCTTTGAGTGTGCAAAATTCTATCTGGTCGCCGTTCTTTCCGCAGCCAAAGCAATTGAAGGTGTTTGTTTTATCGTAAATCTTCATGCTGGCCGTATCATCGGCATGGAAGGGACATTTTAACATTCCGTTTCTATCCGGCTGTAAACCATAATATTTTAGAACTGTCTGTATGTTTAGCCTTGCCTTAATATCTTGTATTTCCATATGCAATAATTTTTTTGGCTCATTTGACCATTGCAAATGTATGATTAAATTTCCTAAACGACCAATTTATAATTTCCATATTTAACAACTATTTGTTAATAATGGTCATTTTGCCTAATTTTGACACAAAACAAAGCCTTATGAATGTAGGTGATAACATAAAGAAGCTCAGGAAAGAAAAGGGATTGCAACAAAAACAGATAGCCATAGAACTTGGCATTGACCAATCCAACTATAATAAAATCGAAAATAGCAAGAGAGAACCTTCTCTCGATTTGCTCAATAAACTGGCCGGTATGTTTGGCGTTTCGGTTGATGATATTTTAAACCCAGGCAAGGAACTGCCCAAAGAAGTTACTGTTGAAGATAAAACCACAATGGAACAGGTGCGATTAATCCAGCAACTGGATGACGACGACAAGCATGTTATCTTTAAAATGATTGAGACCATGCTCACCAAAAAGAAGTTTAAAGATTTCTTTCAGAAAAATGTAGCTGCATTATAAAGCAAAACGCCCGACAAGTCCGGGCGTTTTGCTTTTATATCATTCCTTAATTACACCTAAGGAGTCACAATCATTCCTTGAAATAAATATTTTCCATCTTTCTTAACAAAATTGAACATAAGATTATAACCTCCTTCTAAGGCATTATAATTTTTTATACTGTAAACAACGTGCATCAAACTATCATCCTGATATATATAATAGTCTTTATTTTGAAAAGAATTTATATGCATTAACTTATCCATGTGATTTTCAAAAACAAGCTTAGATTCATAATATTCATTATCAGGATTTCCATCTAAATTACAGTCGGCACATTGTATTGTGTCTAAAGAATTATTAACTAAAAACTCTATGTCCTTTGTTTTCATTCTATTTGCAAACTGTAGCCATAAGCTATCTGGTGCAGTTATTATTTTTTCTTGTTTATTCTCTGATTGTGATGAAGAACAAAAAGATATTAATATGAAGACAGCAAACAGTGATGGAATCAATAGTATTTTATAATATTTACTCATCTGGGTCAAGTTTTTCTGTTATTTTATTTCAAAAAATAAAACTTGTTTTGATTTTCGCAAATCAGACATATCAAGTAAATTTTCAGATATTTCAGGGAAAGTTCTTCTTATAAATGTTAAAACTAAGCCTATGCTTGCTAACTCATTTTTATTCCACAAATCAATATGGTCTCCAGTTCTTGTATCTCCAGTTTCGCCAGACCTTTGCCAATAATCTTTGAAAAATATTATTCCAGTTTTGTCAGCTACATTCTCTTCAAAATTTGCACCTGTTAAAACATTAACAGGTAATTTCTTAATATCTTTTAAATATGTTGCTAATTCTTGTGCTCTAAGAGCATGAGAACCACTACCTAAGGGACATTTACCCCAACATTTTGTCCCCTTATATCCATCCAGTTTCATACCTGATTTTATTAGCGCTTCACTTAAATTAATGGCGCAATGGTCGCTAAATATATCATTTCCGTTAGGGTCTTTATGTTTAGGGCTTGTGGAAGGATAATTATCCCATAAATCATCGAAATGAGATTCCTCTTCAGTTTCATTATCGCTGTTGTCAGATGGTGCTTGATAAACAGTTATTAAATCATCCTGAGTTACTCCGTTATCCTTCATCCATTCCTCAGTAGAATACATGCCATCAATATCAATGTAACGAACAGGATTATTCATTGTATAGTTGTACGGACTCCAACTTTCATACATTTCTGCTAGGGGGTCTTGTGTTGTCCAACGTCCTAAACTTGCGTCATACATCCTGGCGCCGTAATCATACCAACTTACGCAGGGTTTTTGAGTGTTTGGATTTTTCCATACCCCCAAAAAATTGGTGTTTTTTTCTTGGCTATATGTCAGTTTTAGACAACCCATTTTTCTCGGTACAAGCCCCTAAAATACAGCTTTTTTTTCTTTTAATTGAACCTTTAATTGATTGTTTTTTAAGGATTCAGATAAAAGAAAAAGGGATGCATTATACATCCCTTACTTTTTAATTAGGTGTAGACCTCCTGTGTGGTCTAACTTTAATCGTTTTACCGTCTTGTTTTCTGGTATAACCAGGAACAGTAACGATTTTTTTACCTTCGTCTGTTTTAGCCATTTTAAAATTTTTTTGGCGTTATAACATGTGGAAGAGAGAGGCTCTCCGTCCCAGAAGTATTTTCATTTTGTTTTTAAGTACCGTTGTTGTAAATTTACAGTGCAAATAAAATTTTCACGATACTTAAGCCAGGCTTATACTCCTTTTCAAGCCTGGTTTCTTGTTTAATGCAAAGATACAACATATCAAAATAATGCTTTTCGCACTGTTGATAAAGTTGGAAAACTAATTCCTCGTTCTCAACATTCCAATATCCCTGCAGACATTCCCTGTTGCTCTCTTCCACACCATCCCTTCTGTTGTTTCTCCTTCCCATCGTCATTTGCAGCTTTATTTTTTCTCCAGTTTTTCTTATTGGGTATTATATTGACCTCTTATATGTTCTTTCTTCTCCGGTTTCTTTATGGAACAATAATATTCGATTTTGTCCTAAGATCATTACACCAAAAGGATATATTGTCATTACGTTACCCATTACATACGGATCATGTGTTGAAGCAATAATTTGACCATTGGTTTCTTTCCCTTCATCATCTATAACTCTTTGGATTTCTGCCATCGGTAAGTCAGTCTTTCCGGGATTATAAGATTTAATGATTATTTGCTCCATGGTTGCTTCAGCATTCCAGGTTCCGATTGCTACTTTAAAATCAATTTTGTCTTCCATCTCATATTATTTAATGTTATTATGTACAAAATTACTTATACTAATTAATATGCGATTTGCATTAAAACGGGGCTAACCTTAAACACCTGTTAAGCAAATGAACAAGCGATGGGACGGGATGTGTCAAGGTTCCCGGCAAAAAGTTTTTACCATAAAAGTTCAATTAAAAGAAAAAAGGAAGTTTATCGACGCAATAACTTGGGAGCTGGTCTTTTACCGGGAAGTTTCTTCGTGGGAAGCCATCCCGATCCTTTATCAATCGGGATGGCCATGTGCTGTTGGAACGGGTAATAACCCGTGCAGACAGCTTCTTTTCTCACGTAAATGCTGTTGGGTTATTCTCGTTTCAACAGCATTTAAAAACGGGAAGCTGTAAATGTGTAATTGCTTAAAATTATCGATTTAATTCCAATGCAAACAGATAATCAATGAGTTAAGAAGGTCGTAATTCCTGGTATTATTCATCGGTAATTACTCTTTCTTTCTAAACTATTGATATTAAGTTATTACGAGATATATGATTTTTAAAAATCATGCTCTGCGTGATTACATCTTGCTTATCCATATTTTTCTTTTTTAATTGAATGTCTTCTTTCATTTCATTTCGGGGGTAAAGCAGGAAAAACAGCCTTGAGCAAAAATGGAAGGGACAGGCTGCAAAAAGCGATCCCGATTTAGTGCATCTAAGCCTTTTTCAAAGGCCAAGAAGCACTTTATCGGGAGAGTGATTTGCGGACTGTACCTGGATAGGCGCGAGCCGTCGCGAGTGGAGCAAGGGGCTTGGGCAGGGAGCTTATGAGGAACGAATAAGCGAAGGTACGAGACCGTTTTACGCTGTGGCTTGGCGGGGTTTTTGCTTTTAATTGAAGCGTATTAAAAACCGGTTGATGTCTTCCGGATCTGACCAGATTCTTATGAACGTAAAGCACTGCAAAAAGCATGACAAGCCATCAGCCCGCAGCGACCAGCAGGCGAGCCAAACACCGGCAGCGGTTGGATGTGGCTATGGTGGCGAAGCATGAGCCACGATAGACGCAGACAAAGGAGCTGCCAATGAGGAAGAGGAGGGAGTTGCAAGATTTATGACAGCCTTGCGACGCCAGGATCAACCCACAGGGCGTGAAGTGTTTTTTTATGCCTTAAAAAATAAATCAATTAAAATAAAAAAGTACTGAACGGGCTGGCGCAAAGCTTGCTGACTGACGATGACGAATACCGCTTTTCCTGTCTTTGTGGGTGGGGTTTACAGGTTATTCAAAGGATGGTATTTATCAAGTTTGTTCTGTAAGCTATCCAGGTTGTTTAACTGGTATTTTTCGGTTGAACTTACATATTTGTGTCCGGCCATATACTGGACTTGCCGTAAATTGTGGTTCTTAAGCCAGTAAGTTATCACGCTTGCCCTTATCTGTTTTGGGTTTTTGATTTCAGGATTTATTTTTTGTATGGCTTTAAACAAGTGTACCAGGCTGTTTTTAATGTTTTCACTACCGTTAATACTGATAAATAACTGGTTCTCGATTCGTGTTTTGTTGATTTTATCCGGCTTCCTGGCTGGTCTTAACGCTTTAATTTCATTTAATATGGTCATCCTGGTTTCAGTTAAGTACTCATGTAGTTCCAGGATTTGAAAGGGTTTTAATTCTAATTTACGGCTGTTCCTTCTCCGGTTCCCAGGGATATAAATTTTACCTTCCTTTAATTTCAGGTGATTGGGTTCAAGCTGTTTTAGTTCCTCGGTGGTTACGCCCTGGTAAATCAATAATCCTAAAATGATTTTATTTCGTTTGTCCCGGTTGGTCGGTGGAACTTGTCCGCCATCAGGCGGAAAGGATTGATAAAGCTTTTCAAGTTCAGCAAAACCAATAATTCCACTTATTGTTTTTTTATGTATCCCTTTTAAATTAAGGTTTACAGCAGGGTTGATGATTCCCGGATTGTGCTTTTTCAGATATTCGTAATAATTGCGGATGCTCCTTAGCTTGCTGTTAATGTGTTTCTTGCTGTTCCCTTCTAATTTACAGTAATCAATAAAGTTTAGTAAATCATTGTACCTGGTTTCTTCCGGTTGCAGGTGTTCATCTTCCAGCCAGCTTAAAAAATAGCCGGCATAATTCGCCTTTTGCCGGACGGTGTTTGTGTCGTTGCCAAGTTCCTGCAGGTAGGTTTTAAAGCCTTTCAGTTTGCTTTCTATTGCTTTGATGAAGCTGTATTCCGGTCTTTTACTCATTAGCCAGATGCGTATAAATTTGGGTTGATTCTAATGAACTATGCCCCAGGAACTGTTTTACTTCCTCTAAAGTCATTCCGCTTTGGAGTAAATGTGTAGCAATGGAGTGTCTTAAAGTGTGTAAACCAATTTCCTTTTGTATCCCGGCACTTTCAGTCAGTTTATGGATTCTACTTATCAAAGCATTTCCGCAAAGACGTTTTACCCGCATACTCAAAAATAAAGCCTCTGGCTTGGTGTTTTTAAAGCTGCGTATCTTTTCCCTGGCTACATAAATGTAATTCTCTAAATCGTCCTTTACGGCTTCTGTCATGGGTACATAGCGTTCTTTATAGTTCTTGCCTTTTCTCACATAGACCCGTTTTTCTTTCAGTAAAATATCAGATATGTCCAGGTTTATCCCTTCGCTTCTTCTCAGGCCACAGCCGTAATAAATGCTTAAAATGGCACGGTCACGGATTCCCAGCACATCATTTCCACAGGCTTTGTAAAGTGCCTTGATTTCGTTTTGTGTAAGTATGGTTTTATTGGTTTCCTTATCCTGCCTGGTCTTGATGGGGATTTCAAAAAATGGTTTTCCTGTTTCCTGTAAATACCTGCTAAAACGCTTTATTGCATTGATGTTGCTGGTTATGTAATTGTCAGACAGGCCACAGCTAAAACGCTTGTTCTTACGGTTCTGCAAGTATTTGTGATAGTTGGTCAGGGTTTCCGGTTGGATGGCTTCGAGGTGGGTTATTTCAGAAGATTTCAGGTAAAAGAAAAAGTCATTCACGTAGCGTACCGAGGCGTAAACCGTGCTTTCTGCATATTCTAAGGTTTTCAGCCATCTTTCAAAGGATTCGGAGAGTATGACGTTTATTTCCATTATGACGGTTTTTTTATGGCCTATATTGTGATTTTTGAAGTATAACAGTTATACTTAACTTTCCTTAATTAACAGGTGTTTCAGAAGGTTTAAGTATAACATTGGGCTTTGTTATACTTATGTTATACTGTGTTCAACCGTAGCTTTAGCGCAGGTGTACTTCCTTTTCAGGTTGTTTAACACTTCATCCAGGGCGTTGATATTGGATTGTAGCTGCGTGTATTCTTCCCAGTTGGCTATCTCGTATTCAAAACCTGCTTTCCTGTTGCCCCCGGTACGTTTAATAAAATTTCGGCTTTCCAGTTCCCGGATATACCGGTTTACTGTCATCGGGTTCATTCTCAGCTTTTCCCGTATTTGCTTGCTGTAAAAAACTCCTTTGCCGCTTGCCTTCACATGGTATTTAAGGGTCTCGTAAAAGTTCCGTAAAGCCTTGTTCAGTTCATCGGCCTTGGCCAGTAAAACATCACGGAGAAGTTTGTTAGCCCACTCGATATCCTCTAAAGTGGTTTCGATATAAAGTTCCCCGGTTGTTTCATCGGTTTCTAATTCTCGTTGGTATTGGTGGTAAAAAGTAATTGTCTCGATGGTGGCAAGGTAATGGGCGTTTGTCCTGAGGGGCTTAAAAACGTATTCAGGGAGCTTTAATAGTTCAGCGAAGGGGTTTCTGACCTTTACTGGCTTTAAAACGCTTTGCATGTCTTTAAAGAACTCTTTCAGCTCGTTTTCTTCCCTGGTGTTTACCTTCCCGGCTGATAATTTCCTTTGATATTCCATAATCTGTTCTTTATGCTCGTGGCTGTTATCAAGGTATATCAATAAACTGCGGTTAGAGTTGTCCTCGAAAAGCCTTTCCCGTGTGGTGGTCCCGGCTAAACAAATCGGCCCTTCTACCTGTAATGTGATTGTCCTTAAATTGCCTTTGCTGTCTTTTATGGGTATGGTCTTGCTTATCCGTTTTTTGCTTTGTAATTCCCGCAATGGATATAAAACATCCTGTGCACCGTCCATGTCCTCGATTAATACCAGCTTGTGTTTTAATTCCTTGCGATCGAAGTAGTAAAAGGCGTTTTCTGATAGGATGGTTATTTCCAGCTTGTCCTGTTCCGGGATAAGCTCTGATATTTTTTCCTGAAGGTAAGTTTTACCTGTTCCGGAACTGCCCAGGCTGATAATGTGCAAGGGTTGTTCCCTTAACCTCGATGTAAATACCAGGTACATTAACAAACGGTTGTTTTCTTCTCCTATCATCCCGGTTCTGCCGATGTCCCGGTTTGTTCGCTCCATCAAGTTGGGGGATTTTAAATAGTTTATTGCTTTGCGCTGCCTTTGTTCTGTTAGCTGTCTTTGTTTAGGCTTCTGCTCCTTTAAGCTCTCGATTTTGCTTAACCGGTATTGTTCTATTTGCTCGGTCAGTTCTGCTATTGCACGCCTGATGGTGTTGGTGCCGGTTTCGAGTTGCTCACTGGCTTTACATATGAACTTCTCTAAATAATCGCTGTGGTATAAATCGAGCGTGTGACGGATGGAGTGCAATGGGTCGCCTGTGTCTGTTCGGCTTATTTTTAGGGTAATGCGCAGCCTGTCTAATTGCTGTAAGTTGATGCCGCCAAGTATAATGATTTGCAGTTCATCGGTG
This sequence comes from uncultured Bacteroidales bacterium, assembly GCA_963781805.1. Taxonomy (GTDB): domain Bacteria; phylum Bacteroidota; class Bacteroidia; order Bacteroidales; family UBA10428; genus JAFGPL01. Next base: position 5,342,464 of record CAWAHF010000004.1, read on the forward strand.
GTGTAAGTAATATACTCCGGGTTTTTAGTGTTGAGCCTGCCCGCAGGTGCACCTGCGGACTTGTCCTCCAATAAGGAGGGCTTTGGCTCTGGCACTCTCCCGGATAACTCCCCAGCTCCGAGATTTTTATTAGTTACTCCCTCTGGTCGTGAGCTCGCTTCGCTCGGTTCAGTTAAAAGAAAAAGGTCTTTACGGTTTTCCAAAAGATGGGTAATGATTTCGGGTTCATGGCCTTGTAACAGGCTGTTTATATCTTCGTCCTGTGGAGTTTCCACAGCGGTTAGTTTTATTCCTGGTAGCAGTTCGCTAAGTTCTTCCTGGTATTTTTTTATTGCTTCTGTTCCTGCTTTGTCGCCATCAAAAAAGAAAATTATTTCCCGCCTTTCGCTTTCAGCTTCGGCGGGCAGGCTTTTAATTGACCATTCTTTAATTGCCTGTTTGTGTTCTTCTGTAAGGCCGTTTGTCCCAAAGCAGGCTAAAACGCTGTATTCTTCTGTGATTTCAGTTACCTGTAAAAGTGTTGCTGCGTCTATGATTGCCTCGGTTAAAATCAGTTTTGTGGTTTCCGGTTCCGGATAGCCTGGATAAAGTCCGTTCCTGTCTTTTAAGTAATAATGTTTATTTTCGGTTTCGTCTGTGGTTCTTCTGCCGTAAATACTAACGATTTGGTTTTGCTGGTTCTTTAATGGGAAGATGATACAGTCTTTTGCAAAAGCCGTGTAAGCCTGACCGCCGTTCAAGCGGTTGGTTCCGGTGGCGTTGGGTACGCTGCCATTGTATGGGATTAATAAACCTGCTTTGATACATGCTTCCTGGTCTGCTTCGCTTAATTTGCCGTTGTGGTGGAACTGCCCGGAGTTGTACCCGATTTCAAGTTGTGTATAATCTAAGTTCCTTTGTTGTAAATATTCTTTCGGCCTCTTGCTGATAGGGCTTTGTAAACCATTCTTAAAACTTTCAAAAATCCGGGTTAATATCTTAGTATGGTTTTCCGCCTTCACTTTTGTTTCAGACAGGTGCTTTGGCTTGTTGTTTATTGGCTTTATTGATTGTCTCTCTTCTGCCTTCGCTGAAGCTACGGCAGACAGGCCGCATAATTCGGCTGCTTTTAATATACCCTTGTGTTTGCTGCCTTCTTTAAGTGTGCAAAATTCGATTGTATCGCCATTCTTACCACAACCAAAGCAATTGAAGGTGTTGGTTTGCGGGTAAATCTTCATGCTGGGCGTGTCATCGGCATGAAAAGGGCATTTTACCATGTTGTGCCGGTCTGCCTGCAGGCCGTAATACTTTAATACCGTTTGAATGCTTAAGCGTTGTTTTATGTCGGGGAGTTCCATGCTGTTAATAACTTTGGTTAATTCATATATGAAGTAAAATAATTCAATTTTGACTTATTATAAAAATTTACCGTGAACAAGTTGTTAACAATATGAGGTATTTTATCCTATAAAATGCAGTGTTTTTGGTATATTTGTGCTGTTGATTAATTCTTAAACGAATCAAAATCATGAACAATTTAGGGGAACGCTTAAAAGCATTAAGAAAACAGTCGGGTTTATCGCAAACTCTTTTAGCCGGTAAAATAGGGGTTTCTTATTCGCAATACGGAAGGTATGAGCTTAAAGGGGTACAGCCCCCTGCAAATATCCTTAACAAGCTCGCCGATATTCTTAATACTTCGGTGGATTACCTGATTAATGGCGATTCTGACGAGAAGGCCAGGGCAACGCTTAAAAATACCGACCTGTTACAAAAATTCAGGGAGATTGAAGCCATGCCGGAAAATGAACAGCATAGCATTATTAATGTTATTAACGCTTATATCCGCGATTTTAAAACCAGGCAGGCTTATGCTTCTTAAAAATAAAAAGTTCCAAGGATCGCTATCGCTTAACCTTGAACCAGTTTTTGTTTTTTTACAAGCTAGGACTAGTGGGAGATAAGCAGCTAATAAATATGAAAGATAACTTTGATGAAGCAAGGGGAGCCTTAATGTCCGATTTAAGGGATTATTGTACCGAGTACTGGAACCCTTTAAAAGACCCTTGGATTAAGATCCAGGTAAATTTTTAACTTCTTTTTATTAAAACAAAAAAGCGCCAGTGGACCTGCCTTGCCGGCAGGCACGCACTGGCGCTAGTTTTTTTCAATTTTGGACCAGTTAAGGAGTATATTTATACAATGTTAGATTTTTCTTTGCCCAAATTAACTTATTCCCTTTGATACTTAGAGTGTCATTATTAATAACCTCAAAGTAAAAATATTTGGAATCAACTTCTAAAATAGCTTTGTAGTAATTCGCTTTTCCGTTTATGCAATAGCCCTGTGTTTCAATGCTGTCTCTTAAAGGTGTTTTCAAACAATTATTACAGTCAAAATAAACTCTAAATCTAATTTTGGTAGAATCTGATTTGCTGAATAATTTAAATATTTTATCCTTTGAATAGATAATAGAATCATCTAAAACTAGACCATAAGAATAAAAATTATCGCTATCAGGAATATTACACTCTAATACAACTATTGTAGTATCTCGATTATTAAATTGATTCTCAATAACTTCAATAGGTATATTATTCAAACTTAAATACCTGCTCTTAAGAAGTAAAATATTTTTATTAATTTTTTTCCAACTTCCTTCTGCATATCTTAAGTGAAAACCTCCATTTACTTGATAGAAAAAAGTCGAATCTGGATTCAATTGAATCTTATATAATTCTGGTTTTGATTTATAATATACTATTCTGGAAGAATTTTGATAAATGGAGAACAATAATATAAATATTAGAAGTAAAGGTTTCATAAATTATCTATAATTATAATGATGTGATGAATATGGTCTGTATCTTCCAGTAGGATCAATAGGATCCGGAATCCCTGGTACATAAATTCCTGCTACCCAACCTTGATTAATATCACTCATACTATTTATATTTCCTCCTATAAGTGAAGGTGGCATAGTAGTTTGACCCACTGCATATTCTCTTTTGTAAGCTTCAACTTCAGCTAATTGAGGATGTGCAAATCCAACCGCACTAAATACTTCACTATTTCCTGCTACAGGAACTAAAGCTCCGGTTAATACTTGATAACCATGTTTTAACTCATGTGCCCTACTTTCAAATGTGCCAAAATTATTAATAGTTATTTGTAAATCACCTTTACCTCCTGGTTGAGTGGTCCCATGCGTAATCTGAGTAATTTTATTCCCTGAATTAACTGTATTAAAAGTAAACGAAATATTATCTGCATTTCCCATTGCTGTTAACTCATTTTGAGCAGCTTGTACATCAGTCTTCATAGCTTGAACATTACTTAATCTATTATTTAATTTTGTTAGTTGAGCGTTTTGTTTAGATGTTGAAAGCTTAGTGTTGGCTTTTACTGCTTTTATATTATTATTAATTCTTGTTTCTTGTTTTGATAAACTTTTTACTCGTGCTTTTAGTAATGCTGCTTGTTGCTTAGCTATTTGATCATCTTCATCATTATTATTAGTCTTATCACCCCAATAGCGACCATCTGGATCAATTCTAGAAATAGGATTATTGCCAACATAACTATAGGGTGATTCATATACCCTAATTTCACCTAGCACATCTGGTACATGCCACCTCCCCAATTGCGGGTCATACATCCTGGCGCCGTAATCCAGCCAATCAATATTTTCTTCAGATAGTATCTCTTTTCCATTATACAGGTACCTGTTTTCATTTGTTCCGGAAGCTTCATAACGTTCACCCATTAACAGACCAAATGGGTAGTAATCATTGGTTTGTAATACCAGCGTCGAAGCTCCGTTTTTCTTAAAGGTAACGCGTACATTACCCAGGTGGTCTTTCAACTGATATTCGTAATAATCGAAGTTCCCGTTGGTAAATACTCCCCTGCCTTCGCTGGTTATCACATAATCCAATACTCCATCTTTGTAAACAAATGGCCCGATATAGTCACGTCTGGAAAACCCTCCATAGGGATCGTGCTGGCATAGTTTGGCACCGGTAGCGCTATATGAAATATACACGTCGTTATAATTACAAAGAATATACTTAGGCAAATTTAATAAATTATATTCAGGATAAATTCCTTTATTGTTATCCTGGGTCATGTTCCCATTGTTATCATAGGTATATTCCTGTGAAGAATTTCCATTACTCCTATCGTAAAAATCTCCCCTTCCCAAAACATCAGCAGCAGCATCACCCACAGCCCAGAGACGGTTACTTTTCCCACTGTTAAAATATTTATACGTAAGGATATCAATATTTCCAATCAGCTCACTGCCTTCGTATAATAAACCTTTGCGGTTGGCAGTGAGAATATTCCCATTGGCATCGTACATAAATCCAACCTGGTATTTGTTACTTTTAGTTGAAAGATAACTTCCCCTGTAATATTGTTCAAAATAACCATTTTTCAACCGGTTTAAATTATCGTACTCAAAACTGTAAAATTTCTGATTCCCGTCTGCATCAGACCATTCCATGTCGGTAATATTTCCATTGTAGCTATCATAATTATCACTTTCTCCATAGTTAAGCGCCAGGTTAAACAGTTTTCCACTACTTCCATATACATTGGGATTGTTCATTTGGGTCAGCCACCCCCTGATATTGTATTTGTAATCAGTCGTTAGCAAAGCATCTCCTATCTTTTTTGTTTTTAGTGTCCCATCTTCGCTATAGTTCATTTCCGAAAGTTGAACGCTGTTGCCATCAATATTCTGATTTGTGCTTATTAGCCGGCCTGCATGGTCATAGGTAAATATTTCTTCTAAGGTATGATCAGGTGCTCCCTCTGAATATGCAGTTTTCCAATGCTGATGCTGAGTCCTGGCAATTTGATCATGAACAAGATAGGTATAATAATTACTTATTATATCTCTTCCTCCAAGGTGATTATCAGAAACAACCTCAATAATCCGGCCATATTTATCGTAATAATTAACACTCCTTATGGAATCTTTCATACCAGTTGCAGGATCAAGAACTCTGGTAACTGTAACAGTAACTTTATCCTTTACAGAAGTTTCTTTGGTATATCCATATATATTCACATAGGGCAAAACCGACAATCCATCATAGGTAATTCCGTTTTTGGTATAAGAATCATAATGTGTCTTTGTTAGCCATTGGCTGGTAATTGCATTTCCTGTCTCGATAGGTCGTGAAAAGATATCATATTTTGTATATATCCTATGGCCATTAGGATCTTTCGTCTCGATCAACCTGTCAAGGTTATCATATGTCATTTCGTATGCACCAATAGTTCCCGGAAGTTTTTTCTTTGTCATCCGGTTACGATAATCATATTCATAATAATAACACAATTCATTAAAAACCGAAGTTCCACTGGAAGTATTAAACGATGTAGCTTTATTTAAAGTTAACGATGCAAGGGGCGGAATGACACAACGGAGTAATCCGAAATCATCATAGATGTAATAGGTTTTACCCTGTAGTGCATCTGTTTTCAGTACCACCTTACCTTGGTTATCTTTGAACTCCGTTACCGGATTGTTATTTTCATCATCCGTAATTGTTTTAAATAAGTGGTAGGTTGAATATGTTTGACGTGTAAACGTAATATTCGGATAGGAAGATCCTGAAATTGTCCAGTAATATGCTGAATCTGAATCAACATTTGACAAATATTGTATACTTATAACATGCTCGGAGCTTTGTCTCTCTTGAGTTGTATTGTCTACCTTCCATACATCCCCCGGAGCACCTTGTTTCATTACTCTGTTTAATGGTGAATTATCGAAAACAGTTTCTGCATAGGCTTTGCTACCGTCGGCAGCGCCATATCCCATAGTGGTTGTATAAAATGCAGCTTGTGTTGTGCTCCAGTCATCTCTATACAAGCCAGTTGATTCATCTGTATAAGGCAGATTTTTTTTTACTTCACGCCCGTAAGAATCATACTCAATAGGTTGAATAATATCTTTGCCGGACGGACTTGCCATATAATCAACTTTTTGTATGGGTCTTCCCAGACCATCGTAATATTGAAATCCTTCACTAAAGACTGTATCATTATTTGAGGTTTTATAAAGATTGTTTTTAGTGTATATATAATTATTTGAATGAGCACCCTCAAAACCAGAAAAGGCCGACACCATACCAACACTGAATCTGATATTTGGTCTTTTGGTACTAGCCCCCCCATATTCCATATTCCCAGGATTACAACCATGGGAGTCATCTTCATATTCTCCATATGTCATTGCCTGTGCAGTAGTGGAATATCTTACGGTTGAATTATGCGTATATGAATTATTATCAAAACATACTTCAACTACAAGATTTGAATTCCCGTCCCATATAAAAGGCTGATAAAAATTAACTTTATTCCAACCTGTTGTAATATTATAATTTCCATAATATACCAAACTCAATCCAGATACAAAATTTGATAAGCTTGTTTGTGTTGTATGGCCCAAATGAACCTGCATATTATCCAAATTTCTACCACCAAAATGTACTACATCAAATTCAATGGCATCAATTATGCCCATAGTCATACCGGCAGTGATAAGCTCTGATTTTGTAAATAAATATTGTGATTTATTATCATGCCAATAAGTTCCAAAAGGTGTAACTTCTGTATCAGTATAATTTCCAGATACTTCCGTTCCTTGCCCTACAATAACTGAAGATTGTTGTGTTGGCATCGTGTATGTTATGGTCAGTTGGGGATGTCTGGACGGATCACTATGGTCTTTTGAACAAAAAGCCATTCGGGTATAATATTGTTCGGTTTGTAATTTGAGCAATAATCCGAAGCTGGATGAGGGATTGTTCACGATATCCTGTACTAGTGCAGTAATATCCACATTTAAATAATTCTGATCCGAAGTGGTTGACTGGGGTAATAAAACTCTGTTTGCTGTACTTGTAGTTGGTTGGGAATTATAAGTCACTCCTGTTTCCGTCCAACTTCCTGTTACTCTTTCAAGGTAACTGGCATTGGATTTGTACGAAGAATTTTGCCTTATAATATAGCTTACATGTTTATATTCATCGTTAGGTTGGGGTTGCATTGCATAAAGTGATAATTTTGCTTCCTGGATAACTGCACCTTGGGGAATAATGGAAAAATTGAAATCAATTATACTTCTTTCTTTTACGCGATAGCCTCCAGAGGTCCATTCTCCGGAATTAAACTTAATTTGTGTGCCATAATTGGTATTGCCCATGTATTCAGATCCTGGTCTGAGGCTCATTAATAAATAAGCATCTTTTGATGGAGATAAGTTTACAGTTATCTGAGCTTTCGTAATACGAATACCTGCAACAGTGATAAGCAATATAATAAAAGTTTTAAGTTTGCTCATTATATCAATTATTTAATATTTTTTATAATCAGATTTTGAGTCATTATTTATCTTTGATAATTACATTTCCGTCTTTGTCAAGTACTTTTTTATCGAACTTTTCAACAATTTTTGTAGCATTCTCACGCTCCAGGAAATTCAGATAATCCTGGATATTTTTTTCCCGGTCAATAAGTTCCCCCTTTTCATTTCTGTACAATAATTTTACAGATTGATTATCTTTATTTTTTGCCGATAAATAAAAAGGTGTTTCTTTTGGCTTGGCAGTTATCAGGTACACTTTATTTTCTTTTAAAACCAATTCTCCGGACGATTTCTTTATATTATTTGTATCCACCAGCTCGGCTGCGGAAAGGATTTCCTTTTTTTTAGTCACTGATGATGGGGCAACAATAGTTTTGTTTATCTCTATATCTGAGATGTCACTTAAATCTGCCTGTTCAAAAACATAATAAAAAGTATAAACAGTGTCACCTGATGCATTTATATTGCCTGTAAATTCATATTTTATTTCATAGATTAATTCCAACCTTTTCGCTGAAGCCGTATCCTTTTTTGCAATCAGTACTTGTGAATTCACAGTTACACAATAGCTTAGGCCGAAGACTAGTACGATCAATAATCTGTATTTTATAAGTATTAATTTCATGATGTTGTATATTTTCTTTTAATTTTCCTTCACTATTTCACCTCTGTATATAATGTGGTTTTGCGATTTGATTTGCAGGATATAAATCCCCGGAGATTTATCATTAATATTGATTTGTTCTTCAAACCATCCATCGGTATAAAAATCTTTCAGGTAAATTACCTGACCATTATGCGCGATAACACTAATCTGAAGGTTATTATAGGTGTTATTATGCAGGGTAATGGTAAATAATCCCTCATTTGGATTGGGGTAAACCATGGCTATTAATTGCTTCTCACCTAAGTCCCCAGGCTGGTTTTCCTCGGTGCTTTTTGTTTTTGAATCAATCCCGGTATATTCAAGTGCGCCCATATCTATGAAATGATTATTGATGCGATTTTTACCTGCATTGTCAATCATTGCTATTTTCAAATCTGTAATATCAGGTAAACCTGCATCAATACATGCGGAAGACGATCTCAGTGAGTAATCGGATTGAGCTATATTGTTGAAAAGGGGATTTTCTTCAATATTATTTGAATATTCGAAAGAGGAATTTTTGGATGTATCATTTAAAATACCGTCTCTTCCGGCTTCAATATCGCAATAATTAAATAGAGGAGCGCTTTCATTAAATAGGAATACCTGATCGCTGCTTTTCCCCGAATTATTCCCGTAAATAATAGAATTGATAATATATGGTGCTGAGAAGTAGCAACATATTCCACTACCTGTTTTCTTTGATGTATTATTACAAATGGTATTATTTATAATTTCGGGTGCAGAGGCAAATAATCCGATACCACCACCAGTCTTTGAAGTGTTGACACATACAATATTATTTACAAATTTTCCATTGAAACTGACCGGATTTCCAAGCAGTGAAGTATTAATTGCAGCGTTTTCAACAGAAGTATCCCGCTTGAATTTGATATCCTTTACGGGTTGATAATTACCAGAAAGAATAAAATCTTTGTATTTTTTCTCAACATAAATGCCACCTCCGCAATTGTAAGCTATATTATTAATAATAAAATTATTAAGCATAAAAGGATTAGATTCGTAGAAAAATACAGCTCCGCCGTTGTAACCTGAGGTGTTTTCCGAAAATCTGTTGTTAAAAATAAAGGGCCCGGAATTAATAAAAGCCATTGCACCTCCGCTGCTTGCAGCATTGCACCCAATAAAGAAATTATTCTGAATAATCGGTGCAGCTTCCTTGCAATAAATGGCGCCTCCTGCATAAGCCCTGCTGTTAATGAAGCTGCAGTTGCTTATTATCAGGTTGGAATATCTGTAGATGTAGATAGCTCCTCCAAAAACATCGGTCTTATTGCCACTGATTGCTGTGGCATATTCAAATAGGCAGTAATCAAGTTGCGATTGCTGTTTATTTTTAAACAAGCTGTCGCAAAGAATCGTATCATCAACAATATCGTCAACTTTCAGAGAGAGCGAAATTCGAGTTGTAGTATCCAGTTTTCCTTCATTGATTCTTTGTTGTAATATTGCCTTTACTTTTTCATTTTTATGCATCTTAAACCGAATGGTATCCCATTGCATAGGCCGGCAATCAAACCGAATTCCATTCCATCCATATTTTTCACCGGAGTTAATCCCTATTGTATCAGCAATAGTAAAGATAATACTGTCTTTCTTATTGCCTGATGCTATCAGGCTGCCTTGCACGTTTAATTTGAACAATCCCTGAAATTCAATTTTAGCTCCAGATTCTATAGTAAGGGTGGCACCCGATGGAATATTAATGTCTCCTTTAATTTGGTATGGCGAACCTTTTTTTGTCCATTTGCCATTTACATCTCCGGCTTTGATAATTGTCTGGGCATGTAGTTGAAATATTGAGAATATCAGTACGAATACTGCTGTTATACTACGATATTTATTTAAGTAGATTTTCATTTTCTCTGTATTTATTTTGCGTGATGGATTTTACTCTTTGTAATGATATTTGTATTCCTTGACAATTATTAAATCCTGGTCTTTGATATATTGCAATCGTCCAAAACTATCGTATTCATAATATGTGGTTATGCCATTCGGATCGGTTTCGGAGGTCATACCTACGAGGGGTTTGTAAGTATAAACATAAATCATACTATTTGAAAAATGAGAACAAAGATTTTCATGTATTTGTTTTAACCATGTGTTTTGTGTAGTGTTTAAAGAGGGTTCAGTAATCTGATCAAAACTTTCGACTCCATTCGGAAATATTTCATCATAAGCGTCTATCATTAAAGATAATTGACCACCACTAACATTTATCGCTTTTATAACCGGGTAAGTTTTATTATAATCCCAATAATAACCGATTGGTATATCACCTTCTTTTGAAGTGCTCAGTACATTGCCGTAATTGTCATAATTAAAATAGTTGATGCGGGTTTCCAGGGGATCTTCTCCTTTAGCAGCCAGTATTTTTTCGGGATAGTATCTTTCCCCTCCAAAATTCTTATAAGGTGTTAACATGGTATTTATAAGAGTCCCGTCCTCAAAGGTCTTCTTTTCAATAGCCAAGTTCAACCGGTGATCTGTTATGAGATCATTTATGGCAGTGATCTGAGGGGAAGTCAGTCCGGAAATAAGGTCTACATCCTCAGGATACCGGATGCTGTCTTCGGATATGCCGGTGCTGGTGGTTTTGGTAATGTATACCGGTTGCATGTGCCGGGTGTTGTTGTCATAATCGTAAGTAGTTGCTAAGGATATCCCTCGCGTATAGTCTGTTTCTGTTGTGGAGGTTAGCATCGTATTGTTTTCATGTCCTTTGGAATCGCAATAAAATAGATCATTAAGAAAATTATTTTCATAAACCTGACTGGGAGTTATATTATAATCAGCGAATGCCCCTAAAGCATTAGCCTCACCAAATGTTTCAAAAACAATATCAGTTGCTAATAATAAACCTGCATTAAATTCTTTGATTTTATAATCAGTATATTGATTTGTAACTTCTTTAACTAAACTAAATGTCCCTTCAGTATATTTATAGGTCTTTATATTTGTAAGTTTTGGCTTGTAATTTCCATAATCATTATGAAACCTTGGCATAAGATTTTGATCGATTTCTTCTGAATTAGGACATTCATTTAACATATCATTAATTGTTTCTGTCCATTTGGAATTATCATATATATAAACATTTTTACCTAAGATATCAGTTCCTTCTCCGGTAATCTCTGTCACCGTGTCATATATGATAGGAGTGCCACATACATGAGTTAAAGGAACAAAAGACTCGGAACTCGCTATTGTTTGATAATATTCTTCAGATTTTTCAAGGCATACAAATTCATCTTTGCTAACAAAATATTCATATCGGGGAAAGTACACATGATGAAGCAAATTATATCTGACAAAATTGTTGTGATAAATAATATTTCCATAACGCGCTACACTGTAAGAATATGTTTTTGTAAAAGCTTTATTCTCATCACTTGAATACGATGTTATTTTTTTAATTCTAACACCACCAAGAATTGTATTTAGATATGTTTTGTTTGGCTCATATGCAAATTTTGTTTTACCTCCGGTTGGGTAATTTATTTGAGTAAGTATACAAGCCTGTACAAAGTTTGTATCAGGTTCCCTATTTCCATAAGAACATTCAAAATCTGGTATATTAAAACTGGTAAAAAATTGAGGAATTTGAGTACCACCACTATTATTATTATATCCCCAATAATCCTCATAGCACTGCCTTTCACCTTGTTCAATTCGAGGATACTTGGGCAATGTCATTCCATTATAAGCAAATGAGTATTTTTGAATCGTATTGTCTGAAGATCCTTTGAAATAGACAGAGTCCAAACGGAGTCTTTCGTTATCCGATGCAGATGTTCCAAAATAAGAATGTTTAAACTCAATTTCTTTATAAATGGTTTGATCATGTCTGTTTTTTATATAAACTTTATGGAGTTTGTAGTCTGTACCTACAAAGTCGTTTCTTCCTGTAGAATATTGGAAATCAATCTCTGTATTTCTAGTCAATATTTTTGTTACAAGTGGAGTAAGTTGTTCACCTGGTGCTTGTCCCATGTACTTTATTTCACAAGTACTTTTAGGATTATATCTTATTCCCCTGCTACAAGATTGTGATGAATGAAATGGTTCGTAACTTTGCCAACTCATGGAATACCCGATTCTATCAATATCAGTTTGTCCCCAAATATATTGATAAGTGATCGTATCCACTTTATCGCTTGATATAATCTTGTCCAAATAGATTAAGCCTAAATATCCTCCGGCATTAAATTTAAAACAGTGCGTATATCCATTGGCGGAAATTATATCAATACCCGATGAATCAAATTTATCCACCTTTACAGGTTGATAAGGTAATAATCTAATCGAATCATTTACATAATCCCTACGAAATACCCCACTTTCGCCCGTTACCAAACTATAATTGTATCGATCTGAAAAGAAATCAATATAATAAGCGCCACTGGGGGTATAGTAATCAATTGTTGGATATAATACAGAAACATCTTTCCATATTTTTTCAGTTTCCAAATAACCGGTGGAGTTATGTGGGGTGTTACTAATAATATCAGCAATGTCATCCGAAGTTCTATATTCTACAGGTCTATATTCACCCCAAACATCTGATACGCCTAAGATATTTACATTTAAAACACTTCCATAATTCAATACCCAACCTAAACCTACCTCAGTTGCCACATCATTTACTTTTATACCGGAAGCATGGTACGAAATATTAATTGGAACATCTATTTCTCCAAAATGAAGAGAATATATTGGAATTTCAATTTCCGGAACTCCCGTACTATAACCAACAGGAATCTCGCCATATCTTGAATACGCCTCTGCTTCAGGTGTTTGAGGAATGTATTGCAAAGACGGAAGATTATATGCCTGGGACTTTGCAAGACAGGTTAGAAATATACAATTTATCAGTAGAATAGAAATTTTTTTTGTAATAGGATTCATTGAATGTTTTTTTTATGTTTCTTTTAAATAATGGTTGGCTTTTAGAATTATCCGTCAATTATAAATTTCTTGTTTAATGAATATATGCAATATGAAAAAATATCATGCTGGCAGGTTGAACGTTGCTATTAATATAATTAAAAAACAAATATAAATGCCCACTCTGAAATGACCATTCAGTGTGAAAATTTAGAATGATTCTAATTAAAAAAGGATTGAAGCAAATTGTATTTAATTTTCCTTTTAAGATTTAGTTTTGAGATTCCTTTTCCAGAAATCCAAAAAAGAATTTGCCAGTTTTAGTATAATAATATTTATGTGTTTTCCGGCAATAAGCAATCGGAAATCCTTCGCTGCGCATTGCTTTAAGATAATTAAAAACCTGGCGTTCGGTAATGCCTAATCTTTCTGCAATATCCGCAGCTTTATAGGGGGTTTCTTTCTTAATACAATGATCAATAAACTTGACAACGTTTAAAACTTTTGAAATAGTCATGGTTTTAAGGTTTAATTGTGAAATAGTGTTATAGTATGTTTATTGGGTATTTATTTTGTGACAAATTGGTTTTAACTTTTTTCTTTCCCGGTAAAATTTATTTAAACTTTAATTAATATCCCCTCTACTTATGTATTGTCAAAAACACCTAAAACCTTACCCTCATTTTTGAAATATTTTTAGTTTTTGGGATAATTTATAGGTAGACTAATTCTAAATAATGAAGAAGATTTTAATTTTAAATTACTTACTGAAGTATGGGTGAGCCTATTAATATTATTTAGGAGAATATAGAAATGAAAAATAAAATGTGATTGCTAATTGAACAAAATATCTTCAATTTGTCAAACCTTATTAAAAAAGGGAATTAAATCATTTGTTAAAATAATTTTTCCATATTTATTAAAAACTGATTAGAATTTAAAACATTAAGGTTTCTATAGGTAAATTTTGTATGTAATTTTAATTTATAATTCGTGCATTCGTGGCTATCCTGATTACCTTATCCTCTTTTCCCTCACTGGTTGCACCTTTATTAAAATATGCTGATATTTGCACGATTTTATCCGGATAACAAGTTGCCGGAAGCAAATTTTGAGTTTGAATAAATTGGAAGCGTTTTGAAAGCCAGAGTTCTATTTCTTTTAAGGTACCTGTTATTTTGGATGGTGTTTTTGGTGTTCGGTAAAATTCTGTTCCTGGCTATTTATTTTCATAAAACATCACAGTTGGGATTCCTTACCTTTTTAGGTGTATTTGGTCACGGAGCGGCACTTGATTTTTCCACGCTGGGGTATTTATTGCTGCTACCCTTACTTTTCATTACTCTGACAAGCTTTAATAATGGAAGAATTTTATATATTCTCTTTAAATCTTATACCTGGATTTTATTGATTGTTTTCTCTATCCTGATCATGTCAGATATTGAAATTTATAAATACTGGGGTTTCAGACTGGACAAATCTTGTCTGGTTTATTTGTCGAATCCGGGAGATATGTTTGCTTCCGTAGAATGGTATACCATACTCCTGGATATTTTATCAGCTGGAATTATTGCCGGCTTCTTTATTTTCATTGCCGAACGTTTTGTTTTAAGAAATCTTAAATTTTTTTCGAAAGCAGGATGGCTCTCACTGACAACGATTTTAATTGTCCCGCTGCTGATCATCCCAATCCGGGGTGGATTCGATACTTCGTCTATCAACGTTTCAAGCGCCTATTTCAGCAAGAATATGTTTGCCAACCATGCAGCAATAAATTTATTCTGGAACGTTGGTTATTCTTTAACCAATAAAGATGACACTGAAAATCCTTTTAAATATTATTCAAAAGATACGGCTGACCTCTATCTGTCAGAACTTTATAAAACATTTAATACACATGCTCATGTCTTGAAAAATAAGCGACCTGACATTTTTCTTATCATACTTGAAAGTTATACCTCCAAACTCATTGAGCCCCTTGATGGCGAACCTGGAATTACACCCCGCTTCAACAAACTTACAGAAAAAGGGATTTTCTTTAAGCAGATCTATGCCACAGGAACCCGTTCCGAGAGAGGGATTGCCGCTTTAATAAGCGGTTTCCCATCGGTAGATAATATTTCAATTATGGCCTATCCGCACAAATATAAAAATCTTCCGAGTTTGATTAAAATTCTACATGATACCGGTTATTCATCAGAATTTTATTATGGTGGAGACATTAATTTTTTTAATTTCAAGAGCTATTTTATGTCTATTGGCTATGACAAATTGGTATCTAAATCTGATTTTCATTCAAAAGATATCTTGTCAAAATGGGGAGTTCCTGATCATATTTTATTTGACAGATTAACTGATGATCTTGACAACAACCCCGATACACCCTTTATAAAGACCTTGTTTACCCTGAGCAATCATGAACCTTTTGATATTCCGGTTAAGGGGCATTTTGGCGGTTCCGGACTGGACAACAGGTTATTTAGTGCAGCATATTATACGGACAGCTGTATTGGACATTTTATTGATAATTTAAAACAATCTCCATGGTGGAATAAATCACTGGTGATTTTTATTGCTGATCATGGTATTATGTATCCGGGAAATTACCCGTACAATGCCCGGCAAAATTACCATATACCCATGCTTTGGACAGGTGGTGCGATTTCAAAAGACACTGTGATAAATGCATTTGGTTCACAAAATGATATTCCTTTGACAATTTTGAACCAACTTGGAATAAAATCGGACAAATTTATTTTTAGCAGAGATATTTTAGCAGATCCTTCAAATAGCTTTGTAATCTATAATTTTAAAGATGGATTTGGTTATTTAAGCGATTCCGTTAAATTTCTATTCGACAGGAATTGGAAAAATGTTGAGTTTTTAGAGGATAGCAAGCCGGATAGTCAGCAAATAAAGTATAGTAAAGCTTTTGCTCAGAAAGTCTATGACTATTTTCTTAATCCCTGATACATAGGTAAGAATTAGTCGCATTTTTGTTATCTGTGTTCTATTCTTAATAGCACACAGATGGCACTGATTGAACAGATTTATCTGATCTGTGACCATCAGTTGCATCTGTCTCATCTGTGTTCTATTCTTAAAACTTATAATTTCAGAAATTGGTCAGAATCATTAATTTTGGAACTTTATTTATTTAAACGCCGGCATGCATTATTTTTCTTCATACCTCACGCTTCTTAGAAGATTACTGTTCATTTTAATCATATACACCTTATCACGTTTCGGTTATTTTCTTTTTAACCTGCAATGGTATGCAGGCATGAGCATTCACGATATTTTATATGCATTCACAAAAGGAATTCTTTTTGATTTAAAAACCATCCTCTATATCAACCTGGTATTTATTCTTTTATCGCTGTTGCCATTCAATTTTATCTTTAAAAAATGGTATCAGAACGCGCTGAAAATCTTTTTCTTCATTACCAATCTTATCCCGTTATGTTTTAATATCGCCGATTACCAATACTCAAAGTTTATTGGTAAACGAAGTGATATCAATCTTTTTGGGGTGAGGGAAGATATCAGGCAACAGTTTGGCCAGATGGCGCTCGATTTCTGGTACCTCGCAATCATTGCCATTTTATTTGGTTATCTGCTTTGGAGATTCTACCCCCGAAAAATAACACAGAAGTACAAAATCAAAACAATGTATATCCTACCGGTCTTCGTTCTATTTTCTTCATTGCTGTTTCTTGGCCTCAGGGGCAGTCTGAAAGTAAAACCATTGTTACCGGTTGCAGCATATAACGGTTCGCCCGAAAGAGCAAACCTGATGTTGAATACGCCTTTTTGTATTATACACACCATCGGGAAACAACCGCTGGAAATTTTAAATTATTATACCGATGAAGAGCTTAATTCTTATTTAAAAAATCCTTATACCCTCTCTGATACCGGTCATTTGGGCAGTAACATCATGATTATTATCGTTGAAAGTCTTTCCCGTGAGTTTGTCGGGCATTTGAATGGAACCGAAGGATTTACCCCGTTTTTGGATAGTCTCGCTTCTTATGGAATAACTTTCAGATACTGCCTGGCGAATGGACGTACCTCACAACAAGCCGTTCCTTCAATTCTCGCGGGTATTCCACAATTTATGGATGAATCGATTGCCACATCCATCTATCAGACAGATAACTTTTTTTCCATACCGGTGCATCTGAAGAAATTCGGTTACAGCGCTTACTTCTTTCATGGGGGACATAATGGTACCATGGGATTTGATAAGTTCACAGGTAAGATGGGATACCAGTATTTTGGCTTGGATGAATATCCCAATATGGAAGATTTTGATGGTAGTTGGGGAATTTTTGACGGTCCTTACCTGAAATATGTTGCAGACACACTCAACAAGCTTCCCAAACCTTTTGTGGCATCTGTTTTCACGTTGAGTTCCCATCAGCCATATTCCATCCCAAAAAATCTGAAACACTTGTTTACCCGGGGGGATCATCCAGAACAGAATGCGATAGCTTACACCGATTATTCATTAAGGGGCTTTTTCAACGAAGCAAAAAAATACGACTGGTATAAACATACCCTGTTTATCATCACAGCAGATCACACCTTTCCTGCGGTGGGTGTAAAATATAAAGGCTTTATAGATGAATACCGGATTCCGCTGATCATGTATCATCCGGGAATAAAGCTGACGGCAGATTCCATGAATATAGTGGAACAGATAGACATCATGCCTTCAGTCGGAGATTTTCTCGGAATTAATCCTGAAATCATGCCCAAATTTGGTAATTCTGTCTTTGCAGGAGATGTTAACCGCCATGGGATCATTTACAATCATAGTGCATATTACCTGGTTAAAAAAGGATATTATATTGAAATGCTGATGGGTAATTTCAGGTACAGGGACTGGTATGACAAACCTGTTGAATTACCGGATTCGTTAGTTCGCGATACCAGTCTTCTAAAAGCTTACAGGCAGTATTTCAATAACAGTCTGGTGAATAATTCGTTTATAAGATAATTAATTTCCTTAGCCTCAACATTAAATTAATTCAATATTTAGTTTTTGGACTTTGGGAAAAGTTCATAAAAAATCCTCAAAAAGTCAATAATTACTATATTTGAAAGAACCAATAATTAAAATAGAATGAAAGTAACTGGATTTTCTTTTATTAAAAATGCACTTATTTATGATTATCCAATTGTTGAAGCTATAACCTCGATTTTACCTTTATGTGATGAATTTATTGTTGCAGTTGGTAAATCAGATGATAGGACATATAACCTGATAGATAACATTGACAAAAGTAAAATAAAAATAGTGGAAACGGAGTGGAATGAATCAATGCGAGAGGGCGGAAGAGTTTTAGCGCTTGAGACTGACAAAGCATTTGCACAAGTATCGGAAGACACTGACTGGGCATTTTATATTCAGGGAGATGAAGTAGTTCATGAAGACTACCTTGACAATATTAGAGAAAATATGTTACGTTTTAAAGATGACAAGAGAGTGGATGGATTATTATTTAATTATTTGCATTTTTATGGTTCATACGATTATGTTGGCACTTCACTTAACTGGTACCGACATGAGATAAGAGTGATCAGAAATAATAAATCTATATATTCATACAGGGATGCACAAGGATTTCGTAAGCAAAATAATCAAAAATTAAAGACTAAACCTATTGATGCTTATATTTATCACTATGGTTGGGTAAAGGAACCAAAAGCAATGCAGAGGAAACAGCAAAATTTCCATAAATACTGGCACAATGATAAATGGATTGAAGAAAATGTTATAGAGGCCGAGAAGTTTGACTATGCCCGCAATCTATCAAGTCTTTCAAAATTCTCCGGAACCCATCCTCTTGTAATGCAGAAAAGAATAGAATCCAAAAACTGGAAGTTTGAATATGATATTTCTTTCAACCGCACAACCAAAAAGGATAAAATCAAACGATTTATGAAAAAATATTTAGGCGTCGATTTTAGTTATAAGAACTATAAATTAATATGATACGCATTATTTGATATTTCTAAAAAAATCAAGTAGTAATAAACTTGAAACCGGCAATAAAATATAATGAAGTGACTTTAGCATAGATTTATTGAAATCTCGTAATAAATTCCTCTCTTATATTCTAACTTTGCTTATCAAATCAGTTCCGGATTTGGTATGAGTATTGATAAAATCATTTCATCTCCTGATAATTTAGCACCTTGAATTGTGAAAGAAGCGCTTTTTTATACTGCAATAGAGAATAATAAGGTGATCTGTAATTTATGTCCCCACAATTGTACCATTAAACCCGGAGCACTTGGGATTTGTAAGGTCAGAAAAAACATTGATGGCAGGTTGTTCAGTGAGAATTATGCCTTATTGTCTGCAATTAATTTTGATCCCATCGAAAAAAAACCGTTGTATCATTTTTATCCTGATTCAGAAATTCTGTCGCTCGGAAGTGTGGGGTGTAATATGAAATGCAGGTGCTGTCAGAACTGGCAAATTTCCCAGACGACCATTCAGGACTTTCCACATAATAAAAAATATCAACCCGAAGAAATTGTGAGGTTGGCGAAATCGCGAAACAGCAATATTGGTGTGGCATATACCTATAATGAACCAACCATCTGGTATGAATTTATGCTCGAAACAGCCAGTCTTGTGCATCAGCAAGGGATGAAAAATGTAATGGTATCCAATGGATTTATCAACAGAGAGCCTTTATTGGAACTCGTTAAATATGTAGATGCATTTAACATCGATTTAAAAGCCTTTAACGATCATTTTTACAGATCGCAATCGGGTGCAAAACTGGAACCTGTTAAAGATACCCTTAAATTGCTGGTTAAAAACCAAAAACATGTTGAAATAACAAACCTGGTAATTCCGACATTAAACGATGATGAAAATGAATTTTCGGATATGATAACATGGATTGCAGATGAACTGGGAAAAAATACAGTACTTCATTTATCCCGATATCATCCCATGTATAAGCTGGATATCAGATCAACAGGTTCCGATGTGCTTGAAAAATTTTATTCCATTGCATCCGAAAAACTTAGCTATGTGTATGTTGGCAACATAAATATCAAAGATTACCAGGATACGAAATGCAGCAATTGCGGAAAAACGGTTATAAAAAGATCGGGTTATTCTATTGAAATTAAAGGAATTGATGGAAATGGAAATTGCAAAAATTGTAGTGAACCAATCGCACTATATAATTAAAGATGATTCATATTTAGTGTAAGCAGGAAAACTTCACTTTTAAGCCATCCTGAACTCCTGCCTTGCTGGCCTCGGCAGACAGGTGATTCAGGATCTATAAGCTTTTGGTTATGAGATGCTGAAATAGATATCCACCGCGAAAGCTTTGGCAGGCGGGAATTTAACATGACTTCGGTTATTGGATTTAAGGAGTTTTTTTGCAGTTACTATTTAATAAAACAGCTTGCAACTATAATAAAATTATTACGTCGTTGTAACTAAAAGATATTTCAGGCGTCATAAAAATATGTTATAACCTAAACCTAAATCTGTATGTTCAAAAATTTTTTTACGGTTGCCCTGAGAAATATTTCCAGACAAAAATCGTATGTATTCATTAATATCGCAGGGCTTGCAATTGGAATTGCGGCTTCGTTAATAATAATTCTGTTTGTGATAAACGAATTCAGTTTCGACAGGTTTAATAAAAATCACAAGCAAATTTACCGGGTATATCTCGATGGTAAAATCGGAGAATCCGAGATAAAAGGAGCATGGACAGCTGCACCTACTGCAAGGGCTTTATTGAACGAGATTCCTGAGGTGAAAGATGCCATCCGTATGGACGAATGGGATGAAACAATTGTTAAAATTGACGACCGGAGTTTTGTCGAAAAACACCTGATGCTTGCTGATTCAAGCTTTTTCAATATATTCTCTATTCCTCTTATCCAGGGAGATCCTAAAACTGTTCTGGCAGCATCGCATAATGTGGTGTTGACTAAAGATGCAGCGAAAAAATATTTTGGAAATGAAGATCCTGTCGGGAAACAGCTGCTTATGAATTCTGATACCTCCTATTATACGGTTACGGGAGTTATGGAAAATGTTCCGGAAAATGCCCATTTCGAATTTAATATGCTTGCGTCATTCAAAACCCATTGGAATGCTAACAATGAATCATGGCTTTCGAACAATTTTGCTACATATCTCTTGCTTAAAGAAGGAAGTTCCGCAAAGGAAGTCGAAGTAAAGATTAAATCCATTCTTGAAAAATATATCGGTCCGCAGATACAGCAAGCGCTGGGAATATCACTCGAAGAATGGACTGCTGCCGGTAACAGGTATGGCCTGAAACTTCAACCCTTGGATGATATCCATCTGGATACATCGATAGAGCATGGTTTTAAACCATCTAACAATAAAAAATATGTTTATATCTTTTCAATCATTGCCCTGCTAATCATAGTTGTTGCCATAATAAATTACATGAATCTGTCTACGGCAAGATCAGTAAAACGGGCGAAAGAGGTAGGATTGCGAAAGGTTACAGGTTCTTCAAAAGGTCAGCTCATCGGGCAGTTTTTATTTGAATCGGTTTTACTGAGTTTTGTCTCTTTAATTTTATCAATCATTCTTGTACAATTAGCGCTTCCTGCTATAAATAAGTACACCCAGCTAAATTTATCCCTCGATTTGCTTGCAAGGTGGTATTATATCCCTTCGCTTATTATCCTGGCCGTTATTATTGGAATTGCTGCAGGTAGCTATCCTTCCTTTGTGCTTTCTTCATTTAAGCCGGTGGCTGTATTTTCAGGCATCCAGAAAGGTTCCCGAAAAAGTCTGCTCAGAAGTATTCTTGTGGTGTTTCAATTTTGGATTTCTATCATCATAATTCTGGGAACTATTATCATTTATCGCCAGATACATTTTATGCTGAATAAAGATCTTGGATTCGACAAGGAACAATTATTGGTCATTAAAAGGGCTGAAGCCCTCGGTAATTACGACAAAATCAAGATCTTTCAGGATGAACTTCGAAAATATCCCGGAGTTATCGCATCCACCAATTCAACCTCGGTTCCAGGTTATACAAACAGCAATAATGGTTATATGATTGACGGCAGAAGTACCAGTGATCAAACCGTTTTAATGAATACCAACTGGATTGATGATGACTATATTGATACCTATGGTATTAAATTAAAAGAAGGCAGATTTTTTTCGAAAGATTATCCGACAGATAGCGTGAGTGTAGTGATTAATGTTAGCGCTGCGAAAAAGTTTGGATTTAGCAATCCATTGTCCGAAAGATTTATTCAACCTGGTCAAAATCCGGAAGACAGAACAAAACTGAACGTTATAGGAGTAGTTGAAAATTTCAATTATCAATCGTTGCACGAGGATATCAGTCCGTATGTATTTATCAGAAAACCCAAATCGTGGAACTGGGGCGGCTATATTACTGTCAGGATGGCACCGGGTGACATAAAACAAACAGTTAAAAATATAGAGAAGGCATGGAAGAATTTTGCACCGTCAGATCCGATTCAGTATTTCTTTATGGATGAAGAATTCGACCACATGTATCATGAAGAGATCCGTACCAGCAAAATTGCATTCGGTTTTGCTATTCTGGCCATCGTTATTGCATGCCTGGGATTATTCGGACTGACATCTTATGCTTCCGAACAGCGAACAAAAGAAATAGGAATAAGAAAAGTGTTGGGTTCGTCTGCCTCAAGCCTGATTATATTACTTACACGCGAAGTATTTATACTGGTTTCAATTGCTACAATACTGGCATGGCCGGTTACCTATTTTATTATGAAAAACTGGCTTCAGAATTTTTATTACCGGACCAGCCTGTCGGCATGGGAATTTATAATGTCATTTGTGCTTGCAGTAATTATTGCAATGTTCACAGTTATCTACAGGGCGTATGTGGTGGCAAGAAGCAATCCTGCGGAAGCTTTGAAATATGAATGATACTACTGGCATTATAACAGTTTGTTTTTTAACTCAATCAGTTCATTCAGTTCGGAACCCATGTCGATATTAATCGAGTCGGCGTAAGGCAGGATATATTCAGTGGTTTCATCCAGATAACGTTTTATAAATTCCATATTGTTGATGACTGCCAGCGATGCAACATTGGATATCCTGTCTGCCAGCTTTAAAACCCTGGCATATTTGCTTCCCTGATTCATAATTCGGGTCAGATATTCACTTTTAGGTTCGGTTTCGTCATTAACTTCCCGGATGGTCATTTCGTCAACGAGTTTCAGTACGGCTTCACCATCACTGTCGAGTTGCCTTATCTGTTCATGCAAAATATCCCGGGAATAAATTCCGTCCTCGATAAAATCATGAAGAATTGCTGCTTTGAGTAAGATTCGGTCGCGGTATCCATATTCCAGCAAAATGGTAAACGTCTCCAACTGGTGTCTGAACATTGTACCAACACCTTTTCTTTTTTTCTCTTTCAGACTTAGCGCCAGGCTAAGGTAAGGCCAAATATTGAAATCCAACGTACTTAAATCTTTCATGTGAGATGGTTCAGAGTGTAAAGTTAACGATAATAATGCCAAATTAACTTTCCAAAAATATTAACTTTTGGAAAGTTTGTAGCAACAAACTACTTTTACTTTCTAACAAACCGATACGATAACACCAATGGCAATTCTGCACATAGTAAGGGCTTCGGCAGGTTCGGGCAAAACATTCAGGTTAACGCTCGAATACCTGTCTTATTTGTTTGAAGATACCGAAAATTTCAAACATATTCTTGCAGTTACCTTTACCAATAAGGCAACTGAAGAGATGAAGTCTAGAATAATAGGTGTTTTGCATGAACTGGCTTTGGGCGGTCCAAGTAAATATTTGAATCCTCTGATTGAAAAAACGGGCAAAACCGAAAAGGAGATTCGGCTGAAATCAGGTATAATCCTTAAAAAGATACTTCATAACTACTCCAGATTTTCAGTAAGTACCATCGACAGTTTTTTTCAGTCTATCATTCGTTCCTTCACGCGTGAGATAGGTATTCAGCGAAGTTATATCCTGGAAATGGATGACGGGTTGGTACTTCATAAAGCTATCGATGATATTTTTTTACGTGTGGGACACGATGCTGTATTGCGCGATTGGCTGGTTGAATTTGCCAAATCGAGAATAGAGGAAGCGAGGAGCTGGAACCTGAAAGGGAAGATTTACGATCTGGGAATGGAAATCTTCAAAGAAAAATACAAACAGTTCAGCGATTCCATTATAAATAAACTTCAGGATAAAACATTTTTAACTTCATTTAAAAATGAACTCTTCAAAATAACCAAATCGTTCGAGGTTGTCCTGCAGGATTATGGGAAGCAGGCGATGCAGGTAATCCGGCAGAATAATCTCAGGGTTGATGATTTTTATTATAAAAGCAAAGGCCCGGCAGGATATTTTCAAAAACTGGAAGATGGGATCATTCCCGTAATTTCAACTTATATTACTACCGTTCTCGAAGATATTGACAAATGGGCAAAGCAGGATAATGCAAACTGGCCGGTCATAAGCAGGATTTGCGAAAGCGCCCTTCACCCCATGCTTCAGATAACAGTGAATTATTTTCAGGAAAATAAGGCCAGGTATTTCACGGCTCAAACACTTTTAAAGAATTTTTATACCCTGGGAATACTTACCGATATTACAAGTTCCGTTTATGCCCATACCCGTAACAAAAACCTTTTTTTGATAAGCGATTCTGCACAGTTTATTAACAGAATTATCGATAATAACGACACACCTTTCATCTATGAAAAAACCGGAAATTATTTTCATCATTTTCTAATCGATGAATTTCAGGATACCTCCGGATTTCAGTGGAAGAATTTTAAACCCCTGATAAGCAATAGTCTGTCGCAGGATTTTAATTGTTTGATTGTAGGCGATGTAAAACAATCCATTTATCGATGGCGCAATAGTAACTGGGAAATCTTATCAAAAGAGATTCTCAGCGATTTTTATGCCGGGGCCATTCATACCGAAACGCTTGATATAAACCGCCGGAGTAAAAAAAATATCGTCGAATTCAATAACTTGTTTTTTACCAGAGCAGCTGAAATTCTCCAGTCACAATTGAACAGCGAACTATCCGAAGATGAGGACAATGATGCTATTACATCTCTCTATAAGGACATAATTCAAAAATTGCCCGAAGAATCTCCCGAAGGCGGGTATGTCGATGTACAACTTACAACATCAGACGAAAGTGACAATGAGTTTATTTTTACGAGGGTGGTGGAGATAATTAAGGAATTGCAGGACAAAGGCTGTTCACTTTCAGATATTGCTATTCTGACAAGAAATAAGAAAGAAGGGAAAGAAATGGCCGAATATCTTCTGGAGTACATGCAAAATCTGGAGCCGGATTCAGGGTATAAGTTTGATGTGGTATCTGAGGAATCTTTATTTGTCGGGTCCTCTCTGGCGATTAAATTTATATTGTCAGTATATAGGCATATGGTTGATCCTGATGACGATATCAACAATTACTTTTTATTGTTTGAATATCTGAATTTTATTCAGAATTCTGCCGGGGATAAAAATACTGCCGCGGTTCCGCAATACACTCCCGCGACCCGGGACAGGAATTTCAAGGAAATCTTACCGGCGGAATTCATTAAAATGGTTGAATTCCAGTCTGATTATTCCCTGTACGAGACATTACAAAAAATAATCCGCATCTTTCAGTTGCATGTTATCCAGGGTGAACAGGCATATATTCAGGCATTTAAGGACATGGTGATTGATTTTACCGAACATAACAGTTCGAGTATACCTGCATTTCTTGAATACTGGGAAGAAACAGGCTTTCAGAAAGCTATTCAGGGCGCCGAAAATCAGGAAGCGATAAGAATTCTTACCATTCACAAATCTAAAGGACTTGAATTTAAGGTAGTTATCATGCCTTTCTGCAATTGGAAAATCAATTATCCGGGTTCGGTTATCTGGTGCAATACCGGGCAAAGTCCTTTCAATCTTCTCGATATTCTGCCAGTTGAATTTAACGTTTCTCTGAAAGAAACTTACTTCGCAAAGGACTATTTCGATGAGAAACTGAAAACGTATATCGATAACCTAAACTTGTTGTATGTAGCTTTTACAAGGGCAAAAGAAGGTTTGTACTGTATTGTTCCTGCCGATGAAAGAAAAAACCAAAACGAAATTAAAACGATAGCACATCTGGTTATCAGAACTTTGAATCAAAAAGATTTGAATACTGAACAGAAGAAGGAAGCGCTTATGGAGAAAATCGTAATTTTTGAATCAGGAAAACCTGAATTTTCCGAAACGGAAAAAGATATTTCAGCTCAACGTATCAGTATGTTGGATATGCCGGAATATAATACCATTCAGAGGATGAGAATTGCGTTTCATGCAAAGGAATACCTGGCTTCGGAAGATAATGAATTTCAACCGTTAAGCTATGGCAGAATTATGCATGAATTGTTTTCGCAGATATTCACGTTAAAAGATATTTCAACTGCCACCGAATCGTTATATTACCAGGGTAAAATAAGTAAAACTGAAATGGAGATCATTCGAAAGGATGTAACGGCTCTGTTTTCTGATATACAGGTGAGCAGTTGGTTTTCAGGTGAATGGAAAGTATTGAATGAGAGAGATATACTTGTTGGGAGTCAATCCAACAAAAGGCCCGACAGGGTTCTAATAAAAGACAAATCTGCAATTGTAATCGATTTCAAATTCGGTGAAAAGGAATTGAAGGAGCATCACAGGCAGGTTGCGGAATATGGCGAATTGATCAGACAAATGGGTTTCGAAAAGGTTGAAACCTATTTATGGTACATAACCAGAAATAAAATTTTGCAGGTAATTTGATTTGAGATGAATTATCCATGGGGAAACCACAGAAGATTTAACGCATATCCTGAATATATGCGTAAGCTATTTGGCAGCAGGATTCAAAAGGTTGCCATCGATGCCGGATTTACCTGCCCCAATCGGGACGGAACCCTTGGTAACGGCGGTTGCAGCTTTTGCAGCAACGATGCATTTAATCCTTCCTATTGTAGTGTGGACAAATCTATTCGGCAGCAAATACTGGAAGGGATTGAATTTCATAGTACACGCTACCGGAAAGCGTTAAAATATATTGCATATTTCCAGGCCTATTCCAATACATACAAACCTTTGCAGGAACTGAAAAAAATGTATACAGAAGCCCTTAATGAAGAAAATGTTATCGGCATTATTATTGGCACGCGTCCTGACTGTGTAAATGATGCTATGCTTGATTATTTTCAGGAGCTCTCACTAAGAACTTACCTGGTTATTGAATATGGCATTGAATCGGTATATAATAAAACACTTCAACGAATTAACCGGGGACATACATTCGAAGATGCAGCGAAGGCAGTTGAGGAAACAGCTTCCAGAGGAATAAGGACCGGGGGACACTTTATATTCGGATTTCCGGGGGAATCCAGGGAGGAGATGATTCAATCGGTTGATACCATCTCTAATCTGCCGCTCAATGCGGTTAAATTTCACCAATTACAGATTTTCAAAGGTACCGGGATGGCACAGGAATACAGGGAATATCCGGAGAATTTTGAATTGTTTACTGAACTGGATGAATATCTTGAATTCATGACAGTTTGTATTGAAAATCTGAATCCTGGTTTTGTCGTGGAGCGCATTGCAGGTGAAGCCCCGCCACGTTATTGTGATGGAACTATCTGGGATTTGCGGAACGACCAAATCCTGGTAAAATTTGAAAAGCTGTTGGAAAAGAAAAACACCTGGCAGGGTAAAAAATGGATTGAAAAGCAAAACGCGGAGTATTTATTGAATAAAAAAGCTATCTAATGCAATATTTTCTTAAGGAGTCGGCTCAGTTTTTTTTATCGGAATTTGGCACCGAAACCGCCGATATTGCGGTTATTTTTCCCGGTAAGCGTTCCATTCTTTATTTCAATAAATATCTGTCCGAACTTTCCGATAAACCCATATGGGCGCCTGCATATTATACCATTAGCGGATTTATGGAAAAATTATCCGGATTAAAAGTCACAGAAAAACTTACATTGATTTTTGAGCTGTTCGAAGTGTATAAAAAAATTACCGGCTCGAATGAAAAGATTGATGCGTTTTTCTATTATGCAGAAATGTTACTGTCTGATTTTGATGATATTGACAAATACCTGGTAAATCCGAAGGATATCTTTCAAAATCTGGCCGATTTAAAGCATCTTGAAAATCATTTCGATTACCTGGAAGAAGAGCAGGTGAAAGTCATCAGACGTTTCTGGGAATCGTTCAGAAATGGAACCGAATCGCAGGAAAAGAAGTCATTTATTTCTTTATGGGAGGTTATGCCGGAAATTTATGATGAATTTAAAACCAGGTTAACTGCGAAAGGTATCGCATACGAGGGCATGATATACAGAAAAATTGCCGGACAAATTGCCGCAAATGAATTTCAACTTCCGGATTTCAGGAAAATCATGTTTGTTGGTTTTAATGCCCTGAATAAATCCGAAGACAGGTTATTTACTCATTTGAAAAAAATTGAAAAGGCCTTATTCTTATGGGACTTCGATACATATTATACCAATAACAATATCCACGAAGCAGGTTTTTTTATAAGGGAAAATCTGAAAAAATATCCACCTCCCGATCTGAATTGCACATACGAAAACCTGACTAAGAAAGATAAAAAAATAACCGTTGTGAATATTGCGTCGAATACGGGTCAGACCAGTGCTATTCCTTTGTTTCTGAATGAGCCGGGAAATTCAGCTAAACATATATCATTTGATGACTCTGCTGTAATCCTGGCGGATGAAGCGCTCTTGTTGCCCGTGCTGGCTTCGGTTCCCGAAAACATTGAAGATATTAATGTTACCATGGGATTTCCATTTATCCATAGTTCATTATACAATCTTATTTACTGCATCATAAACCTTCATAAAAACAAAAGAGAAAACAAAGCGACTGAAATTTCATTTTATCATAAAGATGTTATTGCATTATTGAATGCACCTGAAGTTTTCAAAAATACCAAGTCCAATATCGAAGAACTAAAGCGTTTTATTGTTCAGTCAAACAGAATATATCTTACACCGATAGATATAGCGGTTAACGATTTATTGAAATTGATTGTAAAACTACCGGATGATTCGCGACAACTACCGGATTATTTCCTTTCAGTGTTCTCTGAGTTGAACAAATCGCTTCAGGAAAGAGATGGGGATAAAAATAGTCAATCGTACGATTCTGAGTTTCTCTACCTTGCCATTATCACATTCAAACGACTGAAGGAACTCCTTGATGTCACTGAAACGGAATTATCTGATTCGGTAGTTTTCAGCCTTATTTTGCGATCTCTTTCGGGTGTGACCATTCCGTTTAGCGGCGAACCTCTGAAAGGGCTCCAGGTTATGGGAATCCTAGAAACACGTGTGCTCGATTTTGAAAATATCATTATTCTTTCGATGAATGAGGGTATTTTTCCCAATACCGGCAATCTGCCCACATTCATCCCGTTAAGTCTTCGGTACGGTTTCGGCCTTCCAACTCCGGAGCACAGAGATGCTATATATGCGTATTATTTTTACCGGTTGATACAACGGGCCAAAAACATCACTTTGGTTTTTAATTCCAGACATGATGGATTGTCAACCGGTGAGCGATCGCGCTTTATCCACCAGCTTTTTTACGACCCTGTTTTTACACTTGATGAAAAGAACATTTCGGCTGAAGTTACATTCAAACTACCTAAAAAAATAAGTATCCGAAAGGATTCCGGAATCCTCAGATTTCTTGAAAAATATAGTGATGAAGATTCAAAAAATTATTTAACTCCAAGCGCTATCAATACTTACCTGAGTTGTTCCCTTAAATTTTATTTCAGATATATTTCCGGATTAAAAGAAACCGATCAGGTCACCGAAGAACTCGATCAGGCATTGTTTGGTTCTGTTCTGCACAAAACCATGGAATTGCTCTATCGGCCTTTTATCGGGAAATTAATTACTTCAGAACAAATACACAAGATTATTCTGAACCAGGAAAATGTTGGTAATTCTCTCAACCAGGCATTCAGGGATGAATATTCGAATGGCAGGAGTGTTGAGATTCAGGGACAAAACATTATTTTACAGGAAATATTAAAAAGCTATCTGAACCGGATTTTGGAGGTGGATAAAAAATATGCTCCGTTTAACATATTAGGACTTGAACGAAAATATATCGTCAGAATTTCCTCAACTAATAATACGGATTTGAAAATAGGAGGAATTATCGACCGGATAGATGAAAAAGAAGGGAAAACAAGAATTGTTGATTATAAATCCGGAGAAGTAAAAAATACCTTCGAAAGTATTGATGCACTTTTTGATAATCCCGGATCAAAAAGGAATAATGCGGTATTTCAGACGTTGTTATACAGTCTGATCCTGAAAATCGCTGAAAAAAGGAATCATATTATACCGGGACTTTATTTTATTAGAAATATTTTTAAAAATAATTTTGATTACAGAATTCTGTTAAAGGACCGTCAATTGCCTGATGTGGTAGTTGAAGATGCTGATATTTATTTGGAGTTATTTGAGAAAAGGCTTACCCAGGTGTTGTCAGAAATAATAAATCCTGAAGTGTCGTTCGTCCAAACAGATGATTTGGATGTATGCAAATACTGTCCGTATATTTCCATATGTCATAGGGGTTAAGCACTATAACAGTAGTTTTAAACAGAATACATTATTTATTTTTAAGAACAATGTCGTTATTAATTTCTTTAAGGATTTTAATAATTTTTTTTGAATTTACCGGCGATATAAAGACAGATTTATATTTCCCATAAATTATCATAATGCACTCAAAACTCAGACAAGCCTTCAATAGTCCCGGGGTTTTCTGATTTAATCTTATTTCAAGCACATCAGCTATCGGAATAACAAATTTTACCGGCCCATGCTTAATTTTCAGCAGATCTTCTTCTATGGCGTAATAGGTTGAATACCATATCCAACCAAACAGCAATATCACGGGAAGCGTTATGCAAACAAGTAAAATATAATGAACCGTATCAGGCTTTCCATAACTTATCACGGGTAAAGCAACCGTAAGAAATAATAAAGCCAGGCTAATGCTCAAAAGGAACAGTCCAAATCCAGTACTCTTTTTTGCCTTAAAATGCTGAATCATTTTTAATCATTAATCAGGTCCGGTCTGAGTTTTTTGGTACGTTCAAAACTTTGTTCCATTCTCCATTTATCAATCTCTTTTGTATTTCCCGAAAGCAATATTTCAGGTACCCCCCAACCCTTGTATGATGCAGGCCTCGTATAAACAGGAGGCGATAACAAATTGTCCTGGAATGAATCCGTTAGGGCCGAGGTTTCATCCGAAAGCACACCGGGCAACAATCTTATAACACTGTCCACCATTACAGCAGCGGCTAATTCACCTCCCGAGAGTACATAATCTCCTATAGATATCTCCCTGGTTATCAGATGATCTCTTATTCTTTGATCGACACCTTTGTAATGCCCGCAGAGGATGATCATATTCTCCATCGTTGAAAGGTGATTAGCTATTTTCTGGGTGTACTTTTCACCATCGGGTGTGGTAAAAATAATTTCGTTGTAGGAACGTTCCTTTTTCAGCTTCTCAACCAGAATATCAATTGCTTCAATACCCATGACCATACCGGCGCCCCCTCCGAACGCGTAATCGTCAACCTGTTTGTGCTTGTTTTGCGCATAATCCCTTATATTATGTATAACTATTTCGGCAAATCCTTTGGTCTGGGCACGTTTTATTATCGATTCACTAAAGGGGCCCTCAAGCAAACCGGGTAAAATGGTGAGGATATCGATTCTCATCTTTTTTTTTACAAATTTAAGATTAATACCTGAAAACCACCGATGTTAATTTAAAAACGGTATTGAAAGAATTTGTTTTAAAAGATTTAAAAAATCAAACACATGTAATATTGTCAGTAAAATTTCTTAAGTATCGGCCATATTGGCGCATTGAACTTTTTTTTAGGCAATCCTGTCCTTAAAAATTCTTTGGCCTGTGAATTGTAATATTCTTTGAAACAAAATCAGAATATTAACTTAAAATTTAATAATTATGACACGTATACTTTACAGAAATCCGGAACAATACATGAGCAATGGTCACACAGGTTACAGCACATTTAATGAATTGCTTGAGGATCTGTTTTATAAAAACAAGCATGTCGCTAATACCCATTTCCAGCCACAGGCCAATATTTACGAATCCAATACAGAATACCGTATTGAGCTCGCTGTGCCTGGTTTGGATAAAAAACTGGTGAAACTGACTGTCGATAATGATTTATTGAAACTCTCTGCAAACCAATCTGCTGACGTAACCGATAAAAAAAGTTTTACCCGGCAGGAATTTGATTACTCAACCTTTGAGCGTTCTTTTATTATCCCTGAAAATGTTGACAGAGAAAGCATATCTGCTGCGTATCACAACGGTTTACTAACTGTAGTTCTACCTATAAAAGATGAGCATATCAACAAGGGACCCAAAGAAATAGATATTAAATAACTGATATTAAGTATCTTGAAAAGCCGATCGGTAATTTTATGATCGGCTTTTTTAGTTAATTTTGATAACTTTGCAAAAATAATTTTTGTACGAATTGAGCATCCAGGCACTTTTTCAATCTCAGATTACTTATAAAAAACTTTGACTATTATCAGTTAATGTATATTTTCGTGGTTTAAAAATTTTAAGTGTTTTAATACACAAAAGGAAACTACTATGGTTACAAAAAAACCAAATGGCACTGTTCAGGAAGAACAAATCGGCGAAGATGAAAAAAATGCCGAAATAAATACGAAAGATGAAAATGCTTTGGAAGATTCTGATGAAATTAAAGATGAAAAGGAAACTGTAAATGAAGTTGATCCGAAAGAAAAAAAGAATTCAGAAAAAGAGAAAGCAGTAAAGAAAGGTAAAACTACCGGCAAATCATCACCCGCTGCAAAAAAAGCCAGGACTTCGAAGAAAGTTACTGCAGAGGACAAGGTTAAAAATGAAACAACAAAGGAATCCGCTGATAAGGACGAAGTAATATCTGAGGCTGTTCCGGAAGAAAAGGAAGAAAGCAAGACTAAGGTTGCAGAAATATCACCCGAACCGGAAGACGTTACCGAAAAATCCGAAAAGGTGGATTATGCAGCTCTGAGCAAAGAAGATCTTGTTGCCATTCTTAAGGAAATTCTGGACAAGGGAACTCTTAATGAGATCATTCACGATATAGATGTTATAAAAATTCATTTTTATAAAAAGCATAAAGCGGATGTTGAGAAAAAAAGAAAGAAATTTTATGAAGACGGGGGAGAACCCGAAGATTTTAAAATAGAAGAAGATCCGCTCGAAAAAACGCTTAAGGAATATCTGGTAAGGTTTAGAGAATACAAGTCCGAATATAATAAACTGCTTGAAATCGAAAAGCAGAAAAATCTGGAAGAAAAATATCAAATTATTGAGGAAATCAAAGACCTCGTTAACCGAAAAGAATCCATTAATAAAACATTTCATGAATTCAGGGAATTGCAACGCAGGTGGAGGGAAGTTGGCCCGGTTCCCCAGGCGAATCTCAAAGATCTCTGGGAAACATACCATCATCATGTAGAGACATTTTATGATTATATTAAAATTAACCAGGAGCTTCGCGATCTGGATCTGAAGAAGAACCTTGAGGCAAAAATTTCACTCTGCGAAAAAGCCGAAGAATTACTACTGGAACCAAATGTTCTTTCAGCCTTCACCAGTTTACAAACGTTGCACGAGCGATGGAGGGAAATAGGTCCCGTACCTGTTGAGATGCGCACTGAGATTTGGCAACGATTTAAGGAAGCCACCTCAAAAATTAATAAGCGACACCAGGATTATTTTCTGAACATAAAACAGGAACAGAAAAAAAACCTGGAAGCAAAGGCCTTGTTGTGCGAAAAGGTTGAAGAAATTGCAAATAACGAAATCATTAATTATCAGGATTGGGATAAGTATTCGCATGAAATCATTGAACTTCAGAAAGTCTGGCGAACGATTGGTTTTGCTCCCAAAAAAGATAATAATAAGATTTACAAAAGATTCAGAGAAGCTTGTGATGCCTTCTTTAACCGGAAACGCGATTTTTTCAGCACAGCTAAACAGGAACAGAATGATAACCTTCAATTAAAAACAGAACTTTGTATTCAGGCCGAAGCAATGGCAGAAAGTTCGGAATGGAAAAAAACCACAGATGAGCTCATAGCTTTACAGAAGCGTTGGAAGGAAATCGGACCTGCTCCACATAAATATTCTGACAAAATATGGAAAAGGTTTAGAAGCGCTTGTGACAAATTCTTTGAACGAAAATCTCAACATTTTGCTACGGTTGATAATTCGTATGAATCGAACCTGAGGAAAAAAGAGGAGTTAATTAAACGAATTACAGAGTTTCAACCCACATTAAATGTCGGGGAAAATCTAAATAAACTTAAAGAATTTCAACGCGATTGGGCATCTATTGGGTTTGTACCCTTTGAATCAAAAGATGAAATACAGACCAAGTACAGGCAGGCAATTAATCAGAAATTCGACGATTTGAAAATTGATGAGGATAAGAAAGACCTGCTTAAATACAAAACAAAGCTTGATAGTATTCATACAAGGCCGAACTATGATTACAGGATGAATCAGGAGCGTGAAAAATTTATCACCAGGCTGAAGCAATTGGAGAATGATATCGTTTTATGGGAAAATAATATTGGATTTTTTGCTAAATCAAAGAATGCAGAATCGATGATAAATGAGGTTCATAAGAAGATTCATGATGCTAAGACGAAGATTGAGGTTCTTGCTGAAAAGATAAAGATGATTGATGATATGGATACCGATTAATCTCTAATGAATTATAAATTTGAATCGAAAATAGAAATTGTATAACCACAAAATAAAATAAGTTAAATTGTTTTGACAGCAACAAAGTATATTTTTGTAACAGGCGGCGTTACATCTTCGCTTGGAAAAGGAATCATCTCTGCATCGTTGGGTAAACTTCTTCAGGCAAGAGGCTTTAAAGTAACTATTCAAAAACTCGATCCCTATATCAATGTAGATCCCGGTACATTGAATCCCTATGAACATGGAGAATGTTATGTGACCGCTGATGGTGCTGAAACCGATCTTGATCTGGGACATTATGAAAGATTCCTCGGAATTTCCACATCACAGGCGAACAATGTTACTACAGGTCGCATCTACCAGACTGTAATAAACAAAGAACGAAAAGGAGATTATCTCGGTAAAACAGTCCAGGTGATACCGCATATCACCGATGAGATTAAACGCAGAATAAAGTTACTTGGCTCAAAAAATAAATACGATGTGGTGATTACCGAAATTGGCGGAACAGTTGGTGATATCGAATCCTTACCCTATATCGAATCTGTCCGTCAGTTAATTTGGGAAATGGGTGAATCAAATTGTCTGGTAATACACCTTACGCTTGTGCCTTATCTTTCATCTACCGGAGAATTAAAAACCAAGCCAACCCAGCATTCGGTTAAAGTATTGCTCGAAAACGGAATTCAGCCGCATATACTTGTATTGCGGACTGAAAAAGAGCTTACAACTGAAATTCGAAAAAAAGTTGCACTTTTCTGCAATGTAAACCTCGATTCTGTCATACAGTCGATTGATGTCTCTACCATTTACGAAGTGCCAATTTTGATGCAGAAAGAAAGACTTGATGTTACGGTGATTAAAAAGCTTAATTTACCGGAAAATGGCACTCCTGAACTGGCGCCCTGGAGGCAGTTTCTCAAACGATTAAAAAATCCGAAACATTCGGTGAAAGTTGGCCTTATTGGGAAGTACGTGGAGTTGCAGGACTCATACAAATCCATTAATGAATCCATTATACATGCAGGCGCAATGAACGACTGCTATGTAGAAGTTAATTTCATCCATTCCGAAGATATTAACGAAAGTAACTATACCGAGTTGTTAAAAGATCTTCAGGGAATAATTGTAGCTCCCGGATTTGGGGATCGGGGTATTGACGGTAAAATATTGTCGGTGAAATATGCCCGCGAAAACAATATTCCATTCTTTGGAATTTGTCTGGGACTTCAGTGCGCAGTGGTGGAATTTGCCCGTGATGTACTGGGACTGGAAAAGGCCCATTCAACAGAAATGGCCACAAAAACTCCTGACCCAGTGATCGACCTGATGGAAGAACAAAAAGGCATATCAGACAAAGGCGGAACCATGAGGCTGGGCGGTTATCCATGCATCATTAAAAAAGGTACAATAACCTGTGCTGCTTATGGGGTAACGGAGGTTGTGGAAAGACATCGTCACAGATATGAGTTTAATAATTATTACCTCGAAGCATTCGAAAAAGCCGGTATGATTGCTGCAGGTATCAATCCTGATACAAATCTTGTTGAAATTATGGAAATTCCTTCACTTAAATGGTTTGTCGGGGTACAATTTCACCCGGAATACAGTAGTACCGTGTTGAAGCCGCATCCGTT
This sequence comes from uncultured Bacteroidales bacterium, assembly GCA_963781805.1. Classification (GTDB taxonomy): domain Bacteria; phylum Bacteroidota; class Bacteroidia; order Bacteroidales; family UBA10428; genus JAFGPL01. The sequence goes on from CAWAHF010000004.1 coordinate 5,378,958, forward strand.
ATTCGTAAATTTCATTAAGGCTACAATCAAATAAATCTGCTGTTAGAAAACATGTTGCACCACAGAAAAATATTTTTTTATCTTGACAAATGAAAATTTAAATTAATTGAAAAATTATAATGGACAGAAATTCGATTATTGGAATAATAATTATCGTAGGAATACTTGTTATTTACAGCATACTAAATAAGCCGTCGGAAGAGGAGTTGGCCCGAAGACAACATATTTCTGATTCAATCGCCAATGCCAATCAGGAACAACTGGAGACCAAGCTTGCCCGGGAAAGAAAAGAAGACTCACTTAAGGTTTTAACACAGGAAAAAATTGTTACCGATACCGCTAAAACAAAACTGATACAGGATTATGGTGATTTGGGTAAAGCAGCTGTAGGAGAAAACGAATTTTATACCATCGAAAATAATCTCATACGACTGGTTGTTTCAACAAAAGGCGGCAGACCTTATTCGGTTAGACTTAAAAAATACCGAACCTATGATTCGCTTCCTTTAATTTTGTTTTCGGGCGATTCTACATTGTTTGGTTTTAGTTTCGGATATAAAAATCGCGGAATACAAACCAATAACTTTTATTTTTCACCTTCCAGCGATAAAAAGTTAATTGAAGTCGTTAAAGATTCAGCTTCTCTTTCAATGATGCTTGAATTCGGAGAAGATAAATATATCCGATACACCTATACAGTCTATAATGATAAGTACATGTTAGGTTTTAAGGTTGATTTTGTAGGAATGAGTGATATTTCTACCCCATCATCCGAATCGGTTGATTTAAACTGGGAAATGTATGTACCCCAACAAGAGAGAGGAAAGAAAAATGAAAATATTTATACCACCATCTATTATAAACCGAACGAGAACGATGTTGAATACTTTAATGCCCGATCAAACAAAGAAAAACAGAGTGATGAGGTTCCTGCAAAAGTAACCTGGGTAGCCTTTAAAGATCAGTTTTTTTCATCAATACTTATAGCGGACAATTCTTTAAATAATGCAACCCTGGAATCTAACAATCTGCCTGTTGAAGATAAGTATTTGAAGAAGTTCAAGGCTGATATGGGAGTGCCCTTTTATCACTCCAATGATGAGTCGGTTGCCATGAAATTCTATTTTGGTCCGAATAAATACAGCTTGTTAAAAAGTTACAAAGAATATGACCTAAAGGAACTGGTGCCGTTGGGTAAAAGTGTGATTAAATGGATAAATCAATATGTTATCATCACGCTTTTCGATTGGTTAAGCCGGTTTATCAGGAATTACGGAATAATAATTTTGTTGCTGACCATTATTATTAAAATCGGTTTACTACCGCTAACATACAGATCTTACCTGTCTACGGCCAAAATGAGGGTGCTCAAACCCCAGATTGATGAGCTGAATGCCAAGTATCCCAAGGGTAAAGAAATGGAGAAACAACAGGCTACTATGGCATTATACCGCAAGGCAGGAGCCAGTCCCTTTGGCGGATGTTTGCCACAGTTGCTGCAGTTCCCGATATTATATGCCATGTTCAGATTCTTTCCCTCTTCCATTGAGTTACGTCAGCAGAGTTTCTTGTGGGCAAAAGACCTTTCCACATACGACTCCATTATGCATCTGCCATTCAGTCTGCCTCTGGGTTTTGGAGATCATGTGAGCCTCTTTACCATTTTAATGACTGTATCCACTATAATTACTATGAAGGTAAGCAGCCAGACCACAGCCAGCTCGCAGCAAATGCCGGGTATGAAAGGGATGATGTACATTATGCCGGTGATGTTCATGTTTATCCTGAATAGCTTCTCCGCAGCTCTTACGTATTACTACTTCCTTGCAAATATGATTACATTCGGTCAAAACTGGTTATTCAAGCAGTTTATTGATGAAGACGAACTGCACCGGAAGATGCAGGAACGTCAAGCCAAAAAGAAGAATAAATCGGGTTTTCAGGCACGAATGGAAAAAATGGCCAGGGAAAGAGGATATAAGCCACCCTCCAAATCCGGAAATAAACCGATAAAGAAAAGATAAGAATAGAACACATCTGCTCAGTGGCAGAAAGGGATGACACAGATGCAACTGATCTTCGCAGATCAGTGTAAATCTGTTCAATTAGTGTAATCAGTGTGCCATTAGAATAGAACATAGATGACACAGATGCTACAGATAATCAAAGATTTATAATAAGATATGGAAAGGTATTTGCATAAAGAAATATCAGAAAGAATTATAAAATGCTTTTATACTGTTTATAACACGCTTGGCTTTGGCTTTTTGGAAAAAGTATATGAAAATGCTATGATGATAGAGTTAACGAAAAATGGATTATATACCGAAAAGCAGAAACCTATTAAAGTATTTTATGAAAATAACATAGTAGGAGAATACTTTGCTGACATTATTGTCGAAAACTCCATAATTCTTGAATTAAAAGCCGCCGAATGCATTGTTGAAGAGCACGAATACCAATTAATCAATTACTTAAAGGCTACCAATATTGAAATTGGATTATTATTGAACTTTGGCAAGACTCCGGAAATCAGAAGGAAAATATTTACCAATGACCGAAAAGAAACAGAACTCAGATAAAAAATCAGTGTAAATCTGTCTAATCTGTGTCATCTGTGTCATCTGTGTGCAATTATTAATAGAACACAGATGACACAGATGCAACTGATCTTCGCAGATCAGTGTAAATCTGTTCAATTAGTATAATCAGTGTGCCATTTTGGATAGAAAGCAGATGACACGGATGTTACTGATATTCACAGATCAGTGTAAATTTGTTCAATCAGTGTTATCAGTGTCCCATTTTGAATAGAACACAGATATTACTGATATTCGCAGATCAGTGTAAATCTGTTCAATCAGTGTTATCAGTGTGCCAATGAATTTTTGTACTTTTGCACTCGATTGAAAATGGAGTTTTTGCTTTGATATGATAAAAAGAGTTGTCGTTGGTTTATCGGGTGGGGTAGATTCCAGTGTTGCGGCATACCTTCTCAAAAAAGAAGGGTATGATGTGATAGCCCTGTTTATGATAAACTGGCACGACACCACCGGAACCCTTTCGGGCGATTGTCCCTGGAACGACGATCTTATTTTTGCTGAGCTTGTGGCCCGGAAGCTGGATATTCCTTTTCACACCATCGATTTCAGTGAAGAATACAGAAAACGGGTAGTGGATTACATGTTTGCCGAATATGAAAGAGGCCGGACACCCAATCCGGATGTGCTGTGCAATCGCGAAGTCAAATTTGATCTTTTTGTCAAGGCTGCGTTGGATTTAAAAGCAGATCATATAGCCACTGGTCATTACTGCAGAAAGGAAACTTTTCAAAAGAACGGACGAACTGTTTACAGGTTGCTGGCAGGAGCTGACCCTAATAAAGATCAGAGCTATTTTCTCTGCCAGTTATCCCAGGAACAATTGAAAATGGTTCTGTTTCCAATAGGAAAGCTGATTAAGCCTGAAGTAAGGAAAATTGCCCATGATAATAACCTGGCAACGGCCACAAGAAAAGATTCCCAGGGAATATGCTTTGTGGGAAAGGTAAGTCTGCCCGATTTTCTACAGCAAAAACTAAAAGTGAGAAAAGGAGTTATCATAGAAATTGCTAAAGATGCTGAATTATACCATCAGACCAAATGGCCAAAGATTGATGGCATTCCTACGGATGAGGAACTTGTACAATTATCTTCTTCTTTCGCATATAATTCTGAAGATGGCAGAATTGTCGGGAACCACAACGGCGCCCATTTTTTCACCATTGGACAGAACAAAGGATTGAACATTGGAGGCAGGCCGGAACAATCGTTTGTAATCGCAACAGATGTGGATAATAACATTGTATACACCGGCAACGGGAAGAATCATCCGGGGCTTTTCAGAAAAGGACTGTTTATTCACAACCGGGATATTCACTGGCTGAGAACTGATTTGCAGTTGCAACCGGGTGAAAGTATGCATTGCCTGGTGCGCATCCGATACCGCCAAAATTTGCAGAAAGCAACTCTCTACAGCCGTGAAAACGGAATTTATATTATTTTCGAAAAATTGCAACGGGGGATCACTTCAGGACAATTTGCTGCCTGGTACGATGGAGAGGAGTTATTAGGTTCGGGGGTGATTGCTTAATTAGAATGTATTAAACTAATTCTATCAGTAGTGTCCGACTAAATTATTTGTTTATCCACTACGTGGAATAGGATCTTTACTTTATTGCTTTATTACAACACTTTATTTTCCCACTTTATAGCGGGACAGGCTCTACGGAGAATTTCCGCGTAGCGGATAAGGAATTGTTGAAAAAATAACCCCAAAGGCAATGATACCTCGTAGAGGTTCTACAAAATAAGATGTATAAAGATTATAAAAGCATTTAGTCGGTCAGTAGTGATTTACATGCTATGATAAATGGTCTAGTGCATGCGGGTTTCAGAGCTGTTCGAAGGTTAGGAGCTCCTAAAAAAGTCGATGTAAACTGACCTCGCTCCGTCGAAGCTTCGCGAAGGTGCATTAGGAAATAGCCTCGCAACCCGCACAGCACAATAGCATAAAACATTTCACAAATATCAAGTTATAATTATTTTTACCAATCTTAACCTCACACCATGAAAACCAGAATCCTTATCGCAACCATATTAATAATCCTGGGCGCTGTTATTCATACTGTTGGAGGCGAATTAACAGATATTGCTGCCTTGCTGAAAACGAATTTACCTTTAAATATTCAAATTGAATTCAGGGCTGTATGGTACCTTGTTGCAATAGATTTTATTATTTCTGCTGGTTATCTGAATTATCTGCTTCTGAAAAAACGATTCACTGAAAACAAAATGTTGATTAATTTTATTGGTATTAGAATGTTATTTTATGGGATAGCATTCCTGTTGCTTATCCTGTTGACAAATCCACTCTTATTTTTAAATGTACCTCAATGGATATTACTAATACTTATTGGCATATTGCTTTTATGGGATTTTTTTTGGAAACCTATAGAAGGATAATTTTCTCATTCCAAATTGAGTTTGAAGTGAAAGATAAATAATTACTTATAGAGTCGCATTTAAATATAATCGTAGGCAATCGTTGTATATTTAACTATTTAAAATTAGCATTTTAAAAAATGAATAGAATTATCTTTTTGATATGCTTTCTCATGATTTTTCATTCAGTTAAAGGTCAGGATTTTAAATTCACCTGGCAAATCTGGCCTTTTTCACCTAATGCTTATTCAGTTACTGTTTTAAAGAAAGGAAACCAGAGAGAATTTATTGTAAAGGAAACTTTATCAAATGACTCAACCATAGCACATATGAGAAAGGTTGATTGTGATAGTATTAAAGATTTTCTTGATAGCTATACTTTCACATCTAAAGGCAATAGTATCAGGTATCCTTTCAGAAAGTATTTGAATACGGTTTTTTTACCTGATTCAAACCGGGTTATTATAGACAATGATACAGTTCGATCAAGCAGTATAAGACTCTTAGGTTATTATTTTGATGCAGATTCAAATAAATATTATGAGGAATGGGTATTCTCTAACATATTTACAGATGGTAATAATTATGAAGGGGAATATGTTTCAACCGGTCTTCAGAAAAGGTATCATTTTCATAGCGCACGGATATCTCCAGAGGATTATGAATTGAATAAAATGATATTCAGGATGATTTACAAATACGATAAGAAAAACAATTATTCAATTCTAAAAAGAATTATCGAATCAGATAAACCTGGAGAATTTTAGTTGATAATTTATTAGCAGACAAAATTTAACACCATCTCCTAAAAAATTTTCCCTATTTTTATACCCCTGATGGAATGGTTTGGAATCTTACGGTACTTTTATTTACTTGGAGCAGCCAATGCGTTGTTCTTTTGCGTACTTATTTTTTCCAAACCCAGACGAAATCTTGCCGACAAACTTCTGGGGTTCTGGCTGATCATCTTATCCCTTCAACTGCTTTTCCCGTTCCTGTACCTGGCAGATATCGAGGCCTATTACAGATTTGCCGGGTATGAAATATCATTTTATGCCATTCATCCCCTGCTACTCTATTTATATATCAGGGCTATGACACGCCAGTTTCCTGCCAAAGCCAAACTTATACCCATTTTGTTGGTTGTCGGGTTAACAGAAATCTGTGTTTTGACGTTTTTTATCCTTCCTGCAAAAGACCGGTTGAACCTGATTCTCGGAAATGAGCCGATTTCGTTTATTTATTATCTGGTTTTTATCCCTGTAATTATCTATTATACAAGTTTCTTTGTATTTAGCCTCCATGCCCTGAAAAATTATAAATCCAATGTTTTACAGGTTTATTCCTATAAAGAAAATGTTGATTTACTATGGCTCAGCAGGCTGGTCTTTCTCTTTTATGGATTGTTGGTTTTGTTCACACCCCTGGCCGTTATTTTTTATCTTAATCAGATATCAGTCGCTGAGTCGGATTATTTTTATTTCGCCGGACTTACATTTTTTATTTTCTTTTTGGGATACTGGGGATACAAACAGGGAGAGGTTTTTAATCTTCAGGCTGGAACAGAATCTGATACGATTAACCATGAAATTGATCAAATCAAAACATTCATTCCTAAAAATGTAAAAGGGAAAGCCCAGGAATTAAAACAATTGATGGAACGAAGACAACCTTACCTTAATCCGACAATAACCATTTTTGAACTGGCCAAATTAATCAATATGCAACCACATCAGCTATCGAAGCTGATTAACAAAGAGTTTAGCTGTAATTTTTTTGAATACATTAACAGCTACAGAATTGAGTCTTTTAAAAAGTGTATGCTTGAGAATAAATTTAAAGATTTTACATTATTAGGTGTAGCATTTGAGTGCGGCTTCAATTCCAAATCTGCCTTTAACCGGATTTTTAAGGAACAAACGGGCCTCACTCCCGGAGAATTCAAAAAACAACATCAACCATCCAATGTCCTGATAAATTAGGACTTATTCCAACATTTTATAAATCAATTAAATAGAATTAGAAATGTCCCGGTTTCCTAAACTGGGACGACTCGCTTTATTTATTTCTGTTGATTTGTACATTATAATTTAAAAAAATGAATACGTCTCAAAACACTCAAAAATTTATCATCAAACCACGGTTACTGACATTTCCTGATGAAATTCATACTTTTGGAATAACCGCATCTTTAGCAGATGTTGACGCCGGCAAAGGTGCTATGCTGGTGGAAAGCTATTCAGGCGATGTCGTTTCGGGTTATTTGGTCATGATGTCAGTTTATTCCCGTTCGGATGAAAATAAGAAACAAGCCGTACTCTTTTTAAAACTGATTTATTCAGACATAGAGGAAGGTAGAATGCTCATACGTGAGGGATTAATGCGCTCGTGGGAATTGGATTACCATGTGGCATTTGCACGGGAAACAGATCCATTATTTGTTGAATCGGGGTTTCGAAAAGTTCCCGGAAATTTCGTTCGCTCAGATGTGACAGAATTGCCCCTGTTATTCTCGGAGTTAAGCTGGCATGGCATGAATGAACTATCAGCAGATTTGATAATTCCTAAAGTAACTAACTCACAACTTAACTAATCTTAAAAAAATGAAAAATTTACCTCATGGCATCATAAGCCTTTTCTTCACAGCCGCAGCGCTTCTTTTGGGAATATTTGCCATATCGGCCGGAAATCTGATTTATGGTATTGTATATGTAGTTATCCTGATTACAGGTTTTTTGGTCGTCATTTATTCCTATTGTACAAAATGTTCAGGGCGTTTTAATTGCGGGCATGTAATTTTTGGTAAGATAGCCCAACGGATGCCTAAACGAAAAAGTAGTTCTTATTCTAACCTTGATTTCCTTGGCGTTATGATCCCGCTTATTCTAATGATGGTGATTCCGCAGTTCTGGCTGTGGAAAACAACCTGGATGTTTGCCGCTTTCTGGATTTTAATGATTGTCTCTGTCCTGGAAATTAATAGATACGTTTGTTCAAGATGCGCTAACTCCAAATGTCTGTTATGCAGAAATGAATGTGTCAAAAAAATGATTATCACCCGGGAAAATGTATAGTCTCGCAAAGAATAGTGCGTTGAGATCCGAATTTAATTCGAATTACTGTTTACCATTTTGTTACATGTGGAAAGGAATCAGGATATTCATCAGGCTTGCATTTGGAATTTGTATTCATGTTGTTTTTCCGGGTTTTGAAGTCAATTCTGAAAAAAGAGAAGAATTGGGCAAATAAAAAGAATTGAGTTTAAATTACAGGGTATTATCTTTTTAAACAAATTGAAATATTATTTCTTATGTACGATTGCGGTGCTCAGTGTAGTTCCGCTTAATAGTTATTACGCAAAGGCTCGCAAGCGATTCGCTGAGTTGCGCAAATTATTCCATGAGAATTTTAAAGGCTATAGGAATCATCTGATAATTAATATATTTACCGGTATAAACTAGAATAGGTCAATTCCAAAAAACTAACCTTAAAAGTAATAGATAATGCAAGCAATTGATTTAATCGCAACCAGTTTGAACAGGCGCGATGATAAGCCCAACCAGGAGTTGGCTGTGGAGATAATCCGTTCAACAAACAAAGAATGGGTAAAGGAGCTTGTTGAAAATCTTTTCAATAAAGATAAAAATATTCAGAGCGATTGCCTGAAAGTGCTTTATGAGATTGGAGAACGGGGTTCTGCTGAGCTGATTGCACCATACATTAAAGAATTTGGCGAAATTCTGAAGTCAAAAAATAACAGGCTGATTTGGGGTACCATGATTGCCTTAGATACCATTACCTCTGTGGATCCCAAAGGCATTTTTAACCTGTTATCTGTTATTATGCCCGCCATTGATAAAGGTTCGGTGATTACCATCGATCATGGGGTAGGGATTTTAGCAAAACTCTCAGGGCTTAAAGAATATTCCGAAACGGCTTTTCCATTATTGATGGAACAAATAAAAAAATGTCCAATCAAACAGTTGCCCATGTATGCCGAGAAATCGATTGTAGCAATTAATCAGGAGTATCGGGCTCTTTTTGTTGATTTGCTTGAGTCGAGGTTACAGGAAACAGAAAGAGATTCTCAGAAAAAAAGGATTTTAAAGGTAATCAAAATTGTGAAAAGTAGATAAACTTTAAAGGTAGAATAATTTTTTAAGTTCAATTAGTGAAATTTAGTTATCAACAATCTGCAACCCGATCCATTCAATTTACTTTATGTGTTATAGCAAAAAAAATTCTACGAAATAATTAAATATTCCAAACATTTCAGACAGCGCTAATCATTTTGATTCTTTCCGTTACTCAGCGTATTTGTTCTGTAAAAACCAATGAGTTTCTGGTATCTTGATGTTATATCCGAATAATAAACAAAAATACTGTAATCATTTTCTGTTTCGTAATGATTTCCTTCAAAATAATCCAGGTCAGCAACATTGCTGCCTATTTTGGCAACCGCATACATATAATTATAATAACCCTGCTTCAGCAATAATGTAATTTCATAAGCATGGTCATCAAAGTTGTAAGTCATTCTGTTTGTTGTATCCAGGTTCCAGTCGGTAAGCGCGCCAAAAACATATACATCTTCTTCTGCCATTGGAACATCCACGGGTAGCGAAAAATCTACATAGACATAATCGGCTTCAATATGTTTATCTCTTCCTTCCTGCACGTCTATATAATATCTTCCATTGATATCATTAATAAAATAATAAGGTTTGAAAGCCCGGTCTTCCGCCTGTGTGAGTATTACATGATAATAAGGCTTTTCAAAATTAATGGCGGCCACATATTCAGCCTGGTATCGCATACTTTTGATGTCAAAATATCTGAATTCGTTACCCCCTTTAAATATATTCTCATAATCATAATTGTAGTTAAGTTCATTATTCCCGACAAAACGTGGTTTCAGATTGCTGATTGCATTATCGGTTCTGCCGTTCTGCATTATGATTACACGAACATCGGAATAGGGATCTCTGATGGTAAATCCCTGATATTGAATTTTAAAATCTACTTCCTGTCCCTTGTTCCGGAATTCAACATTTCCTGGTCTTTTTATGGTTGCAGTGATCTGAACATCGGGTTCAACCACATAAAACCTCCTTTCCAGAACCTTATTTTCCCTGTCAAAATCCTTATAAACTCTTAGCACATAGTTTCCGCTTAATTTAGGGGTTATATCTTCATTTGGAAAATCAACAACATAATGAACATAACTATAGGTTGTATTGAACGAAAAATAATAGTTTTTAACCTGCACATCGGCAAAGCCCTGTATATACTCGTAATCGGACAGGTTTGAGGTTTCCCAGTCGGAATTACAGTGAATAATGGTATAATTATATGTCTGCATTTGATCACCCAGTTCGTCAAAGGACAATTGGAGTTTTTCATCACTGTTTAATTCGAAAATAGGATCAGACAGCTCCCAGTCTTTTTTATGAAACATAACTGTTTTAATATTAGCCTGATACGTTTTATTCAGATGAATGAATTGATTATTTTTTGCTTTAACAGAACTAAAACTGAAAACGATTGTTAAAAGAATAACAGAGACCTGGATTAGACTTTTACACTTAAAATTTTGGGTAAATTCAGATTTCATTTAAGATTAGAATTAGGTTTAAACATAAAGTAGATACGTAATTGTATAAAAAATATTTTAATTGTATAAGAAACAAATTTAGCTAATTTTGTCCTTCCAAAAGAAGAGGAGCATTTTAGGGATGTCAAAAGTAATCAAAATCAGAAAAGGACTGAATATCAACCTTAAAGGTAAAGCCGAAAAAATTTTTATTAAATCTGCACCTTCTGAGCTCTATGGTGTAAAACCGATTGATTTTCATGGATTAATTCCTAAACTTGATGTTGCCGTAGGTCAGGAAGTCAAAGCTGGCACATCGCTTTTTCACGATAAAAACAGGCCTGATATTCTATTCACTTCACCTGTCAGCGGGAAAGTTAAGCTGATAAGCAGGGGAGAACGCAGGAGAATTCTTGAAGTGATTGTTGAAAAAACGGGAAATGAGATCGATTATGAATCATTTTCCAAGGGTGATCCTCTGCAGATGACGCGGGAAGCCGTTTTATCCAATCTGCTTAAAAGCGGATTATGGCCTGCTATCAGACAACGGCCGTATGATGTTGTGGCAAATCCCTCAGACGAACCAAAAGCTATTTTTATATCCGCTTTCGATACTGCACCCCTTGCTCCCGATTATGATTTGATCGTAAAGGAATCTGGCAAAGAATTTCAAACGGGCATAAATGCATTGACCCGGCTTACTCAGGGAAAAATTCATTTGAATATTAATGCAGACTATCCGGCATCACAGGTTTTTACAGGAGCTGCTAATGTTCAGCTGAATAGTTTTACAGGCCCTCATCCTACCGGTAATGTGGGCGTTCAGGTACATCATCTTGATCCGATAAATAAAGGTGAAATAGTGTGGTTTGTTTCTCCTCAGGATGTTATATTGATCGGTAAGTTATTTTTAAACGGAATTTACGATGCCTCATGGATTATTGCCCTTACCGGTTCGGAAGTTTTAAAACCCCGATATTATAAACTGATAAAAGGAGCCTCAGTTAAAAATATTTTAGACGATAATCTTACCGAAGAATGTCCCCGGGTAATTAGCGGGAATGTTTTTACCGGAAGCAAAATTATGCTGGACGGATTTCTGGGATATTATGATTCACAGGTAACTGTGATTCCCGAGGGATATCATTATGAATTTTTAGGTTGGGCATTGCCTGGATTTAAGAAATACAGCGCTACCAGGATGTTTTTCTCATGGCTCACTCCGCGCAAGGAATACCGGATTGACACAAATCTAAACGGAGGTCGCCGTGCCTTTGTATTGACCGGGCAATATGAAAAGGTTGTTCCCATGGATATTTATCCTATGCAACTTTTTAAAGCAATTATTATCGAGGATATAGACCTGATGGAACAACTTGGAATTTATGAGGTTGCCCCCGAAGATTTTGCATTGTGTGAATTTGTCTGTACCTCAAAAACCGAGATACAATCGATTGTGCGAAAAGGATTGGATTTGATGATAAAAGAAATGAGTTAACCGACCTTGAAAAATCAGGATATTGATGAAAGCATTACGAAATTTTGTTGATAATATTAAACCCCATTTTCAAAAGGGTGGCAAATTTGAGAAGCTTCATTCCACGTTTGATGCTTTTGAAACTTTTCTGTTTGTTCCCAATAAGGTTACCCAATCGGGTTCACATATCAGAGATGCCAACGATATGAAAAGGGCAATGTCGGTAGTTGTGATTGCGCTTATACCGGCTTTATTATTCGGGATGTGGAATACCGGACACCTGCATTTTCTCTCGATTGGTGAAGTTAAAACGTTCTGGCCTGTATTCTGGTTCGGATTTCTTAAGGTTTTACCAATCGTCATCGTTTCTTATGTTGTTGGTCTGGGTATTGAGTTTGCTTTCGCCCAGTTTAGGGGACATGAAGTTAATGAAGGATTTTTAGTAACAGGTATGCTGATACCATTGATTGTTCCGGTAAATGTTCCGCTCTGGATGGTAGCAGTGGCCACAGCATTTTCGGTAATTATTGGTAAAGAAGTATTTGGAGGTTCAGGCATGAATATACTTAACCCTGCGCTTACAGCAAGAGCCTTTTTGTTTTTTGCCTATCCATCGGAGATGACCGGAGATAAAGTTTGGATTGCAGGGCTTAATAATGCTCCCCATCTGGCTGACGGTTTTTCGGGTTCTACCATTCTTGGTGATATTGCGCAAGCCGTTGTCGATCCTAAAACTGCTCATCTTCTTGCGGGAAAAATGCCCACTGATTTAAATGCATTTCTGGGGATGATTCCCGGATCAATAGGTGAAACATCCAAACTGGCTATTCTGATTGGTGCAATTATTCTTATTTATTCGGGTGTGGGAAGCTGGAAAATAATTCTGTCGACGTTTGTCGGTGGATTTTTAATGGGCTCTATCTTAAATTTATTTTCAGCCAATGTTTACATGGCATTACCTGCATATAAACATCTGCTATATGGTGGTTTTGCATTCGGCGCCGTATTTATGGCTACTGATCCGGTTACCGCATCGCAAACCGAAACCGGCAAATGGATTTATGGATTTCTAACAGGTATGCTGGCTATTGTTATCAGGGTTTTAAATCCGGCATATCCCGAAGGTGTGATGTTAGCGATATTACTTATGAATGTATTTGCACCGCTGATAGATCATTATGTGGTGGATGCCAATATTGCCCGTAGAAAGAGAAGACTGAAAAAGGTCACTGTATTAGCAAATAACAGAACCATAAAGTGATTTGTTTATGAATACACAGAGCAATTCCTATACGTTTATTTACTCATCTATAATAGTCGTTATTGTGGCTACCTTGCTTGCAATAATGGCTTCGGCGTTGAAACCGGCTCAGGAAAAGAATATCGAAATAGAAAAAAAACAAAATATTTTATCTTCACTCAGAATTGCCACAACAAGTAAGGATGCTGAAAAGAAATATGATGAATATATCGTAGATAAATTCACAATTAATTCCAACGGAGAAAAAGTTGGCAGTGTAGATCCTTTCCTGGTAAATATGAAGGAAGAATTGAAAAAGAAGCCTTCTGAAAGGAATCTGCCGGTATACATTTCAAAAAAAAATGATACGACTTTTATGGTTTTCCCGGTGTATGGTAAAGGACTCTGGGGACCAATCTGGGGATACATTTCGTTGAAACCTTCACAAAATGATACCAGCCTGGGTAAAATGGCGGTGAAATATTCAACCATTTACGGCGCTTTCTTTGATCATCAGGGAGAAACACCGGGATTGGGCGCCCAAATAGCTACACCACATTTTCAAAGTGAATTTATGGGTAAAAAAATATTCGACAATAGTGCTGATTTTATTGGTATTAAAGTAGTTAAAGGAGGAGCAAACCCGGAAGCCCCCAATGAGGTCGATGCCATTTCCGGTGGAACGATAACAAGTAAAGGTGTGCAGGCGATGATCGATACCTGTCTTGTAAGTTATACCAGGTTTTTAAAAACAGAAAATTAGACGATTATGAATGCTAAAAACTGGAAACTTTTAACAAATCCGCTTAATGATGATAATCCGATTACCGTACAGGTACTTGGCATTTGTTCAGCACTGGCTGTGACTGTGCAGGTAAAGCCGGCACTTGTCATGGCAATTTCGGTAGTGGTAGTTACTGCTTTTTCCAATTTGGTGATATCACTTATCCGCAGCACAATACCTGTGCGTATCAGAATAATTGTACAGCTGGTTGTTGTGGCTGCACTGGTTATTATGGTCGATCAGATTTTAAAAGCATATGTGTACGATGTAAGTAAGAAATTATCTGTATTTGTCGGTTTGATTATTACCAACTGTATTCTTATGGGAAGACTCGAAGCTTTTGCGATGGCAAATAAACCCTGGGATTCATTTCTTGACGGGATTGGTAATGGAGCCGGGTATGGAATAATTTTGGTAATTCTCGCTTCTTTACGGGAATTATTCGGCAGCGGATCTATTTTAGGATATCATATTATACCTCAAAAATTCTATGATCTTGGATATCAGAATAACGGATTGATGATTCTTCCGCCTATGGCGCTGATTACAGTTGGAGTTCTAATATGGATACAACGTAGTTATAATCGTAAGCTCATTGATAAAAGCTGATACTGAAACTGAACTAATTTGAATGAGATGGAAAATTTGTTTAATCTATTCATAAGGAATGTTTTCATAGAGAATATGATTTTTGCCTATTTTTTGGGCATGTGTTCATTCCTGGCGGTCTCAAAAACCGTGAAAACTTCTGTGGGGCTTGGAATGGCTGTAATTTTTGTTATTACGATTACGGTCCCTGTTAACTGGCTTCTGGAAAATTATTTGTTAAAAGAAGGAGCTTTAAAGTGGTTAGGAGCATCCTTTGAACATCTTGATCTGGAATTCCTGAGTTTCTTATTATTTATTGCTGTAATTGCAGCCATGGTTCAACTGATTGAAATGGTGGTGGAAAAATTTTCTCCTGCATTATATAACGCTCTTGGAATTTTCCTGCCCTTAATTGCTGTAAACTGTTCGGTTCTTGGCGCTGCTCTGTTTATGCAACAAAGAGAATATAGCAATATCGTTGAGGCTACCGTCTACGGATTTGGCTCCGGATTTGGCTGGGCGCTTGCTATAATTGTTATGGCAGCCATCAGGGAAAAAACCCGCTATTCAGATATACCTGCACCATTGAGAGGATTGGGAGCAGCCTTTATTATTACAGGATTACTGGCGATTGCATTTATGGGTTTCAGTGGAATAAAAATATAGTTTCTTAATATTTCAGTAGATTTAATGTTATGAGCATTATACAAATAATATTGTTGAGTATCCTGGTTTTCCTTGTTGTTATTTTATTACTGGTTTCCATGTTACTTTATGCCAAATCAAAATTAACAGCTAAAGGGAAGGTGAAAATTACCATAAATGACGAAAAAGAAATCGAAGTATCTCCCGGTTCCACACTTTTATCCACACTTTCCCAGACCAGTCTTTTTCTCCCGTCTGCATGCGGAGGAGGGGGTACGTGTGGAATGTGCCGTTGCCAGGTAGTAGATGGGGGTGGATCTATTTTGCCCACAGAAACCGGATTTTTTACCCGAAGAGAACAACACGAAAACTGGCGGTTGGGTTGTCAGGTGAAAGTTAAACAGGATATGAAAATTCATGTACCTGAAGAAGTATTGGGTATTAAGAAGTGGGAATGTGAAGTAATATCCAATAAGAATGTTGCAACATTTATTAAAGAGTTTGTGGTTAAGCTACCCGAAGGTGAAATGCTCAAATTTCAATCCGGCGGATATGTCCAGATTGATGTTCCTACTTACGAAATGACTTTTCGCGACATTGATGTTCAATCCCAGTTCAGGGATGAATGGGATAAATTTAAGATGTGGGATCTGAAAATGAAAAATACGGAAGAGACGTACAGGGCTTATTCCATGGCAAATCATCCTGCTGAAGGAAACATTGTAATGCTGAATATTCGAATTGCAACTCCGCCATGGGACAGGGCGAAAGGAGCTTTTATGAATGTACCTCCGGGTATCTGTTCATCATTTATTTTCTCCAGGAAACCGGGTGATAAAGTTTCTCTATCAGGTCCTTACGGTGAATTTTTCATTAAAGATACAAAACGCGAAATGGTGTATATAGGAGGAGGAGCCGGAATGGCGCCGTTACGCTCTCATTTGTTTCATCTCTTCCACACCTTGAAGACAAATCGTAAGGTAACCTATTGGTACGGCGCACGCTCAAAAAGAGAGATTTTTTATGAAGATGATTTCAGGGATATAGAAAAGAAATTTCCAAACTTTAAATTCAATATCGCATTATCGGAACCACTCGGCGAAGATAACTGGAAAGGTTATACCGGATTTATCCATCAGGTATTATATGATGAATATCTAAGCAAGCACGATGAACCGGAAGATATTGAATATTACCTCTGTGGTCCGCCCATGATGAACGATGCTGTACAAAAAATGCTCTACAATTTGGGTGTTCCCGACGAAATGGTTGCCTATGATGATTTCGGAGGTTAGTTCATCCGGATGAAAAAAAATCTTTTAATAATTATATTAGCTACCGTTTTTATTACCCTCATTATTGTCCTGAGTAAAAATTGGCATACTGAAAATTATTACAGAATTTCAGGTACCACACAAGGTACCACTTATCATATAACTTATGCAAGTAAGTCAGGCAAGGATATTCAGCCTGAAATAGATTCTCTTCTTGCTGATTTCGACCATTCTTTATCCACGTATCTTCCCGGTTCCATAATTTCAAGAATTAACCAAAATGATACCTCGGTTTTACCGGATAAACATTTTCTTGCCGTATTTAAAAAATCGCGCGAGGTATATGAAAAAACAGATGGCGCTTTTGATATAACTGTAGCGCCCATTGTAAATGCATGGGGGTTTGGATTTACAGAAAGATCAAATGTGGATAGCGCCATGATAGACAGTTTGCTGCAATATGTCGGTATGGATAAGGTGAGACTGGTTCACGGAAGAATCGTAAAGCAATTTCCACAAAGTATGCTCGATGTGAATGCTATTGCCCAGGGCTATTCTGTGGATGTGGTATCGGAATACCTGCAAAAACAGGGTATAAAAAACTACCTGGTTGAAATTGGAGGAGAATTAAGAGCCAGGGGTAGAAATGCGTCGCACAACATCTGGACTATCGGAATTGACAAACCCATTGACAATAATTTTGATCCTGGAAAAATACTTCAAACCAAGTTAAGATTAAAGAATAGCGCGTTGGCTACTTCGGGAAATTACAGAAGTTTTTTTGAGAAGGATGGGATTAAATATGTTCATACCATCAACCCCAAAAGCGGATATCCGGTTTTAAGCAATTTACTGAGTGCTACGGTTAAATCAGATGATTGTATTACAGCCGATGCCTATGCAACTGCTTTTATGGTGATGGGTTTGGAAAAATCAATTCATTTTCTTTCTGCACATAAAGAATTACAGGCTTACCTTGTGTACAGCGATAAAAATGGTAATTTTCAATCGTATGTTACTAAAAATCTGAAAAAGGATATAACTGAATAGATTTGATTTTCTGCTTTTTTTTATCTTTGCCTCCGTTTGGTTAACTACTTAAAATCACTATGAAGATTGAGATTCACAACATATCGGGGAGTGCGGTTGCAGAAATTATATCAGACAAAATCGTGATTAACGAAGTTCAGGATGCATTGGATCTGATGGCGGATTGTGGATATCAGGGTGCAGATAAAATAATCATGCATGAAAAAAATATTGTTCCCGAATTTTTTATGCTGAGTACAGGTATTGCCGGTGAGATACTTCAAAAATTTTCAAATTACAGGACACAGCTTGCAATTGTGGGTGATTTTTCCAAGAATGCAAGTAAGAGCTTGCATGACTTTATTTTCGAGAGTAACAAATCAGGAAGAATCTTTTTTGTTAGTTCTGTTGATGAGGCTAAAAGCAGACTTACATGAATAAAAAAACCTTTCAGATGAAAGTAGATCTGAAAGGTCTTGTGTAAAAAAATAAATAATTTACCTGTATAGTTAGTTACAGATCATTTTTTTCTTTTACTGATTCCATAAACCAATACTACTAAAAGTATTGTAACAATTAGTATACTTAAAACAATTGCCCATTTATTTACAATTCTTGACTCAACGGTCATATCAAAATTGGTTACATAAAAATCTTTGAGCGCAATATTCCAGGTACAATTTCCCTCTTCAAGATCTTTGGAATTTGTCTGTATTATTATTCCCGGCATAATGGTTTTAATGTGATACTTATACCATAGGTTTATGCTCAGATACTGCATTTTATTTAAGAAATCCAGCATTTCAAGGTTTTCTGAAGGTTGAAGGACCTTCTCGGAAATAGTTAAGAACTGAGATGTTTTAATAATCATCGCGTTTACCATTGTTGCAATCTTTGCTGAATCATCATCAAAATCGATTACATTATTAATATCCAGGCTGTCATAAAGAGCTTCCTTATTGTGCATTAGTTTATTGAATGCCGTAATATCTTTTTTACTAAGAATTTGTGAAACCATAAGAAAGTATTCATTAAAAATATTTCTCGATTGCCACTCTTCAGCCCTGTTTTCAATATCTTCTTTCAGTTTTTTTGCTCTGGTACTGTCCTCCTTTGAAAGCATAATGCTGGTATCAGCTTCTGACAAAGGTTCAAATTTGTTTTTAACGGGATTATACCTGTAATCATCTTCATCCGAAAGTGAAAATTTAATTTCGTCGATGGTGGCAAATTTATCAGGGGGAATCTGATGAAATGGAAAAAAAGCCTGGTAAGTCTCTTTGTAATCGAAAAATGTGTAAAACCACCTGAATTTTCTTTTCAGATAGACTTTCGTTTTTACCTGGCTATAAATGGTTGAATCAACTGCAAGTTCTTTGTTAAGGTTTTTGTAATTCTTAAATATTTTGCTCGCTGAATAAACAAATACACTATCTGGTTTACTCTTGGTACTATCGTCCAGTTCCCACCATGTTTTAATTTTCCATGAAGAATCTGCAGGAAGCTTCAACGATGAGGAATTATGAATCATATCGTAATCGCCACGCACTTTGAAAAAACGTTCTATCCGCCCGTTTGGATAAATCTGGCTGGTGATATAATAATCAAGACATCCATTCATTGTTAAAATCAGGGTGAATAAAATGCTGATGTTGATAATTAATTTTTTCATACTTTGTCATTTTGAGTTTTAAATTAAACCTTAATACATTAGGAGAATTTATAGAAAATCCTGCAGGATTTTAGTCTGGTACTATTTTGATTACAATTTGATATTCAATTCATTATTTATCAGGTTTATTAATAGTTTTTTATTCTTCAAAGAAGCGCCTGCGCTCTTTATACCTGATGAATACTGGCATAATTGTACTGCGTATCCTTCAATTTCTTTTTTCGATAGTCTTCTTGAATAAGCAATGGCTTTTCTTTTTAATCCGTGATCTACTGTTCCAAACAGATTTGTTAGAATTATTTTTGATTGCTCGATACATTCCTGATTTCCGGTGTCTGATTGGTTTTTGTTTCTGCTGGTTTGTATAATCAGGCGATCACTTAACTTGTCAATTGATTTTGAAATAGAATATTGCTGATACAGGAATAAAGTCAACTGAAAGATAATGAGAATGGATGCTGCAATGCGATAGAAAGGACTGCTGGATATCCTCAATAATTTTCCCGGATGATTCTTACTGTTTTCTGAAATCGCATTTAAAATAGAATCGGTTAATTTTTGCGAATCTTTAAGCTTTTCATCAGATTCCTCCTGAAATGAAAGAAGGTTTCTGAAATCAGCCATACCATCAAAATTGGCAGCACAGGCAGAACATGATTTAAGGTGATGTTCAAGTTGCTTTTTTTCTTTTTCTGTAAGTTCACCCTCCTTGAAGAGGTAGATATATTTTAATGACTTTTTGCAGTTCATTTTAATTTCCTCCGCTCTTTTCTGGTTTTAAAAGTTGCTCTCTTATAAACATTCGTGCAAGGTATAAATTGGTTTTTACGGCTCCTTCGGTCATTTTAAGTATATCGCATACTTCCCTTACAGACAGGTTTTGAATGTCTCTGAGTACGAAAACCAAACGTTGTTTCAATGTCAGTTTTTTGGATATGACCCTAATTTCTTTTATCAACGATTTCTTTTCATTTCGCTGAGAATCCTGGTCAGAGCTTTCAGTTAAGGAATATCCGAGCTTTTCGGCTGTAGTTATCTCTATATGATTTCTTCTCTTTTCTGATTTAAGTTTATCATAACAAAGATTTACTACAATTTTATAAAGCCAGGTTGTGAATAATACCTCTTTTCTGTAACCTGTAAAATGATTCCAGATTCTTATAAAAGATTCCTGCACCATGTCTTTCGCATTTTCTTCATTCAGAAGTATTTTATATGCTATATTGTATGCGAATTGCTGATACATTTCAACCAGATTTTTGAATGCTTCCGGATCTTTTTTAATACACCTGCTTAGTATTTCAGCCTCAGAGAGACTGTTTATCTTTTCATTTTTATGCATGAAGCTTTTTATACTCTGATAAATACACGTATGATACGACACAATACTGAAAAGGTCAAAAACAGTAGTTGAAATAATTATACCGTGACAAACTTATCTGAACCTTATAAAAATAGTTATAAAATCGCATTTCGTTATGTGCAAGATTTAAAATAATTATTTTTGTTTTTTAAAATTATCATGAATTTCATTAAAAAATGAATAATTTAAATGTAACCGGTAAATGAGCATATTGAAGAGAATCTTATTTACCTTCACACCCGGTAAACTTCTTTTTCAGTTTAAAAAATGGCATTATTTAAGAAAATTTAAAAATGCGGGAGAAGAAGACGAAGAAGACTTAAAAATAATAAAAAACCTTCTTCATCCAGGAAATCAGGTTTTGGATATTGGAGCGAATTTTGGTATGTATACACGTTTTTTGTCAAAGTTTACCGGGTATTCCGGCAAGGTATATTCTTTTGAACCTATCCCGGAAACATTTCAAATTTTCTTAAACAATATCCAAAAACTAAAATTAACAAATGTTACTGCAATAAATTGTGCTGTTTCCGATACTTCAGGGAATGCAATTATGGAAGTTCCAAAATATGAAAAGGTTGGTGATAATTTTTATGAAGCAAAGATTGTAAATACCCCGGCCAGAAACCTGAAGAGTTTTGAAGTTGAATGCAAAACACTTGATGAACTATATTCCATTTATCATTTTCATCCAACATTCATCAAATGCGATGTTGAAGGTTATGAGTGGAATGTTTTTAAGGAAGCTGAAAATCTGTTGAAAAAATCAGAACCTTTATTATTCATTGAAATTAATCAGGAACTAACCGCACCGGATCATAAAACAGAAAGTCTCCTTGCATTTTTAAAAGCATATAAATACAGAATATTTATCAAGAATGGTGAAAAACTAAAATGCTGGGAATGCGAAAAAAGAGTTAATTACTATTTTTTGTTAAAGCAACATATTGATGATTTAATGGCGAAAGGATTCATTGATACATGAAAATAGTCGTCAACACCAGGTTGCTCATTACCAGACAGCTTAGCGGAATAGGCTGGTTTACATTTCATACCCTAAAAAGATTGGTTTCCTGGCATCCCGAGCATCAGTTTATATTTTTGTTTGACAGGAAATAT
Source organism: uncultured Bacteroidales bacterium (assembly GCA_963781805.1). Lineage (GTDB taxonomy): Bacteria > Bacteroidota > Bacteroidia > Bacteroidales > UBA10428 > JAFGPL01. The sequence continues at coordinate 5,400,724 of CAWAHF010000004.1, forward strand.
GATGAATCGTACATTTTTGGATCCAATGTTATTCCGGAAGTAATCTTTCCTCCTGCCAGGCATCCGTTTCTTTGGTATGTGTGGTTTGAACATGCCATTGTTCGTAAAATCAAAAAATATAACCCAAATCTTTTCTTCTCACCCGATGGATATTTATCTACCAAACTTTTGAACATTCCATCAATACCTGTTATTCATGACATTAATTTTCATCATGACAAAAAAAGTGTCCCATTCTTTGACGGTATATTCTGGGAGTATTATTTTCCCAAATATGCACGCATGGCGTCAAGAATTATAACAGTTTCAGATTTTTCTAAAAAAGATATTTCCAGTTATTATAAAATTCCGGCTGATAAAATCGATATAGCTTATAATGGTGTCAATGAAGATTTTAAACCTTTAAATATTTCAGAAAAGGATAAGGTCAAAGAACAATATACCAACGGATATGACTATTTCCTGTTCATAGGAGTTCTTGTTCCAAGAAAAAATGTTTCAGGTATGATTCAAGCATTTGACAAATTTATGAAGGCTTCAGGTAGTAAGATAAAGCTGGTTATTGTTGGGGACAAACTGTTTTTTACACCTGAAATGAACAAGGTTTATGAGAAAGCTGAATTTAAAAATGAAATAATTTTTACGGGGCGTCTGGATCAAAATCACCTTCTCAGAATAATGGGAGCAGCCCTTTCGTTGATATTGGTTTCCAAATTCGAAGGTTTCGGTATTCCTATTGTTGAAGCCATGCAGGCAGATATTCCTGTAATCACGTCTAATATTACTTCAATGCCGGAAGTCGCAGGAGATGCAGCTTTACTTGTTAATCCTTATTCTATTGAATCTATAAAAGATGCAATGCTGAAAATTAGCATTGATGAAAAATTACGTAATGAACTTATATTGAAGGGACAGGCACAACGAGTCAAGTTCAGTTGGGACAATACAGCCCAAGCTGTTTGGAAGAGTATCGAAAGAGTTACCGAAAACAAAAATGTTTAAAAGATTTACCTTAAACAGATTTTTATTTAAGTTGTTAACGAATAGATAATATCAGGTCTAATGATGTACATGAATAAAATTATTTACATTTGGGCATAATTGATTTTTGATATGGAAATTGAACAATTTTTTACCTTGCTGTTAAAGGAAACAGAGGAAAATACCACACTTCAGAATTTGTACAGATTTGTCAAGGATAAGAAGAATTATTTATTCAGGAAAGCTTATTATTGCCAGCGACTTAAGTTTATACAACAGAATATCATCAATAAACAAGCCTCAATCTGGGATTGTGGTTGCGGATATGGGACAACTGGTATCTTTCTTACCTTAAACGGATTTAAGGTTCACGGTACAACTCTTGAGTTTTTCTATGATCAAATTCCCAGGCGGTTTGAATATTGGAACAGGTTTGGTGACTTAAGCAATTTTAAAGTGAATTATCAAAATCTTTTTGATCCCCCCTTTTTTCAAAATCAATATGATTACGTAATCACACAGGATGTATTGCATCATCTCGAACCAAATGACGAAGCCCTGCGAATTATAGTGAATTCGATGAAAGACAGGGGTAGGTTGGTTGTTTGTGAAGAAAACGGAAACAATGTGATTAATAATTTTAAACTTTACATGAGGCGGGGAAATAAAAGAATCATTGATATATATGATGAAAAATTAAAAAAGACCATCAAACTGGGAAATGAAAATATTCAAAGCCTTTCATCGTGGAAATCAAAGCTTGATAATGCTGGATTGAAAATAAATAAGGAAAGCGTTGAATATATAAGACTTTATCCGCCTTTCTGGTTTAATAAAGATAACTATCAGAAAGTAATCGATAAAGAGAATAAAATCTGGAAAAAAAACAAAATAGCTAAGGAATATCTTTTTTTTGGAATCAATTTTATTGCACAAAAGAACAGTCAATCTTAAAAGGATTCTGTTTTGATTTTCTTTTAAAATCGTAAATAGTTCTTCATTGGGATTAGACTTATTTCTCCTGATTTGAAACTTACAAAAATTGATAATTTCATTCTGATTTAGCATTAATGATAATCTGTTTTGAAATTCGTTATGATAAAATGTATTTTTGGCTTAATAAAATTGAATAAAAAACATTATGTCATTAAAGTGCGGAATTTTAGGTATTGCTAATGTCGGTAAAACGACACTTTTCAACTGCATGTCTGCAACGAAAGGAGAGACAAGTAGTTTTGCCTTCAGCTCAAGCAAATCAAATATCGGGGTAATTAATGTACCTGATCCCCGGTTGAAAAAACTTGAGGAGTTTCAGGTTACAGAGAAGCTTGTTCCTGCAACGGTTGAAATTGTTGATATTCCGGGTCTTTCTAAAGGTTCAAACAAAGGAGAAGGGGTAGGGAATAAGTTTCTGGGAGATATCCGGAATACGGATGCTCTGATACATGTGCTTCGATGCTTCGATAACGAAGAATTACCGCACATTGATGGTTCTGTAAATCCGGTCAGGGATATAGAAACCATTGATTTGGAACTACAGGTGAAAGACCTGGAATCGGTGGAGAAAAAGTTGCAACGATTTGAAAAAGTTGCCAAGGTAGGTGATAAAGATGCTAAAAAAGGAGCAGAAGTTCTTACCCGGATTAAAGAACATCTTGATAATTTCCAGAATTTGAGAGATTTGGAACTCGATACTGAAGAAGAAAAATATATCAATGATCTTTTCCTGCTCACAGTCAAACCGATCATATATGTCTGCAATGTGGACGACGCTTCTGCAATATCTGGCAATGCATACACAGAACAAGTGAAGAAATTTCTCGAAGGAAAACAAACAGAGATTCTTATCATAGCAGGAAAACTGGAAGCAGAAATTGCCGAACTCGAAGATGAAGCAGACAGGGCAGTTTTTCTTCAGGATGCCGGACTCTCCGAACCTGGCGTAAACAAAGTTGTCAGATCAGCTTATGCGCTGTTGAACCTGATTTCGTTCTTCACCGTGGGCCCAAAAGAGATAAGGGCATGGACCATTACCATAGGAATGAATGCACAACAGGCTTCCGGTGCGATTCATAGTGACCTGGAGCGTGGCTTTATTCGTGCCGAAGTGATGAAATACAATGATTTTATAACACTTGGTTCGGAACATAAGGTTAAAGAAGCGGGTAAATTTCATGTGGAAGGTAAAAATTATATTGTTGAAGACGGCGATATTCTGCATATCAGGTTTAACGTGTAGCATAATCCGAATCACCATATCAACATTCTCATAGCAAATTTGAAATGCTTTCCAGAAATATTTTTCCTATACTTTGTTTATTGCTGACAACTGCAATTGCTCCCTCTTATGGACAAGAAAAGAATCAACTGGAGAAAGCAAGGGAAGAATTGAAAAACAGGGGTGAGATATATTTTTCTTTTTTAAATCCATCCTATTCCATTTCATGGTTATCAAATCAATTGTCAGTCGAAAGAATTAAGAACGACACAGTTTTTGCATATTCAAATGCCGAACAATTTGAGAGATTTCTTCAACTGGGTATCGATTATACAATTCTTACCCCACCATCATTAACATTAAAACAATCCCAAACTCTTAAAACCACACAGGAAGAATCCTGGCAATCTTATCCGACATATAACGAATACGTAGAAATGATGGAGCATTTTGTCAGGGACTATCCTGATATTTGCAACCTGGTTGAAATTGGGGAAAGTATTGGAGGCAAAAAAATTATGGCTATAAAGATTTCCGATAATGTTGGTGAGGATGAACCGGAACCCGAGGTTTTTTATACCTCGACCATACATGGTAATGAACCGTCAGGATTTGTGCTTATGCTGAGATTTATCAACTTTCTCCTCCAACATTATACGTTAAATAACCAGATAACGTACCTGGTTGATAATGAAGAAATTTATATTAACCCATTGGCCAATCCCGACGGATTATATTTTTCAAGTGATACCAGTGTTTATGGCGCTAAACGTTTTAATCTCAATAATATTGATCTCAACCGGAATTTTCCCGATATTGAAGGAATCGCTCAACCGGTATTACAACCGGAGACACAACAAATGATTGATTTCATGCAGCATCGGAATTTTGTGCTTTCCGCAAATTTTCACGACGGTGCCGAGGTTGTCAATTATCCATGGGACAGATGGGTTAGACGACATGCTGATAACGATTGGTATATTCATATTTCCCGGGAATATGCCGATACCGTCCACAAATATGCTACTCCTGATTATATGACTTTCCTGAACAATGGCATTACAGATGGATATGACTGGTATGAAGTAACGGGAGGAAGACAGGATTATGTAAATTATTACTTACATAGCAGAGAGGTCACCATTGAATTGACGGAACTAAAATTTCCTGTCGGGAATGATTTACTTCAGTTATGGGATTTTAACCGAAATTCCCTGATAAATTATTTGTATAGTTGTTTCAAAGGAATTAAGGGAACTGTACGCGATGCTGTTACGGGAGATCCATTAAAAGCATTGGTGTTCATTAACAATCATGATGCCGATAATTCATTTGTATATTCTGATTCGGTAACGGGCGTTTTTTATCGGATGCTTCAGGGAGGAAATTATGAACTAATGATATCATCAGATGGTTACAAGGCAAAGACCCTGGAAGTAAATGTTCCGGATAATGCTCAAATCAATCTTGAAATTCAACTAAATAAGAACGGACTGGATTTTTATATTTCCCCAAATCCGGTAACAGGAGCGCTACGCATTGTTTTTTCTGAAAACATATCAGATCAGTTGAAAATACAGCTGGTCGATATCTCTGGCAAAATAGTTTTGAACAATTTATGTGTAATAAAAGATTCAAATTTACTTGAAATAGAAACGGGATCATTACGCTATGGCGTTTACATAGTGCATGTATCGGGATTTAATCTGAATAAATCGGCAAAATTGTTTTATATCCCGAACCATCCCTGATATTAACATTTGGTAAGGCTATTCACAATAAACTTTGTGGCTAAGAGGTTATATTTACAACTTTATTTACGATAAGTTGTGAAGCATATTTAAAGAAATTTTTATAACAAACAATTGAAATGATAGTGAAGAGTAGAAGTATTGCAGCAGGTTTGATTCTTTTAGCAGGTATTTCCATAATTTCAAAATCACAGGATAGAAAACTGATACCAGCCGAGCAGCCAAAATTGATTGTTGGCATAATCGTAAGCCAGATGCGGTTTGATTATCTGAACAGATATTGGGATAAACTTGACGATAAGGGAATAAAAAGAATGATTGAACGGGGAACTTACTGTAAAAATACAAGTTTTAATTACCTGTTTTCGCAGGAAGGGGTCGGCCATGCGACCATCGTCACAGGCACCACTCCTTCAAATCATGGTATTGTTGCTAAACAATGGTATTTAAACCTTCAGGATAAAATTATTGAAAACACGCAGGATGACAACCAGAAGACTATTGGAGGAAGCTATGAGGCGGGCAGGAATTCTCCACAAAATCTCATGTCAACCACATTTTCAGATGAACTACGTCTTTCCGATAATTTTCAGTCGAAAGTAATAAGTGTATCGCTCGATGCCAGTCCTGCGGTATTATCAGGAGGCTATACAGCAAATTGTGCCTATTGGTTTGATCCCTCCACCGGTAATTTTATCACCAGTTCCTATTATACCGATTCTCTGCCTCAATGGGTAAATGATTTTAATTCCAAACGTATTGCCGATGTATACCTGGATCAGGAATGGAACACGCTATTACCGATCACCGACTATACAGAAAGTCTGCCAGACAACAATAAATATGAAACGGGGTATAATGGGAAGGTTACTTTTCCATATGATCTTCGTGAACTTTCTAATTCAACAAAGAAAAAGAAAGATTATGGAATTTTGCTAAAAACACCATTTGGCAATAATCTCCTGAAGGATTTTGCATTAAATCTTATTGTTGATGAAAATCTTGGAAAAGACCCGGTTACGGATGTTTTGATGATTTCATTTACAGCGCTCGAAAATATTGGAAATTTATTCGGACCTAATTCGGTAGAAGTTGAGGATGCGATTTTAAGGCTGGATAAAGAAATTGCTCATTTTCTGGATTTTATTGATCAAAACGTTGGAAAAGAAAGCACCCTGATCTTTTTTACAGCCGATCACGGAGTAGCTCAGGTTCCTACGTATCTAAGCGATATGAAAATTCCAGTGGGATATTTTAATAACACCGGGGCTTTGTCATTACTTAAAAGTGCATTAAACAATACCTATGGACGAGGTGAATGGGTGAAAGCCTATCATTCACAACAAATTTATCTGAACCGGACCTTGATTGAAGATTCAAAGTATTCTTTGGAACAGGTGCAGAATTATGCAGCCCAATTTATCCTTCAATTTTCGGGCGTTTCAAATACCATCACCTCAACTACCCTGCAGACTACTGATTTTTCCAGTGGTATTTTCCAAAAAATTCAGAACAGCTACAATCAAAAAAATTCAGGGGATGTTATTGTAAACCTTAAACCCGGATGGGTTGAAAAAACAGAAGGGGCTACCAATCACAATTCCAGCTATGCATACGACACGCGTATTCCTCTTATTTGGTACGGCTGGAAGATTGGACGAAAATCTATTACAAAACCGGTAGATATTATTGATATTGCACCAACCATATGCAATTACCTGAACATTGCTTATCCGAATGCCTGCACGGGAAAACCTATCTTTGAACTTTTTGAATAAAAGAATGAAGGAGGTTTCTGTCGCAGAGACCTCCTTCAAGTACAGATTAAACAAAACTACTAACTAAACCAACTTGGGCAAAACCGTCAAACCAAAATATACTTTATTTATTATCTTTTGTTTGTTGCTTTCTAATGATTATTACGGCGATCAACTACCATAGTTAAAATAATTAGACCAAGTGAAAGATTAAGTTGACCAAAGAATAAAATCTATCAATGAAAAATGAATGACCGAAAATCTCTAGTAGGAATATCACAATTTTCATTAAATTTATCAATATTGTTTTTATTTTGCATGATAATTGTGAATTGTTGATTTCTTGAAAATTATGTCGAAGGGAAGGATTTTTGTTGCTGTTTTTCTGCTTTTCAGTTTTTCTTCTGTTATCCTGGCACAGGAAAAATACTGGATTTTTTTTAGGGATAAAAATGACGCTGCATTTGATCCCTATTCCTATTTTGATTCCAAAGCAATCGAAAGAAGAATCCGGCTTCATATTCCACTGGTTTCTCAAACCGATTTGCCCGTAAATGATATTTATGTTACTGAAACAAAAAGAATTTGTGGAAAAATCTATACACAAAGCAGATGGTTAAATGCTGTTTCTGTCAGGGTAACAGATAAGCAACTGGATAAAATTAAGAGTCTTCCTTTTGTAAGCGGGGTAAGAATGGTTGAGTTGTTCGATAATTCCTCATTATGTAGTATGAATGATGATGTATTATCTGACGCAAATATGCAGCTTCTTATCAAACAAACCGACCGAATGGGGAGAAAGGTATTCGATGAACATGGTATCGATGGCAAAGGAGTGAGGATTGCAGTGTTTGACGGAGGCTTTCCTGGAGTTGATACAAATCCGTGTTTTGAACAATTGCGTAAGCAGGGTAGGATCATTAAAACCTATGATTTTGTTAAGAAAAGAGAATTTGTCTTTACAAGTATTTCGCATGGAACTATGGTTTTATCGTGCATGGCCGGAATATATAATGGCATTAAAATGGGACTTGCCACCGGAGCCGAATTTTTACTTGCCCGCACCGAAAGACGGGGCGAACTTTTTTCTGAAGAAGAAAACTGGCTTGCTGCGGTGGAATGGGCCGATAAAAATGGTGCGGATATCATAAACAGTTCGCTGGGTTATACATACAAACGTTATTTTCCGGTGGATATGGATGGCAGAACCAGCCTGGTGGCAAAAGCCGCCAATATAGCAGCACGAAAAGGTATCCTGGTAGTAAATGCCATGGGGAATGATGGCAATAAATCCTGGGAATTTCTTGGTACCCCGGCAGATGCAGATAGTATTATTTCTGTTGGAGGAATTGATCCTAATACCGATTTTCATATTTCATTCAGTTCATACGGACCCACTTCAGATATGCGGCGTAAACCCAATGTTTCAGCTTATGGTGAAGTTATCGCAGCGAAAGAATCCGGCCTTGCAAAAGTACAGGGAACCTCATTTGCATCTCCGCTGGTTGCGGGTTTTTCGGCATGTGTAATGCAGCTTTATCCGAATTTGAATAATATGGAAATTTTTAAGTTGGTGGAACAATCGGGACATCTTTATCCCTATTACGATTATGCGCATGGGTATGGCATTCCGCAGGCTTCATATTTTTTCAGTGATACAGTTGAAAAGCCTAAGAGCGTTTATTTTCAATATAGTGGAGACACCATTAAGGTGATGATTCCGGAAGAATTAGATTTAAGCGATAGTACCTCGGATGACCTTCTTTACTATCATCTGCAAGGCTCTAATGGGGTACTCGAGAGATATTCTGTCGTTCGCGCATATCAGCATAATGTGCTGAATTTTCTGGTGGACGGGGTTTTCGAGGACAGAACCTTACGGGTATATTTCAGAGGAACAACCATTGAGCATAAATTTAAAAAGCAATGAGATTTACATCCCTTTTCCTGCTTCTATTCATCCCGGCTTCGCTTTATTCACAAAAAATTTTACTGGATAAAGACATTAGCAAGGCCTATAAAAAAATTCAAGGTCCGAACACAAAATCTTTCGGTCAGGTCTATTTGGGTACCGGATTTATTTTTTCCGGTTTACCCGACCAGGAAATTTCAATAAAAACATCTGGTTCGAGATATTTTTCTTTTGGATACAGACAAAAATTTAAAGTTTTTAACTTTTATGCAATGGGTTTCGAGATCGAATATTTCGCCAGCCAATTCAGTCTTAAGCAGTCTATCGGGAAATTAATTCCTAATTCAGAAATTCATGACAAAGAAAAAATCAAGCTACATAATGCGGCTATTACATATTATAACCGGTTTAATATTGGAAAAAGAGGCAATGTTATCGGAAAATTTATCGATATCGGGGGATTTCTGAATTATGCATTCAATGTAGTACATTATACAAAAGATAATATTGCTGCTTCAGAAGACTTATTCAATACCGATGCACACGCAAAGGTAGTAGTCACCAAAAATTCACGGTTGGATTATATTCAACCCATCCAGTATGGTGTTTATTGCAGGGTTGGGATCGATTGGTTTGCATTAAAACTAACCTACAGATTTTCGGATATATTCAAAGATAAATACAACTGGAATGAACTTCCCAGGTTATATGCCGGTTTTGAAATCAGTTTTCCGAATTAAGTTGGTATTATAGTTTAATAATGGGATGTAATGGAGTGATTTTCAATCAAGATATACTGCGATTGCTGCGAGCCTCAACTCTTGAATAACAGATTAAACCCCAATTAACAAAGGAGATATATTTACTTGATCTGACTTGGACTCCAGCCATCGAGAACAAATGACGGATCCGAATACTTTTCAATCAGTTCTTTGTCTTTATCCATAGTCAATTGCCGCGAGAAATCAGCTCGTTGTGAAACATCAACAAGTTTTCCATCATCCATGTTGGTGCTGTTATATTCCCAATAATGCATATTTTTTGTTTCCCCGCCAACAGGCCCCCAACCCTCAGGAATAATATTTTTGAGTGAACAGTTAATTAAAACTGCTTCGCTGTAAGGATATGCATATATACCTCTATTAACAGGCGCCCTCGCCAATGAACTTCCGTTGGGATTTGTACCGGTGAAATGGCAATTCACAAATACATTCCCATGGTTGGCTTTTGTATTTCTTATCCACATAAATGGTCCGGGAGAATAAAAGTCGCAATTTTTAAAAAATGCAGCTCCCCTTCCGAGTATCATATCTCCGTCTCCATCTATCCTCACATCTTCAAAGTAAGCAGACCCATTGGTCTGCAAAGCATCACCGGATCCAACAATAGTTACTCCTTTAACAAATATTTTATTTCCATTGATTAATAATCCTTCTGCCTGTCCTTTTAATAAAGTCTTAACCGTTAAATTCAGTAACTGAATATTGGTGCAATTATCAATTGCAAAAGCCGCTCTTCTGGAAGGAAATGTCCCCGGCCATTCATTGGTTTTCACGTTCCATGGGTGGGGATTGAAAACTTCATTGTTGGCATATTGAATTACAGTTTTTTCCCTGTTTTCACCCTTAATGATAATATTAGATTTATTTCTGAAGTAGATCAGTTCTTCATATAAGCCGTTTTTAATGAATATCTCAACCGTATCTTCATAATGATTGGGGACAAAATCAAGCGCTCCCTGCAATGTATTAAAATCGCCGTTTCCCTTATCATCGACAACATATCGTTTTTGTTTTAAGTCAGGAGGGTTCTGGCGTGTGCTGAAACGCCATGTTTTTTTGTTATAAATCCCGTAAAAGTTACCATTGGATGAAACAACAACCCCGCTGTCAATTAACACATAATACGTTTTGTTATACGCTAAAAGATTATTGTGTAAATAGATGATTGCAGTATTTTCATGTACGATTACAGGGTAAAAATGAAAGGCATCCGTAAAACCGCCAATAATCGTCAACTGAAAAGTATCCGCAGTTGGCAGAGCAGTTCCCGAAGGAGTGCCCGGTTTGGTATTGGCATTAGTAAAATTACCCGGAACATATGCATAAGGTACCCTGGTATAGGTTGCCTCCGGGTTTGCATTGGATTGGGACGGCCCAGCCGGAATGCTCATATCTAATAAATCAACCAATGAATCGGTTTTGCTGTCGAATACCCTTATTTTGCCATTATTTCCGATTTTGGGAGGACTCCTAAATATAATCTTAAGATGTGTATCAGGACTGATGCTTTTTTGGTTATTTTCAGGATAAATGGTAATGTCATCGGATATTTCCTTAGATGTACAGGAAACTATTAAAGCAATGCCCAAAAAGTAGAAAATTGAATAATAAAGGATGTGGTTATATTTTTTCATTTTGGATAAGGTTAAAACTAATTTACAAATTCTAATTCTCGCCGGATAAATTTAATAAATCATAAGCTTATTTAATTGAATTTGATGATTATCATTCCCACTAAACCAATCGTAGTATTGCTTTCTTTATGCAATGCATAATTACAAAATATTTTCTATCGGGGAATCGGTTCAATGAGATTATTTTCAACGGATTATATGCATATATTTGCGACTTAACTGTTTATTAAAAATATGGTTTTAACAGATATGATTTACCATGCTTTATTTATTTCTTTTTCAATTAAATCAATCATTTCAGCAACTGGATCAAATAAAGGTTTAACTGAGTCATTGTCGTAATCAAAAATATTTTCGTAATCGCCTTTTTGTCTCCAATCAAATAATTCAGATAAAAGACGTCCATATTTTTTATCAAATTTTCCTGTTTTTACAAAGAATAGAGAAAATTGACTTTTTGTTGACGAATGAGATTTTGTTTGAATATTGTTTAAAACAAGAAGAGCATTAACAGCATAAAATAAAGCGTAATACAATCTATTTACGGCAGAATTCCAGAATCCGTTTTCAGCTAACACTTTTGCAGCGTTAAATGTCTCGTGTGCAGATTCGATGCGATATTTTACATATTCATTTCTTTCCTCATTTGTCATATTCGCACTCCATCTTGTGAAACATTATGATAAAACGGCGTGATTCTTTGTTTTTTCTTCCAGTCTCTTTTCGAATAAACAAAAACAGAAAAGGCTTCTCCCGTTTCTAATTCCAAATCATAAAGTTTATCTCGAAATTTTCTTTCTGTCATTAGATTTGCAGTATAATCTGTTAAAATCAGAATATCCCAATCAGAATCCGGTCTCTCGTCTCCACGTGCACGAGAACCATATAGAATCGCATCTACGGTGGGGTCGATGGTATTGATATAATTTCTAATCAATTGTGTAATATACTGCGTTCTGGTTTTCATATTTCAAAGTTAATGAAAAGTTCGAATTTTTTGTTTTTCCCGTATATGTGCTCTGAAACATGTGTAAGATTCTGCCTGAATGGGCAGTAAATATTGATGCCCAATAACAAAAAGAGAGGGAAACGGATCGAATAATATCTGAAATTATTCAAATATTCGTTTATTTATTTCAGAAAACCTTCGCATCCTACTTAGCGCTCATAGAAGGCGGTTGAAAAGAATGTGAAGCATTTCAAATCCACAAAAAACGGATTCTAACTTACACATTCTATCGTACATGGTTTATTTTACACCCTCATGTTCCGAATTCATCTGAATCTATGATGTATTTTTATCAGCTAGAGTTGAACTTTGAGTGACTGACTGACACAGAGGTTAGGGAGTGTAAGATAAACTGTGTAAAGGAATAAATAAAGTTTAAACCAAATTAAAAATATTCGAAACCTCACTCATTTCAATCAGTTTTTCAGGATTGGATTCTATTGCGGTTCCAACAACCACAATATCAGCGCCTGCCTGGTAAACCTGCTTAACAGTTTCGGTTGACCTAATCCCACCACCGACAATCAGAGGCACGGAAATGTTTTGTTTTACGGATGTAATTACTTCATCCGGTACCCGCCGATCTGCACCGCTCCCGGCTTCAAGATAGATCATTCGATTACCGAGCATTTCACCCGCAATTGCAGTGGCAATGGCGATATCTGTTTTATCGCACGGAATGGGTTTGGAATTGCTGATATATGCCACCGATAATTTATTCTCATCCGAAATCAGAATATATCCTGTAGGTATCACCTCCATATGACATTTTTTAAGAAAAGGAGCCGCAAGCACATGATTTCCGATAAGATAATCCGCATTCCTGCCTGAGATTAGCGATAACAGCAATACGGCATCTACTTTATCGGTAAGCTGTAATAGATTTCCAGGAAACAGGATAACAGGCAGACGGGTTTGTTTTTTTAACTGTTCTACAGCAAGATCAAGCCTTCCTGATACCAGGCTTCCACCAATAAAAATAAAATCCACAGCCGATATGCTGATAATTTCGCTTAACCAGGTTAGTGATTTTTCATCGTGTTTATCAGGATCTACCAGCAATACAAATTTTTTTGCTTTGCTGTTTAATATGGACTGATATATGCTGGTATTCATTTTATGGTATATACAATAATATAATTATCAAGCTTAAAATACTTCATACGAAAAGATTCGGCTCTGTAACTGTTATGCACCTTTCCTTTGAGTTCTCCTCTATCCATAGGTTCGAAGGGATCAATGGTAAGATTGGTTAAAAAGTTGATATCCTGCTTATCGCATATTTTATACAAAGCCTCTTTGGCGCACCAGTGAATATACAGATGATATCTTCTTAAATTATCATCGCTAACAACAACTTCCTCCTCATTGATAAATTTATGGGCAATTTTATGAATACGGTGCGACATATATTCCAAATCTATCCCGACTTTACGGCTTCTGCTAAGAAGGACTGAGCTTAACTTGTACGAATGTGAAATGCTGATGTGATAAGTATTACCTTTAATAAAAGGCTTATTGTTTCCGTTGTAAATTATGGTTAGTTCTTTATCGGTTAATTCTCTTAGAAGAACCCGTACACTCAACCATTCCATCTTTCGGGACTCGTTTCCAAAATTAGAAAGCAGTTCCAGTTCATCCGGTTGAAGGGTGACTTTTGAAATCAGGTCGTCTAATGGCTCATTTATATCCCATATCCCCAGCAGACAATCTTCTTCAATATATTCCTTAATCAAAAGTCCCATGATAAAAATTTGGAAAGACTAAGATGGAAATTTTTTTACTTCCACTCAAATGTTTCAATCAAATGTTCAATGTCAATTTTAAAAAAAGAAATAACAGGCGCCAGAGAATCCTTATTTGGAATAACGTTAAAGTATAATGCCCCGCTTACAAAATTTGCCGTGCTGTCAGTAAGATAAAAATTCAGGGATGAAGCTGTGTTTCCTTTAATATCGTAAACAATACCGTAAACCTTCCTTTCGGGATAGGAAACCGGCTGTTCGATGATATCATCGGCTTTAATTATATGTTTGTAAGCCATCGTTCTGATATCTTCTGTGAGCGACATCAGATTATTATCAACTTTTTTATAGGTAAGGTATATGATACCCTTAAATGCAGGAAATTCAATGTTCAGCCAGCAGGGTTCTGCCGGTGTACCTTTATAATTTTCAACTTTTCCGTATACCGGATATTCAAATCTGTAGTTGCATTTACTAATATATTCAGTGTATTCTTTTTCAGGAAAAGCAATTCTGAAATACCCCCTGGGTTTGGGTGAAAAATTGGGTTTGCAGGTTGAGAATATAAGCAGGGTACTAAAAAATAATACGAGCAAAATATGTAGTAATTTCAATTTTCTAAGCATTTTTAGGTGACTTTAAATCAGTTAGTGTTACCTGAATTTTTTTAATTCTGCGGGCGTCAACCGCAGTAACCTTAAATTCAAAGTTTTTATATTTTACTTTATCATTCTTTTGCGGAATTTCTCCCTTCATCTCAAGAATTAGTCCTGCAAGGGTATCTGCATCGCCTTTAACCGATTCAAAAATATTTTCATCGAGATCAAAAACTTTATAAAAGTCATTGAGCTGTGTTTTGCCTTCAAACATATAATTATTCTTGTCCAGTTGGGTATAAACAGGCATCTCTTCGTCGGTTTCATCGGTAATTTCACCCACAATTTCTTCCAATATATCTTCAAGGGTAATGATACCTGATGTTCCGCCATATTCATCAATTACAATGGCCAGGTGTATTTTGTTTGTTTGAAATTCCTTTAACAGGTCGTCTACTTTTTTGGTTTCAGGTACATAGTAGGCCGGTCTGATTAGCGATTGCCAGCTAAACATATCTGTTTTGTGCAGGTGCACAAGCAAATCTTTAATGTACAATATGCCCTTAATGTTGTCGAAGTTTTTTTCATACACAGGGATACGTGAATACCCCGATTCCACAATCAATTCAATGAGGGGCTTGAACTTCTTATTTATCTCAACACCCACAATATCAACCCTTGTAGTCATAATTTCTCTAACTGTGGTATTGACAAATTTTACAATGCCTTTCAGAATGCTTTTGTCATCTTCGTTGGTATGTTCAGCCAGATCAAGAGCATTCGACAATTCATCCATCGATAGATTCATTCGCTTAAAAGAGAATCTTTTTTTAATTAAGGTGGTGAAAGCGATTAGTATTGCACTCAAAGGGCGAAATACATTTTCAATAACCAGTAATGGTCCGGCCATAAATCTGGCAAATTTTAACGATATATGGTTGGCATAAATTTTTGGAAGTATCTCACCAAAAAATAAAATCACAAAAGTAATTACAACTATTTGAAGGATAAAGCCCAGGGTCGGATTATTTGAAAAGTCAAACAGCGATGTAGTAATATATGCAGAGATTATTACTATACCGATATTAATAAAATTGTTAGCAACAAGAATAGTAGCCAGAAGCCGATCAGATATTTCCAGCAGTTTAAGAACCAGTCCGCTGCTTTTCGATTTGGATTTTCGCAGTTTTTCAATATCGTTGGGATTGAGTGAAAAGAATGCGACTTCAGAGCCTGATATCAGGGCTGAGAATAGCAATAACAAGACACCTACAATAAATGCAATAAGAACCTCAAAAGTAATATGCTTTGTGAGAACAGCTGAAATTGCCAAGATTCCCTGGTGGTATGATTCAGTTTCTGTTTCCAAGATGAATTAATAAAACAGGAAAAAAAAATCAGAATGGAAGGTCATCCGTCTCATTCATTTCCGAATTAATGTTTTCGGGAGCTTCCTGTGATGAATCGTTATTTTTTGCGGATTCCTGTGATTTTGGCGCATCAGAAGGCCCCGTACTTTCATCCGATCTTCTTCCCAGTAATTGCAGAACATCTCCTACGATTTCGGTAATGTATTTTTTGTTACCGTCTTTATCATCATACGATCTTGTCCTGATTCTGCCTTCAATATAGATTTGAGAACCTTTTTTAACATACTTTTCTGCGATTTCTGCCAAACCTCTCCACAGAACGATATTATGCCATTCTGTTGCAGTTACTTTTTCACCACTTTTGTTTTTGTATACTTCGCTGGTTGCCAGGCTAAAAGTACACTTTGGAGTACCGTTGTCTATATATCTGACATCGGGATCTTTACCTACATTGCCTACTAAGATTGCTTTATTTACTGACATGTTTAATTAGATTTATTTTAAAGTAAAAATATAAAAAAAAATAACACCTCTGGTTTTATCTTTCGAATTGACTCGTAGATTTATTATAATTGGCATTATACGCTATTTAATTCTTCATTTTTTAATTCCTCTGTCAGATACCTGTCTATAAGTCTTGGTATTGCATATTTTCCAAGATCTTCTTTTTTCACCGCCTTATAATTTTTCACTAACAGTTCCGGAAGTTTAGTTATTTCTAATCTGATAAACCTGGCAAATATTAGCTGATGCGAAAGAATATGTTTGTGAATTTTGGAAATATCCAGAATTTTTAAATGGGTTCCTTTTGGAAAAAAAATTTTCCAGCTGACTGATTTCATCAGGGAAATTTCATCCATAAGTCTTTTTGTTTCGATCAGCGGGAATTCAAACAACATTTTCCAGATATCATTTTCTGTCCGTTGTCTGATGAATAACTTATTATTATATTGGATAATCAGATAGTTGAAGTATCGTTTTTTTAAATGGATTTTTGGTTGTTTTACAGGAAAGAACTTTACCATATCCTTCAGGTATGCATAACAACTGTTATTCAACGGGCAGGTGCTGCAATCAGGATTAACGGGCACGCACTGTAAAGCTCCGAAATCAATCATGGCCTGGTTGTGCTCTCCCGGATTTTTCCTGTCGATAATTGATTTAGCCCTTTCCTGATAAGCTCTTATACCCTCACCGGAAGAAAACGAAAGTTCAATTCCATAATACCTGGAAAGAAAACGGTAAACATTTCCGTCGATCGAGGGAACAGGTTCATGAAAACAATTTGAAGCAATAGCTGCCGCGGTGTATGGTCCGATTCCTTTCAATTTTATAAGTTCTTTGTATGTGGAAGGGAATTTGCCATGAAATTCATAAACTATTTTTTTTGCTGTTTCATGCAGATTCCTTGCCCTGGAATAATAACCCAGTCCCTGCCATAATTTCAGGATATCATCGAGAGGAGCGTCGGCGAGTTTATCGACAGACGGATAGGTATTGACGAATTTCAAATAGTAATCATAACCCTGATTTATTCGTGTTTGTTGAAGAATAATTTCGGAAAGCCAAATTTTATACGGGGAGGTAGTATGGCGCCACGGAAGTTCTCTTTTGTTACGATCATACCACTCAGCCAGCGTTTTGGAAACAGTCATTTGGAATGCATGCAAAAATAAATTTCGAAAATATCACAAAAATAATGGATTAGTGTTTTATTTATCGCCAGAAAGTATATATATTTGCACTCATAATAAAAATCTAGTGTAAATAATTGATAATTAAAGAATTTAAAAAATGACGAAAGCAGATATTGTAAACGAAATCTCAAAGAACACAGGCATTGAAAAAATAACTGTGCAAAAGACAGTAGAAGCTTTTATGGAAGCTGTAAAAGATTCATTAGTAACTAACAAAAATGTTTATCTGAGAGGATTTGGCAGCTTTATCGTAAAAAAAAGAGCTAAGAAAACTGCAAGGAATATTTCGAAGAATACAACCATTGTTATTCCGGAACATAAGATTCCTTCATTTAAACCAGCAAAATCTTTCATAGGAAAAGTGAAAGTAAACGTTAAATAATTTTAAGATTACATTGGGAGAAATATGCCTAGCGGAAAAAAGCGTAAAAGACATAAAATGTCAACTCATAAACGTAAAAAACGTCTGAGGAAGAACCGGCATAAAAAGAAGAAATAATCTTTTTTTGAAATAATATCGTTTTAATAGAATAAACCTAAAGCTGTTAATGCTTTAGGTTTATTCTGTTTGAATGTTTGGTATTTAGTGCTCTGATTACCAATTCAAGCAATATGGAGGAAAGGTGAGTAAAGAACTTATCATTGATGTTACTTCCTGTGATATTAGCATTGCACTCTTAGAAAACAAAAAGTTAGTTGAACTTAATAGGGAGAAAAGCAATTTAAAGTTTTCTGTTGGAGATATATATCTGGGTCGTGTAAAAAAGCTGATGCCCGGTCTTAATGCTGCTTTTGTTGATGTTGGTTACGAAAAAGATGCCTTTCTTCATTACCTCGATCTGGGTCCTCAATTTCGTTCTCTTCATAAATACCTTGATTTTTCCCTTAAACGTAGAGGGAAATTTATATCCCTTCAAAAATACAAACGTGAAAGGGACATTGATAAGGATGGCAAAATTACGGATGTGCTGGCTGCCGGTCAGTATGTGCTTGTTCAGATTGCTAAAGAACCTATTTCCACCAAAGGTCCCAGACTTACCTCCGAAATTTCTATAGCCGGAAGAAACATTGTTCTGATGCCCTTCAGCGACAGGATTTCAGTTTCACAAAAAATTGAGTCAAAAGAAGAGAAGAACAGGTTAAAAACCCTTCTGAAAAGCATCAGACCAAGCAACTATGGGATTATTATCAGAACCGTTGCCGAAGGAAGAAAAGTCAAAGATCTGGATACGGAATTAAGAGGTCTGTTAAGAAAATGGGAAGCTGCATTTGATAATCTGAAAGGGATTAGACCCCCTCATTTATTTCTTGGGGAACTCAATCGAACTTCAACCATCATAAGGGATATTCTTAATGTTTCGTTCAATAATATTCATGTGAATGATGAGAATATTTACAGAGAAATAAAAGAATATTTACAAACCATCGCCCCTGAAAAAGTCAAAATTGTAAAACACTATAAAGGTTCCCAACCGATTTTTGAGTTTTTTGAAATTGAAAAACAGATAAAATCTTCCTTTGGAAAAACGGTATCGTTTAAAAACGGAGCATATCTTATTATTGAACATACCGAAGCATTGCATGTAATTGATGTAAATAGCGGGAATAGGGCAAAGTCGGCCGGCGACCAGGAATCAAATGCAGTTGAGGTTAATCTTGCGGCAGCCGATGAAATTGCCCGACAATTGCGATTGCGTGACATGGGAGGCATTATAGTTGTGGATTTTATTGATATGCACGCTGTCGAACATAGACAAAAAGTCAACGATAAGATGAGGGAAGCCATGATGGAGGACAGGGCAAAGCACACCATTCTTCCCCTTAGTAAATTTGGGATTATGCAGATTACCCGTCAGAGGGTTAGGCCGGAAATGCACATCAGCACAAATGAAAAATGCCCGACTTGCGGAGGTACCGGCGAAATATCTCCGAGTATCCTGTATATTGACAAAATTGAATCGCATATTCAAACCATTTTATCACAGGCAAAACATTCAAAACTTATTCTCAAAATTCATCCCTATATTTCATCATATCTTTTAAAAGGTATGGTTTCCTGGAGAATCAGAATGTGGTTTAAACTTAAATGCTGGATAAAAATTACTTCCATATCATCTTACGACTTTCTCGAGTATCACCTCTTTACAAAACAGGGTGAAGAAATTACACATTAACTTCCAGTTCTAAACATAGTTAGTTCATTCTTGTTATAGCAACATTAAATATGTAGATATATACATATTTTTTCATGGAATGTTTTTTATAATTTTGTTTTGATTCAAATCTAAAAAGATGAAAAAAATATTTCTTCTGACAATTGCAATCCTGGTTACCCTTACCTGTTCCTATAGTCAAATATTAAAACCGGTTAAATGGAGCGTTAGCACGGAACAAATTAATGCTAAGGAAATTGATTTGGTTTTCAGTGCTGCCATTGACAAGGGATGGCATATGTATGGACTGAATATGCCCGATGGAGGTCCGTTTCCAGTCTCTTTCAATTATGATACCGTTGGTTTTGAAGTAGTTGGTAAGCCACGTGCCATAATAAAAGCAGTTAAAATATATGACGATATCCTGGAAATGAACCTGGAAACGCTGGAAGGGAAAGGATTATTCAAACAAAAAATAAGAAGAACCGTAGATACGGCCTTTACGATTAAAGGCTATGTAGAATATATGGCCTGCAACGATAAAACCTGTACACCTCCGATTGATACTGATTTTGATATTAAGATAAACGCGGTTTCCGGTGTATCAAATGTGGAAAAACCACAAGTTATGGCTAATACATCAGAGACTGATTCAACGAATCACGATAGTGCAGGTTTGACTCAATCTTCAGAAAAATCGGAAACTGAATTATCAGAATCTTTTGCAACGACCGGGAAAAAATCATTATGGGGAATCATTTTGCTTTCCATTCTCGGCGGTTTAGGAGCTTTGTTGACTCCATGTGTGTACCCAATGATACCGCTTACCATTTCCTTCTTTATGAGAGGTGAGAAATCCAGGTCGCATAGCATTTCCGAAGCATTTGTTTTTGGGATTTCAATCATCCTGATTTATACTCTTTTGGGAGTACTTGTTGCTATTTTTAAAGATCCGAATGCGGTCAATGCTGTCAGTACAAACTGGTTGTTGAACTCTATTTTCTTTGTTGTATTTATTTTACTTGCACTGTCTTTTTTCGGACTTTTTGAAATCGTTCTTCCTGCAGGCCTGACCAATCGGATAGATCAACAGGCAGACAAGGGAGGAATTCTTGGCGCATTCTTCATGGCTCTTGGAATGACAATACTGTCTTTCTCATGTACCGGACCAATTGTCGCTTCGTTGCTTATCAAGGCGTCAGAAGGAGAGGTTATTGAACCGGTAGTTGGTATGTTTTCTTTCGGACTCATTTTCGCCATTCCGTTTACCCTGTTTGCCATATTTCCATCATGGTTAAAAAGTATACCCAAATCGGGTGGTTGGCTTAATTCAGTTAAGGCTAGTATCGCCTTTATTATGCTTGCTTTTTCATTCTATTTTCTCAATAAAATTGACCAGGCCTATCATCTTAATATCCTTAGCCGTGAAATTTATATAGGATTCTGGATCGTGATATTCAGCCTGCTGGGATTTTATCTTTTGGGAAAGATTCGTTTTGCCCACGACAGTGAATCAAAAAGTACCAGTGTGCTGGGATTAATGCTGGCGATAGTTGTATTTACTTTTGTGATGTATCTGGTTCCGGGACTTTTTGGCGCTGAGCTTAAGGGAATTGCCCCGCTTTTACCTCCTAAAGAAAGTCAGCAATTTGATCTTACAAAAAATAATTCTCAGGTAACATTTGCCGGAACCCATAATACGATTTGCGGAACTCCGAAATATGTTAACCTTCTCTCTTTACCCCTTGGATTGGAGGGATATTTTGATTATAACGAAGCCATTGCCTGTGCCAAAGAAAAAAATAAGCCTGTATTTATTGATTTCGTCGGTCATACGTGTGCAAACTGCAAAAAAATGTATGAAAATGTCTGGTCAGATCCTTCTGTACTTGAATTACTTCAGGATAAATTCATTATTGTGGCGCTTTATACGGATGACAAAACAAAGTTACCTAAAGATGAATGGTATACTTCAACTCTCGATAACCGTGTAAAGAATACCATTGGTAAGAAAAATGTTGATTTTCAAATCCAAAAGTTTAATTCAAATGCCTTACCACTCTATGCAATTATTGATACAAGTGGAAATGTTCTGACAAAAACACCATTTTATGTGTATCATCCAGACATTGAAAATTTCAGAAAATTCCTTTTGGAGGGACTGAACAATTTCAATTCAAAATAACTTGTTCTAAATATGCTATCTACTTATTTGCCGACTGTTTGATTATGTTGGCCAGGGCAACTTTTCTGTCGCATGCACGAAAATAACCCAATGCACCATTGCTAAGATTTGACACTGCATTGGCTGGTGGCCCGTCCCAGGGACTGCCTTTCCAAACGGTTTCCAACATTAACCCGGTAAGGAAGTCATAATATTCTTTTGAAATGGAAAACATTTCAACTTCTGTATAAGTAGTATCCTTTTCCAGTGAATTTTCAGGTAAAAAGAAAAGATCAAAATCTTTGATATACTTGCCATCCACAAAATCATCACTGGTAAAAACGCTTTCCTGCAATGAATCGTTATACAAAACATTATTAACATATAATTGCCACATGTAATAATCGCCTTTTCCCGCAGGTTCGGATCCATAGTAGGTAAGATAATATCCGTGCGTCCGCTCTCCTGTATTCTGATCGAAGCCGGCATCATATTTTGGCACTATTGAATCTATATCAGGCAAACCGACAATCTTCTCTGATGCTGAATATTCTGAATTGTCTTTTAGTTTTATATTTAGGGTATATGTTTTTCCAACAACTCCATATACGGTTGAATCGGTTTTGTAAATACCCGGTTTAGCTTCATTTAGCACAAACGTATTTTCACCGTCGGTGATGGTAACATCAGCGCCCATTTCCATTTGCTGCGGGCCTTTTTCGAAAAAATCACCTGAGCGCGATAGCATTACTTTATGGGATGTTGTATCGGTTGTAATCATTCCTTCCACCACAAGATTCTTTTTTACACTGCCGTCAAACTGAACATTCATGTATTCTTCGCAGCCTGACAAGGTAACAAGACCTAATAAAATCAATACTTTATTTTTCATTTCGATAACATTTTAAAATTTGAAATTAAGAGTGAATGACGGAACAATAGGAAACAGGTAGAGTTTTACTACATCCACCCCATCAGCAACATTTACATTATCCGGATTTGAAGGATCTCTTCTCAGGCTTCTGTCTCTGAAATAGATGGCAAATGCATTATGTCTGTTATAAACGTTATAAACAGAGAGATTCAAATTGCTTTCCATTCCGAATAAATAGAAATTGTATGTTGCTGAAAAGTCCAGCCGATGGTAACTGGTACCGGGAATTCTTACAGCTCCCCTGTCGGAATATTCCGGAATCCACAAATTTCCATAATAATAACCGGCCTTGGGAACAGTAACCGGTATAGGCGATGAGTAAACCCAGTTTGCAGAGAAATTAAATCGATTATTGAGTTCATAGGAAAGTACGACTGAGATGTTGTGTGGTTTGTCATAGGGAGCAGGATATATCTTTCCCTGGTTCACTTCTGGTACATCGCGCAGCACTCTTGAATATGTGTAGCTAATCCAGCCATTAAGTTTACCCGATGCTTTCTTTACCATAAGTTCAATCCCATAGGCATTTGCTGTTCCGATTCTTAATTCCCCTTCAAGATAGGGATTGGGTACCAGAAATGCATGATCCTTGTAATCTATTACATGGTCAAATATCTTGTAATAAGCTTCTGCAGAGGTTTCAATGATATTATTTTTAAAATTCCTGAAATAACCAACAGATACTTGGTCAACTCTCTGAGGTTTTACATTGGGGCTGCTCATAAACCATAAATCCAGCGGAAAAGTTGCCGTGGAATTCGAAGCCAGGTGCATGTACTGATACATGCGGTTATACCCTGCTTTGACCGAACTTTTTTTATTAATTTTATATCTGATTCCCAGCCTGGGTTCCAGACCCGAATAACTGTTAAAAATATTACCCGATTTATAATAGGAAGTGTCTGCAACCATATGGTTTGCATCATAATTATAAATAGTTGCCTTACCAATATTATTGAATAGCGTATACCGCAATCCATAATCCAGTCCAAACCTGCTGCCAATGGTTTGTTCATTTCCGATGAAAATGGAACTTTCAATACCATAAGCATTTGGATATTGAATGCTATTAATAAAACTCTCACCTATTGACTTTGATACACCGGGTTTTAATGTGTGGTATATCGTTTGAAATCCGAAATTCAGTTTATTATTCAAATTAAGATAATAACTATAATCTGCTTTCATACTATAATCAATAATATGTGAAATCCATTTGAATCCTTCACTCCCTTGCGGAACGCCAAGATCGTAACTGAAATCACTGTAAAGCATGGTAACATTTGAAAATAATTTTCCATTATAGATATGGTTCCACCGGATAGTACCGGTAGCATTTCCATAATCCATCTGAAAGAAATTACCGAATTTATTTACGTCACGGCCAAAATAGCCTGAAAGGTATACGCGGTCGTTATCTCCGATAATCCAATTGAGTTTGGCATTCAAATCATAGAAAAATATTTTGCTTTTTCTTGCTATGCTGTCGGTGGCAAATGGTAAAAAAAGATCTGCATAAGTTCTTCTTCCGGAGACGATAAATGACAATTTATTTTTAATTATCGGACCTTCTACCGTAAGCCTGCTGGAAATCATTCCAATTCCACCTTCACCACTAATTTTCTGGTTATTTCCTTCTCTCATTCTTACATCAAGAACAGATGAAAGTCTGCCGCCATATTCAGCCGGAATAGCGCCTTTGTACAGTTCAACATTTTTAATTGCATCGCTGTTGAACACCGAGAAAAATCCAAAAAGATGAGCAGGATTATAAACCGTTGCTTCATCGAGTAACACAAGGTTTTGATCTGCATTCCCGCCACGGACATAAAATCCGCTGGAACCTTCAACACTTGATTGCACACCAGGAAGCAGCTGAATCGATTTAATCACATCTGTTTCCCCCATAAGAACGGGAATTTTCTTTATAGTTTTAGCCTGAATTTGAACATTGCCCATTCTCGTTTCGGCTATATTCTGGTCGGGCTGTTTCGTGCTGACTATAACCTCATCCAACTGAGTAACCTCAGAGGTTATTTTTACATTAAGCCTCACATTATCAGTGAGTTGTATCGGCTTTTTAAGAACATTGTAGCCAATCGAGGAAAATATAATTTCGTGTGGACCTTCCGGAAGCGTTAAAGAATAAAAACCATATTCGTTGGTAACGGTTCCGGCATCTTTAACCGAATTATATACATTTACTCCTATTTGTAATTCTCCGTTTTCATCGGTTACGACTCCGCTTACCGTATATTTTGTCTGAGCAACAGCTGAATTCAGCATCAATATTGAGAGTATTACTGTAATTACATATTTCATGGTAACAAACTTTTAAGTAGATATAATAACATTTAGTTGAAATTTAAGTTTCAAAGATATCAACGACATTTCGATGATAGAAAGTATAATCGGCAAACATGGGGAAGTTATCGGCTAAAGTATACCCTCTGACTTTTAAATAACAACCGGTGATCAAATTGAATCACCGGTCGGAAGTATATCTGAATAAATATAGGAGTAATGAATTAAAATTTTCCGAATTTGAAACTTACACCATACGAAAATCCGTTAAGGATATCTTTTGGTACATTTTGATATTGCTGTTGAAGCTGAATATTTGAAGTTACGCGATAATATGCTCCAAATGCAAATCTAAAGAATCTGGTGACATTCAGTTCAATTTCTGCACCAGGTTCCACCACGAAGAATGCTTCGGAATCTTCTACATACCAGTTATCCTGAAAGTTTCTGTCGACAGAATTATATGCTATTCCACCCACACCGACTAATACCGGAACCGAAAGGTGAATAGGATATTTTGGCAAAAAGATAGGTTCGAACAGCAATCCGCCATATCCGCCGGCAATATTCACATCCATGCCTAAATTAGGATCAAAAAAGAGATCAGTCACAAAACCTGATCCTCCAATACCAAGTGCAAAAGAATGACCCATAATGGCAGCTCCGCGTGCACCAAAAGAAAATGCATCTTTGCCGTCAATTTGTGTGTAAGCCATTGACAATGCGCCATATCCTCCAATGGAATTTCCACGTCCAAGCAATGTCATCATTTCATTGTCTTTTTTAGGCTTAATTTGTTCATTTTCATCAACCTGACCAAATGCCATGGTAAGGGTTGACAACACAACTATAAATAAAAGTAACCTTTTCATCTTGTTTAATTATTATATGATTAAAATTTATATTTAATACTCAGGGCAGTATCATCCAGAAAAATGTAAAAAAATCTGTTGGTTGAAAATTCAAAAAACGGAACCACATTTATTGCCAGAATAATCGGATAATCTCTTATGTTATATTCCAATCCGAGGTATGCATCCAGGCCAATGGAAGGACCAAATCTGCTGCGATCTAACATATAACTCTTTGACAAAAACCGGTAGTTTCGGTAATGACTTATACCTATATGTGCACCATATCCATAACCAAAATAAATATTATCGGATAATTCCATCAGTGCCGGTTTAAAGTATTGTTTCAGTATTCTCAGACGTAATCCGTTCTTGCCAATTAATGTTTGAGCCTCGATCGCTTCTGTCTCATCTAAATATTGTCTGTAGGTAAGACCAGACAATGTTCCCAGTCTGATTCCGGCATCCTGTGTATAATTTTGACCAAAACTGCAGATTCCTATCATGAGGCATATTAATAGGGTAGTAAATTTCATTTGTCTCAAAGGGTTTAATGATTTATCTTTTGATTATTTTACCTGAACCGGTTATCTCCTTAACAACATTTGCAGGATTTCCATAGTAATATACTGTTCCGCTTCCAGTGATTCTTGCTTCAAGCAGGTCAGAGGCAAACACATAAGCATTTCCCGAACCTGTAATTTTCACGCTGCAGTTATCGGTATAAAATTCACTGGTTTTAATATTTCCCGAACCGGTTATTTTCATATCTGCAACATGTGCGGTTCCATCAAGATTAATTTCACCTGAACCTGATATGTTGATATCTGCAGAATAGGTATCGACAGTACCTGAGATAAAACCAGAACCAGTGATTTCGAAATTGCCTTCGTCAATTTTGGCATAATTCAGTTTTATATCGCCGGAACCCTCAATATCAACATGTAATTCAGTTGATTCAAAATCACCGCAATCTATTTTTCCTGATCCGTTCAAGATCAGCTCATCAATTTGCGGGGTTGATACGAAAATTTTGATACCGTGACTCGAGCGAAGACAACGATCACGATACGTGTCTATTACCAGGTTATTACCCCGGACTTGTGTTTTGATAAGATCAAGCAAATTTTCATCTGCTTCAATTAAAACACTGGTTTCCATACTTGTATCAACATATACATCAAAGCTTCCGTTTACCTCTATTCCTTCAAAATTGCTTATTACTCTGTCTTCTGTCGTAAGATGACCATTTCCGTCAATGCACCCTAATCCCCATTTATCGCATGAATTAAAGATAATTGCGGTAAGTGTTATGATTGCTGTTGCTATTAGTTTAGATGTTTTCATAAATTTTTATTTTAATGACAATGAATTTTTTAAATGGTTGCATGAATTGTTTTTTTAGCGTAATTTATCCTTAGTTTTTTTAGCTTATAACCTGTTGTGATATGATTTTACCTGAAATTGAAAAGTTTTGTGAGGACCATAATAGAATCATAATGCCATGATTGGCTTTACTTATGAATTATATTAATAGTACATTTTTTAGGCGCATTAATTTCAACTTTAGATGAGGTACTGCCAAGACCGATTTTTCCATACGTTAGATTTTGTTTATCGTCCTCGTCAATAACTTTGGTTTGCAAATTTGCATTTTGTATCGGAAAATTCAGAATAACATCTGTATGGTGTTTTATGTCTGTTTCAAAAACCGCACCTTTATCAAAAACCAGGTCGATATCGGTATATTCCGAATTTAACTGGATAAATGAAAATCCTTTTGAAATGTTTTCGATGGATATATTACCATACTTCAGACTATAGTTTAATTCATCGGTTAGCTGATGAATTGTAAAATCGGTAAAATAACTTTCACCATATAAATCAGAGATTTCAGGTAAATAAAACTTATCTCTTCTTGAAATCAATTTAAGAAAATTGGCCTTATCAATATTAATCACCGATGATCGACTATCAACATTTAATTTATCAGTGCTCTTTACATGAAAATTTGAGTAGGATATGGAAACTTTGCCCTCTTTGATATAGTTTATTGTTCCATCGCCAGAGTTAAGATTAATCACAGAATTTCCGTTTAGATCATTAGCTTTCAGTTCTCCGTTTGACAATGTAAGGTTGACATTCCCGTCAAGATCATCAATATATACATCACCAAACTTGTTTTCAATTTTAAGATTGATATGTTTAGGCATCATTACAATATAGTCAATGGTGACCTTGTTTTCACTCTGCATAATAGATCCTGCAATATCTGCCAAATCGCTGAATATTGCATTTGAGTTGCTGCCAATCCGGGTTTTGGCGATCACGTAATATTCTGTACCCGTAAAGTCAAAATCGATATTGTTTTTTAGTTTATTTACCTTCGAATCGCTGCTGGCTTTTATCCTCAGATCAATATCAAATCTTACGGAATCTTTTTCCCAGGTTACAATATGAACTTTGCCATATTTATTAAATATATCCACGGTAGTAGAATTATTCACTTTGAATGCTTTATTAATTTTTCGTGAATATTCCTGTGCAACAAGCGGAGAAATAATAATATATCCGAATAGCGCCAGGGCGCATATCTTCTTACATATCATAACTGTTATATTTTTTATTTTTGTCATTTTTTTCCGGTTTTAATTGAGATAAAACATCTTCAAGTATCGACAACCTTAAACGGTAGTTCTGAATCATAGCCTCAATTACTTCCTGGTTTGCAATGTTGTCCTTTAAATCTTTTTTAAGCGCAACATAACTACTGTCCAATTGGTTAAGATCTATATTTATTTCTTTTTCAATTCCGGGATTGTTAGCCAGCATTGGTTTTATCTCTTTAAGTTTTTCATTTATAAGATTTGAGTAGTATACCTCTGCTTCTCTTATTTCAGGGATCATCAACTCTTTCTTGTTTTTGCTTTCGTGATGAGAAAATATCTGTTTTTTCAGGTCAATATAATCGTGAACCATATAAGAAGCCAGGAAAATAATAATGACTGAGGCCGCTCTCCATATCACTTTTCGCCAGTTTATGACTTTTCGTGGCTGAATGTTCTTTTCTATTTTTTCCCAAATGCCATCGCCGGGTTCGAGCATATCAAACTCTTCCCTGTTTTCCTGAATGAATTTTTCAAGTTTGTCTTTCATGACATGGTAGTATTTAAAATTTCTTTCACTTTTTGTTTTGCTCTTGAAAATTGTGATTTCGATGTAGATTCTGTAATACCCATAATCTGGGCGATTTCAGCATGGTCATAACCTTCGAGGAGGTAAAGTGAGAAAATTACCCTGTATCCTTCAGGTAACATCTCCATAGCTTTCATAACATTTTTTACCTTCATTTGTGTAGGTTCAATATCATCCTCTTCATTACCGGGATTATTTTCGGGTAGGTTATCAGTAAGTACCAAATTTGCTTTTCTTCTTTTCAATTCATTGATGCATCTGTTAACTACTATTCTTTTTATCCATGCACCAAACGACGATTCATATCTGAAAGAATCAAGCCTGGTAAATGCTTCGGTAAATGATTCCTGCAACATATCTTCGGCCTCCTCCCTGTTGTTCATCATTCTGCAACTGATATTAAACATTGCTTTGGCATATAGTTGATAAAGCTGATACTGCGCCCTGGAATTCCCGGCTTTACTCAACTCAATAATCTCTTTATGTATATCCTGATAAACTGTTGCCAAAGTCGACGTATAAAATGCAATTAGTAAACCATAAATATCGTAAATCAAATTTACTAACCCTAATGACAAATTATTAATTGAAAGGTTGCATACTAAATCCGAAAGATATTTTATAAACTAACTAATAGAATATTAATATGTTGGATTTAATAAAAATAATGGATCACCTGTCAGATTAAATCTGGTTAGCGAAAGATCCCGGAAAAGTTATTGGTATCTGGAGTGAGGTACAAATTACATGTGAAAATTTTATATAACCGGAGTATTCATTTTAATAATTCATTATCCAGTTTTCTGCTGCTTCCATCGTTGAAAAAATCACCTGGGAATAATTTTTTATTTCAAGTCTGTTTCTGAGTACCATTGACAGGGCGGTTTCTTTTGGATTTTTATGTATTACAGCTGCCTTTATCCAGGTGTATTTCCGGCATAACTCTTCTAAAGGTTTATCTGTTGCTTTGGAATCTTCGGCTTTGAAATTATATATTGCTCCCCGGGCATCGGTGATCATTTTTAAATACTTTTCGGGAGCCTTGTCGGGTGTAATACTTGTAATCCATTGATTTAGATCTTCAATGGAGGTGATGCCAGATATGGTTACAAACAGAATCTTTCGGGTTGAATCAAAAAAGTCCTTTATCACAAACGTCATAAATTAATTTAACGGGCAAATATAGAAAAGGAGGTTCAAACTGGGTTTAAATCTGAAATAAAAATTCGTTAAATTTTATTAAAAACATACTTGGTATGTTAAATTGCCAATAATTGTAGACAAACATTTTGTACACATACAAAATTCAACAATTGATGTAAAAAAAATTTTGGTTGTGATTAAAAGGGATAGAGAATATTGTCCTGAATGATAGTGTTCTTCCAACAGGATAAATACTTGGTATATCTTTGTAATATATTCAATTCTGTTGGTTTTTGGCAATAAGATAAATCATCTAATAATTAAATGCCGGTTGAAAGACACTGAATATAATAAACAATGATTTTATTTGATAAGAAGAAAAAAGTTAATACTTTTGCGTTCCAAAATTAAATGAATATTTAACTAATTAATTATCATGATGAATCAATACGAAACCGTTTTCATTACAACTCCCGTTTTGTCTGAGAACCAGATGAAGGAAGCGGTTGAAAAATTCAAAAAAGTAATCACCGATAATGGTGGTGAAATGCTTAATGAAGAGAACTGGGGATTGAGAAAGCTAGCTTACCCCATACAAAAAAAGTCAACAGGGTTTTATTATCTGATTGAGTTCAAGGGCCCAAGCAATCTTATTCAAACGTTGGAACTAGACTACCGGCGTGATGAACGGATTATTCGGTTTCTTACGGTGAAACTGGATAAATATGCTGTTGAATACAGCGCTAAGAGAAAAAACAAAGTTGTAAACGAAGAAACTGTAAAGGAGGGTTAAGTTATGGCACAGAATCAGAATGAAATAAGATATTTAACTCCACCAACAGTTGAAATCAAAAAGAAAAAATTCTGTAGATTCAGAAAAAGCAGAATTAAATATGTAGATTTTAAAGATCCTGAATTTTTGAAAAAGTTCCTGAATGAACAGGGTAAAATTCTTCCAAGACGTGTAACCGGAACCTCGCTTAAATTTCAACGCAAGGTTGCTACGGCTGTTAAACGTGCACGTCATATTGCTATGTTACCATATGTTACTGACTTATTGAAATAAACCGGAGGAACGAATAATGGAAATCATACTTAAACAGGATATCCCAAATCTGGGATACAAAGATGAAATTGTGAAGGTTAAAAACGGATATGCACTTAATTTTCTCATCCCTAAAGGAATGGCTATAAATGCATCTTCATCTGCAAAAAAAATTCATGCTGAAATCATTAGACAAAGAGCACATAAAGAGGCCAAATTAAAAGATGTTGCACTGGAAGTTGCCGAAAAACTGAAAGAAGTTTCCCTGATAATTGGAGCCAAAACCAGTTCGAAGGGTAAAATTTTCGGTTCTGTAAATACTATTCAGGTAGCTGAAGCATTAAATTCTAAAGGATTTGATATCGATCGCAAAAATATTACTTTCAGGGAAGAAATCATTAAAGAGGTAGGTAAATATACAGCAAAGATTAAACTTCACAGGGAGGTAATCGTTGAAATACCCTTTGAAATCATATCAGAATAAAAGTAATTTATACATAAAAAATGCTCCATAACAAAGGGGCATTTTTATTTTACAGCTACCGCTTCAATTTCAATTAACACATCTTTTGGTAATCTGCCAACCTCGAATGCAGCACGGGCTGGTTGATTTTCTTTGAAGTAACTTCCGTAAATTTCATTCATCGATTGAAAATCGTTCAGGTTTTGAAGCATACAGGTACATTTTACAACATTGCTAAAATTGTATCCTGATGCTTCCAATATGGCAGCGATATTCTTCATCACCTGGCTTGTCTGCTCCTCAATTCCTCCCGTTACAATTTTATTATCTGATGGATTGATGGGTATCTGGCCGCTAATATATAAAATTCCTTTAATTTCAACTGCCTGGCTGTAAGGTCCGATTGCCGCGGGTGCTTTGGGAGTGTTTATTATTTTTTTCATTGTAAAAGGTTTTAAGTGTAGAATCTGACAAAATGAACTATGTTGTTTGCATTTCCGGGTTTGATTCAAATCAGTAATTGTCGTACCAGCTCTTTCTCTTGTCCCATTTCAAATCTCTGAGAATGGCAGAGTTTGCATTAATAGAAAATGAATAAAATTTACGTGGTCCAAAGGGTACCGCACTGATTTGCATGGTCCAGCAATGTAAGTCACGTGAAATATTCAGATTAGTTGTTGAAACTTGTTTGTGAACAAAATCATACCCGGTGTTCCCTCCGATTTTCCATTTTTTGGTCAGGCTCAAATCGCCCGAAATACGAATGGTATGGTCAATACTTTTTACTGAACCTTGTTTGTTGTAATTCCAACTATACTGGATGTTCAAAGACCACGGAATACTAAAATCGACATAATCGTTGAATAAATCCGCTTCGTCATTATAGGTTGTAGGCTCTCCTTCCTTGGCTACCGCTGTTCCTCCTTGTGTACCGGTTTTCTTTCCGGCATTTGACTGCAATGTTGTGCCAACGCTAAAGTTTAATCTGGTAAGTCTTAATAGTTTATGTGTTTCGTTAAAATAAAATCTGTTGTACTTTGTTCCTTTTTCATTTATTGAATAGGGACTAAAATTACCCCCGAATTGTAAACTAACTTTATTGTTAAATAATCGGGTTGAACCATTCATCGAGATATCACTCCATCGAAGAGTATCAATAAATGGATTATACGAACTGCTGAAATTAAGATTATCAAGTATGGATACTTTTTTAGGCTGGCCTGTTGTGTCGTTCTTCGATAGCACTTTCATTTCAAGATTATTGCTAAGCCCCAGAGAGATCGCGCCTACGCTTCCTCTTGCTACAGGTGTAATATACAGATTTCCGTCAAAAATAGAATATGTCTGACTTGTGACTTTATTCAGACTTCTCGGATAAGTTACAGTCCGGTAATAATTTGGCATGAATTTATTCAAATCGGGTGAGAAGCTAAATCCTGCCGATGGAGTCATAACATGCCTTATAGCCCTGATATATGAATTAGGTCTTGTGGATTGAAAAACACCGTAAATTTTAGGACTGGCAGAAATGCTAATCGCCGGTGTAATTGCATGTGCATATCTTAATCCGAAAGTAGTATCTGTTTTAACCAATGTATCGGGTCTGCCGGTAAAAAGTATGGAATTATCATAACTTTTAATAATACTTCTGGTATAGACTACACCTTTATAGCTTAAGCTGGGTGTAATATTGATATACTTAAGCAATCTGATATTTGACATTGAGATGGGGATAGTATGAGAAAACCCATTCTGCATTTTTCTGAAATCCAGATGTTTAAAAAATGTAGAATCCGTAGTGGATATTTTATTCTGCAATCCTGCATTATAACTTAATTGTATGTTTTCGAACCATTTTGGCTTCCCCTGCATGTGTTTGGATCTGAACGGGTAAAAGCGGTTCACATTGAAGGAAACGTTGGGCAGGGTCATAGTGACTTTATGAGTTCTGAGGTCATGGTAATGATTAAGCGTTGCATTCAACGCAAACATCGATCCCCATCGTTTGCTGTATTGAATGCTCGAACTCTGATTATTGCTGAGGTATGTCGTCTGGTCGTAACTGTAATTTTTATTATAGTTTGCAGAAGAAATCCTTACATTGGCGCTGAATGTCCTGGTCGGATTCGCTTTTGGAGATTGTGCGTGGTGCCAGTTGATGGAATAATCATTATACGGCCTAAAAGTAAAATCGTCCTTTACCCGGTTAAAATATAATCGTCCGTCAAAACTACCCGTAAAATGATATTTCCAGTTATAGGTTGATTTGGCATTAAATCCTATGGTTCCACGGGTGTAGTAGTCGCATTGCAGCACAAAGTCAAAATACTCGCTTACGGGAATGTAAATACCTCCCTGTTTCAAAAATAAACCTCTTGCCTGTTCTTCTCCATAAGATGGAATGAGTATACCTGCAGACCTTCTTTTTGAGTTTGGAAAAAAACCAAACGGCAGCATTATAGGTAATGGAATGTCCTCAATTACAAGGTAAGCCGGACCGCTTACAATTTTATCATCGGGTATGGCTATGGCTTTGGTAAGACCAATATAAAAATGGGGATGAGCTGCATCACAGGTGGTATATCTGCCGTTTTTAATATCAATGTTGCCGTTCGATTGCCTTTTAGTAATCTCGCTGTGCAGATATCCATCTCCCTGCTGCGTGACAATGTTTTTAATCATTCCCTTCTTCGACTTAAAATTGTAGTTAATGGTATCGGATTCAAATGTTTCATCACCTTGCTTGAAAACTGGTTTTCCAATCGGCTCTCCGACAGAATCTTTTATACTTGTCGCCTTTACTTCATTATTGGCCATATCAAAGGCCATATAATCAGCAGTTAATTCAATATTTTCATAATTTACTTTTGCTTCACCATACAGAAAAAGTTTACGATCTGTAATTGAAGTTATCATGGAATCTTTGGCTGAGTACTTAACCTGAGATTCTATAGCTTGTTTCTTTTTATGAGGTTGAAGAGTGCTATCTGCCTCGGTAGATTTAATAAGATTTAAACTATCAGGTGCTAGTAAAATGTTTGTTGTATCTTTTTGCAAATCAACGTCCTGAGAGTTTGCAGATATACAAATCCCTAATGTGGTACCACATACTATTTGAAAAATTAATAATCTAAAAAACAATTTAAATACTATTTTTGTAGCGAAAAAATATTCCAAGAAAGCTGCAAAACTAATAAAATAACGTGATTCTAAATGTATAAAAAATATATAAGTAAATCTGTAATAGAACGAAAATTGTGTCTGATTCTTATATATACATTCTTTTTTATTTCGCTCCAGACACAACAGGCTGCCAGTCCTGATTATCATCTTAAAACGGTTGTTATTGATCCCGGCCATGGAGGTAAAGATCCGGGTTCATTGGGAACCCTTACCTGTGAAAAAGATGTAGTGCTCGCTATTGCCCTGAAACTAGGACATTATATCGAAACCAAATTGAATGATGTTAAAGTTATATATACCCGTAAAACGGATGAATTTGTACCTTTATACAAACGTGCGGAAATAGCTAACAGTAACAAAGCTGATTTATATATTTCCATTCATGCAAACGGTTTATCTTCGCAAGAAGCTAAAGGAACAGAGACACTGGTTTTGGGATTGCACAGGGCAGAAGAAAATTTTGAAGTTGCAAAGCGGGAAAACTCGGTTATTCAACTTGAAGATGATTATACTACAAGATATGAAGGTTTTAATCCCGATTCCCCCGAATCGTA
The DNA here is from genome assembly GCA_963781805.1 of uncultured Bacteroidales bacterium. Lineage (GTDB taxonomy): Bacteria > Bacteroidota > Bacteroidia > Bacteroidales > UBA10428 > JAFGPL01. The sequence continues at coordinate 5,436,165 of CAWAHF010000004.1, forward strand.
TATTATGCTTACGTTAATGCAAAGTGTTTATTTTGATCATAGCATTATATTTGCAAAAGATATACAGGATCAATTTCGTGAAAGAGTAAGACGAATAGACCGGGGGGTAAAACAACAGGGATTGCTCGTACTTGCCCAAACTTCTATGCCAGGAGTGCTGGTAGAAACAGGTTTTGTCACCAATCCGGATGAAGAGAAATTTCTGATGTCAGAAGAGGGTCAGGATTATATTGCATCTGCTATATTCAGAGCATTTCGGGAATATAAACAATTTATCGAATCGAGAAGTATCTTAAATATTTCCGATAAGTCAGATTCCTCCGATTTAGATCAGCTATCCTTTCAGCAGGATAATACGGCTGATAGCGATCTTTTAGTGAATTCAGATTCTGTTCAGGAGACTTTTGATAGTTCCAGCTCATCAGGAAAAAAGGAAAATAGCTCTAAACAGAATTTTTCCGATGATATCGAATTCAAGGTACAGATCGCCGTCTCAGGGAAACCCATTCCACTTAATTCTGAATTCTTCAAGGATATAAACGATGTTTCTGAATTTAAGGAACATAACTATTATAAATATGCAGTAGGCAGTAAAAAAACCTACAATGAGATTGTTGAATATAGCAAATGGGTTAAAAATAAATTTCCTGACGCATTTGTCATCGCCTTAAAGAAAGGTAAAATAATTTCGATGGAGCAAGCTTTAAAAGAAACTGTTATTAAAAACAACTAAACTTTTCATTATGAAACTATCACGGGAATTAAAAATTGGAATAGTGGCCCTCATTGCAATTGCCTTTCTTATCTGGGGCGTTAATTTTCTGAAAGGAATTAATGTATTCAAATCTTCGGATGATTATTATTCTACCTATGATAATATAGATGGTTTAATAGAATCGGGTATTGTTTATCTGAGGGGGTATAAGATTGGTAACGTTAGCGCCATAAACTTTGATTCAAAGGGCAATGGCGAAATTATTGTTAAATATTCGATAAAGGAAAATATCAATATTCCAAAAAATTCAATCTTCGAAATTTATGGTTCCAGCTTGGTTTCCGGAATTAAGGATATACGCTTGTTGTTGGCAGTTAATGATACCATCTATCATTCGGGAGATACTGTACCGGGTCGGTTAGACAATGGGTTAGCTTCCATAATCAATCCTGTTAAGGAACAGGCACAAATAACCATTTCCAAAATAGATACCATACTATCATCTCTTTCTATTTTGCTAAATGAAGAAAATCTTGCGGAATTTCATAAAACACTAAATCATGTGGACAATATTACTGCATCACTCGATAAATCGCTTGCTTCGGGTGGCTCTTTAAAGATGAGTTTTGAAAATATGGCATCTATTACCGATAATCTGAAAAAAAGTAATGCGGAATTAAAAAATATGTTGGCAAATTTATCAAGTGTTTCTGATTCCCTTGCCAAGTCGAAAATTAAATCAACCATTGAGAATGCCAACTCTACACTTGCACGTACATCACAAATATTTGAAAAGGTTGATAGTGGAGAAGGAACGTTGGGTCTTCTGGTTAATAACGATTCACTTTATAATAATCTAAGAGATGTTTCTGCAAGTCTGGATTTATTACTTAACGATCTGCGTGAACATCCCAAAAAATATGTTCACTTTTCGTTGTTCGGTAAAAAAGAAAAGAGCTCAAAATAGTTTTTACCTGCTATTTTAATAATAGACCATCTATTTATTGAATTATTTCTGGATTTCAGGTATTCACCAGCAGGCTAAATGAATAAGCTGGATGGAAATTCTGTTTTTCGGACAAAACTAATTGTTATTGTTCATAACGGAATATAAATAGTCACTTCTAACCGTAAACAAGTAGGATTGTTTGCAATTATTTGCCCTATTTTAATTATCTTTTCAGTTTATAAGTTATTAACAATTGTAAAAAACGGCAAAAAATTATTATTTAGAATAAATTTAAATTATTATATAAGGTCTTTGATTAAACTTTGCTTTAATTAAAATTGAATAAACCGTTAATTAACAATTTTTTAAGATTGAATTTAATTAAAACACTAAAAATAAACAACTTAGAAATATTTTGTTTTTTTGACGAATTTAATTTTCTGAGAATAAAACCAATAAAAGTTTATGGTAAAAGTCAAGAGAAAATTAATTTTTTTTTTAATTTTTTTTTCACAATCTTGCTTAACGATATAAAATTAACCTACTTAGTTAAACACCTAAGGCATATAAAATTATGCAACACGAAGAAATTTGGAACAACTGTTTAAAGGTCATCAGGGATAATGTTCCCTCCATAAGTTTCAGAACATGGTTTGAACCGATCATACCTTTAAGGCTCGAAGAAAAAGTACTTACTATACAGGTTCCAAGTCCTTTTTTCTATGAGTATCTTGAGGAAAAGTACATTGAGATCATCAGCAAAACACTTAGGAAAGAGCTGGGTTACGATGCTAAGTTGGAATACAGTATTGTAATGGAAAATAACAATCTAAATTCCAGGCCTTATACAGTTAAATTTCCTGCCAGAAATCAGACCGACCTTAAAAACAAACCGGTAAGTATGCCACTTACTGAAGAAAGCGGAATTAAAAATCCGTTTATCATACCGGGCATTAAAAAGCTAAGCATTGATCCCCGCTTGAATCCTGAAAATTCATTCGATAATTTTATTGAAGGAGAATGTAACAGGCTTGCAAGATCTGCAGGATATGCGGTTGCGAATAATCCTGGAGGCACAGCATTTAATCCGCTTCTAATATATGGAGACTCAGGTTTGGGGAAAACACATCTGGCTCAGGCTATTGGAATTGAAATTAAAAATAAATTTCCTGATAAAGTCGTGTTGTATGTAAATGCAAACAGGTTTCAGACCCAATTTGTCGAATCTATCCGTAACAATAATAAGAATGACTTTCTGCACTTTTATCAGATGATCGATATTCTCATTATCGATGATGTTCATGAATTTGCGGGAAAAGAAAAAACACAGGATATATTTTTCCATATATTTAATCATCTTCATCAATCCGGAAAGCAACTCATACTTACCTCCGACAAACCTCCTGTTGAACTGCAGGGATTGGAACAACGATTGCTGTCAAGATTTAAGTGGGGATTATCCGCCGATTTGCAAATCCCTGATTATGAAACCCGAATTGCTATCCTGAGAAAGAAAACATATAAAGATGGTATTGAACTTCCTGAAGATGTGATTGAATATATTGCCACACATATCACGGATAATATCAGGGAACTCGAAGGTGCGCTAATCTCTCTTCTGGCGCAATCGACCCTGAATAAAAAGGAAATTACCATCGAGCTTGCAAAAGAAATGATTGACAAGCTGATTAAAAATACGAAGCGTGAAGTTTCCATCGATTATATTCAGAAAGTAGTATGTGGTTACTTTGAAATTCCTGTCGATTCCATTCAGACTAAGACAAGGAAAAGAGAGATTGTGCAGGCTCGTCAGGTTGCCATGTACTTTTCAAAGAATCTTACGAAAGCTTCCTTGGCAACCATCGGATCACAAATTGGGGGAAAGGATCATGCCACCGTTTTGCATGCCTGCAAAACAGTGAATAATTTACTCGAGACAGATAAACTCTTTAAAGGACAGATTGACGAAATAGAAAAGAAACTAAAGTTTTGATGAGAACAATTCAAAAAAGGCTGTTTGTTTTTAAACAGCCTTTTTTTTGACGTAATGATTACTTTTTAACCGGAATTTAACTGTTCAGGTGAACGACAAAGATACATATCAAACAATAGTTGCCCCTGCTGAAGGATTGTTCAAAGAAAAAGGAAGTAAGTTTATAGCCTTCGCTTACCCAATAGAATCGGAGGATAAGGCGAAGATGATTATAACCGACTTAAGAAAAAAATATTTCGATGCCAGACATCATTGCTTTGCATATAAATTAGGCATAGATAATATCCTTTTCCGTATAAATGATGACGGAGAACCTTCTGGTACTGCGGGTAAACCCATCTATGGACAAATTCAGTCTTTCAATCTCACAAATGTATTAATTCTGGTTGTACGTTATTTTGGAGGAAAACTGCTTGGTACCGGAGGTCTCATAAATGCTTATAAACATGCAGCCGAAGACGCATTGTTACATGCGAAAATTGAAAACAGGATCATATCGTACAAAGCCGATTTGTATTTTAATCATAAAGAGATAAGTGACATCATGAGACTTCTGAACAATTTTGGTTGTGCCATTTCAGAACAAAACTTTAATGAGATTTGTCACCTTACTGTAAAAATAAAAAGAAGCTTAATTTCTGAATTTAAATCTAAATTGGAAGGCTTTAAGAGTCTAAAACTGGTAATTGATGAGAATTCGTGACCATTGTATAAACATCTTTAAGTTAAAAAGTTATAATATTAATTGGTCTCTCTGGTACTTTCAATCCTATCTTGATAATTTTTGCTTAATTTTGGTAAATCTAAAATAATTATGAAGAATAAAAGTCTTGTCTCAATTAATGATTACAGCAAAGATGAATATCTTAAAATTCTTGATTTAGCTGAAGAATTTGAAAAAGAGCCGGTTAGGGATTTATTGACAGGTAAAGTCGTGGCAACGCTGTTTTTCGAACCATCCACACGTACGCGATTATCTTTCGAAAGTGCAGTAAACAAGCTGGGTGGAAGGATAGTCGGATTCAGCGATTCAAATTCTTCGAGTGTAACAAAAGGAGAGACACTTTACGACACCATACGAATTGTAAGTAACTATTGCGATCTTATTGTTATGCGACATCCACTAGAAGGGAGTGCAAGATTTGCAAGCGAAATTTCACCTGTACCCATAATTAATGCGGGAGACGGAGCAAATCAGCATCCGACTCAAACCCTGCTTGATATGTATTCTATTCGTAAGACACAGAGCAGGCTTGATAATATAAATATTTTTATGGTTGGAGATTTGAAATACGGTCGTACAGTTCATTCATTGTTAATGGCTTTGTCCAAATTCAAAACTACTTTTAATTTTATTTCACCCGATGAACTTAAAATGCCCGACGAATACAAACTTATGTTGGATAATCTGGGATTGAAATATTACGAACACAAAGATTTTACAGACATAATATCCGAAGCTGATATTATATACATGACTCGTGTTCAGAAAGAAAGATTTTCCGATCCGATAGAATATGAAAAAACAAAAAATGCTTATGTTCTGAAAGATCACATGTTAGCAAATACCAAACCCGGATTGAGAGTACTACATCCATTACCCCGGGTAAGTGAAATCGATCCCTGCGTAGACGAAAATCCCAAGGCATACTATTTTACCCAGGCTCTGAACGGAGTGTTTGTTCGTCAAGCAATTATCACAAGTATTTTGGGTTTAATATGATAAATCAACGAGCATGAAAGATAAAATTTTAGTTGTAAGCGCTATTAAAGACGGCACTGTAATCGACCATATTAGCGCCAACAGTCTTTTTAAGGTAATATCCATTCTGGGTCTTGATAAAATTGATAAAACCATAACATTTGGTACGAACCTGGAAAGTAAAAAGTTGGGACGAAAGGCTATCATTAAATTATCGGATATATTTTTTAAAGATAAGGATATAAACAAGATAGCGCTGGTTGCACCCGATGCGAAACTTAATATCATTAAAAATTACGAAGTGGTTGAAAAGAAGATAGTTGAGGTGCCAGATGAAATTTCCGGAATTGTTAAGTGTATGAATCCCCAATGCATTACCAATAGTGAAAAGGTCGTAACAAAATTTGAGGTTATTTCAAAAAAAGATGTAAAATTGAAATGTCGTTATTGCGAAAAGATTACAGATCAGGAACATATGGAGATTTTAAAATGAAAAGTCACCTGTATTATTTTCTTAATCTCTCATACGTTTTTACAATTAATTCGTCCCGCCGGATACCACTAAATGCCATAATACTTAGAATAATACTTATAACAGGGTAAACAACTGCTATCTTAAAAGTATGACTGGTGAAATTGAATGATTTTTGAAAATAATGATAGTAAAAAAAGATGAGAACTATCAGTCCGATCAACAGCAAAATATTATAAACACAAAGCCGCATTTGGATGGTACGCTTTTGAAATAAAAAAATATTATAAAAGCTTATACAAGCAATGGCAATAATCAAAATAAATAAGGGTAAGGCAGTGACAACCATTTGACTTTCTCCTGCAACTATTTTTTTTAATCCCAAACTGAAAAATTTATATAGGAGATCATTGGCAGCGGTGAATGAAGCCATCGGAAATATAAGAAGCAGGCTCATTAAAATAACCACCAGAAACAAATAGACAGACTGTGCACGTTGTATCATAATGTTTTTGAAATTTTGCCAAAGATACAAAACTTTCGATATTTCTAACGTCTAAGTTTACCAAAGCGAAATGCATAGTACATTAGTTATCACGAATTAATTCTTTAATAAATCAGGTTTCAAAATTTTTTTCAAATCTTTCAAAATTTCACATTAAATTGATTATCTCTATATTCGGTTTGACCCGAATTCGATTTGAAATATACTAATTGAGTTATCTGAAAAAACTTTTAGTTGTTGATAAGTGTTTTAATGAAAGATTGAAAAAATGAGGTGTATTAAATAATTTTGATCCATTGATTAATCGTACCAAATTTGAGTCATGCAATTGTATTTATCTATTTGAAATTAAATAGGTTAAAAGTTTTCTTCAGAAAACGAAACAAAATTATTTGATCACGTCTGAGAATACACAGCGATTTGTTTTTTTGACGTTAGATAATACAATGATTTTTTGAAGGTTATTTATTAATTTTGCATAGTGAAATTAATAAATTGGTGTGAAAATTATATTAGGAGAAAATCGTTTGCCTTTGAACATTATTAAAGTTTAAGATTAAAAGATGAGCATTGATATCAGAGAACTAAAGGCTTTAATCTCGCTACTGGACGATTCGGACAATGATATTGTTAATGTTGTTTCTACAAATTTATTTGACAAAGGTCCGGAAGCTATACCTGAATTGGAAAAAGCCTGGGAAACTACGCTTAATGAACAATTACAGGAAAGATTAGAGACTGTTATACAGAAAATACAGTTTGCACATGCGAAAAAAAATCTGCAATCATGGATCAACAGCGGGGCTGATTATATTTTGGAAGGAGCGATTTATCTGGCACAGTTTCAGTTTCCTGAAATAACTGTCGAACATTTTGATAAAGAAATTGATAAAATTAATCAGGATGTCTGGCTTGAAATAAACAACAATCTTACTGCGCTTGAAAAGATAAAAATTATTAATTATATCATTTTCGAAATATATAAATTTAAACGTAACTCTACGAATTTTTATTCTCCCCAAAATTCATACATTAACCAGGTGCTGGAGACTAAGAGGGGCAATCCCATTTCATTGGCTATTGTTTATCTTGCGGTGGCGCATAAACTAAAGCTTCCAATCTACGGTGTGAATCTGCCTAAAAATTTTATTTTAGCCTATAAAGATGAATTACGTCAAAATGATTCGGAAGATGAAACAGAAGATATCCTTTTTTATATTAATCCTTACAACAAAGGAGCAGTGCTTGGTAAAAGAGAAATAGACTATTTTATTCAGCAACAACAAATAGAACAGCGGAGGGAATACTATGTTCCATGTTCCAACAATGCGATCATTGTAAGGTTAATTAATAACCTTATTTTATCGTACAAAAAGCTTGATTTTACCGATAAAATTGAAAGACTTCAGGAATTCCTGAATTTGTTTGGCAATCCCCAAATCTGATTATTTAGCATAAGCTACAGCCCTTGTCTCTCTGATTACTGTTATCTTTATTTGTCCCGGATAAGTCATTTCATCCTGGATTTTTTTGGAAATTTCAAAAGAGAGATTTTCAGCTTCCTTGTCATCAACCTTGTCACTGCCAACGATTACTCGCAGTTCGCGACCAGCCTGAATTGCATATGTTTTTAACACGCCTGGATATGATAAAGCGAGTGATTCAAGTTCTTTGAGCCTCTTGATATACGATTGTACCACTTCACGACGCGCACCGGGTCGGGCGCCTGATATGGCATCACAAACCTGTACAATGGGAGAAATCAGACTGCTCATTTCCACTTCATCGTGGTGTGAACCAATTGCATTGCATATTTCAGGTTTTTCTTTATATTTTTCAGCAAGCTTCATCCCAAAGACAGCATGCGGAAGTTCAGGTTCGTCGTCAGGTACTTTGCCAATGTCGTGAAGCAATCCTGCCCTTTTGGCAAGCTTGGGATTTAAACCCAGCTCCGATGCCATGATGGCACACAGGTTTGCTACTTCCCTTGAATGCTGTAACAGGTTCTGACCATAAGATGAACGGTATTTCATTTTTCCGATAAGCCTGATTAATTCAGGATGTAATCCGTGAATACCTAAGTCGATAGCAGTACGTTTTCCGATTTCAATAATCTCTTCTTCGATTTGCTTTTGCGTTTTGGCCACAATTTCTTCTATTCTGGCCGGATGGATCCTTCCGTCTGTTACCAGTTGGTGCAAGGCTAATCTGGCAATCTCACGTCGCACCGGATCGAATGCAGAAAGAATAATTGCCTCCGGAGTATCGTCTACAATAATTTCGACACCTGTTGCGGCCTCAAGCGCCCTGATATTTCTACCTTCGCGCCCGATAATCCTGCCTTTTATTTCGTCTGATTCGATATTGAAGACAGTTACAGAGTTTTCAATGGCAGTTTCGCTGGAAACGCGCTGAATTGTCTCAATTATAATTTTCTTGGCATTTCGGGAGGCCGTCATTTTAGCCTCATCCATTATTTCGTTTATTAAAGACATTGCCTCGGTTTTTGCCTCTTCTTTGAGAGATTCAATCAGTTGATCTTTTGCTTCTTCACCTGATAGTCCCGACAATGCTTCAAGTTGTTCTACCTGTTGTTTATGAAGTTTTTCCAGTTCCTCATCTTTCTTTTCCACAAGGGCTAGCTGCGCATTCAGATTTTCACGTAATACTTCCAAATCATTTTTCGAGCGTTGTGTCTCTTCAATTTTTTGAGAAAGTAATGTCTCTTTCTGTTTAATTCTTGATTCTGCAACGTTTACCCTGTTGTTTCTTTCGTTGATGTATTTTTCGTGTTCGGTTTTCAGCTGCAAAAATCTTTCCTTCGCCTGGAGCATTTTGTCCTTTTTAATAACCTCAGATTCACTTTCAGCTTCTCTAATAATCCGAATTTTTTTCCGTTTTAGCGCTATTTGCCAAAGTTGGTAGGAGATAATTCCTCCACCAACAAATGAGAAAGCTCCCGTTATTAATATTTTCAACAATATGGAGCTATCTGCCAATATAAGTAAAGTTACCATATTCTGTTATGATTTAATATTATAAAAAAACCCGCATACATTTCTCCAGCTTTTGATAAAACCCCTGTTAGACATGGGTGGAGCGTCCAATTATTTTCGAGTTTCCAATGATCCCGACGAATCGGAATTTTTCGGCGAACCGAAAGTATGGCCTGCTCTGGAATAATTGAGTGAAGCTCCAATTTGTTTAGTGTTGAGTTTCACAATCGAATGAAGAAACTATGCGGGCTATTTCTTGTATATGTTAAAGAACGTTTATTACTCTCCGTTAAGATATTCAGCCAATTCTTCGTCCAGTACCTTTAAATTCTGTTCCAGCAATGCCGAATCGTTTTGTTGTTCAGATTCAAGCACTTTTGTTACATACTGCAGCGCCGCCATGGCTAAAAAATCTTGTGTATCTTTGTCACTGTAACGCTGCTTATATAAAAGAACTTTGTCGTTTATTAACTTGGCTGCTTTTCTTATTTTTTCCTCGTCGTTGCTATCAATCTTTAAAGGATAAAACCTGTCAGCTACATTTACTTTTATTGAAAGTTTATCCTCCATTTATGTTTATGTTGACCTTATCTGTTTAAAAGAGCAATACATTTATCAATTTCCCGCACTATTCTGTTTACTTTAATCCTGGCTTCATGCGAATTATCATCTGTTGCCAGAATTGTTTTTCCTAATTTGATCGTATTATATTTTTTTTCGCTATCAGCCAGTTTTCTTTCCAAAAGAAATACTCTCTCAGTCAGTTCTTTATTTTTTGATTCTAATGATTGGTTTTTAGATTTATTTTCTTCGTATAAGGTTATTAGTTTTTTTATTTTGTTTCTCAGACTATTTGTCAGAACATCATTGTAAGTTTCCATCAGCGACAAAGATAATATGAAAATTAAGATTCTTTTAACAAATTTATAAAATTTATTGTTTGAAAGTTTAAGTAGTTCTTTTAAAAATCAAGTTTTATCTTCGTAAATATTCTAAACTATTATGTCATTTAAAAGTATGCATTTTTTTCGGTTTTTTATTCTCAATTGGATAATTTTTTCCGCTGTAAATAGTTATTCCCAGGTTAAAGATGTTCATGAGAATTTCAGAATCCCCATTGGAAATTCCGTTGTATTTAGCTGGTAATTTCGGTGAACTGAGGAGTTTTCATTTTCATTCAGGTATTGATTTAAAAACTCAACAACATATAGGCGAAAATGTTTATGCATCCAAAGAAGGTTATATTTCAAGAATTAAAATTCAAAGCAGCAGCTACGGTAAATCATTATATATTACTCATCCTGACGGATATATTACAGTATATGCTCATCTTAATGATTATAGTCCGGCAATTGCAGCATATATTACAAATTATCAGTACCAGCAAAAAAGCTTTGAAGTGGATGTGTACCCGGACAAGGTTGACTTTCCGATATTTCAGGGACAATTGATTGCACATTCCGGTAATACTGGCAATTCAGGTGGTCCCCACCTTCATTTTGAAATTAGAAACGCAGAACAGGAACCATTGAATGTTCTTAAATTTAATTTTAATATCGAAGATAAAATTCCTCCGGTTATCCTGAATTTAGCCATTTATCCTGCTGAAGATAATAGTTTTATCAACGGTAAAAATGAGAAATTACTCGTAACTCCGCTTAAGTCAAATGGGGTATATGAACTGCATGATTCTTTAAAAATATCGGGTACAGCCGGTTTTGGCCTTGAAACTTATGATTATCTGAATGGATCATCAAACCGGTGTACCATTTATTCGATCGAACTTTCGGTTGATGATACTGTGTATTATTATCATGAAATGAATAAGTTTTCCTTTGACGAGATGAAATATGTCAACAGTCATATGGATTATGAAGAATATGTTCTTAAAAATATCAAGCTTCACAAACTCTGTCCTGATCCAAATAACAGACTTAGTATATATAAGATATTAAAAAATAGGGGGATTGTTAATTTTTCAAAAGATACACTATTCAATGTAAAGATTACTGTAAAGGATGCATATGCAAACACTTCTGTTCTAAAATTTAGTGTTCGGGGTTCCACTGCATCTTACATTCATAATCAGCTACCTAAGGACAGTCTGTTCATTAAAACATTTCTTTATGATCAGCTGAATACTTATCAAACACCCGATTTCAGGATATCTATACCAGCATATTCACTATATAAGAATATCAACTTTACTTATTCTGCGCTCCATATTGATTCAATCAAATATTCGGACCTGCATTTTGTTCATTCAGATCTTGTTCCTTTGTGTCAATCGTACAATTTAAGCATAAAAGCGAAAGAACTACCAGAGTATTTGCAAAGCAAAGCATTAATCGCATATATCGACAGAGAAAATAAGGTTAACGCGGTTGGAGGTGTTTTGAAGGACGATTTCATTACCTCTCCGGTTAAATATTTTGGTAAATTTTTTATTACCATCGATACCATTGCTCCAAAGATTAAATCAATTACCTTTAAAAGGAATGCCACATACAATGCCAATGACGCCATCTCGTTTAAGATTACGGATAATTTATCCGGAATTAAGTCGTATAACGGGTATATTGATAACCAATGGGCTCTTTTTGAATATGATCAGAAAGAGGATTTACTTAGCTACAGAATAGATCCGGAAAGGATCCAACACGGAACAAAACATTTAATTGAAGTAAGGGTGATTGATGATCGAAATAATACTGCGATATTTAAATCCGGATTCTATTACTAATTCTATTTATGAATAATTACAGGGTAATCGGCGTAATGTCAGGTACTAGTCTTGACGGGCTCGATTTGGCGTATTGTACTTTCGAACACACTCCTAAAGGATGGAGATATTTTATTGATGAGGCAGAGACGATTTCTTATGATGATTCTATGACGAATTTTTTGGTCTCTGCATTTAATTCTTCAGCAAACGAACTCGTCGAAAAAGATCATATTTTCGGTCGTTATATAGGTGAGCGAGTGAGGCATTTTCTGGATAAACATCAAATTGAAACAGATATAATTGCTTCGCACGGGCATACGATTTTTCATCAGCCTGAAAATGGATTTACCTTTCAATTGGGTAACGGAGCCGATATTGCATCTGTAAGCGAAATAACAACCATCTGCGACTTCAGAAGTATGGATGTGGCTAACGGAGGACAAGGAGCGCCTTTGGTTCCGGTTGGGGATGATTTATTGTTCGGCAAGTATGAATTTTGTCTGAACCTGGGGGGCTTTTCGAATATTTCATTTCGAGAGAATAAGAAACGGGTCGCTTTTGATATCAGTCCTGTCAATATTTTTTTAAATAAATTTGCAAATAGTGCAGGTAAGCCATTTGACAGAGATGGTATCATTGCGTCGGAAGGGGAAGTTCATATTAAATTGCTTGAAGATTTGAACCATTTGGAGTATTATAGTCAACCGTTCCCAAAATCGTTGGGAAGAGAATGGTTTGAATCGGAATTTCTACCCATCGTGGAAAAACACAATATTCCTCCTCAAAATGTTCTGAGAACAGGATGCGAGCATATTGCCGTTAAAATAGCAGAAGTATTGAATAAAAAATTGGTTGGAAAAGTGTTGATTACAGGCGGGGGCGCTCTCAATCTTTTTCTGATGAAACTCATCTCAGACAAAACCAAAATCAAAATAGTAATTCCTGATTTAAAACTTGTTCATTATAAAGAAGCTATGGTATTTGCCTTTCTGGGTGTTCTGAGATATAGAAATGAAATTAATTGCTATTCATCTGTAACCGGGGCAGGAAAGAATTCTTCCTGTGGGGCAATTTATGCTGTTGGAGGTGATAAAGAATAAGCCTTTCAATCTTTTCAGCTATTGTCTTAACAATTGTATTCAAACGTAGCTTTATAATCCGGGTATTAAAAGAAAAGGGTGGGAGTTTGGTAACTCCCACCCATCCTTAACCCTAACTACAAAATGATAATCTAATTATTAACTAAACCTACTAACTACTAAAAACTAAAACTAACCAAAACCTTTACGCTATGAAAGAATTATTTTCTTTGTTTATTTTTCTGAATAAATACACTACAAAATTATAAAATGGCAGAAATTTTGAGGTTAAATTTTGATTAAGTTAATGTTATTTGTTTCATACCACCAATTTTTATAGGTAAATAAAATTTTTACCATTTTTCTCAAAGAACTTTCTGCCTTAAAAATGAATTATCTAATAAATAGTTTTATAAAATAATCTTATTTTAGACTTTTTAACTCAAAATCTAATTATATGACACGCAAGAATCTTGCCACACTTACTCTCATTTCACTTTTTTTTGTAAATAATTTATATCCGTGTACAAATTTTCTTATTACCAAGGGTGCAACGGTCGATGGCTCAACAATGATAAGCTATTCAGCTGATTCGCATGTGTTATACGGGGAGTTGTATTTCAGACCGGCAAAAGACTATCCCGAAGGAGCTATGATGGATATATATGAATGGGATACCGGGAAATTTCTGGGTAAAATTAAGCAGGTTCGTCATACCTATTCTGTGGTTGGAAATATGAATGAATTTCAGGTTTCTATTGGTGAAACTACATTCGGAGGAAGACACGGATTGGAAGATTCTACGGCTATAATTGATTATGGCAGTCTGATGTATATATCCTTACAACGTGCAAAAACAGCAAGGGAAGCCATCAAGGTAGTTGCAAATCTGGTCAAGGAATATGGTTATTATAGTGAAGGTGAATCTTTTTCTATTTCCGATCCTAACGAAGCATGGATAATGGAAATAATTGGCAAAGGAACCAACATGGTTCCTGTTAAAACCGGGAATTCTGTTTCATATATAAATGCCAGCAAAGGAGCTGTTTGGGTAGCTCGTAAAATCCCTGACGGATATATTTGCGGACATGCAAATCAGGCAAGAATCACTACTTTTCCTTTGAATGATTCTGAAAATTGTCTTTATGCCGGGGATGTAATCTCCTTCGCACGGGAACATGATTATTACAAAGGTACAGATAATGATTTTAGTTTTTCGGATGCATATGCTCCACTTGATTTTGAAGCTGCGCGCTTTTGTGAAGCCCGTGTATGGTCAGGATTCAGAAAAGTTGCCAGTGGAATGGATAAATACCTCGACTATGCAATGGGAGAAAATCTTAAAAACAGAATGCCTTTATGGGTAAAACCTGATAAAAAATTAACCTTGCAGGATGTATTTAACATCATGCGGGATTATTTTCAGGGAACACCAATGGATATGACAAAGGATCCCGGAGCAGGACCTTTTCAATGCATCGTAAGATGGAGACCGCTTACCTGGGAAGTGGACAGTGTAACATATATTAATGAACGAGCTATATCAACACAGCAAACCGGATTTTCATTTATTGCTCAGTCACGCTCGTGGTTTCCCAACCCAATCGGAGGCATTTTGTGGTTTGGAGTTGATGATACATACAGCACTGTATATTCACCCATGTATTGCGGAATTACAAAAGTGCCGGAAACTTATGCGGTGGGTAATGGTTCAATGATGGAATTTAGCGACGATGCTGCCTTTTGGGTTTTCAATCAGGTGTCCAATTTCGCGTATACCCGTTATAATGTGATGATAAAGGATATTCAGAAAAAGCAACATGAGCTGGAGAGTTACTATATGCAACTTACTCCTGATATTGATAGGACAGCACTGGAACTTTATAAAAAAGACGAAACAAAAGCAAGGGATTTTCTTACCATGTATTCGACAGAGGCAGGAAACAATACAGTAAAAGAATGGAAAATGCTCTACAGGTTTCTTTTTACCAAATATATGGATGGCAATGTGAAAGAAAAAGTTGAAGGCCAGCAGAATCCTTCACTTGAGCAGCCGGGGTATAGCAAAGAATGGTACAGACAACTTGTAAAGGAAACAGGAGACAAATTCAGGGAAATTAGTGCAGGCGCTCATTAAAAATGGAATTTCTTCCGAAAATATTACAGATATTATTGTCTCATGTAAAAAATAATTGCTAATATTGCGCTCTGAAAAATTGGGGATATAAAATAAATTTTTGGCAAGAATGGACAAATTAAAATCTGTTGAAAGTAATTTTAATATAAAGAAAGAGTATCCAAAGTTCTCTGCTGGTGATACGGTTACAGTTCATTATAAAATTAAAGAAGGAAATAAAGAACGAATACAGCAGTATCGTGGAGTCGTTTTACAACGCAGAGGCTCCGGAATAAACGAAACTTTTACAGTTCGTAAAATGTCCGGAAACATAGGAGTTGAAAGAATTTTCCCCGTTATTTCTCCCTTTATTGAAAAGATAGAAATAAATAAGTTTGGTAAAGTAAGAAGGGCAAGAATATTCTACTTAAGGAAATTGACAGGAAAAAAGGCCAGAATTCAGGAAAAAAGAATGTAATTCAAATCGATATAAGAAAAAAAATGCGGATCAATCATCCGCATTTTTTTTGCTTCTTTCATTAATAATCTTAAAACATCATTTTAAAATAAACCAATTGTAATTTCTTTTGGTGTTCAGATAGTTTTTCCCAAACTAAAAACACTTTAATCGTAAGATTTCAACTTTGTACATTAAATTGACCTTACCAGAGATATGATTTTGTTTTTAACAGGCAATTTATCACTCTCAGGTACTGATCGGTAGAAAAAAAACATTTGTTGCATTCATCAGGACTAAAAGACATATAGTTAAAAACCGATGGAGTGTAATATTCTTTATTTTTATCCTGATCCAGCGAAGAATACTGACATTCGGAATTTACCTTTCCGGAAAGGTTGGGATCTGCAGGCGTATCACAACACAGATCTCCTGCAGTTTTACAATTTGATTCATTAACAGCCTCTTCAGCAAAGCCCATCTCATGTGTATGGTATAAATTAAAAAAATGACCAAATTGTTCAATGAGGAATGATTCTGTAATACATGACTTATTAATAAGGATCACATCTTTATTCTCTGCAGGAAAATAGGTATATCCACACACCTCCTGATCTGTTGCATCAAAAAGTGTTTTTACAAAATAAATATTTATAGTATTGGCATCATAATATTGAGAAATCAGGTCAGATTCATTTTCATTTTTTTTCAGAATATCAAAATGGTAATTATCAATATAGTTAGGGGCTGAAATTCTGAAGCTTAGCTTAATCCTGTCAAAAGCATTATTCAATCCTGAAAAAGCTGCATCCAAGGCAGTTAAATCAAGATTTTTTTCTCCTTTGGCATCATTTACAATAAATAATGTAACATCTATGGTACGGTTCACCTCAAAAATTGCATTCACACTATCAGTAAAACTTTGTTCAAAGGTCCGCTGCTTATCAGTGAGTATCGTTCCGCACCGGTTTATCTGGCTATAGCTTGTATAAGCAACCAGGTTTAAAATAAGAATGTATAAAATGAAGGTTTTACTTTTAACCATACTTCTTTATTTTCATAAATAATTAATTATCATCCAGAAAATCTTCGTCTTCCTGAGTTTCTCCAATGGTTCCAATAATTCTGAATTCAGTTCGCCGGTTCTTTTCACGACCCTCAGGATTGTCTGAGCCATCCGGATTTTTATTTGGAGCAATGGGATGTTCGGCGCCATAACCTTTCGCTACGAGCCTTTCAGGTGAAATTCCTTTGCTGATAAGATAGGCAATTACTCCATTTGCACGTTCCTGCGATAATTGTTTATTGTATTCATAGTCCCCAATGCTATCTGTGTGTGCTCCGATTTCAACAATAAATTCAGGAGCCTCTTTTAGCATAACAAGTAATGTTGTATCTAAAACCTGTTTTGCCTTATCTGACAATTCAGCACTATTGAAATCATAATAAATATTCTCCAAAACAACCGGTTTATCTGTTAATACATTTACCCAGATAGGCGGCATTTCGATAGAATCGGAGAAATTGAAAAATTCAGTAGACAGATATAATTCGCTATTAAAATACTGAAATCCCTCCATTTTAAACTGATAGTTTTCCTCAGGTATTAGATTGAAATAGAATTTGCCATCGTCACCTGTAGTATAGTTTTCCAGGTAGACGTAATCTTTTGTTTCCTTATCCTGAATGTAGAGAGCTATTACAGCATCTTTCAAGGGTTTGATGGATGGATCCGGATTCATAAAGTCGAAATTGGATAGATCTTTTGTCCTTCCGTACTTATCCTTCTCAAACGGATAAATAGTGGCATAAACCACAATATTAATGAATTCATTCCAATGATAATAGTAGATATCGTCGCAACAGGTTTCGTTATTAAAACTATTGCCTCCGGGTCTGTTGGAGACAAAAAATCCGTCTTCACCGGAACGGCTGACCGTAAAATATAAATCGTCGTAACTTGTATTCAACGGATAACCGATATTTTGAATAGTTGTCCATTTTCTTCTTTCGCCAAATGCGCTAAAAATATCCAATCCCCCCATTCCCGGTAAACCGGTTGAACTGAAATAGAGATTTCTTGTTCTTGGATCGTAGAAGGGGGTCATTTCATCACCCATTGTATTGATCCTGCTTCCGAGATTTCTAACTTTACTGTAAATATTCTTTTTATCGTCTCTTACCGTGTACCAGATATCCAATCCACCTTTGCCTTCAGGTCTGTCGGACGCAAAATAAATGATGTCTCGATTGGTTTTTGCTGTTTTACCTACTGCAGGCTGGGTAGCGGTGTAATTTGGATCGTTGATGGTTGCCGGTAGTTTCTCAGGTTTTTGCCATTCATTATTTAGTTTCTGGCTAACATAAATTCCACAAATCGTCTTTCCCTGCCAGTTTTTTGCGCACCGTGTAAAATATAACCTGTTCCCGTCTCTGGTCAATGCCCCGTTTCCGGTTTCAACTCCGGGCAGGTCAATCGGACCCTTTAAAGGTGTTCCTCCAATCCAGTCCATACCATGTTTTCTGGCCGTATAAAATTGTCTTACAGGTCTTTCAATATCTTCATTTTCGCTGGTAAAATAGACGAGGGAATCTATTCGTAAAGATGAATAGATAAAAAAGGTGTCATTAACCGGGATAGGCGATAATTCAATATGAGGTCCGTTAACTGTTGAATTAATGTTTTCAATGGATAAATTTAGTGGAGACTGAATAATTTTTTTAGCAGAATCGCATCCTTCTATTTCGCTTCTCACGATTTTATTATAGGTACGGCTGTCTTTATCGCCCCTGATATTTCGCCTGTATTTCGAAAATTCATCAATTGCTTCGTCGTAATTTCCTGTTGATTTCAACATCTGTGCATAGTAAAATTGGGCGAGAGGATACTTTTTCCCTGCTTTATTAGCTACCTGCTTATAAAGTTCTTTGGCCTTTTCATAGTTTCTGGCATTTCTATCGAGCTCGGCAAGGGTATAATTAATCTCCTGGTTATTTTCCCTAAGACTGCGATATTTTTCATAGAAGAATATGGCTGTATAAATGTCGCCTGATCTGGAGGCACTTTTCCCGAATTTCTTTAGTTGAGCGGGGGTAAGTTCATCCATATTTGCAGGTTGTGCATTTCCCAATTGGGCAATAAGCATCAATAATGCTATCAGCGAAAATTTGAATCTAAAATCTTTCACAGGGAATGGAATAACTATTTAAAACCGTGCTAATGCTGCGGTATGCAAATGAAACTTCAAAACCGCCTTTATTTCCGGTGGCTACCTTGAGACCTGAAATATTGTAATCGTAGCAGATGGCAATATCAATTCTTCCAATGGTAACACCCCCCAGAATTGACAACGCATCTGAATTCTTGAATAATCCGTCACGAAAATACAAACCGGTTACAAATTCTTTTACACTTGTTCTTTTACCAAATGGACTGAACCCTATATTCGTTCCTGCAACCATCTCACTTGCCTCTTTTCGGGTTATATATACAACGGCAGGAAGCAGATACATCTTATCTGAGAGTTTGGTTTTTAATTTAGCATGAATGTTATAACGTATGGGTAACCTCTCTTCTGCATCGAAAAAGGACTCGTTGGGAGAATTTATGTGGGCGAGGGAAACTCCTACTTCTGGTTCAAAAATATTAATGCTCGTTCGCCAAAGAGCGCCAATATTCAAATCAAGATAACTAGTTTTTTCAGCCGGATAATTTCCTAGTGCAAAAATTCCTTCACTCATGTCCCAATCCGACGGATAACTATATTTACCATGACCGTACGCCAGAAATACATAACCAGCCTGAATACCAAATCTGAAAATATTTTTGCCAACTGCTTTTTCAACGGCGGCGGACAAATAAAATTTGTTTGCAGATAATCCAATCGCACCTGAGTTATCGCTGATAATAAAGGCTCCTCCGTCTATTTTCTGGTTATGTAAATAAAAATGTTGGTCAAAGCTTACTGATGCGGTTGTGAAAGGTTCTGATATTGCCCTCCATTGGTCACGGTAGTTCCCGGTAATCCTCCAGTTTCCATCAAAATTGCCAGTATTTGCAGGATTCAGGAAAAGCGGAGCATTGTTGAACAACGTAAAATGGATATCCTGAGAAATCAGGCTATAAACAGGAGCAAATAATAATATGAACACCATAAAAATCCCTCGCAGACTTTTATTGATGCTATGCTCATACGTTGAATTCATACGATTTCGTGCAAATGAGAAAGAAATTTAGGACATTTTTAAATCAACAAAAAAATGAGTTGTTGACAATTTTAGATTTAAATTACTCATTTTTTTTTTATAATTACTTGTAAAGTAATAAATTTAATAAGATTTATGCTTATCCATATGAAAACAGCCCGTACACTTATTTCGTTAATAACTTTTTTATTTTGCTTAAATTCCATGGTAAAATCGCAGGTTCATGCCGAATTTACCATGAATATCCAGGCTGGTTGTTCCCCTCTTAAGGTAAATTTTGTCAACCAAAGTACGCCAATCGATTCTCTTAGCTTTACATGGTACCTTGGCGTACAGCAAGGTACATCAACCTTGAGAAATCCACAAGCTACATATGTTACACCGGGTGCTTACGATGTAAAACTTGTTGTACAGCATAATGCACAAAAGGATTCAGTGACCAAAACCATTATTGTTTATAAAAACCCGACCGCAAAATTTTCATCGGAGCGGGTGGGGTGTACCCCCCTGGAGGTTCATTTTACCGATTTAAGTATTGAAGGAGACGGACAAATCACCAGCTGGTATTGGGATTTTAGAACGGGCGATACACTTACCATCAGAAATCCGGTAAAAACTTTTTCAATACCGGGACAGTATGATATCTATTTTTCGGTGACAGATGTTCATGGATGCAAAGACTTTGTTGATTCTTTGAAATATATTGATGTGGTAACCCCACCGGTGGCAGACTTCTCGATAAGTCCTGTTTCAGCCTGTCAGGTTCCGGCGCTGTTTTCATTTACCAACCAGTCAACCAGCCAGGGAGTAGTTTCTTACGATTGGGATTTTGGCGATGGTACCCAGTCACAGCAGACCAATCCGTCCAAAACGTACAATACGTTTAATAATTTCCCTGTAAAACTCACGTTAACCAGCGATCATGGTTGTTCCGATGATACTACAAAAACTGCTTATGTAAGCGGTGTTGTAGCCTCAGGAATCATCAGGCAGAATGAAATTCCGTTAAATCAAAATGATACGATTTGTCTTGGCACCTTTGACTTTTCGAACTCTTCCACAGGAACAGATAACGTACGCTGGATCTTTGACGATGGATCCACTTCATCCAGCAAATTTGGTTTTCATGAATATACGATTGCCAAAAATTATGCGGTTAAATTAATTGCTGCTCCTCTTACCGAATGTGCCGATACTTTTGTATGGAATCTTAAGGTAGAAGATATTAAGGCAGATTTTAATATGAGTACCGAATATTCCTGTATGTCGCCTGTAAATATTAGTTTTAACGATTTGTCCTCCAACGCCGTAAAATGGGAATGGACTTTTTATGACAATACCAAAACAACTACCCAAAATACCTCTCATACGTTTAGCCTGCCAAAAGATACAGATCAATACCTTATCAACGGTGAAGTTCCTTTTACCACTACTCTTACCGTTGAGAGCCCCGGTGGATGCAAGGCGACCAAACAAAAAAACCTGATCATCAAGAAGCCGACCGCACTTTTCTCGGTCGATAAGGTTGAAGGGTGTATTCCATTAATGGTGAAATTTAAAGATAAAAGTCTGACGGATAAACCGGAAAATCTGATTACAAACTGGGAATGGATTTTCAGCGCGACCCAAAAAAATTCAGGTACTATAGATTCTGCCCAATTTACCTATAGTCTGGATGGTACATTTCCTTCAAAGCTTGTGATTACCAACAACAAAGGATGTAAAGATACTTCGTATATCATCAATATAAATGCAGGCAAAAAGCTGTTGCCTGATTTTATTCTGGGAACTACAGAAGCCTGCCAGAATGAAGAGATTTCACTTTTTGACAATACCCCTGAATCGTCGTTAATTCAAAGATGGCACTACCAGGTGGGTGGAGTAGATGTGGATGCTTTGCCCAACGAACGCAATCCCCAGTGGAGAATGCATGCTGATACAGGATTGCTGGATGTAAAATTGGAAGTTACATACAACGGATGTCTTTCAGACACGGTTAAAGTTGATGCCATTCATAATAAAGGCCCTTATGCGATGTTTGACTACAATTTTGACTGTGACTCGCCCTATGATTATACTTTTACAAACCTATCGAAAGGAATCCAGAGCTTTCAGTGGAAATTCGGCGATGCTATTCAAGATAACATTAATATGAATCCATCTCACAGTTATGCAACTGACGGCAACTATAATGTTGAGTTGCTTGTAAACAAAGATGCTCGTTCCGATACCTATCAAAGAATAATTCCTGTAAGAGAACCAAATGCAATTATCAAAGGTGATGTGAATGCTTGTGTGGATCAACCGCTTCTGTTATCGGGTGATGAATCGTACGGTATTGTAGACTATTGTCACGAAAGATATTTATGGGATTTTGGAGACAGCTCCATTAGGTTATTTACCAATAGCGATACGGTTACTCATACTTTTGCCAACCGTGACAATTTTACAATCAAACTGCACACAGAATTTGATAACGGATGTACTGATTCTGCTACACTTAATATAACAGCATTTAAGCCTTATGCAGGATTTTATGCAGATACCCTGCTCGGATGTTCCCCTTTTATTGTGAATTTTACGGATACATCGAAAGCTGATATACACCCGATTGATGAATGGAAATGGACCTTTGAGCCAGGTAAAGACTCTATTTATAACAGTAGGATAGATTCCATCAGTCACTGGTTCAATAATCCGGGAGTGTTTGGCGTTTCATTGCTCCTCACAGACACGTTGGGATGTCAGGGCAGCGCATCGGTAACTATTTCAACAGCCAATCCCAATGCAGAGTTTTATGTAGCCAACCCACAGGTCTGTCTGGGGAATGATGTTAATTTCAGTTATTTTACACAGAACATCGACAGCATGAGTTGGGATTTTGGTGATGGTACCTTTTCAGGTGATATAACACAACCTGTTACTCACAGGTACCAGGATTCGGGCACTTATATTGCCAATTTAATAATATACCGCTACGGATGTTCAGATGCATATACACAAACAAATCCTACCATAGTTCAGTTGGCAGATGCTCATTTTGAAGTTTCCGATAGTTTTTGGAACTGTTATCCGAAGGAGATAGTCTTTAACCATAATATTCCGGGCCAGCAGATTGTATCGGGTATCTGGAACTTCGGGTATGGAAATACTCCTCCGTCGGAATACAGCAGTAACAAAGTATTTACCTACCCAAAACCCGGGAAATACACTGCAAGTTTAAACATATTAACTTCATTCGGATGCAGGGATACAGCCATCCAAAACATTGAAATAACAGGTCCTACCGGTGATTTTTCCATGTCAAAAATGTATGCCTGCAAGGGAGATGAAATTACCTTTGATACCTTATTTACTAACGATGTATTTGATTATGAATGGGATATGGGTGATGGTACCTCCTTCCTTAAAGGGAGTCCGGTTATTCATGTTTATCATGCTGTGGGTTCATTTTATCCAAAACTTTTATTATATGGTGATTCGGGGAGATGCAAACCACCTGCCTTTGTCGATACGCTTCTGATTGCTGAAGTCGTTGCCAATTTTGATGTTCCGGATACAGGATTATGCGATAGCTATGAAATTACGCTAACTAACAATTCTTCAGGTAATCTGACAAACAGCTGGAATATCAATAATGATATCTTTACGAGTGAAATCAATCCTTCATTTACCTTGCAGGAAGGGACCTATACGGTTTCTTTACTGGTGAAAAATGATATCGGTTGTGCCGATACATTGGAACAATCATTTGTTGCCAATCCGTTGCCGGTAGTTCAGATTATGAATGATACCCTGATTTGCGAGGGAGATAGAATAACCATTTGGGTAACAGGCGGAGATCAGGTTTTATGGACACCATCCACCGGATTGAGTACAACTACATCATACACTCCCGAGGCATCACCGGATCTAACTACAAGTTATACGGCAGTGGTAAAATACGTGGCAACAGGTTGCCGGAGCCTGGACGATATACAAATTTTTGTACAACAGGCACCTGATTTTACAGTTTATCCTTCGGATACATCCATCATTATTGGAGAACTTATTGCGATAAAAATTGATTCCCTGGGTGATTTTAATTATAACTGGTCATCTGTCCCAACCGATGAATTGATGAACTGTCTGACATGTACTGCACCTGTTATCAGGCCCCTGGAAAATACCAACTACACCTTGCAGGTTACTGATACAAATAGCTGTTTTACTGAAAATTATTACGTTTACGTGCAGGTAGAGGAAAAATATTCTGTCGATGTTCCAATGGCTTTCACACCTACAGGTAATCCTGAGAATGCCGTGGTTTATGTGAAAGGATGGGGCATTATGAAATTGCTGGAATTCAGAATATACAACCGCTATGGAAATGAAGTATTCTATACCAATGATATTAACCAGGGGTGGGATGGAACCTATAAAGGAAAAATGCAAAATATAGATTCTTATGCTTATGTAGTTACCGCAGAAATGTGGGATGGCACAATTAAAACTAAAAAGGGAACCATTAGCCTGTTGAGATAAAGGATAAAAAAGTCGCTCTATTCAAACATCAGGTGATTTTTCGCTCATTTATGTTTTTGAGCAGCCTCTCTAAACCTCAGATAAATCACAACTATTCCTGTTATGATGGTCAACTCTCCTATGCAGAAAAAGATCCAGTTAAAAGAGACTGGAACATATTGCATTCCCAAATCATACAAAGGTTTCTTGTCAGGCAAATTCAGTATTTCACTAAAGGTATAGTTACTAAGTATAAACTTTGAATAATCCCAGATAAAAGCCAATATCAATACTATTGATCCGATAATAAGAAAAGCCCACTCTTTAGGCAGAATCCTTGTGTTCACTTTATCACTATGAAAAACAATGACCAATGTGAGCGAAATCATTGTTATTGATACGATTATAGGTGTAATAACAGGCCCAACCCAGGTTGCCGGAATCAGAAAAAGAATATCCCAGGTCATTAAAGATTCGGGCCAATGAATTAGTACTTCTAAAAATACATAATAGAAAATATCCCAGACTGCAAAACAGTATATGAACCAGGCAAACCGTTCCGAAAATGTTTTGCCTGCAACAATACCTGCACCCAGTAACATAATAATTGTAGCTGCCTCCCGGATAATTTCCGTGACAGCAAGTCGAGGTTCAAATGGCGCCAAAGGAAAACTAAAACCGTTGGGATAGATGATTGTACGGAGGTAAACTACCACCGAACTTTCAAGGTACCCCATGGCAATACTAAATATTGTCAGCCAGATGAGTGTTTTTAGCGTTGGTTTCATCCGTTTAAATTTTATGTTAATAAGGACGGATGGAACCCATATGATTTAATCATTAATATTTTTATTTGATGTATCATGTGGGTTTCATTTTCGGAAAACAAGATTGTTTTGTATATTGTTGTTTTATAAACAAATATACAAATTCCTACAAAACAATCCCAATTCTGAATCCAACCAAAGGAACTGTGCCTGTGTAACCGAACTGGAAAGGATCGCTGTTAAAATTTCTGGGAAGGAGCGATGAAGTCTTTATGAAGCTATAACGCATGCCTCCGCCGCAAAATATATCCACATAAATTCTGTCGAGTACTTTCTTTTGATATCCTATCAGAATACTTGGTCCAACTTTATTAATTGTGGTGGTATGTTCAAAAAGTCCGTAGGTAATTGCATCTAAATCGACATACTTAATGTCTCCCCAACCTTCGTCTTCGTATGTGAGATCATAATAATTATACATCACCCCGTAGCTCAGATATACTCCTTCCGGCATAAGATTATTGGTAACATAAATTCTGTGATTGACCTCTACCCCAAAACCCTGCAAATTTTTGTAAGAATTCGAAGAGTTATAATCATCATACGTTTCGTAATACGTATTATTCTGTTTTTTGGCGAGAAAATACGCTGGTGCAATAATCAGCCAGCTTTTTGATCTTCCTAAATGAATATCCACATCAGCCCTGAGACCCCGGATAAACATCAGCTGGGGATACCAGCCAACGGCAAGCGATGACTTGTCTTCCTGTCCGAAAGCCAAACCAGCAGAACTTGAACAAATTAGGTATATAAAAATTAATTTCCTGAGCATAACTATAATTTTTTTAGGGTTCAACAGGTATTTTACTTAGTAAGGTTAAAGAAGTTCCGTCATAACTATATTGATAGATTCCGTCATCACCAGTTACCAGCAAAAGGTTATTATGAGGTATTGCATCTGTTGCGTTAATGTTAAAATATTGTTTCAACTGAATATTTGACTTGTTTGTAATATCATATACTCTCAGTCCGTTATCACAAACAAAGAGCAGGTTGCCGTCCACTCCGAGGCCTTGTGGTCCCTGCATGCTGTATTCAGCTATTCTGTTTGGATTGTAGAGGTTAGAAATGTCAATAATATCCAAACGATTCACATTTCTGTTACACCAATCGCTATTGGAATTCAGGGTAACATATGCATAATTGTCTTGAACAACTACCGGATCGCAGCTGGTAATATGTTGATAAGTTGAAAGTTCAACCGGGTAACCTGAGACACCAATATCATAAATCTTCATACCGTTCTGGGTACCAATAAACAGATTGTTTCCATATGGAAATATCGTTTCGGCTGTTGCAGTCAGATAGATGCTATCTACCATATTTGGAAGAGAGGGCTCAGTTAGATCAAATTGTTTCAAACTGTTTGGGGTTACCGTATAAAGATTGTTCTGCACAACAGCAAACCTGGCCATAGATCCTCCGTGCCCGGTTGACGAATCACCGATTTTTCCATTATCTGTAAAACTGGAATCGCATGCAAACGCAATTGGCAGGAGAATTAAATATAGAAAGTATTTAAAAATTGTTTTCATACCCTTTTTCTTTAGTTATCTTCCCATCCGACAATAACCGTATTTTCAGGCCTGTTTCCTGCTTCATAATTCCAGGGTATCCACGGTTGCCCGGGAGGTGTTAGTTCCGGGAAAACATTTTTGATTCTTTTAGTCACTGTAATGTCTTCAGGATTTGATACGTCTATTGCTATCAAATCAACAGCATTGTCTGCATATAAAATATTTCCTTTTACTGCCATATCAATGCAGCCCGGAATTCTCAAAAATCCTGCCTTAACCGGATTAGAAGAATCCGTATTGTCAATGATATGAATTCCTTTATATTTTTCATTTATAAAAAGGTAATTATCCCTGATATAAATTTTGCCAGGATCAACCAGTTTAACCGGTTCTTTTAATAAAGCTACCGAACTTTCGAGTGTTGAGCGTGTCATTAATATTGGCCGGTAAGGAAACGGTTCGGAAGGAACCGGATCAACGCTGCAAAAAAGTACAAAGACAAAAAGTGAGATAAAGATTTTTTTCATTGGTTTTTGGTTTTGGATTGCAGTTTCTCAAAGTTACAAGAATGATGCAAAAAAACGAATATTGGTTGCTTTGAAAATGAATAACCAATCAAAAGAAACTTAAAATAGCCTTGAATTACCTTACTTCTTTTATATTACTTAAACTTGCTTTCTGTTTGCCTGAAGGCTATTTTGATATCTAAAACATACTTCAGGTTTGTCTAATTAACATCCTGATACCCAAAACATTCCTCAGGTCGATCTGGTGTCTATTTTAATGCCCGAAACTAACTAAAGGTATGCCTGTAGGTTATCCCTGTACTCAAAATGTACTTCAAGTATGTCTGAAGACCGTCCCAATGCCCGGGACAAACCCTAGGCTTACCTGAATACCATCACGATATCTGAAATATACTTCAGGTCCGCCTGAATGATATTCCAGTTTCAGATACATACCTCAGGTCTACCGGAAGGCCATTCCCGGCTCCCAAAACGCACCTGAGGTCTCGCAGAATGCCTTTCCGGATATCCGAAACGCACTTGAGGTCTGCCTTTTCTTTACTTCATCATTAGATATTGGATGTTCGATATTCATTATTCATTCTACCTTCACAAAACGTTGAAAATAATCTCCTTATTCCAATCTTTAACTATAAATCATTTTGTGATTTGCTGTATGAAAATAAATAGAAAAACGAAAAACCCACCCAGATTCAGGCAAATTTAACTGCCCCAAATCACAAGCAATCGCTTCGCAACCAAAAGAGCCTTCATTTGCAAATGCTCAGGTAGACTGTTGATAATTCAAATACCTTTTTATAAATGAATTTTGATATATTTGTGTAATGAGCAATAAAGCCTGCATATCTTTGGCAGAGGCCATAGGAACCTTAGGAATGAATGAAAACTCGCAGGGTTTGCGGTGGGTCTCTGAAAAGGAAAAAGAAAATAATGAGTATGTATATTTAGCATTAGAGCAAGCTGAAAGTTTTAATGCCACGGCTGTCTATTTTAGGTTTTTTAGCGATCCCGCCCGCCCGCCAAGGCCACAGGTGTTCATATATGATATTCCGGAAATAAATTCGGATAATAATTTAGATGCTGAAATACACCATCGTTTGTGGAATGCCGGAATTGTACCATACTGTTTTATTTTTCGTGCCTCACAGATTCTTGTCTACAACTGTGGACTAAAACCTTCCTGGAATGAAGATAATGCTCGTTTTACCACCAAAGCACATGATGTGATTAATATTCTGAGTGAAGCGCAGGAAAAAATTAATTTATATCATGCCCGTCAGTTTGATTCAGGATTATTTTGGGATTCAGAGGCAAACAAAAATTTTAAGTACGAACAAAGCGCTTATGAACAACTTTTAAATCAGCTTAAAAATGCGAAAGCGCATATCATTGAGCAAGTTGGGAAGGAAAATGCATTGTTGATAAAGAGGGTGTTAATGATTCTTATCCTGCTTAAATACTTGGAAGAACGAAAAGACAAGCAAGGTACAGGAGCATTAAATCCCAAAGAATTTTATAAAGATTATAATCCCGATAATCCTACTCTTGAAGGTGTGTTAATAGATGCGGAAACATTTACGGGTATGTTGAATGATCTCTCCGGTAAAGAACATTTCAATGGTCAGATTTTTTATTTAACCGATGAAGACATAGATAAATTAAGGCAGGTTAATTTGAAGGTTTTTCAGCTTTTCGTAAAAGGTGACGCTTCTATTTTCCCTTCACCGAAATATGGTTTGGGACAAATGATCATTTGGAAGTTATACCAGTTTAATTATCTCCCTATAGAGTTAATCAGTCATATATATGAAGACTTTCTGGCAGATGAAAATGGGAATAAAAAGAAGGGTGTGGTTTATACACCACCCTATCTTGTTCAATTCCTTATAGATCTTACCATGCCTTTGAACAAACCAAAGGAGCATTTTAAGGTTTTGGATCCGGCTTGCGGTTCGGGAATTTTTCTTGTAGGCGCTTTAAAACGAATGATTCAATGGTGGCGAATCAGAAACAATTGGAAAAAACCTACCAAAGAGAACATCCCAGAGTTAAAAAAACTTCTTAAAGATAATATACATGGATGCGATTTAGAGGAAGAAGCAGTTACATTAACCTATTTCAGTTTGGGCTTAGCGCTCTTAGATGCCCTATCCCCAAAAGAAATATGGAAAAATGTACATTTTGATAACCTGATTGATCAAAACCTTTTTACGGGGGATTTTTTTAAAACATTTTATGAGAAGAAATTGTCAACCGATTTCGACCTTGTAATAGGAAATCCTCCGTTTGATTCAGTATTTACATCGTGGGCGATAAAAGTAGATAAAATTTCTTTTGAGGAAAATAATATGCGGCCGTCTGTTCCCGACAATCAGATTGCATTATTATTTTTGGAACAATCATTCAAACTTTTAAAAAATGGAGGGAATTGCTGCTTAATATTACCTTCAGGACCTGTTTTGTACAATAGTAAAGTTCATGGTTATAGAAAATATTTGTTAGAAAATAACAGCTTCAAAGCAATATTCGATTTCACTCCGTTGAGGACAAAACTCTTTATTGGAAGTAGTTCCAGTGCAAAGCCTGCCGTTGTGACTGTTTTAGCAGAAAGGAAAAATCCGGAGGGAGAACCAGTAAATCATATTATTTTCAGAAGGACAAAGGCCTCAAGTGAAAAAATTGAATTTGAGATTGATCATTACGATATCCATTGGACCTCTTATGATAAAGCTTTATCACAACCGGGTGTTTGGCAAATTAATTTTATGGGTGGTGGAAGGTTACACAATCTGATGGAGAAAATAAGTGGAGTGTCCTCATTAGATTCCTATCTAGAAGAAAAGAAAAAAAACAGTGGTTGGGAAGTAGGAGAAGGTTGGATTGAGTCTTCTTCATCCAAGGTAATTCAAAGAATTATTTTTTTATCAAAATTAGAAATGCTTAATAAACAAGAAGAAGATGAGCTTAAGAAGCTAAAGTCTAAACATCAGGCAGAATGGATTACCGGGCATCCTTTTGTTGAAACCGAAGATTTTATCGAAAGTGGGATAAAAAAAATTAAAAAAACTTGTGAAATTAAATACTTCTATAGATCAGCTAAAACAAATAAAAAGATCTTCCAACCTCCACATTTGTTAATAAAGGAACAATCAGGCACATCTTCTATACCTATTGAATTCAGGGAAGATTATTTAACCTTTAGGAATGAAATCATTGGGATATCAGCTCCTAAAAAGGATACGAAGTTACTCATGCAAATAGCTCAAAGAATAAAAGGTAATATTTCCTACTCAGCATTATTATGGCTTTTAAGCGGAAGAATTATTACAACTCGAGAAGGTGTTGTTCTTAAGGACAATATCTTATCTCTTCCATATTCTGAAAGAATTTTAAATTTTGATTCTATTGAAAAAATTCTATTGGATGATATTTCAAAATATTATTCAGATTTCAGAAAAGAAGGTGAAAAAAGTAAGGTTTTGAATATGTCCAGTGATCAGGATTTAAAAAACTTTGGAGAAACTTTTTGTAAAATTCTAAACTCCATTTATGACAACTTTAAACCATTAACCCCGATTGTAGGGAATGAGTTTATTGCTTATCCTTTCATCTTAGGGAACCAGCCTGAAATTGAGATCCCCAATACCATATACGATATAGAAGAAAAGCTAAAAAGCCTGATTGATCATCAGATTTCTTATAACCTGTGGGTTAAGAGAATTATTAAGGTTTATCACAGGAATGTGATTCTTCTTTACAAACCCAACCAGAAACGCTATTGGTTAAGATCAATTGCAATTCGGGATGCCGACGAAACATTTAATGACTTATATGAACAAGGCAAGTAATGGAGTATCCCGGCGTTAATACATTTGGCCAATTAATCAGCGCTCCTGACGGGAAAATCATAGAAAAGATATTCAGCTTTGTTTCATCTGTCTTACAAGACTTTATTGGCAAAGCAGATGATAATGAAAACCACTTAACCAACGAGCTTTGTAAATTATTAGGCTTTAAAAAACCACCGGAACTTCCTTTCTTCTTTCAACATCAAAACATAGAAGATAGTAAATTAAATACCTCGACTGATTTCGCCGTTTTTGGTACTTATTCTTATGCACAATCAACTAATCAAAGGGGAGAAAATTTTCCTTTGGTTACGTTTGAAGCCAAGCGGTTAAGCACAACAATTCCTAAAAAAAGAGAAAGAGAATATGTTATCGGCGAATATGAAAATGGTCACCAAACTAAAAACTCAGGTGGGATTGAACGTTTCAAGAACCTAAGACATGGTAAGGATGTGGATCATGCGGGAATCATAGGGTATGTCCAGACAGATTCTTTTAAATATTGGTTTGATAAAGTAAATTACTGGATTAAAGATGAGATTGATAAGCCTCATGATTCAAACTTGTTATGGGATGATGGTGATTATCTTACTACAAATTGGTCAAATGATAAACTATGTAGTTGCTTATCAAATTCAAAGAGGAAGGACTTAAAGAAGTTAAATCTAAACCATATTTGGGTTAATTTAACTTAAGAGTGTTTGAATTATACCTGTGCTCAACAAGTACACACTTTGCCAAGTGTCACAAGCTAAACGCTATAACCAAAGCTTGCAAGCGTGTGTTTGCCCAAAGCAATTTTACAGGCCAATGCAGAAAATATGACAGATATTAATATGATTGACAAAGAACGTCAGTGCACAAAATTACATGATGGCCAATGACGGGAAAAATACATACCTGATACGTTTTGCCTTACAGTAAAGTTTGTATCGGTTGATACAGACGTACTCCGAACTCCGCTACTTGCCAGATGCTTAACGCTGAACTTAACATTTTTTCGTATCCGTAGATATTATAACGATAATTTGTAATTATCCAACAGATAAATTTTATGTACTTATAATCTCTATGCTCCTGCTATTGCGGGTTTAGATCAACCTATTGGATGTAAAACTTTTGTTTCATCATAATCCCATCGCTTTTTAATTCAGCTATATAAAATCCGGGAGACATTGAACTCAAATTTATCGACAATTGTCCTTCGGAAGTCTCTGCCCTGAATTCATCCGAATAAACAGTTTTTCCTGTAATGGAATATATGTTTATGATTGCTGTTCCGGGTTCCTGAAGATGGAAATTCAATGTAAAATTCCCGTCGTTTGGATTCGGATAAATCGTAAAATGAGACGAGTTGTTTGTGAACTCATGATTTTCGATATTACTGAACCTGAAATAATTAAGCCTGACTGTGAACGTCCCGGTAACGCCTCCGTATGAACCATCAACCTGTAACCAGTAGGTTTTTCCGGGAGTAAGGCCGGAAATTTCCTGGAGGGACGCAGAGTAATCTGCTTTTCCCGGAAAATCATCATTTGCAGCCAGAAGATTCCAAAACCCCGTTAATAAATCATTACAGGTATTAGCGCTGTATACCGCTATCTGATCGTCAAAACCATCTGTTTGAATTGATACCAATCCACCTTCGGGTGCAACAAACTTAAACCATACACTGTTATCAATCCTTAACTCGCCTTCGCACCATCCGTCCTGGGATTCACAACCTGTTGTGCCTGAAGAACCTTTAGGTGGTACAGGTTCATTAGGCTGTGGAGTTGCGCAAGAATTTGTAAAAGGCCCATTCAGTCCTTCCGTCAACAAAGTTGCATCGCAAACTGCATCGTTTGATACAACCCTCAAATTAACCACTTTGGTCGCTATACAGCTCCCGTTTTTAGCCTCAACCATAATTGAAATATCCTTTTCCGGGCTTATCATCAAATTATCTCCGGTAGCGGTATCATACAGTTCAGACGGGGACCAGGTGAAATCGTAACCACCCGAAGCATATAAATGTAGGGATTTACCTTTGCAAAACGTTATATTATCCGGTGACACCACAAAATCAATCTGATTCTCCACATTCAATATGTTTGTTTTGGTGACTGGGTATGCTATCAGGTTTTTGTAGCCAGTTAGTGTAATGGATTTTTCGCCAGTAGCTAAATAAGTTACGGTAAACGGACCTGAACCTTCGGCCGATGGCGGACTGGCTGAATTACCAAAATTCCATACCAGACTATCAAATACACCGGTAGAATAATTGGAAATATGTACAGTACCGTGATCACAGATAGTTGCTGAACTTAGCTTAAAATCAGTATATATCTGAGCTGCCGGTGTATTAAGATCAGTCTGCCATACACCCCTTCCATGAGTTGCTGCACGCAATTTGCCAGTGGAATATACAATTTCGAGGTCATAGACAATTACATTTGGAAGGCCGTTCCCAAATTTATCCCAGCTTGACATAGAGGCATCACGGTAATAAACTCCCACGTCGGTACCAATATATAATGCCTGGTTCGATGAATCCTGGTATGCCATACAATTTACAGGTAAATTAGGCAATCCGGTGGAATAATTGCTCCATGTATCACCTCCGTTTACTGATTTGTAAACCTTTGCGTTGGATGAATATCCCGAAATAGAGATCCATACAATATTCGGATCGGTTTCAGAAACTACGATTGATGTTTTATAATTTACAGGCAAGCCGGAGGTAATATTTGTCCAGGAAGCCCCATCATTTATTGATTTATATACATTTGATCGTGTAGAAATATACAACACTTTGTCGTTGGATGGGGCGACGGCAATGGCTACCAGGTTGTCCGAACCTGATTGAAAATTTGAAAGAGTACTCCAGTTACCCCCGCCATTAATTGTTTTATAGACTTTTTGAAAGCCCGCATAAAGAATAGTTGGAAATCTTGGATGCATAACGATTGGAGTAATCCATGCTCCATTCTGAGTTGCAGGAGGGGCAATCGAATCGAAGCCTATACCTCCGTTTATTGATTTTCTTAGGTCTCCATAATATAATGTTCCATAGATAATCTCCGGATCATCATAATCCACCAAGCATTCCATTCCATCTCCGCCTATAATTCCATTCCATTCACCAGCCTGAAATTTGATGGTTCCATTATCCTGGTTTCCGGCAATAATTAATTCCGGAAGAATTTCGGAATGTGCCATCCTGTATATTTGCAGGATAGCCAAACCATTACTCAAATCTGTCCAGTTTTCTCCTTTATCATAGGTTTTATAAATTCCTCCGTCGTTTCCGGAATATAAAGCCCCATTCAGGGGACTATAATCAAATGCATGATGATCGGCATGGATATAACCGACAAGTCCGTTTGAATACCATAGCCCTTTGATATTCCAGGATATACCACCGTTATCTGACCGCCATACATTAACTCCTCCTACATACACTTCATTCTCATTTGAAGGGGATACAGCAAGACATAAATCATATGTTCCCTGTCCTCCGGCATCGGTGCCTGACATACTCCATCCCAGCAAATTCTTTTTGGAATTATTGTACGTAAGTGTCCATGATACACCTGAATTTGCAGATTTGTATAATGCATAAAATCCATTGTCGCTGGCGCTGCTGCATAATGCATAAATACGATTAGAATTGGCTGATGTAACTGCCAGTTCTATCCGGTTGACGTTCCCTGAAATTGACATTCCAGACATGGAAGTTTGAAATGAGACTCCTCCATCGGTTGATTTATATACCTTAGCATTTCCGCTATAATTACTTGTGGTTGCATAAATGGTGGTAAAGTCAGTTGGTTTGTATTCAATATCCTTAAACTGACCGCTAATCACAAGTGAATAGGTGTTCCATCCATCCACAGTACGGTAAATACCGCCGCTCGAAGCTGCCAGCATGTTATCGGGAAGATTGGGATTCATAATAATATTTCGGAAGGTAATCTGACTTGGAACCTGGTGCGACAAATTGGTCGGTTGCCATGTATCGCCACCATCTACAGACTTAATAATACCTATGCTGTATGTTTTAACAACACCGTAATCTCCGTCGCCTGTTGCAAGATACAGAATGTTTGGGTTAACGGGATTTACAGCAATATCAGAAATACCGATTGCTGCCAGTTCATCGGATGTAGTGGCCCAGTTTTTTCCTCCATCGGTGGTTTTCCAGACTCCGCCTGTCGGAGCGCCTACCCAGATGATATTTGAATCTGAAGGATGAAATGCAATACAATTAATTCTCCCAATCCCTCCGGGTGTTCCGCTTACAATTTCATCAGGCACGACATCCGGACCTAAAAAGCTCCAGGTTGATCCCAGATTACTTTGTCCGGTTTTATTTTCAAGTAGATTAAGCATTTCAGTATTTATGATATCATAAGGAAGATATCCGTTACTATCCATGCGCGGAATCATAAAATATTCAAAGCGCTTAAATTGTTTAAATCCTTTACCTTTTTCAACTTTTTTGCCCTGCCAGTAATCGTAAAATGCCTGCTGAATTTCAAAGAAATTGAATTCCCGGGTCGTTTTTTTTCTCGATAATTCGTACATCCAGGGTTGGGCAATAGTGGTGGTTCCAATGAAAAGCAGAATTATAATGAAAGAATATTTCATGATTTGGGATATGATTAGCTGCTAAAATTACCGAAATAAATATAAATTCGTCCTTATCTATTCATCTTTTTCATCGCAAGAATCATGGAATATATCTGGTATCATGTCAATCTTATTATGTCATATAGTCACCCTGAACTCCTGCCTGGCTGGCATCGGCAGACATGTGATTCAGGGTCACTTGAAGATTAAAGAGATTAGCTTTGCTGAGCCTTTCAGGGTTCCGAATCATCTGCCCACCACTTAAGCTCTGTCAGGCGGGAGTTCGGAATGACTAGACTACTTTTTAATACTTGACATGACACTAATATCATGGAATCGATGATATAAAAATCAGGCTAATGTCCTTAAATTAATTTTACTTGATTGGGAAAATCAGATGATGTGGAAAGAAACACTAATGCTTTGATAAGTTAATATAAAATTGCTGGACTAAGTGATAATATCCAGATTAAAACTTGGTAATGATAAAAGAGGATTTTTGCAGATAACTGTCTCTGAATTAAAACAAATACGAGATATGGCACATCCCCCTGATTTTGGCATCGGTCTGGCCGCCGGATAAATCCGATGAAAGGGGAATCTGATTGTTGAATCCCAATGCCATGTTCTTATACCTGATTTCAATTCCTGATGCAAACATTAAAATTTGACCGCCTGTATCCGTTATTTTTTCGTTATTATTCCTGTTTGGGTCAAGCATTTCGTATAATAAACCTACGTTAGGACTTATGGAAACATTCCCGATATGAAAATTATGAAATGCGAATGCTGAAAGATTTAAACGGTTCCCGAATTTGTACTTATCTGCATACTGATTAAACCTGTAATTTGAATTGAAGTTAAATCCCCAGCTTTTTATCTGAAACGAATAAATCAGATTTAGCATATAATCGAAACTACCCGTACCAGACTGTATATTCGCAGATGTTACCAACTCACCCGTATCCACCGAAAATTTCCCGGTGGGTAGTTTTATCCCGGCGCCAATCCATAGTTGCTGGAAGACAGTCACCGTGTCCCGGTTAAGGTATTTTCTGTTCAACAAATTGTAGTTTCCCATAAAAGTCATATCACCAAGACCATTGTTTCGGTTGGTTCCGTCATCTGATTTGCTGTGTAGGCTATTATACGGCATGAACATCAACAATTGCCAGCTGTTTTTGATGCTGGTCCCTGCCATGATTTCGGTAGTTTGATAAAAGTCATTGCTAAACTGCGCTTGATCCCCATTAAGTACGGTAGCATATTTTTCGAAGGAATATCTTAATCCCAGAAAATGCCTGTTAAACTGGGGAAACGGACCTATAAAATAATTTCCCGAATTACAACCGCAAAGATCGCATGCATAGGCCTGATGAAATATTATAAGGACCAGTAGGGCTAAAATGATTTTTTTCACCATCTTTTCAGGGTTTATCATTACCTGACCTAACAAATCCTATGGGAAAATGTTTTGCAGAAAGGAGATGTTTGTTCGATTAAATCAATTCTATAACTTTTGCCATGACTCGTATTAAGGCTGGAATATCCTCAATCGCTCACCATGTTGAAATTAAATATTTAAATATTTTTTATTTAGCTGCATGAATACCAAGTAGAATAGTATATGTTTAATCAACTCGTATCAGAGGAAAAACTTATACAGGCAAAAGGAAATAAATAACCGCAATGATTGCGCCAATCAATACACCTGCAACAATCCGCTGTATGGCTTTTGCGCGGTCTTTCATCAGGTGTTCATTATTTTCAATTGAAACTGTTTTGCCTAATTCACCGAAATTGAACACCCCTTTTAATCCAAAGGCTACACAGAATTTAAAATACCATTGTTCGAAACTAATAACAAGAGAGGCAGAAGGAATAAAGATGACCAGTCTCCAATAGCGGTTTAACTGAAACCATTGGATCAGAAAAACAGTGATAAAAATAAGTACAACACTCATGATTGCCCCGTTCCTTCGTCTTCTTACTTCTTCTTTTCCTATATTACAGATGCCTGGAATATATCCGTCTGTTGCTTCCGTTACCTTTTTCATAACGTTTATAATTTAACGGTAATGCCAATTTGGATTCCCGATATCCTCAATAAATACAACTTATTTAATTATTTGTTCAAATTTTTTTTATTTCCTTAAAATGAAAAATATGGTTACGAATTAAAATTTACGGATAGAAATGAGTTGAAAAAAGTACTACCTAATATCAAGACTAATTTTTCGCAATTTAGTGTCCTTTAAATGATTAAATAACTTTGAAGCGCTTCGGATTATCACTTTCTCTGTCAGAGTAAAATGAATTATCTGGTGAAGTACAAAATCTTCTCGGTATAAATATGTCCGTCAATATTTAATTCAATGATATACATTCCCCCAGGTATATTCAATGATTGCATATCAATTATAGTAGCATTGTCGGCTATTCTCCTGTTAAAGATAAGATTTCCATATCGACTATATATCTTAACAGATGAATTTGCGGATAAATCGATATCTGGCAGTGAGATGATTAAGTTATCTGAAACAGGATTGGGATAAATCTCAGGTTTTGAACGGGACAGGATATCGAAATTCGAAGTGAAGATATCGTCGGCAAAAGGCGAGCCAAACATCATATAGGAACTCCTCCAGTAATCGGACGAGCCAGGATCGCCTGTTGGATTAATTTCTTTTGCTGCCAATGTATAACCTTCTCCGTCGGCTTGCGCAGGCCATGGTGCAGCATCGTCATAAGTGACAGAAAAAATTTCGGAGCCCTGACTGTCGGTTAGCAGGATTTGTTCGCCGCCATTGGAAAGGTTGCGGCTGAAATTGCCGCTGGGATACACTCCGTAAAATGCATAAAAGTCACTGGGTTTGGAGGCTATAACATAAAATCCTCCGGGAGCCAGCAGAATATTGGAAGGTACGGTATAAGAAACAGCGGAATCGAATTTAATTCCTGAAATATTGATAGCCGCAGAACCTGTATTTTTCATCTCGATAAATTCCAGGTCTTTTCCATTGATGGTATCTGTTCCATTGATATAATCCATCGGGTGGTAATTAATCTCGGTAATTTTCAGATACGAAAAGTCTTCCGTTGAATTAATAAAATTAATTTGTTTTAATGCACTCCATTCAGTTCCAGCTTTTATTCGTGCGTTAAAAATCAAAGAAGAAGAGATCGTTATATCCATGGCATTTGTGGCAGTCAGCGCATCGGGGGAGACAGATCCTCCGGTATACCGGGGATCGGAGCCATTAAGCGTATAGTAAATGGTCCCTTCCGAATTTTGATTTGTTAAATGAATTGAGATTGGATTGGTTAGTCGATAATTCGATTCGGTAATTAGTGTATCAAAAGCTGAAACAACAGGGGCGCTGTATTTGGGATACAAGCCTGCCGTAAGAAGTTGTTGTTTTACTATATCGGTTCGTTGGGGAATGAACTGTGTTAATATCTTATTTACCTCTGTCAGCCAGGTTTCTTTATTCAAAGGAGGATTAGCATATGCGCCACCCCATCGGGCCGATTCAGCAATAATTGCCGTATCAATTTCATCCATTCTGGATCTAAGTAATTTTTCGACGCTGGCAGGTGTGAATAATCCTCCGTCATTTAAATATTTGTAAGTTTTGTCAGCAAAACGCACCCTGTATTCCTTTATATTAGATAATTTGTAATGCAGCCATTGCGGATGAAAATCCTCAAGTGTTGCCACCTGCATTTTATACCAGTCATTCCGGTTGGCAATATTCACCCGGTCTTCGTCCAGCCCCGAACAGGCATATACCGGTTCTATCATCATGCTATGTTCGGAATCATGTGTCAGAAAAACAAATCCTTTTCCTTTGTTGTTCCTGTTTAAGATAGCATAATAGTTGTTCGGCATTTTATTGCCATCGAACGATGAGGTAGGAGCATCGAAATTACCCGTATAGAAAATTATCATCATATAATCAATCAGGTTATCAATGTCGACCCAAACCCGAGATCCTTTCACCGGATTGCCATATCCGTCTTTGCCTTCCAACCTGAAATAATCGGCATTTGTTCTAAATCCCTGCTGACACATATTGTAAATCTCCCTCCATGCATCGTAGTTACCATCTGCCAGTTCAGTTTTATATGGGAATTTTTCGGGAGTAACCTTAATAACATCATAGTCCTCTGCCTTACCTCCGAAATATGATTCAGCGTAATGTGCTTCTGTCCGTTCATCTGTCTGGTATATTCCCCAGTACATACCATTTAAATATAGATGATAAAATCTTCCGCGTGAATAGGGTTGTCCCGACTCTCTTTGAACGTCGCGTGAATAAATGTCCCTGAGAAATGTATTTCTCAGCTTTGCACTCTCGGTTGAATTCCATGCATAATTCTGTGCCGTGCGCAAATCCATTTTATCAAAGGTAGATGCTCCTTCATCTCCAAACCATGGATATTCTTGTTTCGCCATCCCGTATTGTTCTTTGAAAAACAGACGGAAAGAATGTTTGGGATTACTTCCTTCCCGGCTAGCTCCTCCACGAATTCTCAAACCAGCATTTACCATGAATTGCCTGGTATTATCAGGATTGATTAGTTCTACGCTGCATTCTCTTTCCCATTCGGGTCCCCTTTTACGAGCATGTGAATAGATGCCTCCCACACCAAATAAATCCAGGTATCCGGCAGATATGCTTATGGATGGTAAGGCAAGTAATGCATCATTAATCAATGGACCGTAAACCGGACTATTCACAATATATTGGTGCATGGGATAGTAATAATACTGGTCGTTCACATTAGATGGCCAGGATCCTCCAGGATATTTCTGCGTTTTCACATTATCCAGAAAAATATAGGTATTGGTGACAGGTTTGGTAGGATTGTAACCGCTTTTATACAGAGAAGCTCTAACAATAAATGCCGGTGTTTTTCCCCTGCCTGTTTGATTATCAGGATTAACCTGGATAACCAACGGTGATTTAGAAGAGAATGAGGTCAGTGAAGATTCCGGGGTGCTTCCATCGAGTGTATATAACATGGTATAGGAAGTATCTTCGTTGGTGACAATTAGTTCAAACGGAGAGCTGTAAAAACCTGCCTGGTGACTGAAATTTATCTGCGGATTTCCGGCTATATCAGGTAATGCGGTAACAGAAATATCAAAGTAGAAGTCGGATCCATCAAGATACTGATTAAAACATTGAATGGCGATAATATTTTTACCAGGAACAAGATTTACATCCTTCGGATTTATAAAAAACTTCAGGATGGGTCCGGCTTCTCTATACGAAGGCGCGACAGATGTATAAGTTGGTTGTTTGGGAGCATTATATGAACCAACCTGATTTCCATTCATCCATAAAATAAATCCATCATCATAATCCGCCTGAATCTCAATATATTTAAGGTTTGAAGTATCATTCACCACAAAGGACTTTCTCAAATAAAGCGTGGAATAGTTATATCGCATATCCGAAAGCTCCGTTCCTTCTATTCCTTCACCTAATCTGAAAGGAGCATTTCCCCTGTTCCAGAGTTTATCTTTAAAAAGCAGTTGATTCCAGTTTTCAGGAAGAGTTATTGCATCACTACCTTTAAGATATCTGAATTCCGAATTAAACGGAATTTGTATCTGTGAGGTTAGGTTAAAGGATAATTCAACGAGTACCAGGATGATAATCCATACCTTCAAAAACCTTTTCATTGTAAGTGAAATATAGTATTTCCGTAAAATTAATGATTTGCCTCTAATCTGGAACTCATACTATTCTGATCAAATTAAAGGTAAAAATGTTAAATGTATCATGATGAATATCTTATAAAATTCAGGTTAACAAACCGAAACCACATTTGTACGATTTGATAACCATAGAATCTCCTATAATTTTGAAGATTGTCTTAATTATCTGGCAAATCGATCTTTCAATTTACCAGTACTATCTTTCGGAGTAAGATTTTATCTGAAAATGCCATTCGGATAAAATAGATTCCCCGGAATAAAGTTCCTCCGTTTGATGAAGTCAATTGGCAGGACAAAGTATATTTGCCCGGTGATTGTTCCGGATTATCGAATATCATTTTAACAGGATTGCCCTGCATATCATACAGCGTAATATTCACAGCGCTATTCGAAGTAAGTGTATATTGGATATTTATAAGATCGGTTGCAGGATTTGGATAAATCGTTATAGCATTTTCACTAATATCGGGAGTTTTTAGATCGGAAATAATAGCAGAATCGGGAGCCAGGTGATACACTTCACTACCTGCAAGTAAAAAGGCGCCCAGTCCAAAATCTTCAAAATTAGGCGCTTTGTTATAAGATAAGGGTTGACCATCGGAAGGTTTGCTTCCTGAGCCCTGAACATATCCCAGAAAACCATTCGGATGTAAGGCATCGTTTATCATACCATTCCATGCGTTGGTGACAATAGGTTTATATGTTTCCTCATCGAGTAATTGGTGATTGATCCCCCATGCAAGACCGTAGGTAAAAAAGGCTGTTCCGGATGTTTCTTTGCCACCGAAGTCCAACGGATCGACCAGGCTCGGATTCCAGAATCCGTCTGTCCGTTGCACTTCAGCCAGGGCTTCGGCCATATTTTTAAAGTCGTTCACATACTCTTCATGATTTGGAGCGTCCGTGGGCATAACATCCAATACCCTTGTCAAAGCAGCAAAAACCCAACCGTTTCCTCTTGACCAATAACAATATTTTCCGCTTGGAGTATGATATGGAGGATCAAAATTTCTATCCCTCCACCATAGATGATCTGTAGCATTGTAAAGTCCACTATCCCCTTCAATGGTTTTGGTGTGATTATAAAGGTCATGCATCTTCCTGAAGTAGGCAGTATCATTAAATAATGCACCGAATTTGGCAAAAAC
This sequence comes from uncultured Bacteroidales bacterium, assembly GCA_963781805.1. Taxonomy (GTDB): domain Bacteria; phylum Bacteroidota; class Bacteroidia; order Bacteroidales; family UBA10428; genus JAFGPL01. The sequence continues at coordinate 5,478,795 of CAWAHF010000004.1, forward strand.
AGGCATGGCCATTTGTAACGCATCTATCCACCACCAGTCATCCGAAATCGGACTTTTTACCATGCTGTCAACACAGGCTTTTATGGGTTGTATTCTCTCAGGTTGATTATCTAACAGGTAGAGTTCAATGTAAATCTGCCCGCAACACATATTATCCGCATTCCTGGTAAAACTAACATATGTGGGTTCCCAGTCGTGACTTTCACCCCAATCTACAGCATATTTATAAAAAGTTGTATCTCTGTTTAAGTAATAAAGGGCCATCAATCCTTCGTAATAAGTAGCTCTTGTCCACAGGTTACTGGGTCGGACTTTATCGGTAACAATATTTGCACTGGGGTCGGGCCATTTATCCATAAAATATTTATTTGCCACCATCATCTGTTTTATCACAGTATCTTTTGCAGGCAATTCCTGGGCTTTGCTATAGTTATTAAAAATCGTCAGAGAAAATAATGCAATTGAAATAAGTTTATTCATCATAAGTTATTTTTTGAGGTTGTAAACATATATAATTCAAGCTTCACAAAAAAGAGCAAACATCATCAATCTTTAATTGTATGGATTCTGACTTGTACAGTTTTTGTGTATACTGTTAAAAGGGAATAATTAGGTGACTGCTTATACGATAACAAATACCAACATGTTGTTAAATATTCCTCAATATGGGCAATATCTCTGGTTATTTAGAATTAGTTTTAATATTTTGGCTGCATCAATCTTATCATATATATATACAAGAAATAGAACATGAAAGCCAGGTATATCTTACTTCTATTATATTATTTAATTCAAAACAGAATTGCAGAGGCTGAATTCACTGTTGGTAAAGATAGTATTACAATACATGCACTCGGTCATGCATCATTAATGTTTGAATATAACAACATGATAATTCATGTTGATCCCTATTCCACGCAAGCGAATTACGATTTGCTGCCCAAAGCAGATTTGATTTTGATTACACATGATCATAACGACCATTATGATGTGAGTGCCCTGAATAAAATCAAACAGGATTCCACCCTGATGATATGTACAGAAACGGTTGCAAATCTTGGCACTTACACAGGTTTAAAAATAATAATGCACAATGGTGACAGTATTACAGCAAAGGGTATTCCGGTTATTGCTATACCGGCCTATAACATTGTTGATGGAACCCGTCATGTTAAAGGTGTCGGAAATGGCTATATTATAACTCTTGGTGAGAAGAGGATATATATTGCCGGCGATACCGAAAATTTACCCAAAATGGACAGCCTCGGGAAAATTGATATTGCGTTTATTCCGATGAATCAACCCTATACAATGACTCCGGAGATGGCGGCAGATGCTGCAAAAGGAATACATCCGGACATTCTTTATATCTATCATTATGATGCTTCTTTTACGGCAGAATTGCTTAATCTTCTCAGCAATGAGGGTATGGAAATAAGAATCGGCAAGTCGATATACCATGAAAACGCCCAAAGACAGGAAGAAATACCAAATTTGTTGCTTGGAAACCAGACGAATGATATCAATATCTATCCAAATCCTGTTAAAGATTACATGATCATTGAAAATCCCAATTCAATTTTAAAAGCATCTATTTATAATCTTCATGGACAACTTTTAAAAAGCATTATTTTAGTGGGTGGAGGCAAACAGGAAATCGATATAGCTTTTCTGAATGTGGGAACTTATTTTTTAAAGATTGATAGCAAAGGCCGGAATTCACTTCAAAAGAAGTTTCGCAAGGAGTGATTTTATCTTCAAAAATTGATAACTGAATTATACTATTATCCCTATTATTTCCGGTTTTAATTCATATGGGTTAGGTGATAAATTAAAAGCTATATCCCAAACCCAGTCCAAACCATACATGAGATTTCTTATGAAAGTAAGTGTTAAATTCATAAATACTTACCATGGGTACGATTCCTGCTTTCAGGAATATTCCACCGTTTTTTCTCTGGTACCTGTAGCCAACTCTGAACGGGACATACAAGGATTCGGATATATATTCTTTTTCTCCAATAAAATCAGAAATACTATTTTCTGAATCCAGTCCTTTGATATAAGATAAGCCAGTACCCAATTCAACGTGATGATTCCCCGAGGCCGAAAGTAAAACACTTATTTCAAGAGGAACTCCTGAAATTGCAAATTTTATAGGTAAATAGGCATATCCAATTCGTCCGGCAATTTTAAGTTGTTGGGATTGAAAAAATAATCGATCATAATTTAATGACAATGATCCGCTATTTCCAAGAATTTCAACAAAAATGGTGTTTTTATCATATACATGAAAATTTCCCGATTTTTGAGCAAGAACTACAGAATGAATACATAATAGCAAGAGAAAAGTTCTCAGTTTTCGCATGGTTACAGATTTCTATAAAGATAGAAACTTTTATAAATAGTTGCATTTGAGATGTTATCTCTTTTTGGGTCAAAGAATGCTAGTGTCATGTCAATCATATTATGTCATATAGTCACCCTGAACTTGATTCAGGGTCTCAGGAAGATTAAAGAGATTAGCTTCGCGCTGAGCCTTTCAGGGTTCTGAATCAAGTTCGGAATGACTTGACCACCTTTTAATACTTGACATGACACTAATCTTAAATCCCTGTTAATGTGAGTTCCTTATCATCCATAAGATGTTGGATAGTTACAGTTTTGAATGAATTTTTTAAGGCAGGACCTTCAACTTTTACCGGAATATAATGTTCGCCATAGCCTGTGGCAAATCCTTTCCGGATTTTTTCAATAAGAACGGTTTGTTTCTTCCCGATAAATGAGCGTCTGTATCTTATTTTATTTTCCTCTGCAATCTGTCGGATAATTTCACTTCTTTCCCGTTTAATTTTTTCAGGTACCTGCTCTGGCATCCGTTCTGCCCTAGTTCCTTTTCGCAAAGAATATTTGAATGTATGGATATGACTGAATCCGATATCCTGGGTGATGTTGCAGGTTTGCTGAAAATCGTCTTCGGTTTCACCGGGAAAACCAACAATAATATCGGTAGTAAAATTAAAATCGGGATATCTTTTTCGAAAACCTTCTACCAATTTAAGATATTGGTAAAGATTATACTGGCGGCGCATTTGCATAAGTATTCTGTCTGATCCGCTTTGTAAACAGAGGTGCAGGTGCGGGCACATTTTCGGATGAGAAAACAGATCCATAAATTTATCTCCAAATCCTTCAGGTTCGATGGAGGAAATTCGTAAACGGAATTCACCGTCAAGACAGAGAATTTTTTCAACCAGATCTTCGAAATGAACATCATCAAAGTTATACCTGCTGATATTTACTCCTGTTAGCACGATTTCTTTATAACCCAGTTTTGTTACCTGTCGGATGTTATTCAAAATATCGTTCACAGGCCTGCTGGCAGCTCTTCCCCTTACCGTTGGTACAATGCAGAAGGTGCAGAAATTGTTGCATCCATCCTGAATCTTTATCATGCTGCGGGTATGAAATCCGTTTTCTGTAATTGAGAAATTAAACAGGTTTTGATTCAAATCTGAAGGATGAAGAATTTCTCCGCTAAAATGAGCATCGACTAGAGTAAAAACTGAACTTTTACGATCATTCTCCACAACATAAGTGATGTCCTCTCTTTCTTCAAGCCATTCTTTCTGGCTGTTGGCCATACAACCGGTAACTACCACCACCGAACCGGCATTTCTTCTTACAGCCTGATTGATAATATTTTTTGACTTATGATCGCTGGTATTAGTAACCGTGCAGGTATTCACCACATATACATCTGCAGGATCGGTAAATGGTACTATCTGATAACCAGCCTTATGAAAATCTGTGACAAGCGCATCGGTCTCATATTGGTTCAACCGGCAGCCAAGTGTTTTAAATGCAACTGTTCTATCCATTTGCTGTGGTTTCTTGAACGGTGGCTTCTATCAGATTTGCCTGTAATGCAAATTCTGTGGCAGATTCTATTTTTACATTAACAAAATTACCTATAAGGGAAGTATCATCCGATTTGAACCTGAGCACAATTCTTCCTTCGGTAAGAGCGGAAAGATAATCGTTTTTGCGATCCCGGCCGGTAACAAGCACTTTCAAATTCTTACCTATCAGAGTTGTATTATATTCAAGGGTATGCTTTGTGAGTTCTTTGGTAAGGATATGCAAGCGTTTTGTTTTTACCTCATTTGGAATATCATCATCCCACCGGGAGCTGGTTGCTCCGGGACGAGGTGAATATTTGGCGATATATGCCATATTGAATTTGAATTTCTCCATCGCAAGCCGGGTGTTTTCGAACTGTTCCTCCGTTTCCCCGGTAAATCCGACAATAATATCCGTAAATATAGTCGCCTGTGGTATCAATCGCCAGATTGAGGCAATGATTCTTTCGTAATCTTCTACCGTATGCTTACGGTTCATTCGGATAAGGACTTTATTATCACCCGATTGTACAGGCAGATGAATCTGTTTTGCCAGACAGGTGTATTCCGAAATTACCTCAATAACCTCATCCGTCATATCGCGGGGATGGGGAGATGTAAAATAAACCCAGAAATCTTTACCTGATTTAACACCGTATTCCCCAATATTTCTAAGCAATTGGGGAAAAGTAATTTCATCGCCTTTTTTGTCAAGCCCATATGAATTTACATTCTGACCCAGCAGGGTAATGGATTTGTATCCCTGGTTTACCAAATGTATTAATTCGGCTAAAATTTCTCCGGAAGGGCGGGATACTTCTCTTCCCCTGGTATAAGGCACAGCACAGAATGTGCAGAATTTGTCGCATCCATTCTGTATGGGTATAAATGCTTCGTATGAAGAATTATAGGTCGGCGTAACCTGCCAAAAATCCTTGATTTTCTCTTCCGGGCGCATTACCAGGGGTTTCAATCCTGCAAAGGGTTGCTCAGAAAAAGCAGCTTGGATATCAGCAAAGTCTGGCTCTGCATTTTGCAATGGGTTTTCCTCTTCCGGTTCCATATTTATGGTCTGGTAACTTACAGGCGTTACCACACCATATTGTTCCATCATCTGTGCAAAGAGAGGAAGCTCCCGCATTTCAAAAACCAGATCAAACATTTTCAGAAACTTCTCTTTATCTGCCGGCAGCACACAACCTGAAACAAATGTTATCAGATTTTGCCTGTTTTTCCATTTATTCCACTTATAGATTCTTGAATATACTTTGTCTATTGATTTTTGTCGCACAGAACAGGCAAGAACTCCCAGAAGATTGGCCTCTGTCTCGTCATCAGTCCACCTGTATCCCATGCCTTCCAAGACAGTGTGAACGCGTTCACTGTCTGATTTATTCATCTGGCAACCTAATGTAACAAGGTGGTACTTCATATAAAAAGTTTCAAGTTTAGGGTAACAAGTTTCAAGCATAGGACCGTCGACTTAAAACTTGTGACCATGAACTACTAAAAATACACTTCGGTTTTGATTTGGTCAGGTGGAAAATGTTGTGACATAAGTATATCGTATACTTCGTAAATCATTTCACAATTGCCGCAAAGATAAACAATTGTTTCAGAACTGACAGGATTTTTTCTAATGTAATCGGTCACTCTTCCGTTAAACTGACCTTTATTATCACGACTGGTGCATAGAAGATATCTCTCTTTTGCATAGAAACTATTTTCATAAGCCTCATCGAAGGTTCGAACACCATGTAAAAGCATATAATCGAACGGGCAATATGACCCTGCTATACTGTGAAATGGTGCAATTCCTGTTCCGGTTGCCACAAAAAGATATTTTCTGTTTATCTTATCTTCGTCCGGTGTAAAGAAACCAAATGGTCCTTCAACATTTAAATAATATCCCGGATTGCATTTGTGTAAACTTTTTGATACCATTCCATCATCTACTTCTTTTATCAACACCTCGAGGAAGGGATCGTATTCGGTACTGTAAATGGAATATTCACGAAGCTGGTTGTTTCCAGGCAAACCAAGTGTAATATGTTGACCGGCTTTAAATTTCATATTATTCCGGTCAAAGCGGAGGATGTATGTTGAAGGGGTCAAATCTCTTATTTCATGCAGCCTGAAGAGAGGAATTGACGAAATATTTTCCGTAATCTCATCCCGGATTATTCGGGTATTTAAAAGGCTGTGTTTTGCGGCCTGGTTTTTCTTCATCATTTAAATTAGTAAAGTTTAAAGGTTTTAAAAACACATAACATTCAGATCAAGCTTTTTGTTTTTAAAAAAGCAAAATTTAATTGATTAAGTTTATCCAATAAAAAAGTGGCATAACCTATGGGGTCACGCCACCTTTATTATTAACTCTAAAACAAATCTAACCCAAATATAAAAACCACCTAATCCTATTCGTACCCTTGATTTTGTTTGTACAATCCTTTTTTTACATCTATCTGATCCTGAGGTACCGGATAAATGATCATATTGGCATCAATTGGTTGTTCCATTTGGTCCTTGACATCTTCAACAGGAATCCATGCGTTTATCACGTCCAGTACTTTTCCTGTCCTTACAAGGTCTCCCCAGCGTTGACCTTCTCCAAGAAATTCCAGTCTTCGTTCTGCCAGCAAGTCATCAAGAGTAATATTTCCGGGGAGCGGATCAATGCCAGCTCTTTTACGGATGCCATTGACAATATTGTTAACTTCACCCTGACTGCCCGATGCGCCCTGCAGAATGCACTCTGCTTTCATTAGTAAGACATCAGCATATCGCAGAACAATATAGTTAATAGGGAAATCAAACCTGTCTACACCCCAGTTTGTAGGATCGGTAGAAGAATATTTGATAACACCGGGATCATATACTACAAGTCCGTTGGATTTATTAACATATCTCAATTGAACAGATGCACTAAAGCGTGAGTCATTTATTGTGTCGTATTTACCGATTAAGTCTTCAGATACATCTTTGTTTTCCAGTCCTATATCAAATGGAATATTTACTGAATTCCACCAGTTTCTTCCGGAAAGTTCGCCCGGGTAATCAGCTCCGGCTCCTAATCCACCGCTTATGAACTGGATATCCCATACCACTTCAGCATTGTTCTCGTTATCATTGGCGAAGATAGCTGCATAATCACTAAGTGTATCATAATGGGCGCTACTGATAACATCATCAAGTAAGCCGAGCGCTAAACCATATTCATTAGCACCAAGCCCAGGTCCTTCAATTCCAAAAGTAGGTCCTGAACGGGTAAGATACACTCTTGCAAGTATACCGCGTGCTGCATTTTTTGTAGCTCTTCCGCAATTTGCATCTCCTTTGGGATAATAATCTTCGAGGTTTGTAATTGCAAAACTGAGGTCTGAAATAATCAGAGTATATACATCAGAAACCGGACTTCTATCTAAATTAAGCAATTCATTAGGAGTCATAAGGTGGTCGATAAGAGGAACTTTTCCAAATATCTTCACCAAATCGAAATAAAAAAATCCTCTGAGAAATCTGGTTTGTGCCTCAATACTGTTCTTTATATTCTCTGATGAAATATTACCATTATTTATATTTTCAAGAACCGTATTAGCCCTCATAATTCCGGTATAATCAGAATTCCAGGCTTCACTCATATAGGTATTCACAGCAATTGTATTGTTAAAATTATTGACCGGTTCCCAGTCTCTAACACCTGCTTCACCTACACCGTAAATATTATCAGAGCGAACATCAGAAAGATAAAATTCCCGCCAGGGATAATTATGCAATGAATTGTATATACCACTCACTGCCTGATCAAAATCAGCATCATTTCTGAAAAAGCCGTCAACACTCAATTGTGAGATTGGGTTCTGGTCAAGCTGTTTTTCACAGGCAACCAATCCGAGTATTATAACGGGAAAAATTAGAATTATTTTTTTCATGATATAATGTTTTTTATTTTATTAAAAATTAAGATTAATACCGAAAATCATTGATCTCGGCAATGGGGCAGCGCCATAATCGTCACCAACTAGTGTAGTTGCATTAGGAGCGTAATTTACAGCTTCTGGGTTCCATCCACCGGTATATTTATCTTTACCGAACCAGTTTTCTGCAGATACATACAGTCGCATTCCACTTATTCCCCGTAATTTTGAAAAGTTTACGGTATAACCGAGTGTAATATTCCTGAGTCTCCAATAATCACTTGGGTACAACCAGTCAGTATTTTTAATTCGCCCGAAGTTACCTGTGGTTTTCCCAACTAATCCGGCTCCGGGATCTGATGGTGATCTCCATCGGTCGCGCCAGTAACCAAGTACATTGTCTGGAACTCCTGTACCTGTTCTGTTCACAGCACGTCCAAACAGAGAATAGATTGAGCCACCCCATTGTCCCTGAAAAAGAAAATTTAAATCAAAATTCTTGTAGGTGAATGTATTAGTAAATCCCCAGATATAATCCGGTTCCGGATGTCCGACGATCACTCTGTCATCCGGAGTGATTGAACCGTCTTTTGCATCAGGTATGCCATCTCCATCTGTGTCCACAGTAATCTGATCTACATATTTCGGGTCTCCGGCTGTTTCTGTTCCGTATAATGCTGCTCCAGCATCTATATCTGCCTGTGAAAGAATACCATCCTGTTGTACAACAAATATTGAAAACATGGGCTCTCCAACCGTTAGGATACTGTTTTGGATATCTAACGAAGGCATAAGAATCCTGGCATTGTCCGGTCCGAGTTTAATAACTTTATTCGAATTATGACTTAAATTGATACCTGATGTCCATTTCAGTTTCCCCGATAGAATTCTACCAGTTAATTCGACTTCCCAACCCTTATTTTTAACTTCACCAATATTGGTCAACGCCGATGAAAAACCGCTGGCTGTTGGAACAGGAACATCCAAAAGAAGATTGCTATTTGTTTTTGTATAAACATCAAAAGAACCTGTTATTCGATTTTTCAAAATACCAAAGTCCAAACCACCGTTAACTGATTCGCTTTCCTCCCAGCTTAAATCCTTATTGGGGAAGTTGGATGAGGATTGTCCGACAGCAAGTGTATTATTAAAGCTATAGGGTGAGGACTGAAGGAGTGCTATAGAACCATAATCCTGTCCGGATGATTCATTACCTGTTTTTCCCCATGCTACCCTGACTTTCAAAAAACTTATGGAAGTAATATCCTCCATAAAAGCTTCATCGGAAATTTTCCATCCTGCACTTACTGAAGGGAAAAGTCCCCATTTGGTATTTTCACCGAATCTTGATGATCCATCACGTCTCAGGGTAGCGTTTAATAAATATTTATCTTTAAAACTGTACTCTATCCTTCCAAAGTATGAAAGTAATACATTTTTGGTCTCATAGGTGTCGGTGGAACTGGCGTTAATTCCAACTGCATCATTCAGAGTGGTTATAAAATCGGTTCCAAATCCACCTGTCGCATTTATCCTGAAAGTATTTCGTGAATTTGTATGGTACGACATACCTGCAATGGCAGTTAAATTATGCACATCATTAAATGTGTGTGTATAGGTCAACAGATTCTCATTAACAAATGTTACACGGTGATAACCTGTATAACTTCCACTTGCCTGTCTTGCCCCAACAACATTTCCGCTTACCCAGGCCGGTTTGTAAAATTTTCTGGAATAATCAGTATTATCAAGGTTAAAGCTGGTTTTGAAATTCAATCCTTTAATAATTGCATAATCAGCATAAATCGTAGCCAGTGTTCTGAATTCTTTATTTTCACCCGTGGTATTTTTAAGTACCATTACCGGGCTGTTTCTTGTTCCACCATATTTATATTGTGGATAATTTCCGGTATTATAATAGAGCCCTACAGTATCTTCAGTAACCGGGGTTAGCCCAGCAAGTATATGCATTTGCTGGTCTTTTCCTTCAACACCTGGATCATTACCTATTGCATAGGAAGGGGCAAGGTTTATACCAACATTCAGTTTATCGCCTGCCTTCATTTCTACATTTGTTCGTGCAGAATATCTTTTATAATCGACTCCCAGAATGTAACCGGTTTGATTCAAATAATCTCCGGATAAATAATATTTCACGAATTCATTTCCACCATTAGCGCTTAATTGAATATCATTTACAGGACCTTTGCGGAAGGCTTCATCCTGCCAGTCTACATAAATTAATCCCGGATGACCCGGCATAGCCCAACGCGAATCAAGAATCTGACCTGTATTATATGAACCAATATTGGCAATACGGGTAGCTTCATTGTCGGTAACCTGGCGATTCTGAGTTCCGGGGTCGGCTCTGAGGTAAGCAGCATTAATCATCTCAGTTGCACGATCAGCCCATTCTTCACCCGAAAGCACGTCAAGTTTTTTTGAAGTTTCATTCCATCCTCCTCGGTAATTGATTGAAATTTTGGCTTTTCCCGGCTGACCCTGCTTTGTTTTTATCAATACTACCCCGTTAGAACCGCGTGAACCGTAAATAGCGGTTGCTGAAGCATCCTTCAGCACCTGGATAGATTCAATGTCATTTGAATTGATATTGTCCAGGGGATTTCCCGAGGTAAAACCGCCGGATGTATTTTGTGGCGAAACTTCCAGTGGGAATCCATCAATAACATATAATGGTTCATTATTGGCGCTGATTGATCCGGTACCTCTCACCTGTATACTAAATCCTGCACCCGGCATACCTGAAGTCTGTTTAACCCTCACTCCGGCAAGTTCTCCCACTAAAGCCTGATCAACACGGGTAATGGGCCTTTCGTCAAGATTATCAGTATTCATTACAGCAATTGATCCTGTAATATCACTTCTCTTCTGGGTTCCATATCCAATAACAACCACTTCTTCAAGAGAGGCAATATCTTCACTCAGGCTAATGTCAATGGTAGTTTGTCCGGATATAGGAACTTCTTTGGATAAATAGCCGATAAATGAAAAAACAAGGGTTGCATTTTCACCTGTAACAGTTAAACTGTATTTACCACTCTCGTTTGTAACGGTTCCGTTTAATGTTCCCTTCTCAACAACATTTACACCCGGCAAGGGCTCATTTGTTGCTGCAGAAAGAACAGTACCGGCAATTGTATTTATTTGTTTAATTTTTAATTCTTTTGGGGTAATAACCACAAGGTTATTTTCCAAAACAGTATAACCATTGCTGGTTTTTGCAAACAAATCATTCAGGATTTCTTCAACTGTTTTGTTCTCCATATCAATATCAAGGTTTTTTTCCTTGCTTATTAAAGCATCATGATACAAAAACTTAAAATCACTCTGCTTTTCAATAGCTTCAAATACATCTGTAATTGAAACCTTTTGTAAGCTAAGTGTTAGTTTTGTACTTTGTGAGTAGGCTGTTGCAAAAATTTGCAATGTTGTTGCGAAAAATAATATTATAGCAAATTTCATGGTTAGTAGGGTTTTAGATAGATCTTTTCTAATTAAAAAGATCCGATTCTTCTTTTTTTTCATAGTTTTGCATTGGTTTAAATTAGACAATAAATAACCTTTTAACCGTCTTGTCAACGGTTATCAATTTTGGAATCGGAAAATGTTAGCGCATTTTCCGATTTCTTTTAAAATGTTTATGGGCATTTCATAGGCGTTTGGGTTTTGGTTAGTATTATTTGATGTATTTGTTAGGTTCCGTTCTTTTTATAAATGGTTATTTTGTTGTGATCAATATTATAAATAAATGGCATTGAAAGGCTTAATGCATTTAAAGACTGCTCAATAGTCTCCTTCTCAAATCTACCTGTATATTTTGAGTCTTTTAATTCCTGACTTTTAATTTCAATTTGCATATCATACCAACGTTCCATACGGTGGGCTAAATCTTCAAACCTTTCGCTTTTAAAAATTAACTCACCATCCTTCCAGGCTGTATATAATTTTGTATTTTCTTTGTCGCTAAGCATTTGAAGTGAATTGGTATTTTGATTCTGCATACCCACAATCAACGGTTTATTCAGTGGTGGTACTTTGTCAACTACTGATGAAGTTAAATCCGAAATGAGAATTTTTCTTGTTTTTTTAATGAAAGTAGCCTGTTGATTAGGTTTCAGAATCAGACTACCTGACTGCATATTTTGTTTATCATCCGCAGTAATAAAAACTGTTCCCTTTTCAAGGGTTGTCTCAACAGTTTCTTCATTGGAATATGACTTTACATTAAAAGATGTACCGACAACTTCAATATTTATATTTGAAGCGTTGACAATAAGTTTTCTGCCATGATTTTTTGCAACATTAAAGTATGCTTCTCCGTCCAGGTAAATGTTAACAGTTTTCTTGTTAATATCCGCAGGATATTTCAAAGTTGTTTCAGAATTAAGCCATATTTTTGTGCCGTCCGATAAAACCAGACTGCTCTTTTCACCACGTTTTGTGGATATGATATTGTAATCTGTTTTATGGTTTCTAATAAAATAATAGCTTGTTCCGCCAATGCTGTATAAAATTAACAGGATAGCAGCAATTCTATACAGAAAATAGATTGGGGTTATTTTAGAATTTTTCAGGTTCCTGATTTTCACAACACTATTTCCTGATTTTTTTTCCTGATTTAACCTTATTGTCAATAATTCAAATTCACGACCCAAGTCTACATCTATGTTTGAGTGATTTAAGCCGATACTTGTCCAGGAATTTTTAATTTTTGCAAAAAACTTTCTGTTTGTTTCACTGGCGCTAACCCATTCAAACAACTTCCTGGTTTGTTGTTCATCAAGTTCACCTGATAAATACTTATAGATTAAATTAAATTCCATACTGTTCTTTATAAATATAATAACAACATTACTGGGGTTTACCCCTATGAAAGGGTGCAATTAATTCAAATTCCTATATATAATTTTCGATCTTTTGACGAATACGTTTTAATGCTTCTGAAATTTGGTTTTCAACGGTTTTAGAAGAAATACTTAATTTTTCTGCTATTTCCTTATACTTCATTCCATCGAACCGACTCATTTCAAATATTTCCTTGCATTTTACCGGGAGCTCTGCTATTGCATCATCTATCTTTTTTTGAAGCTCATCAAGAAATAATAATTCGGAAGTACTATCCTTTAATGCTATATAATTTAACTGCAACTCATTAAAAGTTTTTTGTGTAAATTCATTATATCTTTTTTTTACAGTAATTCGTTTAAGATAATTCAAACAATCATTGCGGATAATGGTAAATAGTAACGCCTCCAAATTTGTATTCTCCAGAAGAGATTTTTTTATTTCCCATAGTTTAAGAAATGCCTCCTGAACAAATTCCCTTGCAATCTCTAAATCAACAACATATTCCTTTGCATATAACAATAATTTCTTATAATATTCATTAAATATTTTTTCAAAGGTCTTCTGATCACCTTTCTTAAGTTGAATTATTGTTTCCGGTTTCAATTTAGCCATTTGCTTATGCAGAATTTTTTTAGGGTAATCAAAAATAGAAAAATTTATAATCAAACCTCTTTCAATAAAAAGTTTTCTATAATTGTCTTTTATTGAATTTTAATCCGGATTTTTATTTTTTTCCAAAAGACACGAAGTTATATTTGCCAAATGTTTCAGGAATTGTTATTATGAGAACCAAAAACATTACATTATCAATTTATTTTTTATTAGAATTTGAAAATGGAAACCCAACATCTCGAAATTATTTCTAAAAAATTATCCATAGCCCCCTGGCAGGTTGAAAATACTCTAAGATTATTTGCTGATGGGGCTACAATTCCTTTTATTAGTCGTTACCGGAAGGAAGCAACCGGGAGCCTGGATGAAATACAGGTTGCGGATGTTAGAGATCAGCATACCAAACTTGTGGAAATGGACAAGCGAAGGGAAACCATTTTAAAATCAATTGAAGAACAGGGCAAACTAACCGATGAGCTGAAGCAAAAGATCGTCGAAGCAAACAGTATCACGGAACTTGAGGATCTTTACCTGCCCTATCGCCCGAAAAAGAAAACCCGGGCTTCTGTTGCCCATGAAAAAGGGCTGGAACCCCTTGCTCAAATCCTGATGAAACAGAAAGAAATGGATATCAATGCCCGGGCAGCCGAATTTATTAATGATCAGGTTAAAACCATTGAAGAGGCACTGCAGGGTGCCAGAGACATTATTGCAGAATGGATTAATGAAAACAAACGAGCAAGAGATATCATCAGAAACCTGTTTGAACGGGAAGCTCTGTTAAGCTCAAAAATATTGAAAGGTAAGGATCAGGAAGGTATTAAATACAAAGATTATTTTGATTTCTCGGAACCTTTGGCTAAATGCCCTTCTCACAGATTACTCGCCGTATTCAGGGGAGAAGAAGAAGGATTTTTAAAGGTTTCTGTAGAGCCTGACGAAGAACATGCCATTGAAGCGCTGGATTCACTTTTTGTGAAGGGATATTTTGATGTTAGTCAGCAGGTGAAAATAGCAGTGAAAGATGGTTATAAAAGGCTATTGGCTCCTTCCATTGAAACAGAATTTCGACAGAGCGCCAAAGAAAAGGCTGATTTGGAAGCAATTCGGGTCTTTGCCGAAAATCTGCGACAACTCCTTATGGCTCCTCCCCTTGGTCAAAAACGGGTATTGGCTATTGATCCGGGTTATCGCACCGGCTGCAAAGTAGTTTGTATTGATGCACAGGGCAATCTGCTGCATAATGAGACCATCTATCCGCATCCACCCCAGAATGAAACAGGGAAAGCAGCAAAAAAAATAGATACGCTGGTCAGTCAGTATAAAATTGAAGCCATTTCAATTGGCAATGGAACTGCCGGACGGGAAACCGAAAGATTTATCAAATTTCTTAGGTTTGATCGGGACTTACAGGTTTTTATCGTGAATGAAGCAGGTGCTTCTGTTTATTCGGCATCTAAAGTTGCCCGCGAAGAGTTTCCTCAGTATGATGTAACTGTGAGAGGTGCAGTTTCCATAGGCAGACGTTTGATGGATCCGTTGGCAGAACTGGTGAAAATCGATCCCAAATCTATTGGTGTAGGACAGTACCAGCACGATGTAGATCAAAACAAGTTAAAAGAAGGTCTTGATCAGGTGGTGGAAAGTTGTGTGAATGCCGTTGGAGTTGAGGTAAATACTGCAAGCAAACACCTTCTCACATACGTATCCGGTCTTGGACCTCAACTGGCACAAAATATTGTTGAATTCCGGAAAGAGAATGGGCCGTTTAAGTCGCGTGAGGAGCTTAAAAAAGTCCCTAGAATGGGAGCAAAGGCTTTTGAACAGTGTGCAGGATTCCTTCGGATAAGAGATGGGATTAATCCGTTAGATAACAGTGCAGTGCACCCTGAGAGCTATCATATTGTTCAGGCTATGGCCAAAGATATGAAGGCTACCATCCAGGATTTGCTTGGAAAAGAAGAATTGAGGGGAGGCATTGAATTAAAGAAATATATTGAAGGGAATGTAGGTCTTCCAACCTTGAAAGATATTATGGATGAACTGGCTAAACCGGGCCGTGATCCCCGTACGCATATCAGGGTATTTGAATTTGCCGAAGGTATTTATTCGATGGATGATTTACGGCCTGGCATGGAACTGCCCGGCATAGTTACCAATATTACGAATTTCGGCGCTTTTGTTGATGTTGGAGTTAAGCAGGATGGTCTTGTCCATATTTCGCAACTGGCAGACAGGTTTGTTAAAGATCCGTTAGATGTGGTTAAACTGAATCAACATGTGAAAGTAAAAGTTCTGGAGGTAGATGTTGAAAGAAAGAGAATTCAGTTAACAATGAAGGGACTGACAAAAGAAAAATAAAAGTTTTTTACAACAAAGTAATATAGACTATCTTCGCAGAAATGACGTTAGAATTTCACACAATAACTTAGGAAACTCACACAAAACAATTAAACTCTCAAATAAAGATGATTAGAAGAATAATATTCCCCGGATTGTTTTTGTTACTTTTTGTGGACATTTCAGCTCAACAAACAGGTAACGAACAGGCCGGACAGCTGTTCTCCAAGAAAGGAAAAGCAATACTGCCCGTTGCCGGTGAATTTGGGATCGGTTTAAATGCATTGCCATTTATTGATTTGTTTGGGAATTTGATTAAGATAAATAGCAGCAATAAATTTGTCAATCCTTTGAGTTTTGAAGCCCCCGACGGACAACAGTTGTTTCTGAAATATTTTAAAAACTCCAAAACCGCTTACAGGGCGAGGATAGGATTGGGGTATCATTATAATACTGAAACGTTTCCTGTAAACGATGACAGCAATGCCGGACTCACCACCGTTGACAAACGAACTGAGAATTATACCACTTTTTCCACAAGCATCGGACTTGAAAAAAGAAAGGGACTTGGACGTATCCAGGGGATATTTGGCGCTGAGCTTAATATACTATTTCAAAATGGTACTCCTGATCTTATGAACTACAAATATTCCTATGCAAATCCAATATCTTCAGGAAATACTTCACCCTCAACAGCTTTATTTGTGGATGGCACCCCAAGACCATTGTTTGAGAAGACTTTTACCAGTTTTGGAATAGGCGCCACCGGATTTTTCGGTCTTGAATATTTTATTGCTCCTAAAATTTCGGTTGGAGGAGAGATGGGATTAAGAATCATGTATATCAACAATTCCAAGTCGAAGACAAAAACAGAAGTATGGGATCCTCAGGCAGGATATGATTTTGTAAGTCAGACAGCTATTGATAAAGGCGGTGAATTTGACGCATCCATTAATTTTAACTCAAACGGGGTATTGTTTTTGATGTTTTATTTTTAATTATTTCGTGGGTTAATTCCTCTCTGGATTTTCCTTTAGCCTCTCAAAAATCTCGACCGCAGCTCTTGATTTATTTAACGTATAGAAATGTAATCCCGGCGCTCCGTTCGCTATAAGTTCACGACATTGATTAATACTGAATTCAATGCCCAGCTTGTAGGTAACCTCCGGATTATTTTTGTTTTTATCGAGTAGTTCAATGAGTTTATTTGGAATTTCGGCGCCAGACATCTGGGTAAACCTTTCAATTTGTTTAAATGCTGTAATAGGTATAATTCCCGGAATTATCCGGCAATTGATGCCTCCTTTGCGGGCAAGTTCAACAAATCGGAAATAGTTTTTGTTTTCAAAGAATAACTGGGTGATAAGAAAATCTGCTCCGGCATCCACTTTTTCCTTCAGATGCCTGATATCTTCTTCCAGTGAATACGCTTCAGGGTGCTTATCCACATAGCATGCTGCTGCATTGCAAAAACCGAATCGACTGTGTGCAAACGCTATCAATTCACTGGCATACTGAAATCCGTCTTCGGGAGCAACAAAGGAATTCATTCCTTTAGGTGGATCTCCCCTAAGCAGCATCAGGTTTTTAATTCCCATATCTTCAAGATATTTCAGGTCATGACCGACTTTTTCCCTGGTAGCATTTACACACGTATAATGCGCCATACATGTCAGTCCGATTTTATTCTGTAAATAGTTCACCAGTGCAAATGTCCTTTCCTGTGTAGAACCACCTGCCCCGTATGTAACCGTAACAAATGAAGGATTAAGTTTCATTAATTGTCCGACATTTATTCCAAAGTCGACTGCCGAAATCTCGTCCTTGGGCGGAAAAAATTCAAATGAAAAGGTTTTGGATTGCTTTTTAAAAATATCATTTATTTTCATTTTTCAGGAATTCATAAGAATATAAACTTTTGTCTATGCTATATTTATATCAATTTCATCTGTGCAATTTTCAAATTCAAACCAGTTAAACCATAATCCACTATCCGAAACCAACCTTCACTGAAGTTTCGGTTGGCAAGCCCGGAACTCTGAACTCCCCCCCTATTTATAATTCAAATTCGATGCCAGCCATTTTTCAACCTGTACAACCGAAACTCCTTTGCGTCGCGCATAATCTTCGGCCTGATCAGGAGAAATCTTGTCAATAAAGAAATATTTAGATTGTGGATGAGCAAAGATTAAACCGCTAACAGAAGCCGCAGGGTACATCGAAAAGCTTTCGGTTAGTGATATTCCGGTATTTTCAGTTACATTCAGCAATCTGAACAGAGTCTCCTTTTCCGAATGATCCGGACATGCCGGGTAACCATGTGCCGGACGGATTCCCTGGTATTTTTCATAAAAGAGTGCCTCTTTACTCAGATTTTCATCCGGAACGTATCCCCAGTACTCTTTGCGTATTTTTTCATGGATTAATTCGGTAAACGCCTCTGCAAGCCTGTCGGCCAGGGATTTCACCATAATGCTGTTGTAATCGTCATGTTGCTGTTCAAATTCTTTTAATATCGATTCAATATGAATACCCGTAGTTACGGCAAATGCCCCGATGTAGTCGATGAGGTTACTTTCTTTAGGAGCAATAAAGTCTGCAAGGCAAAAATTAGGAGAACCCTCCTCTCGTTGAAGCTGGTTTCTCAGGTTAACAAACGTTGTGAGAACTTTCTTTCGGGATTCATCAGAATATACTTCAATATCATCCCCTACGGCATTTGCAGGGAAAAAGCCTATCACACCATTGGCTGTAAGTAAATTTTCTTTTTCGATCCGGTCCAGCAGGTCATGGGCGTCATGAAGCAGTTTTCTTGCCTCCTCTCCCTGTTTGGGGTCATTTAATATATCGGGATATTTGCCTCTTAACTGCCATACAACAAAAAAGAATACCCAGTTAATATATTCCCGTATTTCTGACAACGGATAATCTTTAAATACTTTAATACCTTGAAGGTGAGGTTTATAAATTTGTGAATTATCCCAATTAATTTTGAAATTGTTATTTCTGGCTTCTTCAAGCGAAATATATTTTACTTTTGATTTCGAATCAGAATAGGTATTTCTAAGTTCGTCGTATTCAGCTTGAATTGTTTTAATAAAATTGTATTTGTGCTCTCTCGAAACCAGCGAATTAACCACACCAACACTTTTGGATGCATCTTTAACATGAACCACAGGTCCGCTATAATTAGGTTCTATTTTCACAGCAGTGTGTATTTTAGATGTAGTTGCACCACCGACTAAAAGAGGAATTTTCAACTCTTTCTTTTCGAGTTCGGCGGCAAATTCTGCCATAATTTCCAACGAAGGTGTTATCAAACCACTTAATCCGACAATATCGGGTCTTTGTTCTTCAATTGCCTGAAATATTTTATCATTGGGAACCATCACACCCAAATCGATTATTTCGTAATTATTGCAACCAAGAACCACTCCCACGATATTCTTACCAATATCATGCACATCCCCTTTAACCGTTGCAAGTAAGATTTTCCCTGATGTGGAAATATTTCCGCTTTCACCGACTTGCTTTTCTGCTTCGATAAAAGGTAAGAGGATAGAGACTGCCTTTTTCATTACGCGGGCGCTTTTTACCACCTGTGGCAGGAACATTTTTCCCGAACCAAAAAGATCACCCACTATATTCATACCGTCCATCAGCGGTCCTTCAATAACATTAAGTGCCCTGGGATAATTTTTCCTGGCTTCCAGTACATCCTGATCGATATAATCGGTAATTCCTTTAACAAGTGCATATGACAATCTATCTTCAACAGGATGAGTCCGCCATTCCTCATTTTTTACTTCAGTTTTGTCTTTACTTTTTACCTGTTCCGCGAATGATACCAGTTTTTCGGTTGCATTCGATTTACGGTTGAGCACAACGTCTTCTATGAGTTCAAGCAGATCTTTTGGAATATCATCGTACACTGTCAACAACGAAGGATTTACTATACCCATATCCATCCCGGACTTCAACGCATGATACAGAAATACCGAATGTATAGCTTCTCTTATCACGTTATTTCCCCTAAACGAGAAAGAAAGATTGCTAACACCTCCACTTACTTTTGCAAAAGGAAGGTTTTCTTTAATCCATCTGGTAGCATTAATAAAATCAACAGCATAATTATTATGTTCTTCAATGCCTGTTGCAATAGCCAACACATTAGGATCAAAGATGATATCCTCTGGTGGGAAATTGATTTTTTGTGTCAGGAGATCGTATGCTCTTTTGCAGATATCAATTTTTCGTTGAAAAGAGTCTGCCTGTCCTTTTTCATCAAAAGCCATCACAACCACAGCCGCTCCATATTGTTTAATTTTTGCAGCCTGCTTTAAAAATTGTTCTTCTCCCTCTTTCATGCTGATGGAGTTGACAATTGGCTTCCCTTGAACACACTTCAGACCGGCTTCAATCACCGACCATTTTGAAGAATCGATCATTACAGGAACCTTAACTATATCTGGCTCAGTGGCAATCAGGTTCATAAAATTTACCATGCATTTCTCTGCATCCAGCATGGCATCATCCATGCAGATATCGATGATCTGGGCGCCGTTTTCAACCTGTTCTCTGGCAACAGAAAGAGCTTCTTCATACTTTTCTTCCCTGATTAGTTTTGCAAACTTTATAGAGCCTGAAACATTTGTTCTTTCACCTATATTTATGAAATTCTGGTTTTTATCAATCAATAAGGGTTCGAGTCCACTCAGCCAGAGTTTATGGTCCTTCTTTATCACCTGTCTCGGTTGATGATTTTTCTCAACCTCTTTTGCAATTGCGGCAATATGTTCAGGCGTTGAACCACAACAGCCGCCCACAATATTTACATAGTTGTTATCGAGAAAAGTCTTGATTTCATGCCCCATTTCATCCGGCGTTTGATCATAACCGCCAAATTGATTAGGTAAACCGGCATTGGGATGAGCACTCACATAAAATGGCGCTATTTTCGAGATTCTATCAAGATAAGGATATAACTGTTTGGCGCCAAGTGAACAGTTTAAGCCCACACTCAAAATGTCCAAATGACTGACAGATCGTAAAAATGCTTCAACCGTCTGACCCGACAGATTTCTACCGCTGGCATCAACAATTGTTCCGGATACCATTATGGGCAGATTTATATTTTTCTCTTTAAATACAGTATCGATAGCAAACAGTGCAGCCTTTCCGTTTAACGTATCAAATATCGTTTCTATCAATAGTATATCTGCACCTCCTTCAACCAATCCTTCGGCAGCCTCTTTGTATGTTTCAACCAGGTAATCGTAAGTAATCGAGCGGAGAGCCGGATTGTTTACATCGGGTGACAGTGAAGCTGTCTTGTTTGTCGGACCTATAACACCGGCAACAAATCTTGGTTTTTGTGGATTTAATGTAGTAAATTCTTCCGCTATCTTTTTCAACAATCTGGCCGCTTCGAAATTAAGTTTGTAACTTATCGATTCCAATCCGTAATCGGCTTGAGAAACTTTGTTTGCATTGAACGTATTTGTCTCAACAATATCGGCTCCCGCTTCAAAAAATTGCCGTTGAATTTTCTTAACGATTTCCGGCTTAGTAATAGATAAGAGATCATTGTTGCCTTTTAAATCAATCTTATGGTTTTTATATAATTCGCCTCTGAAATCCTCTTCGGATAGCTTCTCGCGCTGTATGTTTGTACCCATTGGGCCGGCAATCACCAATACACGATCTTCGAGAATCTGATTTATTGTTTCTTTTTGTGTCATAAAAGCAATCTTTCTGAATGTTAGAGTCAGCTTATAATATGCAAATATAGAAAATTGATAGCAATGAACTTCAGATAATAAGGTTGAAGTGTGAGAATGTGGAAATGTTGGAAAAATGGAATGTTGGAATGAAGGAATGATGGAATTTTGAAATGTAGGAATATGGGAATGTTGGAATGATGAAATATTGGAAAAATGAAAATTGGATTGTCAACGTGTGGGAAGATTTAAATATTAAGTTTTTATTAATCTGATATTTCGAATCTTAATTTCTTTATGAAAAAGTATCCTCCCAATTTCCTTCTTTCATTTTTTTTTGTAATGATTTAATTAGTTGGATAAGTTCATTCTCGGTTTTGTAATGCAAGTCATCCAATTGTTTAAATTCTTCAATTGTTAATTGATTTGCTTTGTTGAATCCGAATATACAAGAATAATATTCACCGCTGGAACCCAAGGCTATATTTAAAAAGTTAAGATATTCTCTGATGCTTTTTCTGGAATATCCTTCTGCAATATTTCGACTAATACTAAGTAAAGAATCTATGCAATTTCCAGCCGTTTTTTTTAGTTCATAAGGGAATCTTATTAAGAATTTACAGGTTAAAACATAAAGATCAATAGCATCATTCCAAACCCGCAATTGCATAAAACCTCTGTTTATATTTTTTCTTTCCATTATCTGGTAAATACATTGTTCAACCATTCCAATATTCCATTATTCCAGATTCTGTCAAAAACCTTAAGAAAAACGGGTTAGAGGTTCATATTCAATATATTATCTAAGTATTTCCATTATTGACAACAGATTTCTCTGGTTACAAATATTTTTGGCTTCGGGAGTGTATAAATAGTTAATAAGGTCAGCATATTTATCAGTAATTTTTCCCCTGACCATTTTCAGGGTGCTGTTCATCAGCTGGTTTTCTTCTGTAAAACCTTCCTTCAGTATTCCGATGGCAGCTGGTAACCAGCGCTGAGGAAACATATCGTTTAGTTTTTCCCCGGTTCGAAACTGGTTAACCTCAGATTCAATGTGTTTTAATATCATCTCCTTGCCAGCTTGTGTTGAAGTTTCAATATGGTTATGTTGTGTCCACCTTTTAATGGCTTCTCTGTTCGGATTTATCAATGCAATGGTATAAGGTTGCTGATTATTGTACAACATGCAGTGATCGATGAATTCAGAATGTTCGGTCATTGCCTCCTCTATTCCTTCGGGACTGAATTTTTCCCCATCGTCGGCAATAAGCAGGCTTTTAAATCTGCCAAGTACATACAAAAATCCGTTTTTATCAAGGTAACCGAGATCGCCGGTGTACAGCCATCCATTTTTAATTGTCTCCCGGGTGGCATCATCGTTTTTCCAGTATCCTGCCATTATATTTTTACCCTGAATTACAATTTCACCTTTTTTTCCAACAGGCAGACTATTTCCATCATCATCGCAGATTTTCACATCAAGGTTTGATACCAACTGGCCTGATGAACCCATTTTATGTTTGGTAGGATTATTAGCTGAGATAACAGGAGCAGCTTCGGTAAGTCCATATCCCTGAAACATAGGCATACCTATGGCGTAAAAGAATCTCTGCAATTCAATATCGAGCAATGCTCCACCGCCAATAAAAAATTCCATTCTACCGCCGAAACCCTCACGAACTTTTGTGAATAGAATTTTATCGAAGAGTATACACAGTGGCTTTAAAAATATCTTTAAACCTTTGCCTTTGTTATGCCCCAGTCCGTTGTAAGTATATGCAATCTTCAATGCAAAATTGAACAATTTCTCAACGGTTGGTCCTTTTTCCCTGATTCCTTTTTCGATATTTTTACGGAAATTCTTGGCCAAGGCTGGTACGCTCATTAAGAAGTTAGGCCTAATTTCTTTTATGTTTACGGGTATATTTTTCAATGTTTCCATAGGACTATCACCAACATGAATGGCTGCCATACTTGCGCCACAGCTCATTAGTGTATAAATACCGCAGGTATGCGCAAAAGCGTGATCCCATGGTAATATTAGCAGGGTAGTCCACCATTCAGGAATACTGAAGAGACTTAGTGATTGCTGAATATTAGCCGTATAGTTCCCATGTGTAAGAATTATTCCTTTCGGATCGGCTGTAGTACCTGATGTATAGCAAATATTGGCATAATCATTTTCGGTAACCGATTTCCATCTTTCTTCAACAAGTGCTTTGTTTTTTGCCAGATAATTAACCCCGGCGGTAATAATCTCTGCAAAAATCAGCTCGTTATCCCCGGGATTGTCAACCGGGTCGAAAACTATTATTTTTTCAAGATTTGGCACTTCCCCTTTGATTGCACGAAGTTTCTTTAACTGATATTTTGATACAATGGCTATTCTGGTGCCAGAGTGAGTTAATCTGAATTTAATTTCTGAAGGTTCGGCCAGTTTAATTGACAACGGGATATTTATTGCCCCTGTATAAAGTATTCCAAGTTCAGCAATTACCCAATCGTTTCTTCCTTCAGACAGAAGAGCGATCCGATCTCCTTTTTGAGTTCCGAGGTCCATTAATCCTGCAGCAAACTTTACTACCAGTTCGTGAACTTCCTTAAATGTGGCACCCATATATTTGTTGTTTTTCTTCTCCAGAAGGAAGACATTGTTCAGATATCGGGTAACGCAATTTTCAAAAAGCAAGATAAGTGTATTCATATAGGGGAGATTAGTTGTAATATCTCCCAATGATAAAAAAAAATCTCCTAACTAGGAGAGTTTTGATAAAAAAAATGATAAACTAGGTATGTTTATCAGGCAGTTTTTGAAGTGACAGATCGGAGCAGTGATTCAATATTTTTAATCAACAACTCACTGTTCAGTGGCTTTGTCATATATGCATCACAACCCAATTCCAGGCATTTTTTCATTTCGTTGTTAAAGGAATTGGCTGATTGCACAATCACCGGAATATCCGCATTTTTCATTTTTATTTGTCGAACTACTTCATAACCATCAATTAACGGAAGTTGTAAGTCGGTGAGTATGATATCAATATGTTTGTATATTTTGCAGTAATCAAGCGCCTGCTTCCCATCTATGGCCCATATAATATTAATTCCGGTTTTTTTGGACAAGACAATTTCCAGAAACTTGTAACTCATCGCATCATCTTCGACGATTAATACGGTATATTCCTTTAAGTTAATTTTGTTCATTCTGTTATAAAATTCCAGGTTATTATTATTTGTATATACGCAAGAGTTCGGCGAACAGTAATAGATTAGAATCGATAATTGATAAACAGGTCAAGCAAGAGGTTCAACGATTATTTTTATTAGATAAAGTTTTGCCGGTTCAGAATAATTTAATTTGTAAACCTGACAAATTGCTTTGTTTTCATTCACTATTTTGATTAAATTTTATCACAATCAAAATGCTATGAAAAACAAATCAAATGCCGCAACCAGATTATATGATCTGCTTCAGTTTGGAGAGTTTGGAGGGGTTAATCCTTCCATTACAGATTCTTCCACATACACTTTTTTAAATCCGGATGAAATGACTGAAACCTTTCATGGGCATGGTCATGGTTGTTTTTTGTATTCGAGGCACTGGAATCCCAGCAATAAATTTCTTGCAGATGCGATTGCTGCAATGGAGAATACCCCGACAGCATGGGTAACCGCCTCGGGAATGGCAGCAATTACATGTGCAATCCTTCAGATTTGTAGTTCGGGTGACCATCTGATAACCAGTATTACAACCTATGGAGGTACATACGCTTTTTTGAAAAATTATCTGAAAAAATTCCATATCGATGTAAGTTTTGTCAATATAACCGATTTAAACAGTGTCATTGAAGCCATTCAACCGAATACAAAACTAATTTATACCGAATCGCTGACCAATCCCTTGTTACAGGTTTCCAATATTCCTGAATTGTCAAAAATAGCTGCCAGATACAATCTAATGCTAATGGTGGACAATACCTTTAGTCCGCTGATTATCAGCCCTGTAAATCTTGGCGCCGATTTTGTTGTATATAGCTTAACCAAATTTATAAATGGGAAGAACGATTGTGTGGCAGGTGCAATATGCGGGACGGAGCAATTTATCGATGATTTGACGGATGTAAATAGCGGGACAGCTATGCTTCTTGGTCCTGTACTCGATCCTCTCCGTTCTTCGGGTATATTGAAAAATATGCATACCTTACATATTCGCATCAAACAACATAGCAAAAATGCATTGTACCTGGCAGAGAGGTTTCAGGAGTTAAATCTGAAAGTTATCTATACGGGATTGGATACACATCCACAGCATAAGTTAATGAAGAAGATAATGAATAAAGAATTTGGATATGGAGGAATGATGGCGTTGGTAGTTGATTCAGCCAAAACAGCTAATGCACTGATGCAGAAGATGCAAATTGCGCAGGTAGGATATCTGGCAGTAAGTTTGGGATACTTTAAGACGTTGTTCAGTTGTTCTGGTATTAGCACTTCGTCTGAAATTCCGGCAGACATACAACGTAAAATTGGCCTTTCCGAAGGCTTAATAAGGTTTTCGGTCGGATTGGAACCGGATATCGAACAATCATTTGACAGAATTAAAAAGTGTATGCGTGAGTTAAAAATTATCAAATAAATCTTGTTAATTCTTAATTTGATGGTTATAGGGATTAAAAACATTTCACTTGCTAAAAGGTAATATAGATTGTGTTACAAGCCTGTAGGCTAATCCGGTAAACAATTTGCTTCACCAGTTGTTTTAGAAAAAAAAGGAATTTGTTATGGCATATACATTGCAAAACAGACAGAAGGCTCCGGATTTTAATTTACCGGGCACCGATGATAAATACTATAGTTTATCGAGTTTCGATTCGAGTAAATACCTGGTTATTTTCTTTACGTGTAATCACTGTCCCTATGTGTTAGGTTCAGATGAATCAACAAGAAAAACAGCTGAAAAATTTAAAAATAAAAGTGTGGCTTTTGTGGGGATTAATTCCAATACCGACACCATTCATATTGAAGACGGATTTGAATATATGAAGAAAAGAATGGAACAGTACAAATTTCCCTGGCATTATCTTCGTGATGAATCTCAGGAAATTGCACGGAAGTATGGAGCTCTTCGCACACCTCATTTTTATGTTTTTAATGAAAAAAGGGAACTGGTTTACACGGGAAGAGCGGTTGATAATCCGAGAGATATCAGCAGAATAACGGTAAATGATTTGGACAGGGTATTAACCGAACTAACCGGGGGAAAGGAGATAAGTACTCCGGTGACCAATCCGATAGGATGCACCATTAAATGGGAAGGCAAAGACAGTCATTGGATGCCTGCCGAGGCATGTGATCTGATTTAGAATTGAAAAAATGATTTTACTTCAGAGCTCAAACATTATCAATCTGATATCCTCTGAAGTATTTCATAAATTGTACCCGTTCGTAGGCTGCAGCATTCTGGCTTTTAGACTGGCTAAGTTTACCTTTGAAGTCCTGCAGGGTGGTGTAATTTTTTGAAATCATCCAATCTTCAAGTTCTTTAATCATGGATGGAATATAGTTCATGCCGTTTTTATATAGCACTGAAGCAATTTCAACGGAATCGGCACCTGCCAGTAGCTGTTTTATAAGCGCTTTCCCATCATGAACGCCGGTTGATGCGGCCAGGTCACACGACACCCTGTCAGCCATAATGGCAATCCATCTTAACGAAAGAAACAAATCGGACGGATTGCTTAAAACAGCTCCAGATGTGACTTCCAGGTTGTTAAGATCAAAATCGGGATTGTAGAAACGATTGAAAAGTACCAGTCCTTTAATTCCTGTGCCTGATATATTCTTCAGGAAAGTACCCAGGTTTGAAAAATAGTAACTCAACTTTACAATGACAGGGATTTTAATTTTATTTAGTACTTCATGAATGATATCGAAATATATTTTTTCATTTTCTTCAGCCGAGCGGTTAAAATCGCTGGGCAAAATAAAAATATTGAGTTCAAGAGCATCGGCACCTGCAGTTTCAATCTGCTTTGGGAAATAGGTCCATTGTGTTGCTGTTACACAGTTTATACTTGCAATTATGGGAATTGAAACTTCTTTCTTTGCCTCCGATATCAGTTCAAGATATTTAAGAGTACTCTCTTCCGGAACAACAGGATATTCATAAAAATCAAGGGTTTCGGGATAAATAAACCGGTCGGCACTCATATTGTTTATCGATGCCTTCATCTCGACAATGATTTCTTCTTCGAAGAGAGATTTAAGGATAACTGCAGCGGCATGATTATTTTCAAGTTCCCTGATGTTTTTAACTGAATCGGTGAAGCCACAGCTACCTATCATAATAGGATTTTTAAGTTTTAATCCTGCGAATGAAGTAGTTAAATCTGTCATAATTATCTTAAATATTGAATACTAATTAATAACTCCAATTTTTTTCATAAATTTACGATGGAAAAAATAAAATTAACAACATAAAAACAGGAATGTTGCCATTTTTTTTGATTTTGATTTAATAGGGTTCTTGAAAAGTTATCAACACAATTATTTTTTTTTAGATTTCAGTATAGTAAGGTGTTGTTTGTGTGTATTATACGAATTCATTTATGTACAGATATTTATAAATCAATATTAGTTTTCTCAGAAAATATTTAATGATTTAATTCAGTTATTAACAACCGGATATTTCAATGCATTGCAGAATATCTTTAACTTTAGAATCTTAATTATAAAAATTATGAAGAAAGTTATAACACTGGCCGCATTGGTACTAATATTTTGTACAGGGTGCAAGTATTTCGAGAAAAAACGTCTTTTTTCGAAGGGAGCTGATACCATGTTGAATTATGCAGCAGAGCTTGAAGAACCAGCCAAAAGTGATACATCAGAAATGAATGTTGCTCCGGGCGATATTCGAAGTGAAGAAAATTTATCACCAGAGGATTTACACAGCATGTACAAGAAGAATGAATCGCTTGGCTCTAATAGGATTTACATGATTGTTGGTTGCTTTCTTATTCCGCAGAATGCGGATAATTACGCTGAAAAAATCAGAAAGATGGGCTATAATTCCGAAATTATCCTCAGGCCGGATGGTTTTCATATGGTAACAGCAAACTCTTATGATAATCTGAAAGCCGGTGTCAGAGATCTTCAGAAATTCAGAGGTGAAATAACTCAAAATGCCTGGGTTTGGATAAAAAAATAAGCGAATTATTTCCGATTCGCTTATAATTTTTTTCTCAGATTACCTGTCATGTTCCCGTCATAATAAATAATGGTTGAAATTCAAAGCTTTTGTAATGAGGCCTTAATCGATCGGTGTTGTAATATCTCTTAACATCAACTATTTTATTGGTACTGGTAACCACATCAATAGGAGCATTATCGTACCTTCCGTTTCTTAAAACCACCAGTCTTCCGTGAATCCCTTTTAAAAGTAAATCCAGTGCAAGATTTCCATAAGCCATGGGCACAATTGAATCGATTGCATCCGGATCTCCTCCGCGGACAAGGTAACCCAGTTGTTGATTAATTACATTTATGCGTTTACCATTATAAAATTTAGGCGATAGTTCACGAATTTTATCGGATATTACATCGCCAATACCTCCCAGTTTGGCATGTCCGTATTGATCTTTTTCACGTGATTTAAAAATCATTTCACTGCTGCCGGAAAACATGGCTCCTTCTGATACCAGTACAACAGAATATTTACTAGGATTTTTTTCCCGATCTTCAATCAACAGGTGTGCAAGTTTTTCTATATCAAACTTGTATTCCGGTATCACGCATCGGTTTGCTGCTCCGGCCATAGTAGGCAACATGGCGGTAAAACCTGCATATCGGCCGAAAACTTCAAGAACCAGTACTCTTTCGTGAGAACCGGCAGAAGTTCTTAACAGGTTGCAAAGATGAATTGTCCGGGTAATACATGTACTGAATCCAATACAGTAATCGGTTCCGGGTACATCATTGTCCATTGTTTTTGGAATGGCAACAACCTTCACTCCCTCTGCATATAACCTTACACCATAACTTAATGTATCGTCTCCTCCAATGGGAATCAGGTAATCAATACCAAGCGATTCGAGGTTCTTAATTACTTCGGGTGTAAGGTCATTTATTTCTTCTGTGTATTTATCTTTATATTGTTCCGGTACCTGGCTTAAGGGAATATGACTTGGCCGTGTACGTGAAGTGTGCAGGAACGTACCTCCGGTTCTTCCGGCTTTGTTAACAATTTCTTCCGTTAATTCGATATATTTATCACTGTTATCAGCTTTTTTATCCCTTGAATATTCAAGAATACCAGCCCAACCCCTTCTCAATCCAACAACCTGATAGCCCTCCCGAAGAGCCCTGATGGTAATTGCACGTATTGCAGGATTAAGGCCGGGTACGTCACCTCCGCCTGTGAGTATTGCAATGGTTCCTTTTTTTCGTTTTATATAAACCATAGTTTGAATCGATTTAGGTTAAATACAAGTGTATAAATTTATTAATTTTTTTTTGTTTTTTTGGGAATTGAACTTACAAAACAAAAATATACCTGACAAGAGAAACCATTTTAACCTGCATTTTTGGCTGTGCCGAGCTAAAGGTTTATAAATTTTGCAAATTGTGAATTAAAATACGGGTTAACCCCGACTTAGGAAAGCTTAATTTTGGGTATCCGAAATTTTAGCTGAACTAAGTCGCAACCGATCTCATAGCCTGTTCCGATTTATCGGAAACCGTAAGTAATTTTCTGGGTTAAATTAATAAAAGCAGGATTTCAATCCTGCTTTTATTAAGTACATGAAAAATTACCAGTTTAGTATTTTCTTAAAATCATATTCTTCAGGATCGGGTATTAATTTTTTTGCAGTTTTATAATCGTCTTTTGTAATATACTGCAGGTTGTTTTCATAAATTATCTTCACCTTGTCAGAGTTCATATTTACCAGTCGGGGTTTTATCTTTCCGTTTTCGTCTTCCACATCTTTCAGGTACAGTGGTGCAACATTGCCGACATGATCTACAGTCACCATACAACCGCTTATTCCATCCTGAAAAAGTTTCATTACACCTGTTCCTAACAATGTAGTATAAACCAGATCATAAGCAATTGGGCGGGTACATCTCAATTCATATCCAAGTTCATTGGGACGACTTTTAACAGAAAGGTTGAGTTTCTTCAGCTTTCGTTGAACCAGCATATTAAAAATATGCGATTTACTCACATTGCCCAGTTCAGGATGTCCGTGATCATCATACGTAAAGTTGATACCAGTACCTTCAATTTCTTCATCGTTCATGAAATGAAAAACACCTTCGCTTACAATCGCAACTCCATAATCAATTCCCATCATTCTGCGCTTTATCATAGATGAAATTATCATCCGGGTAATTTTATCGAAAGTGCATTTGGTTTTATTAAACATTTCAGGAATAATAATCATCGGATAATGACAAGCCGTGCCAATTCCAAATGCCAGATGGCCTGCTTCGCGGCCCATAGCTGAAATTACAAACCAGTTGCCACTGGCGCGTGCATCTTCATATATTGTAGTTGCAATCTTTACACCTTCTTCTTTAGCCGAATGGTAACCAAAAGTAGGTATACCTTCTGGCAGGGGTAAATCGTTGTCAATGGTCTTGGGGACGTGAATATTTGAAACTTTAACCTTGTTTGCATGCAAAAATTTGCTTAATCTGTTTGCTGTAGAAGCAGTATCATCACCTCCAATTGTGACCAACAGTTTAACATTGTTATTTACAAAGAAATCCGTAGTAAATTCAGCATCTTTAGGTTTGTACCTGCTCATTCTTAGGGATGAACCTCCTCTGCTGAAAATATTATCGGCAAATTCAAAATCTAGTTCTACAATATTGGGTTCCCCGGTGAATAAGCTTTTATAACCTTCATGTAATCCAATCACTCTGTATCCTGCATTTATAAAAACTTTTGTAACCGAGCTTATAACCGTGTTAATTCCTGGAGCAGGTCCGCCTGCACATAATATTGCAACTGAATCTTTCATATTTATTTTGTTTAACTAAAGAATTATTTTGTTTATATGGCTGCAAAGATGTAAATATATTTTTAAAAATTAAAAATCAGTTTTACTATTTTAAGATATTTGTCATTGCAGTTTCATAAATAAAACATTTATTTGCAGAATTAATTTTTTACAGATGGAAATGATTAAAAATTCTTTGCGGGATTCGAAAAAGGCAAGATGGATTGCTTTAATTGTAGTCTCCCTATCAATGTTTGGAGCTTATTTTTTCAATTATGCTCTTTCACCTGTTAAACCTATGTTAGAGAGTATACTGGGATGGAATAGTTCTGATTTTGGAATATATACTTCATCGTATACATGGTTTAATGTATTGCTTTTCATGCTGATTTTCAGCGGTATAGTACTCGATAAAATGGGGGTACGCTTTACAGGACTTACAGCTACATTAATGATGGCTATAGGAACCGGCATTAACTATTGGGCTCTCTTACATGTTTTTCCTGAAGGCCAGACTATTTTTGGAATTAAATCCCAGGTAATATTCTCTGCTATTGGCTTTGGTATTTTTGGAGTTGGCACAGAAGCAACAGGTATTACTGTATCGAAAGCAGTAGTAAAATGGTTTAAAGGCAGAGAAATGGCTTTAGCCATGGGAATGCAAATGTCTATTGCAAGACTAGGTACTGCATTAGCACTAGGAATAGCGCTACCTGTAGCCAAAGCATATTCCTTCTCATCACCGGTTTTGTTAGCATTTATATTTATGCTTATAAGCGTAGTCGCATTTATTGTTTATTCTGTTATGGATAAAAAACTCGATGATTCTCTGGAAGAAAGCAGTAATAACGAAAGTGCAGAAGAACAATTTGAGTTAAAGGATATTTTATTTATTATAAAAAATAAAGGATTCTGGTATATTGCTATACTATGTGTTCTCTTTTATTCAGCAGTTTTCCCGTTTCTTTTCTATGCAACAGATTTAATGATCAATAAATATAATGTCAATCCTAATCTTGCCGGATCAATACCTGCACTTCTACCTTTTGGGACCATATTTCTCACTCCATTATTTGGTACCATATATGACAAGAAAGGGAAAGGTGCAACAATTATGATTTTAGGCTCTATAATTCTAATATTTGTGCATAGTATATTAACCATTCCTGTTTTAAACGAATGGTGGATTGCTACAATTATGATAATTATTTTAGGAATAGGTTTTTCTTTAGTGCCGGCAGCAATGTGGCCTTCGGTTCCAAAAATAATTCCTGAAAAACAGCTTGGAACGGCATATGCTGTCATATTTTGGATTCAAAATATTGGCCTTTGGGTTATTCCTCTTTTATTAGGAGTTATTTTAAATTTAACAAATCCGGATGTTGCTCCGAATAAATTATTAATAAGGGATGCTGTAACTAAAGCATATCAGACATCTCTGCAAAATTCCAATATCAGTCTTTCTGAAAAAGATATAACAAAACTGGCTGAGAAAAATACAAGCCTTACAATAGATACATTAGTTCAAATATCATCATATGAAGAAATTCCGAATAGTGCTATCAATCTGAATGAATTGAAAATGGAAGTAACAAATGCAATCACTCAGACATTGAAACAATTACCGGAAAATCAGGATGAGAAAACATATAATAAAGCTGTTGAAAAAGCAACAATGAATGCCGTTTATCCGATTGTCGAAAAGTACAAGTTAAATATTCGATATAATTATCTCTTTGATTTAATACTATTCATAGTCTTAAGTATTTCGTCACTACTTTTTGCTTTTCTGCTAAAGGCGGAAGACAAAAAGAAAGGCTATGGACTGGAAATGCCCAACATTCAAAAGTAGAGAAAGCCGTCCTAAGACAGCTTTCGTTAATAAAAAACAGAAATATGTAATTTGGTTTTTAGGGTTTTCTTGTCAATATCTGCTCGCGATCTGGCCCGACGGAAACAAATGTAATCGGAACTCCGGTTTCATTTTCAATAAATTTCATATATTCTTCAAGTTCCGCAGGTATTTCATCCGTTGATTTTATCATGGAAAGATCCTTGGTCCATCCTTTCATCTCATTAAAAATTGGTTCAGATATCTCAGCCAATTCATAGGGTACATGATCAATAATCTTATTACCAACCTTGTATTTCGTACAAACCATGATCTTATCAAATCCTGTGAGCACATCGGCTTTGGTCATAAACAACTGAGTAACGCCATTTAACATTATCGAATACTTTAATACGGGAAGATCAAGCCATCCACATCTGCGTGGTCTTCCTGTGGTAGCGCCATACTCCTTCCCTTTTTCTCTGAGATTTTCTCCAATTTCATTCAGAAGTTCTGTAGGAAAGGGTCCGCTACCGACACGGGTGCAATATGCTTTAAATATACCATATACCTCGCCAATACTTGAAGGTGCAACACCCAGGCCTGAACAAGCGCCTGCACAAATTGTATTCGAAGAAGTAACAAAGGGATAGGAACCAAAATCAATATCAAGCATCGTGCCCTGCGCTCCTTCGGCAAGGATTCTTTTTTTATCCTTAAGATAATTATTCAGGACAACCTCACTATCAATCAACTGAAATTTTTTAATTGCTTCAATACCTTCAAACCACTCATTTTCTAATATTTCAATGTTATAATCAAAATCATAAAGCTTAAGCAACTCTTTATGTTTTTCTTTCAGGTATTTGTATTTGTCTTTAAAATCTTTTGAAATAATATCTCCGACTCTTAATCCATTCCTACCAGTCTTATCCATATATGTCGGACCTATCCCTTTCAACGTGGATCCGATCTTCGTTTTTCCCTTGGAAACTTCGGATGCCTGGTCCAGGATCCGGTGTGATGGTAGTATCAGATGCCCTTTTTTGGAAATAAACAATCTGCTACTCATTTCAATCTTTAACTCGGAAATTTTTTCTATCTCCTTTTTAAAAATCACCGGATCAATCACCACTCCATTTCCGATGATATTTACAAGTCCTTCTCTGAATATTCCGGATGGTATGCTGTGCAATACATGTTTTATTTCATTGAATTCCAGCGTATGCCCTGCGTTGGGACCTCCCTGAAATCTTGCTATGACATCATACTGCGGAGCAAGAACATCTACTATTTTTCCTTTACCTTCATCTCCCCATTGCAGGCCCAGTAATACATCTACTTTCATTATATTTCACTAAATTTTTTAAACAAAAACCCTGCAAGGTACATATTTTTTTTTCAAATCATACTTAAAAAAAATGTAAAATCTACAAGGATATTGAATCATATTAAAGACATAGCATATTACGTAAATATTTTAAAATCAATAGTATACACTTAATTTAGTATTCAGAACACAAAATCTTATCGTGAACCCATATCTGGATTGAATATATGTAAAGTGTAATTTAAATTTGTAGGAAAACCTTGATCAAGCCTTTTGCTTCTTTTCAGGAACCTCTATCCGTTTTCCATAAATATAGAGAGAATGATGTGAGGGAGTGAATCCGTTCAATTCGCAAGCGGTATGAATGATTTCCTGCATTCGTGGATCACAAAACTCGAATACCTGGCCGGTATCTATATCTATCAAGTGATCGTGCTGCATACATTGAAATGCTTTTTCAAACTGGGCAATGTTTTTACCAAACTGATGTTTTACAACCAGGTTACAATCCAGGAGTAGTTCAATGGTATTGTAAAGTGTTGCACGGCTTACCCTGTAATTTTTATTTTTCATAAAAATATAAAGGGTTTCGATATCAAAATGGCCTTCTCGTGAATAAATTTCATCAAGAATTGCATACCTTTCGGGAGTTTTCCTATGCCCCTTTTTCTCCAGGTAATTGGTGAAAATTTTCTTTACAGTTTCTTTTGTTTCGTTTGAAACCATAACTTAGTCTAATTAAAAATAACATGCTAAATTAAATATTTTTTTCTAATTTATAATGATTTTAAATTATAATTTAAGAGCTTAGGATAAGATGAATTTATATATAAACAGTAACTTGCTGTAGTCAAGTAATATATTGGATATCATTGATTATGAAACAGATTAAAGTATCGATAAAGTATTTTATAATTAAAAAATATGTTTTGATTTTTCTGAGTATTATCTTCATTAAAAAAATTGCATTTTCCCAGATTTCATATCCATTTCAAAATCCTGATTTACCAGTTGAAGAAAGAATAAACAGCATTATTTCAATATTAACACTTGAAGAGAAGATTGCATGCTTAAGTACTAATCCTGGTGTTGAGCGTCTAGGAATTAAGGGAACAAGACATGTGGAAGGATTGCATGGGCTGGCTCGTGGTGGTCCAAGTAATTGGGGAAGAAGGGATCCGGTAGCCACTACCATTTTTCCACAGGCTATTGGTCTGGCAGAATCGTGGGATCCCGAAGTTCTTAAAACCGTAGCATCTGTCGAAGGATATGAAGCAAGGTATTTATTTCAAAATCCGGCATATCGAAAAGGAGGATTAATAGTAAGGGCGCCAAATGCTGATATGGGAAGAGATATACAGTGGGGAAGAAATGAAGAATGTTACGGAGAAGATCCTTTTCTGAACAGTGTGATGACAACTGCTTTTGTCAGGGGATTACAGGGTGAAGATTCGACTTACTGGCTTACTGCATCCTTAATGAAACATTTTCTGGCCAATAGCAATGAGAGTGGACGTGATAGCACTTCTTCCGATTTTGATGAGAGACTTTGGCGGGAATATTACTCTTTTCCGTTTATGAAAGGAGTAACAGAGGGTGGTTCACGAGCTTTTATGACAGCCTATAATGCATACAATGGCATCCCGTGCACGGTGCACCCAATGTTAAAAAATATTACCGTTAATGAATGGGGGCAAAACGGTATTATCTGCACCGATGGCGGAGCGCTCAGACTTTTGGTTTCGGCACATAAAGCATTTCCTGATTTGGAACATGCTGCTGCAGCTTGTATTAAGGCAGGAATTACCCAGTTTTTGGATCAATATGTCGATGCAGTCAAAGGAGCTCTGAATAATGGCTTGATAACAGAAACTGAAATCGATAGCGTTATCAAAGGAAATTTCAGGGTAATGATTAAGCTTGGATTGCTTGATCCACCGGAAATGGTTTCCTACAGTTCCATTGGTATATCAGATACTCTTGAACCCTGGCTGAAAGAAGATCATAGAAGAACTGCGAGAGAAGTTACCCGAAAGACAATTGTGTTGTTGAAAAACTCGAACAATATGCTTCCTATTAACCGGGAAAATCTCAGGTCAATTGCAGTTTTAGGACCATTGGCTGACAGTGTTTTGCTTGACTGGTATAGCGGTTCACCTCCCTATAGGATTAGTCCGGCTGAAGGAATCCGGAGGAATGTAAATTATCAGACTCGCGTAAATCATTACAACGGTAACAATTTGGATACTGCTATCGATCTGGCAAAAAATGCTGATTTTGTGATAATTTGTGCGGGTAATCACCCTGTTTGCAATTATGCAGGGTGGGGTATATGTCCGACTCCAAGCGATGGTAGAGAAGCTGTTGATCGCAAATCGATTATACTGGAACAGGAGGAATTTATCAAACAAATTTATGCCGTGAATCCTAAAACTATCCTGGTGTTAATCAGTAGTTTTCCCTTTGCAATTAACTGGTCACAGGATAATCTTCCTGCTATATTGCACATGACACACTGCAGTCAGGAATTGGGGAATGCCTTGGCAGATGTGTTATTTGGTGATTATAATCCTGCAGGCAGACTGGTGCAAACATGGCCTGCATCGATAGATCAATTACCTCCCATGATGGATTATAACATACGAAATGGAAAGACCTATCTGTATTTTAGAAATAAGCCATTGTATCCATTTGGTTACGGACTAAGTTATACCACTTTTGACTATTCGAATTTGAGACTTGATTCAAAATCTCTGCATAAAGACGGAACTATTACAGTAAGTCTGAATCTTACGAATACAGGTCAAAGGGAGGGTGAGGAGGTGGTTCAGTTATATGTGAAGCATCTTAATTCCAATATAACACGACCTTTGTTGGAACTTAAGGGATTTAAACGGGTGACAGTGGCTGCCGGAAAAACAAAAACGGTAAATATTCTTTTAAAAGCTGAATCGCTGGCACATTGGAATGGGCATTTACATTCTTTTGATGTGGAAACAGACAAAGTTAAATTAATGATAGGATCTTCTTCCCGGGATATCAGGTTGACGAAAACTGTCAGGATTGAAGAATAATTTTATTCATGTTGATTAATTCAGAAGGGGGAATGAAATTGCCGTAATAATTTTGACTTAATAGAAATAATAATTATTATTAACCTCCAAAACAGGTAATTTTTTTGAAAAATGTTCAATAATATAAAAGCCAAAGTTTTAACGCTTGAACAATTACCAACCATCCGAAAAAAATTCGAAAATCAAAAAATAGTTTTTTGCTCCGGATGTTATGATATTCTTCAGTCGGGACATGCCGTATTTTTTAGTCAGTGCAAACAGTTTGGAGATATTCTTATTGTCGGGGTTGGACGCGATGAGGTTATTGCCAGGTTAAAAGGTCCCGGACGACCTGTGAACCCTGAGAACAACAGACTTTATCTGGTTGCTGCCATGCAGGATGTTGATTATGCGGTTTTAAATGATCCTGCCATTACAGGTAAAAAAGTGGATTTTAAGGGAATTCTTGAAAATCTTCGTCCAGATATTTTTGTATTGAATGATGATGATTCAGGCGTTGAAGAAAAGAATGCTGTTTGTCAGAAATCCGGTACCACAGTTAAGCTTGTTAAACGAATTGTACCTCCCGAGTTGGAAGCTACATCAACCTCCCGGATAATTGACAAGATTAATTTTAAATACAGGGCGCCTCTGCGAATGGATTTTGCCGGAGGATGGACAGATGTTCCCTATATCATGGGAGGTAAAAAGGGGTATGTTTCCAACGCGGCGATTTGTCCTTTGATTGAGTATAAAAACGGGCAGTTTAATTTTTCAGGTTATCCCAGAGGAAGCGGCCTGAGCACTTCCACCGCAGCCAAACTGTTAGAGCTGATAAGTTCCAAAACGTACAATTCCGATTCGAAAACACTTTCACAAATTGGCGAAG
The DNA here is from genome assembly GCA_963781805.1 of uncultured Bacteroidales bacterium. Classification (GTDB taxonomy): domain Bacteria; phylum Bacteroidota; class Bacteroidia; order Bacteroidales; family UBA10428; genus JAFGPL01. The sequence goes on from CAWAHF010000004.1 coordinate 5,517,268, forward strand.
ATCTGTTTAATCTCGAAAATACCGAACTAAACTGGGCAATCGGCCGTCAGGATCAGTACTCGATTGTATTCAGCGGATTCAATTGTTTTGAATTTGGAAAAGATTATGCAAAACGCCTGGATATCAATGTTTCCAAGGAAATACTGGACGAATTTAAGAAGAATATTCTGTTGCTTCACACCGGTGTATCCCGCAATGCTCAAAGCGCTGTGGAGCAAGTGTATCAAAATCATAAAACACCCGCCGGACAAAATGCACTTGACAAACTTGCACGACTCGGTCTGGAATTCTCAAAAACGTTGGAGAAGAGAGATTTTATAGGGTGTGCCAAAATAATGGAAGAAAACTTTAAAGTTCAGATCCAATTGGCAACCGCTTCCTCGAATAGTTATTTGGATCATATGTACGACTTTGCAAAAAGCAAAGGAATGATAGGTGGCAAGATAGCCGGCGCCGGTGGAGGGGGAGCCTTTATTTTTTATTGCAATGATCCTGAATATCTTAAAAAAGCTATGAAAAAAGAGTTTGTGGATTGTTTTGAAATTGATTTTGATTTTCATTATAAAGACATAAAATCATTAAATAAGATATGAGTATTTTAGCCAGTACAAACTATTACCACAATAAATAAAACCTTAGAAGATGAAAAATTTAAAACCATCACTGATTCCCGGCTGTATTATATTTCTGATTTTAGCGCTATCGTGCACTAAAAGTTCCAAAAACTCTGTTGAAACTGATTACCTGACAAATCTATACAGCAATCTTGAATTTAAGATGGATAAGGTTATGGAACCCACTATTCCTGATAATTCTGTAATTATTTCAGATTTTGGCGCCATAGCCGACGGGTTGACATTAAATACCAAATCTTTTGCAGATGCAATAAGTCAGGTTTCGGAAAAGGGGGGTGGTAGGATTATAGTTCCACGTGGTATTTGGCTTACAGGGCCGATTGTTTTAAAAAGTAATATTGATTTGCACCTTAATGAAGGCGCCCTGATACTGTTCAGTCGAAATTTTAACGATTACCCTTTGGTACAGACAAGTTTTGAAGGATTGGAAACCTATCGGTGCCAATCTCCGATTTATGGGCTCAATCTCGAAAATGTTGCTATTACCGGCGAAGGAATTATAGATGGTTCAGGGGAGGTGTGGAGACCGGTAAAGAAGTCAAAACTAACCGAATCTCAATGGAAAAAATTAATTTCTTCGGGTGGAGTGCTCGACCAAAGACAAAATACATGGTATCCTTCAGAAAAAGCCTTGAGAGGAACTGAACGAAGCAATATGAATGTGCCCAGAGGCAAACTTACACTGCAGGATTATGAAAATATTAAGGATTTTTTACGTCCGGTAATGGTAAGCCTGGTAAATTGTAATAAAGTTTTACTTGAAGGAGTTACTTTTCAAAATTCCCCGGCATGGAATCTCCATCCACTAATGTGTGAAAATGTAACGCTAAGAAATCTGACGGTCAGAAATCCCTGGTATTCCCAGAATGGCGACGGATTAGACCTTGAATCATGCAGAAATGCGGTTATTTACAAATGCAGTTTTGACGTTGGCGACGACGGCATCTGCATTAAATCAGGCAAAGATTCAACCGGCAGGGCAAGAGCTAAACCCACCGAAAATGTAATTGTTAAAGAGTGCGTGGTATTTCATGGCCATGGTGGATTTGTGGTAGGTAGCGAAATGTCTGGCGGAGTGCGTAATGTGCACGTTTCAAATTGCACCTTTCTTGGTACAGATGTAGGATTAAGATTTAAAAGTACCCGCGGCAGAGGAGGCGTTGTTGAAAACATTTATATCTCGAACATTTATATGGTGGATATTCCAACAGAACCGATCCATTTTAATCTTTACTATGGAGGTAACTCCCCTGTTCCTGAACCTGATGAAGTGATAACTTCTCAAAATAAAACGATAATCCCACCGGTAACGGTTGAAACGCCACAGTTTAAAAATCTTTTTATTAAGAACATCCTTTGCAAAGGAGCTGCCAGAGCTGCGATTTTGCAAGGTCTGCCCGAAATGAATCTTCAGAATGTAAATATTGAAAAAGTTTCAATCGAGGCTAAACGGGGATTTGAATTTTCTGATGTGGATGGAGTTACACTTAAAGATATTTTTGTCAAGGTTGCGGAAGGCCCGGCTATTTCTTTCAACAATTCAAAAAATATAACCATTGAAAAATTTAATTATCAGCCTGAACAGGATGATGCGGTGAAAATCACAGGCAATTTGAGCAAAGATATCTTGTTTAAAAATGTGGGTTTTACATCGAACAATGTAATTTTCGGAAAAAATGTTGAAGAAAATACGGTTCAATTTAAATAACCGTTAGATGAAGTATTAATCAACGTATATGTCTGGTTATTGATTATCCTGCTCAGGAAATAAATAATGCTATAAGACTTGCTGTTTGCTTTCAGGTTACAATTCTGTAAGTAAATGTGCTATTTGTGATATTTAACAATCCATTGATCCTTTAAATTTGTAATGTTAGGGATCCATTTAAATGTCAAAATTTTACAATATGAATCAGGTTATGTTGGTTATGAAAAGTTTTCTATTAATAGTTTGTATGATAGGTTGTTCCAAAACAAATACCAAAAGCGATGCCAAAGAGATTTTATCATTTTTCCTGATCGAACAAACACAGGATGCAATTATCAGTAGCAGTGACCATACCATATCACTGGAGGTTGGTTTGACAACAGATCTTACTGCTTTGACGCCAACCATTGTGTTCTCAGAGGGAGCAACGTCTTTTCCTTCCTCAGGCGATACGGTTGATTTCAGCAAAGGTGTCGTTACATATACAGTTACTGCTGAAGATGGTAGCACAGAAGATTGGTCTGTTGACGTATATTTGCTTAAAAGCAGTGAGGCGGAGATACTTAGCTTTGAATTAAATGATCAAACCAAAAGTGCAGTAATTGCTGGGGATAGTATTTCTATCGAAGTTGGTCCGGAAGCTGAAATTAATTCACTAGCTCCCGTCATTACAGTTTCTCCAGGGGCTAAGATTGAGCCAAAATCAGGCGACAGCGTTAACTTTTCAAAAGGGAAGGTAATTTATACGGTTACGTCCACAGATGGAACCATAAAGCAATGGAGAGTGTCTGTTATAAAACCGCCAAATTACAAAAACTTTATCCTGTCTTTTAATGTTTCCGGTCAGGTAGGTGAAACGGTTTTTGAGACTTCTGTGATAAAACTTGAAGTGCCATTCAATTCCGATCTTACATCCATTAAACCCGAGATTGTAATTTCCAAATATGCAATCATTTCACCTGCATCGGGGGAGGAAGCTGATTTTAGTGACGGTTCAGTTGAATACACGGTTACTTCTGAAGATAACTATTCCAGAATTTACAAGGTTTATATCAGTTATGCCGTAATTTCGGCTGATAATCCTTATTACCAGTATACAGGCAGAATAAGTTTTTCAAATCCCAAAGAACCAATATTTTGGGCTCCGGGAGTTTATATTAAGGCAAAGTATAAAGGTACTACCTGTGTTATTGCATTAGATGATGAATTGCTTTACGGAACATCAAGGAATTATCTGGAAATAGCCATTGATGACAATCCTCCCTACCGGATTCAAACATCGGAGCGTCAGAATAATATTGTTGCGGGAGAAGGACTATTGTATGGGGAGCATACAATTACAATATGTAAGAATACAGAAGCCGGAATCGGATATCTGAAATTCAGAGGATTAAGCTGTGAGGAATTATTACCACTCTCTCAAAAACCTGAAAGAAAAATCGAATTTATCGGCAATTCCATCACTTGCGGAACCGGTAGTGATTTATCGGTAGTTCCCTGCGATGCTAATCAATGGTATGATCAGCATAATGCATATATGAGTTATGGGCCGGTAACAGCAAGGGCGTTAAATGCGCAATGGCATATTACGGCGGTTTCCGGAATTGGACTGATACAGAGTTGCTGTGATATGACTGTGGTTATGCCCGATGTCTTCGATAAGGTTAATTTTAAGGATAATTCAATACAATGGGACTTCAGCCAGTATGTTCCCGATGTGGTAACCATTTGTCTTGGTCAAAACGATGGAATTCAGGATTCGATTACATATTGTAATGCCTATGTCAATTTCATTAAAACTATCAGAAGTCATTATCCTCAGGCTCATATAATTGGTCTGACCAGTCCAATGGCTGATAATACCCTTGTTACTGTTATGAAAAACTATCTTACAGGAATTGAAGCCAAAATGCATTCTGACGGCGACCTTAACGTACATAAATTCTTTTTTTCAAGAAGCTTTAATAGCGGATGTGGCGGACATCCTGATTTATCAGAACATCAAAAGATTGCAGATGAATTAGCCGCTTATATTAAAACATTAATGGGTTGGTAAAAGTTATCAGATTCTACCGGGATATTAGTTATCAGGATTTTTATTTATAAATAATTTCTACCCTGGAAATCTGTGTATTATCAAGGAATGAAATCTGTAAATATTTCAAATTATCAGAATTGGTGCCTATTTGGTAAGATAGCGGATGCCAGGAATCATAATCATTGTCAAGTTCAAAATAATCTTCTATGTTGGTATTGAGTTCAATTAATTTGGCATCGTTTGTTATTCCGGTAATTTTAAGTTTAGAATTGCCTGATGGTTCAAAGGCATAAATTTTTGCACTTACAAAATTGCCGGGAATGTAATAAGTTAACCAGCTATCTTTTTCGCCAGCAAGTCTGTGGGTATCTTCTTTAAACTTTCTATCTTCACCCGAAACCAGTTTGACATTTTTAGAAATGAATAATTTACCAACATTGCACAAATCATCGATAACTGCCTGATAATATACATAAACAGGTCCCACAACATTTGACGGTTCCGATTCGCCTGCAATATTTCCGGCAATTATCCGGTAAAAGTAGGTTTTTCCAATCTCTGCACTTTCATCATGAAAAAGCGGCGAATATGGATTAGTTGCATCCGTGAGATTTATTGCAATTTTTAACCAGGGACCTTTTCCTGATTCCAATCGTTCCAGATTATAATAAGCAGCACCAGCAGATCCCTGCCAGTTAATATCAAATACGTTAGGAATAGCACATAATGTAGGTTTTGCCGGTTTATCCTGATTGGGAGGCACAATGTTCTGAATTTCAAATGCTTTTTTACGATACATCTTCAAAAAATCCGATTCATCGTAGCTATTTCCTTCCGGAAATCCGGGCCAGTGATAGGCTTTATAAATTCCTAACCCAAGTGGTTCAGAATGCCAATAAAAACCTCCTTCTTCCCGATGTGATCGTAAGCTCCAGATTAATGCACCTGCAACCGCATGTTCTGATATTAACCAGTCGATGGTTTTGGTCAGCGCAGCTGTGCTTTGAAATCCGAATTCTCCTACAATATAAGGTTTTCTGCCGTTAATGATTTCAATATTCTTTTGTATGTTTTCAAGGGTTTCATCTGGATTCGTTTCGTAATGATGAGAAGAAAGGATATCAACAGCAGGATCCTCAAGCGATTCTAATCTGACATATCTTGTATGTCCCGCAGAATAACCATCCATAACCAGATGATTTTTATCCAGTTTTTTGATATATTCTGCTATCAGGCTTGTCCATTCCGGCGGACATCCAAGCTCATTTCCCGTTTCCCAGCAGAGGATTGCCTTATCGTTTTTGTACCTGATACCGGTTATGGAATTTTTACGGTTTAATGTATATTCTATAGTTTTTTTAAAATCATTAATTAGCTGTTGGTCTGTCCAGAATTCTTCTTCATCCTTGCCCCTGAATCCGGCATATTGCGGACGACCCCCCATCCAATTCCAGTTATTCACCAAAGGAAAAATAATTCGGATACCCAGCTCATTGGCGATTGCAAGTACAAGGTCAGTGACCTTAAAGGCATCTTCATTAAATACATTTGGTGCGAGAATATATGCGGGCACATCATCCGGCTGATCGCTGCGTCTTACCGGTAAGGTATAGATTCTTATTACCCTGCCTCCCATCTGTTTGACAGAAAGAATTGCATCGCGAATTTCAAATTCGGTAGGAAGACGAAATGAACTGGGAGAAGTAAATGTCATATCGTCCTCTATAAAATTGAGATTGGGAACATTAAATGAAAGGAATCGGAATTCTTTTTCGCCTTCCATCAACCTGTCCCCGGAACAGGTAATAAATTTTGTAAAGCTTTGAGTAAAACTATAGTTCATACCAGTTAAAATTAGAAAGAATATCAGAATAATTCTTCTTTTCATCTTTAATCCAGGTATTTCTTATAGTTTATCAGATCATTATCCAATTCCTTTTAGTTTTTAAGAATGATCTTTTTAACAAGAATTCCACTTTTTGTGCAAATTCGTAATACGTAGACTCCATCAGCGAGCTTTAATTCTCTCAGATTTAATTCAACCGAATTTGATTTGTAATCAATATTAAGTTGATACAGAAGTTTTCCGGTTAACGTATAAATCTGAACCTGCTCAGGAATAATTAAGTCGATGTCGAACTCAACAAATAGTGCATCCGAAACCGGATTGGGAAATATTCTGATATTATTACGAATCATTTCATAGTTAATGTCAGTAACCTCAGTTATTGTAATTTTTAGTGTATCCGGTTCACTTTCAGCTATACCATCATTCACGATAAGTTTAACCAAATAGATGCCTGCTGAATCTATTCTGACGATAGGATTAGCGGTTTTATCGCTAAAGATTGTTCCGTTACTTCCGTCAGGTTTTGAAATAATACTCCATTGATAGGTTATGGGTGATCCTTCGGGATCATAACTTTTTGAACCATCCAGAATTACAAATATTCCGGCATTTCTGGATACAATTGTATCGTTTCCGGCAATTGCAATAGGTGCTGCTGTCACTTGAATATCCACAACATCCTCTTCGCTGGTTAAGGAATCATCATTTACTGTGAGGCCAATTAGAAATTCACCGGTAATATCCGGAGTAATTTGTATATCTGACTGGTCAGGATTCAAAATCTGCAGATTACTTCCAGAGGGTTTGGAGACAATTCGCCATTGATAGTTAAGTGGTTTTCCGTATGGATTTACACTATTAACTCCTGAATAAGAAAGTACTGTACCCGGTGATACGAGCGTATCTCTCCCTGCAATAGCTATTGGCAATCTGTAGGCATTCAGATATTTAATTTTATATGCAATGCCTTTTGAAAATTCCGGAAGAGCTAATTTTGCCTGTAAAGAGATTAAAGGAATACTGTCGATGGTAATAATCTGATTTGCATCAGGAAGATAATATTTTAATTGATAGTTGGCATAGGGTATTCCTGAAATTTTGACAATTGTGTTATTGATGTTTGCTCCACTGGCAGGATCAAAGATATAACCATAGAAGCTCATACTGTCCGTTTGAATCCCGTCAGCCTTTAATCCACTTGTAGGACTGCTTATTATAATTTCTGATTTATTAATATTTCCTTCTGAGGCCAGGTCAAGATCACTAAGATATTTGCCCGGCAGATCAAAAATTCCAGCCCATGTTAAATCGGTATAATGACCCCAGATCCACATAAATCTTGGAACCTGAGTTATAATGCTGTTCCATACCAAATTTTGTTGTAGATCAAAAGGTATATCAGCACCTGTTGAGCTGCCATATTCTCCATTAATTATCGAAGCGTTATTCAGGGTATTTTGAAAATAAGCATCTTTCTCTTTTAAGGTTTCATATAGGGTAGCAGTGTACTGGTGATACTGCATAACATCAAGGGATTTAATTGTGTCTAAATCCAACAACTGATTGTCAGCTGCGCTCGTAGTCATAATATGATTAAATGGATCGATGCTTTCGACATACCGGCTCATATCGCTATGCCACTTTAAAACACCAGGATACCATTGAGTTGATTGTGAATTATTGATCCCTGTAAACTGAACTTCATTAAAAAATTCCCATGCAAAAATATTGGCTGAATATCCCCATCGTGCAACAATATAGCGTAACAGTTTCCGGACATATTTTTTGCAATCCTCATTGTAAAAGAATTTTTCAGCTCTGTCGACAAAACCTCCATTTTCAATATTGTATGGGTTATCACTCCAGTTAGGATCCACATTTTCAGAAAACATGCCATGGTGGAAAATAACCAGCTGCATATATACATTGTTCTTATCGCAAAGTTCTATCAACGAATCCATCTTTGCAGCGGCTTGCTGACTGTAATAGCCCAGTCCTTTATAATAACCACCTGTCCATTCAAGTGCCTGTTTATTAAATCCAGCATGCCAGTATCTTATTATATTAGCGTTGTTTTGCCCCAGATTTGTAATAATTTTTGTGTAATTTGAAATATTGTCCCAGCCTTCGTTAATACCCATTGGATAAAATGGTTCACCGGTTGCATGTCTGAAATACTGATGATTTGTCGTGTCATTTCTGACAATCCCTTTTTTTGACCCCTGCGCTATATTTACCTGAAATTCATCAGAGACTGTTTCTCCGTCCTTATCATTAAGTTTTAATACAATTTTATGCATACCTGATTGTGATGAAGAAAACCTGAGCATCCAACATTGCAGTACACTGTCTATCACCCAGTCTGATTTATTGTAACTGCTTTTTTCAAAATAGAAACATGGCAGGGTGATTTTAGAATCATCCGGCATGGTTATCTCTGCATCCACCGCTATTTCATCAGGATTGAAAACGTTTGTATATTGTACATTAACTTGAAAGATTCCTTCCACTTTTTTATTCGTTTCGGGTGATTCTGTTACAATTTTTACTTTGCTTAGTTTTTCACCAGTTGTAACCACGAACACGTTGCTTTGGGCAGAAGCTGTTTTATTTTCATTATCCGTAATCGTTAATTTAACTGTGAAAACGCTATCTGTTAAGAATTTATGCGTAATTACCTTACCGGTATCTGTTACACCGTCCCCAAAGTCCCACTGAAAGGACGCGATTTCACCATTGTAATCATATGATTCCGACGCATCAAAAGTTACCGAATCACCTTTCTCAATCAGACTTTTTGAAACGATGAATTTTATAAAAGGGGTACCATCACCTGCATCGGGATTACTCAGCTTAAAATCATCAAGATAAACCTCTGCAATGATATTGTTATCTACACAGGCTGCTATCTGCAATACATCAAATGTTTTGTTCATGGCAGGAGTAAGATCCATGGTACATTCCACCCATTTGTTTGCAGTTGGCATGAAATTCCATTCAGGTGCCCAGTTTTCAATTAAAATGCTGCCATTGTTCCAGAATTTTGCAAATATACGACCTGCAATACTTGCATGAACTTTGAACGTTAGGGTATTATTAATTCCAATATTTATGGGTTCAGGAAAGGTCATGGTGAAATATTGCCAATTCGTATCCAGCTTATGATAATATCCGGCTTTATTACTTAAATTGATGCCCGTTTTATCAGGATTATCCATTATACTGTAAATATCTCCATCTGCAGTTACAACCGGAGTCGAAGCTTCTGTCTCAAAATCCGCAATTACCTGAGCGTTGGATATAACACAAAAAATCGTGGCTATCAATAGCAATACTATTTTTTTCATAATGAATTTTTAATGGATGGTCATCCAGCACCTAAATCATTTATAGAATTGTATACCCGTATATTATTGAACAAATAAAACAAATCTGAAAAAAAATGGGAGGGTTTAACCTCCCATTTTCGTTCAAACCCACAACAAATGAAAAAGCTTACTACTTCTTAATGAATTTATTAATAATAACGTTATTATCCATATCAACTGCATTCAGGAAGTACATACCGTTCTGTAATTTGCTGATATTAATTCCGTTATTGAGATATAAACCTTCAGCTACTACTTTTCCGGATATATCCAGAATTTTATAACTGCTGATGTTACTGTTAGCAATATAGATCATTTCTCCAGCCGGATTTGGATATACTTTCAGCTGGTTAACCGTATTGGTTTTAATTGCTGTAGGACCACCAATCAGGGTGATTTCACCCCAGAATTCATTTGTGTTATAGGCCATATCAGCATGCTGGTCGTTAGCCCAGTTCATAATCGAATTACGTGTATCAGCTGCATTTGCATTAATGATCGATACTTCCCAACCGACTTTTTTACCTGCTTTAATAGAATCGGCAACAAATGCATTTATATCAGCTGCTGCGACACTTCCATTACACATATTTGCCCAGGGTATCTGTGCTTCCAGTCTCCAACCGCTTCCACCTACTTGCATACCCCAGATAACTTTTTCTGCGCCGGCGAACATTATGGCAGTTGTGTCTGCATCTGTGCGGCCTAAATTGAAACGTAATTGATGTTGTTCACTGGTTATACGCTTTTGCCCGACAAATCTGCGGTTTTTCATATCCACAAATAATTCCGCACCATCGTTTTCCCAAGGCATTGTTGAAGCTGCAGGATAACTAATTGGAGTAGCATCGTCAGCAACCACAAGTACATATAAATAGTCTTCGGTCCAGGCCAGCTTCATGGTTCCTTTGCTATCGGTAATAACAGGAGTTAAATCTGCCGGTAGGGCTTGTCTGTCCACATTTGCAGTATCAACATCTTTCCAGAATTCATCCGGCGCAACAATTCCGTCTGCATCAACATAATCTGTTAATGGAATATAAGGTACATTATAAGTATTCTTAGGAGGTGCTGCTTCCGGTTGAACATATGAGACAGTTATTTTACCCAGATATATAATGGCACCGGATAATGCAGGCCAGGATCCTGCTGATTTTTGTGCAGCAATCTGAAGCTGTGTTACTGTAACATCATGTGTAGCATCACCTTCATAAGTTATTAAAGTGGCGCTACTTGCGGCACCTATAGTAAATTGGCCACCACTATAGTTTGCTCCAACAAAAGTGTTGATGGTATCAATGGTTGTTCCCGAGGTTCCCGGGTCAAGTTTTGCCTGGAATGACCAGAAATTATTATCGCCCATATTGAAAGCATCTATATCAAGGGTAGTATTCCACTCATCAACTGTTACTTTTAACAATTTTGTACCGCCTTCATCAACTATTTCCATTCCGGCAGGTAATGAGCCTGTGAATGTAGCAGGATCGAAAAGTACATTTGGATCAATCGTATAAATAGCGCCAACCCAAAGAGTATCACCGGCCATCGCACCCCAGGTGTAATGTTCCTGTGCCCAGAATTGTAATCCATGAACTGCAAGCATACCATCCGGTATAGAAGTGGTAGCCCTGGCAAAGCCTGAAATTGAAGGTGGAACCTGATTTAACGTTAGCTCCTTTGTATTAACAGTATCAACAACTTTTACTGTTGCCGTAATCTGTGAAAGATCCATAATGGTGTCGGTTGCTGATTTGGCAAATTTCATCTGACATGCTATGCCTTTATCAGCGCCAAAAGTAACCTCCGGAATATCAAGATAAGAATTCCAGCTATCCAGCACTACCTGCAGGTATTTTTTACCATCGATGGTAACAGTGTCCATACCTGCCGGGAATGGACCAGTTAAGGTTGCAGGATCAAAAATTGTTTGTGCTTTTATGATTGTTAAAAGCATCAAACTTAGTAGTAAAGTAGAAATTAATTTTCTCATAATGTTACAATTTTAAATTAGTAAATAGTTTGTTCGTACAATTTTCATTTATTCTTAAATTATTAATAGTTCTGATTTTGTTTAATACCTCCCTCACTCGCCTGAATTTCTTTCAAAGGAATGGGTAAAAATTCATTTTTGTTTTTGACAAACTGTGAATTTGTGTTTCTCTCTGCCACTTCAACATTGAGGAATTCAGTGCGGTTCCATCGTACGAGGTCAAAATACCGATGACCTTCTCCTCCCAACTCAATTCTTCTTTCATGTATAATGTCATTCAATGTAACAGTGGTGAGATTTTTCGGGTAACCTGTATATGCAGGATAACCTCCAACCACACCTGAATTACGTGCACGTGTGCGTACTGCATTTACATATTGAAGCGCCTTGCCAGCATCTCCGCTTAACAATGCGGCTTCAGCAGCCATCAGGTAGACATCACCCATTCTTATGTATTTAATGTTCACGGGACTTTCCTGGTGATGTGAATAAACATTCCAGAATTCAGCAGGAGAAGCTTCGTATTTACGGCATAGCATCCCTGTAGGCACATTATTTTTGGTTCCATGACTCATATCCAACAATACCCATATTTGTCCAGAAGTTTCATATAATAATGAATCTCCCGCTTTTGAAATAGTAACCGGATATCTTGGATCCAGATTTCCAGCATATTTGGTGGATGAACTTAATAATCCATCCTCGCGTGAATCATTATTTCCAAAAGCCTGTTCCAGGTATTGTGAGGGAGAATTGAAACTCCATCCCATTTCCGGTAACGAAGCTCCTGCTTTTGATTTTATCAATCTTGGAGTTGTGAATATTGTGAGATATGTGCCTCTTGTTCTAAGATAATCAAGATCATCCTGAGTGTGCTGGATTTCCCAGACTGATTCTGCACAATTGTCAGCATCATGGGTAAACATCCATCTATAGGCGCCTACTTTACCCCATGTAGAAGGATCAGCACTGTTGTTGCTGTTCCACCATGAAGTATATGTTTCTGTGCTATCCTGACCTAATAGTTTATACCCTGGAGCATTAATAACAGCCTCCAGTTGTTCAAGCGCTTCCGTATATAAATTTCTCATACCCGCAAATCGTTCATCACCAGTATAATTTGCCGCATAGGATGATTCATATAGATATACTTTTCCAAGCAATGCCTGTGCGGCGCCTTTGGTGGCCCTGCCTATATTTGCCGCATCAAGTTCAGGTTTATTAAGCAAATCAGGAATAGCTTCAAGTAAATCGTCCTCTATAGCCTGATAAAAATCAGAAAGTGGTATTCTGGGCGTGGAGGTAAATTCATCGGGGATAATTAATTCAGTTACATAGGGACCACCTCCGTATACCTGTGCAACAAGGAAATGATTAAAAGCCCTGATAAACTTCATCTCAGCAATACGGTTTAGAATCATCATTTGCTGCTCAGCAGGCGCTGTTTCCTGGATTAGTTTAAATTTTTCAATAGCAGTATTGGCTAATCTTATGCCTTTATAGCAATACCCCCACAGATCTGTAATCGGGTCCTCTGAGGGAGAAAATTGAAATAAATCCCATCCGAAATTATAAGCGTCAAATATATTTTCGCCACCATTTTCGATATCGTCCGAAGGAGAACCACCCATAAGTACCAGATATACAACATCAAAGTAACGTTCAACACAATAATTACCGTACGCAGCAGTAGCCGTCATGTTTGCTGCATTAAACGTTGTATAAAAATTCAATTCTGTATCGTTTCCCAGCGGATAGGTATTGAGCCAGTCCTCTGAACATCCTGCCAGAACTAAAAGTATCGTGGTAATGTATATTAGTTTTTTCATAATAATTCAAAATTTTTATGGACTTATAATTAAAATTTAATGCTTAAACCGACATTATATGCACGAGGTATAGGATAACCTCCCTTATCGATTCCGGCCATAAGAGGATTTCGTAATTCAATTTCAGGATCTATTCCGGAATATTTAGTAAAGGTTAACAGATTTCGGCCTCCCACATACACTCTCATATTGGCAACACCAATATACTTGGCAAATTTTTGAGGGAGTGTTACACCAATCTGGATGCTCCTGAGTTTAACAAAGGAACCGTTTTCAACATAAAATTCTGAAGGATACGTAAGGTTCTGATTTGCCCCTGTATTGTCCAGCCTTGGATAGGAACCATCCCTGGCTGGCAGGACCAGATTCCCGTCATAATCATAAATTGCATCGCGGTAATAATTTTCATAATAATCGGGGCTCCAGTTGGATTGTCCGTCGGAATTGTACAATTGTCCCCTGCGTGTATTGAAAATAGAATTGCCAAAGCTTCCATACCAAACCATATTCATATCAAACCAGCCGTAATTCAGATTAATATTCAATCCAACAGTATAAGGTGCAAATGGATTACCCAGGGGTTGATAATCATCCGTATTCAATACACCATCGCCGTTAGCATCCCAGAATTGAAAATCGCCGGCTGTTGCTTTATTTTGTACATAAATGGTGTCAATATGACTTTGCGTTGCATACACCGAATCACCGGTCCTGGGATGAACACCAACAAAACTAGATACAATTTCTTTAATAGGCTGGTTTGTTGCTCGTACAACCTGTCCCCAACGCGGACGGGCCAGATTGGTAGAGATATTTCTTGTGAGCGTGTCACAATCTTCCGGTTTGAACAATTTTACAATTTTAAATCCATAAAACTCGCCTATCTCTTTGCCTTCAACTGTCCGGGCAAGGAATCCGCTGGGTCGGCTTGATGAACCAGTATAAAGAGTTTTACCTTTAAGATCATCAGCTTTGTTTCTTACATAGGTAACATTTGCCGAGATATCAAATCTCAGTTTACCCAAAACATCTTTAAATCCGATCGTAAATTCCCAACCACGCGATGAAATTTTCCCAATATTGGCATAAGGTTCTGAACTTATATTATCATTTTCGAATTGGGGATTTGTAACAATCCAGCCTGCAAAACCCGGAATATCGGGTTTATAAAGCATATCTTTATTTGATCGTGTAAATTTGTCTATTGTAAGGGTTAATTTGTTGCTAAAGAGGGCAAGGTCCAACCCGAAGTTGGTAGTTTGGACTGTTTCCCATTTAATACCGGTGTTCGGCAAATTAATTGGCATAGCACCAGTGGTAACAGTGCTATTATCGAAGGAATACTGGGCATTGGCAAATCCAGTTCCTGAGCCTATTAATGCATAGTATGAGTAAGGTTCGATCGGATTGTTGCCGGCTTGTCCCCATCCAAAACGGATTTTTCCAAAAGATAACCAATCGAATTTTTTGAAAAAATCCAGTTCTGTGAACTTAATTCCGGCAGAGACTCCCGGAAAATTACCGATCCGGTTCTTTGGTCCAAATACAGATGATGCATCACGTCGAAAATTTCCCTGGATTAGAATCGTACTTTTGTAATCCATACTCAATCTCCCAAAATAAGCGTAACCTCTGGTTTCATTTGCATTTTCGTTGGGCGAAGGAATAATTGTAGACCCTTCGATAGTAGGTGCTCCAAAATATAAACTTTCATCTGTTATGGAAGCTAGTCCGTTAATTCCCAAACTTAGATTATCATAAAATCCCTTACCTGCTTCAAATCCTCCCATTATTGAGAAATTAACAAGATCAGACAATGAATTGCTATAGGTAAGTATATTTTGTGTCTGGTATCCATAACCTGCCCCATAGTTTTTCTGCATCTTATATACTTCATTTTTATTGGAAGCATTGAAATAATACTTATGATCTACATTACGATAATTATCAAAATTCACATTTGCATTAAAACGGGACTCAAAAGTCAAACCCTCTATGGGATTAATTATGGTATAAAACGAACCGCTGGAATTATAATTATTACTCTGTTGATCAGTGAGATCTGTAATTAAAAATGGATTGGAAACATTGCTTATAGGATTTGTAGCCCACATAGAATCGGGATCTGCACCCGCGATATATGGAGCCTGGAATGGAGCAAAAAGAATTGCGGCATTGATAGGTGAATTATATTCATCAAAAAATCGCCATTCTGGTACTCCACTTCTTTTTTCCCATTTGAAATTTATGTTCGTACCAAATTTTATTCGTTTGTTGACTTTATAGTCAATATTAAGGTGTGATAGTAACCGGCTATAATCCTGGTTTTTTAAAATTCCTTCCTGTTCATTGTATGAGGTACTGAAATAAGAAGTTACCTTATCACTCCCCCCTGAAACCGAAAAATCAACGTTTTGCGTTATTGCAGTTCTGAATAATAAATCCTGATAATTATAGGTAGACATGGTATCAGGATTATATAAATCAGGTACATTGGGTCTGTCAACCAAACCATTTTGTGTATAGGTTATTATATTTAGCTGATTCATCATATCGGCAAACTGAGGGCCATTTAAAACATCTACTTTACTTGGCAGATAATCCCAGCCGCGATAATAACTGGCTTCAGCCGTAACTTTACCGTTACTTGATCCTTTTTTGGTTGTAATCAAAACTACACCATTCGAAGCAGATGAACCATAGATAGCGCCTGCAGATGCGTCTTTCAGGATTTCCATAGATTCAATGTCGGCAGGATTCACGGAATTTGCATCTTGCTGAACACCGTCTACAATCCAAATAACTTTTTGTCGGGCTGCATTATTATTGTTGATTTGACTTATGGAACTAATGCCTCTAACTCTGACGATAGTTTCCGATCCCGGCATTCCGGTGCTTGGAGTTATCTGAACACCTGCAGCTTTTCCCTGCATGGTAGCTAATACATTACTGCTATTTGTTTTCATCATATCTTTGGCAGACACAGATGCTACAGCACCTGTCAAGTCGCTTTTCTTTTGTGTGCCGTATCCAATAACAACAACTTCATCAAGCTTCATCAGGTCTTCTGATAATACCACATCAATGACTGTCTGAGAGCCAACCGTTCTGACCTCCTGAAGATATCCGACAAACGAATAGACAAGTTTTGCATTTTCATCGGGGACTGATATTTCATAGTTACCATCCATATCAGAGATTGCACCTGTTTGAGTTCCATAGATATAAACATTGACCCCAGGTAACAATTCACCGTTTGTATTAGTGATTTTCCCCCTTACAGTTAATTGGGCATGCCCATTTAACAATGAAATAAACAATATTGACACTATCAAGGCAATGGGTTTGCACTTTTTAGTGACAATTTTTAATAGTCTAGTTATTCTCATGAGTGTAGTTTTTAGTTTAGTTTTTTGAAAGTTGTAAAAGGTTTAATTGATGATAATTGTCGAGACTGAGTTTTAATGAAAATGTTATTTCAAAAAATTTACTTCTGGTTGATATAATTTTTAACGAGAGATTATTAATCAGATATGCAGTGCCCAAAATTATCTGATTAATTAAAAAGAAATATAAGCTTGAGTGATTATTAAATGCACGCAGAAAATTTGATTTATCAAAAAAACAGGGATTGAGATTTTTCTGTCGATTCATATTTTAGTTTTTAGGTTATGGTGAAAACAAAGGTATAATTGCGGCAAAAAAATTTAAAAAGAGGTGTCACCTAAGCTTATAATCATGTAATATCTGCTTACAATTTTGTATTAATTTCTTACAAAATTGTAATAAACTAAAAAACCAACTAACCTGATTGGCTTTAAGAGATAGTTTCTAATTGCTATAATTTACGTGTATTTCTGGAGATAAATTCAGAAGGGGATAAATTATAATAGTCCTTAAAACATTTTGTAAAATAGGCAGGATTATTAAATCCCACCATAAAGGAAATTTCGGAAATATTATAGTCTTTTTTCATGAAAAGTTTAGCGGCCTCTTTTAGACGAATCATTCTGATATATTCATTGGGACCAAGCCCTACAGCTGATTTTATCTTTCTGTGCAGATGTCCCCTGCTCATGCCCAACTCCTGACTAAGGTGCTCAACATTTAAAGATTGTTCTCCCATGTTTTTCATTATCATATTAGTTACCTTGTCAATAAATTTATCGTTTATACTAGGGAAACTCTCTAAACTATCCGGGGAAAACAGATAATTGCTGTATTTTTCCTTTAACTTTTTTCGGTTCTCTATAATTTGCTTCACCTGAGCTTTCAGAAAATCAATATCAAACGGTTTTGTAATGTATGCGTCAGCTCCATGACTAAAGCCGGCTATTTTTTGTTCGTTATCTGTTTTGGCTGTAAGAAGAATGACAGGGATATGACTTGTGAGTATATTGGTTTTTATAGTCTTGCAAAGATCGAAACCATTGATTTCCGGCATCATAATATCGCTTATGACTAGTTCGGGCATCTCATCAAGGGTGACTTTGATTCCTTCTCTGCCGTTGTTTACGGTAATTACATTATATTCATCCGAAAGTTCCTCACATAGATAATTGCTTAAATCATAATTATCTTCTGCAATCAGGATAGTCTCCGCAAATGATTTAATATCTCTTCCCTTTTTTTCCTGTTGTTCATTATCAACATAGGGTGTGGGATGAATATACTGGTTTGTCATGGGCAGATTGCTTTCAATTTTTTCTTCCTGGTTAAATACCGAATCGTCCTCCGGCAATAACACCTTAAAACTTGTCCCTTCGCCTGGGATAGAATCCACCTTGATAATACCATGATGAATATCAACAAAACTCCTGGTAAGGGCAAGTCCTAATCCCGACCCCTGGATGGTATTTTTATTTTCATCTACCTGAAAGAAACGATCAAATATTTTGTCCAGATGATCTCTGGGAATTCCTTTACCCGTATCGTTTATTTCAATTTGCAAATACCTGTTTTTTGTATCATCATTTTCAACAATTACCCGTGAAACCTTTACCACGATTTGTCCTCTTTCCGGAGTAAACTTGAAAGCATTTGAAAGCAGATTAAAGAATATTTTATCGGTTTTATCCGGGTCAAACCATAATTGGAATTCATGAAGCGGACATTCAAAAACAAGGCTTATTTTTTTCTGCAGGGCATATTCTTCAAAGGAATATACCAGACTTTTAATAAATTTGATAATATCACCCCGTTCAACTTTCAGCTGCATTTTTTCGCCATCAATCTTTCGTAAGTCTAATAATTGATTGACAAGACGTAACAACCTGCGTGCATTTTTTATGACAATATCCAGCCTGCTCCTGGACTTTTCATCGAGATTCTTATCTTTAATTATTTTTTCGATAGGGCTTAAGATTAATGTCAATGGCGTTCTGAATTCATGCGAAATGTTGGTAAAAAACCTGAGCTTCGCTTGATTAATGGCGTCGGCTTTTTCGCGATGAAGTATATCCATTCTGTATTTGGTTTTTTCATTAATCCTTCCCGTAATAATCCGGATGGTGATAAACAACAGAAATGCAATTAGTAAAGTATAGATAATTTTTGCAAGGAGGGTATTCCACACCGGGGGTTTAATGATAACTGTCAGCTTAGAGTAATTATCCCCCCATTGATTATCGATATTCGAGGCCTTCATCAGAAACTGGTACTGACCAGGATCGAGGTTTGTATAAGTAACAAACCGGTAAGAAGAATTTACTGTTTTCCACCCATTATCGAATCCATCCATTTTATACTTGTACTCAATCTTTTCGGGCGAGGTAAAATTCAATGATGAAAATTCAAAGGAGAAGCTTTTCTGGGTATAAGGCAAAATCAATGTATCAAGATATGAAATGCTTTTGGGTAAAATTACCTTACCATTTACCTTATATCCTACGGGAATATCTTCATTAAATATTTTAAGGTCGGTTATAATTACTTTCGGAAAATCGCTGTTGTTTTCCAAATCAGATGGAAAAAAAGAATTCAACCCATTTATACCTCCAAAAAAAACTTCATTATTAAAACCTTTATAGAATGAACCCCTGAAAAATTCATTGCTTTGCAACCCATCTTCAACATAAAAGTTCTTAAAACTCAGATGTTCAAAATTGAAGCGTGATATTCCCTTGTTGGTGCTTATCCACAAATTTCCCTGGGTATCTTCAACGATACCGTTAATTACATTGTTTGGCAATCCGTCATCTATGGTAAATATTTTAAATGTATTATCTGATTCGTTAAAAAGATTTAATCCGTTTTGAGTTCCAATCCACATCCGGCCTTTGCTGTCCTCTAAAATGGAATAGATGGTATTGTGACTGATTTCATCCGAATTCAGTGCACTTCTTTGGTAATGCCTGACAAAATTATGGTCAAGATCAAGTATAGTGAAGCCCAGGTATGTACCAATCCAAATCCGGCCCTTACTGTCTTCGTACAGACAGTTTACCCAGTCGTTAACTATTGCTGCACCAATATCCTGTGAATGTTCATTAAAACATATAAATTTTGTTGCGTTTTTCTTTAACAGATTTACACCGCCACCATTGGTAGCCACCCAGATATCGCCCTTTCTGTCTTCAAGTATATCGGTAATATAAATGCTGGAAATACTACCCGGATGATTGGCATTTGGTTGAAATACTTTCCAGCTATTAGTGCCGGGGTTGAATTTTACCAGTCCTCCCATAAATGTACCAAGCCATAAATTACCTTCGCCATCCTGCATTATCGACAAAACAACTTTGTCCGGAAGGCTGTTTTTAGTTGAAACATTTTTGTCCGGAAGATATGTTTTTACCTGGTTGGTTATTCTGTTAATATATTTCAATCCACCGCCATCGGTACCTACCCAGAGATTTTTTTTATTATCCATAAGAATCGATAATACAGTGGTAGATTCATATTTGTATAACGAGTTATCCGAAACATCATAATAATTAAAAAATGAATAGTGGGGATGCATAATATTAAATCCTTTCTGGAAAGATAATATCCAAATATTCTGGTGATTATCTTCAAAGAGATACCTGATTTTATTATTTAATAAACCATACCGGTTTCTCTCTTCATGCACTATTCTTTCGAATTCTCCGGTTTCAGGATGGTAAAGGTTCAGTCCCCCGTCATTTACTCCAAACCACAAATTTCCATAACTGTCTTTAAGTACTGCATATACTTCATTTCCACCGATGGTAGTTGATATCAAAGGATTATGTGTGAAGTTCCTGAATTCATTTGTTTCCAGGTTATATCTGAACAAACCTCTTTCCCGCGTTCCAATCCAGACAAACTTATCAGATTCGTGATAAATGAAAAATACATTTTCGTTTCCATGCAAAGCTTGTGCATTGCCGGGCTCTTTAAGTTCCGTGAAACTACCTGTTTTTTGATCCAAAATAATCACACCGGCGCCGTCGGTACCTGCCCAAAGTTTGTTTTCAGGTGCCTGCCATAATACGTAATACCTATTGAGTTCGGGCCTAAGTCTGCTTCTGCCCGCGGGAAATTCTTTATAATCGCCGCTAGAAGGATTATATCTTACTATACCCTGACCTGTGGTTGCCAGCCATAAATAACCTTCATCATCTTTCAGAATATGCTTTATCGGGCTAACAGATTTGGGTGTGCCGTAAATACCTAATGTGACGGTTTTAAATTTACCCGTTGTGGGATTGAATTTATTTAAACCCATAAAAGTTCCCACCCAGATTACTGTATCGCTTTCGGCAAACAGCGAAAAAACGGTATTATCGTTTATGGAAGTTGGATCGTTCGGTTTGCTGAAATAATGTTTAAACGTATACCCGTCGTACCGGTTTAATCCGTCTTGCGTGCCAATCCAGATAAAGCCCTTTGAATCCTGGGTAATGCAAAATATATGGCTGTTACTAATACCGTCTTCGAGCGTAATATGATGGAAACGTAAATTCTTTCCATTAACCTGAAGGAAAAGAATGAAAAATAATAATGTAATAGAAATCTTCTTAACCATACATTGGCAAAGATTGAAATTGTAACAGTATTAAGAATACGTTCAAATTGAGCAAATAGTATGTCTGACTATTTAGCTACAAAATTGAAAGAAAATATGACAAATTTAAGCATTCTGCTTACATAATTGTCACCTTCTGTTACATATTTGATAGAGTAGGCTAAAGGCATAGAATAATTTTGTGATTCACAGGTGTGGAAATACTCTTAAACGAAAACCAATAAGTCTGATTACCCGGGAATGAAAACACTGGAGTTTTTGAAATTAAAAGCTATTATCTTGATATTCTGTTTATCCGGATGTTTTCATTCTGGTAAAAGACAGGATTTTGTCAGTGTTGAAGGAGCAAATTTTAAACTTGCCAACAAAAGGTATCTCATAAACGGAGTAAATTTCTGGCAGGCGGCCTATTTGGGAGCAGATTTAACCGATGGAGGAAAGGAGAGGCTTGTTCGTGAACTTGATTTATTGAGTTCGTATGGGGTAAATAATTTGCGTATTATGGCATCATCCGAAGAATCGGTCTTAAAAATGTCTCTAAGCCCTGCCTTCCAAAATAAACCTGGTAATTACAATGATACACTTCTTGGAGGTTTGGATTTTTTACTCAATGAAATGGGTAAACACAATATGAAAGCCATAATGGTTATGAATAATTATTGGCAATGGTCCGGAGGAATGGCTCAATACCTGAACTGGGCAACAAACGATTCCATCATCGATCCTGATGTGTCCGGTAACTGGCATGGATTTATGACGTATTCTGCAGGATTTTATTATAACCGTCGTGCTAAAGAGCTCTATGACCAGTACCTCAACTATGTAATCAATCGAAAAAATACAATAAACAATAAACTTTATTACAACGATCCGGTAATTATGGCCTGGGAGCTTGCTAACGAGCCAAGACCACACCCGCAAAGTCTGAAAAATTCAGAGCTTTTGAAGAATTATTATCGATGGATTGATTTAACCGCCAAATACATTCACAAGCTAGCTCCTTTTCAATTGGTAACTATCGGAAGCGAAGGTTTAGTGGGTAGTCTGGGTGACAGTGCCATTTATTTTCATTCTCATCTTTTTCCGTCAGTCGACTACATAACCTTTCATTTATGGCCAAAAAACTGGGGGTGGTTTAAAGCAGATCAACAGGAAAAAACACTTCCCCTGGTTTTAAAAAATGCAGCCGATTATTACCATCGGCATGTAACATATGCCAAACTCATTCAAAAACCAACAGTATTGGAAGAATTCGGAATAGGAAGGGATAATGAAAAATATCGGCCCGGGACTTCCGTAGCGGCAAGAGATACATTTCTGGAAATAATCTATGATATGGTAGAAAATGATATTCAATCAGGAAAACCAATTGCGGGAACAAATATCTGGACATGGGGAGGAGAAGGCAGAGCTGAAAATATTAGCGGAATATGGACTCCGGGTTCTTCATATACAGGCGATCCTCCGCAGGAACCCCAGGGTTTGAATTCAATTTTTGATGTTGATACTTCAACCCTGAACCTGATTAAAAAGCATGCAAACATTTTGAAGACTTTTGAATAAATGAAAATCCAACTTAAATATCCCACAAGAAGAACCTGCATATTGGTCATAATGCTTTTTGTTATCAACTGCTTTATCGTGAAAAATCAGGATAACAGAATCGATTATAATCAGCAAAAAATCTTTTTAAACGGTTCTAATATTGCATGGGTTGATTTTGGGGCTGAT
The DNA here is from genome assembly GCA_963781805.1 of uncultured Bacteroidales bacterium. GTDB lineage: Bacteria > Bacteroidota > Bacteroidia > Bacteroidales > UBA10428 > JAFGPL01. Next base: position 5,540,406 of record CAWAHF010000004.1, read on the forward strand.
ATCGGACCTGGAAAAACAAATTTTAATGCTTTTGCAAAGATATTTCGCGAAGCCCATAGTATCGGCGCCAACAGCATGCGGCTTTGGATTCATGCCAATGGCGCTGTCACCCCGGAATTTTCAGGTCTTGATGTTACAGGTCCCGGTAAAGGGAGTATCCGGGACTTAACCAAGATTCTTAATCTGGCTTATGAAAATAATATTGGATTGATCTTATGCCTGTGGTCATTTGACATGTTAAGAAAGAATAACGATTCGCTGGTGATTAGAAGAAACAGAGGAATACTTACGAATGACACAATAATGGAATCCTATATTAAAAATGCACTTGTGCCGTTGATTGTTGCTTTAAAGGACCATCCGGGAATTATTGCATGGGAAATATTCAATGAACCGGAAGGCATGTGCAGCGACGTATCATCCGGAGGGTGGGCTTTCACAGAGCATGTCTCAATTCTCAACGTGCAAAAAATGATTAACCGGTGTGCAGCTGCCATTCATCAGATAAAGCCTGAATTACAGGTGACAAATGGAGCATGGTCGCTTATTTCTGCCACTGATGTTGAAGGTTATACAAATTTCTATAGCGATGAAAGACTGATTGCTGCAGGTGGCGATCCGAAAGGAATTCTTGATTTCTATTGCGTACATCATTATGACTGGCTGAGTGATTCTCCGTTTAACCATCCATGCAGTTATTTTAAGTGGGACAAGCCGATTGTGCTGGCAGAATTTTTTCCGGAGTGTAAAAATTGCGGCGCTTTTAGTAATTATGTACACTTGTATAAATCAGGATATGCGGGAGCAATGGGTTGGGACTGGAATGGAAAGGAAGAATCGAAGATTAAAAGCGAGATAAAATATATGGATTCAAAATACCATGATGACCTCAATATAATCTCACTACATAAAAAAAAGGAGAAAAAGCAAATTGCAGGAAATGAAGCCAGATAGGTTATATAATGAAATATTCGCTGAACTTGAAAATATACTCGATTACTGGGAATTGTTATCAGTCGACTCTAAAAATAATGGATTTGTTGGTTTAATAGATTTTTATAATTTACCTGATTTTAATGCAGATAAGGGAATTATTCTTAACACTCGAATACTATGGACATTCTCGGCTGCTTATAAATTTTATAAAAGAGATAAGCTAAAAGAAATAGCGGAAAGCGCATTTATTTATATAAAAAATAACTTCTTTGATATACTATATGGAGGTTTTTACTGGAATCTTGATTATAAAGGAAATCCTGTAAACAAAAGAAAGCAAATATATGCGCAGGCTTTTGCCATGTATGCGCTTTCAGAATATTATCAAATTTCGAACGATAATTCTGTGTTGAAGGATGCTCAGGATATTTTTAAGTTGATTGAAAAATTCAGCTATGATCCAATAGATAAGGGATATATTGAGGCGTTTGGTGAAGACTGGTCATCACTTGATGATTTCAGGTTAAGTGAAAAGGATGAAAATGCTATTAAAACCATGAATACACATTTGCATATTCTTGAGGCTTATACCAACCTATATAAAATTTGGAGGGATGATAAGCTGCGCCAAAAACTTATCGGACTTATCCGGATTTTCACAGATCACATTGTGAATAAAAAAACTTTTCATTTAGATCTGTTTTTTAATGAAAAATGGGAAGTTCAATCAAAAAAGATTTCTTACGGACACGATATCGAAACTTCGTGGTTGCTCTTTGAGGCTGCAGAAATCCTCAATGACTCCGGCTTAAAAAAAGAAATCGCCGGGCTATCACTCAAAATTGCAGAAGCGAGCATCGAAGGTGTTGATATCGATGGGGGGCTTATGAATGAATTCAACCAGGACACACATCACCTGGATACCGACAAGCATTGGTGGCCCCAGGCTGAAGCGCTGATTGGATTTTTAAATGCATATGAATTGTCGGGAGATCGACGATTTCTGGAAATATTTGATAATTCATGGAAATTTATCAATCAGTATATTATCGATCATAAAAATGGAGAGTGGTTTTGGAGAGTCGACAGAAATGGTTTGCCATATAAGGAAGTAAAAGCCGGTTTCTGGAAGTGTCCCTATCATAATTCAAGGGCATGTATTGAGGTATTGACGAGAATGAAAAGACTTGAATTAATTAAAAGCATTAACTAATTATGATTTCAGTCAGAACGTTTAATAAACGATATGATAGGTTAATAAAAGAGTATCATAAGCTGATTAACCGGGAAAATTCAAAAATTAAAAAAGGATATAACGGACTTTATTATCGTTACCGGTATCCGGTTTTAACTGCCAGCCATATACCGGTTAATTGGAAGTATGACCTGAATTATGAAACCAATCCCTATTTGCAACAACGTCTTGGCATTAACGCAACTTTCAATGCAGGCGCTATTTTGCTGGATAAAAAATACTTTATGGTAGTAAGGGTAGAAGGATGGGACAGAAAGTCATTTTTTGCGGTTGCCGAAAGTTCCGATGGAATTAATAATTGGATCTTTTGGGAAAAACCGGTTATTTTGCCCGAAACTAACGAACCTGATGTTAATGTATATGATATGCGGTTAACCAGACACGAGGACGGCTGGATTTATGGAATATTCTGTACGGAACGTAAAGACAAAGATGCTCCCGAAGGTGATACGTCGGCTGCAATTGCTGCCGCAGGAGTTGTAAGAACCATTGATTTAAAAAACTGGGAAAGACTCCCTGATATTAAAACCAAAAGCCAACAGAGGAATGTGGTCCTTCATCCTGAATTTGTAAAGGGTAAATATGCTCTTTATACCCGCCCCCAGGATGGATTTATCCAAACCGGCAAAGGAGGAGGCATCGGATGGACATTGATAGATTCAATGGATAATGCCGTAATTAAGAAGGAAAAGATTATCGATGAAAAACTTTACCATACCATAAAAGAGCTTAAAAACGGTCAGGGACCTGCACCTATTAAAACAACCAGAGGCTGGCTGCATCTGGCTCATGGAGTAAGAAGTTGTGCAGCAGGTTTCAGATATGTATTATATATGTTTATGACCGATTTAAAAGATCCATCAAAAGTAATTTACCGGCCGGGAGGTTATTTTATGGCTCCTGAAAACGAAGAAAGAGTGGGGGATGTTTCAAATGTATTGTTTTGTAACGGTTGGATATGCAATGAAAAAAATGAGGTTTTCATTTATTATGCTTCTTCCGATACGCGTATGCATGTTGCCACTTCAACCATCGACAGATTATTGGATTATGTAATAAATACACCTGAAGATAAATTATTCAGTGGTAAATCGGTTAAAACACGGATAGATCTTATCAATAACAATCTTCAGATAATGAATATACTTAAAAAACAAAAAAACTAAAAAAATGCGTATCTGAATATAACCGGTTTAATTAACTGATTATATAGATACAGGGTAGCGGAATTTTATAAATAACAGGATATGACAGATTACAAAAGAGTAAAACAAAATGCAATGACGGAAATCAAGAGAGTTACAGTGAGAATGATCGGAATATTTTTATTTTTTATAGTTGCATCATTTCAACAGATAATTGCAGATCACCCTTCTGTAAGCTTTCATACATTGGGCAAGGATAGAATTATTAGTGAAAAAGCGGATAGCATTATAAATAGCTTGCCGCTTATAATGGTGAAAGGCAACAAATTCACCGATGCAGATGGAAATCCGATTCTTTTCAGAGGAATGTCGATCTCCGATCCGGATAAAATTTATAAGGAGGGTCACTGGCAAATCGAATACTTTAAAAAAGCAAAGGAATGGGGAGCCAAAATCATTCGGATTCCAATACATCCGGCATCCTGGCGTGAAATGACTCCTCCCGAATATCTCAGATTGCTTGATAGTGCTGCGGAGTGGTGCACGGATCTAGGAATGTATATCATTATCGACTGGCATTCTATCGGGAATATAAAAACGGGACTGTTTCAGGATTCCATGTACATCACTTCAAAATATGAAACATTTGAGTTCTGGCGGACTATTGCCAGCCATTTTAGCGGCAACAATACAGTGGCATTTTATGAGTTGTTCAATGAACCTACCACATATTTCGGGAAACTTGGCAGAATTTCCTGGGAAGAGTGGAAAAACTTCAACGAAGATTTAATACATCTGATACGTGCCTATGATACTGAAACGATACCCCTGGTTGCCGGATTTGACTGGGCATACGATTTATCTCCACTTCGGCTCGATCCGATTGAAGCCGATAATATTGGTTACGTGGTCCATCCTTATCCAAACAAACGAACACAACCCTGGGAACCAAAATGGGAAGAAAATTTTGGTTTTGCAGCAGAAACGTATCCTTTGCTGGCAACCGAAATCGGATTTGTACTTGGCAATTATTCAATGGCTGAAAATGGTGAATATGGTCAGGCTATTCTAAAATTCCTCGAAGATAAGGGAATTGGATGGCTGGCATGGGTTTTCGATCCCGACTGGTTTCCTCAGATGTTTGAGTCGTGGGATAATTATAAACCCACGGAGCAGGGTATTTTTTTCAAACAGGTAATGTCGGAAAAGAATAACTGATAGTCGGTTAAGAAAATATTCTAATGACTAAATTACATACGGTATTTCAACTTTTTCTTCTGTGTTTTTTTCTACAGAATTCATTTGCCCAGTTTGGAAATGATGTTTCGTATTTATTCAGGGATAATGGTGAATACAAGTATCTTGTTGGTACTTCAGAACCGGATTCAAACTGGAATAAGCCAGACTTTGTCGATACTACCTGGTTAATCGGACGAAAAAGCATTGGATATGGCGATGGGGATGACAGTACACTTGTGGATACCTGCATATCCCTTTACATCCGGATTAAATTCTCTATGGACCAGTTCTATCAGTATCTGAATTTTATGGCTGACTTTGACGATGGATATGTAGCCTATTTAAATGGAGTAGAAATTGCTCGTTCAAACCTTGGCAAGCCGGGAGAATCTATTCCTTATAACCGATTAGCCGACAGATCTCACGAAGCGCAGGTATACCGTAATTTCTTCAGACCTGTGAACGGAAGATACATCGATAATTCTGTTATTGCTGCTGCCGGAGTTTTTGGAGAGAATATCCTGGCGATTCAGGTACATAATGACAGCATAAATGGATCTGATTTGTCCTTTAACAGTTCTTTGCTCTTCTTTTCAAACCTGAATGAATATTTTATCTACCAGGATTATTTGCGTTTTATTCGACAGGTACCTCTCGATTCCACCCGATTTCCGATAATCTCAATTCAAACGGATGAATATGGAATTGCATCCTCTTCCGCTAAGTATATAGCTCATATGTCTATCATAAACCAACCGGAGGGAATGTTTAATAAACCTGCGGATAATCCAACCGATTATAACGGAAGAATCTCGATTGAGCTAAGGGGAAAAACTTCATTGCACTGGCCAAAAAAGTCTTACAACATAGAAACTCAGAATTCGTTGGGAGAAAATCTGAATGTCTCCCTGTTAGGAATGCCCCCTGAAAATGACTGGGTTCTTTCAGGTCCATTTGGGGATAAAAGTTTGTTTCGAAATGCATTGGCATACAGGTTGGGAGAAAAATTAGGATATTATGAACCCCGGACACGTTTTTGTGAATTAATTATTAATGGGGAATTCTTAGGATTATATGTACTAACCGAAAAAATCAAACGCGATTCGGCAAGGGTAGATATTGCCAAATTACGGCCGGAAGATATTTCGGGTACAGAATTAACAGGGGGTTATATTGTAAAATATGATAAAGATGCCTCCGGATTAATCCCCGTATATCCCAGGAGTAGCGTCATAGTACCGATACAGTGGACTTATATTAACGGATTTTTTAACGATTTCTATGCTGTGCTTGATAAACCTGAATTTCTGGACGAGGTTTCAGGATATAAAAATTATATAAATGATCAGTCATTAATTGATTATGTTATCATTAATGAAGCATTTCGAAATTGCGATGCATATCTTTTCAGTACTTATATGCACAAAGATAAAATAACCAGGGATGGAAGAATTAATTACGGACCGTTGTGGGATTTTGATTTTTCACTGGGGAACGTTACCTGGCAGAATGCGCAATATACAAATGGTTGGCAGTTTGAAATTAATACGCGTCTTGGCATAACCAAAGTGATGCGCGACACCTCCTTTGCACGTAAGTTTAAGGAAAGATGGAATAGTTTAAGATTAGGGATCCTGAGCAATGATTCCCTGAATAATTTTATCGACTCACTGGCAAATGAAATACAGGATGCCAGAATAAGAAATTACAACGTATGGCCTATCATTCAATATCCTCTCACAAATAATGACCATGTAACTAATTACGATCTTGAAATCCAGAGTATGAAAAACTTCATGGTATCGAGGGTGAGTTGGATTGATTTTGCACTTAGAAGCTTGTATTATCCTCTGCCGCATTATAGCTTTAATGATGAGAATTATTCATTGAATGAATTTATGCAGGTTTATCCTAACCCGTTTAATGACTTTCTGGTTGTGGATTTCAAGAAACCTGATGTAAATGTTTTTACCATTGAACTGGTTGATATATTTGGAAGAAAAACCGGGATAGTACATCATTTCAATGCAGGGCTTGATTCTTCAACATCAGGATACAGGTTAGACGGCTTGGCAAACCTTCCTCAAGGCATGTACATCCTTGTGTTAAGTAAAAACGGGGAGCCTGTTTCCAAGGTCAAACTCATAAAAAAATAGTATTTCAAAATAGCCGGAATCAAATATTTTCTAAATATTTTTGTTCAAAACTGCCTCTATGAAAAAAACCAGGTATTTATTAATTATTTCTGTGATACTGTTTACTTATTCATGCAAACCACCATCTATAAGTGATATCTATGAATTTAAATCTTTTGTTCCTCCGGTAGACTATCTCGGGGCAGGAATACGTGCCGACAGCATCCTGGAAAAACTTTCCCTGGACGAAGAAATAGAGCTGATTGGCGGACATGATATGTTTTATACACAGGGATATAAACAATTTGGTATTCCATCATTTTATTTTTCCGATGCCACACAGGGAGTTCATTTGAGAAAGGACTTAAAAAATCAGCTTGATAGTTCCACTGCATTTCCCTGCCCGCTGGCCCTTGCCGCTACATGGAATGTTGACCTCGCCGGAGAATACGCACAAAGTATTGGCGAGGAGTGCCGTGCAGGCGGTATTGCTGTGTTGTTAGGGCCGGGAATGAATATTTACAGAATTTCCCAGAACGGACGAAATTTTGAATATTTTGGCGAAGATCCCTTTCTTGCTTCAAGAATGATTGAGAATTATGTTGTTGGAGTTCAAAGTACAGGAACCATTGCTACGCTGAAACATTTTATTTGTAACAATACAGATTATCACAGAAGAAGAAGCAATTCCATTGTTGATGAAAGAACCCTGCACGAAATCTACCTGCCTGCATTTAAAGCGGGAGTTGATGCCGGAGCAATGGCGGTTATGACCTCCTATAATCAGGTAAATGGTGAATGGGCAGGGCAGAGCAACTATGTAATCGGTAAATTATTACGCGATGATTTGAAATTCAAATGGCTGGTGATGTCTGACTGGTGGTCGGTATGGGATCCGGCAAAAGCGGTTAAAGCCGGCCTTGACCTCGATATGCCCGGGCACCCTGGAAAAGATGTTTTTAATTCTGATGAATTTAAATCAATGTATATCAGAGCCAACGCAAAAAAATTACTGAATGAAGGTAAAATCACAGGAACAGATATCCGAAAGATGACAAAAGATATACTAACCACTTTTATTTCGATGGGATTGATGGACAGACCTGTTAAGGATACAAATTATCTTAGAAATTTTGGACAACATGAAAAAGCAGCCCTTCAAACTGCACGCGAGAGTATTGTATTGTTAAGAAATGAAAATAATATTTTGCCTATTGCAAAAGAAGGGAATAAAAAAATTCTGTTAACAGGAAAATTTGCAGAAAAACTGGCCAAAGGAGATGGATCGGCCTATGTTGAAGGTTATCATACCATAACCTTGCATGCAGCATTATTACAGGAGTTTGGTAATCAGCTGACATGCGTAGCTAAACCATCTGCTGACCAGTTTAAGCAGGCAGATGTGATATTATTAAGTATTGGAACAGATGACAGCGAAGGATGGGACAGGCCCTTTAATCTGCCTCCTGCAACTGATTCAATGATTGTCAGGATTGCATCCCTGAATCCAAATCTGGTAATTATTGTAAACAGCGGTGGAGGAATTCAAATGACTCGTTGGAATGATAAAGTTGCTGCAATATTGTATGCTTGGTATCCCGGACAGACCGGAAATAATGCGCTGGCTGAGATTATTGCTGGTAAGGTTAATCCATCCGGCAAACTTCCGGTAACCATTGAAAAGAAATTTGAGGATTCACCCGGATATCCATATATACCGGAGGGTGATACTTTTTATACCGACTGGAAGCAGGATGTCGATATGACCATTCCGATCAATAATATTGATTATGACGAAGGAGTTTTTGTGGGATACAGATGGTACGATTCAAAAAATATAAAACCTTTATATCCATTTGGATTCGGTTTATCCTATACATCGTTTGAATACAGCAGCCTTAAGATTCAGGATCGGGGGATTGATGAAGCAGGTGATATCATTGTGCAATTCATGGTAAAAAATACCGGAGAGGTTAGCGGTTATGAAACGGCACAACTGTATGTTGGAGATATGGAGTCTTCTGTTTCCCGGCCTGTAAAGGAATTGAAGGGATTCAGGAAAGTTTATCTCAATCCCGAAGAAAACATTGAAATTATCATGTTGCTCCACAAACAGGATTTTTCGTTCTGGAACGATCAAATACATTCATGGCAGATGGAGCCGGGAGCATTTAAAATTATGATAGGCGCCTCATCTGATGATATCCGTTTAACGCAGGAAATTAAATACAAGGCAGATGAGTAGACAATTCATGAGTTTGTATGTAGATCATACAATCTCTTGAATAATATTTTTAAAATGTATTACCTGAATATGCTGCTTAAGGTATTTTCTAAATTGGTAATTCGAATGATCTTGCTTAACAATACACAAACAGCAATTAACTGGCCGGTTTCGGATCAATGAACAAAAGATAACTGATTTTAATTGCTGACAGAAATTTTATCAACCAAATTCTAATCATCAATTTTAATCTTTTTTTCAACCAAATCTTTCAGGGTTACCCCTTTGAAATAATCAATAATGAGGTTGTTAAGATTACTCCAAAATCCTCTGGAGGTACAACCATTTTCTCTTGAACAGTTGTTGGACTTATTCAGACATTCTATTACACAAATACCAGGTTCAAATGCATTATTAATATCGTACAAAGTGATTTTTTCGGGTTTCCGGCTAAGAATATAACCTCCCTTTTTATCCTTTTTATAAATTAGCTCTGAGACTTTAAGTGCATGAATGATATGATCCAGATACTTATTAGATATCTGTTGATTTTCAGCAATCTCCTTCTGAAAAATTCCAATTTCTGAATCCTTGGAGGCAATTTCAACCATTGCCCTGATTCCATATCTCGTTTTAGTACTGAATTTCAATGTTTAACTTTATTTGACTAATCTTTATACGAAAATACAAATCCAAAATTAATCATTACTTCATCTTTTACTTTAACCAGTCCCTGAAATTTTTTTGGAGGATCTAAATTAAAGTCAGTCAGCTTGATATTTCTATATCCACTGACATAAATTAAATTATCAGAACATGAATTCACAATGCAGAATACATTATATTCTTTGGTAACTCCTGCAATCGTAATTTTTATAGGTTCATCCGTATAGGATTCACTAGTCAGAAAATTTTTCAACTGGTCGGAACCAATGCCAATAATAATTTTTGGATATTTCTTAGCCTTAAGTAATGTGAGAAAATCCTGGAAGATAAGATTATTGCTTGCTTCAAAGTTATTTACAGGAATAGAAATATTGTAGATTTTATCATTCGGAGATTCAGTGAGAAACGAATTATTGACAAAAAAGATTTCATGCGATGGAAAATTCATGTTGAATTCAAAGTGATTGATATTACTTTTTCCTGAAATGTTGATATAATTGCTGCAAACACTTTCCGGTTTGATTGATACTACCCTGTCTTGAGAGTGTGCCATCATCGAACCCAAGGATACAATCAGAAGAAATCCGCCAATAATTCTGAAGGTTTTCATTGTTGCTTGTTTTTCCAATTCATGTTTTAGTATGGTAAAGTCAGGGCCGAATTGGACCAAGCCCTGACTTTATGTTTAGTTCTAAAAAGATACGGCTGCTTCAATCATTACACCATTGAAGCCTGCATCTGAGCCATATAAATCAATAAAGTCTTTATAATCTTGTTTTACATATTCAACTTTAAGTACAGTAGATTCCAGCAAATGCCAGCCAGCAGCAACCTGAATTCTGTTTACAGCCTGATCTCCGGGTGCAGATGTATCGGTATCACCTTTTACATGGTTGTATCTCAGGCCGCCATAGAATTGTCTGGTTCCGCCAAACCGATACAATCCTTCAACTGCAAACTGGTTGAAATTAAATTCTTTACCTGAGGCGTAAAGTCCTTTTGCCATTTCGTATGTGCTAAAGAGTTCAAATCCTTTAGCCTGTCCAAACAGGTTAACCATAAGTGAATTATCTTTGTTTGACGTTCCGGGATAAAATCTGCCGGTTGTATGATTACTTGCAATATCAACATCGGCTGCCGTAAAAGTCTGTCTTTTCATTACCAGGTAATACCTTGAACCGGTTCTGTCGCCACCATATAGCGAATTGTTATGATTCTTCTTTGGGGTATGATAACCTGAAACCGTTAATCTTAACCGTACATCCTCCTGTAATTGTTTATCAAAACCAATTTTCCCGTATACCCCAAGTTCCTTACTGGCATCGTAAGTGGTATATTTAGTGCCGCTAAGTTTAACAAGATCCTGTTTTAGGCTACCTGTTGTTACAGCTCCCATAGCGATAATTCCGTTTTTCCGAAACAAAACTTCCATTGCCGGTGCAGTGGTAAAGGCATCCATTACATAATTTCCAACGAATGGATTTCTTGCCGCATTGCCATTATCGGTGCGTCTGAAATGTGCATCTCCATAATTCAGTTCCATATCTCCAACGGTAATTGTCAGATAATCCATAATTTTATCAATGGTTGGGGAATTAATAAAGGGTAATTTGTCAAAAATCAATGCGCCGCCTTTTACCCATGTATCATCATGATGTCGTGACGATAAATAGGTAACCAGATTAAGTTTAACTCCCGGAGCCAAATTGACATCCAGATTTAAATTCGCCGTAGGAAGATTAAAGCCTGAACCTAAAGGAACCAAAGCGCTGTCAGCGTGTTGATTCAGTATTTGATACTGTAGAGCAAAATCTCCTCCCACCCTGGCATTAACTTTTTGAAATTCATCACCTGTCAACTGGGGTTCTTCAAAATTCTGACTATACCCCATTATAGCTATTATCAGGAAAACCGTAAGTATAAATACTTTTTTCATAATTTAAATTTTAAATTTTATATTACTGAATATTACTTGAATAGGCTTGTTGCTGCTTGAGATTTATTGTAAACGATATAGTGACGTCATTCCCCGTCTTTAAAGTCCCAAACATTGCAGTTGGAGGCTGGATGCCAAATTCTGTCATATCAATTTGCTTGGAACCAATAATTTCAATTGAATTATCAGCCAATAATTTTCCTGTGAAAGGAAGATTGATGGTCCTTGATTTACCGGCAATTAAAAGTTCTCCGGTTGCTGTACCGTTAAATGTGTTTCCTTTCGAGGGTAATTTGACCTGATTCATAAGTCTAAACTTAATTTCCGGGTATTTGTCAGCCTTTAAAGCATCCTGAGCTTTATTGTCCATGATGGAATTGTGGGAGACAACACTTGTTGAAATTCCTGTAAAGTTTGCCCGATCAATGGTTATGGATGGATTTGCAATTTCGGCGGAAATATCACATTTGAAATTTTCCACCTTCATCTCCCAATCATGTAATGTTGATGTGCCTGAAATTTTCATGGAACTGCTTTCCGGAACAAGTTTGAAACTCTCCTGAGATAACACATTGAATGATAACAGGACAAATGTGCTGGTAATAAATAATATGAGTCCTTTTTTCATGGTTATTTCTATTTTTTATTTGTTTAAACTATTAAAACTATCTAAACTACTAAACCTATCATAATGATAGGATACAATATTATACAATTTTCTTCAAAAAATGTTCTAATTTTTCGTTATTTTTTTAACAAAGTGACATAAATCAGGTTTGCCTGGAATTTCAATTCCTTAAGTTTTATCTGCATCAACTTTTATTTTTTTGATTTCTACATGCCTATATAGTAAACATATAATAAGCATAAAAGTTGAAATTTATTTTCAGGCAGATTTTTCAAATTTACCTGATATTAAGGGTTAATAATTTGTGAATAAAAAGGACGAAAATTAAATAATCATGATTAAGAGAAGAATATTTTAACTGGTTGATTTCGCCTAGTGTATATGAATCAATTGAATACTCATCTTCTTTACGCCATATATTGTTCAGAGCCAAATATTTCCGGTATCATCAGGAGCAAAATCATAAATATAACCGATCGCTTCAGATATGGTTACTCTATACTATACCGTTACTATCTGCAGCGACTGAAGAAAATCCCGATGATATTGTTTTAATAGATATACTGTCATATGGAGGGGTGAATTTTATCAGGCTGTTTCGGCAGCATGCATATAAATTGCAGGCATTATCTAAAGCAATATTTCCAATGCCATGAAGATTCTTAAAGGAAAGAACATTTGTCCCATCTGTACATGACAATTGGCAGATATACGGAATACTGCACATGTAGGGTGGGGCATTATAATCTATAATTCCCAAAGGAAAAATATTTTTGGTACGGCAGGATTGGTGGTAATTTCAAAAATTACTTTGTCGTTCAGTTAATCTTCAATCTTTTACGGTTCAGAATCGTTTTTTTCGCAACTCATAATTAGCAGGGGAAAAAATAACATGGGAAGTAAGTTTTTCATAGGATTAATTTTCCAAATCAGATGAAAAAAAGGACGTACAGGTTGCATTTCCGTTTTTATTTTTTTAGTAATCCTTCTATCTTTATTGAATTAAATTAAAAACATTAAAATGCAACGATTTATATGCGAACAGTAAAAATGAATGTTAGAATTGTTTCGGTTTGTTTTCTGATCTTGGCAATGATCCAAAATTGCAGGACTCAACCTGAACAAAATAATTTGAAACTCCGGTATGATAAACCTGCTTCAACATGGAACGAAGCTCTTCCGATAGGAAATGGAAGAATCGGGGCCATGATTTTTGGTACCCCTGAACAGGAGAGGCTCCAATTGAATGAAGAAACAGTTTGGGCGGGCGCTCCGCACAGCAATGTTAATCCGGAATGTAGTCAATATATTTCTGTAATCAGAAAACTGATTTTTGAAGGCAAATACCAGGAGGCACAGGAAATAGCAAATGATAAAATTTATTCGGTTCAGAAGGGAATGCCTTACCAGCCTGTCGGAGATCTTTATATCTATTTTCCCGGCCATGCAAAAGCTGAAGCATATCATCGGGAACTGGATATTCAACATGCTGTTTCCACTGTGAATTATTTGAAGGATGGAGTTAAATTCAAGCGGGAATATTTTACTTCTTTTGCAGATCAGGTAATTGTAATCAGGTTAACGGCAGATAAGCCGGGTAAAATTACCTGTGATGTATCCATAGGAAGTCCCCAGAATCATACCTTTAAAATTGAAAGCGGGATGATCCGGTTGTCAGGTATTACCGGAGATCATGAAGGGATTGAAGGAAAGGTCAGGTTCTGTGCAGATGTGAAACCTGTAATTCGGGGAGGAAACATTCAAGCTCATGATACAACGATTTCCGTTAAAAATGCCGACACCTTGACAGTATACCTATCTATGGCATCAGGCTTTATGAATTATCATGACATAAGCGGAAATGCAGAACGTAAAGCGGATACCTATCTTCAAAAAGGAATGGAGAAAAATTATAATTCTCTTTTAAACGATCATATTGCTTACTACGGAAATTATTTCAACAGAGTAAAGCTCGATTTGGGTTCAACGGATTCGGTTAAAAATCCTACCGATACGAGAATTATTCAATTTGCAGATGGCAGCGATCCGCAGCTTGCAGCGCTTTATTTTCAGTATGGACGGTACCTGCTTATTTCATCCTCACAACCGGGATGCCAGCCTGCCACCCTGCAGGGGATATGGAACGGAAAAATAAACCCACCCTGGGACTGTAAATACACGCTGAACATTAATACCGAAATGAATTACTGGCCTGCGGAAGTCACCAACTTATCTGAGCTTCATGAACCGTTATTCGAATTGATAAAAGATTTATCGGTTACCGGACAGGAATGTGCCAGCAAAATATATCATGCACGGGGTTGGGTATCTCATCATAATACTGACATTTGGCGGATTACCGGTCCGGTGGATAAAGCTTTTTACGGATTATGGCCGATGAGCGGGGCATGGCTCACCCAGCATCTTTGGTATCATTACCTTTACACCGGCGATACAAAATTTCTTAAAGAGTATTACCCGGTAATGAAGGGAGCGGCAGAATATTTTGTCGATGCGCTTCAGGTGGAACCTGAACACCAGTGGCTGGTGGTATGTCCTTCCATATCGCCCGAAAATTCTTATCAAAAGGGTGTATCGGTTACAGCGGGAGCAACCATGGATAATCAACTGGTATTTGACCTGTTTTCGAATATTATTCAGGCTTCGAAAATTCTCGATACAGATAAAGCATTTGCGGATACCCTTGTTTATTTGCGTTCGCAACTGGCTCCCATGCAGATTGGAAAATACAGTCAGTTGCAGGAATGGATGCACGACTGGGATGATCCGGAATCCAAACACCGGCATGTATCTCATCTTTACGGATTATATCCGGGCAACCAGATATCTCCCTTCAGAACTCCGGAATTGTTTGAAGCTGCGAGAAATTCGCTGATCTATCGCGGAGATGCATCCACAGGATGGTCGATGGGTTGGAAAGTATGTCTCTGGGCGAGGCTGCTTGATGGCAATCATGCGTATAAGTTACTTACCGATCAGTTGAATATTGTTTATGAGGAAAGAGGTCATGGCGGAACCTATCCGAACATGCTCGATGCGCATCCACCTTTTCAGATTGACGGGAATTTTGGTTGCACCGCAGGAATTGCAGAAATGTTTGTACAGAGTCATGATGGTTTTATTCATATATTACCTGCATTGCCCGACATATGGCCGAATGGCAGTGTTAAAGGTTTAATGGCAAGGGGAGGATTTGAAATTGATGTGGAATGGAAAGAGGGTAAAATCAGTCAACTTACCATAAAATCAAAAATAGGGGGAAATTGCCGACTGATGGTACACAACAAGATCAAAGCTTCGGGTAATACCGAATTACACGTTGCTCAGAGTCAAAATCCCAACATTTTTTTTAATACTCCTGAGGTTAAGAATCCTATTATTTCACAAGAAGCAAATCTTAAGGGCATTGTCCTGAAAGAGGCTCATACCTATGATTTTTCCGCAAAGCCAGGAGAAACATATCACTTTATCGGAATTCCCTGATTCAGAAGGTTTCTATAAAATAACACTTAATAAAATCAATTATGAAAAAAATAATCCGGTTCCTTATCATTGTTTTGCTTGCTGTTGGTTGTAAACAAACCGAACCGGCAAACAGAAAAGAAATCATTTATGTCGGTACATTCACCGAGCGCAACAGCCAGGGATTGTATGTTTTTGAGTTCCATAAAGACTCTATGAAGTTCGACCTGCTTCAGACCATTCCCTCTTTGGAAAGCCCTTCTTTTCTTGAAATTCACCCATCGGGGAGATATTTGTATGCAGTAAGCCGGTCTTCAGATTCCGATGGCAACGGGTGGGGGAAGGTAAGTGCATTCCGGATTGATTCGCTTACAGGGAAGCTTACCTTTATTAATGAACATTCTTCTTACGGTAAAGGTCCCTGCCATGTGAGCTTTGATAAAACGGGAAATTTTGCATTTGTTGCCAATTATAACGACGGTAACCTGGTGGTTTACCGTGTGAATGAGGAAGGAAGCGTTAGTGATTCGCTTCAGCTTTTGCAGGATACAGGGAAGGGAGTCAATCCGCAGAGACAGGAGGGACCCCATGTTCATTCCTCAAAAATCTCACCCGACAATAAGTTTCTGTATGTTGCCGATCTTGGTATTGATAAGGTCGTGATATACAATTTAAATCCTGTAAGCGGAAGACTTACTCCTGCCGCAACACCTTTTACAGAGGTGGAGCCAGGCTCAGGGCCAAGGCATATGGAAATTCATCCTAACCGTAAATATTTATTTCTCGCGGAAGAATTAAGTTCCACTACCAGTGCATTCCGCATGGATACACTGACAGGCGCGCTAACCGAAATACAACGAATCTCCAGCATTCCCGAAGATTGTGATACGGTGAATACCAATGCAGATATTCATACGGATGCAGACGGAAAACATTTGTATGTTTCCAACCGTGGTGATAACAGCTTGGTAATATACAGGATTAACAGTGAAACCGGCAACTTAAGCCTGATTGGATTTCAGTCCACACTCGGGGATCATCCGCGGAACTTTTTGATTGATGATGCCGATACACTTCTTTTTGTGGCAGACCGGTACAGCGATGTTATATATGCATTTAAGATAAATCCCGATTTGGGAACATTGGATTTTACGGGACTTTCGCTGAATGTGCCGGGGGCTGTGTGTATAAAGAGGTTGAGGTTGCATAATTAATGGATGTTGTTTTTAATGGCTGATAAATAAAAGGCACAAGCCTGCCTGGATCTGCAGACAGGCAGATGTTTGCGGCAGTTTGAGGTTTCATTGCATGTAGCACAACCGGGAGTTCAAGTTTCGGATTTCAGCCCAAATGATCTCCTGATTAGTGCAGCCAGTTGATTATTGTTCGTCATCAACAGCCTTATATCCCATTAGTGACAGCATTTGTATTGCGTATCGTTTTCCCAATATTCTGTAACCTTCGGAGTTGAAATGTGCCTTATCTTGTGAAGGACATCCGGCGGATGAAATAACATGTGCTGTAGGAATGGAATCCGGAAGCCGATCGATTATGGAATTCATACTTGCACAGCAATTATCTTCCGTCTGCAATAATTCTCCGGCTAATAGCGGCACTGAATCTGCGTTTATTGAAAGGTCTGATAGCATGCCATTGTAAATTTTCTTTACATAAGATAACCATTGTGTCTGACCCGTATTTGTTTCGCCCTGATGCAAAAGAATCCCTTTTATAACACCATCTTTTTGTGCCAACTTAGCAAGATCGATAAGATACTTGTATGGATTCCCACCATAATCTGATACTTTGGAAGTAAACCAGCTTTCTTTATAAGTAGAATCATAATCCTGATAAATATTTTTATCAAACAGTCTGATATCACAGCCACCAACCGCCACATTAATAATGCCTATCGCAATGCTGTCCGGCAGGTTTTCAACCATGGTTCTTCCAAAATAGTCGGCGGGTGAAAGTTTTGAATTACATTGGCATGTAGGCGGAACTGCTGTATACCATGTTCCTTTTGTCCTGCCGAGGTTTGGACAATCAAGAGCCTGAAAAACCCGGAAACGGCTGTCTACGGTTGTGTCTTGTGCTTCAATTGTTCCCTGGCCTTCCATATTTGACTGTCCAAAACAGAGAAAAATATAAAAATTAGGATTTTGCGCACAAAGATTCATGCCCGACAGGAGTGAGCCTGCAAAAACTAGAAGTACTAATTTTGTTTTTTGAATTTTCATAATATTTCTATTTGATAGTATGTAAATAATCTTCGACATTATTTATTTCATATTTATCCTCGCAATGTTTTATGACTGCCTGTAGAGTTAGTAAATTATATACTTACGTTCTTTAAAAATAAATCAAACAGATAAAGCAAAGAAAAAGAAAATAAGATTGAAATTGTGACCGGATGCAATAAAAAACTCAAAATCATTTCAATCGAATGCATAATGTTGTTAATCTGTCCAAAAAGAGGCCAAGAAATAATTACAGTAATTAATGAAAGTAGAACAAACAAAGAAACATATATAAGCACTGGAATTATAAAAAATATATCACCTGAATATGAATAGCTTATCTTATTATCTTCTAATGCTGTAATATTTTCAAGTTAAGAATATCTTTGTATTGCTCATCATTTGGAGTTGGGATTACAACAAACGACAAGCAGTGAGAGAAGGAAAAATACTTTCGAATCAGGTTAAGTAAATATCTTTTAATTCTTTGAGTAAATGATGATATTCTTCGTGTTTTCCTAATCCGATTTTCTCAATTTCCAGTTTCTCAAATGCATCAAACAGGGCAGATTGTTCTGTTTCGCTGATAACCCTGTCTGCCATCATGAAAAGAATATTATTTTCCTTTTCGATATGACTTCGCAGAAGATTAACGTAACTCATCATATTGGAGATAATCTCTTTGATTGCATTTTTATTTCCACTTTTGTAATCGTCAAAGGCATCACTCATCGATTTAATATAACCCCGGCCCATC
Source organism: uncultured Bacteroidales bacterium (assembly GCA_963781805.1). GTDB lineage: Bacteria > Bacteroidota > Bacteroidia > Bacteroidales > UBA10428 > JAFGPL01. The sequence continues at coordinate 5,559,050 of CAWAHF010000004.1, forward strand.
TGATGCTCCATTAGCATCACAGCAATTGGGCCGCCTTTCTTTGGAACTCCCTGATTTATCATGGCCGGGAATAGAATATCTTCCTCTTTGCCATGATGGCATTTATCGGCAAACCCTTTTAAAAATTCAATGATTTTAGCAAAATGATCTGCATTCAGTTCTTTCCCTTTTCCAAGTTCACCGGAGATCTTCTCCATGACCGAAAGTATTATTTTGATACCCTCATGTTCCTCTTTCAATTGTTGTGTTGCTTTCATTTTAGTATGTTATTAATGTATTATTATAATTGTATCCCAATTATTTAATCGATGTTTTGAAATTTCCTATAGAATTTAGTTAAAAAGAAAACTATTCCCGCGAAAGCGGGAATGTATGCTAAGGCATGGATCTAAGCGTTATAATTGTGAACAATCCCAAAGCTTATTGATTTTCTTTTCGGTTGCTTACCACAGACCAACCGGTTTTTAGTCCAATCACGAACATGGCTAATGCCAGCGCTCCGATTGTGAAAATTGTATCCCCGATAATTCGCAGCCAGCGCAGCTTTTGCAATGTGGGACTCTGCATAAATTCAGCAGAACGTGCATACCACATGCCGTGTTTAATGCTTGCAATGGTCTGAAGGACACCTACGGGAAGAAGGCTGATTACAGCCATTAATAGGATTCCAATATTCAATGACCAGAAGGCAATACTGATATAGCGGTCTTTCCAGACGTATTTACCAGTCAGTCCTTTCAGGACAAATAACATTAATCCGATGCCCAACATTCCATACACCCCAAAAAGGGCGGTATGTCCGTGAACAGGAGTCGTATTCAGACCCTGCATATAATAAAGCGCGATGGGCGGGTTAATAAGAAATCCAAATAAGCCCGCACCGACCAAATTCCAAAAACTTACAGATATAAGAAAATAGATGGGCCATTTGTAGGTTTTAACCCATTGTGTTGCTTTGCTGATTCGTAAATTATGGTATACTTCAAATCCCACTAAAACGAGCGGTACTACTTCGAGCGCGCTGAAAGTAGCTCCAAGGGCGATGACTGCTGTGGGAGTCCCTGCAAAATACAGATGGTGAAATGTTCCGATAATTCCACCACTCAGGTATACTATGGTTGAAAACAGAACGGCAAATGTGGCATACCTGACGTTCAGCAATCCCATTCTTACAAAAAGAAAAGCTGCGATTACAGTTGCAAATACTTCGAAAAATCCTTCCACCCAAAGATGAACTACCCACCAGCGCCAGTATTCGGCTATTGATAAATGCGTTTGCCGTCCCCACATCAATCCGGCGCCGTAAAACGCTGCAATGGCTATGGATGATATAATAAACATGGTTAATAACTGCCTGTTTTCCGAAGGTTTCTTAAGTGCAGGAATTAATGCACGGAACATCAGTATCAACCAGATGATTAAACCTACAAAGAGAAACAGCTGCCAGAATCTTCCCAGATCAACATATTCGTATCCCTGGTGCCCAAACCAGAAATTTTTTACCAGACCAAGTTTCTGCATAATTCCCATCCATTCACCGGCCAATGAACCTACAACAATAATCAGTAATGCGATAAACAGGAAATTAACTCCAAGCCGCTGATATTTTGGTTCAATACCCGAAACAGCGGGCGCTATATACAACCCTGTTGCCAGCCATGAGGTCGCAATCCAGAATATACCTAATTGTACATGCCAGGTTCGCGAGACTGCATAAGGAATAAAAATATCTAATTTCAATCCGTAAAAACCATTTCCTTCCACGCCATAATGCGCTGTAATCACTCCAAACAGTACCTGAACCAGAATGAGGGCCGTGACTATCCAGAAATATTTCAATGTGGCTTTCATGGAAGCCGTTGGATTAAGTCCAATCAAAGGATCGTTTTTAGGAAGTAGGGATTGGTCTAGTTCATCGGACTTATTTCGTGCATTATAGTATACCAGTAAACCGATAGCGACCAGAAGCATGATCACGCTGAATCCGGTCCAAAGCATTATTCCTGCTGAGGGAGTATTGCCCACCGTCACATCCGGAGGCCAGTTATTTGTATAGGTAATAGCAGAACCGGGTCTTTCTGTCACACAAGCCCAGGCAGCCCAGAAAAAAAAGGCATTCATCTCATTCATTCTGGTGGTATCCTTAATTGAATTCACCGGAATGGAATAATCCGTTCTTTCTTTATCAAGGGCCGGATTATTCATAAAGAGACCGGTATAATATTTACAATTATCCAGAATAGCGTCTTTTCTGTCTTCAGATACCACTATCTCTCCAGTGCGTTTGTTATACGTATTGGTGCGTAATGCTTTCTGAAGTCTCACTTTTAAACCGGCCTGTTTTTCTGCATCCAGATTATTATAAGGAGTATTGAAATCTTTTTCTGCCCATTTATTCAGAAGAAAAACAGTCTCTTTATGCAACCAGTCCGCCGACCAATCGGGTGCTACATAAGCGCCATGTCCCCAAACGGTACCTACTTCCTGACCTCCGATGGACTGCCAGACATTCTGTCCATCCATTATATCTTTGGAAGTAAAAAGCACGTTTCCGTTTTCGGTAATTACTTTATCAGGTATCGGAGGCTTTTCGTTATAAATCTCATGGCCAAAAAAACCAAGGATCGAAAAGCAAATAACAAGAATTGCTATAAAGCCGTACCATAATTTTTTTGTTTTCATATGCATTAAATTTAGGGTTAGTATTTATAAAATTTGTGCCTTATCCACAGGTTTAGGCGTTTTTACCACAAGCACCTTTAAAATATCATTGCTTTCATTGTACCAGCAGTGAGGAATTTTTGCCGGACTATCAATGTATGTATCACGGGTAACCAATTTCTTCTCATTCCCTATTTCAACAACTCCAGTGCCTTCAAGCACATAAAAGAAGACATCAACCGAAGTTATGTGTTTCTTTAGTTTTTCACCTGGTTTTAGGGTAATATGAACAGCCTGCACATGTTCATTTTCATGAAACTTCCTGGTTTCAATTCCATGAGGATTCGGGCTAACCGGCACATTTTTTATTTCCATTATTTTCATACACTTCAATTATAAGACAGGAATTTAATATGTATTAATTCCTATCCCATTTGGATTAAGAATCTTTTATAAGTGTTTTTAGCGTATTGAATAATATTTCTCCTCTTTTTGTCAGATCAAAGCTGAAATTTGAAAGACTCCACTGAGTAACAGTTAGCCGGACACTGCCCATTATGATGAAGGCAAGCTGATCACTGGCGACATCTTGCCTTATTGTTCCGGTTCTTTTACCTTCATCTATAATATTTATAAATGTTGATCTTGCATTTTCCATAATCTCAAAAATTTTGTCACGCAATGATTTTTCATTTTTATATAAACCATCAGATAAAATAACAATTGCATAAGGAGGATTTTCCGCGAAGAGTTTTAGCTGTCCGGATATCATCGTATTGATTTTTTCCAGGGGATCAACATTCATATTGTTAATAGTATCGATTTGAGAACCTATTATGGATGTTAGATATTTAAGAAGGGTGCTGAGAACGTCAGTTTTACTTTTAAAATGCCGATAAATTGCAGATTCTGCCACCCCTATTTCAGCGGACAGATTTTTAATGGTTAATGCCTGTATACCTCCTTCGCCAATAAGCTTTATTGCTGCCTGTATTATTTCCGATTGCCGTTTACTAAGATCTGATTTCATAAAAGAGAGTGAATGCTCACTCACAAAAATAAATAAATTTTATAAATAAATTTTATTAATAAATTTCTGAAATTTCATTTTAATTTGCTAATGTTTCGCATTTAAAAATAATATACACATAACCAATTGGTTATGTGTGCTATTTATATATTTAAATAATTGATATACAATTTTTTAAAGTTTCCATTTTTGGTTTTTCTTATGCAGCTACCAATTTGTTTAATGGGTCAAATATTTTTTCAAATTTGCTATAAACCTGTTCATTACTGATTATTCGTTGAAATAATACATCTTCGTCTACTTCATCAAAAACCATCTCAATTAATTTCAACAATTCAATAAAAAGACCCCATAACCTCTCATTTAACCTTTGTTCGATTATATCATCTTTTATTTCTTTAAACAATGCTCCTTTTGATTCGTAATGGTCGAAACGGAACCTTAAAGTAAGCAAGATGTGCTGTATCATGGTTATAGTTGCATCTGCAATTTGAGCGTCAAAATCGTTTGATTGACAATTTCCCAACCCCAATAACTGTTTGGCTTCCTTGAACAATACTTCGATAGACCAACGGATCTGATAAATTTCAATCATTCTGATAAAGCTGATATTGATATCCGTGGTAAGGAACACTTTCCATTTGCCGTTTTTGCCTTGTTTGCTGAAAAACAACTTAACTTGCTTGCCTTTGTACCCAACAATAGCTTGGACATAATAAAACCCAAGTTTTCTGCACCTCTTTGCTTTTCCAAGCAGGTTACGGATTTGGCCATATGTGTATTGTCCGTTTTCATAATCAAATTTTGTTTTGGGCGTTTTATACATGCCTATTAAATGGGTAACTTGGTTTTTAACTTTTAGCACTGCCTCAATAAATGCCTCACAGGTAAACCAACTGTCCATTAGCAGATAATCGACCTTAAAGCCTTGTGCTAAAGCACGAGAAAACATTTTTAATGCACATTCTATTTTGCCCATATCTGCTTCTTTTGCCCGTTCATTTGAATATGAGTTTGTTTGCCGCTTTTTCTTGTATTGCTTTCTCATCTCCTTTTTTCTGAGGCCAAAAGGCTTTTCTTTGTTTCTGCCTTTTTCCCTGTGCAAAGAAAAATCAACCGGTATTAGTGATGTGCCGTCCCAATACCCCATCAGTAAAAGTTTAAAACCTAACAAGTACCTGCCCGAAACATGGTCCCATACCCTGGAAATCTTTTCTATGTAACGCCCTGTCTTGGTGATGACAGTGTCATCAAAAATCATACACTTAATTGTACCGGTATGCTCACTATGTGATTGAGTGCTTTGTACAAATTTCGCCGCAAATAACCATAAAATCATCCTCCAACATATTGATGGATTATTCTTTAATCGATAAAAAACATCTTTCCTCGCTTCAATATATTTCCCTATAATACTGTTAATCATTGAATTAACTGTCATTGTCCCATTATAAGCCGTGGAGATAAGTATTGAAAAAATAGCTTCAAAACTATAACCACGTACCTTTAACGGGTTTAGGCTTTTACATAAGCCAGAAAACGAAAAACTTTTCAAAGTACCTAAAATAAAATCCGGTTCGAACCACCTATGGGTAAAATCGTTTTTGTAACTAATCAGTATTTCCAAAAAGGATACGATATTAACCATAAGATAATGTTTTGAACAAATATTTAAGATAGAAAAAGTTAGATTTCCAAAAACGCAGTGATATTAACAAAAAAGTTTAGGGGGTTTTGATAAGTAAAAGCCAAAGTTCTTTGATATGTTGGAATGATAAAGGAGTTTTGAGAAAAAAACAAATTGAAAGCCATCCCGACAATTAATGAACTGCTTACAATAATTTCCATTCAGCAAAAACAAATAGCTGAGTTGCAGAGAAGGGTTATTCAATTAGAGGAAGAACTGTCGAGATACAAAACGAAAAAGGACAGCAACAACAGTTCCATACCACCTTCAAGAGATGAGAACAGGCCGATAAGGAACAAAAGCCTAAGGGGAAAAAGCGGTAAGAAAGTTGGGGGACAGAAAGGGCATAAAGGTTATACATTGGAGATGACCGATACCCCGGATAGGGTAGTTGAACATATCCCCTGTTATTGTGAAAAGTGCGGGAACGGATTACAACAAGTTCAGTACGAATATGCCGGAAGAAGACAGGTTATCGATATTCCCCCCATTAAACCAGAGGTTATTGAACACAGGGTCTATAAAAAAAGGTGCACATGCGGCCATGAAACAATATCCGGATTTCCAGGGGATGTTACTGTACCGGTGAGTTATGGGTGCGGGGTTGAAAGTTTGATTGGTTACTTCCATACCAGGCAATATATCCCATTTGCCAGGATGCTGGAAATTTTCCATGACATATTTGGTTTGCCGGTTAGCGAAGGTGGCCTTCATTATTTGTTGAATAAACTTGTGGCAAAAGCCGCACCTGCGTATGAGATGATAAAACAAACCGTATATGATAGCGAGGTGATAGGTTCGGATGAAACAGGTGCAAAAGTAAACGGTAAGAAACAGTGGTTTTGGACATGGCAAAGCAAAACTGCTACTTTGATCAGTATTTCTTCTAACCGGGGATTCGATACCATACAGTCAAACTGTGGTGATGCCATGGGAAGCGCCATTTTGGTGCATGATTGTTGGAAGCCGCATTTTCAGGCAGCATCCTCCGGACATCAATTATGTACTTCGCACCTGTTGCGGGAATTGAACTATTTGATGGAAAAGGATAAGGTCAAATGGCCGTCCGATTTCAAAAACATGCTGATGAAGGCATTAAAATTGAAGAAATTGCTTGCTTCAAACGATTATTATTATCCAAATAAAAAGAGAGACGGTTTGGAAAAAGAATTGGAAAAATTGTTGCGGCAAAAGATTGAAAATAAATTCAAGGAAACTGTTTCATTTCAAAAAAGAATGAACAAATACAAAAATTACATATTCACCTTTCTTTATCATCCAAAAGTGCCACCGGACAACAATGACTCTGAAAAAGCAATACGAAATGTTAAAGTTAAACAAAAGGTTTCTGGACAGTTCAGATCAATAGGTGGTGCGCAAGCTTTTGCAATACTACGTTCAATAACCGATACAGCTCTCAAAAACGGACAGAATGTCTTAAATGCTTTAAATATTGTGGCCAATATGAAAATACAAACTGATTAGTTACTCGTTTTTTAATTCCCAAATCTTATTTATATCTTTATTGGCCAGCATGTTTTTTTGTTTTGGATTCAACATTAATATACAGAATATTAATGTCTTAACAAAATATTCATGCTGGTTTTTATTAACTATTTAATTATTTCTCAACTCATTAATCTTACTGCGAAACATTAGTAATTTGGTATTAAATGTCGTTCAGTTAAGAAAGATTGGCTTCGACTGCGTTCATCCTGACAGTTACCCTGAGCACCTGCCTGATCAGATGGGGAAGGTGGTTGAAGGGTAGTTATGAATGGGAGTTATTTAGATTTATTGCTTAATTAAAGGACATTGGTTCCTAAATGGAAAACCAGTAATTCAATTTCACAAGAAATATATTCGAAGGAAATATCGAGAATATAGGCAGGCTCGCACCAGTAAAGGAATGAAACTGTAACTGTTTATTTTCCAATTTTTATATTTGATAGTGTATTGCATTAATCATTAAAGAAGTCATTAAATCCTTTTAATATGAGAGCGTTTTTCAGTCTTTTATCTCCTGTCCATACTGGTATTTTTAAGTCAATTGATAGTGCAATAAATGGAGTATCTTTAATGTCAATATCTTTACATAAATCGTACGTTCTCTGTCTGCTCTCAGCACTAATGAAGTCAATTGGAATAAATTGTATCCGTTCAATTATTCCATTAAAATAAAGATAAAATTCAGATTCATCCAGTTTTGAATTTTTTATCAGTTAATCTTTGTGTTTATATATCTCCATAATGAGGAAATTTGGAGAGAAAAAAGTCATGTTACTTTCAAATAATATATCTCTTATCTTTGAAGCTTTAGGAATTAAAGCTGAAAAAATCAAATTAGTATCAACAACAACAGAATTTGAAATCATTTTTTGATTCCTTTAAGAAATTTATCTCCGTTTTTGTTCCACCAATCCTGATTTATTTGTTCTGAAATTCTAAAGATATTTGAGTCAAAATCAGATTTTTGAGCAAGTTCCTCAACTTGCAACCTTTTTACTAAAGAAATCAAGTAATTTTCATCAAATCCTTTTTTATTTAATTTTAAAATCATTTGATTTCCTTTATTTTCAATAACTAAATTTTTCATATTTTCTTTTTTTACAAATTTACTGTAAATCTTTCTCATTCTTAAATTTTTCAGAATGTTGCTGTTCATACAACTTTTTACACAACATCCATGTAAACATTATAATTTTAAAATACAGCACCTAAATAATTATATAGAAAACCAGTAGTTAAGTTTTACCAGAAAGACATTCGATGGGAATATGGAGAAAATTTTACCAAGGTTTTCAGAAACGGAATTATCCGAATTGCCGGAATCGCCGAATCTTCCCTGCGTCCAGACCAGATACAAGGCCGAACCCGGTTTAAATTCCCATCGGGCTACCAGATTCGAGCGGAACTCCATGTAGTTGAAATCTGGATTGGCAATGGTGTAATCTGGCTGGGCAGAGCCGTTCAAAAATACATTGTATTTTTCATCAGCCGGATTATAGCTGAGCTGATTATCTTTTAAAAGAATGAACTGGTTGTCAAAATTTTCAGCCACAGAGTTAAGAATATGCTTGAAATCATAATATCTGCCCAGCGATACATAAGGATTCCCGTAATACTGGATGGTAAACTCAGGGGTGATGGAAAAGTCAATCCGGATGGTCAGACCCAGCGTTTTTCTTTTGAGTGTTGCAAGTGCATAGGGTTTGTTGGAAGTTCCGTATCCATCGGTCTCCACATACTGAAATCCATTTATATTATAATCATAATTGACATCTGTGGATAGTTGCAATGAATTCCAGGGTTTAAAAAAGAAACCTTGTGAAATATTGCTGTATTTCGAAATTTTATCATCATAAATATGATAATGGTAATTGAGATATATTCCGAATTTTTTCGAACCATCTGTTGACAGATTGTAATTGTTGTGCCAGAATCCTTTTATTTTCATGGCAGGACCTCCCCGAAGCATTCGTGTATCGAGCATGGCAGTGTGCCGGAGAAAACCTCCTGAAAATCTCCATTTATTTTTAAAAACCATATAGAAGCCGAGATCTCCTTCTGATGCAATATATTCAAAGGCTGAATTCCAGACATTTGTTTGTGACATATTGATACCATATTCTCTGAAAATCCCATTCGGCTTGTTTTCGATATATTCTATGGTCGAGGTTTGATCCACCTGATCGGCAGTGGTGGAAAACCCTAAATCATTCAGTTCGATTCCGGGAGATAACCAGTTGATATTTTCATAATACCTCCAACGACCGTTTCCTTCTTTCCCGATTTTAAACGTACCTCCAGTACCTGAAAGATAATTTCTTAAGGAATCTACATGCACATTGTCTGCATCCGGCCGTTGAAAATACCTGCTGGAGGATTCCTGAAGTGAAAGCATAGCTGCCTCTGTTCCGGAAATATAGCTGAAAAAGCCTGAAAAGCTTGTAAAATATGTTCGTTGCTTCCAGTGATGCTCAAAATCGAGTCCTCCTGTAACTGCCTCTTTGGAAAATGTTTCTTTAATGTAATTTTCTTTCATAAACCTGGAAGCCGAGGTAAGTATTCCGCCGAGCACCGTATTGCCCTTATTAAAGTCTTGTTGGACCCTTGCTACAAAATAATCTGACAAAGGTTCGGCTGTCAACCTTGATTCTTCATTCCCCTGCATGAAGTCCAATTTTTCTTTCTGCGTTACACTTTCAATAATTCCGACAGACAAGCCCTTTTTGGTTTTTCCGGTTAATTTAACGGCGCCAAGAATGGTAGTGCTTTCAGGACTTTTCATATAACTTGTATCATCCAACTCAGGTGTATAACCGGGAACATGCCCGATACGACGTGAATAAAATAAAAGATTATCACCCGAATTGAATTTGAAAATATTATTTCCTTCCAGGAAAAAGGGTCTTTTCTCATTAAAACGGGTTTCGAAAACAGAGATATTCAATTCGGCAGGATCGGCTTCCACCTGGCCAAAATCAGGATTGACAGTGAAATCTACTGTAAAATTGGAGGCAATTCCAATCTTACCGTCCAGACCCGCATTGAAATTAGTTTCTTTTCCCGTTGCATATGGATTGCCCGATTCCTTGTTGGATGTACTTAATTTTGCCAGTGAAAATGGCGATAGTTCAATCTTTCGTGATGTCGATATACCTCTAATTCCATGAATTTCGCCAAAATAATGCAGGAAATTGCTGTTATCACGGGGCATCAGGTTCCATTGATCTTCTTCCTGGTTGCGGTTAATCCACCTCCAGGCGTGCATTCCCCAAACCTGGATATCTTTATTATCAAATCTGAGCTGACTTAAAGGTATTTGCATTTCAGCCACCCAGGCAGAATCTTCCAAACCTGTTTTTCCGTTCCAGACTGCATCCCAGTTTGTGTCCCAGCCACCGTTATACAAAAGAAGATCAAGCTTAACCCCTGCGGCAGTCAGATCAAATTCATAACCGGCCCGATGATCAAAATAACTGTCGAAGGTCACGCCCACAATATCTCCGTTAAAATCATCCCTTCTTCCCATCTGTCTGTCAATTTTTTTCGGATCATCATACGCCCTGATGGCAACATAGAGATTCAGCTCGTCATACAAAATTTTAATTTCGGTTTGAGCAGTTGGAACGGCTCCTTCTTCGGGGGAAAATTGCTTATATCCCGAACTCCAGATACCTTCCTTCCAGCATTTGTCATTAAGTATACCGTCTATTTTCGGGGGATTTGAAGTCTTTTGGGAGGAATAAACTCGTTTTATCCTGCCGTCAACAATGGTATCTTTTTGAATTCCATTCCCTATGCTGAAGTATGCAGCGTAAGTATTCCCCTGCAAACCCAACGCCAATGATATTGCAAATATTCTGAATACCCTTTTCAATTGAACCATTATTTTTTAGGGGAGTAATAGTTTACCTAATACAATTCATTAATTTTATTCAATCCGGAAGGTTACAGCCTGTCCTGATACCTGATACCAGGTAATATAGAGCAGATTGTTCTCTGCATCAAAATTCCAGGCAGGTGTGCTATTGGACGCTATTCTTTCAGTAATCTTATTTGCAGTTTCCGGAACCTCTGAATCATTCATTTCAATTTTAGCCGGTTTGGTATCGGTATGTACTTTAAGTATCATCGTTCTGTCAGGTAATTTATAATCCCCTTCGGGAGATTGAATTTCAATCTGTGAATAGTTATCCCACTGATTATATGAAATCTTTGTCAGGGCATAATGTCCTTCCTGGTATTTAAGGGTTAATCCGTCGTCTTCGTACAGATCAAATTCTGAATTACGCGAAGGATAGATATCCAGCGTGAATGGATTCATCGGTTTTTCACCGTAATATTTCATATTGGGTTGCATGGGAATAATTGCCCCGGCCCTTGCATACACAGGCATTTTATCGAGTGGTGTTAAGACATTGAAATATCCTCCGCCTTCCATTTTTGCACCAGTCCAGTAATCGTACCATGTGCCTTTGGGCAGGTAGATGATTCTGGTTTTTGCTTCCTTAACCGTTACCGGACAAACAAGCAGGTTATTTCCGAAAAAATACTGGTCATCAATGGAATAGGTATTCGGATCATCCTGATACCGCAACACCATTGCCTGCATAATGGGCATGCCTGTTTTGTACATCTGGTAATAGTTGGAATAAATATATGGTATGAGCCTGTATCTTAATTGATCATATTTGGTAAAAATCTTCAGGGCTTCGTCTCCATAATTCCAGGGTTCTTTGTAGTTAGGATGTTCCATCCCGAACATCATGGAAATCGGACTGAACATTCCGAACTCGCACCACCGGATGTATAATTCAGGGTCGGCAACATGCTCAAATCCACCCATGCAATGTGTCCAAGCTCCTATGCCCGATAAGCTGATATTTAATCCTGCCCGGATAACCGGAGCGAAATATTGCCATTCGGAGGGCCAGTCACCTGCAAAAATAAATGGATAGCGCTGAATTCCGGCGTAACCTTCGCGGGTATGATTCATTCCCCGAATTCCGTTAAATTTCTGAAATTCTTCATATGGCGCTTTGGCGTAAGCAATAGGGAACACATTATGTAACCTTAGAATTTCTCTGCCCTGCGGGCCCAGTTTATCGCTTTCGTTTGCCAAATGTCCGAAAGCGCTCCCTTCGTCGGTTTTCACAAATTTGCAGCCTAAATCGGCCAGAGGTTTCAGACAGTTCTGCCACCACCATTCAACCGAAGCCGAATCGAAATAATTCAGAAAATTCCCTGGCTTACCGTTTTCAGGATAGGTATATCCCAGTTCCCTGGCCTGATCGAGATAGTTATGGACATCACCATTGTCGATTCGGGGACGAATATGCAATCCCACCATTTTATAATGCATGGCATACAAGCTGTCGAACATTTGTTTCGGATCGGGAAATCCGGGCTGACGCCATTCAAAGCTGGTACCGCCTTTACCATTGATTTTACCGAATATTCTCCAGGTTGAATCAAGGTGAAGAATATCCACGGGTATACCTAATTGTCTGAATTTTCTGGCAAGTTGTATCACATAAAATTGAGATGTGAGCGATTCATATCCCCAGGTTCCGCCACTGTAGGTGCCGACATGAAGCCCGAGGGCAAATTCCGGCAGAAGAGGCGAGGTACCGGTAAGCGCAGTATATTGTTCCAGAATATCAGCAAAAGCGGGTCCGTAAATAAAATAATAATCCAGTTCTCCACCTGCCGCAGAAAATTTATATTGCTGCGATGATGAATAGCCCATGTCCCAGGTTGTTTTAAAGGAGTTATGGAAAAAAATACCATAACCATTGGTACTCATAAAAAAAGGCACTGGCGAATAATTGGCCCGGAGGATATTGTAAGCGCCTTCTTCGTGTGTCCTGCCAGTTCCTCTGCCAACATCCAGTTCCACAGTTTTACCAAGTTGATCTATAAAATCCATTCGCTCTCCAAACCCAAAAAAATGTTCCCCGGGTAACAGTTCTTTTGTACAAGCGGGTTGATCGTCTGAATAAGTCATGCTGGTGTCGATATCTGCAAAATCTTTCTGGATTAATCTGTCGTATTTATCGAAAAACGTCACTTTTACCGGTGATTTGTGAACCACCACATTCAGGATATCTGTTTCGATAAAATAGTCTGTTTCTGTCTCACTGAATTTGTAATTTACTTCGGGCCATTGATATTTCTGTACCATCAGGTTTTCGTCTGCGGCAAATTCACCATCTTTTGCCAATCTGACTCTAATCATTCCCGGGGTACAAACTTCAATTCTAAATTGTTTTTTTCCGGAAATTATCTTAATCAGGTTTCCCTGACGTTCAAAACGAACAGTATCTGTTGGAGATGCAAATGATACGGTAAAGGCCAGAAATATTATTAATCCGCATATAATTGATTTTCTCATGATGCCAGAGTTTTAATGGGCCTCAATATTATTAAAAAAATCAGGTTTATCAAAATTCAATGTTCAAATGTTAACCTGATAAAAAGTATTTTTCAAATTTTTAAATCGGTAATTGCTGGAAATCTTTTGATTAACTTTTTTATATATTTTAAATGTACATTTACTTAATTTTGGTTCATATCTTTAAAATTCCCGAAGAATTTATCTGTATTGTTCACGAACTAAATCAATGCTCCCATGAAACAATTAACATGTATAGCCGGAATTTTTGTTTTTTTATTCGGATGCAACTCCAGACCCGTAGACAATATTTCATCTAATAACGCAGTGAATATAACTGTGAATTTTGACAGTGTCATAGGTCCAATGAACCCAATCTGGGCATGGTTTGGATACGATGAACCAAATTATACCTATATGAAAGACGGGAAGAAACTTCTGAGTGAACTGGCAGAACTAAGTCCGGTATCGGTTTTTGTACGTACACATAACCTGCTGACTAGCGGCGACGGCAAGCCGGCCCTGAAGTGGGGCTCAACCAATGCCTATACAGAAGATAAAAACGGAAACCCAATCTATACCTGGACAATTGTTGACAGTATTTTTGATACTTACCTGGAAAGGGGAATGAAACCATTGGTTGAAATTGGTTTTATGCCTAAGGCATTGTCCGTGAAGCCTGAACCATACAAACATAAGTGGAAACCCGGTGCACCTTATGAAGATATTTATACAGGCTGGGCTTATCCACCAAAGGATTATAAAAAATGGGCCGAACTGGTTTACCAGTGGGTAAGGCATTCCGTTGATCGGTATGGAAAAGAACAGGTAGAAAGCTGGTACTGGGAATTATGGAACGAACCGAATATTGGGTACTGGCAGGGTACCACCGAGGAGTATATTAAATTATATGATTATACTGCAGATGCTGTGAAAAGGGCATTGCCGACTGCCAGGATAGGAGGACCTCATGTTACCGGACCATCATGGGATGTATCAAAGTTGTTTCTGAATACATTTCTTCAACACATTCTTCATGGAAAGAACTATGCCACCGGCGGGACAGGCGCTCCGCTGGATTATATTGGTTTTCATGCCAAAGGCAGGCCCGAGCTGGTTGACAGCGTCATCCGGATGAATATGGGAACCCAGTTAAGGGATATTTCGGACGGATTTAAGATAGTTGCCTCGTACCCGGAATTAAAACATTTACCGATAATTATTGGTGAATGCGATCCTGAAGGGTGTGCTGCCTGTTCTATGCAGGACTATCCGGCAAATGCTTACCGGAACGGTACCATGTATTCGGGTTATACCGCCGCTTCGTATGCCAGGATTTATGAGCTGGCTGATTATTATGGCATCAATCTTAAGGGAGCTGTAACATGGGGATTTGAATTTGAAAATCAACCCTGGTTTAATGGTTATCGCGACCTGGCAACCCATGGAGTGGACAAACCTGTTTTAAACGTATTCAGAATGTTTGGAATGATGCATGGAAACAGGGTAAAAGTAAGTGGTAATTTAGCATACAATTTTATCCTGGTAAGAGATTCGAGTGTAAGAGGAGTGAAGCGTGATATCAATGCACTTGCTTCAATTGACAGTAACAGTGCTTCCATTCTGGTGTGGAATTACCATGATATGAATGTTACCGGCGATACAGGACTGGTGATGCTGAGGATAGCCGGTTTGCCTGTTCGAAGGGTAAAATTATTCCATTACAGGATTGATCAAACACACAGCAACTCTTATGAAGTCTGGAAACGAATGGGATCTCCGCAAAATCCTTCCGCAGAGGAATATGCAACACTTGAAAGAGCCGGAAAACTTCAGCTTTTTTGGGAACCGGTAAATATAAAATTTAAAGATGGAGAACGAACTATTCAATTTAGTATTCCAGATCAAGGAGTATCTTTAATCAGGCTGATCTGGTAAGTTTTATTCCGCGGTAATCTTAAATTTCCGGTAAGATATCCATTATCCAAAAAAACAATTATTGCTAGTGTCATGTCAAGTATTAAAAAGTGGTCTGGTCATTCCGAACTCCCGCCTGACAGAGCTTAAGCGGCGGGCAGGTGATTCGGAACCCTGAAAGGCTCAGCGGAAGCTAATCTCTTTAATCTTCCAGAGACCCTGAATCACCTGTCCGCCGAGGCCAGCCAGGCGGAAGTTCAGGGTGACTTTATGACATAATAAGATTAAGATGACACTAGTTCCAAGTTCCAAGTTCCAAGTTCAGAGTTCCTAGTGTCATGTCAAGTATTAAAAAGTGGTAAAGTCATTCCGAACTTAATTCGGAATCTCTTTAATCTTCCAGAGACCCAGAATCACCTGTCCGCCGAGGCTAGCCAGGCAGGAGTTCAGGGTGACTATATGACATAATAAGATTAAGATGACACTAGTTCCAAGTTCCAAGTTCCAAGTTCAGAGTTCCTAGTGTCATGTCAAGTATTAAAAAGTGGTAAAGTCATTCCGAACTTAATTCGGAATCTCTTTAATCTTCCAGAGACCCTGAATCACCTGTCCGCCGAGGCCAGCCAGGCGGAAGTTCAGGGTGACTATATGACATAATAAGATTAAGATGACACTAGTTCCAAGTTCCAAGTTCCAAGTTCAGAGTT
This sequence comes from uncultured Bacteroidales bacterium, assembly GCA_963781805.1. GTDB lineage: Bacteria > Bacteroidota > Bacteroidia > Bacteroidales > UBA10428 > JAFGPL01. The sequence continues at coordinate 5,574,952 of CAWAHF010000004.1, forward strand.
CCTAGTGTCATGTCAAGTATTAAAAAGTGGTAAAGTCATTCCGAACTTAATTCGGAATCTCTTTAATCTTCCAGAGACCCAGAATCACCTGTCCGCCGAGGCTAGCCAGGCAGGAGTTCAGGGTGACTATATGACATAATAAGATTAAGATGACACTAGTTCCAAGTTCCAAGTTCCAAGTTCCAAGTTCAGAGTTCCTAGTGTCATGTCAAGTATTAAAAAGTGGTCTGGTCATTCCGAACTTGATTCGGAATCTCTTTAATCTTCCAGAGACCCTGAATCAAGTTCGGGGTGACTATATGACATAATACGATTGACATGACACTAGTATACATCCATTTTAATTGTCATTCCTTTTCATTATATTTATGTATAACCAATTAAAAGTTAATATATGAAAAGGAGTTTGAAATTTGTTGCATTGCTGGGAGGAGTCATGTTATTAATTCTTGCAGTTGGCTGTTCAAAGGATGAGGGCGGGGGTGAAATAACAGTCACTGATTTTGACGGGAATGTTTATCACGGTGTAAAAATTGGCTCGCAGGTTTGGATGAAAGAAAATCTGGCGGTTACCCATTTTCGAAATGGTGATCTGATATCCACTACAAATCCGGCAAATCTGGATATAACCAATCAAACAGCTCCGGTTTATCTTTGGGTGACCGGAAATGTTGAAGCCAATGCCGCTATTTATGGCAGGCTCTATACATGGTATGCAGCCATCGACAGTAGAGGGATATGTCCCCAGAGGGGGCATATTCCATCTGACGATGAATGGGATGGACTGATTGCTTATCTCGGAGCCGATGATGCAGGAAAGATGATGCGTGAAACCGGGACTACGCATTGGTATGCTGCAAGTGAGGCTACGAATGAAAGCGGATTTACAGCATTACCCGGTGATTACAGAAAGCAGGACGGAAGCTATCCTGGAACGATTGGATTTTATGCTTATTGGTGGACCACTTCAAGTTCAATATCTAATTCGGCTTTCTATTATTCGGTAGATTATACCTGTTTTGTTACAAGATCCACAGCTTACAAGAATCATGCACTTTCAATCAGATGTATCAATGATTAGAATAAAAAAAAGGAAGATCACTCTGACCTTCCTTTTTCTTTTTTTCCTAAAAATGTTATATTAAAAAGTAACTTTTGTATGGCTTACTTTTCCATTCATTTCGAGATTGACAAAGTATACGCCTTTTGAATAGTTGGAAGGATTAAAAGTTACGTAATTGTAATCTGCAACTGCATTTAGTTCAACTGTTTTCAGCACCTGGCCTGTTAAGCTGGTCAGGGTAACTGTAGCTTTGCATGGAGTATCTGCAAAGAAACGCACATTGAGATTATTAATTGCTGGGGTGGGATATGCAACGAGTTGGGTTAAATCGTTAACTACCGGGTTATCCACACCTGTAATCTTGTTATATAAATCCTCCACTTCTATAGCATTCAATGGTGCTGAATAAAGACGAAAATCATCCATCGTGCCAATAAAAGTACGACCCCTGTTAGCCATCATACCCAGAAACATATGGCTTAATTGAAAATTGGTGGGTACATAAGCAGCTTCATGGACATTTAATCCATCAACATACATTTGTACAAGATTGTTCCCCCAGTTAGCAACAACATGATGCCATGCATTATCACCCAATAATACTGGACTTATTGGTGCATCGCCAGCTGCAGCCTTTGAGTCCGAAAAAATGTGTGCACCTGCGGACGCATCTGATGTCCCTATTTGTACCCAAAACGAAGCCTCACCGCCAGTCCAAATACCACTAGCTGCTTGTTCAAGATGGAGGTGCATTTCGTTTTCCGGTCCGAAGCCACCCCCAGTGGTATTATCACCACCCCACCAGAGGGTAAAGATAGAAGTTGGTACATCACATTTTAGCCATAATGAAACTGCTCCGCTATTTGAAGTCAACGTATCTGAAGCAGTTATTAAAATAGGTGCCGGAATAACCAAGCCTGAATCACCTGTGAACTCAATTGCACCATCCAGTGTCCCTTCAACCCAGTTGGTAGTTCCTACAATTGTACCATCGTAGCCATTACCTGTGGCATCGGCTGCTATGGTACCAGATGTTTCGTCGAATTTGTAGCGAACCATAAGCTCGGCTTGTTGTGCAAATGCTGTATAGCCCAGAAACAAAATAAAGCAAGTTAAAATTAATTTAGTAAAGTAAATTTTTTTCATAATGTTTTGGATTTTTGGTTAATACTAATTTTTAATTTAGTCATTTAAAAGAATGAATTTGTAAATATAAATAAAATTATTAAAAATCATAGTTTGAAAAGCCTGGTTAATATATTATAAAAAATATATTTTTAAGGATTTTACTTAAAATCAGTTATACATATTATAAAAGGAATTTCAACTATACAATAGAATTTCTGGTACCCGTAAATTCTAATTATAGAACAAGGATTTTATAAATATTGCCCTCACAAGCCAGAGATTGTTGAAAAAAACAAACTCAGGTTCTGGTTTAGTGATGGTGTATCCTGGTGCTTTTTGTTTTTACAGAGGGTTTTGACCCTTCCCTCCCCCCTAACTGGCGCAAGCGTCCGCTTGTGCCTTAACCATAAAGTCCTTGCAAAAAAATAAGGTTTTCAATATCTTTCTGGTATGAGTAGAAAATATAAATTTCATAATCCAGAAGGATTGTACTTCATTAGTTTTGCAACAGTCTATTGGATAGATGTTTTTATTAGAAATGAATATAAAAATATCTTAATTGATAGCTGGAAATATTGCCAAAAAAATAAAGGTTTGAAGATACATGCATGGGTTATTATGACTAGCCATGTACATATGATAATTAGCAGCCATGATAATAAATTAGAAAATATAATAAGAGATATGAAAAGCTGGACATCAAGTGAGCTTAAAAAATCAATAAAGTTAAATCCACAGGAAAGTAGGCGTGAATGGATGCTCTGGATGATGGAGCGTGCAGGAAAAAAGAATAGTAATAATGATAACTTTCAATTTTGGCTACAGCATAATAAACCAATAGAACTTTTAAATAATGAAATGATGCAACAGAAGTTAGATTATATTCATAATAACTTAGCGAAGCGATCTCACGATGCGATAGCGAGTAATCCTGTTGAAGAAGGCATAGTGTTTAGGTCTGAAGATTATGTGTATAGCAGTGCCAAAAATTATTGTGGTGAGAAAGGAATGCTGGATATTGTTATAATTGAATAGACAATAAACAACAGGCACAAGCGGACACTTGCGCCAGAGGAGGGGATAAGCAATAAGAAATTAGACAACAAAATGAAGCAACCCGACAACAGCAGCAAGAAAAATATTGGGGGAATGATGCTGACGTTTTTTAAAGAGTCATCAAGGCAACTTATTTATTCCGGTATTATAGCATTTATAATATTTATATTGCCTTTGATATTAGATTTACTTGGTATTGAAACAATTAATTTGTTTATACTACCATATTTGATTTATAGACTGACACATATAGGGATAGCAGTTGGACTATTTGCTCAAATTTTAACATTTTTAATTGGATGGATAGTATTTTTTATCATTGCTTTAATAATTAAAACGAGAAAAACTTTTGAATTGAAATCGAAAACCCGGCAAGCCCCCCGTTCGTCCGAGGCTGTAAAGAAATTAAAAAACAAGCTGTTCTACTAAGGCTTTTGCCTTTGTCGAACATATCGGTACAGGCTATTGCATGAAAAACAATTATATTTGTTAATAGTAAAATTCAAAATGTCAACAGGAAATAATCTGAACATGATGGCTTGTATTATCTTACATTCCAAATTGTTGGATAGGTTGATTTATTTACCGGATTCCAGTATCTGTCCTACCAAGTAGGTATTCTCTGGTAATCTCCCAATGGATACCCTTGGCAGTATGAGCAGATGAGAAATATTGCCAGGAGGAGACCTGCCAATTCCAACTTTCCAAAAGTTTTGAACTTTTGGAAAGTTTTCACTCCATTCACATTAAAACAATTTTGTCAGAAATTAATGTTTCGTTTTAAGTAAGGTATGTTTTCCTAAACATTCAATTTTTTGTATATTGCCTAAACCTAAATCTTAAGACAATGAAAGGAAGCAACCTAAAAATTTTACTGATTATTTCCGGATTACTAATATTCTTAAGCTCTTGCAATGAGTTATTTAAAAAATCAGGTAAAGACAATCTATCTTCTGGAAAGCAGTCCGATATTAAAATTGTCAAAGAATATTTTGATAATCACCACCTTAAGAGTGAAATTTCTGTCAGAGGTAAAGTCAGGCAGGGAATTACCAAAAATTACAACAAGAGCGGAAATTTAATTTCAGAGGTGAATTATTCCAATAATAAACTGGATGGACTTTCCACAAATTATTATGCATCAGGAAAGGTACATTCCACAATAATGTATAAAAACAGCGAAAAAAACGGTGAATCCATATGGTATTACGAAGATGGCAAGGTATTTCGTGTCACCCCGTTTACAGATGGAAAAATTGACGGTATTCAAAAATTCTATTTCGAAGATGGAAAACCAATGGCTGAAGTTCCTTATAAAAACGGACAACCCGGAATCGGAACGAAAGAATATTCAAAAGAAGGAAATCTGATAAAGAAATATCCTGTGATTAAGTTTGAAGAGATTAACCACATTTTTGTGGAAGACAAGTTTATTTTAAAAGTCAAATTATCAAATAATTCATATCGGGTGGAATTTTTCCATGGAAATCTTATCGAAGGAAAATACCTGCCGGATAATCTGGTTGAAATTCCCGATAAAAGAGGGATTTGCACATTTGAATATTATGTCCCGCCTGGATATGTGAAAATGGAAAAATTAAACATTGTCGCCAGGTATAAAACAGATTATGGCTTGCCCTATATTCTACAGAAGACTTATAATCTGGCTCTGCAGCATTAATACAATCCGGATGAGCCTTCAGGGTTTCTTTTATGCAAATAAAATGAATTGATAGAATTTTTGCAGGGCAGGTATTTGGTTCAAATTAAACTATAAAAAAAACTGCTAAACAGTGTTAGCAGTTTTTTTTATATATCAGAATTTAAATTTTAATGAACCACCAATTTTGTAATCATTTTGCCTGTTCGCACTATATAAACTCCTTTTTTCACCGGAATATATAAATCGGTAGACTTACCGATGTCAGAATAAACCTTTGTTCCAAGAATAGTATATACTTCAATGTTTTTATTCAGCAATTCTCCCCGGATATTAATTGTATTTTCAGATGCAAAAACCGCAATTTCCTCCTGATAATTAACATCCAGTGCAGATGGCGGAACTTCCAGAATTGATTGAGTAAAGAAGTACGAATAGCCCCTGGTGTAATCAGTATAAGAAGCTTCCTGAACAAAAGTATGGTTAATCAGAGCAACATTTTTATTCTGATAGGTAAGGGCAGGATCAGTTTCAATGACTCCTGTATTCCTCCACAAATTCCAGACAAATAAACTGTCAGGATAACCGCTCATGTTTGCCAGTCTGTATCGACTGGTATCATTAACAAGATCTACATACTTTTTAGGAACCCAAACCTGTGAGGCGTCTTCATTATCCCATGTACGCTGGCATACACCATGCCACCAGCCATTCCATATAAAATTCCAGACATCAGCAGGGTCTGTTATCGAAGGATTCAGACCTCTCCATGTTGTAATCCCAATTGCCATTCCCGTACCTTTGTTTTTAAATCTGTAACTTGAATCATTTACAGCAATTATCTGCCACAATTGACCTTCACTAAAACCATCTGCTGTTTCTTTCTCCAATAAAGCCTGGTCTGTGGCTTGGTCAACAAGATTTACTCCTAAGGCGACATATGCACCGCCATTATTTCTCGAAGACTGGATCATGTAATAATACGTTGGATCAAGGTCGTCGATTTGAGCACTGATTTCTACTGCACTTAATATAAAAAGCGCAACAAGAACCACTTTCGTAATAGTAAAGAATTTTTTCATAGTTATGAGTTTTTGTTAAGTAAATAAAAAAATGTTTAGTGGGTTAAAAGTAAATTTTTTTTTTTGTAAAAACAAAATCGGGAGATTTTTTAAATTATATTATATATTTTAAAACCAGATGGTAGATAATTAACATTGATTTTTATTATTCTGTTAATTTTTATTTCATGATACCTTTATTATAAAGTAAAATTTCGTTAGAAATCCCATCTTCCCATTTTTGTATTATCTTCTATTTGAATTATTGAATCTGGAATTTTGAATATTTTTCAGATAAAATTTCTTGATAGAATAACGGAAAACATTTTGTCAAGGTATATAATACTATACACGTTAAAGAATGGAAGAAAGTCAAAATTTGGAAAGATTGCTGGAAAAGCTTATTCAGAATAAGCTTAATGTTGAAGAAATAAATGAGTTATCTCAATATTTAACTCAAAAAGATATTCCCGAGACGCTCTATAAATATTTCTTAAGGATATGGGATATTAGTCATAAATCAAATTTGGATATAATTTCTGAGGATTTACTTTATAAAATTAACAGGAAACTGGGAATCGAAAATGTAACATCATCAGTTACTCAAAGCAGATTCCGAGGGACAACACTTTTTAAATATGCGGCAATATTTATTATCGCTTTTGCATTGGCCTATCTTTTATTTTCTCCTAAAGGAATAAATAAAGCAGATAGGAAACTGATCTCCGGAAATAGCGAAGTTTTGGTTTCTTATGGTTCAAAATCAAGAATCCGTCTGCCAGACGGATCAGTGGTTAACCTTAATTCAGGCAGCGTTCTGACATATCCTGCTGTTTTTACCGAAAATAACCGCAATGTCTATTTGAAAGGAGAGGGATATTTTCAGGTACAGGCAGATACCTCCCATCCTTTTTATGTTCATACATCCGAAATAACAATAAAGGTTACGGGGACCGTTTTCAATGTTAAATCATATGCAGAATCGAATACGGTGGAGACAACTCTCATCTCAGGTATACTTGAGATTTCAGATAAAAAGTCATCCGGACATAACTTTTTAAAGGATAAAGAAACACTTCTCTTAAAACCAAATCAGAAAGCTATCTATGTTAAGGATATTAACCGACTTGGAATTGATGACAGAAATGAATTAAAACTTGAGTATAGCAGTGTAAATATTCCAAAACTATCCATGATTGATAAAGTTGATACACAATTTTTAACTGCATGGAAAGACAATAAACTTATATTTAATAACGAACGATTTGAAGACTTGTGCATCCGGTTGGAGCGATGGTATGATGTTAAAATTACCTTACGTTCAAAAGATTTGAGAAATGAAAGATATACAGGGACATTTGAAAATGAGACCATCGAACAGGTACTTGATGCGATGAAACTGGCTGCTCCTTTTAATTATAATATGGAAAAAAATAATATATTTATATTCAGAAACTAACCACACTACAAACGATTAAAAATGTAGCCTATGACCCTACGAAGTAAATAAAAAGACAGGAAGCCTGCCAGCTCCCTGTCGGTAAACTCTAACTAATTGAATAAATTAATTACTAAACATTTGTAAAATTATGAAAAAACCTAAATTATTTACTACAGATAAGCGAAAATCTTGTCTGGTAAAAATTCTACTTATTATGAAACTAACTACAGCATTTTTTCTGATTAATTTTTTGAGCTTGCAGGCGGTTACCTATCCGCAAACCAAAAAGCTCAGTCTTAGCCTGGAAAATGTCACTGTTAAAGAAGTGTTTTCTACCATAGAGGCACAGTCTAATTACAGGTTTCTGTATAATGAAAAATCTATCGAGAATCAGTATGTTACGATAAAGTCTGAAAACGGGACCATTGATAACATACTTGCAGAAGTGCTTTCAAAGACTGGAAGCTCTTATAGAATGCTTGAAAACAATCTGATAGTTATTACCCCTAAAACTCTTTTAAATAAACAGGAATTATTGGTATCGGGAAAGGTAACCGATGCCAGTGGTAGTCCTTTACCCGGAGTGAATATTGTTGAAAAGGGAACGATAAATGGAGCTATTACAGACGTTGACGGAAAATATTCCATCACCGTTGCCAGTGAAAAATCTATCCTTATTTTTTCATTTATAGGATATCTTAGCGAGGAAGTTGAAGTGGGTACTAATTCAAGCATAGATATGGTATTATCGGAAGATATCCAGAGACTGGACGAAGTGGTGGTGATTGGTTATGGAACTGTTAAAAAGAGCGATTTGACAGGTTCGGTATCCAGTGTAGGATCAAAAGAAATTGAACAGGGAACAGTAACGAACACACTTCAGGCAATGCAGGGAAGGGCTGCCGGTGTTGATATTACTTCAAATAATCGTCCCGGTGAAATGGGAACGATCAGAATCAGGGGAGAACGTTCAATTACCGGAGGCGCTAACAGCATTTTGCCTACAACAGCAAATGATCCGCTTTATGTAATCGACGGAATACCTATGCCGGTATCCACACGGAGGCTGAATACAGAACCGGTAAATACTGCTGGTACTACCATTTATGAAAACTATATGAATAATCCTATAGCCGACATAAATCCGAATGATATTGAATCGATAGAAATCTTAAAGGATGCTTCGGCAACTGCCATTTATGGTTCAAGAGGCGCCAACGGGGTTGTGATTGTCACTACCAAAAGGGGCCAGAGCGGACAGGCAAAAATTACCTATGACGGAAGTGTTACTTTCGACAAAATGGATGACCGGGTAAAGATGTTTGATGCTGCCGGTCAGTTTGAAGCTATGCGTGAGGGATGGAGACATCCCCAGACTGGTGGTGCATATGCTACTCCTTATCCCAGTCCACGATACGATTATATGATAATCGGACTGAAAGATCCTAATTCTTGGGAATCAATTGCAATGGGGTATGAATGGGTGGACAAGGCAGCCAGAATTCCTGTAATGAGAACTACAACTGCAGAAGAACAGGCTCTTTGGGGTGTTACTGAAGTTCCTGTTTATGATCCTTCAAAAGTACGTAATACCGATTGGAAAAGCATGGCTATTGGTACCGGTATAACCCAAAATCACCAGGTTGCCGCCAGTGCAGGTACCGATAAAATAAAATCCTATTTTAGTTTTGGCTACCTCGACCAGAAAGGGATTGAAAAAGGACAGGGATATAAACGCTATAGCGCCCTTATTTCGCTGGATATGAATGTTAATAAGCGTGTACGTCTGGGAGGTTCTATTAATGGTGTAGTTGCAGATCAGGACTTTGGACCGAATACGTATAATTTGGCACGAGGTATGTTGCCTTTTACCGTACCATATGATACAGCTGGAAATTTTATTTGGCTTCCGGGAAATGAAGCAACTATAGTGAACTTTCTTAAGGATGTGGATAATGTTATTAATAATAGAAAAACATATTCTATGCGGGGAAGTTTTTATGGTGAAATTGATCTTTTCAAAGGTTTGAAATATCGCATAAATTTTGGTCCGGATTATCGTCAGTACAGAAATGGAACATTTCAGGGAGCTGAATCTTCAACACGTTATGGTGGCGCTTCTCCTACAAGCTATGCAAGGTACCTTCAAAATTCCATTTTTAACTGGACGCTGGATAACTTATTATATTATGATGCAACAATTTCAGATATACACACCATTGGCATCACCTTACTGCAAAGTGCAGAACAAAACCGTTTTGAAGATTCTCATTTGAGTGCAGAAAATCTACCTTACGACAGCCAACTCTGGTATGATCTTAAATCTGCCCGCACGGGTGTTGCCAAAGATTGGGGATCGCAATTTGAATCACAACAGCGGGTTTCCTATATGGCGCGTGTCAATTATAGCCTGATGGATAAATATCTGGTCACTTTTTCAGGACGTCGCGACGGCGCTTCTGTTCTTGCAGCAGGACATAAATGGGATTTCTTTCCATCGGCAGCTTTTGCCTGGAAAATGCATGAAGAATCATTTCTTAAAAAGTTGGATTTCATTACAGAAGCTAAATTACGACTTGGTTGGGGTGTAAGTGGTAACTCTTTAATACCTCCCTATATGGCCATGGGAAGCCTTGGTATGTATAACTATGCCTGGGGATCAACATCTGGTTCAGGATGGAAAATTAAAATTCCGCCTAATGCTGATTTGGGCTGGGAAAAAACTGCTCAGACTAATCTCGGCCTTGATTTGGGTTTCTTCAATAACCGCCTAAAAGCTACCATTGATCTTTATGACGCCAGAACATCCGATTTGTTAATGCCCAGAAACATTCTGGATATCAATGGAGCTTCTTCGGTTTATTTCAATATTGGCAAAACCCGTAACAAAGGGATTGAAATCATGATTTCAACAGTCAATATAAGCAATAGCAATTTATCCTGGAGAACTGATTTCACCTTTGCAAGCAACAGAAATGAAATTGTTGAATTATATAATGGTAAAAATGATGATTTGGCAAATAAGTGGTTTATTGGGGAACCAATAAGTGTAAACTATGGCTATTTGTATGATGGAATCTGGCAGGATACACCTGAAGACAATGCTAAAAGAGCAGCTTATGGTTCAGTTTTTCCATACCCGGGAAGTATACGCGTAAAGGATATTGATACTGTTACAACCTCAAATAAAATTGACGCCTTTGACATGTTAATACGTGGTACACCATACCCTGATTTCATTACTGGAATGACGAACTATATTACCTACAAGGGCTTTGAATTATCGTTTTTCCTATATGCACGGGTTGGTCAGACTATTGATAAACCCATACCTCTCTTATATGGTCGCTATCCTGATATTGCAGTTGATTATTGGACACCTACCAACACAGGTGCTGAATATCCTCGTCCAAATTATGCCAGTGGTATTACAGATCCATTCATGTCGACTCTGAATTATCAGAAAGGTTCATTCCTGAAAGTACGAAATATATCTTTGTCGTATAATATTCCCAAATCCTTACTTTCAAAAGTCAATATGGCTAATCTGTCCATAAACTTTCAACTGTTAAATCCAATTTTAATTACCAATGCAGTTAATGTGGATCCAGATTATTTTGGACCAACCACTTCAAGTAGTGGTAATGCGACCAAAAGTTTTGTGATTGGTGTAAAAGCCGGATTTTAATTATAAATAAATTCAAAAAACTGATAAAAATGAAACATCCAATGAAAAAGATATATTTCCTGATTGGTATCCTAGCCATTACTCTTTCATGCAGCGAATCATTTCTGGATGAAGAGGTGGTTTCAACCCTGACTGCGGGCTATTATGATACACCGCAAGGTCTTAATGAACTATTAACAGCTTCTTACAATGGACTACGCTGGCGATTTAACGGCGAAGATGGGTATTGTCTCACAAATTATGGGGTTGACGAATTGACGGTAGGAAATGGCCCTGATATGATTGAGTACAATAACTATAGCACTAACCTGATGCCTTACGAAGGTAATAAACTAAGTGATGCCTTCTGGGGAATTACAATTGCATGGCGCGACCTATGGTATGTTCTTAAACTATGCAATACCGGAATAGCCTTATCAAAAACTATTACCGGAGAACCATTTCAAACCGAAGCGCTGAGAAAAAATGCTGAAGCTCAATTTCTTTTTTTGCGGGCTTTCTGTTACTTTGATATGGTGCAACAGTGGGGATCGATGCCACTTGTAACTGAATATACCAACGGGATTGTCACTGAAGCGCCAAAATCTTCAGTAGAAGATATTTACAAACAAATTATCGCAGATTTCAGGGATGCTATTCCTAACCTGAATGATGTAGAAGCAGGCGCTCGTTTTGGAAGGATAACAAAAGGCGCAGCCAATCATTTCCTGGCAAAAGCTTATTTAACAAGAGGCAGTGAAGTTAACCGTAGCTGGAATGCCAATTACAATTCCGATTTGGATAGTGCTATTTACTTTGCCGAGCAGGTAATTGCACAAAAGGGAATTGTTTATAATCTGGAACCTAATTATGCTACGCTTTTTAATTTTACAGATCCTGATGGTCCAAATGAAAAAAGCAGTGAAATTATTCTGGCTGCCCAGTTTACAAATAATATGGTAGCTCTTGGAGATCCTGCCAGTTACTATAAAGGGAACAAAATGCATTTATATGTCGGGACCTGGTATGAAGATATGCCCGGAATGACCCGTGATATTGCTAATGATCGTCCCTGGCGCCGACTTTGCCCGACAGATTACGGCTATGACGTATTTGACCATAAAAATGATTCGCGTTTCTATAAATCATTCAAATTTTCTTACATCGCAAACCGTGAATCTACCATTCCAAAATGGACTGCAGCTGAACTAACTAATGTATTTAGTAATTCTGACACTGTTACCCGTGCGAATAAGCTTCGTACCTGGGCTGTACCCAATGACGCTAATGATACCATCTGGGATAATACCGCAAAATTTGCTTTAGGCGATACTGCTTTAATTTTTGTGGCCAATAGTACAGCCAATCCTATTGATAGTTCGTTAATTGCACAATGGAGATACAGGGCTTTTGTCAGATATGTGAAAGGCAAAAATGGTAATATTATAAAAATGATGCCGGATAATATTAAAAATCATTATGCCCCAATTTCTAAATACTTTGATCCCAGTAGACCCGCTGTAGCTCAGGAAGAAGGTTACCGCGATGGTATTCTTGCCCGCTTTGCAGAAACCTATCTGATTGCAGCTGAAGCATACGGTCGTCGCGGAAATTATGTCAAAGCTCTAGAATACATCAATATTCTGAGGGAACGTGCTGCCTATAAAAGCGGTGAGGCAAGACATCCGATATACTATGGTGTTGAAGACAACGATCTTTCAAATCCATCAACGGTTGACAGTATGTTAATTCAGGATGTCAACTATCTAACCTCAATTCCGACTGATGCCATCCAGTCTAAATATTTTCCACCAAGCGCCAATACGCCTGAGAAGATATTTATCTGCCACATTTTAAATGAACGTGCACGTGAATTAATGTGTGAGCTGGTTCGCTGGCAGGATTTAGTCAGAACCAATTCGCTGATTGAAAGAGCAACCCTTTATAATGGCACAGCGTTACCGGTTGCCGGTAAACACGAATTGAGACCTTTCCCGCAAAATTTCATAGACGGATTGCAGGAAAATGGTGTACCTCTGACTGATGAGAAAAAGGCTGCATATCAGAATCCGGGATATTAAGAATCTATTGATTAAAATTCTTAAACATTAATTCTCTCAACAAACACCATCCTTTTCAAATTTTATTTGAAAAGGATGGTTTCAAATATTATTTATTAGAAAAATAAGTAAAAGTTATTTATTCAGTTTTTAATTACTAAACTTTAAAATTAAAATTATGAAAGGACAATACACACGTTTATTGTTTGCAATGTTATTGACATTGTCATGCATGATTTATGCTCAGGAGGATCCGGGTTTCTCAAATTTAAAACACTCATGGAGATTTCAGGACGGAACAGCAAACGATTGTATCGGAGATGCACATGGCACAGCGATCGGCTCTGGATTATTTGCAGGAGGTGACTTTATTGCAATCGATACCGGACAATACATCATTCTGCCTGCCGATAAAATCAACATTAACACGTATTCTGAGATTTCTCTGGAATCCTGGTTTACTCCGACTGCAGGTAAGAACACAACTTTTCATATGCTTTGTTATTTTGGAAATTCAGTAAACGGTGCGGGTTCTGATGGCTATTTTATTCAGCCTGCCAGACTTCAGGATTCCTGCCGTACAGCTATTTCATGCGGTAACGAAGCTACACCCTATCTCAGCGAATCTTTTGTGCAGACGGCTGAAATAGATGATGGACAACAGCATCATATTGTAAGTACTCTCAATGCAACTGAAATTGGCATGTACCTTGATGGTGTTTTAATTGGTAAGGGCCAGCTTTCAGGGGCGAACAGCATTGCAAATCTCAGTAACAATTATGCATGGTTGTGCAAAGGTGGATATACCGGCGATCCATCCTGGGTTGGTAAAATTCATGAATTTAATATTTATGATAAAGTTTTAACTTTTGCGGAAGTTCAGTTTCAGTTTGCACGGGGTCCTGCTACAGTTACTTATAATGATGATAAGTTGATTTTAAACGGGCACAATCTATCACAAAACTTTCCAAATCCATTCAGCCAGTCTACAAATATTTCATATACTGTTCCTAAGACAGGTCATGTTCAACTTAGTGTACACGATTTGTTAGGACAGGAAGTCATTACATTGGTAGATGCACTTCAAAATGCAGGTTCATACTCAACAGCATTCAGCAGGGAAGGTCTGAATAGTGGGGTATTTTATTATCAACTCAAAGTAAATGATCAAACGATTACAAAACGGATGATAATACTCTGACAAGTTTATTCCAGAATATTTTCTAATAGGTTTTAATAAATGGTGGACATGCCTTTCAAATATGCCGATTCTAATTTTATCTGAATCGGCATATTTTAATATTTTCAGAATAAAGCATCGCTCCTTGATTTCTGTACTTTTTTGCATTGCGTGCTATAATCCTTATAAATGTTGGATAGATATATCACTACCATGAATCAATAAGTATTTTATTAATAAAATCTATTAATTTTTATATTCCCTTATATGGCAAATCTATATTTGCCATGATATTTAAAGGGTCATTAATTTAATATTAAGTCAGATAGGGTAATTGTATATTTGTTAAAACATGTTGTCACATGTACCTTGTATTTATTTTTTATACTTTTGTTTTCATGAGACAACCGGAGAATGAACATCTGGTAAAACAGCTTAAGAAGGGAGATGTTTCTTCATTTAACCTGATTTTCAAAAATTATAATCAGAAGGTCTATAATTTTTGTCTTCAATTACTTAAAAATAAAAACGAAGCTGAAGAGATTACCCAGGAAGTGTTTATTGCCTTATGGCAAAACCGTGACAAAATCGATACAAAATCTTCGATAGTTGCATACATATTGGCTATAGCACGGAATCAAATCTATAAGGTTTTTCGCAAATCATTGTATAAACAAGCATATATCGAAAATCTAATCAATTCTCAAAGTAAAATGGATTTTATTACCGAAGATCAGGTAATGTATAATGAATTAAATTCCTTTCTTAATATCAGCATCGAAAAATTGCCACCCAAAAGGCGGGAGGTTTTTATACTTAGCAGGATGGAAGGATTGACGTATAAAGAAATTGCTCAGAAATTAAATATTGCTGAGAACACGGTGGACGTTCAAATCAGAAAAGCGCTGGATTTTATAAAAGATTCTTTCAAAAATAATTATTGATTTGATTCTTAGGTAAATTTCATGACAACCTAATTATTTATAGCAGGGCTTTAATATTCCAAAAATACTAAGTCAATTTCTCTCAATATATTATAACACTGACTCAGTACTAAAAAACATTATTATTCTAATATATTAAAAATTTGCGTATCCGCAACAATAAATTTACGTATATAAAATAACTGAAAGCTGAGGGAGAGGTGAAACAAAAGCAATGGTATCCTAATAAATTAAATATTAAACGGTTTTGCGGGGTATTCATTTTTAAGGTTTTACTTTTAATTTATTTTGAAAAATATGGATGAATTCTGATCAGAAAAATAAATCTATCTTTAGGCTTTTTTTAATATTGAATAGTCTTATTTTATTATTATAAATTATTTGTACAATGACAGGAAGATATACACAGAAGCATTTCATGGGAATAATGGCTATTTTGATTTTTATATTTGCTTTTTCATCGAAAATGCAGTCACAAACATTGCGCATCAATGAATTTATGGCATTAAATCAGTCAACCTTGACTGATGAGGACGGGGAATATTCAGACTGGATAGAAATTTATAATCCCACTGCTCAGGCGATAAATTTATTTGGCTGGTCGATGACGGATGAGGTAACTCTTCCTCAGAAATGGTTTTTTCCGAATATCACATTAAATGCTGACGATTATCTTATTGTATTTGCTTCCGGTAAAAACAGGTCTGTTGCCGGTAACGAATTGCACACGAACTTCAAACTTAGCGGTGACGGAGAATATCTGGCACTCATAAATCCGGGTGGAACAGCCGTTACTGAATTTAATCCTGCATACCCCTTACAGCAGACTGATATCTCTTATGGATATTTTGAAAATTCCTATATAGGTTTTGATGATCCTACACCCGGTGCAAGTAACGATGGATCCACCAGTATTTTGCTACCTGCTCCGGTTTTTAGTAAAAGTCATGGGTTGTATGATGCCTCTTTTACCGTGGTAATTTCATCGGATGTGCAAAATACAGACATTTATTTCACAACAGACGGAAGCATACCTGCCAGGGAAAACGGAACTTTGTATACCGCTCCAATCAATATATCTACAACAACCATCCTAAGGGCTGTCAGTCTGATCGAAAACCAGTCAACCAGTAAAATAACTACCGCTTCATATATATTTCCAAAAGATGTTATTCATCAACCAAATAATCCTGTAGGATACCCGGACAAATGGGGTCCATACGAAGCCATTCCGGATACAGCGATTGCAGACTATGAAATGGACCCTGATATGATTGCGGATGCATCATTTGCCACAAAAGTAGAGGAGGCTTTATACGATATACCAACTGTATCACTTGTTTCAGACAAGGGGAATTTTTTTAACAGGGTAATAGATGAAGAAACCGGCGGTATATACATTTATACAGGTGCCCCGGGTAAGGAAATTGGTCTGGGTTGGGAACGGCCCGGTTCAGTGGAATATTTTAATTCAGATGATTCGATCAACTTCCAGGTGGATTGTGGTATCAGACTGCAGGGGGGGCATAGCCGTCGACCGGAGAAAGATCCCAAACATTCGTTTTTACTGGTATTTAAATCGGAATACGGACCATCCCGTCTGAATTATCCGATTTTCGGAAAAGATTTTGCACAGAGCTTTAATAATCTGATACTTCATGCTGGATTCGGATTATCCTGGCTTCATCAATCATCAACTGAAAGAGTTA
This sequence comes from uncultured Bacteroidales bacterium, assembly GCA_963781805.1. Lineage (GTDB taxonomy): Bacteria > Bacteroidota > Bacteroidia > Bacteroidales > UBA10428 > JAFGPL01. Next base: position 5,591,921 of record CAWAHF010000004.1, read on the forward strand.
AGGGCCAATTGCAACGGGATATCTGGACAAAAGATATACAACGGGCGATGGGACATCATTCCAGTAATTCCAAATATGTGCATTTGTATATTGATGGTATTTATTGGGGCGTTTACCTGCCTTCCGAAAGGATGGATGCAGAATATGCCGTATCTTATTTCGGCGGAAAGGAAGAAGATTACGATGTTATTAAAGACTATATGGAATCCGGTATAGATAATCCTGCAGTAGATGGTACTACCGAGGAATGGGATAATATGATCGACATGGTAAATGCAGGTCTTTCTTCCAATGATGCTTACCAGACCATTCAGGGAAATAACCCGGATGGAACGCCCGCAGGAGATAAGAAAGCAATGATTGATGTCGTGAATTTTACTGATTACATGATTTTGAATTATTACGGAAGCAATACCGACTGGGATCATCATAATTGGGCAGCAATGAGAAATCGGGTAAATCCGGGGAAAGGATTTAAGTTCTTTTGCTGGGACGGGGAACACATGATCAAAACAGTAAACGGAAATGTACTTTCGACGGATAATGATTACTGTCCAAGCCGCATTTTTCATAAGTTAACCGAAAATGAAGAATATAAACAACTGTTCGCATCAAGGGTAACCAAACAATGTTTCAACGGTGGAGTACTTACTCCTGAGAAGGCAGCACAGTATTGGGCAATCCGGAGAGCGCAGGTAGAGTCTTCAATGGACTGTGAAGCAGCCAGGTGGGGAGATTACCGGAGGGATGTACATCAATGGCAGGCGGGGCCTTATGATTTATATACCAAAGATACCTACTGGATGGATGAAATGAATTTTATGTCGGATACCTATTTTCCTCAACGAACATCAGTTTTTATAAATCAGTTACGATCGGCAGGATTATATCCACAGGTTGATGCACCGGTTTTTCTGATTAACGATCATACGTTAAGTCAGAACGCCATTTCGGCTGGAGATCTTCTTTCCATGACTGCAACCCAGGGTACAATTTACTATACCACCGATGGAAATGATCCGGTTGCATGGCAGTCTGCACAAGGCAGTACAGAAACGTTATTAATATCGGAGAGTGCTGATAAAAAGGTACTTGTCCCTAAATCAGATATAGGAACTACCTGGTATACAGATATTAGTTTCAGTGATGCTTCCTGGCAAATTTGCTCCGGAGCTCCGGGAGGGATTGGCTATGAAAAAGGAACAGGTTATGAAAGCCTGATCTCTCTGGATGTCGGTGCCGATATGTATACAGGTGGTACAAGTCCAAATACAAGTTGTTATATACGCATTCCCTTTAATGTGGATGCAAATGATTTATCTTCATTTACCTCACTGATTTTAGGATTAAGATATGATGATGGTTTCGTGGCTTATCTGAATGGGACAAAAGTTGCTGAAGCACTAGCTCCCGGAACTTTGGCATGGAATTCAGCTTCCTCAGGAGGTCATGAAGCAAATTCATCAGAAACTTTTGATTTGTCCAGCTATATTTCAAACCTGAATTCCGGAAATAATCTTTTAGCCATACAGGGTTTGAATCTAAATACCACAAGTTCAGATTTTATAATTTCAGCGACTCTCACCGCCAGTGATCAGGCAGCATCAGGAAGTCTATCCGAAAATGCGATTGCTTATTCAGCTCAATTTCCGGTGAATGAATCCAGTCATATTAAAGCACGTGCATTTTTCAACGGAGAATGGAGTGCCTTAAGCGATAATTTCTTTCGTATTCCAGGCGACTTTTATGATCTGAAAATTACGGAAATAAATTATCATCCACTGGCTATGGATACCATTGATGGCGACAAATTTGAATTTATTGAAATTAAGAATACCGGAAATTCCATACTCGATTTGGGCGGATTACAGTTTGTAAATGGAATTAAATACACATTTCCTGCCGAAACAGAAATTAAACCTAACGGATTTATTGTTCTGGCGTCAAATAGCAACTATTTCTACGAACGGTATGGCTTCCTGCCCTTCGACGATTATCAGGGACAGTTGGATAATAATGGTGAAAAAATTGAACTGGTAAGTTCATTTGGTGATACCATTAGCTCATTCCGGTTTAATGATGGATCCGGTTGGCCGGATTCTCCCGATGGGTTAGGAAATACACTTGTTCCAACCGAACTTAATCCGACCAACGATCAGAATGATGCATATTTCTGGCGTGCTTCATACAACATTAATGGTTCTCCTGGCAAAGATGATTTGCTTACTGAAACCATAACTGAAAAAGTAATTTCAGTTGATAAGGATAAAATACTTAGTCAGAATTACCCGAATCCATTCAATAGTATAACATATATTGATTATCAGATTCCATTTGATGCCAACGTTAAAATCTCTGTGTTCAATGTAATGGGACAGCAAGTGACAACCCTGGTAAATAAATATCAGACCGCGGGATTGTATCAGGTAGAATGGAACGTGGATGGTCAAAGTAATATTTCTGAAGGGATCTATTATTACCGGCTGGAGATTTTAGCAAATGATCAATCCACCGGGATAACCAAAAAAATGATACTGGTTCGATAACACATCTGGACTTTTTCAGAGAAGGAGAATTTGAATTTCCTTCTCTGAACAAATTCCACCCGGATGTCTCTCTGTTTATGACAGGTCATAAAATAATTGCATATCCCGTTGGTAATGATTTATCATATACTTCTTGACCCGGTTTATTAAAAAAAACTATATTCGCAAAAAAAAACCGGAAATGAGAAAATTATTTGTTTTTGCCATTTTATTTGCATGCCTTTTACCTGTATTGGCTCAAAAGCAGCTCACAGTTGAGGTTAATCAACCAACAACTGAAATTCAACCTACCATGTGGGGTATATTCTTTGAGGATATCAACTTTGCTGCCGATGGCGGTATTTATGCGGAATTAGTGAAAAATCGTTCCTTTGAATTTTATAAACCATTAATGGGTTGGAAGGAAATCGGAAGAGGAAAAGCCGGAGAAATTCGAATCATAAACAGAGAAGCAGAAAATCCCTCCAATCCCCGCTACGCAAGACTAATTTGCAGATCAGATACCCTTTCTTACGGAATCTCAAATGAAGGGTTCCGTGGTTTAGGAGTTAAAAAAGGTGATACTTATAATTTCTCAATCATTGCCAGAATTCCAGGAAGAAATAACGTTAAGCTCAGAATTGAACTTACAGATTCATTGTCACAGATTATTGGAGAGGAAACTATCGATGGTTATACAGATGAGTGGAAGAAATATCAGGTCTCAATGGTATCTTCTGCCACCGAACCACATGCTCATTTAAATGTGATGGTTTTAGGTAAGGGAACCATTGATATTGATATGATTTCTTTGTTCCCTGAAAATACCTGGAAGAATCGTCCAAATGGTTTAAGAGCTGATTTGGTTCAGATGCTATACGATTTGAAACCCGGGTTTCTTAGATTTCCGGGAGGATGTATTGTTGAAGGGCATGATTTGAATGTGCGCTACCAGTGGAAAAAAACCGTTGGACCCGATGAAGAAAGAAAATCGATCGTGAATCGATGGAATACAGAATTTATGCATCGCTATACCCCGGACTATTTTCAATCGTTTGGCCTGGGTTTCTATGAATATTTTGTTTTGGCTGAAGATATTGGCGCTGAACCCCTGCCTATCATAAATTGTGGAATGGCATGTCAGTTTAATACCGGAGAACTCGTACCACTGGATGAACTTGAACCTTATATTCAGGATGCGCTCGATCTTATCGAATTTGCGAATGGCCCGGTTACCAGCAAATGGGGAAAACTTAGGGCAAATATGGGACATCCCGAACCTTTCGGACTTTCTATTTTGGGTGTGGGTAATGAACAATGGGGAGAACAGTACATAGAAAGATATAAGACATTTGCTTCTGTCCTGAAGGAAAAATATCCCGATATCTCGCTTATTTCTGCGGCAGGTCCTTCACCGGATGACAGCAGATTTCATTATCTCTGGAAAGAGTTTAAAACATTGAATGCAGATATTATCGATGAGCATTATTATATGAAACCGGATTGGTTCTTAAACAATGCCCGTCGTTATGATAATTACGATCGCAAAGGGCCTAAAGTATTTGCCGGAGAATATGCTTCACATGGACCAGACAACAATGAAGCCACTTCGCGTAATACATGGCTGAGTGCTCTTACCGAGGCAGCATTTATGACAGGACTGGAAAGAAATGCCGATGTGGTTTATATGACTTCATATGCACCTCTGTTTGGTAATGTGGATGCATGGCAATGGCGACCTGACCTTATCTGGTTCGATAATCTGAGGGTTGTAGGAACACCAAATTATTATGTACAAAAATTTTATGCGAATAACCGGGGAACCCATTCTGTGCCAATTCTTATGAATGATAGTACCATTGCCGGTGAAGACAGCCTGTATGCGAGTTCGGTAATAGATAAAAATAAAAAGCTATTGATCATAAAGATGGTGAATGTATCGTCGCACCCGGTAGCGGTGAATATTCACTTGAAGGGTGTAAGATCCTTTGATAAAACCGCCGATGTTCAAATACTGCAAAGCTCTAATTTGATGGTTTACAATACCCTTGACGAACCTGATAAAATTTCGCCAATCGATCAAAAAATATCACGAACAGGTAAAAATTTTCAACTTAACCTTAAGGATAGATCATTTTATGTTTTAAAAGTAAATTATAGATAACAACCTCGGATTATCCGGATTTTTTCTATCTTTTTTTAGTAGATTCAAATGTGACTTATCTATGATATAGAATTATTTATTTTTATATTTGGAATTACATTTCAAAACACTGATTTTGACTGATAATTCACATAATCATGATCTGTATTTTTTCTCACGTTTGAAATCAGGTGATGAAAATGCATTTGATTACCTGTTCAATTATTATTATCCCGGTTTAATTGTTTATGCAACAAAATTACTGACAAATCAACATCTGGCCGAAGAGATTGTCCAGGGTGTATTTTTAAAACTATGGCAGGACAGAAGATTTATCGAAATAAGCACATCATTTAAGTCATATGTCTTTCAATCGGTAAAAAATAAATGTCTGGATGTGCTAAAGCATCGGAAAATTAGAGACGAATATGCAAAGATTGTGCTTAATCAGACTGAAAATTCAAAAGAAGAAACATGGGAAACTTATGTTGAATCGGAATTGTATGCATTACTAATCAAGGCTATTGAAAAATTATCGCCGGAATGTCAAAAAATATTTCGATATAGCAGAATCAGAAATCTGAGTAACAAAGAAATTGCTGAGAAACTTGGTATTTCTGTTAAAACTGTTGAAAACCAAATTACTAAAGCGCTAAAGTATCTAAGGATTGAATTGAAAGATTATTTATAAAATTAATATACACTTATACGTAGGGGATATTTCTATCTCATTCGTCTTTAAAGAAAGTAATTGTCTGAATGGCCGGAATTGAAATGAACGATGAATTGATTATCAGATTTCTTTTGGGAGAAACAACGCCCGAAGAAAATAATGTGTTTGATTCCTGGCTGAAAGAAGACGAGAAGAACCAGTTGGAATTTAATGCCCTTAAAAATACCTGGGAATTTTCCTCAAGACTTAATCTAATGCACCAGATTGATGTGCAAAAAGCCCGGAAAAAGGTCAAAAGTGAAATTCCTGAATTCAAAAAATCAAAATCCTTATTCTTTTATTGGCAACGAATCGCTGCCATTCTGATTTTACCCCTTCTGGTAAGTGCTTTGGGTTATTTCTACATCTATAAACAAAGAATCCAGGATAAAATTGTTCAACAAGAAGTTACCGCATCCTATGGTGTGAGGACCCAATTAAATTTGCCAGACGGAACCAATGTATGGTTAAATTCAGGTAGCAGGATTACCTTTCCTTCTAAATTCACTGAAAATAAACGGGAAGTATCTCTTGAAGGGGAGGCGCTGTTCAATGTTGCTGAAAATGCATTGAGACCTTTTTATGTAAATCTGGGGGAAGTATCTGTTAAAGCAGTGGGAACAACCTTTAACGTAACTGCTTATAAACAAGACAATACGTTTGAAACAACACTTATTTCAGGAAAGATACTGATGGTTAAAAAAAGTAAGAGTAAGCCGGAAGCGGTACTGTATAAAATAGAACCCAAACAACATGCTGTTTATAATAAGGTTGAGAAAAAAATTACTATTTTTGAAGATGCGGTTCCAACATCGCAAAATGAAATTGATCATAGGGATATCAAACCTCTTCCCCCGGAGTTAATTCCGCTGAAAGAACAGATTAATGATAATAAATATGCTTCATGGATTGAAGGAAAACTTATATTCAGAAACGATCCGATGGATGAAGTAGTTAGAAGATTGGGTAGATGGTATAATGTAGATATAAGGCTGGAAGACACCTTATTATATGATTTTAAATACACTGCAACATTTATTAATGAAAACCTTGAACAGGTTCTAAATTTGTTAAAATTAAGTGCGCCGATTAATTATAAAATTACAGAACGCAAAGTAGGAAATGACAATTCATTCTCGAAAAAGATTGTAACGCTAACATTAATTAAAAAGAAATAATTAAAAACTAAAACTTTATGACATGACATAATAAATTATTAACTTCTAAAGTATCGGGTTTAAACTTGTCTTTTGAACTAAATTAACGCTATTTTTTATTGAACTTTCAATCAGTTTAGCTACTTTCGAGTGAAAATTGTAAACCGGATGACTACCCGACAATTCTCTTAATTTGCTCAGAGTTTTTATACTGAGAGAAAGTAAAAAAAACTAAAATCAGTAACCTAACAATTTAAATTTATGAAACAAAACCTAATTAATCATTTGTCATGTATAACGCATGGCTGGTTAAGAAAGACTATTATCGCTATGAAAGTAATGGTTTTTCTGTGCATCATGTCCTCAATGAATGTTATGGCTTTGGAATCTTATCCTCAAAATGCCAAACTTTCACTGGATATGAAATCTGCAACCGTCGAACAGGTATTGCAGAAGATTGAAGAAGGCTCCGAATTTTTCTTTCTTTACAACAGTAAGTTGGTTGACGTAGACAGAAGGGTTGATGTCAATTATAAAGACAAGAAAATAGTAGACATACTTGAAGATTTGTTTACCGGAGAAAATGTAGAATACATAATTAAAGACAGGCAGATTATCTTGTCACCTAAAAATTATGATAAATTTTTTGAAAATTCTCAGGGAGTTACTGTGACCGGTAAAATTACCGATGCTTCAGGTATTCCATTGCCAGGAGTGAATGTTGTGGAAAAAGGTACCCTGAATGGTGCAATTTCTGATCAGGATGGCAACTATTCCATAACGGTTAGTAATCAGAATGCAACCCTGGTTTTTTCTTTTGTCGGTTATTTAACCGAAGAAATGGCGGTTGGCTCAAGCACAACGATTGATGTTGTACTTGCCGAAGATATCCTGAAACTTGATGAAGTTGTGGTTGTAGGATATGGAACTCAGAAAAAAAGCGATGTTACAGGCTCTTTAACGAGTATTTCTTCAGAAACTCTTGAAGAACGTCCGGTAAAGGATGCGCTGCAGGCAATGCAGGGAAAGGCAGCCGGGGTTGATGTTCTTTCAAACAACAGGCCTGGAGAAGTTGCACAGGTAGTAATTCGTGGGAATAAATCACTTACTGCCACTGCTGCCGAGAAAGCACCTCTCTATGTGGTTGACGGGATTATTAACCTGGGTGATATGAACGTTCTCAATCCTAATGATATCGCTTCCATCGAAATTTTAAAAGATGCTTCCGCAACAGCCATTTATGGTTCCAAGGGTGCCAATGGGGTTATACTTATAACGACAAAAAAAGGCACAGCCGGAAAAGTAAGTATCAATTACAGCGGATCGGTTTCTTTTGATCATATTCACTCAGTTACTGACTGGGCAAGCGCCGGTGAATTACTCGACCGCAAGCGGCTCACTTTTCAGAATGGAAATGCTTACCGTCAACCTTATCCTAATCCTACAAGCGATTTACAAAGATTTGGGAATAATGATTACTGGACGATCAATGCAATACGCCAGGCATATCAATGGAATGATCCTGGAACATATACAGACCCGGTAATGAGAGAAACAACACAGGCAGAAAAAGATAAGGGCTGGCCGGATCAGGTACCTGTATATAATTCAGGTAATATACCCTCATATAACTGGTTAGATTTGCTAACGCAGACAGGTGTAACCAACGATCATACGATTTCTGTATCGGCAGGAACAGAAAAGTCAAGTTTATATTTTTCAGTGGGTTATTTTGATAACAAAGGAACGCAGCTTAACCAGTCATATAAACGCTATACTGCTAAATTAAACGGTGATATCAAAGCCACCGACTTCATTAAAGTTGGTACTTCTCTGAATATCTCCAAGGGCGAACAGCAGTACGGAACCATTTTCAGGTCAGGTAGCGCCACAGGGGCAAAAGATTTGTATGGTATTGCACTTTCGCAATATCCATTGGCGCAACCTTATGATACTTCAGGTAATCTAATTGATTATCCGGGTAATAATGCCGGAGCTCCGCTATGGAATCCGTTGATTGATATCCCGGCAACCATGGATAAAAGATGGGGAAGTAATTTCCAGGGGAATTTATACGGAGAAGTTAAGTTTACTCCCTGGTTAAAGTACAGGTTGAATTTTGGAGCAGGTTTACAGTATAGCACCAAGGGTACCTGGCAGGGAAAAGAATCGACTATCCGTAGTGTCGGTGCAAATCAAACCCCAACAGCTGCGGCTGGTCTGGAAATGAATAATTATTTCCAGTGGCTGGTGGAAAATCTTCTCTATGTCGATAAATCTTTTGGTATACATACCATTAATGTTACGTTACTTCAGTCTGCTTTGAAATGGCAACGGGAGCAAACTATTTTAGAGGCGGATGGTTTAATAAACGATGCCCCGAAGTGGAATGATATGGCAGCCAATGTAAACGGCAATGCAAGTAATTATGGTACCAGTTTCAGGGAAAGTCAGCTGGAGTCTTATATGGGGCGTGTGAATTATTCCCTTATGGATAAATACTTAGTAACCGCTTCAGTCCGGTATGATGGATCATCAGTACTTGCGCCGGGGAATAAATGGGATGTTTTCCCTTCCTTTGCAGTAGCATGGAAAATGCAGAATGAAAGTTTCTTAAAATCAATACCGCAAATTTCAGAAATGAAGCTTCGTGTAGGATATGGAGTTGTTGGAAACGCAAGCGTACAACCCTATGTTTCCTCAGGTCCTTTAACGCAATATAATTATATATTTGGAACTACCGTGGCAACTGGTTATATACCGGGAGACATGCCCAATCCAACCCTGGGATGGGAAAAAACCGCACAAACAAATTTTGGTTTGGATTTCGGGTTGTTCAGGAACAGGTTGTCTGGTACGATTGAGTACTACAGGTCAAATATTTTTGATTTGTTGATGACCAGATCCATACCTCCAATTACAGGTTTTACCCAGATAAGGGATAATATAGGTAAAATGAAAAACAACGGACTTGAAATATCCATCAATACGGTGAATGTAAGTACCAGAGACTTCAGTTGGAAAACCAGCGTCAACTTTGCTACCAACCATGAGGAAATTGTTGAACTGGTCAATGGCAAGGAGGATATGTTAAGCCAGGGATTGAATGGCAATGGATGGTTAATCGGGCAACCGGCAAATATTTTCCGTGGGTATGAAATCGACGGATTATGGCAGAATACGGCACAGGATTCTGCTGAAATCGCACAGTGGGCTTCAAAAGGAAGCCTCTATTTCACACCGGGACAAACCAAACCAGTTGATCAGAATGGTAATTACATGCTGGAAGACAGCGACAAGGTTGTTTTGGGGACACCCAACCCAAAATGGACCGGAGGTATGACCAATACATTTACTTATAAGAACTTAAGTCTGAGTTTCTTTATGTATGCCCGCATCGGCCAGTCTTATTTTGCTAACCTTCATCCGGGAGGGACAGGCAGTAGTGGATTTATTGGTTATGCCAGAAGCGTACCTATAAGTGAATTCTGGTCACCGGAAAATACCGGCGCTAAATATCCCAGGCCTTCAATCACTCCTGAGAATACAAATGTTTTCCAATCGACATACATCAACAATGGTTCATTTGTGATTGTAAGAAACATCTCATTATCGTATGACTTACCCAAAAAAATATTGGCGAAAGTTAAAGCCACAAACTGTCAGGTTTATGTACAGGTATTGAATCCGTTTATTTTCGGAGGGGAAGTTGTAAAAGCAGGTATCAATCCTGATGATAACAACAATTGGAATAATATCAACTCGATTGGCGAACCTGTTGGAGGCACCAATAACAATTCAATTTTATTACAAAGTTGGGTATTTGGTATTAGAATAGGCTTATAATATGTAACCATATAAAAAAGAATTCCTATGAAAAAAATTATTTTTATACTAACGATTATATTTACCTTTCTGGCATGCCAGAAAGACTTTTTGGATGAAAAGCCTGTAACGATTCTTACACAGAATTTTTATAAGACAGCTGAAGGACTTAAAGCATTAGTTAACGGAACCTACCAGGTATTCCGGTTTAAGTCTGATTACAATTCGGGAAATATGTTATTCGGTTCAGCCAATGATTGCGAAGTTTGGCTGCAAAATCAGGATGACCGCGTTCCCAATGCACTTTACAGACCGGATGGATGGGGCGCAGATGCCGGAACCGACGGACAACGTATGGGACAACAGGTAAATACTTTTCTGGGTTCCATCTCAGGTGGGTATGTTGAGGGTATGTACCCGATTATCAACCGGTGCAATGTGTTTTTGGAAAATTTTCCCGAATTAGGTGAAAGTGATAAAGCAAAAGTTGAAGGATCCAAAGGTGAAATTTTATTTATCAGGGCTTATTGTTACTATTTGTTAACGAATGTTCTGGGGGATGTGCCTTTAGTTCTGCACAGTTTTGAGGGAATGCCATCCGCTTTTTATTTTCCGAAATCGTCCATAGAGGACATATATAAGGTCATGATAAGTGATCTTCGTGAGGCGGTAGAATTACTGCCGGTGCAGCAGGTAACAAGCGGACAAAGCGTTGACGCTACCTTGGGGCGTGTAAACAAAGAAGTGGCTGCAACCCTGCTTGCCAAGTTATACCTGCATCGTGCCCAGGCTGCCGGTTGGCAGGACAATGCTGAAACCTATCTGGCCATGTTGTATAAAGGAAATGTAGCTACAGATCTTGATTCTTCTATTTATTATGCAACAATCGCCATTGACTCGAAAAAAGGTCAGACTGCATTTGGGGGATTGGCTCCTGATTTTGCCAGTCTTTGGGCAGTTTCTCCGTTAGTAACTACCGATGTAGTGTATGCCAGGGATAAAGTAAGTGAAGTAATGCTTTCAGCCCAGTATACATTCACAGGCGATTATAATGGACGGTATGGAGGCTCACAAATAATACATTTTTACGATCAGGACTATACCCAAGTTAGGGCGGGTGTCGATCGTAATGCTCAGGATTATCCACGTCCGTTCAGGGCTGTGGGACCTAATGACTGGGCGTATGATATGTATACAGATAAAGCCAATGATTCAAGATTTTATAAGACGTTTATTCCATCCTATGCATCTAATAATGCTACTACTGCAACCAGCGGTGTAAAATGGAACCAGCTTTCTTCCTTTTATTATAATGCATACCTGAAAGATATGCACACGGATATGTATGGCGGTGACAGTGCGAGAGTTGGCGTAAGTAAAATAGAATACCAAAAACGCTCGCTTGTTTTTATTGAAAATTCAAAAGATGAACCGATCGATTCATTATGGATTAATAGTCAGCCGAATTATATGGTAGCCAGGTGGACAGCAGGCAGCCCCGATGGAACGGGTTATGTTGCTACCTATTTGAAGTCTAAAGTTTATCCTTCGGAGGATTCAATTTTAAACGGACAAAAGATTCCAACAAGCCTAAAACCAAGTGCTCTTGTTGATCCATTGAATCCTGTAGTCACTGATGTTTCAAACAGGGAAGTAAGATACCGTTTGACCGTTGATCCTGAAGATCAGGACAGGTATGATTGTGATGTATATTATGATGCAGCAATGGTATATCTGAGTCCCGCAAAATACTGGGATTTAAACAGAGGAGGTGGTACAAATGACCGGGGTAACGGTTCTATAGACATACCGCTGTTCAGACTTGCAGAAACCTATCTCATCCGCGCTGAAGCGTATGGCAGGCAAGGTAATTTTCCTGCTGCCATTGATGATATCAATGTGATCCGTCAACGGGCAGCGTATCATCCGAATGAAAACAGATCCGATATTCTTGCAACATATGAACCGGGCATTCTTACCGGAAGATTAGATATTCCGGCGGATGAAAAAACAGCTCCATACACTGTAAATACAGACACCTACGAAAAAATAAAAGTAACAGGTGAGGAATGGACAGCTGGAACTGCAAAAGCTAAAATGGAGAATTATCCGCCAACAGCAACATCTGATTTGGATCGGTTTATACATTTTATTTACAATGAAAAAGCACGTGAATTTCTTTTCGAAATGCAGATTACGGAAGATCTTCATAATGCCGGAATCCTTTATGACCGGGTTTATTACAGGGATTATTTTGGTGCACCTGTTGAATCGACAGGAACAACAGATTATCCTTTCCCCTATGATGCAAATGATGTAGCAGAATATGGAACAAGGGGCGCTATTGGTACAGGCAGGGGTCAATTTGATAAACATCACACCTTTAAAGCATGGCCAATAGGCTTTTTACAGCTATTAACCGATGAAAACGGTAATGCCTTAAGCGCAGCCGCAAGAGCGGAATACCAAAATCCCGGATATTAGTATATTGGCAGATAATTTTAAAAAAGAATGAAAAAGGGGTCAATTACATTGCCCCCTTTTTTAATTTTGATTATATTTAAAATCTCAGGATATCTAAAATTTGGCTTTGCTCAGACTTATAAATTTGAGAGAAAGTAAAAAAAACTAAAATCAGTAACCTAACAATTTAAATTTATGAAACAAAACCTAATTAATCATTTGTCATGTATAACGCATGGCTGGTTAAGAAAGACTATTATCGCTATGAAAGTAATGGTTTTTCTGTGCATCATGTCCTCAATGAATGTTATGGCTTTGGAATCTTATCCTCAAAATGCCAAACTTTCACTGGATATGAAATCTGCAACCGTCGAACAGGTATTGCAGAAGATTGAAGAAGGCTCCGAATTTTTCTTTCTTTACAACAGTAAGTTGGTTGACGTAGACAGAAGGGTTGATGTCAATTATAAAGACAAGAAAATAGTAGACATACTTGAAGATTTGTTTACCGGAGAAAATGTAGAATACATAATTAAAGACAGGCAGATTATCTTGTCACCTAAAAATTATGATAAATTTTTTGAAAATTCTCAGGGAGTTACTGTGACCGGTAAAATTACCGATGCTTCAGGTATTCCATTGCCAGGAGTGAATGTTGTGGAAAAAGGTACCCTGAATGGTGCAATTTCTGATCAGGATGGCAACTATTCCATAACGGTTAGTAATCAGAATGCAACCCTGGTTTTTTCTTTTGTCGGTTATTTAACCGAAGAAATGGCGGTTGGCTCAAGCACAACGATTGATGTTGTACTTGCCGAAGATATCCTGAAACTTGATGAAGTTGTGGTTGTAGGATATGGAACTCAGAAAAAAAGCGATGTTACAGGCTCTTTAACGAGTATTTCTTCAGAAACTCTTGAAGAACGTCCGGTAAAGGATGCGCTGCAGGCAATGCAGGGAAAGGCAGCCGGGGTTGATGTTCTTTCAAACAACAGGCCTGGAGAAGTTGCACAGGTAGTAATTCGTGGGAATAAATCACTTACTGCCACTGCTGCCGAGAAAGCACCTCTCTATGTGGTTGACGGGATTATTAACCTGGGTGATATGAACGTTCTCAATCCTAATGATATCGCTTCCATCGAAATTTTAAAAGATGCTTCCGCAACAGCCATTTATGGTTCCAAGGGTGCCAATGGGGTTATACTTATAACGACAAAAAAAGGCACAGCCGGAAAAGTAAGTATCAATTACAGCGGATCGGTTTCTTTTGATCATATTCACTCAGTTACTGACTGGGCAAGCGCCGGTGAATTACTCGACCGCAAGCGGCTCACTTTTCAGAATGGAAATGCTTACCGTCAACCTTATCCTAATCCTACAAGCGATTTACAAAGATTTGGGAATAATGATTACTGGACGATCAATGCAATACGCCAGGCATATCAATGGAATGATCCTGGAACATATACAGACCCGGTAATGAGAGAAACAACACAGGCAGAAAAAGATAAGGGCTGGCCGGATCAGGTACCTGTATATAATTCAGGTAATATACCCTCATATAACTGGTTAGATTTGCTAACGCAGACAGGTGTAACCAACGATCATACGATTTCTGTATCGGCAGGAACAGAAAAGTCAAGTTTATATTTTTCAGTGGGTTATTTTGATAACAAAGGAACGCAGCTTAACCAGTCATATAAACGCTATACTGCTAAATTAAACGGTGATATCAAAGCCACCGACTTCATTAAAGTTGGTACTTCTCTGAATATCTCCAAGGGCGAACAGCAGTACGGAACCATTTTCAGGTCAGGTAGCGCCACAGGGGCAAAAGATTTGTATGGTATTGCACTTTCGCAATATCCATTGGCGCAACCTTATGATACTTCAGGTAATCTAATTGATTATCCGGGTAATAATGCCGGAGCTCCGCTATGGAATCCGTTGATTGATATCCCGGCAACCATGGATAAAAGATGGGGAAGTAATTTCCAGGGGAATTTATACGGAGAAGTTAAGTTTACTCCCTGGTTAAAGTACAGGTTGAATTTTGGAGCAGGTTTACAGTATAGCACCAAGGGTACCTGGCAGGGAAAAGAATCGACTATCCGTAGTGTCGGTGCAAATCAAACCCCAACAGCTGCGGCTGGTCTGGAAATGAATAATTATTTCCAGTGGCTGGTGGAAAATCTTCTCTATGTCGATAAATCTTTTGGTATACATACCATTAATGTTACGTTACTTCAGTCTGCTTTGAAATGGCAACGGGAGCAAACTATTTTAGAGGCGGATGGTTTAATAAACGATGCCCCGAAGTGGAATGATATGGCAGCCAATGTAAACGGCAATGCAAGTAATTATGGTACCAGTTTCAGGGAAAGTCAGCTGGAGTCTTATATGGGGCGTGTGAATTATTCCCTTATGGATAAATACTTAGTAACCGCTTCAGTCCGGTATGATGGATCATCAGTACTTGCGCCGGGGAATAAATGGGATGTTTTCCCTTCCTTTGCAGTAGCATGGAAAATGCAGAATGAAAGTTTCTTAAAATCAATACCGCAAATTTCAGAAATGAAGCTTCGTGTAGGATATGGAGTTGTTGGAAACGCAAGCGTACAACCCTATGTTTCCTCAGGTCCTTTAACGCAATATAATTATATATTTGGAACTACCGTGGCAACTGGTTATATACCGGGAGACATGCCCAATCCAACCCTGGGATGGGAAAAAACCGCACAAACAAATTTTGGTTTGGATTTCGGGTTGTTCAGGAACAGGTTGTCTGGTACGATTGAGTACTACAGGTCAAATATTTTTGATTTGTTGATGACCAGATCCATACCTCCAATTACAGGTTTTACCCAGATAAGGGATAATATAGGTAAAATGAAAAACAACGGACTTGAAATATCCATCAATACGGTGAATGTAAGTACCAGAGACTTCAGTTGGAAAACCAGCGTCAACTTTGCTACCAACCATGAGGAAATTGTTGAACTGGTCAATGGCAAGGAGGATATGTTAAGCCAGGGATTGAATGGCAATGGATGGTTAATCGGGCAACCGGCAAATATTTTCCGTGGGTATGAAATCGACGGATTATGGCAGAATACGGCACAGGATTCTGCTGAAATCGCACAGTGGGCTTCAAAAGGAAGCCTCTATTTCACACCGGGACAAACCAAACCAGTTGATCAGAATGGTAATTACATGCTGGAAGACAGCGACAAGGTTGTTTTGGGGACACCCAACCCAAAATGGACCGGAGGTATGACCAATACATTTACTTATAAGAACTTAAGTCTGAGTTTCTTTATGTATGCCCGCATCGGCCAGTCTTATTTTGCTAACCTTCATCCGGGAGGGACAGGCAGTAGTGGATTTATTGGTTATGCCAGAAGCGTACCTATAAGTGAATTCTGGTCACCGGAAAATACCGGCGCTAAATATCCCAGGCCTTCAATCACTCCTGAGAATACAAATGTTTTCCAATCGACATACATCAACAATGGTTCATTTGTGATTGTAAGAAACATCTCATTATCGTATGACTTACCCAAAAAAATATTGGCGAAAGTTAAAGCCACAAACTGTCAGGTTTATGTACAGGTATTGAATCCGTTTATTTTCGGAGGGGAAGTTGTAAAAGCAGGTATCAATCCTGATGATAACAACAATTGGAATAATATCAACTCGATTGGCGAACCTGTTGGAGGCACCAATAACAATTCAATTTTATTACAAAGTTGGGTATTTGGTATTAGAATAGGCTTATAATATGTAACCATATAAAAAAGAATTCCTATGAAAAAAATTATTTTTATACTAACGATTATATTTACCTTTCTGGCATGCCAGAAAGACTTTTTGGATGAAAAGCCTGTAACAGTTCTTACACAGGATTTTTATCAGACAGCTGAAGGACTTAAAGCATTAGTTAATGGAACCTACCAGGTATTCCGGTTTAAATATGATTACGGTGCTGGAAATATGCTATTTGGTTCAGCCAACGATTGCGAAGTTTATTTACAAAATCAGGATGACCGCATTGCCAATGCACTATACAGGCAAGATGGATGGGGCGCAGATGTTTCAACCGATGGAGCGCGCATGACGGAACAGGTAAATGTTTTTCTGGGTTCCATCTCAGGTGGTTATGTTGAGGGTATGTACCCGATTATCAACCGGTGCAATGTATTTTTGGAAAATTTTCCCAAATTAGGTGAAAGTGATAAGGCAACGGTTGAAGGATCTAAAGGTGAAATTTTATTTATCAGGGCATATTGTTACTATTTATTGACGAATGTCCTGGGGGATGTGCCTCTGATACTTAAGAGTTTTGCGGGAATGCCCTCTAATCTGTATTTTCCGAAGTCCTCTATAGTTGACATATATAAAGTGATGATAAACGACCTGCGTGAGGCGGTAGAATTACTGCCGGTGCAGCAGGTAACAAGCGGACAAAGCGTTGACGCTACCTTGGGGCGTGTAAACAAAGAAGTGGCTGCAACCCTGCTTGCCAAGTTATACCTGCATCGTGCCCAGGCTGCCGGTTGGCAGGACAATGCTGAAACCTATCTGGCCATGTTGTATAAAGGAAATGAAGCTACAGATCTTGATTCTTCTATTTATTATGCAACAATCGCCATTGACTCGAAAAAAGGTCAGACTGCATTTGGGGGGTTGGCTCCTGATTTTGCAAATCTTTGGGCGGTTTCTCCAATAGTAACAACCGATGTAGTTTATGCCAGGGATAAAGTAAGTGAAATAATGCTTTCGGCCCAGTATACATTCACATCCGATTATAATGGCCGGTATGGAGGTTCACAGATAATACATTTTTACGATCAGGACTATACCAGAATAAAAGCAGGTATCGATCGTAATGCGCAGGATTATCCCCGTCCGTTCAGGACAGTTGGTCCGAATGATTGGGCATATGATATGTTTACTAACAAAGCTAACGATTCAAGATTCTATAAAACATTTATTCCTTCATACGCTTGTAACAATGCTACTATTGCCGGATCAGGAATAGCATGGACCGTTCCGTCTGCCTTTTACTATAATACCTATCTTAAGGATTTGCACCAGGATATGTATGGCGGCGACAGTGTCAGAGTTGGAGAGAGTAAGATAGAATATCAGAAACGTTCGCTGGTATTTATTGAAAACTCAAAAGATGAACCTGTAGATTCCTTATGGATTAGAAGCCAACCATTTTATATGCTGGCACGCTGGACGGCAGGAAGTCCCGATGGTGCGGGTTATTATAATTATGATACAGAAGGAAATATTACAGGCTTTAAAGCCGGAGCTGCCCCGGATCCGTTAAATCCAGTAGTAACAGACGTTTCCAATCGGGAAGTAAGATACCGAATAACCCCGGAACCTGGTACCAGTGTGGAAAGGTATAGCTGTGATGCAATCACAGGCGATCCCGGCTCTTCAGAGGTTTTCCTGAGCTGTGCAAAATTCTGGGATTTGAACAGAGGTGGTGGTACCAATGACAGAGGCAGTGGTTCTATAGACATACCGATATTCAGACTGGCAGAAACCTATCTCATCCGTGCTGAAGCATATGGCAGGCAAGGTAATTATCCTGCTGCCATTGATGATATCAATGTGATCCGAAAACGGGCAGCGTATCATCCGGGTGAACCCAGATCTGACATCCTTGTAACAATGGAACCGGGTGTTCTTACCGGAAGGCTTGATATTCCTGCTGAGGAAAAAGCAGCTCCATATACTGTAAATACAGATACCTACGACAAGATAAAAGTAACAGGTGACGAATGGACTGCAGGAACTGCAAAAGCTAAAATGGAAAATTATCCGCCAACTGCAACATCTGATCTGGATCGGTTTATTCATTTTATTTACAATGAAAAAGCACGTGAATTTATTTTCGAAACGCAAATAACGGAAGACCTGCATAATGCAGGAATCCTCTATGACCGGGTTTATTACAGGGATTATTTTGGTGCACCTGTAGCATCCACAGGAACAGCAGATTATCCATTCCCGCTAGATCCATATGATGTAACAGAATATGGAACAAGGGGCGCTATTGGTACAGGAAGAGGCCAGTTTGATAAGCACCATACCTTTAAAGCTTGGCCCATAGCATATCTACAGTTGTTAACTGATGAAGAAGGAAATGCCTTAACTGCTACCGAAAGAGCTGAATATCAAAATCCGGGCTATTAGTAAATTATCCGCTGATTTTTATAGGGAACGATTAAGGGGTCAACATTGCTGACCCCTTTTTAATTTTTGATTAAATTTGCTAATACACAAAATAACAAGAATGATAAATTATTAAAATCTTTAAATACAAAGAATATGAAATTAAAGAATAACAGTTTTGGTTTATATTTTTCTGGATTTCTGGTTATTATCCTTTCTGTATGTTTTTATATTTCACTTGACAGACCTACCGTTTATATCATCGGAGATTCAACGGTTAAAAACGGCAGTGGTGCCGGTGAAGGAGGATTGTGGGGATGGGGTGATTTTTTAGCTGAACATTTTGATACCACCCGCATTGCGGTCAGAAATTTTGCCAGGGGTGGAAGATCCAGCAGAACTTTTCAGTCCGAAGGCTTGTGGGAAAAGGTATTGAATCAGCTTAAACCTGGCGATTTTGTACTGATCCAGTTCGGACATAACGATGGAGGCTCGCTTAATACAGGCAGGGCAAGAGGTACCCTTAAAGGATCGGGAGATGAAACACAGGAGGTTATCATGGAAGCAACAAATCAGCCCGAAATTATACATACCTATGGTTGGTATATTAAAAAATATATTGCGGATATTCAGGCAAAGGGGGCAACTGCTGTTATACTTTCACCAATCCCAAGAAATATGTGGTCAGACGATGGAAAAGTTCTCAGGGCTAACGAAGATTATGGTAAATGGGCGAAGGAAGCTGCAACAGAAAAAGAAGCTTATTTTATTGATTTAAATGGGATCATTGCTGATACGTATGATAAATTCGGACCTGAGAAGGTTAAATCGGAATTCTTTTTGGAAGATCATACACATACCACAGAGAAAGGAGCAAAGCTTAATGCTGAATCAGTGGTTGAGGGAATTGAAATGTTAAAAGGCTGTGATCTTAAAAATTATATTGTTTCTATAAGTGAAAAATGATTTTAACGCTAATTGCACAGGTATTTAAATTAACGAGTAACTCTGAACCCGAAACCAACCTTCATTTAAATTCCGGTTGGCAAGCCCGAAACCCGAAACCCGAAATCCTGAACTCTGAACTCTGAACTCTGAACTAGGAACTTGGAACTTTGAACTTTAAACCCCGAACTCCGAACTCCGAACTCTGAACCAGGAACTAGGAACTCTGAACCAGGAACTTTGAACTTCAAACTTCTTCCTCTTTACATATCCATCCTCATTTTGAATCATTTCGGTTATCGAAATTTCAGCTACTTTAGCATCTTTGTTACATTGATATAATACATCCATTCTATTTTAAAATATTCGAAATGAAAAAGCTAGTTATAACTTTTTGTATCCTTTTAATCTCATGTTTTTATAGTTTTTCACAAATACCATATCAACCCGGACATCCACAATACCTCTTAGATGAACCGTATGATATCAGCGGGGATTTTCACGATTTTACAAATACGTATTATTTGGCGGATAAAATTTCGGAGTTCTCCCCGGAGGATGCAACGGGGAAAATAGTTTACAGAAGGTATGAGTATGTTACCCGGCAGGCTTTCAATAACATGCTGGGTGTGCTTCAGTCTGTTCCCCCAAATGAATTTCCTGCGGTGGAATATGCTGCATCTCCCGAACTGACTTTTTCGGTTAATTTTATTTCGCCCAGGACAATTAGGATAAGGGCCATGAGTGGACCACAGTTCAAACCGGATGAAGATTCTCTTATGCTCGTCAATGCTAACGTTCCAAAAGATAATTCATGGAAATATACCAAAACAAATTTGGGACATCAATATAAAAGCAACGTTGGCACGATTGTGATTACAGAGAATCCCTGGCATATCCATATTTATGATAGGAATGGAATATTGCTGACCAAAACCATCAACCATGTAGATAATGTTGATTCCACTTACACACCTGTCTTGCCCTTTTCCTATGTTCGCAGGGCATCCGACTATTCAAGAAGTTTCAATGCTGCATTTGCCTTATCACCCGATGAAAAAATCTTTGGTTGCGGTGAATCATACACAAACCTGAATAAGCGGGGTCAGAAAGTTGTACTATTCACCGATGATGCCAACGGAGTTCAGAATGAGAGCATGTACAAGCCAATTCCTTTTTTTATGAGCAGTCGCGGATATGGGATGTTTATGCATACCTCTTCGCCGATAACCTGCGATTTCGGTAAGTATTTCAATGGAGTCACTTCGCTGATGATAGGGGACGATGCGCTAGATTTGTTTATTTTTATAGGTGAACCGAAAGACATTTTGAACGAATATACCAACCTTACCGGAAAAGCTGCTATGACTCCACTATGGTCGTTTGGTTTCTGGATGAGCAGAATTTCCTATTTCTCTGAAAAAGAAGGAAGAGCAGTGGCTGACAAACTAAGAGTCAACAAGATTCCGTGCGATGTTATCCATTTTGATACGGGCTGGTTTGAAAATGATTGGCGGTGTGACTATAAATTTTCTAAAAATCGTTTTGCAGATCCGGAAAAGATGATCTCAGATTTAAAAAAAGAAGGATTTCACATATCCTTATGGCAATTGCCCTATTTTGTTCCGAAGAATTCTTTATTTCCGGAAATTATTTCTAAAGGTCTTGCTGTTAAAGATGCTAAGGGTAATATTCCATATGAAGATGCTGTGCTTGATTTCTCAAATCCTGAAACCGTAAAATGGTACCAGGAAAAAATCGGAGGATTAATCAAAATGGGAGTTGGCGCCATCAAAGTAGATTTTGGAGAAGCTGCTCCACTGAACGGACTTTATTATTCAGGTAAAACCGGGTTTTACGAACATAATTTGTACCCGTTAAGATATAATAAAGCAGTTGCGGATATAACCAGGGAAATCAGTGGAGAAAACATTATCTGGGCAAGAAGTGCATGGGCAGGAAGTCAACGATATCCTGTACATTGGGGAGGCGATCCGGCAAATACGAATACATCCATGGCAGCCACCCTTCGGGGAGGACTTTCTCTGGGACTTTCAGGATTCTCGTTCTGGAGCCACGATATGGGCGGATTTGTGCATGCAGCGCCGGAAAACATTTACCGCAGATGGGCCGCCTTTGGTATGCTGACATCTCATGCACGTAGTCACGGAGTACCGCCCACAGAACCCTGGGAATACGGTGAGGATTTTATGAATGTTTTTCGTTTGGCCGATGATATGCGTTATAAGCTCATGCCCTATATTTATGCTCAGGCTAAACATTGTACCCAGAATGGTTTACCCATGTTGCGGGCTCTATTTATTGAATATCCGGATGATCCGGGTTCCTGGCTTATAGATAATGAGTATCTTTTTGGTTCTGATATTCTGGTGGCCCCGATGTTTGAGAATACTCCGACTAGAGAGGTTTATCTGCCTCCTGCCACATGGATCGATTACCAGACAGGAAAATCTTATAACGGAGGCTGGCATACTATTGCTCCGGGAGAGGTTCCAATAATTATCCTGGTCAAGGAAGGCTCGGTTATTCCGCAGATTAAACTGGCACAATCTACCATGCAAATGGATTGGACAAGTCTTGAGTTAACAATTTATGCATCTGAGCATATTCAAATTGCCAAAGGTATAGTCTGCCTGCCTGAAGATAATATTTTGCATGATATTTCATTAACAAGACAACCAACAGGTTTCAAACTTGAAAATGAACCTTATCAGAAAAAAGTCAACTGGACAATTCGTACATTTACCGGTAAATAATATTAGACTAAAAAAATTCCTATGAAAAACCTAGTTCTTCTCATTACACTGATAATTTTTACTGTTGGCACTTACAGTCAGAAATTCAATGGACTGGCTTTGACACCTCCAATGGGATGGAACAGCTGGAACAGGTTTGCCTGCGATGTTAGTGAAGTACTGATTCGAGAAACAGCCGATGCAATGGTTTCAAGCGGTATGAAGGATGCCGGCTACACCTATGTGGTGATTGATGATTGCTGGCACGGGCAACGTGATTCATTAGGTTTTATTCATCCCGATAAGGTAAGATTCCCGTCAGGGATGAAAGCTTTAGCTGATTATATTCATTCCAAAGGGCTCAAATTTGGAATCTATTCAGATGCCGGTACAAAAACCTGTGGAGGAAAACCGGGCAGTCGTGGTTTTGAATATCAGGATGCACTGACTTATGCCTCCTGGGGTGTTGATTATCTTAAGTATGACTGGTGCAATACAGCTGATCTAAATGCCAAAGAAGCTTATTCTACGATGCGTGATGCTTTATATGCTGCCAATCGTCCTGTATTATTTAGTTTGTGTGAATGGGGAGACAATAAACCATGGACATGGGCGGAAAATGTAGGACATATGTGGCGTATCGCCGGGGATATTTATCACTGTTGGGATTGTGCCTGGAACCATGGGATGTGGAATTCCTGGGGCATTCTTAGAATAGCCGATATGGAAAAGGATCTACGTAAATATGCAGGTCCGGATCATTGGAATGATCCGGATATGATGGAAGTTGGAAACGGAATGTCAGTATCCGAAGACAGGGCTCATTTTTCTTTGTGGTGTATGTTGGCTGCTCCATTAATTGCCGGAAATGATTTGATGAATATGACAAAAGAAACCATTGAAATCTTAACTCATAAGGAAGTCATTGCAATCGATCAGGATTCGTTGGGCATTCAGGGATATAAGATGCTGGACATGGGAGATCTGGATGTCTGGGTAAAGCCCTTAAAAAATATGGAACTTGCAGTATGTTTTCTGAATCGTGCTCTATCGCCGAAATCGGTTGAATTCAACTGGAAGAATTATCCCATTAATGATGGTTTATCCAACTATTACATTGATTTTAATAAATCTACATACAATATCCGGGATCTTTGGACAAAAAAAATGGTTGGCACAACCGATAAGGCTTTAAATATTGTGGTTCCTGGTCATGATGTTGTGTTACTCAGATTAACAAAATAGTTTTTATTTAACGTGAGTTCGGCATAAGGAGATAACGATTTTATTGGATATTCGGTTGATTATATAGATTACCTTAGTGGTTCCATAGAGTTTTTGAGACTTTAGTTGCAGGAATATTTTAAAAAAATGCCATTAAGACACCTAAGGTTATACATTTTTTAATAATTATTAAATAATTCTTTGACACATTAGTTGAGTCAAAATACCGATACCCTTTTTCTCACCTCTTTTATCCATTGTCTGGCAATCAGCTCATGACCGGCAGGCATCGGATGTACACCGTCCCAAATCCAGTAATCAGGAGGAGCCTGCTTGCATGCTTCATTAAAGGCTTCCTGAAGCCTGATGAAAATGGCATTATGACGTTCCGCCAGTGCAGCTGCAATTTTCTCGTATTTTTGGGTTTCATTCTCCCATTTTTCCCAATTGTCTTTTACATAACCTACCGGTAAAATAAAAGGTTCACACAAAACAAGCAGGGTTCCTGGTAATTCTTTTTTTGTTTTTTCAATCAACGAATTATAAACTTCTTCATATTTATCTGCAGTTACAGCATCTTTATTATTATTTATGACCGATGCCACATCGTTGACCCCAATTAGTATACTTAAAATATCAGGTTTGAGATCGATACAATCAACATTCCATCGATCAGCCAAATCTGTTACTTTGTTGCCACTGATACCCCGATTGTAAAACATCATCTTTTTATTTGTAAATCTATACCAAAGCCGGCTGGCAATCAGATATGCATAGCCATGACCCAACACATGATTCCAATCGTTGTTTCGGCTTCGGTTTCCATCGGTAATGGAATCCCCCTGAAAAAGGATAACGGTTTCCTGTTTATCTTTAGGTTTCGACAATTTCAGGTTCGGTTGATTTCTGAAAAGCGAATCGGATAAACTCAGGGTTGTAATTCCGGCTATTCCAACCTGTTTTATAAATTTTCTCCTGCCTTTTTTATCTGAATTACTATTCTCGTAAGTCAATGGATAAATGATTAATGATTAGTATTCATGTTTTCTTTCAGTCTCATAATTTCAATTCCCGCTTCAATTACTGCTCCCAGACCATGTGATTCATTTAGCCTTGCCGGTCTGTTATAGTAAAAAACCAGATCATCCTGGATTCCGGTACCAACACAAACATCTTTTAATTGTCCGTCAAGGGTAATCATGTTGTTTTTAAGTCCTTCCCATCCGGCAAGCGCTATGCTTGCATACCTTTTATCTATCCAACCTTCATTCACAGCACGGGCAATGCAGTAAGTGAACATTGAAGTACAGGAAGATTCTTCATACGAATCATTTTTATCCAGCAATTGATGCCATAATCCATTAGCATCCTGGTACTTAGCTATTCCTAAAATTTGGTTTTCAAGATTTTTAATTACTTCTTTCCGTTTTGGATGATCAGCCGGAAGCAGATTCAACAAACGAATATTGGCCATCATTATCCAACCGTTGCAACGTCCCCAGTGCGCAACACCGTTTCGTTTCAAGTCGGTATAATAACAATGATAATATAATTCGTCATCTTTATCCCACAAATAATTATTGAAATTCAACACCTGAAGCACAGCATCATCATTATATTTTTTGTCACCGGTAAGTTTACCCATTTCCACGAGAAACGGAACACTCATGTACAGATCGTCTGCCCATATCGTCATTTCATGCGGGCGATTGCGTACCAGGGTTTTATCTTCGAGCCGGAATTGTCTGTTCGAAATATGATCAGCGGCCCGATCAATATAGTTTCTCAATGCTTCAGTGGGTTTTATGTTGTATGCTTCTATAGCGCTGGCGCCCATCGAACCGCAATCATCAAGTTCTCTTATCGTAAAGATTTGACGATAGGGAATCCACCGTTCCCACTGACCCGGAGTATTTCGTTTTTCAAATTCTTTATAATTATCAATTCCAAAATAAACCTGGTTTACACAATGATCAGTGTATTTTTCATCTTTCAGATAATTCCCTAAATCAATCATAGCCATATTGATAACCCCGTTCACGTAATACCATCCGAGGTATTCGCTTTGCAAGCGCACCATGGTATTTTCAGGTATTTCTTTCGCGGTATTGTATGTCTTGTCGCTCATAATTTCAGTAAAACCATATTGGGTATGGTCGATAATCCGATTGGCAATGGTTCTTACAACAGCCTCGTCGGTACCGTAATTCTGGGCTGCAGCATAATAGCAGACAGTAATTAATATCAATGAGAAGATAGATTTTTTCATAGTTCTTAAATATTTGGGTTTAGATGCATTATTTAACCTTGATTGTTCGCTTAAAATTAAGATTTTTTATGGAAAAAATGGAGCATAAGAAATAATTGAATTGAATAATGGGTAAGATGAGTTCTCGTTTATTACAATTATTTAAATATTTGTTGGGACCTGCGGTATAAGTACCAATCAATAAAAATCAACGCAATAGAAGAGAAATTAAGCATGTCCAAAGAAAGTATTAAATACCTGCTAAATCGTTTGGTTGTTAAAGATAAGATTGATTTTAAGCTCTGAAATAATTCATCAATGCAGTGGTAAAACTATTTGATATGAACAATCAATCCGAATCCCTGTATAATTAAAGCGCTTGCATAAACCTGCAGGCTTACGCAGGAGGCTTAATTATTACAAAAAGAAAACTAAATCGTATTGCAATTTCTATAGCAAACCAACCAACGTAACGCTAAATTTTCTTTGATTACCATTCTTAGTGTCTGCCCTTATAATATTTCATGACTTTCAGCTAACCAAAATCCTTATGCGGGCAAGCTATTTCTGAGAAAGAATAATAAAAATAAAAGTTTATACTCATTTTTTATGATTTGTTTTTAAATCAGCAATTTCCTGACTCATTAATTTTTGCGTACATTTTTCAGCAATTAAGAATTGGTAAAATGTTGCTTAACTAATATTTTAAGGAATATTATCAGTTTAGGTAAGTAAATTGTCCAAGTAAATTGCTAACTTTATATAAGAACAGTTTTCATTTTATAAATTATTAAATCACATTCGCATGGACAATAACACAAAAACACGCATTCTCAATATTTTAAAAAAAGTTACAGGTAAAGAAGTAAGTGACATTAAACTTGATGGTGACTTAAAATCTCAATTGACCCTTGATTCTATTCAAATTGTTGAGTTTTTTGCTGCCATTGAAAAAGAATTAGGTGTTGAATTACCTCTTAAATTAATGACCGTGAGATCTGGTAAGGCATTTTTAGAGTTGGTTGATGAACAGTTAAAACTTCAATAGAAGCAACTTAAAGAGCAAACTCTTGGGAACTGGCTTACTCAAAAAATCACTATCAATTTCATAAACAATTTTTCTTAAATCTTCAGATGCGTTATGATTGGTTCTGAATTGTTGAATCAGATTAGTTTTAAATATATCCTTTTCAGAGGAAACAGATATGATCAAAGAACAGTTTCAGAAGGTATAGACCATCTGGCTAACTACCTCAATAAGAACAATTCTTCTTCTTCCCCTTTTGTACTGTTATCGATGTATAATCATATCAAGTCTGTAATTGCCTACTTTGCAATTCTTAAATCCGGGAAAATTGCCGTTATATATGATCCTGGTTCTAAACCTATTGATTTGAGTGAGATAATTGAAGATACCGATCCGAGTGCGATTATCTTTATAAATGCTGAAACGACAGGATTTAATTTTGAGGAAGAAATTATATTTCGAAAAACAAAAAAGGGTAACATTGTTCATTCAAACCTTACAGATGTTTGCACACTTGCCTATACAAATGCTGAAGATGGATATAGTAAAGGGGCTATGCTTACTGAGAAAAACCTGCTTGCAGAAATTTATGCCCTGACAACATCAAGTAAAATAACCAAAGATTCAGTAGTTTGTGCATTGCTTCCATATTACCATTTGTTTGGATTTGCAGAAGGAATCTTAGTTCCAACTCATATAGGTGCGACTGTAGTTATTGAAGATATTAATTTACTACGGCTAAGTGAAACCATGCAGAATATTCATCAATACAAGGTTACTCATTTTTATACCGTACCGTCTATATATTACTTGTTGGGCAAAATACCTGGTATAGAGAAGTTTGTAGCAAATATTACAAATTTGTATACCGGAGGAACACAATTGAGTGAATTTGTTCATGAGAATTTTTTTCGTAAAACAAACAAGAGCATACGTGAAGGTTATGGTCTGACTGAAAGTTCACCAGCAATTGCCATTGATGATATCGAAGATGAACCTGTAAAAAACAGCATTGGTAAGGCTTTACCAGGCTGTGAAATTAAAATTATCAAAGAAAATGGAAATGAGTGCCTTGCCGGGGAAAAAGGTGAAATTTGTGTCAGAGGAGATATGGTATTTAAGGGTTATTTCAACAACGAAGCAACAACAAATCTGGTGCTAAAAAATGACTGGCTTTATACGGGTGATTATGGGAAAAAGGATACCAAAGGACTTATCTATTTTTGCGGACTCAAAAAAGAAATGATTAATGTAGCCGGTAATAATTTGTATCCTAAAAAACTGGAGAGAATGATGAAAATTCATAAAAATGTTGCAGATGTAAAAGTATTTAGCCAGGATTCAGTTTTACATGGTCAGATTGCCGGAGCAACCATAAAGTTGCATGATTCTTCAAAAAAGGCACAGGAGAATTTTAAGAAGTGGTGCCAAAAAAATATAAATAATAACTCGTTGCCCAAAATTTGGTTGTTTGAATAACCATATAATTAGATAATAAACAAATAAATTAACAGAAAGCTTATGAATGGATTTAACTTGGATTTTTCAGAGTTGTATTACTCAATTAAGCATTTGCACGAAGAAGGATGTGCTTTCCAGTATTTTGAAGACAACAATTTTAACGGACGTACAATTACGCTAAATAATAAGAAGTTGCTGCATTTTGCCAGTTGCAGTTATTTAGGCCTGGAAAATCATCCTTCATTAATTGAAGCTGCAATAGATGCGCTGAAAAGATATGGTACACAGGTAGCAACTCCCAGGGCTATGCTTTCATCTCCACTATACAAAGAATTGGAAGATGGATTGAGTATCATGTTCCCTGGATATCAAATAATTTCACAAACTGTAACTCTGGCTCATTGTTCAGTTTTGCCATTACTTGTTGGCGAATCCGATGCAATAATTCTGGATGCATATGTTCATAATAGTGTACGGATGGCAAGCCAGTTGTGCAAGGCAAATGGCACATTTCTTATACTTTCCCGGCATAATGATATGGAGCATGTAAAATATTTAATTTACCGGTTGAAAAAAGAAGGGTACAAAAATATCTGGTATTGCGCAGACGGAATTTATAGCATACATGGCAACGTTTGTGATATTGAAGGATTACATAAACTATTAAATGAAGAAGAAAATTTTTATGCATATGTTGATGATGCACATGGTACAGGATGGTGTGGAAAAAACGGATCTGGGTATGTAATTGGCAAATATGGATTGCATGAAAAAATGATTGTAGTTGAATCATTTGCCAAATCGATGGTTTGCTCGGGCGGAGGAATTATTGTTCCGGATAAGATGCTCGCAGATTATATAAGGTATACCGGGCAGACAATGATATTTTCCGGTCCAATCCAACCAGCCATTTTAGGAGCGCTGGTTGCATCTGTTAAGCTTCATTTATCTGAAGATATTACAACACTTCAGAATGAACTAACAGAGCATATAAAATATTTTCGTACTAAAAGTAAAAAATTAGGTCTTCCGATTGTTACCAAAGATGCAACTCCCATTCAACTATTGCGTCTGGGAGATATTGAACTCGCGTTTAACGTAGTGAAAAAATTGATGAATGAAGGTATTTTTGCTGCTACTGCAGGATATCCTGCTATTTCAAAAGGCGATGAAGGAATAAGAATCACCTTGACGCGTCATTTGACAAAGAATGATATTGACTTTTTTCTGGAATGCCTGGCGGAGATTCTTAAGAAAGAAAATGTAATTAAAAATTGAAACAATGTCAAGAAAAATTAAGAAAATAGCTTTAATAAATCCAAAGAAATCTCTTCAGAATGAAAATCCGAAGATGTATGATATGTATGAGCGAAACAAAGATCAGTTGAAACCTTGGTTAGGTCCTCCTTTAAATTTGTTGACAATTGCCGCTTTAACTCCCGGTGATATCGAAATTAGGTTAATTGATGAACACAATGAAAAGATTGATTTTGATCAGGATTATGATCTTGTCGGGCTAACCGCTATGACACAGCAAGCTGTCAGGGCTTATGAGATTGCCGATTTGTTCAGGGCAAAACATATACCTGTTGTGATGGGTGGGATTCATGCGTCTTTTTTACCTGAAGAAGTGCTTGAACATGTAGATACTGTATTTATTGGAGAGGCTGAAGAATTATGGGGAAATTATCTGGAAGATTTTAAAACAGGCAACGAAAAGTCTGTCTACACGTGTCAGGAACTTTATGATCTTAGTAAGGCCCCTGTTCCAAGATACGATTTAATTGATTATACGGTATTTAAAGATATGGGAAATTATTTTAATTATATACCTGTTCAGGCTACCCGCGGTTGTCCGCACGATTGCAGCTTCTGTGTCGTATCAAAATTGTATGGTAAGAAAATAAGGAAGAAAAGCATTGACCATGTTGTTCGTGAAATAGAATACTTACAGAAATTTAATGAGGATTCACTCATTATTTTTGCTGACGATAATTTATTTGTGGATAAGGTTTATGCAAAATCATTGCTTAAAGCATTAATTCCATTGAAAATTAAATATTTTGTCCAAACAGATATTAAAATTGCAGAAGACCAGGAACTAATGGAACTGGCTTATATAAGTGGTTGCCAGATTGTATTAATCGGTCTTGAAAGTCTGAGTCCTGAAAGTTTGGGTGAAATCAATCTCAACAAATGGAAAATGAAGCAAATTGAGCATTATTCATCAGCGATTAAAAAGATACAATCAAACGGTATAGTTGCTTTCGGGGCATTTGTTATCGGCTTTAAAAATGACAACCCGTCAACATTTGGTATAATAAGGGACTTTGTGATTCAAAACAATATGCCTGGTCAGTTCACTCTACTAACCCCGCTTCCTGGCAGCAGACTTTATCAGGAAATAAATTCAGAAGGAAGATTATATACTGAAACCTTTTGGAATAAATGCGGCTTTTATAACCTGGTTTTTAAACATGATAACCTGAGCAGTGAAGAAGCTGAAAATTCTTTAGTCTGGCTGTATGAAGAAGTTTTTAATGCCGAAAATTCATTCAATCGGTTTCTTTATATGAAGGATATTTATAAAAAGCTGCCAGCCAGATGGATAAATCCATAATTTTAAAACAAGAGTTGTAACACCCATCATTGCTAGGGAATATATGACAATAAGTGATTAAAATCATTCCCAATATTTTTCTAAAAATCTTTAACTTTAGTAAATTATGTGACTTTTTATTTAGTTCAATGTCAAAGAGAGTAAAAATAGGTTGTTATCTTTTATTTTATGTTATTGTCTCGATAAATTCCCGGGCTAATGATACCCTATTTATCAACAAAAACAAAGATATTATCGATATTCGCAATTATTTAACGGTACTGGAAGATAAGAAATCTATTCTTACAATCGACTCAATTATCGGCGATCCTCAGAAATACCAGTTTGTAAGGAATCCAAGCGGCAAACTTAACTTTGGTTTCTCCACTTCAACATTCTGGATTAAATTAACACTGTCAAATAAAACTGAATTTCACCAGTATTATGTATTTGAAGTTTCTAATCCTGACCTGGATTACATTAGTTTTTACCAGGTATCAAACAATCATTTAAATAAAGAAATAAATACAGGAGAATTGAGGAAAACCAATACCCGGGATGTGTATCATCGAAATTTTTTATTCAGAATTACACTTGAACCTCATAAAAACTACACATTCTATATTTCTGCCAATAATGGTGGTCATTCATTCTTATTACCTATTAACTTAATAGAAAACAGATATTTTTATGAATCCGATAATAAAACAGAATTGATTTATTGGTTTGTTTATGGGATTTTGTTTTTTATAATTCTGTTCAATGTTTATTTATATTATTCAACCCGCGAGAAAGTTAATCTCTATTATTCCCTCTATGTATTTTTTGCCACCATCTTCTTTTTTTATTATGATGGCTATTTTTATTTCTTAAATCTTCCCCCGTTTTTTGAAGGTTTTAAATGGATTATTCCGAGCTTATATATGGTCTTCTTACTCTCATTTACCCAAACATTTACCGATTATAATAATAGATTTAAGCATTTCAGAAAACTTTTTACTCCTTTTAAAATTATTGCAATATTTGCATCATTATTCTATTTTTTTGACTATCCACTTTCTTTGATAGCTGATGTAGGCATTCCTGTTATGGCACTTATAACATATATTGCTATAATTGCAATTGCTATATCAACTTATGATAAAAAATATCTTCCGTCACAACTGTTTCTGCTTGCCTATCTTGCTTTGTTTGTGGGAATGATTCTTCATGAATTAAAAGAGTTTAATATTATTCCATCGACACTTTTTATGGAAAATATTATTAAATTTAGTGTAACACTACAGTGTCTCTTACTTACCATGGCTGTACTTGAACGTTTTAGGATCAATCAGCAAAAGGACAAGGAAACCATTCAGCAGAGTTTGAATAGAATCGAAATACAGAATAAGGAACTTGAAATTATAAATACAGAACTGGAAAAGCTGGCAATCGTGGCGAGTGAAACCGACAACAGTGTAGCTATATATGACAATAACGGTAGAATTGAGTGGTGCAATGCTGGCTTTGAAAGGTTTTATGAGTCAAATCTTGATGTTTTAATCAAAACAAAAAAAGATAATATTGAAGACATTGTACCTAATTCAGATATAAAGAAGTTATTGGAAAAATGTCTTTTGGATAAAAAACCTATTACATTTGAAACCCCGTTTCGAATCAAACTTCAGAAAGAAAAATGGGTTCAAACAACGCTTTCTCCTTTTATCCGATCGGGAAGGATACAAAAAGTTATTGCAGTTGATTCGGATATTACAAATCTGAAAACATACGAACAAAAGCTTAAAACCGCCAAAGAAAAAGCCGAAGAATCAGACAGATTAAAGACTGTGTTCCTTGGGAACATGTCGCATGAAATCCGGACTCCGTTAAATGGGATCCTTGGATTCAGTGAACTACTTGGAAGAGACAATGTTCCGAATGACAAAAAGCAAAGATTTGTGAAATTAATATTAAGTAATGGTGAGCAGTTAATCAGGATTATTGATGATATTGTTGATATTTCGTTAATTGAATCAAATCAGTTAAAAATAAATTTGATTGATTTTAGTCTTCGGAAATTTATTGAAGAAACCATTGACTTTTTTGAGTTTTACAAAACTTCTATAGATAAGTCAACAATTGATCTTAAAGTTGATATCAGACTTGCAGATGAGTTAGATATAATTACATCTGACCCGGTCAGATTAAAACAAGTGTTATTCAACATACTGAAAAATAGTTTCAAATTTACAGATAACGGCTATGTTAAGCTTGGTTGCTTATCAATCGGACAAAGTATAATGTTTTATTCAGAGGATTCCGGAATTGGAATTGATGAAATAAAAAAGGATATTATCTTCGAGAGGTTCAGACAAGGGGATGAATCATCGACCAGAAAATATGGCGGTACAGGTCTTGGATTATCTATATCCAAAGGTATCATCTATAAAATGGGAGGCAGAATCTGGGTAGATTCAGATATTAAGATCGGATCTAAAATATGTTTTACAGTTCCTTTAATTGTACCTGAAATCTTCCTGGCTAAAAAGAAATTTATTGAAGATTCAATGTTATTAACTAAGAAAATAAAAGACAGAAACATACTTGTTGTTGAAGATCATGATATTTCATATGATTTATTAGTTGAGATACTTTCTCCCTATAAGCCTGTATTATTGCGTGCACTGGATGGCTTGCAGGCAATTGAGATGACGAAGAGTAAAAATTTTGACCTTGTTTTAATGGATATAAATCTTCCGGTTTTGGACGGTGTAGCTGCTACAAAAGCTATCCGAAAATTTGACCGGCAAATACCAATTATTGCCCAAACTGCCTATGTCTTGGATTCAGAAAGAGAAACAATACTTGCATCAGGATGTAATAATGTTATTAGCAAACCTCTTAATTCAAACGAATTGTTTGAATTACTTACGATGCACCTCTAAGTATTAATTAAATAATACTTTTTACTTTTAACTAAATTGGTTTTAAATTTTCATCAAACAGGTAACTACTCCCTTTTTCTGTAATGATGGATAAAACGTTATCTCCGTATCTAATTTTGCAATCATTTCCAAGCTTGGAAATAATACGAACTTGTTTAAGTTTCCCATCTTTCCAGTCAATATTAACTTCAAATCCTCCCCGGGCACACAACCCATGAATGTATCCGTTTTGCCAGGCGGAGGGCAGGGCTGGGAGCAGTTGAATTTCGCCCGCATGACTTTGTAGCAACATTTCGGAAATGCCGGCTGTAGCTCCAAAATTACCGTCAATCTGGAATGGCGGATGGGTATCAAAAAGATTGTGAAGCGTTGATTTATGAAGTAATGCCAGCAGATTTTCATAAGCTTTTTCACCATCCTGCAGGCGGGCAAAAAAGTTAATAATCCAGGCACGGCTCCAACCGGTATGGCCTCCGCCATGAGACAGCCTGTAATCAATAGTTTTGCGCGCAGCTTCAAGAAATTCAGGATTTTTTTGTTTGGTGATCTGATTGGATGGATGCAAACCATACAATTGTGAAATATGTCGATGACCCGGTTCCGGTTCTTCAAATTCTTCGGTCCATTCCATCAACCTTCCGTCACTTCCTATTTTCATTGGCGCAAGATTACCAACGGTCTTTTCAAGTTTCTTTCTGAATGCGGCATCTTTGTCTAAAAGATTGGAAGCCTGGATAGTATTGGTCAGTAATTCCCTGATGATCATCTGATCCATGGTTGGACCCATAACCATTGAGGCGGTTTTTCCATCTTTGGTTTTAAATTTATTTTCGGGTGAGATGGAAGGACCTGATACCAGCTTACCGGTTTTCGGATCTTTTACCAACCAGTCTTCACAAAACTCTGCTGCTTCTTTCATAATGGGATATGCAAAGGTATCAAGCCATGCTTTGTCACCGGTATACAAATAATGTTCCCATAAATGTTCGCAGCACCAGTTGAATCCCATTGGCCACATGCCATAGCCAATGGCGCCGAAAGGCTCTGTATTATACCATAAATCTGTAGTAAAATGGGAAACAACCCCCTTGCAGCCATATACCTCCCTGGCAGTTTTTCGTCCATTTTCGCGTAAATCGTTAATAAATTCCAGGAAAGGCATATGCAGCTCGGAAAGATTGGTGACTTCTGCCGGCCAGTAATTCATCTGGATGTTGATGTTGATATGATAGTCAGCGCTCCAGGGAGGTGTCAGGCCATCTGCCCAGATCCCCTGAAGGTTTGCAGGCAGACATCCCGGTCTGGAACTGCTGATAAGCAGGTACCTTCCAAATTGATAATATAGCCCGATAAGTTGAGGATCAACATACCCGTTTTTCATAGCATCGATGCGGCTGTCTGTTGGAAAATAGACAGCATCAGTCGAACCCAGGTTAAAATCAACCCGTTTGAAGTACCATTGGTAATCTGCGATATGATCTTTTTTCAAATCAACATAAGGCCTTTTCGTAGCAGCTTCTATCTGGTTTTTAGTAATTTGCCAGGGATCTCCTTTCCGGTAATCGGTTGCAGCAGCAAGTAGCAAGGTTACAGCATTTGCTTTTTCGACATGGATACTGTCGTTACCTGAAGTTAGGTTTCCACCTTCAGGAATAACTCTTAATCTCGCAACCATTTTTACTCCGATTCCATTGCCAACATGTTCACTCATAACAATATCAGTGCCTCTAACTTCAATAGTTGCCTTATTTCCCGGACGGCTTAACCGGGTGGTGAAGCTAATATCATCCTTTCGTTCCGAGGTAAGCCGAATGACAATTACCTGGTTCACAGCGCTGGAGAATATTTCACGGGTATATTGTGTATGGTTGGCTGAATAAACAACTTTTGCAATTGCATTCTCTATATCGAGTTCTCTGCGATAGTCACCTTTTGCTCGAAGTGGTCCAAAATCAAGATGTAGATCTCCAAGGGTTTGATAAGAATCTATTTCATCAGGTTTTCTTCCCATGATTTTTTCGAGGGCCACCTTTTCGGCTTCCGTGTACATCCCCTCAAACAATAGTTTTCGAACTTCCTTTAAACCTTCCTGCGATTGAGGGTTGCGATATTCCTGTTCTCTTCCGGCCCACACACTTTCTTCGTTCAATTGAATCCGTTCCTGTTCAATTCCTCCAAAAATCATTGCGCCCAGACGCCCGTTACCAACCGGAAAGGCATCATCCCATTCGCTGGCAGGATGAGTCATCCATATTTTCATGGAATTGTTTTGAGCAGTAGTTGAAATATCCCCCTGACCAAATACTGTAAAAAAAAAACACTGAAAAACAGATACTATGATTAGAAATCTGAATTTTTCATTTGCAATCATTTTAATAATTTAGATTAGATATGTGATTATATTTTTGAAATCTATTTTTCAAACCCACTACTCAAAACCATTATTCCGTTCCCCGAAATCCGTTCCCCGAAATCCATAACCCGAAATCCATAACCCGTAAACCGTTCCCCGAAACCCGAAACTCGTAACCCGAAACTCAAAACCATCTTCAACTATTCAATCCTGAACCAGTCAAAATCAGCATACCCTTTCAGGCCTGTTT
Source organism: uncultured Bacteroidales bacterium (assembly GCA_963781805.1). GTDB lineage: Bacteria > Bacteroidota > Bacteroidia > Bacteroidales > UBA10428 > JAFGPL01. The sequence goes on from CAWAHF010000004.1 coordinate 5,628,725, forward strand.
CACCTGGTGATGTGGATAATATTCCGACCTTGGCGCCAATCCAGCGTCCTTCCCTTGCCTGAAATGCTTCCCCAATGGGTATATAATCGGTCCCATTCAGGCTGTATGCGAATACACATTTTCCCAGCGCATCTACCATCACCCTAAGATTGATTTCCGGTGTATCAAGGGAAACCTTTTCATGCACTTTCTCATCAGTTCCGTTGAAAGCATCTTTACAGGTTATCAGTAACAGCTTATACTTATCTTTTTCAGGCGAAACCGATAACATACTATAATCCAGTCCCATAATAATCAGTCCGGTTCTTTCCCCAGACTTAAGATTTTTTACATTTACCCGGGTGGTTACCGTAAAATCAGGAGCAGGAAATTTTTGCAGCAACATATTCGGAACCATCCATACCGAATGTGGATCAGGATTATATTGGGCAAAAAGTCTGAGCATTCCCACCTTTTCTTTCAGAGAATACCAGCAATCATAAGGATTTGCCTGCCACTGCCAGGCAAGACTTAGTGTGGCATCGTCAAATTCATCAGAAGTTTGAGGAATCATGATCGCGGAAGGTTTGGTTACTTTTGGTTTTTGAAATTCCGTTACTGGTTCACCCGTTCCGTCTTTATCATCATCCTGTCCTATCACCGGCCAGTCATTAATCCATTTCATGGGTTCCAGGTGAAGAATCCTGCCAAATGGTTGCAATTCCTGAAAATGGATGAACCAGTTTTCACCGTTTTTCAGTTCTACCCATCCACCCTGGTGCGGACCGTTAACTTTAGTGTTTCCCTGTGCAAGCACAATTCGTTCTTCGTAAGGACCATACACGTTTTTTGATCTGAATACCATCTGGTATCCTCCGGATACACCGCCTGCCGGAGCAAAAATGTAATAGTACCCGTTTCTCTTATAAAATTTGGGCCCTTCCAGTGTATTATGATTAGGATAGGCATTGATTACAACCCTTCTGTTTTGTGTAATGGACGAACCATCACTCGTAAGTTCCTGTACCTGTAAAATATTGCTTACTCCAGCCCTGCTGTTGGCAAATGCGTGTACCAGGTATACCTTCCCGTCATCATCCCATAACGGACAGGGATCGATATTCCCATGGGCTTTTTTTACCAGCGCCGGGGCTGACCAGTCGCCACGTATATCCTGGGTTCGAACCATATATATTCCCCGGTCGGGATCTCCCCAATAGATATAATACCATCCGTTAACAAATCGGAGAGATGGTGCCCAGACACCGTTACCATGCTGAACTATATCAAAATACGTATCAGGAAATCGTTTTACGGCATGATTGATGATTTCCCAGTTCACCAAATCGGTGGAATGTAAAATCGGCAATGCCGGAACACAATTGAAGGAAGATGCGGTCATGTAAAAATCATCACCTACACGAATCATATCGGGATCGGAATAGTCTGCCCAGATGATTGGATTTTTGTATTTTCCATTCCCAAGATCCGGTATCCATTTTTGAGCATTGATTGATTGAATACACATTATTATCAGTAGTAACGGTAATATTCTCATGATTTATGACATTAAGAAATCATTTATATTAATCTTAATTCAAAACTAATGTTTTTTTAGAAATTAAAAAGATGAAAACCTGAATGGATTTAATTTGGATGTGCTAACGTTTGACTTCATGATATCGTAAGTTACCAAAAGATCTATTTCAATGAATAATCTTTATATTATAGAAACACAATCTAAAGATTTTAAAATCCGGAAGGGTTTGGCAATTAAATAAATAAATTGAAAATCCGCATGTTGGAACCGGATCCTATTTAAACAATGGCCGGTATTTATCCTTGTATTGATAGAGTAAAATAATATTCAGGATGGCGACAATAGCGGCAGGCCATATCATCCCTATATTATTCATAAGGCCATTTTGGGGAAAATTAAGTATTAAATTGGTAATATTAAATATTAAAAAATTAACGGTTAAAGGAGCCATCATAATGCTCACAAAAGGACTCCATTTGTTAACTATCAGCAATATCCCTATCAAAATTTCAAATATGTACAGTGCAGGCAGAAAAGGTGCAATTGCATCAAGATAGCTTTGCGTGAATTCAGGCATTTCACCTAGACTTGTAGGAAAGAAGTGGAGGAATTGGTTTAATGCATAAATGATTAAAAATAAACCTAAGATGATACCTGTGGACCTTGTTAATTTTGTATTCATGACGTTAGAATTATGGGTTTAAGATATAGTTTAAACTACTAAAATAGTAGTGTAAGTAGTTCAAATATACTTCATTTCTTAAACCGATTTTAATTATAAAAGTAAAAATTCGTAAAAAATATTGTAAATCAATTATATATCAACCCGAAAACAAATAAGTAACATACAAAGACAGGAAATGTTCTAACATGCTACTATGATTGAAATCAAAGAAATTAATTATTCTTTATGCAGACGCATAAACTTATGTACCAAGGAAAAATTTAATGTGTAATTACCTCTAAATTTTTGCTATTTAAATAGTTCTTTATAAATTTATTCCCTGGTATTGAAGTTGATTATTAAAACTGTTTGTTCTTTCAACATTTAATAAGTTCACCTGAATACGGATGAAACCAGTTCTTCTATACCGTTTATGCAATTTAGCCATCATCGGATTAATCGTTGTCTCATGCAGCAAGGATGATGATATTATACCTTATTCTGAAGTTGATACCTGGAAATATTATAGCAAATCCAACGGATTAAGCGATAATTATATCCATGCAATAAAGCAGGACCGGGCAGGCAATATTTGGGTTGGTACCAATAACGGTGGTGTCGATATGTTTGACGGTTCAAGTTGGATGCAATATGACACTTACGATGGATTATTGAGTAATTGTATTTTGGACATTGAACAAGATAATAATGGTGCCATGTGGTTTGCAACTATTGAAGGTATAAGCATTCTGTATCATTCAATTTTTTACTACATAGATTCGTTGAATGATATACCATTTATCCCTATTTCGCTATGCAACGATAGCAGGAACAGGATGTGGATTGGCACATTTGGACAGGGTATATTTTTGGATGACGGGCAACAGATCAAGAATTATCTTCCCACAGATACAAATCAAATGTATATTAATTATATAATGGAAGATAAAGTTGGAAATATTTGGTTTGCCACCCAGGGCGGAATTATTCAATATAATGATTTACGTTTCAAATCTTACAATATTTCAGGTGATACCGGTGTTTTTGCAACCTGGATTTTGGAAGATAGCTGGGGAAATCTCTGGTTTTCCTTCTGGGATTCCAGATACCTGGTCAGGTTCAATGGAACAGATACTGAAAATATCGGATTGTTTAATGGTTATCCTGTTTCTTATGTCTGGTCGATTGTAGAAGATTTTAACAGGAATATTTGGTTTACAACCGGAGGATATGGAGTTGTCAGGTATAATGGGGTTGAAATGGAATCTTTTAAGAAATCGAATGGCCTTAAGGATGATCGTGTTCTATGTTCTGCATTGGATAGATATGGAAATATCTGGTTTGGTACATATAATGGTGGAATTAATGTATATATTTCAAAATAAAATTTAATGCTCAGAAGTGTTATCCTATATATTGTTCTTTACCTGCCTTTTTACTTCAATGTGACAGGTCAGGTCGATACCAAATATAATCTTCTGACAGAACCATACGTTGATCGGCCGTTGGCCTTGCACAAAGGACAATTTCAATTTGGCTGCGGATATCAGTTTTCCATTATCAATAAAAAGTATGATCAGAATGGTGACAAAATAGATCTTACGATTGACGGTTCGGTTTCTGCCCAACACAAAGTACCCTTTAAAGTAAAATACGGACTATTTGAATTTCTTCAATTTTCAGCGTCTACCGCGTATGCAAGCATGGGAATCCGCAGTCAGAATCATAACATAATAAGTTCTGAAAGTGAATTATATGTAAGCGAATTAAACAAATATACCGGGATGTACAACCTGTATATCGGTACCGACCTTACGGCCCCGATAAAACTGCACATAATAAACTGGGTGATATCAGCAGGCATATACCTGCCCGTTTTCGACTACCAGCCAGATAAACCTGATCATTCATACACTATTCTTGATTCTGAATCCGGATCGGTACAGCTTGATTACAGGTATAATTATAAAAATTCCACGGGTGTACCTGAGGCATTAGTGGGAAGTTCGTTAAAATTGAGAACGGAAAAAATTTCGATAACAGGAACGTTTGATTATACAACTGCACTAAAAGATGGCGAATGTTACGATTGGAACTTCAGACTGGTCGGGAGTGAATTTGAGTACGAAAAAGAAACCTATCTGTTTAATACCGGGCAAACAATAAACTGTAGTGTTGAAGCTGCATGGCAGGCCATCGAATGGTTTACCCTCAGAGGCGCTTTGTCATATTTTCAGCATAGCAAAGGATGGCGCAATGTAACAGGGAAGAAAGTTGGTGAATCTAATATGTCTCTATCCAATCTGTTTGTAGGTTATGAAATCCTGGTATCTCCACTTCTGAGAATCGAGCAGCAAATTATTCTTCCGGTTTCGGGAAAAAACATTACTGGTCAATGGACCTTTTTAACGGGCTTTAATTTGAATCTTTTCACCTCTGGAAAAAATCACAAAAACTCTGAATGAAAAGAAAAATAATCATATGCATACTTCTGTTGTTTTCGGCATTTCATAAAATGTATTGTCAGGTTGAAGAAATGATCATTCCTTCGGATTTTAAACAACAAACCATTATTACGGAACCTCCAACACTTAGGAAGGGTATATTCCGTGCCGGTTTTGGAACAAATTTTTATATGCTGGATAAAATATTTAATGAAACAGGGCATAAAGAATATATACTTGGTACCAATGGTTATTCAAAAACATGGACGTATGTGCCAGGTATTGAATATGGAATAAATGACCGGTTACAGGTTTCATTCAGAATGCCGTATGAAAATATCAGGAATTATGTCTCAACCCGGATTTCATTCCCTTTTATGGATTTTGATACTGTATATTCTGCTATAAACAGAAATAATGGAATTGGTGATTTAGAATTTGGTTTCAGGTATCAGATTCTTTCAGAGAGTTCCTCATTGCCCTCTGTGACTCTTGGATTATATGGAATTTTTCCTACTGGACAAAAGAATCCAACACATATTAAGAATAATGTTGAATTTGATCCTCCAACCGGTAATGGTAATATGAGTCTCTCTGCTGATCTTTTTTTCAAAAAAACTATTTATCCCTATTCTATGTTGTTAAATACTACATTTAACTACCACTTCAAAGGTGAAAAAATTATGTTCCCTAATGAAGATGCTATTGAATTTAAAAGAGGTAATTTTTTTAATATATATGGTGGATTTGGACTTCATTTGAATGATTGGATAGCATTGGTTAATTATGTCTCGGTTTATTTCTTTGAGGGCAACAAATATTATTATTTGGAACCTGAAATTGAAAAGGGAGGATATAATTTATCCTATCAACCGGCTATTTATTTTCAGGTAAGAAGACTCAGGTTTTTTGAAGTTATTCAAATTCCCTTTGCCGGTAAAAATTCCAGTGCTGATCCACTGTATTCAATTAACCTTCAGTATAAATTTTAAGATACCAAAAGTAAGTCAAGATGTAAATAAATAATGAATTACGTAATGAATGAGATTAAAGCAAATAGGTTATTTTTTCCGGTAATATTCATCTTATCCATTTTGATTTTTCAACAATGTACGACTCCGTCTATCATCGTTACACGTGAACAGCAGAAAGGAGATGATTGCAGCAATCAGAATCAATACGAGAGGGCAATTGAACATTACAGGTACAGTCTTGCAGCGGGTAAAAAGCTGGGAACTTTCAGAAATCAGGATATGGAAGCCGACCTTTCCCGTAAAATTGCCACTTCATACTCCTTCATGGGCAAATTCAATAATGCTATCGATTATGCTTCAAAAGCACTGGGTATTGATTCTATCCGAAATAACCGGCTGGAGGTGATTGAAGATTACAGGTTATTGGGTAAACTTCATCTCTACAAAGGTGATTTTCAGTCGGGGATCCCATACCTCGAACATACCCTGGTTTTGAATAAGGGTATGGAATCGAGCCTGAAAGCCTTGAATAAACAATCAGTTGCTGATACCTATTTATCCTTAGCTCAGGTTTATATGGTTCTGGGCAAATTTAATCAGTCTGAAATTTATACCCTGTCTGCAATTGATTTGTGTAATAAAAGTGGAGACAAAAAAGGGATTATGGAAAGTAAATTGTTGCTCGGACAAATTTATCTTAATTCAGGCAGGACCAAAGAGAGTATTGATTTGCTTGAAAGCTCAAAGAAACAGGCAAAGGAACTTAATGCAAATACCTCACGTCAGGAACAGTCACTAGGAAATGCCTATACTGCAATGGCAGACTATGAAAACGCCCTTCGGCATAAACTGGCTGCCCTGGATGAAGCTGAAAAGTCGGGCATTATTCCTCAGATTGTCTGGACAAACATTGGTGTGGGCGATGCATATGGTGATTTGGGAGATAATGAATCATCCTTGAAATATTATGAGAATGCCCAAAAAATCCAGGCGGATAACCAGATGGAATCAAAAGCGTTACAGGCATCGAATAGTATACGTATGGGCGTTTTGGACCCTGCAGGCCAATATTACAGCTCTATCAAAGCAGATGTTGCTACAGGACTGGTATTGTTAAGGCAGGGTGAAGTGAATTACAATGCCGGAGCAACCGATAAATCGGTTTCGAATTACAATCAGGCAATTGACTATTTTGAAAAATCCGGAGTGAATGAGGGCATTGCCAAAGCTAATCTGAGACTTGGCGACATTTATATTAATAATCGCAACTATTCCCTTGCCAGAACCTGTTTGCAGAATTCTATGGCTCATGCTACCGGCGATGAAATCCTCTGGGAAATATGGTATCAGTTCGGAAGGATCTATGAACAGACCAATATGCCCGATTCGGCTATCCAGGCCTATAAAAAGGCAGTTGCTTTAATTGAAGAAATAAGAAGCAGGTTTACCATTGAAGAATATAAGAGCAAATATATAAATGACAAGGTGAAAGTATACAACCGGCTAATTCAGCTTTTACTCCAGTCCGGAATGCATGAGGATGCCTTTTTATATGCTGAACGGGCAAGAGCCAGGGCTTTTCTGGATATGATAGGGAACAGGAAAATTAACATCAAGCCTACGGATGATAAGGAGCTGATTACCAGGGAACAGGATTTACGGTTACAGATAAATTCTCTCTCAAAAATAATGCAATCGAACCATATTGGCAGCAACAGGGGAGTGTCGGACAAAGAAATCGAGGCTGAACTGGTCAGATCTAGGAATGAATATAGTTCATTGTTGAATCAGATTAAACTCAAAAGTTCGGAATACGCTTCCATGGTGAGTATCGATCCGGTTCCGCTGAAGTCGCTTCAGAATAAGCTCGATGAAAAGACTGCTTTGTTGTCTTACTGGGTGGGAGATACGTATATGACAATCTGGGTCATAACCCGGGAAAACATTTATTCCAAACTTACCGCGACTACATCAAATGAGATCGAAAAATATATATCCGATGCCCGGGTTGCTGTAAAGAAATTTTCTGATTTTCGGAAAGACACACTGGGAAACACACTTACATCACCTTCTATTGGTTCGTTAGAACAATCAGATAATAAAAATGCAAGAGCTGAACTGAATTTTATTTATGATAAGCTGATTCAACCTGTGGAAACGTATATTGCAGCTTATTCAAACCTCTGCATAATTCCGCATAAATCACTTCACTTTCTGCCTTTTCAGGCCTTAATTATGCCGGATGGCAGATTTATGATAGAAAAGTATAACCTGTTTTATGCTCCCTCTGCCAGTGTTTACACCTTCTGCCTGGAGAAGGAACATCATCCGGCAAAACAGTTTCTAGCCATGGCAATTGGAGAACTCGGACTGGGTGATTTCACTGATCTTCCGGGAACAAAAATGGAAGTGAAGCAGATACAACAGGTTTATAACGATATTACAGTAAAATATGAAGGTGAATCCACGGAAACATTCGCAAAAAACAATGCCACTCTGTATAAGTATATTCACTTCGCTACACACGGGATGCTTGATGCACAGCAACCATTGTATTCCTATTTACTGTTTGCTCCAACTGAAACCGATGATGGTTTTCTTACCGTGAATGAGATTTTCGGTTTGAACCTGAATGCCAGCCTGGTTACGTTGAGCGCCTGTCAGACCGGACTTGGTGACTTAAGCAATGGGGACGAACTTATCGGACTCAGCCGTGCCTTTTTATACGCCGGTACTCCTTCGGTGATCGTTAGCCTTTGGAGTGTCACCGATATGCCAACTGCCCTGTTGATGAAATCTTTCTACCAAAACCTTGAACTTCATTCACCGCAGGAGGCGTTGAGCATGGCCCAGCGTGAAATCATGAAACAATATCCAGCTCCTTTCTATTGGGCGCCGTTTCAGTTAATCGGAAGAGGGAATTGATTAATTTCTTTTTGAAATTCCTATGTTTTTATGATTAATTTTTAATAAAACGTTGAACAGATGTAATATCTTCTGTCTCAATTTTAATTATATAGAAACCGGAAGTCAGATCACTTATATCTATTTCGGGTTTTGACGATTTGAATTGTAGATCTTTAACAATTTTGCCGGTCAAATCGCAGATCCTAAGATAGCCTTCGAGAACGTAAATTTTGTTCTCACTTTTAAGATATTGAGATTCGTTCTCACTTTTTAAATACCCGGTTGCGTTTGATTGTATATATAAAATTTCTTTTGCAGGAATCGGATAAACATATAATCGTGTTGGTTTGAAAGTCGATTCGGCAATTCCGGTCTGCGTATAAGAAACCATATTCGAACGGGAAGTACCGATGGTTTCTGAGGTTGATTTAAGTCCGTTATCGGGTATATTACATTCCACTGGACTGACTATTTCTATTTGATAATAAACATTGCCGGCAGGTGCGCTTAAATCACTGTACTGTGTGTTGCTGGCAGATGTAGTGCCGATTAATTCAAGATCTTTCTTATTTACTCCCCGATAGATGTAATAGGTCGAAACAGTCACTCCTTCATAGGGTTCCCATATTAAATTCCAGACGTTATTGAACCCTTGGTTTATTGATAAATGCATGGTTTTATGTGGTACACTTTTATCAGATTCGAAACCGCAAATATCTATTATGGATAACTTATATTTATTTGACTGTATCTTTGGTTTTGAAAGTGTATCAACAAAAATTCCATTCTCATTATATCCAATTGAGCCTATTTTTTGATACACATTGGTAACATTAGTTTCTTTATAAATATTAAATGAATCAATGCCAGCACTGACAGGCTTTTCCCAATATATTACATTTTTATCTGTGCTGTCGACACTTACAAGACAAATTACCGGACTATCCATAGGACGAAGTGAAACAGATGCATTGGTTGAAGCTGTACAGCCTCCAGGAGTAGTTATTGTGACTGTATATTCTACATTATCTGTTACAAATGCCTTCGGATTTGATAGAGTTGGATCACTTAAACCTGTTGCCGGGGACCAGTTGTACTCAGCATCACTCTTACCAGCGTAATTTGTGCTTGCAATGAGATAAGCTGTATCTCCACATGTAACAGTTTTATTTTCTGCAACTAATGATAGTGAATTAATATAGATCCAATTTCCACAGCAATCATTACCACCATACCCCTGACAACCGATTAAACCTGAGAAATCACGCGGTAAATGGAGTGTATCTGTATATATAGTATCCCAATCTTCACTATATATACTATTATTCTTAACAGCTATCCAAAACAAATATTCTGTAATGTCTTTCAAAGGAGCAAGTTTGATTGAATCATAGGCTCCACACACAGAAATGGTATCATATAATTGCACACTATCCATATATACAGTAAGATAACTCTGTGCATCTGATACTTTTCCTGAAATTGAAAGAATGAATGTTGCTATTGCAACAATTCCAATGGTTTTAAGTTTTTTTGTTTTCATGGTCTTTGATTTTTAAGCGGTTCATGCAGTTTTAATATTTCATTTCAACAAGTGTGCAGATCATAAATTAATGCTCCATAAACATGGGCACCCTAATAATTTATGCAATTTAAAAAAGATACTTAAAATAAGAATTAATTTTGATTGAAAATTTATTAACTATTATAAAAATTTCTGCATCTGAAGCGATGATGATTTTGCTTAAAATAAATTCCAATTCCGATTCCAATTCCAATGGAAATTATTTAAACCATTTAATTGCCTGATGATTATGCTGGAAATTATAACGTTTGTCAATAAAGCAGAATATCTTTATGAAACGTAGACACCAGTCATATTATAATTTATAAATTCGTAAGTATTTAAAACGAAAATGCCCGAACTTATTGCATATTGCGGCCTGAATTGCAGCGGTTGCCCGATTTATCTGGCTACGCTTGAAACAGACAAATCTAAGCAGAAACTGATGAGAATAGCTATTGCAAAGGAATGTTCGGAATTATATCACATGGAGTTGAAACCTGAAGATGTAACGGATTGCGACGGATGTATTGCAAATACCGGCAGGTTGTTTTCAGGTTGCGTGAATTGTAACATCAGGGCATGCGCTAAGGAAAAAGGGGTGGAAAACTGTGCCCGTTGCCTGGAATATGTCTGCGGGAACCTTATGGAAATGTTTGTACATGATCCGGATGCTAAAACAAGGTTAGATGAAATACGAAAGGGGAACTGAAAATTCCTGAAAAATTTCATACTTCTGAAAAAAATTGTATTTTCAACTTCTAATAAAATAATTTACTCGCATTATATTAAAACAAAAAGGATTACATCATGCTTATATTCTCACCCAAAACCTTACCCGCATATATGATAGGATTATTCGTCACGCTTTTTCTCTTTTTAACCGGAATATTACAAGCCCAACAGGATTTCAGGCCCGGATACATCATTACCTTGGAAATGGATACCCTGTACGGTGAAATCGATTATCGCGGGGATATCCTGATGAGCACTACCTGCAGGTTCAAAGCACCGGAAACCAAAAAAATTAAAGCATACACTCCGGATGATTTGTTTGGATTCCGTTTTACAGACAGCAAATATTATGTTGCTGAAACCCTGGAATCGGGAGAACGGTTGTTTCTGCAGTACCTGGTTAACGGAAAGCTCAGTGTTTATTGCTATCGCGATAGTGAGGGGAGTGATCATTACCTGATAAACAAAATGGGCCTGCCCTTAAGAGAATTACCTTACAGTGAAGGGATAATATCCCGGAAGGACGGAAACGATTTGTTCAAACAATCCTATTTTCATATGGGATTGCTGAAGGTTTACACCCAGGATGCTCCTGAAATTCAAAAGGAAATACTCAGGATAAAGAAACCTGACAGTGAAAACCTTATAAAACTGGCAGAGGATTATCACAAAAAGGTATGCAATGATGAAAAATGTATTGTTTATGAAAAGAAATTACCGATGATTGGAATTGTTGCTGAATTGTTATATGGTTTTACCAGATACAATGGAGTCGAGAGATATTTTAGTGAATATGGGGGAAATCTTTATCTGTGGTTGCCAAGGTCAAACGAAAAGCTTTATTTTAAAACCGGCCTAAGTAATAACAGAATAGCTGATGATGAGGAAGCACTGAATATTTTTAAAATCCCAATACAAATTGTTTATATGTATCCCGGCAGAATATTCATACCCAAAGCAAATATTGGAATTGATTTGTATGCTATTCGTATGAATAAAATTATTGTTCCCACTCATTTATTTGCTATTGGAACAGGTTGTAATATAGCTTTAAATAAAAGTCTTGGTTTTAGTACGAATATCAATTTTGATTTTACTCCCATTACAAAAGCAATACTGGAGGAAAATGTAACATTTGATCTTATCTCCTACACATTTAACGGTGGCATCTTCCTCAGATTTTAATGCAAATAAAGTCTTTATTAACACTCAAAAGAAGCGCTATTGTATAAGGTATTTAAGAGCAAGAAAATTTCAGAACGCTAAATAGTAAGTATTTTCAGTTTGGTAAAACAAATGCCCCCCCTTACAATATATATTTCTGTCATAACCGTCATTTTTCATAAGGTTCCGGAACCGGGATTTTATATGAAATTACAGGAAGTTTTGGGTCAGGAAATCGGGGAACCTAAATCCTGTTGATTTAGGATTATAAAACCATAAACTGCTTTCTCCGGATTAATTAATCCAAGCATTCAAACTCAACCAAAGAAAACCAATGGTTCGTGTCTGTGAAAATGTTCTTGATTTTTAATCCTGTAAGACCTGCAAACTCATAAATATCTCCGGAATTGTATTTATGGGAATTTTCCGTATGAATAGTTTCTCCATGTGTGAGGGTTATTGTTTTGGAGAATGCGGGACTTTTAATTACCATATCCTGTAAAGCTCTGAGATGCATTTCAATGCGGGATTTTTCAGAATTATAAATTGCAATATGCTCAAATAATTCAGGATTGAGGTTAGTTCCGGCAATTTCATTAATAACATTGAGAATGTTCCTGTTAAAGGATTCCGTAACACCTTGCTTATCATTATAGGCATCTTCAAGTATTTTTGTGTCTTTCTGCATATCCAGCCCGAGAAGAAAACGATCGCCCGGGTGTAAAAGTTTTTTTAAATTCATTAAAAAACGAACGGCCTGCATTCGTGTAAGATTTCCAAGTGTACTTCCAAAGAAACAAATCAGACGGTTAGTTTCATCCGGCAAAAAATTCAGGTGCTTCATAAAATCGGCAAGCAACCCATGAATTTTGATTTTAGGATATTTTAATGACAGGATATCTGCCGATTTTAGAATTGCAGCTTCGCTCACATCCACAGGTATATAACATAAATTTTCTATGTACGATTTATTTACGGCATCTATAAGAATTGATATTTTTGAACAATCACCACTTCCTAATTCAATAATAGACAGATTTTTATCTATCCCGACAATTTTATTTGCATTCTGTCTTAATATAGATTTTTCAGTACGGGTAGGATAATATTCGGGCAGGTTTGTAATATCTTCAAAAAGAGAGGAGCCGGAATCGTCATAAAAAAACCTGCTCGAAATGTATTTTTGCTGTGAAAAAAGCCCCAAAAAAATTTCTGCAATTAGTTCATCATTGTTTTCAAATGCGAGGAAATTACTGACCTTTATCTGACTATTTATGTTGGTTGAAATATCGGAATAATTCATATTAGTTCATTTGAAGGTATTAATTTATTGAATCACATTAAAATGTTCCGGCACCCCGGTTTCAAAGGGATTTTCGGGATCGGCGCTCCATTCGAACCAACCACCATCATAAACCGATACTTTTGGCCAACCCATAAGCCAGGCATTCAGCCAGGCTTCACTTCCACGCCAGCCTGTTCCGCAATAAAATGCCAGGTGTTTGTCGGGTGTTATTCCGTTTTTTATCCATTTATCCTCTATTTCGTGATATTCACGAGTGGTATGGTCGAAGTTTCTGTAGTTTTCCATATGATAGGCATCGCTGCCGCAATCTGCAAAAATTGCTCCCGGAATGCGACCTTTGGGTTCGATGTAATTATAGCCGCTTACTTCACCAATGTATTCTGCCCAGCTTCTTACACACACCAGTTCTGCATTTACAGCTTTGAGCATTTCTTTTGCTTCAGGAGTATCAACTGCCAGCTCGGGATTCGCCGGAATGTTAGCTCCAAATTCGGATACAGGCTTTTTAGGTTCGTCAGCATAAGATATCTCATGGCCCTCGTCAATCCACGATTGAAATCCTCCATTAAGTATCCTTACATCTTTTATTCCCGCATACATCATAATAAAAGCGCAGCGAATTGCTCCGATGTCTCCTGCAGCACTGCCCGGAAATGGATCATTGTTAGCAGGATGCATGAATTTACCATATACAACTACGGTTGTTTCGGCCGTGATGCCATGTTGTTCAAAAGCTCTCTTTAACTCCCCGGGTGAGCGTCTGTTCCATGTTTCAGGCGCTTCGAGGGCAAGAGTATCCATATCGATAGCTCCCGGAATATGCCCGCTCAGATAGGCATCGCGGTTACGATAATGTGCATGCACAATCACATATTTATTGTTTTGATAACCGGCAGGTTTTTCACCTGAAATAAGCATTTTTACCCAGTTTGCCGAAACAAGATGATTAAACCGTTTAAGGTGTTCCATTGGAAAAGAATTATCGGGTACCCATTCCGCAAGGAAATGATAATAGACCCGCACATTATTGTAGCCGGATTTAAGAAAACGGTTTGCAACTTTTTCTATTTCGTTTTTATGGTAACCGTATATTATGATTTCATCGTTGGGTAAAATTTCTTTGAACCTTACCATTTCAATCCAGTCCACATACTTAGTCCATTTAAACGGAAGGCTTTTGGCGCCTTTTATATGCCCTCCCCGTTTTTCATTCTGTAGAGCCCATCCATTGTATGCATCTACTGATCTGACATCAATCATCTTAAATGTTGATTGTTCCAGACTCGCTGCCAGCTCAGCAGTTGAGATTTCTTTAAATGCCTGAAGCATGCTTATTCCTTTCTAAATTTTAATCACTATTTCAATCGTCAATAACCTGAACACCTTTCCAAAAGGCAACCCTGTCTTTTATACTCTGTGCCTCTATACTTGGTTCGGGGTAATACCAGACAGCATCTTTGTTTTGTTGTCCGTTAACCTCCAGATTGAAATAAGAAGCCGTGCCCTTCCATCCACAAACTGTATGCGTATCACTGTTTTTCAAATAAGATTTATTTACTGATGTCACAGGAAAGTAACTATTACCTTCCACATTTACAATATCACTGCTTTCGGCAATGACTTTTCCGTTCCAGATTGCTTTCATAACTCAATTTTATTTGATTGGATCATATTTTTATTGTCTTAATTAGCTCTGCATGTTTTATGCATAAGTATCCTCATGATATATGTTCTGTTCTGATTGCACTGTTGATTTTGAATTGTACATACAGCACAACCTTTTTAGTCTTGAACAATTTTCATTGCAAGAATAGAAAAACTTATAGTAAAATAATTTCCCTGCCTTTTTGTTCAAATTGTAATAAACATTAACATTATTTTAGAATCAGTGAAGAATAATTGTTTAACCAAACTAATCAATTACTGTAGAAAAAAATCAGCTAACCGGATATTTATTTTTTTTCATTTTGTAGTTACGACGGGTATTCCGGGATGAAAAATATATAGCATATAACCTGCTTTGAATCGGCAGGCCTTGCTCCGCCGAAGCCCCGCCTGACCGCCTGCCTGAACTGCCGAACGGCAGGCCGGGACGGGCAGGTTCGCGAAGGCGATGTAGGCAGATATAAAGACATCCGACCAAAGGGAGTTCAGCGAAACCAGCCGAGGACAAAGGACGGGAGGAACTTTTTGGTCTGATAATGGGTTGGTTGGAGTTTACTTACTACGTGCGTGAAATCGCTGTGCTAAGTTATTCACGTCGTTCATGAGATCGCTTCACTAAGTTATTCGCTTCGCTTTCCGATGAATCGGAACAGGCTTTAAAATTGCTTTGTTTTGTTTCAACCCCAGCCCTGACAGAAATTTTAATATAGCATAGCAGTATACAACAGCAACGGTAAATAACTGATTCAGGATAAAAAAACACAATTGAGTTTTAGAAACAACCGATCTGATGATAATTCGAATAATTTTGCAGGTATAAAATTACGTTTGATTATAAATGAAATGAATTATGGTACAAATAGATAAAACAAAACCGGTTCTTGTAACAGGGGCAACTGGGTATGTTGCCGGATGGTTGGTAAAAAGACTTCTGGATGAGGGATTAACAGTGCATGCCGCGGTCAGAAACCCTGACGACAAACAGAAAATTGCCCATTTGGATGAAATGGCTGCGAAATCAAAAGGACATATTACCTATTTTTCATCGGACTTATTAAAGGAAGGTTCGTATGCCGAAGCAATGAAGGGATGTGAGTTGGTTTATCATACCGCTTCACCATTTATAACTTACGTTAAAGACCCGCAAAAAGAGTTGATTGAACCAGCAGTAAAAGGAACAATCAATGTTCTGGAGGAGGCAAACAAAACAGCTTCTGTAAAACGAATAGTGGTTACAAGCAGTTGTGCCGCAATCTATACCGATGCTATTGATTGCCAACATGCCCCCAATGGAATATTAACGGAAGATGTTTGGAATACCACATCCTCCCTGGAGTACCAACCCTATTCTTATTCTAAAACCCTTGCCGAGAAAAAGGCATGGGAAATCAATCAGGCACAAAACCGATGGGATTTAATAACGATCAATCCCAGCCTGGTATTGGGACCGGCGCTCAATAACACTCCTGTAAATTCGGAAAGTTTTAGAATTTTAAAGCAGTTAGGCGATGGAACGATGAAGTTAGGAGCTCCTAAATTGGGACTGGGAATGGTAGATGTAAGAGATGTTGCAGAAGCTCATTTTCAGGCAGGATTCAATCCCAATGCGCATAGACGATATATCACCTCGGGTCATAATACCAATACGCTGGAACTGGCATTAACACTTTTACCTAAATACGGAGTCGACTATCCGCTGCCTAAAAAGGTACTGCCCAAATGGCTGCTGTTATTGGTGGGACCCATACTGAACAAAACGCTAAGCCGTAAATTCATCAGAAATAATGTAAATGTGGTTTGGAAAGCCGATAACTCAAAGATTAAAAAAGAGCTGGGAATTACGTTTCGGCCTGTTAGCGAGACAATGAATGATTCGTTTCAGTATTTAATTGACCACAAGATTATTTGATTGTTCCTGTTAGTGGAGTAAGGGCAGAATTGGGGAATAGGGAAATAGGGGAGAAAAGGAAATACCTAATTTCCCTGCTGGTTCGTGCTTATAGCTCCTACCTCCACATCTAGTTTAGACTTTAAAAAAAAACTGGTTCATTGAACAAGTTGGCGAATGGGCTTTTTTGTTTTTTAAAAAGAATTATATCCCTTCCATTTAAGATATTCGTAATAAGAAAATTTGTGTACCATTTCTGAGGGGCAAGAAAAGTTTTTTAGTCTTTCCGTACTGTTCGGGGGTTTCAACACCTGTTCTTAAAGACTGACCATATACTTATATAGATTTTTTGAGTATATTTATGCTTTGATTGGAATATGAGAGATGTATGCTCTAAGCGTGATAAAAACAAGTGTGTTTTTTACTCTCCTCAAACCTTAAATTATAAATGATTGTATACATTTTTTTAACTAACTAAAAAGATGAATGTAAATAGTAGATATCTGTTATTAAGCTTATTATTTATTACAATAGGTATTAATAATATTTTTTGTACACAAACTCAAATCGAAATAAATAACAGTGAAAAAAAACTGCTTGCTCCTAAGGCTGTTTCCTATCAATGGTATTATAATGGCGAAAAATTAGACGGAGAAAATCTGCGCGAAATTGTGATTGAGAAATCGGGCGAATATGCAGTAATAACAGAAGATTTGGACGGTTCGTTAAAGTCGGTAGAAATTACCGTTGAAGTAACTGCAACATCTATCCGGAAAATATGGGTGATAGGCGATTCAACTGCTTCGACCTATTCCGGCTCCTTATTTCCGCGTACGGGCTGGGGACAAGTGTTACAGGCTTTTTTCAGATCGGATAGTATTACGGTGATGAATAAAGCATTAAGCGGACGCAGTTCAAAAAGTTTTCTTACCGATGCAAATGGCTGGCCTGTTGTTCTGAGAGGACTAGCTAAGGGAGACTTCCTGTTTATACAGTTTGCACATAACGATGAAAAATCCGATGACACCACCAGATACACGGAACCTTATACTACTTTTAAATATTATTTATCTATTTATATTGACAGTGCAAGAAACAGGGGAGCATATCCGGTTTTATTAACTCCGGTAAATCGTAACAGCTGGAGCGGCGGTATGGTTACCAATTCTCACGGGGATTATCCGGCGGCAATGCGTCAATTGGCATCCGAGAAAAATGTTCCGTTGATTGATTTACTTGCAAAAACTAAGGAACGGTGGGAAGAACTCGGACAGGATTATGTCACGAACAATATTTATATGAACCTGCCGGCAGGAATCTTTCCAAATTATCCTGATGGGAATAGTGATAATACCCATTTCCAGGAAGAAGGAGCATTCGAGGTTTGTAAACTGATCTATAAGGCTCTTAAAGAACAAAAAGTCGATACGGTTCTGAATATTATCGAACAAAATTCAGTGAATGCCGGATATGTGAAAGTTATGCCTGATCCCGTATTGAGCGCTACATTCACCGGCGCTGGTGTAAAAACAGAAGGAACTACTGTTGAAATTAAGGCAACACCCAAAACAGGATATGCAATTGATAGCTGGTTGGAAGCTGATACACTGTTAAGCATGAGCCATGAGTTATCCTTTCGTATGGATACGACTATACGTAAAATCACCGCTAAAATGGGAACAGGTTATGTGGTTACGCTTAGCCGGACGCCTAGTGCAGGAGGCACTGCCGCCGGTAATGGTTCTTTTCTGGTGGGTAGCCAGGTTACCATTACTGCTGTTCCAAACAATGGTTACAGATTTGTCAGCTGGAAGAAAAATGATCTGGAAGTAAGCACAGATTCTGCTTATACATTTTTAATGGGGGACAGTAATGAGTCTTATACTGCTGTTTTTGAGATTGCATCAACCATAAACATTTCAAATCAGCAAGTAAAAGAGGTAAATGTGTATCTTACAAATCAGAATAACATTAAGATTGAATCAGGCGCTATTATTAATTTTGTGAAAATATATGACCCGAACGGTAAACTAATTAGAGTGGATAAAATAAATACGAACGATGCCGAAATTAGCCTTGATAAGTATTCAGGTATTGTATTGATTAAAATTGAAACGCAAGCCGGTACAGTGGTTAAAAAACTAGTAGTGCATAATTGATTGAGGCGTTATACCAGTTCTTTATCTTAAATCTCCATACAACCGAAGTATGCAACTTCAACTTTTCTGCGTTTACTGGGATGTTTACAACATTTTTAATCAATTGATAACGATATGAAACTACAAGTTGTTTTTATAGTGTTATTTGTTTTGTTATCAGGTTTCAGGTTTGATTTGGATGGGTCCTGGATTGAAACACAATAAGATAACATAATGCTATTTACCTGGCCGAATGACAATAGTCTGACACCTTCACCCGATTCAGTTGAGATTAATAAAATTCTCAATTCTCAGATAGAAAATTAAACTTATATCAATAATTGCCTTAAAACTAATTTTAAAAGACTCTATTTCGTCTGATATGAAAACCGGATATTAAATCGGTTACCGGATTATTCAAAGCTGTTACGAAAAAGGATTATCGCTCGAAGAAATCTGTTCAGTAAACTCATATATGCTTGTTATGAAAAGTGAATATTTTGATTAAGAAAATACGGGTCATAATTTTCTTCCAGGACAAAAAAATAGAATTACAGTCTCAGAAATTTTAGTACCTTGCCGGTTATAAGTAAAATTGAAATATCTTTGATTCAATCAATTGTTGGTTATCAGGTATTTTGATTTATTGTATTCAACACCGGAATTCTATTAATCAAATGAATATGGAGAAAATAATCATTAACAGTTACCTGGAATTTGAGAAATTTGTCGGAAAAGAATTTGGAGTATCTGAATATCATAAAATTACCCAGGAACAAATAAATTTATTTGCTGATGCCACATTGGATCATCAATGGATACATATTGATACGGAAAGAGCGAAAATCGAAAGTCCTTATAAGACAACGATTGCACACGGATATTTAAATCTTTCTATAATGCCCCATTTGTGGAATCAAATGGTTCAGGTAAATAATATCAAGTTGCTGGTAAACTACGGAATTGAAAAACTCAGGTTTAATCAACCGGTTTTGGTTAACAGTGACGTAAGACTCAGGGCAAAACTGCACTCTCTTATCGATTTGAAAGGAATAACAAAAGCTGAAATCAAGGTTGTTCTTGAAATTAAGGATAATAAAAAACCGGCCCTGGATGGTTTACTGGTATTTTTGTACCATTTTATTTAATATAACTATAAAGTCTCAGGAGGGATAACAGGATACCTGATTGTTCCGTTCCGGAAATGTCGTAACTTTTAAAAATCTTGATTGTAATCACAACCAGGTGTCATCACTTGATGTTTCGGATCTTACCGGTTAAGAATATTTTGATTGCGGATCCAATCAGTTGTATTCTCTTGATGTATCTGGTAATCTAGAATTATTGGAAATAAGATGTTATTCAAATCAATTTACTTCGGTTGATTTTACGAATAACTCCAAAATAACAAATTTAGATTGTGGCGATAACCAATTAACTGCCTTGAATGTATCGGGTAATCCTGCATTATTGGTATTACAATGTTATAGTAACCAGCTAACATCCCTCGATATTAAAATGAAAAAAAAGAATCTTTTTTAGGTTAAATTAAAAATGAATTATATATTTGCATACCAAACGGTCGGTATATGAATGAAACAAAAAGCCATATTCTGAATATTGCCCTGAAGCTATTCCTGCAGAAGAACTATAAGGAGGTCACAATGAAAGAAATTGTGGAAAAAACAGGGTTGTCGAAAGGTGCATTTTATCACTATTTTCAGAGTAAGGAAAAACTCTTTGAAGAAATCATTCAATTGTTTACAATCTCTTTATTTGGTTCCGATGATGCAAGGATAGAAAAAATGTCTTTATATGAATATTATCAGGAAAGGATAAAGGGAATCAATGAGTTTACGGGCAAATTTCTGGAAGATCAGGAGAAATCGACAGAAGATTTTTTCAATATGAATTTTTTCTCATTGATTTTTGATGCACTTAAAATGTTCCCGGAGTTTCGTGCAAAAATGAAAGCGTTTCATAAAAAAGAACTGAATACCTGGATTTCAGTTATTAGTAAGGCTCGTAAAAATAATGAAATTAACTCCACCATGAGCGATAAGCAAATTGCAAAGTTATTTATGTATTCCAGTGACGGACTCGCTATGAACCTTACGCTGGATGACAATATGAAAAATTTGGAAAAGAAAATTTCAACATTATGGAGTAATTTTTATGAAAATTTAAAGGTATAATTTTTTTTAACTTAATAAACCGAATGTTCGGTATGAACTATTTCAAAAATATTCACCTAGTTAAATAAGTTTATGGATGAAATTATCAGGACAGAAAATTTAACCAAGCATTTTGGAAAGGTGCAGGCGGTTAAAAACCTTTCAATTAAAATAAAAAAGGGAGAAATCTATGGATTTCTGGGATTAAATGGCGCTGGAAAGACAACAACCATTCGAATGCTTTTGGGACTGATACAACCTACATCTGGTTTTTCATTACTCAAAGGTGAGAAAGTAAAACCAGGCAATACAGACATGTGGAGCAAAATCGGTTACATGGTTGAAGTTCCTTATGCTTACCCTGAACTTACTGTCAGGGAAAATCTTGAAATCATCCGTCGCTTACGATTTCTTTCCGACAAAAAATCGGTTGATAAAGTAATGGAAAAGCTTCAGTTAACGCAATATTCCTATCGAAAGGTAAAGCATCTTTCGCAGGGAAATGCCCAGCGTTTGGGACTTGCGAAAGCGCTGATTCATCATCCTGAAATACTTTTACTTGATGAACCTGCCAACTCACTGGATCCGGCAGGAATTGTCGAGATTCGCGAACTTTTGCTTGATATGGCCGGGAATATGGGTATCACCATTTTCATTTCGAGCCACATTCTGGGAGAGATTTCAAAATTTGCAAACCGTATCGGAATTATTCATGAGGGATTACTTGTGCAGGAACTTGATAGCGTTCAACTTGACCAACTTTGTCAAAAGAAACTTCTTCTAAAAACAATTAACAACGAGAAAGCAATACAATTTTTAAAAAAGAGCAATTATGCGGTCGTTGCTACTGATCATGGTATACTTGAAATTAAAGATGAGAATACCATTGCTCATCCGGATGAAATTGCGACAAAACTGGTTAAAGCCGGATTACCACCAACCTTACTAAAAGTGGAAACTGAAGATTTGGAATCTTATTTTTTAAGAACAATCGGGATGAAAGGAGATCTACAATGAAAAGTATTATGGCTACACTCTGGGTTGAAAGTCACAAAATTCTCAAATCAAAAATCTTTTGGCTTTCGATTGTGTTTTTCTTATTTGTGGTATTCATGATGAGTTTGATAATGTTTGTTCAAAAATATCCTGAAATTTCCGGAAAACTTGGCATGGTTGGTACCAAAGCCATGATGTTAAGACTCGGGGATTCCAATTGGAACAACTATTTTGGTTTGTTATCTCAGGGTATTGCCGGTATTGGATTAGTGGGGTACGGATTTATAACATGCTGGATTTTTGGACGGGAATATTCTGATCATACGATCAAGGATATTCTTGCTTTACCTGTTTCACGTTCATACATTGTGTTGTCGAAACTTATTGTTACAGCGCTATGGTGCATGTTACTTTCGGTAATTTTTTTCATTTTCGGGATATTTATGGGTAAAATAATAGGTATCAGCGGCTGGTCTGGTGATATCGTTTCCCAATTCGCCTATAAATTCACTGTCATTTCACTTTTATCCATTCTTCTTTGTACTCCGGTTGCCTTTTTTGCAAGTTATAGTCAGGGTTTTATGTTCCCAATGGGGTTTGTTATCCTTACAATGATTGCGGCAAATTTTACGGGACTGGTTGGATTGGGTCCCTATTTTCCATGGGCAATACCAGGTATCTTCAGCGCACCGGCGGGAGATGAGAGCATGCATCTGGGTATGATAAGTTACTTCATACTTATATTTACAAGCATAGCTGGATATTTTGGTACTGTATTATGGTGGCGTTTTGCTGATCAAAAATAAGCATTGCAGGATCACTTACTGTATTAAATATTTGCAAGGATTCTGTTTTGGCTTTAAAACTTTTAGTTAGGTCTTTCACAGACCTCCTGGTGTATCCTGGGGTTGGATGATGTCTTCGGTTTATTATAACGAAATTGATAGTACCCGCTTATTTTCTAAAGAAATAATTTTTTTAACATTGATGTAACTTAATTGTTTCTCTGACAGTTGGGATATCTGGTGCATATCCTACCAGCCAGATACCTGTAATATTATTCCGATAAACTAAATGATAATATTGCATACATAAATATAATTCAATAATATTACAGGCTTCTTATATAAATGAAACAAGTGAATGAGATATTAATAAAACTACTTGCCTGGCGAATCAAATATATAAACAACAAACAGTTTTTATACTTTCTTAGTTTGGTAATTGGCATTATTGCAGGATCCGGAGCCGTAATAATCAAGAGGAGTGTCAGATCCATACATAATTTGTTATATAATAATTTATCATTAGAACTTCATAGCTATTTGTATTTTATAGCGCCCATTTTTGGTATTTTGGCAACCATTATTTTTTGCAAGTATTTGATAAAGAGAAAGGTTCTGCATGGAATACCTACGGTTCTGTATTCTATCTCAAAGGCAAAGGGGATATTAAAAAGACATAATATGTACTCTTCAGTTGTGTCAAGCGCTTTAACAGTTGGTTTTGGTGGATCAGTTGGACTTGAAGGCCCAACTGTTGCAACCGGTGCCGCCTTTGGTTCAAATATCGGCAAATGGTTTAGCCTGGAACAAAAACAGGTACTTGTTTTGCTTGGGTGTGGCTGTTCGGGAGCAATGGCTGCAATTTTTAAAGCGCCTATCGCAGGGGTGGTATTTGCTTTGGAAGTCATAATGCTTGATATCTCAATGTCATCTATTGTTCTGTTGCTCATTTCTTCGGCTACCGGAGCATTGACCTCCTATTTTTTTCTTGGACAAAATGTTCTTTATTCTTTTGCTATCCAGGAGAAATTTCAAATGGCCGATATCACTTATTATTTAATGCTAGGCGTAGTATGTGGCTTTGTATCACTGTATTTTAACAAAATGTATATTTTTCTTACAAACAAATTTGAGAAAATACAATTATGGTACCATAAACTCATTATTGGAGGCACCATCCTGGGACTCATTATATTTTTATTTCCTGCACTGTTCGGAGAAGGTTATGATACAATAAACCAGGGTCTTAGTGGTCATTTCGATTACCTTTTTAATGGTACTCTTTATTATAGATTTATTGATAATTATTTGGCTGTTATAATATTCCTGTTTCTCGTGATTTTTTTCAAAGTGATTGCAACTACAATCACATTTGGTATCGGAGGGGTTGGAGGCATCTTTGCTCCTTCTCTTTTTGTAGGTGTAAATACAGGTTTATTGTTTACCAAAATACTAGGTTATTTTAACATTCATCTCTCAGAACAAAATTTTGTGCTTGTGGCCATGGGAGGATTAATCTCTGGGGTAATACATGCTCCCCTTACCGCTATCTTTTTGATTGCTGAAATTACGAATGGATATGGCCTGTTTATGCCTCTAATGATAGTCTCAACAATATCTTATGCTACCATCAAAATCTTTTCATCCAGTTCAGTATACACTTTTCAGTTGGCTCAGCGGGGTGAACTTATTACTCATCACCGCGATAAATCCACGTTTATTTTAATGAATATTGATGATTTAATTGAATTAGATTTTGAAAAAATCCATCCGGATTCAAAATTGAAAGATTTGGTTAATGCCGTTTCAAAATCAAAAAGAAACGTGTTTCCAATTGTTGCTGATGACGGTACTATGGAAGGCATACTAACCCTGAATGATATTCGTAAATTTATGTTTCAGTATGAATTATGGGATAATACCTATGTGCGTGATTTAATGTATTTTCCGGAAGTTTATGTGAATTATGGCGATTCCTTGGGAGAAATTGCAGACAAAATTGAATCGTCGGGGAGGTATAATGTCCCGGTATTAAAGGATGGAAAATATTTGGGATTTGTTTCCAGGGCAAAGGTATTTTCCGAATATCGAAAACTGATTAAAAACTATTCAGACGAATAATTGGTTGCCGTGTAATTTATTTTCCAAATAAATATATATATTTATCATTCTGAATTTTAACGCTATACGTTTTTGGCGTTTCTGAAAATATACGTAATATAATAAATTCAGAAAAAATGAATAATGCGAATTAAGGGTCGAAATCAAATAGTATGGACTTTATCTTTGTGAATCTTTGTGTTTTAGTGGACTTAGTGGCAAAAGGAAGATAGCCACAAAAGCACAAAGTCACTAAGTACCACTAAGGCAGGTTTGCAAAATACTGATTACTAATGATATATTTTAATAAGTTTTAACCCTTAATTTGCATGAATATGTTAAAAATAGATTATCCATATCTTAACTCAGGTGAGCTGTTTTCTCACCGGATATTTCCTGGTAGCAATTGAAAAGGACAGAGAATGCATTATCAAATATGACTGAAAAAGGTTTGATAGCATTTCGACTTTTTTTCAAACTTTCACAACTTCATGCTTTTCAATAAATTCCGGATCAATAACAATACCCGAACCAGGTCCGGTGGGAACTTTAATAACACCGTTTTCAATGATAAGGCTGGATGAATCACACGAGAAGGGTATTTCTTTGTTATTGCCTTTAAATTCATGATACGGGCCGGCATTGGGGATAGCCGAAACAAAGTGCATCATATAAAGATATCCCATTCCCCCGGAAATATGAGGAGTGCACTTTTTACCAAAAACATCAGCCATTCTGGCAACTTTCATCGAACGAATCATTCCTCCGAAATAATACACATCGGGCTGGACAATTTGCAGGGCATTGTTGGCTGTCAACCATCGGAAAGCATGCATGCCCGATTCCTGTTCGCCACCGGCTATGGGAATGGTAAGCGCATCGGCAACCTGTTTTGTCTCTTCGTACCAGTCGAATGGTACAGGCTCCTCGAAATGCTCATAGTTATATTCCTGCAACAGTCTGCCAATCTTTATAGCCTCATCCACATTGTAAGAACCGTTGGAATCGGCAAACAAATGCATTTCATCTCCGAAGATTTTGCGTGCAAGGGGTATTAATTTTTCAGATCTTCCCGGAGGATATTCCGGATGGCTCATTCTTCCGCCTACCTTGAATTTAATTGCTTTTGTATTCGATTCTGCCAATTGTTTATGCAAATCTTCCAGTGTTTCTTCGGCCGAAATGTCCCGTTCGCTATTTGCCTGGTAAAAGGAAACCTCATGATTATGAATCTCTCCAATCAGTTGACCGATTGATTTGTTAGCAATGTGTCCCAACATATCCAACATGGCAAATTCAATCGTTGCCAACGGAACCCACAATGCCAGGCTCTGGAACTTATAATTACTTTGATATACATACACCTCTTCCAGCAGCGATTCCAATTCCAGTGCATCTTTCCCAATAAAATAAGGTTGCAGACGATTTACAAAAACAGGATAAAAAGATTTCATCTGACTGTTATTTGAAACTGATATTCCTTCGGCGCCATCTTTTGAGCGTACACGACATAAAAAACTTTTATTATAACGAAGAAGTTCAAGCGTTTCAATAATGACCGGAGATGAAAAAAGAGCTTTTTTCAGAACCGGTGTTTTAATAATCTCATCCAGTTTAGAATAATCCGGCACGGATTCTTCTGATTGCGATTTAATGCACGAGACTAATGGAATGCCCGCAGCAACACTTCCTGCAATGGTTGTGGCAATAAAATTTCGTCTGGTAGTCATAAAGTCGTTAGTTTATTTATCTTAAAAACAAAAGCCGATGAGGTCATGAATTTCCCTCCCTGTGTGGCTAGAAAAAGGTATGTCGGATGGCCATTTTCGATTAATAACTGAGGCCTTTCAAATCTTCCGTATTTCGATAAATACGAAGGAGCAGCGGGTTGTTTAAAATAATGATCAGTATCAAAGTAGGCTATCAACGGTTCAGACCATTTTATTCCATCATCAGATTCCATGTACAATCCGTAAGTATGGCCAAAGATACCCATGTCTCGCGATACAAGTCTGAATTTTCCATCTTCGTACCACACATAGGCATCTTCAAATTGGGTATTATTTCCTCTGGATGAAAAATCAATTACCGGATTGCCTTTATATTTAATATAAGGTCCCTCAGGTTTATCAGCAATCGCCAGTCCGTATTTTCGGTTTCCCCTGATGTGAGGATCCGTATAATTATAGTACTCTTCAGCATTCCAGGATTTATAATAGAGCCAGTACTGTCCATTTGGATTTCGGACAAATGAAGGATTGGTAGTGCAAAAATTGTCCCAGGCGCCTGGTTCCGAACTTGGTTCCAGTAGGGGTTTATCAGGCCTATTCCAGGGGCCGTTAATTGATACTGAAGTAGCAAGTCCGATCCTTTTGGTATCCATCTTCCGGTTGGAGTTTCCCATATAAAACAGACAATATCTCCCGTCCACTTCCTTGATATGTGGGTTATGACAGGTTGTACCATCCCAGAATCCTTCACCTCTTGGTGCTAACACTGTTTGTATGTATTTAAATTCAGATTCGGGAGAATCGGCAACGGCATGGACTATCTCGGATGAATTCAGCCAACCTCCCATCTTTTTCTCTGCTTTCCATCTGGAATAAAACACATGAATTTTACCATCCGGCGCCTTTATCGGGCTGGTTCCCCAGACATAATATCCATCGGTTTCAATTATTCGCCCCACAGGAACAAGTTGTTTACAGAAAGCTGAAATTTTTTCTTCCTGCTGAAGCATCAATGCAGGTTTCAAGATATTTTTGAGTCCGAGATAAATTGGAATTACAGAAGTATAGCCAAGAAACCTGCGTCGTGATAGCATTATTTTATTGAATTTTTAATTTATTGACAGGTACCAGTGTAACAGGACCTATCAAACCCGATTCCCTGGGGGGCCAGTTGGCAGCGGTAAATAATCCGTCAGCGCCCCTGTTTTCGCGCAACTTGCTTGGGAAATTAATGTTATAAAACTTTTTATATAGGATGCCTTCCTGATCCATATAAGCAATTCGGTTTGCCATAAGATTTGTAACATCGATTTCCAGTGTGTTTATCTTCAGCAATTGATCTGAGGCGATATATATTCTGAATGGTCCATAAATCAATGTTCCCAAATCTTTGCCATTGAGTTTAACCCGCGCGCTTTCTGCAACTCTTCCAAAATCAAGATACCAGCCATCACATTTCAGTTTTGGTTTTTTAAATGAAATCTCATAGTTAGCTGTACCCGAAAACCGTTTGACTTCCTCGCCTCCAAATTCTGTCCACGATTTAAGTGAATCGGTATGAACTTCCTTTGGCAATTCAGGGCCGCCTTCGGTAAAAGACACATGCCAGGTGCCGGTAATAGCAATTGGTTGATCTTCTTTCCTGATGTAATTATAGGCTTCTGCATTTACCGGATTATCAAATGATTTCAAAATGCAGGATCCACCCTGTTCCAATTGCAGGTATACCTGTGTATTTCCATTTTTTGATAATTTTACAGCACCCATGCCACTTTTCTCAGTCATGGGGTCAAACAGGGCAATTGACCTGGCTTTAATCGTAAGAGGAATCCATCCGTCTACGGCCTTTTCTCCCCAGTTGGTAATGAAATAATAACTTCCGCCATCATAACTGCGTCTCACCGACTGTAATCCCTGATCAATCATCGTTTCTCTCCTTATTTTTGCAAAAGCAAGTAATTTGTCGAGATCAGCTCCAATAAGAAAACAACCCGAACCTAACTCTGCCTTTTGTACATAAGGATCATCAATGTTTTCAAATCTAAGATGCGATTTAAGTTCATTGAATTTTTTACGTCTTATTTCCAGATTCGAAAATCCCGGCACATCTGCAGGGAGCTGATTTTGTACGATGATAGTAGCCCCGGATGTAGCAAGCTCAAACAGTTTTTTAAAGGTTTCCAAAGGCATGTATTTACACTCAGGCACAACTACGACTTGATAATTTGTTCCCCCGCAATGCAGTTCATCATCCTGAAATTTAACAACATCAAATTGGTTATCAGAGATTAAATCGAATGCATATCCTTTTCTTAGTAATGTCTCGCCTACAGTTCGCGTGGTTGTTCCAAATCCTCCTCCCGGAAAATGCTGAAGCATCGATCTGCCGGGCTCAGAAATTTTATCGAAAAAATTAAAGTAGAGCAAAATATCATTGTCAGGTTTTCCATCCTGAAGAAATGACTGACAGTGTGCAACATAATTGTTGAGTTTTGAAAAGTCTTTCCACCAGGTATTTGTAAGTCCAAAATGTACCGAAGCATAAAACATCCATCCAGGCCAGGGTTCTGTTTGGGGTGAGAAAGTTGTACCATGATAAAATATATGATTTACCCCGCCAAGCATTAACCTGTCCAGTGCAAATTTTACATCTCCCAGGGTGGAAAGAAAATGTTCGTTAAGCCATGTTGCGGATTCTGAAGATGTTAGTTGTTTTCCGGTGACATGAGCGGCTGAAGATGCAAATTTGCATCGGAGGATGTCCTGGCCTTCGCATTCGGGGATATCGATAGCAGCATACAAATCCAGGATATTTGCAGGTGATCCATGCGCCTGGTTTCGAATTATGGCACCTTTGCTATGTGCCCATTCACTCCACGCGGTTGTAAATTTTTCAAGCAGGAGTTCCGAAATGGTCCGCCTGAAATCACACAATACCCTGGAATGATTTTCTCCGGTGGTATCGTCTCCGAACAAGGCGGGTAAGCGGTTAAGCAAATCGTATCCTCTTCTGTTTGAAAATTCATTCAAAAAATCGGGAGTCCAGTCAGCTTCCCCGTTTGCATCATCCACCTCGTATGAATCGTTAAAGAAGGCTCTGAGCGAGCTGATATCTTTACCGGCGAGGGCATCATCAAATTTTTTCAAATAATCGGTAAGCGCCTGCTTTGAAAAATGATCGATAACATTACCTTCCCCTCCGGGACCTGCACGTTCAACCATCTTTCCGTGCCAACCAAGAAATAGAGCATAAAGGGTCCAGTTACCAGCAGGAGCTGTCCAGTTGAGCATTCCGGCAGAATCCACCTTATCTGTGAGATTAAGAATGGAACCGTTATCGGAATATGCCATCAATTCCTGGAGGGGTAAAGGTACAGGAAATCTGACCTGATCGAGTGCAAGGGATTGCAAATCTTTATTGGCGCTAATTGGTTCTTTCAGTTCATCGATGCTAACATTTCCATTAACTGATCTAACAATGGTTTTCTGAATGAAAAACACCGGTTCTTTCAAATTTTCACCGGTTTTGAGAGAATAAGTCTTATGCGCCAAATAATTACATGCATCATCCTGTGTTACCCAAGGTCCGCCAAAAGGCCATCCTGTTCCGGTAGCCATGTCAATACCCAATCCTGTTTTTTCTCCTTCTTTCAATACAAACATCAGCTTTTCAACATATTCCGGTGATAGAAAATTGACAAACCTGTCTTCATATCCTTTTACACCATATATCGGAGTGATCTCCAAACCTCCTAATCCGGCATTTTTATATGCTTCCATAGCCGCCGACACCTCATTTTCGGGAAGTATATTTCCCATCCACCACCATCGTGTCCAGGGTTTATTTTCCTGTTTAATCTCCGGCCATTCGAGCTGGGCGAATGTTATAGTTGAAATTATAATCAATCCAACCATCGTCCAAAAACATCTTAAAAACCGGTTAAAATGTATTTTATTCATTATAAGATTACTGTTGTTAGTATTAGATTTTCACTCTGTAAATCTGGCTTTTTCCTTCGAAATTGGCTCGGAAGATTATCCATTTTCCATCGGGCGAAAAATGAACGTTGGGTTCCAAATCGTAATCATGGTGTATCATGTTTACCAGTTTTTCAGATTTCAGACTGTCTTGCTGAGGATGAAACAGGTAGATCCATTGGCCGTTTTGTGCTTTAGCCACTTGAGACGGATCGCCTCCATCTCCGGCAAAACTCTTCTGATCAGGTGAAATATTGAAATGAATAGACCATTCATCCCGTTTCAGCGCATAACGCCTTTCCACACCGGTTTCAATATTCACTCCTGCAAGGTAAAATGTTTTCCCTTTGGGTATCTGCAAATCGAACCAGATGGTTTTGCCGTCGACACTGAAGAATTCATGCCCGGCAATTTCATTTACCACAGTCCTTTTATGCATAAGTCTCGGTTGTTTTTCCTTAATGTTTATTAGCCAAATCCTGTCAAGCTTGTGCCAGGGACCTTCATGACAAAACATAAGATAATCGGGATTAGTAGGTGAGAACTGTACATGATTCAGCCAGGCCGTATCGCTAAATATGATTTCCATTTTCCCGGTTTCAACATTGATAGTAAACAGAGAATGTTTTAATTTAGCTTCAAAAATCAGGTTAAAAAAATCTGATTTTCTGGGATTATTTCTGAGAATGGAATCTTTCTCAGCACTGCTGATTGATCCTGCCAGCAGCGTTTCATCGGCATTCAACGTAGTCACACCTCCCCGAATGGAATCCGGAAAAACAAAAATCAGGTGCGTTTCAAGATTATCGATATTTGTAGCAAACACACTGTCTTTGCTTTGATAAAATACTTCTCTTCGCTTTTTTCCAACAATTTCTCCAAAAAAGGGTGATGTATGATGTGTAATCTGTTTTGTTTCCTTAGTTTTCAGATTTATGGTAAATAATTGTCTGCTTTCACCCCGGCCAAATACTTTATCTGTTTGATTGGAATGCATGCTTCCGTAATAAACCATTAAGTCTCCTTCGTTTCCTTTTTCAGGTATAAACGGATTGTTGTGAAAATAGAAACTCCGCTTATTACCGATGGTATCCGTTAATCGTTCCACTTCATGACCTGTGTCTTTATCCATCCATTTATCGGGCATGGGTGTAATGGAACCTGTTTCAAGTACCGGTAAATTATTTTTAATGCACGATAATATGATTGAAATCAGAATTGCGATGGGAATATACCTGTGCTTATTCATGATTTTATGTTTTAAGATAAAATGTAGTATCCATCAAACTGCAAAATATCATGCACAGATGAGCAATACATGATTTCTGCAGAAGAAGGTATAAATCAATCCATATGAAAGACTTCCGGCATAGGAATTGAAATAGGAGAGTTATCAGGATTGGTGTCCATAATATCTGCCATATATTTCCACCATTTTTGTACGATTTCAGTTTTGCCCAAATCCTGGGAGCCACTATCACCAACAACTTTCTGCACAGCAAAAAGAAAATTGGTTTCTTCATCCAGAAAAATAGTATAGTCTCTTACACCGGCATCAGACAAAAGTTTTTTTAATTCGGGCCAGATGGCATTGTGTCTTTTTTTATACTCTTCAGCAAATCCGGGTTTCAATTTCATTTTAAATGCAAGTCTTTTCATGAGTTGATGTTTTATAATTAGTAATTCGTTTTTTTCCTTAGGTGATGCGTTTTCAGGAAATATAAAAGTATCACTTTTTTGTCACAATTCACCAAAAACCTTCGATTGCACCAACAAAAAATTTTCTGAATCACACCTCCGTGCTGTGATTGTGATTCGGTTCCGGATATAATCACCCTCAATGGCTCAGGGTATTATTTATGATGTCAAATTTGCTTTAATAGTTTTATTTATATAATTTTCATAAACCAATTTCCGAAATATTCTTTTATGGGTAAAACTAAAATAAATAATATTTCCGGAGTGAAGAAAAACCCTGATTTGCTTGAAAATAAGGATTCTTCATCGAATT
The DNA here is from genome assembly GCA_963781805.1 of uncultured Bacteroidales bacterium. Taxonomy (GTDB): domain Bacteria; phylum Bacteroidota; class Bacteroidia; order Bacteroidales; family UBA10428; genus JAFGPL01. Next base: position 5,661,467 of record CAWAHF010000004.1, read on the forward strand.
TTGTTAATGGTCTAACAGAAAAACTACGAAAACTGGAATTAGAAAACAGGAAACTTAGGGAAGAAGTACATCAGCTTAAAGAAATCCGGCAAGCGTTAAACGAAAGTAATGAAAAATACCAGATTTTGCTTAATACATCTGTTAATACCATAACAATTATCAGGGATGGAAAAATAATTTATGCAAATCCCGCCTTTTTAAAAGCGTTTGGATATATTAATTCAGATGATCTAGTTGGAAAGGATTTTGGATCGCTGCTTGATCCGGGAGATTTCGGTGATTTAAACAAAAAATTGCAGCGTCTCGAAGAAGGCAGAAGCACAGAAACTGCTCAATTAAAGCAAATTAGAAAAGATGGTTTTAGGGTAATTATGGAGTATACTACAATTCCTATTAAACATGAGAATCAACCGGCAATTTTGTTTATAGGGCAGAATATTACTCCATGGAAAGAGTCAGAAGAGGCCTTGAGAGAAAGCCAGCAGAAATTGTCGGCAATATTTGAATGTGCTCCCGATTGCATTCTGATGACCGATTTGAATCATCACATCAAATTGTTCAACAGGCCCGTTCATGGCTATTCTGTTGATCAGCTCTTGAATTCTGATTTTATCGAACTGGTTACCGAGGAGTACCATCACCAAATCGATGAATATTTTTCTTCAGTGGTTAAGTCTATAGATACCTCCGGCACTGAATTTATTTTGAAAAATAGCCAACCGGTTATCTGGCTTAGTTGCCGTATCGCCCTACTTAATTATGGCAGTCATTCTGCCGGTTTTATTATTACACTTACCGACATTTCAAAGCAAAAGGAATCGGAATTGAGGATTATAGAAAGCGAAAAAAGATATATTTCTTTGGTTGACAATATTAACAGCGGAGTTATCATTCTCCAAACCGGTTCGATCAGCAGTGAATTTATTGTAAAGGATATCAATAAAGCGGCCCTGAAAATATTCTCGAAGAAAAAAGCCGAAGTCAAAAAGTCAAACTTAATAAATCTTTTAAGTGAATATGGTTCCAATGGCGTTATTAATGTATTGGAGCAGGTTCATAAAAAGGGCGATCCGAAATTTATCCGTGCTACATATTATCAATCTGAACATTTTACCGGTTGGCTGGAACATTACTTTTATAAAATTTCCGGAGGCGAGGTAATTGCAGTGATTGAAGATGTTTCTGAAAAATACAATGCAACTTCCGAACTAAAAAAGGCAAGAAAAGACTGGCAGGATATCTTTGAGGCGATTGGTCAGCCTGCATTGATTCTTGATAAGAATCGTAACATTATTTCTGCTAATAAAGCTGTAATGACGTTAACAGGCAAAAGTCAGGAAGATCTTCGTCACTATAAATGCTATGAGATATTTCATTCCAATAAAAATCATTCGCAGGATAATTGTCCATTGCATTCGCTATTAAGTAGTAAGGATTATAAAACAAAAGAGATTGAAATTGAGGCTCTTGATGGCACATATATGGTATCGTGCACTCCGATTTTGGATGATACCGGAAGTATTAGCAAAATAATTCACATAGCCACCGACATTACTGATATAAAAGATGCAAAAAATGCATTATCTGAAAGTCTTACCAGATATCAAAATCTGGTAGATACGATTCCATACGGCATCTCTGAAATTGACATCGACGGTAAAATCATTTTTACAAATTCTGCCCTCCTAAAAATGCTTGGATATAAACCGAAAGAATTACTTGGCAAAACTATATACGACCTGCAAATTAGTGATGAATTCAGGGAAAATACAAGAATGTATTACGATGAAATCAGACGTCATCGTTGTGTACCTCAGCCTTATGTGACAAAAAATTTAAAATCGGATGGCTCCCAAATTGATGTTCAGATCGACTGGAATTACCTTGAAGATAGTGATGGAAAAATCATCGGTTTTATTTCAGTTAATTCAGACATAACCGAGAGACTCAAGGCTGACGAGGAATTAAAAGCAGCTAAGGAAAAAGCTGAAGAAAGCGACAGATTAAAATCAGCTTTTTTATCAAATATGAGTCATGAAATAAGAACACCGCTAAATGGAATTATAGGATTTTCAACCATGTTAAATGAAGAAAAAATTTCTCCGGCGAAACGAATGGAATATAAAGATTTTATTCAGCGGGCAGCAAACCAATTGTTAAATATTATAAACGATCTAATTGATATATCCAAGATTGAGTCAGGCCAATTGTCACTTCACAAAAAAAATGTGCATATTGATCAGTTGTTGAACGAACTGTTCGAATATTATCAGGAAGAGTTAAAGAAAAATGAAAAGGAGCATCTGGAACTGATATTACAAACACCCAAAGGAAGTAAGGGGTATCAGATTGTTTCTGATGAGGTTAGGTTAAGGCAGGTGCTGATTAACCTGCTTATCAATGCATTGAAATTTACTGAAAAGGGAAAAATCGAATTTGGTTATGAGCTATTATCTGATACAACACTGAAATTCTTTGTAAAAGACACGGGTATTGGTATAGCAAATCAAAATCTGAAAATAGTTTTTGAAAGATTCAGACAGGAAGACGATTCCTTCAGAAGAGAGTTCGGTGGTGCAGGACTTGGCCTGGCTATTTCAAAAGGAATTGTCGATAAAATGGGAGGTAAGATATGGGTAACTTCAACCAAAAACAAAGGATCGGAATTTTATTTTACCATTCCGCTATTTGAACCTGTTATGAAACCTTTGCTGGGAACTATACCTGCCGATAAATATGTCTGGCCTGATTCTTCTGTATTAGTAGTGGAAGATGACCCGATAAATGTTGAACTTATTAAAGCTACTTTTAAAAAATCTCAGGCCATGGTGGTTTATGCCAAAGATGGTGAAGAAGCAATACGGATATTTAGCGAAAAGCCTGATTTTGATGTGGTCTTACTCGATATACGTCTGCCTTATCTTGATGGATATAGCGTTGCACGTCAGATGAGAAAAATTAATCCGGCTATAAAAGTCATTGCTTATTCTGCATATGCTATGGAGAAAGATAAAACGAGGGCAAAAGATGCGGGTTTCGACGGATATTTAACGAAACCAGCGCTACCGGAGGAAATTCTCGAAATAGTAGACCGACACTTAAAAAAGAACCAGTAAAGAATTAATTTCACTTAACATAAAAGTCAAGCATTCGGCTATCTTCAATATAGGCTGTGAGATGATCATTGCGTTGAACTGCACCAACACCTGCAGGTGTTCCTGTATAAATTAAATCGCCCATTTTCAGGGTAAGAAATTTTGACACATAAGAGATTATTTCTTCAAAGCTGAAAATCATATCTTTTGTATTTCCTGTCTGGACAATTTCTCCGTTTTTTTCCAAATGGAATTTAATAGCCTGTTTATCAGGCAATTTTTCTTTTTTAATAAATTTTCCAAGCGGCGCCGAACCGTCAAAGGCTTTGGCAATTTCCCAGGGTTTCCCTTCAGATGCCTGTTTCTTCTGCAAATCTCTGGCGGTAAAATCTATGCCTATACCAATATTTTCAAAGTAACGGTGGGCAAATTTTTTATCTATATTTTTACCGAGCCGGCTTATTTTAAGTACAATTTCGGTTTCGTAATGAATTTCATTTGAAAAATCCGGTAAAAAAAATGGATTGTTATTCAGGATTAAAGAAGAGTCCGGTTTCAGAAAAAAGATGGGTTCCGACGGAACCGGATTTTTTAATTCTCTGGCATGATCCGTGTAATTCCTTCCGATACAAATAATTTTCATGGTAATATATCAACAACTAATTTTTAAATGCGCCCCGAAGTTTTATTTGAGTCAATATTTTCTTGGTGAATTGTGGAAATTCATTATTCATCATCCAACTATAGTAGGCTGGGTCTTTTTTAAACACATCCTCAACATACTGTCCTTTGTATTTACCAAAATTAAACATTTCCTTTTCTTTGTCGTCGAAAATAATTCTCCCGGCAAAATCTGCATTTTTGTTATGGCTTGAAAAAATCGACAATTCATCAATATCTGAAGGAAGATCCTTATATCTGTCCAGTTGTGCCTCCAGAACTTCAAACGTAGCTTTCGTGTCTGCTTCAGCGCTGTGTGCGTCTTCAAGATCTTTATTGCAATAGAACCTTAATGCAGCCTCAAGGTTGCGTTGTTCTTTTTTATGAAAAATTACCTGAACATCTATAAATTTTCGCTTTTTTAAATCCAAATCTACATTTGCCCTGATAAATTCTTCAGCAAGCAACGGTAAATCGAATTTGTTGGAATTAAAACCTGCAAAATCACATCCTTCAAATGCATTTGCAATGGATTGGGCAACCTCCTGAAATGTGGGTGAATCTTTTACATCATCGTTTGTGATACCATGTATCTCGGTAACTTTTTCAGGAATGGGAATGGTAGGATTTATCCGCATGGTGTGCGTTTCCTGCTCTCCATTCGGATATACTTTCAAGTACGAAATCTCAACAATTCTGTCGGTTACGATATTAATACCTGTAGTTTCAAGGTCGAAAATTATCAGTGGATTTTTAAGCTTTAAATTCATTCGTATTGATTTAAACAAAAAAAGAGTCCCTGAAAGGTCCTCTTTTTCTGGTGATTTATTATGAAAATTAGTTGTTTATCATCATAGGCATAAGTAACATCAGAACATCCTCATCATCTTTTTCAAGAGGAAGGAACAGACCTGCCCTCGAAGGATCCGACAATTCCATAACAATGTCGGACGATTGAAGATTATTTAGGATTTCAATCAGAAAAACAGATTTGAATCCGATGTCCATTTCATCCCCTTCATACTGACATGAAAGACGTTCGTATGCCGAAATGGAAAAATCAATGTCCTGTGCAGATATTGTAATCTGGTTACCGGTAAGATGTAATTTGACCAGATTACTTGCCTGATTTGAAAAGACGGATACTCGTTTTAGGGTATTTAAAAATTTCAGCCGATCAATAATCATTTTGTTTTGATTATCGGTAGGTATTACTGAATTGTAACTGGGATAATTACCTTCTACCAGTCTGCATATCAGTTTATAATTGCTAAGCGTAAACAGGGCATTTTTATCGTCAACTTCAACAAGTACATCGCCCTTTTCCCTGGTTAGCAGGTTTTTTAATAAACTGGCAGGTTTCTTAGGCAGAATAAACGATGCATTAATATCCGTTGCAACTTCTTTATGTTTGCATCGCACGAGTTTATGTGCATCAGAAGCTACAAAAATAAGTTCCTCCGGTGATATTTCAATGAAAATACCATTCATAACAGGGCGCAGTTCATCATCGGCAGTGGCAAACAGCGTACTTGTAATTCCGCCCTCAAGCAGATCTGCGGCAATTTTTAGATTTGATTTTTTATCATCTTTAATAGCAGGCAATTGTGGAAAATCAGACCCGTTCTGACCAATGATGGTAAATTGACCATTTTCGCTGGAAATAACAATCGCAAGCGTATCGGTGTTGATATCAAATGTAAGCGGCTGCTCCGGAAATTCCTTAAGTGTATCGGTAAGAATTCGTGCCGGTACCGAAATTATTCCTGAATCTGATGTATTTTGAAGATTCATGGAGGTAACCATGGTAGTTTCAAGGTCCGAGGCTGTTATTTCAAGGGTTTTTCCATCTAGGTTAAAAAGAAAATTGTCCAGTATGGGTAATGTGTTTTTCGGACTGATAACTCTGCTGACTGATTGCAGGTGATTCAATAGGTCGATGCTGGATACAACAAACTTCATCTATTTAATTTTTAAGTATGATTATTTCAATTAGTTAATTAATTATGATGCTTACTCTTCAGGGAATCAATATTACAAAAAAAATGGAATTTCTTTAAACGATGTGACCTATTTTTTTAGAAAATCGTCTAATTCTCTTAAAATAGGGTCGATATCCAAATATTTTATCAGGACCACACCCTTTTCGTTGTTGATAGTTCCGTAACACAGGTTTAGATCATATCCTGCAGGATTATTATTATTATTATCAATCGGGGCCAGAGGTTTTTTATAAAGCTTAATTGTAGTTATTTTGCCTGCTTTATCCTGAAGTGTTACTTCTGCCATTACCAAATCTCCTGTAAGAACAATGGTATCGGGGGGGTCTACGGGATAGTATTTCAAATCGGAGAAGAAATACCGGTAGTCGTTCATCATTTTAAAATTGACATTGTTCATTTTATTCCCTGTTTCAGGATTGAACAATTCCGGAGAATTTTGTGGATGAAAGATAAATTTAAAGGAATGATGTTTCTTGTCAGGATATTTTATTGAAACCGAAGTAATGTCATCGGGCGTATAACTGAACATCGTATTATCTTTCCAGAAAGAGAGTTCAGGATTAAAAATCCAGGTAAAATCACCTTCGGGAAATCCTTTAAGTTTCACAAGAAAGGGCATTTTGGCTTTTTGATTTAAAATGATGACACCCCTAACTTCCGTTGTATCGTAATCGATATAAAATGCCCTAACCAGTCGTTCATCTGCATAAACCTCCACATTAGTCCCGGCGTTCTGAAGTTTTTTGGTTGCAACTGCCTGATAATTACGGGGTAAAGGAGAAATAGCTTCAAGTCTTGGCAAAGCAGTTAAAATTAATTTAACCATGTCCTTTTTTGCACGAAGTGAATTATTTAAACGCCAGTACTCTTTTTCTTTCTCCAGGAGGATTGAAGATGTATCTGAACGAATGATTATTTTATCAATCGCATCCATGTTTTTAACAGAAAATTCTTTTTCTCCGCCTCTTAGGGAACCTGAATTATTTTTAAAATGTAAACCTACAGCAATGGCCAATAATACAATGACTGCAATGATCAGGTATAGATATGACTTCATAAGCTTGATCGGATTCACGCCGTACCGGCGTATTTACGTTTTCTGTAATAGGTAAATAAAATTCCAGCCAGTACCACCAGGAGCACAGGGAAAACTGTATTAATTAATTGCCACTTCAATTTTTGATCCCTGATTTTTGTTTTATCGAGTAATCGTAGTTTGAACTCTTTTGAGCGAAGCTGAATTAGTCCTCCCTGATCGGTAAGATAGTTAACCGCATTGACGATAAAATCTTTATTTCCGAAAATCTGATTGGTATATCTGTCAACTCCAAGAGGCATATACATGGTTCCTTTTGGTGTTTTTCGAATATCGTTTCTGATAATATCTCCATCGGAAACAACAAGCATTTTGGTCGGAACACTTTGTTCTTTGATGGCTGGCGCTCCGTTGGGAAAATAGTTACCTATCATCCTGTTTTTAAAGGCAGATTCGAATCTCCCTTCCAATAATACTGCAACGGGTATATTTGAAGAGGTAAACATTTTTTTATCGGGCGTGCTTTTTACCTCCTCCAGACTAATCATAACCGGAACAGTGACGATTCGTGAATAAGGTGATGATTTCAGCAACACAGTTTTTTTAATTGATTTACGTGCGCTAATTGTATCCATAGAATTCGCAAACTGTGTTTCTATCAGGTTCAGGTTGCGGGTAATCGGATTGGTAGACGGTGCTGACAATAAAGGATAGTATAACCACGGTGCAGGTATAAATTTTGGCTGATTGCCTTCCAGGGCCATATTGACAGGTATAATATTACACTGAATATCCTGAATGAGGTCCGGGTTGATTCTTACTCCGTATCTGAAAAGTAAATCCTCAATATTAAGTTCATTTGTAAAAGCAATGGTTGAACCATTCACAAGACTATCAAGACTTACATTCACTTCATCGATAAACCACAATACTTTACCTCCGTTCATAATATACTGATCCAAGACAAATTTGTCAGCCTCTGAAAACTTCTGTGTGGGTTTTGCTATGATAACAGCTTTATATCTGTCAAGAATTCCCGGACGGCCCCTGATTTCTCCGCGATCTACCCTAAAATAATTAGCCAATTCAATGGTTACGTCTTTAGTCTGATCTTCATCCAGTTCCCCCTGGCCTTCCAAAAATACAATGGACTCAACATCTTTGCTTACCAGACTTCTTATTTTACTAATCAGTTCATATTCTACAGTTTGTACCGAATTGTTGATGTTTTCTTCTGCCGAAAGTTCCGGATTATTTTTAAGCAGGTTCACTGCAACTTCTACGCCCCTGTAAACAATAACAGCTCCGGGGAATATTATCTTTTCCGAGGTACCACCCTCGTCATCTTTCGATAAAATATTTGTTGGTCTCAGGCCTTTCTGATAAAGCTCCTTAAATACATCATTTCTGATTTTTTCGTCGGTTTCGGCAGAAGGATTTATAAATTCATACTCAAGATTCTTTTTTGCATAAATCTTAAATTCATTCAATGTTTCACGGATATTACGTTGAAACTTTTTAAACGGAATATTCAGATCCCCGTCAAGATATACTTTGATATAAACCACATCGTCAAGATTCCTCAGAATGTTTTTGGTTACCTGTGAAAGGGTAAATCTTTTTTCAGAGGTCAAATCAATTCTGAACACAATAAATGAGGAAATATATATGACCAGGAGAATAATCAGAACCGAAAGAATTAATTTGAGCGTATTACTTTTATTTTCTTGAATCTTCATTTGAATCTATTATTTTCGGCTCGCAAGCCTGGCTTTGGTCAACAAAATAAATAGAGAAATTACACCGATAAAATATACTAAATCCCTGATATCGACGACGCCTCGGCTGATTGACTGATAATGGTCGTTAATTCCAAGGTACAGGATAAATGTCGATATTGATTCAAAAACAGGAATCTGTGCAAGCGAGTCAAAACCGATATAAAAAATAAAAGATAAAACAAGCGCAGATATAAATGCTACAATAATATTGTCTGACAGAGATGAAGTGAATATCCCCAGACTTGCATAGATTGCACCCAGCATAAACAGGCCAATCATAGAGCCCCATGTGGCTCCGGTATCAATATTTCCGATAGGACTGCCTAACAGGTATAGAGATATAAAACATATCAGACAAGGGATTAAAGACAACAAAACCAATGTAATTGCCGCAAAAAATTTTGCCAGCACAATCTGAAGATCCGTCAGGGGTCGCGCGAGCAGAAGTTCAAGTGTTCCGGATTTTTTTTCTTCGGCAAACATTCGCATAGTGATAGCCGGAACAAGAAATAAAAAAACCCAGGGTGCGAGTGTAAATAATGTGTCAAGGGAAGCATAGCCGGCATCCAGAACATTTAATTCTCCCGGAAATACCCACATGAAAAGTGTGTTTGCAAGAACAAAAACAATAATCACAATATAGCCGGTAAGATTGCTGAAAAATCCCTTAACCTCTTTTAAATACAATGAGAGCATCTGATTTTTTCTTAATAACGGGTTCAAAAATAGATTATTTTAAAGGAATATCTTAATATTTTTTAAAACAGTATCAAAATTCTTATTTTTTTGCAAATCTTGAAATGGGAAATCCTAAGTATCAGTAAATAACTCCTTCAATCCATTAAGCGTAGTCATGCTGAAGCAAAGAATAGTTATTACTGATTCATAATTGAATGACATCACCTTCACAGTCATGCTGAACTTGTTTCAGCACTTTAACAGGTACCAAAATGAGATCCTGAAACACATGCCTGCCGCATAAAGCTCTGGGAGGCGGGAGTTCAGGGAGACAATTGCTAACTTATATATCATTTTATTTTGAATATCTTTTGAGTTCGGGGCTTCAGGATGACTCACAAGTAGAGTTTTCGTGCTGACACTAATTCAGAGTTTAAAAACCTGCTGAGATTTTTACAACCATAATTTTATCTTTGTATTAAATGAGACTGAGATGTCATTTATTAAGCATTTGTTATACTTCTGTCTTTTCATGAATTTCTTTTTTTCAGGCTATTCCCAAACAGAGGATGGTCGAAAAACCAATTTCATACTGGAGCCCAGAATTCATTATGGGAATGTGCTGCCTTTTTACCATGCCATAAAATACCTGGTACAGGATCATGCCAGCGGTATCGAACTACGGATTGGATTTCCTGCATATGGTAAGAATTACTGGGAGAAAATATACAGGTATCCTACTGTGGGAGCCGGATATTCCTGCTGGAATTTGGGAAATACTGAAGTTTTTGGGAGAGCTCATGCGTTATACAGCTATTTTGATGCTTCACTTTTTAAAATTCATGATAATTTTAGTCTGGATTACCAAATATCTTTTGGTGCATCTTATCTTAAGAAGACCTTTGATCTTAACGATAATTATCTGAACCGTGCTATTGGTGCACATGTTAATGTGTATTTCAGAATCGGTATTGATGCAAAGATAAAGATTACCGAAAGAACCGAATTTTCGCTTGAATCTGGATTTTCCCATTTTTCAAATGGTAAATTTAAATCGCCTAATTACGGACTGAATGCCTTAACAGGTTCTGTGGGTATTCATTATTTGTTTGGCAATCCGGATCTCCCGAAGAAAGAGCCGGAAATTCCCCTTGAGAACCATGAAATCACTCATACTCTGATTTATTGCACAGGTATAAAGGTGTACGATAATTTACTGGGTACTAAATATTTTATTTCTTCATTGTCATATGATCTCGATTGGTCGTTAACGCTAAAACGTAAACTGGGATTAGGGGCGGATTTATTTTATGATGCCTCCATCGCTGAGGCTTTAGCAGTTGATGGTGTTAAAAACAGGAATGTTGCCAATTTTTTCCGATTCGGAATACATGGTTCACACAAGGTGCAGTATAAAAAAATCATTCTGGGTATAGACCTTGGATATTATCTCTATTCAAAATATACAGATCTTTCATTGGTATACAGCCGGCTTGCGTTACAATATTTAATTTTAGATCATCTGTTGATTAATATTTCGTTAAAATCGCATCTGGCAAAAGCCGATTATATAGAATGGGGGATAGGGTATCGTTTGTAAACATCAGGGAATGAAAATTTTCAGAAAAAATATGGATGGATATATTTATGCAACAGGCCTGTTGCTTGTAATGTTATTAAACAGTTGTACAAAAAATAACAATGAAGCCATCCTAAAAGAACAAAAATTAGCTCATTTCGATATCGCTTATGTGAATGCTATTTCGGATATAGTTCTTGTGCAGGATACAGGGTATAGCTTGATTTATAGAGGTTCCGAAGAAATATATAACGATCTTTCAGTAAATATAATTCATGATACATTGTTTATTACCGATACAAAAAAAAGATTATTCAAGATTGATGACAGACCAACGTTTTATCTTCATTTTGAAAATATTAGAAGTCTTGTTACGTTTAAACCTGCCGCCATAAGCAATAAAGATACGCTTAAGCTCAACCACTTTTATGTTTATTCTATAGGTGAAATTGGTGAAGTTGAGTTAACTGTTGATTGCGGAACGTTTGGGTTAGACAACTCAGCTAATACGTTGGGCAGATATTATATTAAGGGTAGGGCCGATATGGTCTATATGTTCAACAGATATGGATGCACCTTAATTGCAGATAGCCTCGTATGCCGGGAAGCCAGAGTAATTAACGAATCAATCGGGGATGTCTACGTTCATGCTGAAGAAATTCTGACTGTTTATTTATGGGCTACCGGTAACATATATTATATTGGAGATCCTATGCTTCAGGTAGTTGAAAAACGAAATTCCGGCAGCTTAATAAAACTTCAATAAAAATTTAAATTCAAATCTCGCATACGGATTTGGCTTATTTCTGAAGGGTGATGTATATCATCTGTTTATAGTAAAAATGGCCATGCAGGTTATTTTTAAATTTTGTTAAAATATTGTAAATTGATGAACATAAAATCGCTAATCAATGTTTCGGATAAAAAAGAAGCCATGCGTGTATTAATGTTCGGCTGGGAGTTTCCTCCCAATATATCAGGTGGTCTGGGAACTGCCTGCTATGGTATAACAAAAGGTCTGAAATCTTATTCTGATGTTGAGGTCACGTTTGTTTTACCCAGGTCTTATGGAAATGAGGTTTCTGAAGGAGTTAAGTTTATTAGTGCAAGTGATGTTGAATTATCAAATAAATCATTAAAACTTCTTCAAAAACTTGGAAAATTCCAAACAGGGGAATCGGTCACGATATCATGTTATATGACTCCGGAGCAATATAGTCAGAAAATAGAAAAGAAAATTACATCTACCGGTCATAAAATAAGCAATCCACCCGGAAGCAAAATAAGCCTGTCAGGCAAATACGGCGCTTCGCTTTACGATGAAATATTCAGATATTCTATCGTTGCCCGCGAAATTGCTGAAATCGAAGATTATGATATTATCCATGCACATGACTGGCTGACATTCAAAGCTGGAATTGAAGCCAAGAGGGCATCAGGTAAGCCTTTGGTAGTGCATGTTCATGCCACCGAATTTGACAGGTGTGGAGAAAATTACAATAAAAAGGTATTTAAAATTGAGCAGGAAGGGATGATGAAGGCAGATGCAGTGATTACCGTTAGCAGACAAACCAAAAATACGGTGATTTTAAAATACGGAATCAATCCAAATAAAGTCCATACGGTATATAATGCTGTAGATCCCTTTCATCCGCAACTGTTAAACAGTTCATACAAAAAGGGAATAAACGAAAAAATTGTTACTTTTCTGGGACGGGTTACGTATCAGAAGGGGCCTGAGTTTTTTGTAGCTGCTGCCCGAAAAGTTCTGGAAAAAATGCAGAATGTCAGGTTTGTTATGGCTGGCAATGGCGATCTGTCCGAAAAAATGATCAGATATGTTGCAAGCCTGGGTATTTCTGATAAATTCCATTTCGCTGGTTTTTTGAAAGGCGAAGATGTTTATAGAATGTACACCTTAAGCGATTTGTATGTTATGCCTTCAGTATCAGAACCTTTTGGAATAGCTCCGCTTGAGGCAATACATAGCGGTGTTCCTGTGATAGTATCACGACAATCGGGTGTTTCTGAAATAGTAAACCATGCGATTAAAATCGATTTCTGGGATATTGATGGCATGGCGGATGCTATTTATGCTATTCTGAACTATCCTGCCCTGACAAATTTTTTAAAGACGAAGGGGAAGGAAGAAGTTAATAATCTGAGTTGGAATGATTCAGCCGGGAAAATCAGAAATATTTATTCTGATTTATTAACAGGCAGAGCTTCATAAAATCCGGGATACAAGTTTTAATCAGCCTGCCGGAATATAAAAACCGGCAGGCTTTTTTAATTTTTTACCTGACCATAAATAATTATTATTTTTTCAGTTTGAAAGAAATATTCAATTACGAAAGTTTCGATACATCAGAATAATAATGAAATGGATTGAGTTGATAAACAGGAGATTTTGATTAATTTGGATTATCAATAAATTGAGTTGGACTGTTCACATGTGCAATATTCATTTGCTGAAAATAAAAGTGCAGAATATCCACATACGTATATCCGACTCTGGCCATTTCCATAGCACCTTCCTGGCATAAACCCACTCCATGTCCAAATCCTTTGCCTTTAAAAATTAACTCTTTCCCATTGTTTTCAATACTAAAAAAAGATGATTTCAGATTGAGGTCCTCCCTTATTTTTCGGGTAGGAATTTGAATATTATTTACAGTTAAATATTTCTGACGATTATCACTTTTGAATGAGTAATTTTTTAGTTGTATTTCACTTGTCCGGATTCCAAATTTTTCAAGATATCTTTTCCATGTGCTGAATGAGATTTGCTTCGTCCACGAATAATTTTTACCAGAACTGCAAAAGGGATCCCTGATTTCCTGAAGGCAGGGTAAATTTGTTTGCCAGGCCATTTGTGCGGTACTTGTAATACCGCCGCAGTTGGAATGGTAGGGCGCCGCAATCAATGTCCCGGTATCATTTTTTAATACCAGGTTATCAGTTGATTTTGTTGCCAGAAGAATTTGTCTGTTAAGAAGGCTTCTTCCTTTATATGCCTGACAATGTTCTGTATTACATAAATTAAATCCATCTGCCGCATGCCTGAACATATTTCGAATGGCATACGTGCGTATTAAAATTGCCTGTGCTTTATAATATTCAGGCATTGCATTTGATCCACCCTCAGCCTCTATTACGCCTGAAATGTATTTATCCAGTTCTAACTGATTGATTAGTTGCAATCTGTCGTTTGAAATAGAAATTGTTAAATTTCCATCATAATCTGCAGATGGAAGTATGGGTAAAACCGGCTTTAACTGAAAAACACTTTCGGCATCCTCTCCCTCAATCTCAAGGTGCGTATAAAAACCATAATTCTGTTTTCCGTCACTTAACTGGATTTCCTGATTAGTGTACATGAGATAAAATATTTTTCCGGGCACTGCATTTGCCAGCAGATTTCCATTTGCTTTTATCTGATATGTGCCTTCGACAATTGAAAACACAATTGAATTTATATTTTTATCAGGAAAAAGACCAATGCGTATATCTTGTGCATTTAGATTAACAAAAAATGAAAATGAAATAAACAGAATGAGATTACGAAATCGAAAAATAACAGTATTAAGTGTTCCGGAATTAAGCATATAAGAAAGTCATTTTCAGGAATTTGTTTTATTTTTCAGTAAATCAACCATGCGATGTGCCACTCTGTCGGAAACACCCGGTTTTCCGAGGATAATTTTCACCTCCTCATAGCCTTTTAAAATACGTTCCCTGTATTTCTGATTCTCCAGCACGGCGTTGAGTTCATTTTTGATTTTTCCCGCAAGATGAAATTGCAGAAACTCTTTCACCAAAAGTCTGTCAAGAATAATATTAATCAGACAAAAGAATTTCACATGGATAACGTTGAGCAGAATAAAAAATTGACCAATATAAAACGAAGCATTGCTTGTTTTGTATATGACTACTTCGGGTACGTTCATCAATCCGGTTTCAAGAGTTGCAGTTCCTGAAGTAACCACGGCTGCATATGCATGCTTCAATAAGGGATATGTTTCATCATATACGAGCACAATGTTATTTCCCTGGAGATAGCGGTTGTAATAATCTTCAGGAATAGAAGTCGCTCCGGCCAATACAAACTGATATCCGGGGAATTCCGCAGTAGCTTTGATCATCTCCGGGAGACAAAGATCTATTTCAAGTTTTCTGCTGCCGGCAAGTAATGCAACGATGGGTTTCTCATCCAGATGATGTCTTTTTTTAAATGAATCAATCGACTCATCATAGGATTTAAGAAAGGAATCAATAACGTCTGTAACAGGATTTCCATAAAATTCGGAATGGATGTTAAGTTCTTTATAAAAGTTGACTTCGAAAGGCAGGATTACAAACATTTTATCAACAAAACGACGTATTCTGTTGGCCCTGGATTTTCCCCATGCCCATAATTTAGGGAGAATGTAATAATAAACCGGAATGTGATTTTGTTTTCCGTATCTGGCAATTCTCAGATTAAATCCGGCATAGTCAATAAGAATAAGAACATCAGGATTATAACTTCTGATTTCTTCTTTACAGGTATTTATATAGCCCCTAAATTTTTTCAGATTTTTAAAAGCCTCCCATATTCCCATCAAAGCAAGTTCGTTGTAATGTTTTGCAAGCATTCCTCCGACTTCCTGCATTTTTTCCCCGCCGTAAAACATAAATTCAGCCTTAGAATCAGCTTTAACAATACCTTTCATTAAGTTTGATCCGTGCAAATCGCCTGAGGCTTCTCCGGCTATCAGGAAATATTTCATATCAGTGGAATATTATTTTTAGTGCGAAAAGGAGAATCGTTAATACAACTGTTGTATATAATACTCCTTTCGCAGCATTTAACCAATTGATCCAGTTAAAAATAAAAAACAGCAAAAGATTTGGCAATACACACCAGCTAATTACAACAGGCAATAGGTTTCCCATTAACATGCGCTGAGGAAATTCAATAAATTTAAGATTGGAGAATTTTGTATAATAAAGGGTAAGAAAGATTATGCCGGGCAACAAAATACCTGTACTAATACCCAAAATGAGTCGGTTCAATTTTAACATCCGCAATGTCTATAAATCCCAGTCTTTAATGATTTTTAGTGTGTTGTAACACGTTAAATCAGAGTGTATCGGAACAATTGAAACATAATTATTGGCAAGCGCCCATTCATCCGTATCCAGGGCATCGGGTTCGTCATTATGAAAATTTCCCATTAGCCAGTAATAATCTCTGCCCCGTGGATCTGTTCGTTTATCAAATTCCTCTCTCCAGAAACCCCGGGTTTGCCGGGTGACTTTAATTCCGGCAATATTTTCTTCCGCAATTTGAGGAACATTTACGTTCAGACAAATTGATTTTGGTAAACCATTGGATAATACCTTTTTAATAATTTTATCAGCAATATGTTTTGATGCTGTAAAATCCGCATCAGGATCCAAACTTAATAAGGAAAACCCAACTGAGGGAATATCGTTTATACAACCTTCGATAGCTGCACCCATTGTACCCGAATAAAAAACACTGGAGGATGAATTGGAACCATGATTAATGCCCGATAATAAAATGTCTGGTTTTTGATCGAGTAATTGGTTAAAGGCAATCTTTACACAATCGACAGGAGTGCCAGTACATCTATAAAAAACAAAATCTTCTTCTTCTGCAATTTTTTCAATTTCGATGGGCTTTTTGACAGTAATAGCATGCGACATACCCGATTGAGGGCATGCAGGTGCCACTACCATCACTTTCCCAATTGTCCTGGCTGTTTCGATTAGGGCTTTCAGGCCTTTGGCCTCGGTTCCATCGTCATTTGTAACCAGGATTAACTTCTTTTTTTCCATTACTAATCCCCTGAAAAATTAAACGTACAAAGATATTTATTCTGCAGGAAGTACCAATAAATTAATTTGCCTTAGGTTGAGATGATAATTTGAAGATTATTTAACAAAATCAGTTATTCCGGGAATTGAAAGACATGCGTATATTTTGCAAATTTTCCGTTTCAGGTGTAATGTTCGATAAACTCTTTAGCTTTTTTGGACGTTTTAGGACTTGCCGATTTTAAATGTTTCTTGACAAATTGAACAATTTTTTCCTGATAATCAGATTCTTTATAATATGATTCAAATGATTCAATAGCGTCATTAACAATGAGTTCCTTATTTTTATGGTGTGTTTTATCTATTTCTAATAATTTTTTAGTGATTAATTCCTGCAGGTTTGGTTTGGCCTGGGCTATAATACCCGCTCCGGCAGTAACATATCTTGCAGTAATCAGACTTTTACCATGTATCAGATCAAAGTATTCCTCCGCAATTTCATCAAACTTTTCATCCGTATCAACCAATGTCAGATTTGCCAGGATTTTTACCCCAATCATCTGATGATACGCATTGTCACTTTGAATCAATTCATAAAAGTAATTCCATTCGGAGTATAGTTTTAAAGGGATTTTCTCACTAATGGAATAGATTACCTGATAACAATTATGGCGATAGGTTTCATTGTCTGAGGCAAGTCCTTCTATCAGATATTCAAGCGTATTTCTGTCGTTGATTGCCAGCTCATAAACCTTGTCCAGATTATCCGTATTTTTTTCAACCAGAATTTTTTGGACTTCTTCACATAAAGGATCATATGGGTCATTCATAGTCATATTGATAAATATTCAACAATTTACATATATTCCTTCGGATCAGTCAGAAGTGATAAATCGAAGGATTTTATGACCGGTTAAATAACTAAGATAAAATTACAACTATTGTTTTAAAAGGTCTACTATTTATTTTATTAAGTTATTTTTTTGACATAAATAACCAGGACAAAATCATCATAAAAATAATGTTTGTATATTTGCACTATTAATGAAATATACATTAAAACTAACTGAGAACTGGAATTTAGCCTGTATGATTTATTCACTTTGTTGAAAAAGATCATATACATGACTTAAATAAATATAAATTTATGGGTAGATCACAAGAAACATTCAACAAAAAGGATGTAAGAAACAAAAAAGATAAAAAAAGAAAAGATAAAGAGAAAAAAAGGCTGGATAGAAAAGATAAAGAAAAAAGAAGTGGGCTGGATGATATGATTGCCTATGTCGACGAAAATGGAATGATTACCTCTACTCCTCCTGATCCCAGCAAAAAAAGGAAAATTAAGCTGGAAGATATCGAAATTCAAACACCTAAAAGCGATTCTTCTAAAAACGCCGATCCCATAAGAAAAGGAATAGTAACCTTTTTTAACGATACCAAAGGTTTTGGATTTATAAGAGATTTGGAAACTCAGGAAAGCGTTTTTGTACATATAAACAATTTGCTGGAAGAAGTAAAAGAAGATAATATTGTAAGCTTTGAAATTGTGCCAGGTCAAAAGGGAAATATGGCAGTAAATGTAAAACTATTCAAATAAACGCTGTGTTCTTTTGCCTCCATCTGCGCGAAATCTCCTTTTTACAATACCGGTTATTAGCATAGCATAGAAGTGTTACAGTTGTTTTTTATTGCTACCTTTAAACAACCCTTCTGCAATTATTTTCACATTACAGATGATTACATACGCATAGACTTAAAAGACAAGGAGATAGAATTATGAAAACCATAAGTGAGGATTTAATCCACGAACATAAATCGATTTTAATCGCTCTGTCCATTATTGAAAAAATGGTAGAAAAGGTTCAGAATGATAAAGATATTAAAGTGAAAGACATTCAGGAGATCATTGATTTTCTGAAGCTGTTTGCCGATAAATGTCATCATGGCAAAGAAGAAGATTATTTATTCCCTGCACTCGAAGAAGCAGGTGTTAAAAACCATGATGGACCCATAGGAATCATGCTTGCCCAGCACATGCAGGGAAGGGAATACATAAAACAAATGCTGGAATCCATAGCCAACAACACACTCATTGAACACGAATTTGTGAGCGCTGCTTCATCGTACGTGAATCTTCTCAGAGATCATATAGAAAAAGAAGACACCCATTTGTTTCCAATGGGCGAAACCTTGTTGTCAGCGTCAAAACAGGAGGATTTAATAAAAAATTTTGAAAATCTTGAAAAGAATGTCATTGAAGAAGGCGTACATGAAGAACTGGATGCTACCCTTGAAAGATTCAAGAAAAAATATTTGGGATAATGCATGTTAGAGTAAGGTAGCCAATCCATTATCAGAACCTGTTTGCGATTCATCTTTGCACTTCTGTGAAATCTTCTTGCTGCTTTTTCTTAGCGCCTTTCCGTCTTAGCGGTATATCCAAGCATCACCCTGCCTGCAAATAGAGCTTAGACCACCGCTGTGTGATCGACATGATAATATGATACCAGATCTTGTAAACATTAACTGTTCGTCTTAAGCATACGTTAAAGGAATATTATCAATGAATTAGACCTTATCTTTTAAAATATTTTTAAAAAAAATTGAATTTTATTTGACAATTTAAAAATATACTCTACATTTGTAGAAGTTATTTTTAAAATGTAGAGACGTGCAACTGACAAATGCTGAAGAACAGGTTATGAAGTACCTCTGGAAACTTGAGAAGGCCTATATGAAAAATATTCTGGATGAATTTCCTGAAACCAAGCCGGCTGCCACCACCGTTGCAACTTTGTTGAAACGGATGACAGATAAAGGATTTGTGGGATATAACCAACACGGCAGCAACCGGGAATATTATCCTCTAATTAAAAAAAGCGAATATTTTTCCAAACACCTGAATGGATTGATTAAGGACTTTTTTAATAATTCAGCCTCGCAGTTTGCCTCTTTTTTTGCCAATGAAACAAATCTCAGCTTATCCGAACTGGAGGAATTGAAAAAAATTGTAGAAAAAAAGATCAAAAACCGGAAATAGTCTACAGCAATGTTTGAATTCTTCATAAAATCAACAATTTTTCTGTTTATAACTAGCGGATTATACCATTTTTGGCTGGGCAGGCTGAAAATATTTGACTTTAACCGGTACTATTTACTTGGCTCTTTATTTTCAGCATTGATAGTTCCATGGATAAACATCCGTATTGGCCTGAACATGCCGGTGACTTCAAATATCCTGGAATTATCCGGCCATACCATGCTTTTTATTCAGGGTGCGGAACCGGTACGCAGTCCGGTTCATATTCTTTCGGTGCAGCAAATACTATCAGGCATTTACATGATTGTTGCTGTCATTTTACTGATAAGATTTATATGGAATCTTGCCGGAATGATTATACTGGTGCATAAAGCATCCGGCAAAATGCGTATCAGGCAGACATCATTAATCCTTATCGAAGAAAAAATCCTGCCCTATTCTTTTTTCAATTACATATTTCTAAATCGTAAAGATTTTCAGCATAACAATATAGATAGCGAGTTATTGATGCATGAAATTACACACTGCAGGCAATATCATTCGCTTGATGTAATGATAATCGAACTGGCGAAGATTATTCTGTGGTTTAATCCACTGATTTGGTTTGTCGGAAGGGCAGTTAAACTAAACCATGAATTTCTTGCCGATAGCTCTGTTTTATCAGATTATGATAAAGATAATTATCAGTACAAATTGCTAAATATCGCATTCCGGAATAATGCTATATACCTGGCCAGTAATTTTAATTATTCATTCATTAAAAAACGATTGATTATGATGTCAAAAATTAATTCTCCAGGAAAGGCAGTTTTTGCTAAAATTACTGCCGTGTTTCTCTTTTTTATGCTGGCAGCTGCGCTGACATTCAGCCAGGAAAAGAAGCAGGGTGTAAGTGATATGCACTTTGATAAAGAGTGGTGGTATCCTATCCTGAAAAAACATCATGTTGAGCCTCATGCGTTCAACAATTTTGAAAAGATATTTGAAATGGGAACTCAAAACTCCATTGATAACCAGGTGGTTACCATTAAGGATGCATTCTTTCTGATTAAATCCAATGACAATGAATACATTATTATTAAGTCGCCGGTGGCCTATCATCATCTCGATAATAATCAGATTGAAGCAAGTGAGGGAACTGTTGAGACATACAGATTTAATTCAAAAGAAGTAAAACCTGTAAGTATTCTCAATTTTAAAAATCTCAGGTATCAACTGGGTAGCCCCTCCAAATTTGAAGCCGATAAGGTAATTATTTCGCACTAAATTCAGACAAACGTAACGATGTAATTGACGTTTTCATAGAGACACTGCCAAAAAAAATTCTAATAGCAGTAGCAGGTTTGTGGTTTTTTACTGCAAGGTACATGATTTGTCAGGGGATATTTTTTCACTGATAGCATGTGCCTCCGGTATTTTGACCCCGCTCCTCCCCCGTTCGGCTTTGGGCTATGCCTAAGTCGGATATAGCAACACAGGTTTTTGCCTAAAATCCGGTTTTCCGATACGGATATAATTCCCGGAGGATTTGAATTCCTCTGTACAATATTTGTCTTTCAAATCTGAAAAGTTATTCAAAATCGGCGACCGGCTGGTTATATTAAACGGACAAAAACACAACGGAATCAACGAAAACGAAACATTCAGGCTGGAGTTAAAAAAAATATTACATTAATCAACGAATCTATCTAATAGTTAGATTAATTACAGCTATTTTGAAGTTCAAATCCGCGAAGCGTAAACAAATCATTCCTTATCGGCGGGATATTGTTTGAGCGAAGTCGCAGCGCAGCGGAGACGGAGTGAGTTCATCCCGCCAAGGTCTTTTTTGGTTACTTTTTTCGACCAGGAAAAAAGTAACATAAGTATACCAAATGAGAAGGTCAAGGAAACAAAAGGGACCTTACCTGTAGAAAAAGGAACCCAATTCTCATTTAAAGGGAGTAATCCGGAATTAAAAGGGAGATGAACTTTATAAGCAGGGAATGAATTCATACAAAGAGGGAGATTTTTCAGAGGAGCAGGGAACAAGTTTGAAATAAAGGGGAGGTTATATGCATAAGACGGGAACATTGCCGAATCAATAGGGAGGCCTTCAGGCCTTGCAGGGAGAAAGATTTTTTGTAACTTCATCGATCTTTTACGTTCGGTCTGTTAAACCCGTCATCATGGAAAGAAACAAATCAATCAGAAATGGCTTTTCATTTTACTTCGGAGCAATAGCTTTTCTATTTTTATACCTGGTTAACATCAACTGCACATATTCACAGGCGGTTAATTTGGGCGAAAAAAACAATTTATGGCATAATATCCAAAGAACCCAGCGATATCATCCCGATGGGGAAGATTTTGTCATTGTCAATGGCGACAAACGTTTCAATCGTGCTTTGTATGGAACCCATACAGGTTTCCGGGTTGAGACAGGCGATTTACCCGAATTTGCACTTTATATGCCCGGTATGGGAGGTAATCTCAGGTTCGGCTTAATCCATTCCGATACTTCCAAATGGCTTATACATGCAGATAAGATTGAGACACGTTACCGGCCGGGCTCTATGCTCTACGAAATACACGATACCCTGCTGGGAGACGGGAAAATCAACCTCGTAATCCTTGCCATGAGCGATGCCGAAGGTGTCATCCTGAAATTCACAACATCAAATCTGCCTCCGGATTGCAAATTATTCTGGGCTTATGGTGGAGCTACCGGCAAACGGTTTCCGCGCGACGGGGATATTGGCGCCGATCCCGAATCGGTGTTTTACCTTAATCCTGATTATTGCAAAGACAATGAGTATGTTATTACAAATAATGTATTCAATCTGTATTATGGTTCCGGAAGGTCACAGTCGGAAGATGAGTTGTATGAAAACAATTTTCAGTTATCCCCGGAGGAAAAGGAGGCCTTAAGATTAAAAAATAAAAAGAAACTCTGCGGGTTGGTTCCTCCGGGGGCATCTGCAATAGTTTGCGATGCGGAAAATCAGAAAACTCCTCTTTCTGTTTTGAACTCAATTCGGTCTGATGTCTCTCTGGTTGCAGGAGAAATGAATTTTAACACAGAAAACGAATTTTATGTAGCGGTTTGGAATCCTGATACACGGGATAATATTTCATACACAGAACTTCCTGCTCTTTTTGAACAGGCGGAAGCTGCAAGACAGAAACTTGCCGGACGGATCAAAATAAACACGCCTGATGCATATATCAATACGATAGGAGGAGCATTAAGCATTGCAGCAGATGCAATTTGGGATCCGCCATCCTATCTTCATGGCGCTGTGGCTTGGCGCATGAGGCTTCCGGGCTGGAGGGGCGCGTATGCAGCCGACTGGCTTGGCTGGCACGATCGGGCACAAATGCATTTCAATGCTTATCTGAAATCACAATATTTATCACCCGATTCCGGTCCAAGTGTACCTGATCCGAAAACTAACCTGGCACGACAACAGGAAAAAGTTGGAAATTCATTGTATACACGAGGTTATATTAGTCGTAACCCGGACCAGATATCAAAACCGCATCATTACGATATGAACCTGGTTTTTTTCGACCAGTTGCTCTGGCACCTGAAATGGACAGGAGATACCGTCTATGCACGTGAAATATGGCCAGCGCTTCAACGGGATCTTGCATGGGAAAAGCGCTGTTTTGACGGCAATAATGACGGACTGTATGATGCCTATGCCTGCATATGGGCAAGTGATGCCTTGCAGTATAGCGGGGGAGGGGTCACCCATTCATCGGCTTACAATTACCGGGCGAATTTAGTAGCAGCTGAGATTGCGAATATCATTGGAGAAAACCCCGAACCTTACCTGATGGAGGCCGAAAAAATAAAACATGCAATAGATTCCCTGCTCTGGATTCCTGAAAATGGTTGGTACGCCGAATATAAAGATTTGCTTGGATTGAAACAGGTTCATCCTGCTGCTGCGCTATGGACGGTTTACCATGCCATTGATGCCGGACTTGCCGATGCTTTTCAGTCTTACCAGGCTTTGAAATATATTGATTATGAAATACCCTATATTCCTGTAGTTGCAGATAATATGACGAAGGGTAACTACAATATCCTGGCGACCACAAACTGGATGCCCTATACCTGGTCAATCAACAATGTGGCCTTGGCTGAAAATCTGAATACATCGCTCGCATACTGGCAGGGAAACAATAAGGAAGTGGCTTTTAAGCTCTGGAAAAGTGCAATACTCGAAAGCATGTACATGGGTTCGAGTCCGGGAAATTTCGAGCAACTCTCGTTCTACGATGCTTTCAGAGGAGAGCTCTATCGTGATTTTGCTGATCCTATAGGAGTTGCTGCCAGAACCGTTATTGAAGGTTTGTTTGGGATTGTGCCCGATGCCTTGCAGAATGAACTGATGATACATCCCGGATTTCCGGATGACTGGCAATTTGCTTCTCTAACCACTCCTGATATTCAATTTGATTACAAAAAACAAGGGAATACGGATATCTATAAAATTAATGGCACGTTGCCCAAAGGGATGAATTTGAAACTCAGGTTAAATGCAAAGAGTGAAGAAATTTCAGGTGTGCTGGTGAATCATAAGAAAGCCGCTTGGAAAATATTGCCAGAATCGGTTAGTATGCCTGTGATTGAGATTGAAGCGGAAAATACAGATACCTATACGATTGAAATTGTATGGAAGGGCTCATCTCCCGAACATATTAAATTACCAGATATCTATGCTGTAAACGAAGAAGTAAGGATTGATTTTGATAAGTCGAAAGCGCTGGATATTTACGATCCGCAGAAAATACTGAAAAAGATTGAAGTTAATTCGAATGGGATTGATGCTGTTTTGGATGAATACACTGGCAATAAAACGTTTTTCGTAAAACTAAAACAGGGAGCATTGGAATGGTGGGAACCGGTAAGCTTTAAATTAAAAAATCCCGTTGAAATTGTTTCGGATAATCTTCAGAAAAAAGATGTGCTGGAATTTCAGATTAGAAATAATACCTCCAGGGAACAAAAAGTAAAATATGTTATTAATCCCGGATTAGTTGATTACAAAGGTAAAGTAACTCTTAATCCTGGCGATACCTCTGGAAGGCTTACCATACTGGCTATCAATTTAATTCCGGGAAGCAATGTTATTCAGGTGGAATGTTATGGAAAAAATTTTGAAGAGAAAATCATTAACTGGAATGTTGATTCAAAGGAAAATATTATATGTTCGACGGTGGATTTGAGTCAATATTTCAATGACCGCATAACAAATATATTTACTTCCCAATACCTGGCGCCTCGTTCTCCTTATCCAACATTACAGTTGCCTTTACAGGGAATTGGCGACTGGTGTTCTTACAATGCAACTGCAAACATTGATGATTCAGGTCTGAGAAAACTGGCAGGAAATAAAAACATGGTAAAGATTCCGCAAGGGATATCTTTTGCAACTCCCGGTGGACAGGAAAAAGCGAATATCGTCTTCACCAGCTTGTGGGATAATTACCCTGATTCAGTCACCATTTCTTTAACGGGGAAAGCATCACATGCATACCTGTTGATGGCCGGTTCAACAAATCCTATGCAAAGCCGGTTTGTAAATGCAAAAATCAGTGTGATGTATGAAGATGGAACTTCGGAACAGCTTGAACTAAAAAATCCGGAAAACTGGTGGCCGATAGAACAGGATTATTATGTTGACGGATATGCCTTTGCAATTGACGCCCCCAGGCCATTAAGACTTTATCTTAAAACAGGAGTAACTACGCTTAGCACCTATAATGTGCTTGATAGGAACCGAACCAAAAAGATCGACGGAGGAGCAGCTACCCTATTAGATATTCCGCTAAATCCTTCAAAAAAACTAAAAAATCTTCAATTAAATACTACTGCGAATGATGTGGTCGTCGGATTAATGGCTGTAACTCTGGTAAAAACAAAAACGGTAAAATAAATTTACCGGATAGTTTTAAAATATTTAAATACTCATAACCCGGAACTCGGAACTCTTTACTACTTAGCCGCTTTAGGTTGACTTTTTGCAGTAATTTTTTTTGCAGTAGTTGGTTTTTTGTAGGATGTAACTTTTGGTTTTTGAGTCGTTGCCTTTTTCACTGAATCTTTCTTTTCTAACTTTGGCGTACCTTCAGTTTTTGCTTCTTCAACGGTTGTTTCCGATTCCGAAGGTTCTTCATCAAAATTCAACATATTGTTGTCTCGAAGTATATTATACCAACTGACCAATTTCTTTATATCTGACACATAAACCCTTTCTTTGTCATATTCAGGAACGATCTTAGCCATATAAGCTTTCAGTTCTTCATTGGATGATTTGGAATCAATAGCAGCGCCACCGTTTTCCAATTCAAAAATACTTTTCAGAACATCTGCAAGTGGCAGTTCTTCGGTTTCGGTATAAATAGCGATGTCTTTAAGTGAACTCACTTTTGTTGTTGCGCTTACAAACATTCTCTTCTTTTCGGCGAAAGATTCAACAATAATGCCGTTTCTGCCCTCAGAGAGGTACTTGAATAAACCGCTTTGTCCTGAAATGGCTAAGATGTCTTTTAAATCCATAATCGTTTAAAATTGAATTCCAGCTGCAAATATACTATTCTTACACTAAGTTAAAATTTGTTTTTAAGTAATATATGTTATCAAATACAATTTTATGAACCAAAAAATCTATTATTGAACAATTTATATATCAGATCCTATAAACAACTTATTTTGTGTGAAAAAATTATGCATTTGATAAATAAACTATTTAATTCTTTATTTAATAAATCCTGATTCGAACCTCCGAACCCGAACCTCCGAACCCGGAACTCCGAAACCAACCTTCATTTAAATTCCGGTTGGCAAGCCCGAAACTCCTAACCCGTAACCTTATTTTATTCCCCGTTCTTTTTTAATCGCCTCATACGCCTCATTTATTTTCTGAAATTTTTCATTGGCCTGATGTTTTATCTCCTCTCCAAGGTAACTTACCTTATCCGGATGATGCATAACTGCCTGTTTTCGATAGGCTGTTTTTACATCTTCATCAGAGGCATTTGGTTCAACTTCCAGCACTTTGTAAGCCCATTCACTCGATTTGACGAACATATTTTTAAGAGACTCCATATCGGCATAATTAATACCAATATAGTCGGCTATTTCATTGATGACATTCAGTTCTGACGGATCGATTTTTCCGTCGGCTTCAGCAATCCCAAACAAAAAATGCATCAGCTGGAGTCTGGATGAGTAATCCATTCGTTGTTTTATCTGGATGCAAACATCCCTTAATGGGATTTCCTGTTCGAGAATATTCTTAAGCATCCGTATAGCCTCTAAAGCAGAGTCATTTCCAAAAACCTGCACAAAATATCTCTTAACATAATCAAGTTCCGATTTGAGAACCTTGCCATCGGCCTTCATCACTGCAGCAACCAGCGTGAGAAGGCTTACAACAAAGTCACCGGTGGTGGTTTTTCTTCCTTCCGAAAGAACGTCGCTACCCGAAATATCAAGGAAGGAACCGAATGCAAATCCCAGGATTGCTCCCAAAGGACCACCAAAAGTCCAACCAAGACCGGCGCCAATCCATTTACCAAATTTTGCCATAATTTATCTTATCCTATTCGTTATTAATTTTTTAACAATTCGTTATGTATGTTTAATACCTGGGGCAAAACCAATGTCCTGTCATCATTTACGATAACATAATCAGAACCATCAATTTTCAGTTTCTCAGGCAGTTGGTTGTTTATTATGCTTTTCACATGAGTCTCTGATACATTATCTCTGCGCATTACTCTTTCTATTCTGATATCTTCCGGAGCGATCACGGTAATAACTTTATCAAATAAATGTTGATTATCGCTTTCGAAAAGAATGGCAGCTTCATGAATAATATAGCTTGCATTTTTTTGTTTATTCATCCAGTTTATAAAGTTATCAATAACTACTGGATGGACGATTGCATTTACCCGTTTCAAAGCTTCCTTATCTTTGAAAATAATGGCTGAAAGAGATTTTCTGTCTAATTTGTTCTGTATGTAAATATCGGCTCCGAATAGTTTTATCAAACATTCTCTGATTTCACCATCTGAATCGTACAACTCTTTTGCCACAATATCAGCATGAAATACAGGAATCTTTAAGTGCTTGAAAATATTACAAACCATAGTTTTTCCGCTTCCGATGCCTCCTGTGAGCCCAACTTTAATCATTTCTTTCGATTAAATATTCAACACTCCCCGGATCAATCCTGATATCATAAATAAATTGAGGAGTATCAATGAGTTGAACTTTTAACATAGAACTTATGGATTTGCCAATGAATGTGTAATCAACAAAAGGTTGAATCATATTGGTATTTACCCGATCATAATTGCTCAGACTTACCCTGTACGTTACTTTTGCCGTATTTGGAAATGTTTTAAGGTTAAGTGTGTCGGGTACATTAATCGTATAGATAGTGCTTGTCATAGAAGTCTCGGTAAATTTATCCACAGGAATAAGAATTTTCACCTTTCTTTTGTTGAATTCCAATTGATCTATTTTTTTTAGATTGTACGATTTTAGAGCTGTATCGGTTAAATTCTTCAGAGATATTGGTTCTGTATAAACGCATTTCAAGGTGTCAAGCACCAATTGTGGACCGGTTGCAATAATGCTATCGGGAATACTTGATATTTTGCCATTCAGTGTATATTGTTTGGCAAGCATATAATCGAAATTTTGAAAATCGGCTTTTACGGCAATTTTCCGTGTTACCACATTTGTAAATCTGAAAAAGAGCGTATCGGGGTAAATATTAAGAATTTTCATGTTTTCCAAATCCTCTGAAACATATTCTTTAATCTGTTTGGTAAGAATATAGAAGGAATTATTACCCGATTCCTGGAGCGAGAATGATTCAATGTTGAATTTTAAGGCTTTGATTTTCAGTGGAAATTTATGTGCGAAAATGTTAATACCCGTGGCCTGAACTTTTAAGGTCAATTTGTCGGGTAACTTACCGACCAACATTTTGTTGGGGGGAAACTTTGTATATTTTATAGGATAGGTTATCTCAGCCTCATATTGTTCGTTGAGCGCCCGGATAAACCAAAAAATGGATGATAAAACCATAAAAAACAGAAAAATAAGCATCCGATGCTGGTATTTTTCCTTAAATGCTTTGTAATAGACAGGAAACTGGTCAATCAGGCCAATTAATTTACGTGTATATTTGTAACGATTGCTCACAAGCGTTTTAGCCTCGTTAAATCATAATTATTTTTTTTGAACTATATCGGGCTAACCTGCTTTACCACAAATTAAACAATAGATTAATAAATAGGGCAGATTAGAAAACTACAAATATATACTGAATTTGTTTGATATCTTCTACTCAAATGGTCAGGAATTTAACTTGCCGGTTAAAATTTTTCAATACTGTTTAACTGAGAGCCAGGTTCGGAATGAGTGGCAGCAATCTCAAAACCAAAACAGGCAAAAAACATACGGTTCCTTTAAGAGTTTATCCGAATGATTTTTGCCATTAACTTGTAAAAGCGAAGGATTATTTTTGCGACTGCTCAATATCGCTGGAATCTTTCAACACTGCACTTTTATCTATCTTTATCAAAACATTATTTCCCACGTCTATGGTAAGAATATTTTCACTGATATTATTAATTTTTCCATAAATACCGCCGGTGGTAATAATCCGATCACCTTTTTTCAAAGCTTCCCTGAAATTCTTAAGTTCTTTTTGTTTTCTCATTTGTGGCCTGATCATGAAAAAGTAAAATACCACAAAGATCATAATCATCATTAAGAAGAATGATGTCTGACTTGATTTTCCACCCTGTGGCGGAGCCATTAGAATAACATTTATAAAATCAATCATTTCAAAATTTTATTTAATTAATACTAAGCAACTTTAATTTAAAAATCCGAATATAATCAGAAAAAATCTGTTTATTTAAATTGTGCCGGTTTTTATTTATACTCAGTTATGTTGATTATTTTTTTCTATGATTTGAAAGATTACTGTTCACCAACCAATCCTCTGCCTTGCTTTAAAATTTTGTCATTATCTTTCAAATATTTAATAATTTTATCCAGGACTCCGTTGATAAACACACTACTTTTATTGGTACTGTAATATTTTGCAATTTCAAGGTATTCGTTAAAAGTTACTTTGGTCGGAATGGAAGTGAATTCTACCACCTCGGTTATTGCCAGTTGTAGGATCATGATATCCATAAATGCAATTCTGTCAATTTCCCAGTTTTGAGTATATTTCTTAATTAATTCGAGATATTCATCCTGATGAAGAATTGCCTTTCGGATGAGTCGTTTGACAAAATCGCTGTCGTCACTGTTTTTGAATAAAGGAAATAACCTTATATATTCCCCGTCACTTTCTTTAAAGCCCTTGATTGTTTTAAGGATGATACCAATTACAAATTCAACTTCGTCATTCCAGTATATACTTTGTTCTTCCAATACGACATAAAGTTCATCAAAAGCTGCAATATCATCAGTATAGATCTTATATAATATTTCTTTGTCATTTTCATAAGAATCATCCGGATCTACCATATACTTTATAAAATAATCGCTTATCCTGATTTTATTATAAAGTTTTTTTATCAGCTCAGGATGATTTACCCAACTTAATTTGTTATTATTCAAATATTTATTTAATTCTATACTGCTTCTGAACTGGGAGATGATTTTATTTGATACAAACTTTATATTGGGATGGAGGTCATCTCCCGAAGGGATATTTTTTTGTCGTGCTATTTCAATTCGGTTATTTGCATAATCTGCAATATCAATCAATAGCAAAATAAGGTAATGATAAAGCTCATAGGTTTTGTCTATGCTGTGAAAAAGTTCCTTTTCCGATTTATTAATCGATGGATCAGGACACTTATAGTACGCATATAATATTTGTAAAGCCTTAATTCTTAAAATTCTTCTGCTTATCATATTTCAACGAACCTGCAATAATTTTATGTTTTCATTCTGTGATGCAAATTAAGCGCATTTTTTCAGAACTTTTATTATTTATTTTAAAAAACGCTAATTTTTCGCGGAAATATTTTTATAGCAACCTGGCAAGATTAAACTTTATAGATGTGACACTGCTAAGCAAACTTTTTTTGCATATCGCAGTCCATGTGCTTTAAATTGCATTTTTCACATACTCCTTCATGCTTTCCGATTAACAATAAAATATTTCAGGTAAAAAAAATTCATACGCACTTTTCTAACAAGTACTTGATAATTCTTAATACAAAAGTGGACGTTGTTGAACGTTAAATGAAAATTATTTTTAATTTTGATAGAACAATTAATCGTACTTAAATTAAAGAACATGATGGAAGAAGAAATTGACAGAAGTCGTCGATTTGAGAGATATGATCAAGAATCAGTCTTTTCGACAACAATCCGCGCCGGAAAAAGAACCTATTATTTTGATGTTAAATCTACTCACAGGGATGACTTTTTTCTGGTGGTAACAGAGAGCAAAAAACGCTTTAGTAAGGATGGCAGGATTTTCTTTGAAAAACATAAGGTTTATATTTATAAAGAAGACTTTGACAATTTTGCAAATGGTCTGGCAGAAGCCATGGAATACATTGATAATTATGATATTGATAACTTTGAGGAAGATTCTAACAACGATGCCAATGAGTTGGATAATTATACCAATGTAGAATTTGACGATCTGGAAAGCTCTGAATCTTCTGAAAACCATACTCATTTGAAAGCCTGAAAGCGAGCGGCAATTTCACTTTGGACCCATGCCTGTATTCCTTTTGAATGAGCTTGTTTCAGGTTATTTTACCCAAAAGAATTTCGTTGGGTATAAGTAAATTTCTATTTGAGAAAACCTATGCAGAATTCAGGGACGAAGTTTAAATTATCTGCATTCCTGGCTCGAATATGTTTTCGAAAAAAACTATTTAAGCTGATTGTAATGCACAGAAATGAATTCTCTGATTTCATCAACGGAAAGAATTTTAAGATTAGTAATTAAATAATTTTCATACAAGAAATTTCCAAACTGATTACATTCCTTTACGACCAGATCAAATAAGGTTTGAACTGCAACATTAATTGGAACGAGCGATACTATGGTAATAATATTTCTGTAACAGATGATCTCTTCTATCGCTCCCATTTTTCGTTTTACAGCAAAACTTACTTCATCTTTAACTATTTTTTTCTGCAAATCTGAGAGACTTAGGTTATTTCTGGCAATAAAAGCAACAAAATATCTAAGTTTCAAACCTTTGCCACCTAATCCAGTGGAAATCAATACAAGGTTCTCATCAAGAATTTTGCTTTCGAGCAAAAGCTTACTTTCCTGTAATGCCAGCTTAGCCCAGTCCTGCAAATTCTGATCCGGATCTTTTACATACCGCTCTATCGTTCTGAAGGCCTCAACACTATCAATAGAGGCAAGCTGCGCAAGCATGCATTTTTTATTCTCTTCTGAAGTATGCTGTTCAAAAATATCCTCTTTCTTTTCTATAACATCATCAGGATCAAATTCCTGATCTAAATTTCGTGTATATTCAAAATATTCGGTTTGAACCTCTGAATCAATTTGTTCCTCGAGTATTTTCAGGTTACCTTCAAAACTGCCAAATAGCTCCTGAATTTTTTCGTATATGTTAGCTTCTGAAGCCACCAATTATAAATTTATAAATGATTTATTGCAAGCTAATTATCATAAAATAAATTTAAATAATAAAAATTTATTTAACAACCTATTTTTTCTTAAATTATCTTAAATATCTGTAACTTAAATTTACCTATAGATTGGTATTGTCTGCAGATTATATTTAGACTATACTTGTGCCCTGAAAATACAGTCTTCTGATGAATCTTTCTGAGCTTAAAAATAACGAAAGCGGCATAATCTCCAAAGTTAAAGGAAGAGGTGCATTCAGGCGGAGAATTACGGAGATGGGATTTATCAAAGGGAAAAAAATTACAGTAATAAAAAATGCTCCTCTGAACGATCCAATCGAATATCGCCTGATTGGCTATAATGTTTCTCTTCGCAGGAGTGAAGCATCCCTGATTGAGGTTGTTACAAAAGATGATGCTTTTGGTCTGTATAATGATCATTTTAACGGTGTAATACCCGATCAGATATTAAAGACCTCTGCCAGGGAGAAAGGTAACATCATTAATGTGGCAATGGTTGGAAATCCAAATTCGGGAAAGACAACCATCTTCAATTATGCTTCTAATTCCAAAGAAAGGGTAGGGAATTATAGCGGAGTCACAGTGAGTTCAAAAACAGCATTATTTGCACAAAACGGTTATACCTTTCAGATTACCGATTTACCAGGTGCGTATTCACTTTCGGCCTACTCACCCGAGGAGATTGCAGTTCGGGATTTTATTATTACTAACACTCCGGATGTTGTGGTAAATATTGTCGATGCCTCAAACCTCGAACGAAATTTATATTTAACCACACAGCTCATTGATTTGGATATTAAAGTAGTCATTGCCCTGAATATGTATGATGATTTGTTGAAAAACAAAGATTCATTCGATTATGAAGCATTAGGCAAAATGATGGGTATTCCAATCATTCCGACGGTAGGAATAAAGGGTAGGGGAATCAGCAATCTTTTTCAAAAAATTATAGATGTATATAATGATGAGGACCCAACCGTTCGTCACATTCATATTAATTATGGAAGCGAAGTAGAAGAAGCTATTCATCATATTCAAAAAGCCGTAAAGATTGAAGCAAATTATAACCTCACCGACAGAATCTCTTCCAGATTTCTTGCTATAAAGCTTCTTGAAAAAGACAAGCATATTTCTGATTTTGCCAGACAGGCAACCAATTATAATGAGATTAAAGAAATTGCAGCCAAAGAAGCTGAACGAATTGAATTGGAATATCATTCAGATAGTGAAACAATAATGACGGATGCCAAATACGGATTTATTTCGGGTGCCCTGAAGGAGACATTTAAGCACGGAACTTTTGAACGTAAGGAGGTTACGCGCGCTATAGATAATATTATTACGAACAAACTTTTCGGTTTCCCGGTTTTTCTTCTCATAATGTTTCTAATGTTTACAGCCACTTTCAGATTTGGTCAGTACCCCATGAGTTGGATTGATCAGGGTGTTGGTGCACTTGCGGGCCTGTTTGAAAAATTTCTTCCGGCAGGATCATTCAAAGAATTAATGATTGACGGAGTGATTGGAGGTGTTGGCGGGGTTATTATCTTCCTGCCGAATATCATGATTCTTTTCCTGTTTATTTCGTTGATGGAAGATACCGGATACATGGCACGGGCTGCATTTATTATGGATAAGGTAATGCACAAAATAGGATTGCACGGCAGATCATTTATCCCCTTGCTCATGGGTTTTGGGTGCAATGTTCCCGCGATCATGGCCACGCGAACTATTGAAAACAGGAATAACCGGCTTTTAACCATGTTAATTGCCCCGTTTATGTCATGCAGTGCCCGGCTTCCTGTTTATATATTGTTAATTGGCAGTTTTTTCCCCGATTACCAGGGATCTGTACTTTTTCTTTTGTATCTCGCCGGAATTGTTTTTGCTGTAATATCCGCCCTGTTGTTAAAAAGACTTTTTTTCCGTGCAGAAGAAATTCCGTTTGTCATGGAATTGCCTCCTTACCGGATTCCCACGCTAAAGTCTACCGTACGTCATATGTGGCACAAAGCATCTCAGTATCTTAAAAAGATGGGGGGAGTAATTCTTATTGCCTCTGTTATTATCTGGGCTTTAGGTTATTTCCCCAGGAAGGTTAATTTCAGTACCGATTATGACAGGGAAATTTCTGTAAAAGCATCACTTCTTAACAATTCTTTATTGTCTAATCCTAAGGAAAATGATGCAGAAATCGCAAAAATTAAAAACGAAATAGAAGATCTGAATCTGCAGAAAAAGGCCGAACACCAGGAAAAGTCATATCTGGGTTTAATTGGTAAAATAGTTGAACCCGTAATCAGACCGCTCGGATTTGATTGGAAAATAGGTATTAGTTTGTTATCGGGTATTGCAGCCAAAGAGATTGTGGTAAGTTCCCTGGGTGTAATGCACCATGTGGATATTTCAAAAACCAATAGTAGTGAAAAGCTTTCGGACAGACTTAGTCATGTGAAATATACCGAAGGAAAAAGAAAAGGGAGAAATGTATTTAACCCACTGGTTGCATTGGCGCTCATGATGTTTATCCTGATTTATTTTCCGTGTATAGCGGTGATTACGGCAATTCAAAGGGAATCCGGATCGTGGAAATGGGCATTGTTTACAGTATTTTATTCTACCGGTCTTGCCTGGCTCGTTTCATTTTTGGTATACCAGGTGGGGAATTTGTTTTTTTCATAATTCAACTTAAAATTTAAATCAGTATGATTCAAAATCTCATAACATATCTACTTATTATAGCAGCGTTTTCATATGCATTTTATAAACTCTACCTGACTATTTTTCCGAAAAAAATTAAAGCTGCCTCTACCTCTCATTCCTGCAGCGGATGTTCCGGTTGCGAGCTGAAAAATACAGTTAAATCAGTAACTTGTACCACATATAGTCCTGAAAATTGAACATTTCTTCCAAGATGTTTTAAATGTCAGTTTAGAAATAGTTCGATCTAAAATTTTGTTAATTTGAATAAAAGCTCGTTTTAATATTTTATCTTTGTATTTAATTTGAGAATTGAGTTCAGAAAGTCATCATCTACTTTTCGTCAAAACGCGCATAAGTTATCTTGTTTGTCTGTCTTCAACCTCATTATTTACTAATATCAATTTTAATAAATTTTTAATGAACATCTACATTTCTAATTTAAGTTTCGATGTAAATGACAGCGACTTAAAAGAATTATTTGAAGAGTACGGTCCCGTTTCTTCCGCAAAAGTCATAACAGACAAGTATACCGGCAAATCCAGGGGATTTGGATTTGTTGAAATGGACGACAACAAACAGGCTCAGCAGGCAATTGATGAACTTAACCAGGCAGAATATGATGGTAAAGTAATTAATGTTTCGGTAGCCAAACCAAAAACTGAACGGCCAAATAATCGTGGTTCGTTTCAGAATCGTGGAAAGGGAGGATATAATTCCGATAGACGAAACAAATATTAAAAATCTCCCCTATCATATTAAAAGGGTGCTTTTTAAGTACCCTTTTTTTAATGCTGAAAAAGACAACTAATACTAATCGGATAATTGGAAATTAGTTTTTCGGTTCATTCCATCCCGGCAAAGAAACCGTAGCCTGGTAATTTGAATAATTATAAAGCGGATTCCTTTCCGGTTTGTATAACGTGCCTTTGAGTGGATTGTCAGACTGTGTGTAAATCCAGATTTCATCAGGATTCCATACGACTATTTCGTCACGGCAGTCACCTGTAATATCCATTACGGCATAACACATGTCGGGATGTCCGTCATCCGGAAAATCCAATACTTTTCGTCCCCAACCGTCATATATACCTCCTTCTTCCACATTCGGATTCAGAATAAAATACTCTTCCGGTTTTCCGGTCCAGTTTAAAGGTAAACACATGCTGCCAAACTGGTTTGGCTCAAATTCTTTATACATATTACCATCTGCATCGAACATATGAATAATTCCCTGATTTCCCCAAAAATTTACCGAAACCGTTTCCAATCCGGGCAGATCATCTCTGAAATTTGCTACAGCCGGATTCTGAACATGACCGATAAAATGGTGTTTAAGAATATTTCCTTTCAGATCAGCAAAAAACATACCCTCATCACTTGCGGCACACATGAGTCTTATTTCCTGATCATTCCTGAATTTTACAAGCGCCACCCCGTCGGCGTGATCTTCCAGCACGCTATCCAGACTCCATAGAACACTACCATCATCGTCAAACAGGGTATATCCCATCATAAGTTCATCTTTCGTATCATGATCAATGTCTTTGGCATATGGATAATGGCCTGTATTACAGTGGGCTTTCCATAAAAGTTTGAGCTGATTATCGTATGCCCACAAATATTGATATCTGTCTTTCAGGATTATATCACCATCGAAACCTTTTCCGCTTAAATCACAAAAATACAGGCAATCTCCCAGAATCCTGTCATATATATTATTTCCCTGTTTGGTTGGTTTTCCTCCGGGTGTTATGGGTGTAAGAATACTTTTCAAAGGTTGCCCGGTGGCGGCATCCGCAATGATAAAATTAAAATTCATGCAATAGATGACCTCGTTTTTCCCGTCATTATTTATATCATGTATCTGAAAGGCGACATCGTTGGTTAGAAAATTTTTCCATGGATCAGGAGTGCCTTTTTGCCAAAGCAGTTCTCCATCAAATGTCATGGCAGTAAGACAGCTTAGTTCACTATTCCTGTCCTTTGGACCATGATGAATCACCTGTCCAATCAAAACATCTATGGTTCCATCATTATTCAAATCACCAAATCGAAGATTTCTTCCAACACCAAATCCTTCGGTAGAGACTTTCTTCCAGACGACCATTTTGGGATTAGCTTGCTCCAGTTCTTTTTCCTGGCGGTATTGCTTCAGAATAGCTTTGGATATCTGAGATCTTACGTTGCGTGTTGCACTTATTTCAATGGGACCAAATACAGCCGGACCATCGGCCATGATTCCTGTTTTTCCCGACAAATAGGTTGTGTCACGCGCCGACAAAACGGGTCCGTTCACAACTGAGGCTTTTATAGAAGCATCATTTAATGCTATTTCGAATTCAATGCATTTTCCCTTCTGGTAGGGATACCTTTCCCGGGTAAGTATTTTTTCGTAAGGTTGACGAAATGCAATACCGTTTTTCACAAGCTTCAGGCAAATCGTATCATTTTTTACACCAAGAAAATAATAACAACGATCATCCTGATATCTGAAGACGATTCCACATTGGTATTCTTTGCACATTGGCATAATGGAGCCATTGATCTTATAATTACTCCAATGCCGGTTTCCGGTAATTACCATCGGATGCCAGTGTTTGTCAGGATTATAACCGATTTGACAGAGTACCTTTTGGTTATCTGTTTCACGGACATACCACGATTGCGGCAAATTATATCTAAAGGTGGACACGGTCCAGTTACCTTTTGTGGCTGCTTCCGGTAAATAATGGTATTCAGTTTGTGCGCCAAAACTACTTCCTAAAGGTCCGCGGTGCAATGATTTATAATCATCATAGAACAGGATCTCCCTTTTTTCCTGTAGGTTACATGAAAAGGGAGCCATGACCATCAGAAATAAAAAAGTTGATCTTATCCAACTGGTGTAAGATTGTTTTCCTTTCTTCAACATTTTATAGCTCTCTCCGATAAAATTTCATTTCCCGGAAGGTTAACCTATGTCAGAAATTCAGACGGCACATCTTTCAATCGTATGATATCCCTTATTCTGTCGGAAATATTCAGTTGGTTAGGACACTGTACCTGACATTCAGGACATTTACTGCATGCATCAATTTCCTGTGATAACAAATCAAGAACATTTTTTGCTTTCAACGGAGTGTTGTATCCATATGCATACATATAGGCCCGCATGATATCCGGCACGGCTAAGCCGTATGGACATTGCGGTTTGCATTTTTCACAGCCATGACAGTATAATCCCGCTAACAGTTTGTATGAGTTTAAATCTTCCTTTTCCTGTGTTGTCATTTCAATATTGTACAGTAGGCTTTTATAGAGCTCCAGTTCTTCGATGTTATGGATACTCAGAATTGCAGTATGTACATTCTTATCCTGCAATACCCATTTTAAAGCAGCAGACTTATTTATTGGTTTCGTTTTTTCCTTATCAAGAAAATTTCCGGCAAGTGTTTTCATGGCAACAATTCCAATCCCCTCGTCAGCAGCTTTTGCTATTGCACGACCAACTGTATCTTCCAGACGGAAATTATAAGCAGCAAGAACAACTTCGTAAAATTTACTTTGGATAGCCGTTTCGAGTAATTCTGCCTGATTGCTGTGGGTTGAAAGCCCGACAAAACGGGCTTTTCCTTCCTCTTTTGCTTTTCTCAGTCCGTTGAGCATTTCTTCATTCATGGCAGCTCCGTTACATGAAGGCCTGTGCAAATAAAGAATATCAACAAAATCAACTCCCTGGCGGCTCAAACTCTCATTCAGTTTTTCGAGAAATGCCTGTGTGGTCGCTTCTTTTTTATATTGTCCGGTGTTGTTATCTTCCGGAAACTCAATTTTTGTTGAAATGATAAATTTATCACGACCGAATTCTTTTAACATTTTCCCCAACAATACATCATTGCGGCCATTCATATAAATATAGGCAGAATCGAAATGGATCATCCCCGATTTGAAAATTTCTCTGGCCAGCATCATATTGTCACTTTGAAAGGACCCGCTGCTTATAACCGGAAGCTCAATTCCGGTTTTTCCCAAAGTTCTGGTTATGGGTGGTTTGGGTTCAGATGCAAATCCTGCCCGGGTAGTGGAAGAAACCAAACCTCCTGCTGCAGCTACTGCTGAAATTTTCAGGAATTCGCGTTTATTCATAACTCTATACCTTTCTATTTACCGCATTTTTTGGCTAGTGTCTTAAATGCATTTATAATATTTCTTGCTGTTGCTACATCGTCGCAATACAGATCTACACCATAGGCGAAGTTCTGAGGTTCACTGTTTTTATAGGGTTTAATGAGTTTTTGTTTGCCTTTTGTTTCAAGGTTAACTTTCATCTCTTTACCTGAAATATCAAGTTTTACTGCATCTGCATTAATATCTGACAGGTTAAATTCATAGATATAGCCGGTTGATTCGTTTTTACTATCTATTTGCACAATGGAAAGCTTGATTTTACACGGATCGTTATCTACCATCTCGATGGTTTGATCCATCGTATATGTTCCGGTTGATACCGTATGCAGGCTGGAGGCAATAAATTTGAAAGCAGCCGCATTATCGGTGAGTGTTTTGTCAGCAGATTTTACCGTTGATGCCAGAAATTTAAGAGCGCTGATAAAATTTCGGGCAATTTTTGTATCATCAAAATATACCTCTATGGAAGATTCATAATTTTGAATCTGATCAAATTTTGTTGCTTTGATAAGTTTTTCCTTTCCGGTAGATATCTTAACAGTCATCTTTTTCCCGCTTACCGATAGATCAACATTATCCTTATCAATATCAGACACATAAAAAACAAATTTTTCTTCGGTATCGCCATTATTGTCGGTGCTGGTGAGCGATAGGGTAGCCATATAATTATTGGAGGGATCAAAAGTAAGTTTTTGTTTATATGTTTTACCTGATTCTGTGATAGAACCTGTATTTGCAGAGGCCCATGTTGCTGCCTTTGAATCATCTGCCCATTTCTGAATTCCTGCATCTCGATTTAAAATGGCATAATTCAATGCATTTATCAACTCCCGTGCAGGTTCTATTCCATCAGTATATATCTCAATCTGATTCGAATAATTCTGCTGTTCTGAATTTTTGAAGACTTTCACCAGTTTTTGTTTGTCTTTCACATTCATCTTAACTGTAACTTCTTTTCCGCTGATGTTCAAATCGACTGCCGGGTTCAGTTCATTCAGATATACCTGATATTTTTCTTCAGTAGTAATGCCCTTTGAATCGGTTTCAGAGGAACCAAATGTCACCATGCCATCAGGTTTATTTTCAAATTCGAAATTTTGTTGAAGTTCGGAATTGCCCGAAGTCACACTTTTAATATTTTCTTTCAGGAAATTCAATGCCAGATTTACATCAGCGTAGGTTTTATATACGGGTTTGCTTTGTTCTGTGGCATATTTTAAAGCCTGTACCATATTTCTTGCTGCCACAAGGTCAGGGACATAGATTTCCAGATTGTTATCGTAGTTTTGGAGTACATCGCTTTTCACTACTTTGAAATATTTGTTGTCATCCTTGGTTTTCAGTTCAATGGAAAGATCTTTTCCGCTAACATTCAGACTTATTTTGTCAGCATTAATATCTGCCATATTCCACGAATATTTTTCAGTGATTTCATTTCCTTTGGAATCGTTGTATATTCTGGTAAGTTCGGAAAGATAATTTTTTGATGCGTCAGCAGAAAATATCTGATTATATTCGGTGCTCCCCTTTGGAGTCTTTGATATGTTTGAAGAAAGCCAGTCCACACAATCTTTAAGCGATGCCCAAGATTTTTCCTGGTGAGTACACTCTTTCAGGTGACTTTTTATTGCATCTACCAGCGACCTGGCCTTTTCCACCTGATCGCATAATATTTCTGATGAATTAATGTATCCTTTAAATTCTCCATCGTCAAACGATTTAATAAACTTTTGCGAGTTTTTGGTTTCCAGACTAACGGTGAGATATTTTCCGGTTACTTTGAATTTTACTGCATTTTCATCAATATCTGAGAGGTAAACTTCAATGCTGCTTGTTGATTCATCCCCTTTTTTATTGATTTTAATCGTGGATATTGTAATTCCACAGAGCTCCTTATTAAAATAAGAATATGCATATTTATAGGTATATGATCCCGTAGGAACTTCTCCTTTGTATTCAGAGAGCCAATCTACTGTGCTTTTGTCCTGCGCCGTTAGTGTACCCTGGATGAATAAAAATGCAAAAACCAACGGAATAAAATCTTTAAATATTCGTTTCATAGTAGTTAATCTTTAAGGTTTACCGTATAAAATTATAAAACCAAAACTATATATTTATAAATATATCACAAAAAGTATATTTTGCTTTGTTCGATTAATTGTTTTAATCTTTATAACTTTGTAAGTGAATTAGTTATTTCGCAGATTGAAATTCTTCTTTTCAAGACATGATACAAAAGAAAGCCAACACATATTTTGAAGGGCAGGTAGGTATTATCGGTACGAATATTCAGATTGCTGATATGTCTCATAGTTCTGAATTGGTGCATGATCTCAGGGTAGCTATTAAAAAAATAAGAACATTTCTGAATGTTTTTAATCTGCAGAAAAACAAACGGATAAAAAAATTACTAAAGAGGAACATTGATGTAATTTTCAAAAAGGCAGGTAATCTCAGAAATTCGCAGGTTTACTACGAACTTGTTCAGGATTATGAGAATTTGTTAAAAAAGGAATTTTATGATTTAAAAGAATATCTGTTGGTGAAAATTGAACGAAGGCGTAAAAGCATGCATAAAATATTACCCAAAAAATCCAATGATTTTCTTAATGTCTTGCGTTCAGAAGTATCAGAAAATCTTGAGACGATTACAAATGATAAATTAAAAAAAAGAGTTGGTAAGTATCTTGATACATCCATTAAGAAATTTGAGAAGAATAAAAATTACCTGGATTCCAGGGACCTGCACAAACAGAGAAAAATTCTGAAAGAGATTAGATTCTGTTATGAAATTTCCGCCAGTATAAATCCCGAAGAATTTCCAGATGAACTAATAACTAAAATCAGAGAGCTTGAGGATATCCTGGGCAGATGGCATGATTACAACCGTTTGAAACAAACTATAGAAATGTTTGTACTCAGACTTAGGAAATCAAAAGTTGACCAGGTTATCAAATTAAATACACTCAGTGATACAATATCAAATGATATCGTTATACTTCTGGATAATTATCATAAAATAATACCAGACTTAGATTTAAACAAACAAAAATTACCCTTTGAAGTGCCTTCATTGTAATTTATCAGAATGTTTTCTTATGCTTTTTCTACGACAATCTGTGTTCCGTTTCGGATATTTCCCAAAATCTTAAAATTCAGACCTATCTTACCAAAAACATTTACCGGACTGAAGGCTTTGGGTTTATTACCTGTGCTTGCCGGGGTTGGTCCGAAAAAAATACAGAAAGCCGGCCCCGCGGGCCAATAAGCCAGTTCTCCTTCGTTAACCTCTTCTCTTGCATCATTCTCCAGCGAAAGTTTTATATCAACGCTGAAATAAATTTCTTTGCCCCAGGTATGAATTTGCGCCGCAATGGGCAGGGCATCATAAATGGTTTGAGCTGTAGGTGTATCGTAAAGTTCAGCCTCCAATATGATTTCTCCTGCCTGTATTGATATTTTTTTCATCAGGTAAGACTGTTTAATTATTGTCATTCTCTTTTTTCTTTTCCTTTTTTCTGAAAATATTCTTTATCAAATCAAGTATGGATTCTCCTTTCTTATCCAGCAAATCTTTAATGGATTCAAACTGATGTTCTTTAAAATCAGGACAATTGGTTTCTTCCAGTATATCCTGCGGAATATCAAATGTGGAATATCTTGAATATTTGTACAGCGGATCTCTATAAATTTTTTTCATGAATAGGGCCCAGATTGGCATGGCAGCATGCGAACCCTGTCCGAGCGACATGGCACGAAACCTGATAAATGTGTTATCTCCTCCAACCCACGCTCCTGCAATAAGATCGGGTGTATACCCCATAAACCACCCATCGGTATTAAGTTGGGTTGTTCCGGTTTTTCCGGCAATATCATTTGTAAATCCATAATTAGATCTTAGTCCTGAGGCTGTACCATAATTCACAACATTTTTCAACATATCGGTCATTATCTCTGCATTTTTAACGGATATCACCTGTTCATCTGAGATATGAGATTTTTCCTCATAAATAATATTACCGTATTTATCTTCAATTCTTCTCAGATAAATAGGTTTTACTACTTTACCTTTATTGACAAATACACTGTAAGCCTGGATAAGTTCGTATAACGATACTTCTGCCGTTCCAAGCGCAAGCGAAGGAACTTCAGGCAGATCGGAGGTAATACCAAGTTTTCTTGCGAGACTTTTAACTTTATCTAAACCAATATTCATAAGAATTTTCACACTAACCGTGTTTACCGAATGTGTAAGCGCTCCCTTCATGGAGTAAAATCCACCGTATGATCCGTCCGCATTTTCCGGAGTCCAATCGCTATAATCGGTATATACAATGGAATCATTTGCGAAGTAATCGCAGGGTTTTAAACCACTTTCCAGTGCAGCGGCATATACGATGGGTTTAAATACCGAGCCCGGTTGTCGTCTGGCTGTAACATGATCGTACTGAAAATAGTGATGATCAATGCCTCCAACCCATGCCCTGATAAAACCGGTTTTTGCCTCCATGGCCAGAAATCCTGCCTGAAGAAATTTGAGATAATGTTTGATGGAATCCAATGGAGATATCAACTTTTCAACTTTACCGTTCCAGGTAAATAGCTCCGTTTTTACAGGTTTTTTCATTTCCTCTAAGATGGCAGATTGATCCAATCCCTGACTTTTTAAAGTCTGATATCGAACTGATTTATTAATGTCATTCATAATCATCTGATCGGTTTTTCCCCAAGGTTCTGTCTTTCCCCAGGATCGATCAAAAAGATTTTGAAGATAAGCCATATGTGTTTTTACAGCTTCTTCTGCATATTGCTGTAAATCGGAATTAATGGTAGTATAGATTTTCAGACCATCGGTATAGATATTATATTTTGTACCATCAGGTTTTGGGTGATTTTTAAACCAATCAGCCAGCTCAAGCCGTAAATGTTCCCTGAAATAGGGAGCCGGGCCTTCATTGTGGGTATATCGGGTATAATTTAATTTAATGGGTAACTTCTTAAGCGAATCAGCTTTTTCAATTTTAAGATACCCATATTTCACCATTTGCGATAGTACAACATTTCTCCGGCTTAGTGCATTTTTGGGTTGGGATTTGGGATTATATGCATTCGTGGCTTTAAGCAAACCTACCAGCAAGGCAGCTTCTTCAGGTTTTAACTTTTCAGGTTGTTTTTTAAAAAATTGCAGGGTTGCCGACTCAATGCCGTATGTATTTTCTCCAAATGAAACTGTATTTAGATAAAGTTCAAGAATATCTTGTTTGTTATATGCCTTTTCCAGTCTTGTGGCCAGAATCATTTCCCTGAATTTGTTGATTGGCATGCTAAATAGCAGATAATGTTTCCGGGGAAACAAATTTTTGGCGAGTTGCTGGGTAAGTGTGCTACCACCCCCCGAACTTTCTTTTTGCAACAGAATGGTTTTAAATAACACTCTAAGCAGGCTCTTCTG
Organism: uncultured Bacteroidales bacterium; assembly: GCA_963781805.1. Classification (GTDB taxonomy): domain Bacteria; phylum Bacteroidota; class Bacteroidia; order Bacteroidales; family UBA10428; genus JAFGPL01. Next base: position 5,706,175 of record CAWAHF010000004.1, read on the forward strand.
GTCAATGCCGTTATGTTTAAAGAATCTTACATCTTCGGTCGCAATCAGGGCATCAACAAGAAAACCCGGAATATCTTTATAGGCAATGTTTGTTCTGTTTTCTACATAGTATTTTCCCAACAGTACATTGTCTGATGAATAAATTTCTGAGGCAAGATAATTCTGAATAGTTGATAGTTCTTTTACCGAAGCTAACCTGCCAAAGATTCCAATATAAACCATAAAAAACAACATGACAAAAAACACCCCAATGGTCAGAATCAGCAGGGCTGATAATTTCAGAAGAGATTTTTTATCGATTTTGATAATGGATTTTTTGCGTTTTGCCATTCTAATTTGGATTATCGCATGAAGCAGAAATCATTCCTGAAATGAATTGATGCTTTGGCGCATCATTTCTTCCACCTGATCTTTTTCCTTTTCCTGTTTTTCAATTTCTTTTAACATAGGCACAAAAATTGAGTTCTGGTAAGGATTATAATTTAAAGCAGAATCTATTTTATCCGATAACGATTTGTTGCTTTTTTCTGCAAGAATTCGGTTTGCCGCCAGAGCAAAGGCTATTTCTTCCTTGTTGTAGTTGATATTATCTTCCTGAATCCAACCGGTTACGGCTTTTTTATCCGATATAAAATTTATCCATCTGTCTTTTTCCTCCATAACGGCAATAATATCCATTGCAGCCAGCTTTTTGTCCGTAATGGTCAACATATCAGGTCGCAGATAGATTGTAGCTTCTTCGGCAACAACTGCTGGTTTTGAACTTGTGATAAGACTAAAAGCCGGAACCCAGACCAGGGAGCCATCAGATAACTTAACTTTTAAATATTCCTGATTTTTATATGTGGAATCGAACGCATTAATCCCCAGATAGGTGACTGCCTCACCCAGGTTTAGGGGCGTCACAACTCCTGAATTTCTCCGGGGTTCCTTACGTGCGGATATTTTATCCCAGATACATACGGAAGGAATTGCCTGATAGATTTCTTTCTTCGAGTCAGATCTTTCTGCATTACCTGCCCGCTTACAGGAGAATATTCCAAGAGATATTGCAGCTAAAACAATCAGGACTGCATACCTGAATATATAAAATTTTTTTGCTTTGTTATGGATCACTATATTTTCAATTTGATACCTCATGGTTTATGAATGAATTTTATCCAATTCAAGCCGGAAATTTAAGACATTACTAACTTATAAAAAATTGATACCTATTGTTTATGAACACAAAATCACTCAATTTAAAATAAAAAAAACACAGAACAACCATCAAAATTGGTTAGCTAAATATATGATATTTTTGTATTTTTATCATTAATTCTGAATAAATGGATTCTAAAGAATTGGTATTCAAAACGATGGTTACAGCTGCGAAGCCATTAAGAAACAGCGAAATAGCCGAATTAACTGGTTTAAGTAAATCTATTGTAGAAAAAGTTATGAAGGAACTTAAATCTGAGGATAAGATTTTTTCACCTCAGCGTTGCTTCTGGCAATCAAAATGAAGTTTATGTTAAGGTATACACTTGATGAATTTAGAGAAACTTTAGGGGAGCCTGAACCTCCCGAATATATGAACAACCTTCTTCAGGCGCTTTGGTTTGATGCAAAGGGTGACTGGGAAACTGCACACGAACTTATTCAATCTGTTTACACTAACGAAGGAGCCTGGGTACATGCATACCTGCACCGTAAAGAGGGCGATTTGGAAAATGCTACCCATTGGTATCAAAAGGCAGGAAAAACAATGCCTAAGAATTCCCTGGAAGAAGAATGGAAGAAAATTCTTTCTGAATTCCTGGAATGATTATTTTATCAGATCATGTACGAAACATACTGTAATATACTGGGAGTGAAACCTGGCGCCAGCCCGGAAGAAATCAAACATGCCTTTCATGAAAAAGCAATGCTTAGCCATCCCGATTTAAATCCTTCTCTTTCCAGCTACGAATTTATTAGGGTAAAGAAGGCGTTTGATTACCTGATGAACCGGGTTGTTTCATCAGAAGCCGGAAACAATAGCCGCTTCACATACAGTTTTGTCAGAAAAAAAAGATATGAAAAGCCGGATTCCTTCGATTGGGAAAGTTACCGCAATTGGCAGGAAAATATTTATCAAAAACAGCATCCTCCCAAAAAAGACATCGATTTTAAATCCACCCTGTTTGGTAAGATAGTTTACTATTCTTTTCATTTGTTGTTTTTAATTATCGGTTTATATATTATCATAACGCCTACATTATCTGTAATTATTGACGGAATTGATAAGGATCAGAATGTTATTACAGCTATTATTTCAGTGGCAGGAGCTTCTATTTTCGGAATTATTATGGTGGTTATGATTGTTTTGTCGGGTTTATCTGTGAATATCTTCAAAAAAGCTTAAAATTCATCTCCCATCAATTTCTTAAATGTATATTATCCAATTGCTAAGGAACTTACGTAAGTCACAATCTTATATTTAAGAGATTATATTTCTATTTTTCTTATACAACTCTTTATTATATTTTTAAATTTGACGAATAATATTTTATTTGCATAAAAATCTTCAATTAACAGATTGAGAAAAATTTATGAAGGCGAAATATAATCTGACATATCTATTGACCATATCTATGGTTGCTGCCCTTGGCGGCTTGCTTTTCGGCTATGACTGGGTGGTGATCGGGGGAGGCAAATTTTTCTATGAACGTTTTTTTGGAATTACCGGTATGCCTGGCCGACAGGCATGGGCTATGAGCAGCGCCCTGATTGGATGCATTCCGGGCGCAATGTTTTCAGGATTCCTGAGCGAACGATTCGGACGAAAATTTTCATTGATTATTGCTGCCTTTCTGTTTACGCTTTCGGCAATTGGCACGGGTCTGGCTAATACATACGGTTTATTTATGTTTTATAGGATCATCGGAGGGCTGGGCATTGGTGTGGCTTCATGTGTGTCTCCGGTATATATTGCTGAAATATCCCCAGGAAACGTACGTGGAAGATTTGTTTCATTAAACCAGCTTACAATTGTGGTTGGGGTGCTTTTAGCACAGATTATCAACTATCTTATCGCTGATAAGGTTTTGGAAAATGCAACCAATGAGCAGATTTTTAATTCTTGGAACGGACAAATGGGGTGGCGATGGATGTTCCTGGCCGAAACAGTTCCGGCATCGCTGTTTTTTATATTGGCTTTTTTTATTCCTGAAAGCCCCAGGTGGCTCACTAAATTGAAAAAGAGTGATAAAGCACAGGTGATTCTGAATAAAATCGGAGGGGAAACCTATGCCGGTGAGGTTGAAAAAGAAATTCAATTCAGCCTGCAAAGTTCAAATGAAAAGGTTGATGTAAAGGCTTTATTCAACAAAAAGTTAAGACCTATACTGATAATCGGTTTTGTTCTGGCCGCTTTTCAGCAATGGTGCGGGATTAATATTGTATTTAATTATGCCGAAGAGGTTTTTACTTCGGCCGGATTTGGGATCAGTTCCTCTTTATTTAATATAATAATTACTGGTGTAGTGAATGTTATTTTTACGTTTGTGGCAATCGGTACAGTTGAAGGGTGGGGCAGAAGAAAACTGATGCTTTTTGGATCTTCTGGACTTGCCGTTACATACATTATTCTGGGATTTGGTTATTTTTTCCACATGGAGGGAAATCTTATTTTGTCTATTATCATAATCGCAATCGCTATCTATTCTATGTCTCTGGCTCCTGTTACCTGGGTTATTTTATCAGAGATATTTCCAAACCGGGTGAGAGGAGCAGCCATGGCAGTTGCCACCAGCATCTTGTGGATTGCCAGTACACTCTTGGTTATATGTTTCCCTTTTATTAAAAAAATGGTGAATATTTCCGGGGCATTTTGGATCTATGCGGCAATATGCATTTTCGGATATTTGTTTATCAGGGCAAAACTGCCTGAAACCAAAGGAAAATCATTAGAAGAGGTGGAGCGGGAGATTTTGAAGTAGATCCCCTGACCCCGGTATGGATTGAATAATTATAAGTTGAAAAGAGATGGTTGTGTAAATATCAAGTCAAAGTTGGGGACTTTTTTTATCAAAGATTTGAAGTGTCTTTTGGAACACTTCAAACAGCAGCAGAGCAAGTTTAAAATTATTATCTTTGTTTAAAAAGATATAAAATGCCTAAACTCTACGAATATTTTGGATTGGTTTTTTATTCTACTCACATGAGCATGAACCAATTCATATTCATGGAAAGTTTCAAGGCAGAGAAAATAAAGCTGAAATAATTTATGAAAATGGTAAATTTAAGGAGATTGTTATTAAAGATGTCCTTGGAAAAGAATCCTTAGATGTACAAAACTTGAAAAAATTCAAAAAGATTGTTGAGTTGTATAGGGATGATATTGTCAGAAAATGGATTGATTTTTTTGTGTACAATATAGAGATCAAACCAGAGCAAATAACCGGAAAAATTTAAAACCATGGTAATTTCGATAAATAAGGCAGAGTATTTGGGTAACCATAAGATTAGTTTCACATTTTCTGACGGAGTTGAAAGAACTATTGATTTTCTTCCTTTTTTGCAAGCAGCTAGAAATCCCATGACAAAAAAATATTTGGACGAATCACTATTTAAGGGTTATTCTCTTGAATATGGAGATATAACCTGGAATGATTATGAAATGTGTTTCCCTATATGGGATTTACATGAAGGCCAATTATAAAACGACCTTTAGTAATTAGGAGTTTATCCTCTGATTAGAATCTTCCGCCTGAAGACTTCAAATAAAAAAAGAAACACAGGGTCTCTGACCTGGTTTTAGATTGAATAATTTAAAGATGAAAAGAGATGGCAGTATAAATATTAGGTCGAAGTCAGAAACTTCCTTTTCACCGATGATTTGAAGGGTCCTTTGGAGCGCACTAATCAGCGCGGGAAATTTAAAGTAGTATAAAGAAACATTCTGTTTTTATGATTGTTTCCTATTTACTCAACCAATAAATCAAATATCATGAAGAAAATAATTCCGGGCCTTATCATCCTTATATTAATGATTTATGGATTCAGATTATCCAATCTGCCACAAGAAACAGATTGTGAAAAAATCCTTCAAACACAAGACAATAACAAAAAGATGGTAGCTAAATTTTACCAGAAATTGTTTGGGGATAAGGATATTGATGCCATCGATGAATATATCGGCGATGTTTATATTCAACATAATCCGATGGCCGCAGATGGCAAACAGGCATTAAAAGATATATTGGCGAAATGGTTTGTAAATGCGCCTAAAGAAAAAATTGATATTCAACATATAGGCGCCGACGGGGATTTTGTTTACCTGCATACAAGGAGTAAAATGGGAGAAAAGACAATGTCAATCGTTGATATTTTTAGAATTCAAAACAATAAGATTGTTGAGCACTGGGATGTAATACAGCCGGTGCCGGAGAAATCAGCCAACGATCATCCGATGTTTTAGTCAATGGTGGAGAATTATTCTTCAACAACTACCTTTTGTACCGTTGAACCAAGTTCAAGAAGACTGGATGATATATCCTGCACAAATGCATCGGGTCCGCAAACATAAAAATGCTGATCAAAGTTTGTGATATTGCCTTTCAGGAAATTCTTGTCTATTCGCTGATTTATATACCCCGGTTTATTTTCGCGGGTTAAAACCTTAATAAAATTATCTCCCAGCATACGGGTTAGTTCGTCTTCCAGAATCACATCCTGTGAAGTCTTGTTTGAAAAATACAGCTTGTTGTCCCGAAGTTGTTGTTTTTGGTGAAGGTCACGGAAAATAGACACAAAGGGGGTAATTCCCGCGCCACCTGCAATAAAAACTCCTTTGCCTTTATATTGTATCGCTCCGAACACATCATGAAGAATCAGCTCATTCCCTTTGTTCATATACCCTAACTGATCGGTGACTCCTTTGCGTTCGGGATAAATCTTAATCATAAACTCGAGATGTTTCCACTTATTTAAACCTGTAAATGTGAAAGGCTCCAGCTGATCTTTCCAATCGGGATGGTTTACAGACACATCTGTTGCCTGGCCGGAGACAAATGTATAGCCTGCAGGTTTCTCCACAACAAATCGCTTAACATCGTGCGTAACGAGGTTCGTTTCAAGAATCTTTACAATATCCATAAAATATGATTTTCATTGAATAACATGATGAATGGATTCTTTGTTCATTGAAATGAAAGATACGGGAATTTTAAATTTGTTTGCCCAGTTTAAGGTTATCTTCCGTGTTAGTTAGCAAATTAGCTTCATTTTAGAAATGATCTGCATATTTAAATTTACCGGACAGTTGCCTATTATCGGTTTATTTAGTAATTTTAACTTCATATTCCGAGCAGATAACAATGAGGTACTATTGGAAAATTTGCTGTCTTATTATTGAGTACAGCATGATAATAAACCTAATTGCTGCGCTAATTCCGGACTGTAATTAGTTGACAATAACTACTTTATGTCGGCAAATTCTAACTTTTAGTATCAATGAATTTTCAGAATAAAATAAAAATTATTTTTATAATACATTTGATTTTGTTAACCTAAAATTAATAATTATGAAAAAACTTTTACTAGCTATTACAATGTTGACAATCATTGGGATAATGGGTGTCAACGGACAGTCAACTTTAATTATTAGTGAAAATTTTCAGGAATGGCAGGCTACTGAAGATACTGATCCTTCTACATGTTCTGCCGGGGTTGTTATTGAAGATAGTATCACCAGAAGTTTAACACTAACAACTTCAACAGGTACGGTGGAAATCCCGGTCACTCTTATTAAATGTGGAATTGCTCCGGAGTGTGAATCAAGAAGAATTGAAGATGGTGGAGCAACAGTAAATCTTCCGGGAGTTACAACAGGATGGGTTCTGTTGAATAAACTTAACGGCGCAACAATTGCTGATTATATGACCAGTACAGATACCATTGGTGAATTTATTTTTGGACCTGTACCTCAAATTGATAGCATACGTTTTGCACATTCAGCCACCGGAGGAAACAGGGGAATCCGGATTTACAAATCTACCGATGGTGTAATCTGGGAAAGGGCATCAGAAGATGAATTCTGGGATGGAGCAGATGATCAACTGGGTGATGTGAATACGGTTGCCATTAATGAAACTGATGTCTATATTAAATTTACTTCGGGATTCAAACAATCTGATGAAACCTCTCAATATTCAAGACTTCATAATATTGATGTTTGGGGCGTTCCTGGTGTTGTTAATAATATAGATGAAACGAAAACAGACATGTTAAGTATTTACCCGGTTCCTGCCAAGGATTTCATTATCATTAAATTGGCTGCTGATGCAGTCAACAGTACATTGCAAATTATTGATGTATTAGGAAAAACTGTTTATAGCGGTATTGTTGACAAACAAACGTCAAGAATTGATATTAGCAATCTAAAAAGCGGTACATATTTTATTCAGATAAAGCATAATGGCCAGAAGTATGTAAAACAACTCATGGTAAAATAAATAATTGACTGCTACATTAACTTCATGCTTTATTCTGGTTTTACCCGATCTTTAAAGTATCTGTTTTAAAAATATCTTATGAAAGAAACAGTAATCAATAAACCCGTGCATTGCGCGGGTTTTTTGATTATTGATGGTAATTAAATTGTACCGACAGCTGGTTGGTGTTTGTAATTCCGATACGCAACAAATGGTATTCTTATTCCAGCTCCCTGCATTTTCTTCCAAACAGTTGATTAATATGGGTATATTGAGGATAATTAAATCCGAAATGTTTAATTGAATCCAGCGAGTGTCACGCCAGGGACAATCTATTGATAGAAAAAATAAAGAAGTGATATCAGTCCCATTAGGACGAAATAATATCATCAGGATAAGTTGGTATAGATAAGTCTATTCGGGATTTATTATGCCGTACCTGACGGCACTTGGTAATGTTTTCTGATGATTGGCTACCAATATGTTGTCCCTACGGGACATAAATTATAATCATTTTAATATTGTCAGAGGGGTTTTATAATCTCAACCTGAAACAAATAATTGATATTTTTTGGTTAATTACCAATCTTTAAAACCATTGTGTTCTGGATAATTGGTATAAATGTCCCGTAGGGACAACATATCGGTAGAAAAATAAAAAATGTTAAGTAAGTCCCAGGGGGACGAAATAAAATCATCATGGCAAATACATCTATGCAAATTCACATTCAAGCGGTATTTACAATTCAAAATCGGGATTCAATTATTAACAACAAATGGAAGGATGAATTGTATAAATACATTACATGTATAATACAAAATAATGGACATAAGGTTTTGGCAATAAACGGCATGCCCAATCATATTCATGTTTTGTTCAGGATGCGTCCGGCACGGTCTTTATCCGATTTATTGCAGGATATAAAAGGTGTTTCATCAAAATGGATAAATGAAAAGAGGCTTGTACCGGGAAAATTTTCCTGGCAGGAAGGGTATGGAGCCTTCTCATACTGCCGAAAGGAATTACCCCACATAATCGATTACATTAATAATCAGCAGGAACACCATAAGAACAAATCTTTTATGGCTGAATACCTTGATTTGTTAAACGAATTTGAAATTGAATTTGATGAATGGTATGTATTTAAACCTGTCGGAATTGATTATATCGTACCTGACGGCACTGGTTAACGTTTTCTGATGATTGGCTACCAATATTTTGTCCCTCTGGGACATGAAATTGTCTGACTGAATTTATTAAACCGTAACCCGGTATGGAAATTACGTAATATGAACACCAAGCTTATCAATTAGGTTTTGTGTCTTGCTGGTAACTTCTGAGAGGCACCAGTTTTGATTGATTTTTATTTTTTTTATAGCGGCCAGGTTCAATAGTATATCCTTTGGTGAATATCTTTTGAGCAGTTTCTTTTGCAGTAGAATATTGTATAAGTAGTAATACCATTTCAAAGCCATAAAGGAGATGAACATCCAGCCTTGCAGAGCCATTTCATTTTGCATATAAGAGCTGTCAGCTTTTAAAATGTTCTTCATGGCATCAATCATTGTTTCGACCTCGCCTCTTGTCTTGTAAGTTTTATATATTTCTTCGGCAGATTTGTCTTTAAGGTTTGAGATGAAGGCCACGGTTCCGAAAGTTTTAAGCCTTAGCTTAAATTTTTCCAAACTATATTTTTCCGGGTGGGTTTGTATGCGTGTCAGGTAATCGTTTTCTTCTTTTGTCTTTAACGATGAATCATAGAACAGGTATAATTCCCGGCCTTCCAATTCAATTTTGTTGAACCAAATAAAACGCTTCATATATTCAAAATACCCATCAAACCCGCTATTATCATTAGGTTGGATTACATCGTAGTTTATTTGTGGGTTGCTCCGCCTTAAGGGGATAACGTAATCCAGACCTAAAGTATCAATTGTCTCCAGATTATCAGCTGAATAGAAACCTTTGTCAGCAATCACAACAGCATTGGCAATGCCTGCTTCCTGAACCGTTAGCTTAAATGCTTTGACATCTCTAATATTTCCGGGTAAAAGGCGATAAAATACCGGGGTTTTTAATGTGCTTGAGAACAAGAACAATACATTTAACTGTGGGTCGAAAACCTGCTTTGAGTTATAACCAATTTTTGCGCTTTCAATGTTTTTTGAATGGGAAACAAAATTGGTTCCATCAAAAAGAATATAATCGTCATTCCTGACAAAGGCTTTCATATACTCAACTACTGCCCCCCTGTCATTACCTATTTTCCTGTACAACGCCGAAACCCTTTTTTCGCCAAGGGTGACCGTGTTGAATAGTTCTGAAAGAAAGCTGTTCTCAAAATGGAAAGCCGTATTCTTAATAGGAGGATTAAACAATAAACGTATAAAGCCCAATGAGAAGATATCTTGCCAAATCTCAGGAAAAACCTGTTTCAAAAAAGTGATATCCTCCGAGAAACTCTCCATTACAAAGGAGGAAGCCCCATATTCTTTCACTTGCAAGGGCTGGTCAAAAAAGGAAGTGAAATTTCTTTGGAGTTTATATTTGCTTGATTCCACGAATCCATTTTCTTTAGTAATCCTTCCCAGAAGCCTGCCTGTAATCTTTCTTGCTCTTTTCTTTTCGGGATCCCATTTACTGGAGACTTCATACAAATAGTACTTGTCTTTGATCCTTCGGAGTTCAGTCCCCGGTTTTTTGTGGGTTAAAGCCCACTCTGGGTGTGGTGAATTTTTCATAATATTACGTATATACGTAATAGCAAATATCCGAAAAAATACCTGAACCGCAAAACAATTCAGGCTTTTTTATTAACTATTACGTATTTTTATGCTGGGTTACAGATTAAGTATAAAAAATAAAGAATATGGCAGATATAATAGAATAACAGTTAAACTATGAATATATACTAAGAAACCTTTACGGTAGTGAAAGAAGTGACCTAATAGGCGTAAATGCTGATACATGGATGTGGTAGCCTATAGTGATAAGGTATAGAACGCTGATTATAAAAGAGAAACTAGAAAAATCAAAAAGTATATTTTTGATGCCATGGATCATAGATTAAAGCAACATATACTTGAGGATAACCAAAAAGAAATAGATAAACTATTAGAATAGAGAAAAAAACTAGAAAAAGAAAATGAATATGAGAGTATTCGTGATTTGATTAATGAGATGTATGCAATTTATTAACTCATAGATTAATTTTCTTTTAATTGATAATTTCACTGTTGTTTGAAGTATTCGGAAGAAAAACTTCAAATAAAAAATGAAAAACAGAGTTTCCGACCCGGTATGGATTGAATAATTTTAAGATGTAAATAGACGTGATTGTATATATTAATTCGAAGCCGGAGACTTCTTTTTTTTAGGGATTTGAAGCGTCATTTGGAACCCTGCTAACTGCAACTGAGTAAGTTTAAAATTATTATCTTTGTTAAAAAAGCAAATAAAATGCCTAAAATATACGAATATTTTGGACTTGTATTTTTATTCTACTCGCATGAGCATGAACCAATTCATATTCATGGAAAGTTTCAGGGCAAAGAGAATAAGGCAGAAATAATTTATGAAAATGGTAAATTTAAGGAGATTGTTGTCAAAGATGTCCTTGGAAAAGAACCCTTAGATGTACAAAACTTGAAAAAATTCAAAAAAATTGTTGAGTTATTCAGAGATGATATTGTTAGAAAATGGATTGATTTTTTTGTGTACAATATAGAGATCAAACCGGAAAAAATAACCAGAAAATTATAAAACCATGGTAATTTCAATAAATAAGGCAGAGTATTTGGGAGACTTCAAAATTAGTTTTACATTTTCGGATGGAGTTGAAAGAACTATTGAATTTCTTCCTTTTTTACAAGAAGCAAGAAATCCCATGACAAAAAAATATCTTGACGAATCGCTTTTTAAGAGTTATTCTCTTGAATATGGAGATATCATCTGGAATGATTATGAAATGTGTTTTCCTATATGGGATTTACATGAGGGCCAAATATAAAACAACTGCTAATAATTAGGAATTCAACCTCTGATTAGAGCCTTCCATATAAAGTCTACAAACAAAAAATGAAAAAAGGCTCTCTGTCCCGGTATAGATTGAATAATCTAAAGATGAAAAGAGATGGAAGTATAAATATTAAGTCAAAGTCGGAGAGTTCTTTTACATCTAAGAGGGGTGGATTTATGAGAATTTGGGATAGGTCAATTTGATAATATTTTGAGATATGAGCCCAAAAGTTTTGATATTATTAATTGGTTCATTTTTATCCTTATTGTCAGTTAGGGCACAGGATAAAGTTTTAAATGAATATGAGTTAGTCAATAATGTATATAAAGATTATGTTAAAAAAGGATTGGCGTATTATTATTTATATTATAAACCGTTCGAGACTAAATTCCTAGAAGTACTAGGGGATACTTTATCCAACTATATTAATAATGAAGATATTTCTTATATCAGGAGACAATATGAATTGCAGGATACATCTTTTATCTGGGATCAAGACTTATTAATGAATTGCAGGATAATACTTGATACAAATCGGAGAGAATTACTGGCTAAGAATACGCATTATTCAGTTATGATGAGGGATCTTCAAACGGGACAACCTGTAAAAAACAATCAAGCCAAAACTTTAATTCCACCGGAGGAAAAACAATTCTATTCCTTTTCGAAACCGGTTTTTAATAAAGACAATACAATCGCAATATTCAGCACCAAAATGGATGGCGGTAATCACGGAGAAACCAGAACTTTCATTTATAAAAAGGTTAATGATCAATGGGTAAAATTAACAACTCTTGCTGGGGTTGACTGGATGAGAAATTAATTCCTAAACCTTAAACAAAGGATTGAAGTGACGTTCGGAATACTTCAAATAGCGGTTGGATCTTATTAATATATTTCAAAATAAGCCATTTTATACATTCCTTCGAAAGAAGGAATCTCAAGCTTAGGAGCTTTATTTATCTTCACAGGAGATCCCAGATCTAAGTCAGGGATGTCGGCAGGCTTATTTTGAAATATTTTTATATCGAATCACATTAATTTTAGAATATCACGGTGCGCTGCACCTTGAATATCTATCGAATAATTTTCCACAACGATTGCGCGGCGATACCGCTGTTGATTTTTAATGACACTACGATTTTTTTCAATCATTTCGAACACCCGTCACGTTAGTCAGGCAGAAGTTTCTAATGAATTCTCACTTCGACATCAATATAAAATCACTACCGGGTTCGTTATTGCCAAATTCGCCAAAACAGGGTTGGGGATCGACTTTTTCGATAAATTGAAGAATTTCATTCGTGGTTAGAATTTTATCTGATCCACCATAATTTCTGAGCGCTTCGATAAACTTTCGGGCAAAAGGAGAATGCTGGCCGGGCCTGCCGTCGGGTACATATTCTTTACCCCCTGATGTCAGGTAATAACGGGTAACATATTTTGCTTTTCGAGCAAGGTATTCCTCATTTGAAATATCCGCATACATTTCGGCAGACCTGCTTCGTGATGCTATCAGCGGATCAAAAGTACCTCCGAAACATACATCCATAACCAGCATAATATGATTGCAGGGAATATTGTTGATCATGGTTCGCAGGTTTGAATGTGACATGTATGTCGATTTAGCCACATCGTCGGTTTTTGAATCGCGGAATACCACATAACCTTCCTTGAACACTTCATCATACGTACCGTGTCCGGCAAAGAATATGAGCAGATAATCGTTGTCGTCATATTTTTTCCTGGCATATTCCCTGATTCTGCCAACTGCTTCATTCAGAGTAGGATTTTCAACAAGATCAACATAGGTGTTATAATTATCCTCCAGTTCACTCGCAATGGTCCGGGCATCAAATACCGGGTTAATCAGCTCTCCAAAAGCATCATATACATTTGATGCAAAAATCAGTGCATGCGACAAATAGCCTGGTGTCTCAGTTTTCTCCGTATTTACTTCTTCATCAGGAGCCGCCACTTTGTACTGATATTGTCTGCCCTGAACATATACACTCTTACTATGGAAAGGATTCTCAATCGGAGTAAGTTTATAGGCCTTTCCATTGGGATGGACCAGTAAAAATTCAGAATAGATAAAACTGTTCCCATCCTTAGAAGGACTTTTCTTTGCCTTTATAATGGCTTTTGAAGGATTGTTTTTTAAAGCCCTGGCTTCTTCAACAGGAATCTCAACACCGGCCTCAGTCTCCATAAACTGTATTTTATAAATTTTCAAATCAGCATTGTAACTTATCAGTTTCTGAACAGGAATAATTACCTCACTTTGGCCGCTTGCTTTTATGCCGTAATCCTTTTCGAGTTGTTTCTGCAGTCCACCAAGTACGATGGAAGAAAGTTTTTCCATTCTTAGCTGATATTCCACAGAGGTTTCAAACTCATCTTTCGGTAGCGTAAGGTTTTTATCAATTTTTTTAATAATCAGGTCGACCACATCTTTCCTTAATATCTGTCGTTGTGCTGTGGTTATGTCTTTTCCGAGATATTCCACAAGCTGCGATTTGTTGGTTGGCTGCACTCCTTTTACATCCCAAATAATAGCGCTTTTATCAGAACTGGTGGAGGTCAGAAATTTACCATCATCAGAAAATGTGCCTCCGAAAACATTATCGGAATGCCGGAAAATCCTGTCATTTTCAACATAAGAATCTCCTTTTTCAGCATAAATATCAAGATCATTATACTCTCCAAATACAAGGTATCTGCCATCCGGAGAAAATGACATCTTGCTGTTTACGCTTGCTTCAAGTGTGTCTTTTGGCACAAATTCATTGCCATGCTTTGTGAAAATTTGTATTCGCTGTGAAGTTCCTGCGAAAAGTAAATCTTTTGTCGGATGAAAAATCACATCCCTGAAATATTCCTTTAGCGTAATGACCTGTACTTTTTTACATTCATTTTCAGATAGTTTATAAATATTAATGCAATTATCGTGACCGGCAGATGCTATCAGGTTTGATTTGGAATTAAAATCAATCGAAATAACTTCTTTGGTATGGTCTGTCAGCTTATATTTCAATGCATATTGTCTGCCTTCCCATTTCCAGATATAGACCATTTTATCTTCGCTACATGCAGCAAGCCATTTACCATCGGGAGATATTTTTAGTTCATAAACCCAGCCTTTTGGCTCTGTCAGCACTTGTATCACTTTCAGGTCGGACAGGCGAATAATGGCAATATCGTTCATGTATTTGTATTTTGCATACACCAGCAGCTGTTCATCGGGTGAAAATGCAAATAAACCTGCCTTTGATTCAGGATTTCCTTTCTGGTCGAAAATAACTTCCCAGTTTTTATTGTACAACAGAAGACGATTACTGCCAATGGTTGCAGCAAAGTAATTGCGAAAAGGTGAAAATCCTGCCATCAGCACAAAGTCTTCAAAGCCGGAAAGCTCTTTTTGTTCTTTGTAGGAGAAGGGCTGGGAGAAAGCGTTTTGTAAATTCGTTAACAATAAAATTACAAGAAGCCTAATGATTATATTTCTCATGACTTTTGGTTGTCTAATCTAAGTTACATAAATATATTCAGAAGTCTATAGTGTAGACTATGCGCATTATACAATTAAAATTATATGATATTCCATGCTCCAAAAGTGTTTTTTCAAAAATAATACATGATTAGTGAAAAATACAGCCCATTTATAAACAGACTGTTAATTGGATTCTCTATTAAAATTCTTTCCGTAAAAAATTTCCGCATTATAATGAGGGTTAAAATCCATGCAAATTGTGAAATAACAACGAAGACATTATTTTGATCCAATCATCTAACTTTTTTATTGCTTCAATGCTGCTTTTGAAAAGATGTAATCAGGAATTTTCTGATTGAATTTGATATCGGTTATTTTAAATTCTGTTCCATCCCCTTGTTTTAGCATGTCTTTAAAAACAATTGTCATTGGAAACCATCGTCCCTGAATTTGCCTTATATCGGAATAGGTGGTGCGTTTTAATAACTGCCCGCTTTTGGCAAGAAGATCTTCTTTGAGCGGCACAAATCGTTCAGCATCAATCCACATTTTACGGGAATAATAAGCAACATCGTTTACTTTAGCTGTCAACTCCAGTACAATTGTTTTTCTGCCTTCTAGTTCCTCATTTCCAATGATTTTTGCAGCGTAAATATCTGTTAGTTTCCTGTCATCCATCATATCTTCGTAAGATAAGTCTGAACCCATAACCGACTGGCGTAACATATGTCCTGCGATCTCAATGGTACGGTCGGTTGAAGGGGAATAAATCCATAGCCGGTTTTCCAGCTTCAGCATTTTAGTACCTTGTTCCCTGGCTGGTGAAAGGTATTCTGTAAATGATTTTTTATCACCCACTGAATATGTTTTAGAAGTTATTGTACGACTGTTTCTCCGCCCGTGAATGGTCATTGTTGACTCAAATACCCGATTGTCTGAGGAAATGTTATTTACGACTTTATCCAGTATTTCGTTGGCGTTTTGCGAATTAGCATCTATGCAAATGAGAATTCCTGCTAGTATTGTTAAAATTTTCATGATTAATATTTTTTATGATTGTGCCACGAATTCACGAATGATTTTTATTAGTGCATTCGTGGTTATAAATTTTATGCCTCCAGTTCTTTAAATAATTGAGCTGTTTTGCGTTTATATATTCCAATACCTGAGAGCATGGTTCCGGCGACGGTTGATAGTACTCCCGGTATGAAACCAATATAAAAATCAGGTGTGGTAATCCTCGAACGTACAACATTCGGCATCATGACTCCGGTGGTCGCGTTCTTGGAAAATTCGCTAATGTCTAATCCGTAGGTTTGCATGAGCCAGGACAATCCCAGTCCTATCCCTGTGCCCAAAATAGTACCTGCAATACCAATCATTACAGATTCCATAATCATTGCACGATAAATATGTCCTTTTTCCTCGCCTATCGCAATTCGGATACCAATTTCACCATATCGTCTTAAACCACCTAGCAGACCTGCATTCCATAATACCAGCGACATGGCGATCATAAAAATGAAGGTCACAATAGTTCCCATGTTTTTAGCAAGGTCGACATATAACGAAAGACCTTCCTGATCGCTCAGACGGAGCATCACCGGAGCATACTCATCACCATCATCAGCAAACTTCTTCTTAAATTCTGCCAACACTGGGGCTGCAGTTTTATCATCGTAAAATCCGGATTTAAAAAAGCCAATGATTTCTCCGGCAGCATCCTTCATATCCAGTGCTTTTTGAACATCATGCAAATCAGCTATAATGGTTCCCCGATCCATCGCCGTATTGCCAAACCTGACTGTGCCTGCAACCTTGAAATTATAAAAAGCCATGCTACCATTCATGGTTGAACTAATCAAAGTGACTTTATCACCGGGATTTACTCCTAGTTTTTGAGAAAAATCATCACTCAACAAAACCTCTCCCGGGGCAGATGGTAATTTACCTCTTACTAAAGATTTAGCGAGATTCAGACGTTGAGCTTCATGTGAGTCTTTGGATAATAGATCGAGACCAATCCCCATTGCCGGACCCTGACTTTTGGTTTCTCCATTTGCATCAGGCACATCAATCAATCCACCGAACTTAATCCGGGTTACCCATTTTATAGCTGGAAAATCCTGCTCTAACTTTCCTTTCAGTTCATTAACATGTAGTATCGCAAGATCGTTAGGCGCCTGATCCATATTTTCTGCATAAGCTTTTGTTACCACTTTTACATGCCCCGTATTAAACCGTGCCGTCTGTTCGATCATATCCACCATAATACCATTAATATAACCCCGCATAAATACTGCCAGCATTACCCCAATGGCAACTACAATTAAAGGAAGCAGGCTTCTGCTTTTATCCCTTATTAGTCCTTTGAATAGAAATTTTATCATTGTAATTTCCCCCTTAAAGCTTCAGTTGGATTCATTTTTGCTATTTTTCTGGAAGGCCAGTAACTTACCACAGTTGTAGCTAAAAGCACCAGAAACGTTGTGCCAAGGATTAGTCCTCCGCTGTATACAGGATACATGGTTTGTGCAATGGCAAAGCCATAATTTGCAGTAGATGATCCCAATGATATGCCATTTTTTGCAAACCAGATTAAGAGAGGAATACCGTATATAGCACCTGCAACAGCGGCAAAAATGGCGTACATAGCGCCTTCGACAGTAAAAAGGCCTACCACTTCCCCTCGTGTATATCCTAATGCAACATAGGTGCCTATTTCTTTTTGTCTGCGAAATATTGACAAAACCTGCGTATCGAAAATTGCCAACAGGGCAAGTATTAACAGAATGCTATAAAAAATAGCCTGACCGACAGATTTTGTCTTGATCATTTCTTCTATTTCACTTACCAGGGACTTGAATGTCTTGAGTTTCCAGTTTTTTACATCATTCCTTGGCTTATCTTTATCCCGGAACGTTATCAGCGTAGCCTCATCCGGCATTAGCATCATTGATTGCAAGCTGTCAAGAGGAATCCATACTTGTGCAACATCAACGGTTGGTACATTGGTTGTAAAAATACCTGAAATATAGATTTCTGCAGCATCGAATGTTCCGTTTACATCGCGCCAGCGAATAGTTACATAATCATTCAAATTCAGCTTATTTTCATGAGCCATGTTGGAACCAATGATCGCCGGTATGGCACTGACATTGGTATCTAATTTATGTGTCGGGAGTTTCAACAGGCTTTGTTTTGGATCAATTCCTTTAATCAGAATGGATTGCATACGACCCTGTGGATAAATAGTTCCCTGGGTGATGAGTTCGGGAACCATATCTCCTTTTCGAATTTCATCAGAAAATTCTGCTGGAATCGTTGCGTGCGCATCATTGAGCGTAAATACATCGTAAGGATCATAATTTTCATTCCAGTATTGTCCTCCTCCAATTTCCCAGTCGGCCATATCATGTTTGGCCTGACGATCCCAGCCGACAAGGATGCCTTTGGCAGCAATTATAATTACAAAGGAGAATGACAATACAATCACATTGAGCCAGGTTCGCAACCCTGCTCCAATGAGATTTTTAAATGCCAGTTTTATAGCGAGTTTCATTTTTTTGAATTTAATTGTTATAAGTATAGAATAGCCACGAATGCACGAATTTTTTTCTTTCTTTTATTTGATAATTCTTTTATAGTTTAATTTTAATTCACCAAAATTTACAATTAATGCAAGTTTATTTTGTGATACTATTAAATAGTTTAGAGCTTGAGCCACAAATGTTTCATCGATTCCTGAAACTGCTTTTACTTCAAAAATAATTTTATCAAATACTACTTCTTTTTTCATTGATGAATCAACGAATAGCTAATTTTGATTTCTCAAATAATTGTTTAAAATATTAATTCGTGGATTAGCGGCTATATTACTTCGTCCTTATCCACCAATCCATCCTTCAGATAAATCTTTCTTCTTAAATACCCAATCACCTTTTCGTCATGGGTAGCAAAAAGGAATGTGGTCTTGAGTTCCTGATTAAGCTTAACCATGGTTTGCAAGATGTTGTGTGAATTTGCAGCATCGAGATTTGCTGTTGGCTCATCAGCAAGAACCAGGGATGGTTTTTTAACCATGGCACGGGCAATAGCAACACGCTGACATTCACCACCTGATAACTGAGGTGGCTTTTGTTTTATTTTATCGATCAATCCAACCCATTCGAGTGCATCCATCACCATTTTTTTGCGGTCGTTGTCAGAGAATTTGAGCAATAGTAAAGGAAATTCAACATTCTCATATACCGTATGCACCTGCAACAGGTTGTAGCTTTGAAAAATAAAACCAAGCTGTTCTTTACGCAATCTTGCAGCTTCTTTGGCATTTAATGTCCCAATGGACTTATCTAAAACTATGGCTTCTCCATCGGAAGGATTATCCAAAGAACCTATGATATTGAGAAGGGTGGTTTTACCAGACCCGCTTGGCCCGATTAATCCGGCGAATTCTCCTTTTCCCAGACTGAGATCAATCCCTTTCAGGGCTGTGAATTCTCCTTTTCCCATAGGAAAACGTTTGGTGAGTTTAACAGTTTTTATTATTTCCATAGTATTAAAATTTAACTAATCGTGAATTTCCGGTTAATGATTAAAGACAAACATAATTTGTACTCCTTTTCCGGCAAATAACTGGCTTCCTTCACTTTGTTGAGGCATATAATATTTCTTTGGATTCCAGTATGCCATAAAATAAAGTGAGATATTGTTGAATTGTTTATTCCAGTTTATAAAGTTATATATTGATTTGTTAGTCCAGTCATAAAAAACAATTCCCTTTAATATATCAAACAGTCCGATAGGGTAGGAGACTGACAAACCTGAAAAAACCAGAGTATTTGCAAAAGCAAATGGAACCTCATCATAAGAGAATACTAACTGTTCGTAAATAATGCTTAGTCCATTACCGATACCAAATGTATAATCAATACCGCCATTGAGTATTTCTTCATTTGTATAGACACCTGTTTTTTTGGATTTATTAATCCAGGCTCCTTCAAACCAAAGCCCTATTTCCAGATCCCATTTTGCATCCAGACCTATTCTGTTTTCAGGTACCACAGTCAACATTGCATAAGAACTATCCAGTTCACTTACATCTGTTGTTCGAAAATGATAGGAAATTGCAGCCTCTCCCCTGGTTACGGGAGTCTGAAACCTGCCTCCGAATTCAGGATATTTCTGACTGGTGTTTCCTATTTCCCAGGTCTTTGGTTTTTCATTTCCATATAATCCCCACAACCAAATGTTGACATTATTGAGAAAGTAATATCTGCCAAGAAGTCCCCATACACCATCAGTAAGTTGTAAGGGATCACGTGGATCAATCTGATCGAACCACATCAAGGGACGGATCATTACTGCTGAACCAAAATTTATTTTTTGAAGGCCTAATCTCAATTCGAACTGTCTGGTTGAGAATCTTGTCCAAAGCCTGTAAGGCTTTATATTTCCGTCGGTAAATGAAGTATCAGATAATTTTAATCCTGCAGTACCATTTATGTTTGCAGATGCCTCAAAATCTATCATCCATTTTGCTTTCGATTTATATCCATAATTCAGTTGAGGAATATATCGTCCTCCAAACCAGAATGGTAAGGTATTATCCGGATTGTATATTGTCCAGGCTGACAGTTGACCTTTGAAATTTAAAGTATCCGCCCCAGAAATTCTAAAAGACGTGATTATAAATGACGAAAGAAACAATATGATGAACTGTATTTTCATATTTAGTCATGAGGTAATATTCCATAAACAATTATATTGGTAAATTCAAGTATTATTTCCTGAGGTGTTTGATACAGTTCTAAAATGTTATCATCTTTCATCATATCAATAATCTTGGATGAAATTTGAAATAAAAACTCAGGCTTGAAGTCGCTTCTGAACCATCCTTTCTTTTGAGCTTTTTTGAATTCGTTTATTATGTCGTACCATATATTTCTGGTGGCTTCCTCAACAAATTCTTTTAATTCTGGTTGTGAACCCAGATAAAAATCCTGCATGAATTCTTTACTTATATCATTTGTTCCTTCAGCTTTAAGTATCATCATATTTTTTATTTTTTCATGTACACTTGTATTATCAGCCATTATTTGTTTGAATTTTTCACTTGCTTCATGAGTTACATCATTAAAAATTATCTTTGCTAATTCAATTTTATTTGAAAAAAAGCGATAAAAAGTCATCTTACTCACAGAGGCTTTTTCACATATCTCTTCAACTGATACTCTTCTGAAACCGTGCTTCCAAAATAATTCACGGGCTGTTTTGACAATATCCTTGTACTTTTGATTGGAAGTTTTCTCCTTCATTTTTTACATTTTTGATGTAAATATACGAAAAAGATATAAAAATACAAAAAACGTAATAATTAATTTAAAAAGTAATATGCTTGTAATAACGCACGGCAAATAAACAGTGTTTTTGTTAAAAATTATTTTGATAAGAGAGAATGATTAAATTGTTTTGATAGGAGAGAATGATTACTTTCATAGCTAACCTTTTTGAATTTTAAGCCTGTCTGTTTTTCACTTCCTATTTTCTAATAAATATGCCGGTTACTCTGAAATCCAAAAATTATAATTCCCTGAACCAGTTTTAAATATTTTGTACCCGTTTTCATACTTAGCCAATTTAATATTCCTGTTTTGCATTACAGGAATATCATTTTCAGTAATTTCAGATTCTTCCTTTACCGGTAAATAAATAAGCGCTGTTGAATTTGCAGGGATATTTACTTTCACATTCAAACCCTTTTCAGAGATAATCCAATCTGTAAGAATCGTACCATATGGAGATTCAAAACTGGTTTTTGCACTGGTTAAATCCCCGACTATTACAGGTTTGATGATAAGATTCCTGTATCCGTTTGAATTTTCCTCCTGCTGAATACCTCCAATACCGGTATAGAACCATTCCATGAGGTGACCCAGCATCAGGTGATTGTTGGATACTACTTCAAGTGCAGGCCAGGATTCTGTTAGTGCTGTAGCTCCTTTTCTCAGCTGGTATCCATATCCGGGAACGTCATCCCTGTTGTTCATTTCAAATAACAATTGAGAAGCGCCTCCTTCCATTAACGCTTTTACCAGGTAATGAAAACCAATATCCCCTGCAGTTAGTGCTTTGTTATGTGCATCAATGGAGTCTATGAGATTGGACATGACTTTTTCGCGGTATGCTGCATCAACCAGTCCCAAACATAGTGGCATGGCCATGGATGTTTGGCTACCTGTGGCATAAACCTTTGTTTCTTTATTGAAAAATTTCTTGTTGAAGGCAGTTTTAACTTCATCTGCCCATTTTTCATAATCTTCTTTTTCTTTTAATTTTCTCAGCAATCCGGCCATATCAGATAACAATTTCAAATCGTAATAATAGATTGCTGTTGCGGTAAGAGAAACCGGCGTGAGTTGCGCAAATCCGGGTCGTTCAGGACCAAGATCATACCAGTCACCCAGACCAAAAGAAAGTATGTTGTTATCAGATTTGCTTTTCAAATAGTATATATATTTAACCATCATCGGCCAGGATTTTTCCATGGTAGATTTATCACTATACCATTTATAAATCAGCCATGGCAGGATAATTGACGCGCTACCCCATTCGGGAGAATCCCTGAAGTCTCCTTCAAAATGAACGTATTCAGGTGCAATGTTGGGCACAAGGCCTTCGACTGTTTGGGCATCTATCATATCATCGACCAGTTTTTTATATAGATGATACACTTCAAAATTGGAATTGATTGATACACCCATCAGATAATCCTGTTCAAGCCAGCTAAGCTTTTCACGGTGGGGACAGTCTGTAACCACACTTTGCAGGTTGCTTTTGATGGCCCAATTAATCAGGTTATAAATCCGGTTAAATAACTCGTTGGAACATTGGAATGAACCATAGGAAGGAGCAGAATTTCGGGTATGCAGCATGTTAAGTTCCTGAATTTTTGGCAAACTATCCGATTCAGCATTTTCATCCGGGATAGCACCTTCAACCTGGATGTATCGAAATCCGTAATAAGTAAATTGCGGATACCATGTCTCAACACCTTCCCCTTTTAAGGTATAAACATAATAGTGCCATCTGCCGGTAGCATTCTGGTTAACCTCATTTTTTTCATTTATGAGTTCTCCAGGCAGCAATCTGATGACCTGACCTTTTTTCCCTGAAACCTTAATTTCAAAGATGCCTGAGGCATTTTGCCCAAAATCATATAGGTATTTATCGTTTGAAATCTGGTTGATATTTTTTACATCAAAGGTTTCCATAACGTTGACCGGGTAATCCAAATCTGGTTTTAAAACACCGGTCGTATGTTTTGCGACTTTCACTGCTTTCCAACAGGAGTCATCAAACCCGGTATCTGACCATCCGGGCTGCTCCAACCTCGCATCGTAATCTTCTCCGCCGAATATACTGGTGTATGTAACAGGGGAGGATGCAGTTTTCCAGTCTTCACCAGAAACAAGGCTTTCACTGGTTCCATCTTTATAGTAAATCTGCAGCTTACAGATGATTTTTGGTGTGCCATAGGCAATGACCAGCTTTCTGTAACGTTCGCGGTTGATATTGTAAAATCCGTTACCCACAATAGCGCCGATGGCATTTTTTCCCGGTGCCAGATAAGAAGTCACGTCAAATGTATTGTATAAGATAGTTTTGTCATAATCTGTCCAACCCGGAGCCAGAAAGGAATTTCCGATTTTGGTTCCATTAATAAAAGCATCGTATTGTCCCAATCCACTGATATAAAAAGATGCCGAAGCAACAGGTTTTGTAATCCTAAAACCTTTTCGGAAATAAGGTACCACGGTTCTTTGCAAACCTTTGTTCCCCATACTTTCTCCGCCCAGGTGAACACCGGGCACCACGCGCATGGTTTCCGACAATTCTTCATAACAAATCCACTTTGCTTTTTCCCAATCTGCCCCGGTAAGCAATCCCATCTGCCACTCTGCGGTTTCACTCCAGTCGGACACATTGCCGGCTGCATCCCATATCATTACTTTCCAATAATATTTTTTGCCGGATTGTAATGGTTTTCCTTTATACTGAACCAGGATGGACTGATCTGATTTAACCTTTTTGCTATCCCAGAGATTGCCATTATCTGATGAAAGCATTACAGGATTGTCTGATACCAAAATCCTGTATGCTGATTGCATTGTATTTCTTTGAGTAGAGATTATCTGCCAGCTGAATTTTGGCTGCGGATTATCAATGCCTAGGGGATTAATAAGATTTTCGCATTTCAGGTTTGATATTTTTAGAGTGTCTTTTTTCTGGGCACAGGCTGGAACAAAGAGTAAAATTAAGAAAGCAATTAGCAGTTTTCTCATAAGGTGGGGTTTAATTCAGACCTCAATTTAGTTAATTTCTACTAACAACTTTCCAAAAGTTCAAAACTTTTGGAAAGTTTCTACAATAACTGGTTCAAGCTTAACAAAGTATAGCCTGGGCCTATTTGTTTTTATTGGAAGTAATAAAAATTTGCCTCTTAGTGGAGATCCCCGCATTCGCGGGGATGTTCCATACAGAGAGGTAGCATACATTCCTTCGAAAGCTTGCCTGGCTGACGATAGTCAGACTGGAAGGATTCTTACACTCTGGTTTATATCACAGACTTAAACCAAGAGGGGCTAATCTCCGTGGAAAGACATATCTTTATCTGACAAGCATCATCTTTCCTGTTTCAGAATGTCCCTGCCTGTGAGCGGATGAGGTGTTTGTAACAATAATCCTGTAAAAATACAAACCGGATGGTAATCCTTCAGGCTGCCATTTAATCTCATGCTCGCCTTCCGGCTGAATTGCATCAACCAAAGTAACTAATTCCTGACCGATTGGGCTGTAGATCTTCAACACCACTTTACCCGCTTCAGACAAATGATATTTTATCGTTGTTTGCCGGTTAAATGGATTCGGATAATTAGGATACAATTGAATCCCAGATTCTGTTTCAATTTTCATATCTTGTTCGGTGTGTGTTATCACTCGACTCTTTGTCAAATCAAGGTATGCGGCGATATACCCGGGACAGTCAAGCGTTGTGGTAACCATGTTGTGAGTCAGATTAACATCGGTTTCAAGTGGAATCCATCCGTCTTCCCACCTGTACAATGTCAGAGCTTCGGGAACTTCGGCTTCAAGAGAATCGGCGTAATAATGGAGATTGACCTGAATCTTTACATCAGCATTGGCAGGCCAGGTATTCAGACTAATCACATCTGATACGCGTAGAACAGAATCGGGTAATCCTTTTACAGGTGCCGGAAAACCCGATGACAGGAAAGCTAATTTTTCTGCTGTTGTTACTGATGTGTCGACAGTATATTCAACCTGCAATCCCCCATTACTGATAATGCCCTACTCACTTAAATCACTGATAGAGGCATCCTGGAAAACAAAGAACTCTTCTGCATTGATATCGGGTGCAGAGAAAAACACCTGTCCCTCTTTGAAATCGGATTTATTAAGTACTGTTGAATAAACTCCCCCCGATTCAGATAGTATCTGTTTTTCTGATATGGAAACGTCATCATATACCTGAATTTGCGGAGGTGATGAAAACAGCGGATCGGCCAGACATCGATATACAGGTATACCTGTTGCATCAAAGGAGAGATCTGCTAACAAAGAAAACTGTCCACTAATGGTTTTTAATTCAATGACAACATCAGCGTTCTCTGAATTTTTCTTCGGCGGGGCAACCACAACTTTTTGATAAGACCAAAGAAACAGACTATCATGCTCAGCATATATAACATCGCCAGGCTCAGCATTAAAAAGTTTAATACGGCCTGCCTCGTTGGTTAATCCATGATCGATGCTCCTTCTTACCGCACCTTTCTTTTGCAATATTGTCCGGGCTCCCGGTACAGGAAGGCCTCCTGTTGCGGATTTTGTTATTAAAACATCAAGACGGGGATTTGTCGTCGTAGTGACCTTAAAATCAAACCCCATCATACTCCCCACAGAGAAATCAGGATCCAGGTAATTGCTGTTTGGGCCTTTTATCACATCGTCTGCCAAAATTCCCAGGTCCCTGGGTCTTAAAATATGAGCTGTCACATTATCGTAAACTTTGGTGTAGGTACTCTGGAAGAATTCCCAGCAGTTGGTGCTGTTAGCTTCAAATTGATGTGTAAGCTGATAGTGTTTGAATGTAGTGTCACTCTCCTCGTAATCAGACATTTCAGTACTCCTGGGATCATCCAAATTGTACTGGTTATCCATAAATCCAAAATTGATATTTTCGCATATATGTTTTCCTTTTTTATTTCTGTATTCATCCCAAAAACCAAAGATATAATGACCCAATTCATGTACAATTGTAGTCGCATAGTTTAACACTGAGGGATCGACCGGGTCAGTATTGTATATTGCTTCTATACTTGAGTTTTGAGTGCCTACCCAAACCGGGGGTAGCTTTACACCTGCAAAGTCATTTTTCATCTTAACGCCATTAACCGTTGCACATGGCCACTGATTATTGTTGGCAAATATTTTAATATCGGCATCCTTGAAGTGAGATGCATCGTCAAAAACAGCCAATGTATCGATAAAGGCCTGACCGTTGGTTACATCAAACAATATGTTATTTAAATAGATAAAGGCATTTGCCAATCCTAAAATATAATCTTCAGAAGCCAGCCATTCCGCGCTGGCTACAAGACTGAAACCAATGGAAGTATGTCCTAAATAAGCCAGGGTTGTATCAGCGGGGTCGGTTTCAAGATGTTGAGCGCCAACATTTCCTTTACTGTCAATGATCAGGTTATCTACATAAACCTTATAAGCATATTTTGTCTTTTCTGTACGGTAATTCTTAATGGAAGGCTTCTTTTCCGGGTTGGTTCGGATTAAAATCGCCATGCCGGGTTGATACCGGTCAACCGGCAAGTGAAGCAGACCTTTACCGTCGGTAGTCACACTCTCAAGAAATACCAATGACTTGGATTTTGAAAGATCGATTGAAAAGATATCACATAATGTATTTGTAACAGGTTTGGGTATATCATGTAATGGGTCTGACAGCATTTTTACGACAAGCATTTCCGGAGGTTCGATATGGATTTTTGTCACAAAGGCATCCCTGTTACCGGCCAACCTAGACTGATATGCATTCTCAGCTAAAAGACTATCGATATCGGTACTTCCTACAATATAAATGTTACTGTCAGCATCTAATGCCAGATCTGAAGGACCTATGTTTATATTATATTTGAACAGGGTGTCACTTCCATTTTGGTTCACTCCAAAAACCATGTTTCCTTTTACTACGTTAGTATAAGCGCCGAAAATGTTTCCGTTTTTATCCACAGCTAAATTATCAATATACACACGTGCTGTATAAATGATTTCATCACCGGATGAATTCAGCTTGCAGAGGAAACTGGACCCCGGGTTGTTTAAAGCGCCTGGTGTTGCCGGAAGTCCTAATCCACATACATATGCACAGCAGGAATCATCCACTACGATATCTCTGCTACTGTTCGATAAAGAATCGCCCAGAAAGGTGGAATAGATCAGGGACGATCCATCGGATGAGAGCTTGGTTACATATACATCACCTTTACCCTGATACTCCGGTTGAATTGCATTAGCTGTGGTAGGAAAACCTGTGGTTGCTTCACCGGTCACATATGCACATCCGTATTTGTCCACGGCGATACTGCAACTGTAATCGTCATATTCCCCACCCAGGAAGGTCGAATAAACGAGTGATTCATCCCCCGATTTGGTCGGATCAATTTTGGTTACGAAAGTGGCATAATAATAACTGGGTATATGCTCCATGAATGCATTTTTTATCGGAAAATCAAAAGAAAACACAGTGCCGGTGACATAAACAATACCATAGTCATCGACAGTAATGTCCGTACCATAATCTTCGTATTTACCTCCCAGGTATGTGGAGTAGGCCAGCTCTCCCGAACTGTTCAGAACGGTTACAAATGCATCTGAATTATCACTTGTTTCGGTTTGGCAGGCATTTTTCAACGGAAAACCTTCATATTCCGGTGTTCCTGAGTTATCGCCGGAACTGGTTCGACCTGTAATGCATACCTGACCGTTTGCATCAACGGCAATGGCATCCCCGCTTTCGTTCCCTCTTCCTCCAATGTAAGTGGAATAAATAATATCGGTTCCCTCGGCATTGAATTTGGTGACGAAAACATCTGTTGAATGACTAATTTGGCCAGGGAATATATTGCTTTGGCAACTATTGTATGTTGGAAAATCTGCCGATTGGGTGGAACCTGTAACGTAGGCACATCCAGCTGCATCAGCAGCAATGGCTTTTCCTAAATCATTATCACTCCCCCCGAGGTATGTAGAATAGATCAATACCGGATCAATAATAAGTGGAAACTTACTATCGTAATCACTAACTTCAAATTTAACCTGATTGTCACCAACAAGTGCAAATTTTGCATTAATCCAATCCCTGCCCTCACTCTTATCCTGGTAAGCAACAGGCTGTTTCAGGATCAATGTATTATTTCTTCCGGAGCAAACAAGATTGCCTTGTTCATCAATACGGATCCTTTCATCTGAAAAAAATTTCAGCAGGATATCTTTTGGATTGCCATCCGGTGAAACAATAAAATCGTATTCCAGCCGGCCCTCATTGCCATAATACACCAGGTCAATGCCCGGATATACATCCCGGTATTTAACCCTGGCATAGTTGGCGATGTTTGAATGCCAGTCGTCGGGATTGTTACCGATATAATAATTTGTTATACTGGTAAGTTTTTCACGTCCGTTAACCAGCGGTGAAGGATTTGCCCCCTCAAGCTGCATACGGACTACAGCATAAGATTCCTGCGACTGTTTATTGGTTTTTGCATTCTGCAGTGATACAACGGCTTCACCCGATGCAAGAAACAGGGTGTAGCCATTGCCGCGTGAAAGAAAATGAACAGCTGCATCTGTTTGTCCCAGGTTCGGTTCAAAGTGCAGCTTTTTTGCAAAGGTTTTAGTGTTGGCCGGTACTTCTGCCGGCATACCCGGCAGACCGGCATATGGTGTTTTCCCATCAATACCTGGCATTTTCTCCCAGGTGCCTGAAGACAATAAAAACGACAAGATAATCAGGAAAGATAATTCTTTTATTAATTTCATAGGATTGAGTTTTAAATGGTTGAGATACTAACCATGGGATCAGGGTTTTGCGATCAGACGTAAGCAATAGATATTAAATCCCGTTACTTTTTATCAGAAATACCCACTCTGATTAACGGTGTGGAAATTATAAATGAGACTTGTAAATCTGAGTTTTACAAAAAATAAATTTACATAATGAGGTAATAAAATCCAAGAAAAATCCTAATTTTTAAGCTGTAGTGGTTAAGGTAAATCTGGTTTTGTAATTGGATTTTTTTGACCCTTCCCTTAGGTGCTATTGGTTTTCGAAAGTTTGTGTACCATACTAAAAGGAAAGAATTGGATTTTTGTATCCCATTTATATAGCGTAAACTAGAAATGTTGGTTATGCTAATATCAGGATTTTTCTCTTTTTATTCCTACTAACGGATATTTCGGGGTGAAGAATAATTTCACCATTAAAAGAGATTAACTATATTTATGGATTTATTGGTAGTCAATTAAAATAATAATCAAACCTTTAATAAGATCAATTGGGAGAAAAATTTCGAGGCAAATACCGCATAACCTCAACGAGAATGCGAAATTGGGATTACGGGTGGAATGCATCTTATTATATCACAATTTGCACAGGAGGACGGGAATGTTTCTTTGGTAACATTGAAGATGGAAAGGTAAAATTATCGGAAATTGGGATTTTTGCAGACAAATTCTGGTTAGAAATTCCAAATCATTTTCATTATGTAAAATTGGATGAATATATTATAATGCCAAACCATATACATGGGATTATAATTATAGATAACAAGAATTTAATAAATAACGTTGCAGAGACGCCCAATTTTGGTATAGAGACGCCCAATTTTGGTATAGAGACGCCCAATTTTGGTATAGAGACGCCCAATTTTGGTATAGAGACGCCCAATTTTGGTATAGAGACGCCCAATTTTGGTATAGAGAGACGCCCAATTTGGGCGTCTCTAAGGCAAAAATTGGTGGAAAAAACGACAAATGGAAATCCGGGGTATTGGGGGTAATAATCAACCAGTACAAACGTATTTGCACCATTGAATCTCGAAAAATCAATTCTGAATTTATCTGGCAATCCAGATTTCACGATCATGTTATCAGGGATCAGAAATCTTTGGACAATATCAGGGCTTATATTAAAGAAAATCCCAAAAAATGGAAAGGTGATGAATTTAAACCTGTTAAGAATAGTGATGATAATGATTAAAATATTTAAATCAATAATTTACATGCTCCAACATGCAGGCTAACCAGATACCAGGATTTTTTCTATTTTATGGTTACAATGGGCATTTCGGGGTGAGAATTATCTAATAACATAAAATTTAACGAAATACACCAAATCCTTCTAAAGAAGATACATATTAAGAATAAGATGAAAGCGATTCATTATATAACAATGCTTGTTTTCATTACAATTATGGATTGTAATGAAAATAAAGACAAATTAGATTCAAATTCAATAATTGGGGAATGGATATTAACTTCTATTCAGGAAAAAAGTTCTAACCAAATTAAAAATTATCCGGATAGTATACCCGATTATGAATCTATCATATTTGTTGATAGTACATCAGTTCTATTGTTTAATGGTATATGCAATTCAGGTCAGGGGAAATATATTATTAGTGATAATAGTCTGATATTTCCTGAAAGTATTTTTACAACTAAAATGCTCTGTAGATATGTAATATGGGAAGACTATTTATATTCAAATTTAATTCATGCATCTGATTATTATTTTGAGAATAACCAATTAATCATTCAGACAACAGGTTCCTATAACTTAATTTTTATGAAATTACTTTAAATATGTTCAAACATTGTTCATACAAAATCCTCATTCCTAACTGTTTTATGAAATTTATTTTGTAATATTGAAATGCACTAATTTTTGAAAAAAGAAACCCAACATGCCGGCTAACCAAATACCAGGATTTTATCTATTTTATAGTTACGACGGGGATTTTGGGGTGAAGAATATATACGCTTTAACTTGCCTAAAATAAGCAGGCGGGTATAGATAAACGTAACTGGGGTTATGCGATTATTTGTGGCAAATGCAAAGAGACGACATTGAAAGCTTGTTCTCAATGATTTAATTGAAAAATGTACTATTTTTGAAAAAGTATGAAAATATTAGATCAACATATTAAGCAAATTATAAGACTTTGTGAGTTGAACAAGGTTAGAACCTTATTCGCTTTTGGATCTATTACAACGGATAAATTCAAACCTGATAGTGACATTGATTTAATAGTTGACATTGATGACAGTGACCCCATATCATATTCAGATAAATATTTCAATTTAAAATTTCAGTTGGAAGAAATTTTAAAACGACAAATTGACCTCCTTGAACAGAAAGCGATTAGAAATAGATTCTTAAAAAGTGAGATTGACAGAACCAAAGTTCAGATATATGGAAAAGGAAATCCAAAC
Source organism: uncultured Bacteroidales bacterium (assembly GCA_963781805.1). Taxonomy (GTDB): domain Bacteria; phylum Bacteroidota; class Bacteroidia; order Bacteroidales; family UBA10428; genus JAFGPL01. The sequence continues at coordinate 5,737,734 of CAWAHF010000004.1, forward strand.
CTGGCTTGAAGACATAAAGCAATCTATTGATGAGATTGAAGAATTCTTACCTAAAAAAAGAAATTTCTTTGAATTTCAGAAAGACTTAAAAACAAGAAAGGCAATAGAAAGAAATATTGAAATAATTGGAGAAGCTGTTAATAGGATTCTGAAATTAAATCCTGAAATACAAATTACTAATGCCAGAAAAATTACTGATACAAGAAATAGGATAATACATGGGTATGACACTGTTTCTGAAGATATTCTTTGGGCAATTGTATCAAATGATTTAGATCTATTAAAGCAAGAAATCATAATTCTTCTTGACAAATGATACGACCCTATCTGCCAAAAATTTTCAACTTATGACAGTTTCTAACAACCCTCCTTATTCAAACATTCTTCATACAAAACCCTCATTCCTAAGTGTTTTATGAAATTTATTTTGTAATATTGAAAGCACTAATTTTTAAATGTAATAATCACAACATGCAGACTAACAAAATATCAGGATTTTTTTCATTTTATAGTTGCAACGGGTATTTCAGGGTGAAGAATATATGCTATAACATATAAAGTGTATTTATGAGATTGTTTGGTAACCATATATAATTAATCGCCTGATTTTAATCGGGTTATTAAATAAATTCATACTATGAAAAAGATATGTATATTAATAATTATACTACTAAAAACCATCATTGCATTTAATCAACAGTGCAGTCCTACTTTTAAAGAGATATTTGATTTTCAAATCGGAGATTTTTTTAGATATGAAGAAAACACTATTGATTATGGATATGGGGATAGGTTACAAACTTTTGAAAGCTATACAATTACAGGCAAATATTTAAATGAAGATAGCCTTTATTACACAAGAACGGGAAAAAAAGTTATAATATCTTATGGTATATGCTATGATTCTCAAAACCATTACTGTGGAGGGAACCCTTGGGAAAAGTTTGGAACCTGGACTGAAATCATAGATGATAAACTAGTATATGTTGATTCCATAAATCATTTTTTAAATAAATGCTCAGACAGTTTAATATGCATTAACTCAATAAATGGCTGGGATTCATATATATATTGGAATAATTATACGCGAATAAAAATAAATGAAGAAAATTCTTTGTACACAAAATCAATTGGAGGCTATTTAAATTTTTTTAAATATGATTCTGCCAGGAATGAATGGGATACTGTTAAAGTGAACGATTATTATGATGTTTTCAATCAAGAAACCTATGCAAAGGGTTTAGGACTATATGCTATGAATCTTTACTATTTTGAAGGTTCTTATGAAAAAGAACTTATAGGTTATATTAAAGGAGAGGACACAGTTGGTATAATTACATCTTTACCTTCTGAAATTGAAAGCAAAAAAGATTTTATAATTTATCCTAATCCAATTCATGATAATCTATTTATTAAACTTGACAATTCAATTTCTCAATTAAGAATATTTAATCTCAATGGACAACTGGTATATTCAAAGAATATTAATCTAAGTGAGCCTGAAATAGTCTCTTTATTCTTAGGCAGTTTAGAAAAAGGATTTTACATAATTGAACTGTCTGGTAAGAAAAAGTACTATTTAAAATTTGGAAAAGTATAAAATAGTTATGTACGGCAGCTAATTATTAAAATGCACTATTTATTAAAGACAAACTTCAACATGCTAGCTAACCAATTATCAGAATTTTCTCCATTTTATAGTTACAACGGGCATTTCGGGGTGAAAATAGATATTTAAACATAGAAATTGTGTTTACGCGTTTGTTTATAGCCAGTTGAAAAAATATCAAAATATGAAACCATATATTTTAATTTTATTTTTATACTCTATCTCCCTGATTTCTTATTCTCAGGTACTAGATTTTGAATTTTGCAATAGTGAAAATAAAAAATATAATTCAACATCCTTGTGTAGTCAATTGGAAAAGGAATATAATACTAAATTTGATGAATGGATTGTTTTACTTGAGACTCCGGAACTTAGTGATTCATTGTATTTATTACAGAACAAAATATTGGATAAACTTGATGCAGAAAGTCTTCAATTAATTTATATTACTGCGTGTCTAATGCAAGAAAAAAACGACCGATACCATACATCGATGGAAACAGCTAAAGAGATTATGGGAAATTCAAATAAATTCAAAGTAAGAATATTAGATTCAAGTGGCAAAATCATTTTTGAAAGTTATGAAGTTATTCCACGAAAAAGAATTGAGGAGTTAGTACAACGAAAATAATACAACTGGCTGCAACAATCTTCCATGACAAAAGAAAAACTATCATAAACTGCCTGTTTTCTTTGATAAGCTTGTTAAATTAACAGTTCAGGTTACAGTACATTCAGTTTATATTATATTACCAAAAAAGTTCTTTGATCAGACGGAACCGTTTCTGTGATCACTCGGAACCGTTTTTCTGATCGCACCCATCTGCCGCAAGTTTTCAACTTGTGGCAATTTTATACACTTCTATACCATTAGAACTTAATTCCATATTCCTCCTTCGACTCCGCTCAGGAGGAAACTGATATTTACGCCACCTTCCTGTACCTCCAGATGGCCATACTCAGCACTATAGCCCCAAAAACGGTCATTGAAATCAAATCGTGTGCAATGTCTTTGATCGAGGAGCCTTTTAGCAGTATCATTCGGATTACACGCATAAAGTAAGCAAACGGATTAAAGATATTTACCTTTTGTGCCCAGTGAGGCATGCTTTCGGCAGGTGTAAAAATACCGCTCATCAGACTAAAAGTAAGAAGGAAAAAGAAAGACAGGAACATCACCTGTTGCTGTGAGTCGGCAAGGGTGGACAACAACAGCCCAAGGCCGAGTATAACCACAAGGTAAACCGCGGCAAAAAGAAAAAGCAATCCCAGGCTGCCGACAATGAGTATGTTGAACAAAAGCTTTCCCAGCAATAGTCCGAAACCCAGTTCAAACATAGCGATAATCCAGAACGGTACCAGCTTGCCGGTTATAAACTGGTATTTTTTTATCGGGGTAACATTTATCTGTTCAATGGTTCCAATCTCTTTTTCCCGCACCAGGTTAAGCGCCGTAAGAAAAATTCCTATCATGGAGACAAGTATTACCAGGATTCCCGGAACCATATAATATTTAAAATTCAGCTGGGGATTATACCAGAATGAATATAGGGTATTAATTTTTTTAGGAAGAGTGTTTATATACACATTGCCTCCCAGTTCTGTGACCAGGTCATTATTAAAGCCGGATATAACCGACTGTGCATAGGCATTTGTGAGGCTTGCGGTCATTCCGTTCACTGCATCCAGCAACAGTTGTATTTCCGACTTGTTTTCTTTCTTTAATTTTTCTTCAAAGCCCGAAGGAATATGCAACACAAAGCTCGTTCTGCTTTCAAGCAGGTCGGTTTCGGCCTCCTGTATTGAAAAGGTCGATTTGGTAATATCGAAAAACGGGGAACCCTGGAATTTGCTGACCAGTTTGTGCGAGGTTGGTGACATATCCTTGTCCACCACTTCCATGTTAATATGTTTCATCTCCATGGTAGCGGCATTAACCAGTATGATAAGCTGCACAAATGGAACAATAATAATTATCGGCAGCATGGTTTTGTTTCTGATAATCTGCAGAAACTCTTTCTGTAATATAAACAGGATGGTTCTCATTTGCTACTCCAGTCTGATTTTAAATTTAAATGAGCTTATCATGATAAATATACCTGTCATGCCAATAAGCACAACCGTTTGTTTCCAGATGTTCAGGAAGGTGGTTCCTTTCAGCATGATGCTTCGCAAAATCTCTATAAAATATTTTGGCGGTACAATAGCAGTAATCCATTGCAGTATTTTCGGCATATTTTCAACCGGGAAGATAAAACCTGATAACAGCAGGGTAGGGAGCATTAAGCCCAACATGGATATAAACATGGCCACCTGCTGACTGTTGGAAACAGTGGAGATGAGTATACCCAGCGAAAGCGCCAGGGAAATAAACAAAATTGTTTCTGCAAACAGTAAAATCAGGTTACCTTTTATAGGCAAACCAAAAACAAAATAACCAAGCGCAATTATAACAACAGCATTAATGCACGACAGGATAACGTATGGCATTACCTTGCCAACGATTATCTGAATAGGTCTGAGAGGTGAGACCAGCAGTACCTCCATGGTGCCGGTTTCTTTTTCACGTGCAATGGAGATGGAGGTCATCATGGCTGAAACCAGCATAAGGATTAATGCCATGGTTCCGGGAACAAACATAAAGGCGCTTTTCAAATTGGGATTAAACATCATTCTTACTTCCGGAACGATTTTCAATGGCGGAATAAAATCTTTATTAATTTTTTTAATATAATCGAATAGAATCCCCTGGGTATAGTTAACCACCAGGCTTGCCGAGTTCGGGTCCGAGGCATCGGCAATGATTTGCACCGCTGCAGTTCCTTCTCTTTCTAACTTAGATGCAAAATTGTCTTCAAATATAATGACCTCCTTTACCTTTCCCTGTTTAAAAATATCTTCAATTTCCTGGTTTGTGCTTATGTTTTTATAAAGATCGAAAAAACCCGAAGACACTATTTTGTTGGTGAGTTCCAACGTGACTTCATCTTTCGAATGGTCGAGGACAGCAATCTTCACATTCTGTATTTCATTCCGGATAACAAATCCAAATATCAGAATTTGTGCAACAGGCAGGCCGAAAAGAATGACCAGGGTTCGGGAATCTCTGAGTATATGCAGAAACTCTTTTTTAATAAATCCAAGTAAATTCTTCATCTCAGGTTCCTCATTTATTGGTCTAATAATTTATAGAGTTGTTCAGGTTCCAGATGTGTGAAATCATCGATTACAAGGTCTGTGTGTCTAATTATCTCAGGTGGATTGGTGGTGGCCAGACCAACTACTTTCATGCCTGCACTTTTGGCCGATTCAATTCCCTTCAGCGAATCTTCAAAAGCAATACAACGATTTGGCTCGTATCCTAACAATTCAGCAGCTTTCAGAAATACTTCCGGATGAGGTTTATTGTTGATGATTATCCTGTCATGTACAATGACCTTAAAATAGGTTTGGAGATTACCTTCCTGTATAACAAATTCAGCATTTTCGAGAGAAGCGGAAGTAGCGATGGCCATATCAATCCTGAGTGATTTAAGTTTTTTAAGCAATTCGGGCAATCCTTTAACCGGTTTTAAGTGGGGCTTATAAATTTGCCGGTAGATTTCTTCCTTTTCGTCTGAATAGTTGGTGATCTCTGCATCTGAAAGCTTTCTGCCGAAAAAACCTTCCAGGTTTTCGCGGCTTGAACCGCCGAATACCTTCAAAAACTTTTCCCTGCTTACAGGCAATTGATGTATTTCACAAAACAGCGTCCATGCTTTGAAATGGAACTCGTGGTTATCCACAAGCACTCCGTCCATGTCGAACAGGGCTGCAAATGGTCTGTTCATATCAGTTATTTCTTGCAATTTTTACAAACACTTCATTTATATCTTTTGCCTGATAAGTCTTCTTTAAATTCTCAGGAGTATCAAGCGCTTCAATTCTTCCTTCGGACATGATGGAAACACGATGGCAATATTCGGCTTCATCCATGTAATGTGTTGTTACAAATATGGTAACACCCTTATTGGCCGACTCATAAATCAGCTCCCAGAATTGTCTTCGGGCAATGGGATCAACACCACCTGTGGGTTCATCCAGAAAAACAAGTTCAGGATCATGAAAAACAGCCACCGAAAATGCCAGCTTCTGTTTCCATCCGAGCGGTATTTCTCTTACAAGCGTGTCCCCGGCTTCAGTGAGGTTTAGTCTTTCGAGCAGCTGATTGGTTTTGCTTTCAATTTTTTTATTTGAAATACCGTATATACCCGCATAAAAGCGAATATTTTCCTTCACGGTAAGATCTTCATACAGCGAAAATTTCTGGCTCATATAGCCAATGTTTTTTTTAATTTTTTCGCGTTGGGTATACACATCGTATCCGGCAACCATTATTTTTCCTGAAGTTGGAAATGATAATCCGCTAAGGATTTTGATGGCAGTAGTCTTACCGGCGCCGTTAGCCCCCAGAAAACCGAAAATTTCTCCCCGGTAAACATCAAACGTCAGGTTATCGTTTGCAGTGAAGTTTCCGAATTTCTTCACCATGTTTTTTACCTCAATTATTTTATCCGAAGGATTCATGCTTCTGCCAGCCTTTCTTTTCCTGAGGTTTCCATGGCTGCAATAAAACAATCTTCAATCAAAGGTTTTATAGGCATTATCCTGATATCCTTATGCCCGAGTTTCACCAGGTAATCCTGCAGGATTTTTTCATCCTGTTTTTTATCAAGGCTCAAATGAATGGACTGGCCAAACAGATAGGCTGAAGTTTTATCATCAAAATTCCGGAGATCTTCAATCAGTTTATAGAAATTATCTCCTGTGACCGAATAGAGATATCCTTTGAAACTGGTCACCACCTTTTTGGGCTCATCGACTTCCAGTATTTTTCCCTTATGAATCAAAGCAATTTCATCGCATTTTTCAGCTTCATCCATATAGGGTGTGGAAACGATGATGGTCATTCCTTTGTTGCGTAATTCGGCTAAAAGTTCCCAGAATTCTTTTCTCGATACCGCATCTACTCCGGTAGTTGGTTCATCAAGTATCAATATTTCCGGGTTATGAATAAGGGCACAAGAAAGAGCGAGTTTCTGTTTCATACCACCCGAAAGTTTTCCGGCTGGCCGTTTCTTAAAAGGCTCAATTTGTGAATAAACACCTTTTATGATGTTATAATTCTCAGCCAATGAGGTATTGAAAATGGTGGCATAGAAATTCAGATTCTCCTCAACGGTTAAATCAAGGTACAATGAGAATCTTCCGGGCATATACCCGGTGAACTTCCTGATTTTCTTATAATCTTTTACAGTATCAAAGCCATTTACGGTAACGGTGCCCTGATCCGGCAGCATTAGGGTGGTAATCAGCCTGAATAATGTTGTTTTTCCTGCCCCGTCGGGACCAATAAAGCCGAAGATTTTCTTTTCAGGAATATTCAAAGAAATATTTCTAAGTGCCTTTATGTTGCCGAAAGATTTTGATATGTTGCTGAGTTCGATCATGGTTTTTTATTAGGCTAAGGTTTTATTCTAGCATTGTGTTAATCTTATTAGCAGATTGTCACCCTGAACTTGATTCAGGGTCTCTCTATGATTAACGAGATTAGCTTCGCTGAGCCTTTCAGGGTTCCGAATCAAGTTCGGAATGACTCTTTCGCTTTTATAAACAAAACATGCCATCAGATACTATTCTTTCATAATTATAAATTGTAAAATTCATTTGTTCCTTTAATTTCTCCTTGCTCTCCGCCATCGGTCACCGAAACTTTAGTGAAGGTGACCTCAGCCTTTCATACTTCCCTCAAGATAATCCAGAATCATAAACATAATCCGGTTGTTTTTTTCAATAAATTGTTTGCCGGCGACTATTTCATCAACCAATTGTACATACCTGTCTTTTAAAAGCTTATTTCCCGTGTGATCAAGCATCATATTTATTGCCTTTTCATCCATTTCAAAATGAAATTGAAGCGCTAAAACTTTTTCCTTGTAAAGGAAAGCCTGATTTGGGGTGGCCACTGATTCGGCAATATGAATAACGTTCTGAGGCAGGTCAAAGGTATCACCGTGCCAGTGAAAAACAGTCAGAGATTCGGGTATGGACTTTAATTCTGAAGGCAGGTTATTTTTATGAATTTTAACCGGAAACCATCCTATCTCCTGGTATTTATTCTTGTAAATTTTGCTCCCAAGCGCTTCGGCAATTAGCTGTGCTCCAAAACATATTCCCAGAACAATTTTATCAGCATCAATGGTGCGGTGTATGAAATTTTTTTCAATTTTAAGCCAGGGAAATTTATCTTCTTCATTAATACTCAGGGCACCACCCATGATAATAAGCCAGTCAAAATCGTCTGTTTCCGGGTAAGGTTCAAAAAGAAAAGTTCTTGTCTCAGTGACCTGATGTCCCTTTTGTTTTATCCAGCTTTTTATGCATCCAAGTCCCTCAAATGTTTCGTGAAATATGCAATGTATTCTCATAGTCTATTCATTAGTTGATTTGAATTTAACCTCGCCAGGCATGCCAATCTTAATGGAACCATCGTTCTTAACTTTAAGTTTAACACCATATACCATATTTACCCTCTCTTCTTTGGTTTGTATAATTTTAGGAGTAAATTCCACTTCGGAAGATATCCAGGATACCCTGCCCGGGAATTTCATCATTTTTCCTTCTTCCCGGTCGATGAAAACACTGGCGGTGTCGTCGATTTTTATGGAGGAAAGCTGATCCCCGCTTACATAAACCTTCAGTTCCATTTCATCGAGATTTGCAATTTTGTACAGCGCCTTTCCAACCGTTACCAGTTCACCCCGGTTTACGTATTTTTCAATGACCACTCCCTTTACAGGATTAACAATTTTACATTTGCTTACCTGGTTTTCGAGAACTTTTAACTGGGCATCAATTACCTTGCTTTCCGCAAGTACCGATTGAAACTGTGTTTCTATCGATTGCAACTGTGTTTTTGCGACATCCAGATTGCCTTTCATATCCTCATACTGTTTGTTTGTGGCTGCATTTCCTTTGTAGAGATTTTCCATTCGCGTAGTTTCACGTTCCAGGTTCTTAATCTGTTCGGACTGAACATCAGCCTGGGAACGAATATTATCGCGCTTTGCGATGAGTGTGTTTTTTTGGGCCATCAGCTGGTTTCGTTGCAATACAAGAGGAACCGAATCAATGTATCCCACCATATCACCAATCCCGAGATGATTTCCTTCTTCGGCATCGAACGTAATGAGTTCACCTGTATTTTGTGCAGATACAATAATTTCATCCGATTCAAAATTGCCATAGGCATCTGCGTTCTTATCTCCGTTGTTGCATGATGAAATCAATATAAGGGTTAAAAAAACCACATAACTAAAATGAAAAATCTTGTTGCATTTCATGGTTAAATATCTCCTTTTATTAACTGATAATTAATAATTGACTGAACCAGTAATATTTTATCCGTCTCCAACTGAAGCCTGGAGGATAATTCAGCATTGGATTCGGTAAGGTAATCTGTAGCTGTAATGGTTCCGTTTTGCAGTTTTGTGTAGGCATTCTCTTTAATCTTGCCTCTCAATTCCACCATTTCTTTGTCTTTAATTATGGCAGATTTATAATAATCAACGTTTGCCAGTTCGTTTTTCATAGCGATGGATATATTTCTGTTGAAATTATTTTTATTCAAATCGATAGTTTCTTTTTGCAGGTCATCTATTTTAATTTTATTTCTTGTTTCTCCCCAATCAATCAGATTCCAATTCATTCCAATTCCAGCTATATAATAGGTTTCAAACTTATTATTTAACATATTTAAACCGGGTTTTCCATAACCTGCCTGGGTAAAGGCAAAAACTTTAGGTCTGATCATGCTTTTAGTCAAATCAATTTTATTATCAATCAGCCTTTTTTGATATTCAAAAAGTTGTATTTCAGGTCTGTCAGATATACTGTCTGAAATTTCCGCATCATAGGGAATTGCAAATATATTCTTGTCTGTAACATCGAAACCTGTAAGCTTATTCAGGATTTCAACGTTTGCAGATATTCTGTACATAAGTTGATCTTTTTGTTGTTCAATTTTAAGTATTTCAGCCTTCAGTACATATTCATTTTCAGGGAGTAAGACACCATTTTTTATGCCAACCAGTATGGTCTTTAATTTATCGGTAAGCTCTTCATGCGAAAGAGAAAGCAGCTTAAGGTTTTTCTTTAGATTTAAGATGGAGAAAAAGACAGAACTCACTTGTGACTTAATATCATGAAATTCAAGCTTAACCTTTTGCTGATTGATATCCAGATTCGATTCTTCCATGTTTTTTCTGCTTTTTGAAATGCCACCGTCATACAATTGCTGATTGATATCAAGATATATTTTGTATTGGTCGTGAGGGGAGGTAAAGTTCCCGAAGCCTACAACATCCGACTGGTATGTTGCCTGACCATCTAGCGATACCGAAGGAAACCACGATTTTGTTATATTCAATCGGTCAAGTTCGGAGGATTTGTCATTTATCTCCTGCTGTCTGAACAGGGGATGATGGATTTCTGCCTGTTGAAAACAGTTCCATATATTGATGGTATCCTGCGATTTGGCTATAAGATTATATGTAATCAATAGAAGGAAGAATATTGACTTTTTCATATCTCAGACTTTAATAGCATTTATTATAAAACTTGAAACTTCTTTTTTCCTGTTTTCCAAAAATACAGCATAGGCTTTCTTATCATTTTCAAAGAAGAGCCTTTGAATTAAAGGTCTTGCAGCAAAAGGAAATACGCACAATGAAATAATATTTATAATTAGATTTTGTGCGGAGACAGGCCGTATAACTCCTTTCTTTATTTCATTTTCAATCTGATCGACTAATAATTGCGGACGAATACCTGCAGAAGCCATTATGTTTACCACTCTGTCAGGATGCCGGTTGATTTCATGCAGAACAAAAATCGGGATAAACTGGTTTTTACTGAGCATGGTAATGTATTGCTCTATAATAAGGTTTATTTTATCAAATATGTTCATATCAGATGTAAAAATTTCCTCAATTTTTGGAACAAACCTGGAAATTGCAAATTGAAAAACAGCAGAGAATAATCTTTCTTTTGTGCGGTAATAATAATGCAATAATGACTTATTAATTTTTGCTTCATCAGCAATTTCCTGCATTCTTGCACCTTCCAGCCCTTTTTCAATAAAGACTTTTTTGGCAGCTTCAAGTATTCTATTCTCTGTATCAGGTGGATGCGAAGTCATTAATATTCTAATTTATTAATTTAATCAAATGGTATAACCAAATAGTTTAACCAATTGGTCAAAATTAACAACTTTTTTATAAAAAAAAACAGAATCAATAAAAAAATAATTATTGAACGAAAAATAATATTACGTCCCTAAAGGGACTTACATACAGATTTTAACTTTATGTCTGCCAATAGCTTGTCCCTATCGGGACAGTCCCGTTAGGGATGTAATATCGGTAGAACAAAAATGACCTATAGTTATAAGTCCCTTTAGGGACGTAATAAAAACAGGCATTTCGAGAATTTATATATATTTAACCGGTCAGTAATGAAAAAATACTAAACAGGATTTTTATCTCAAACCGGGGAGCGTAAATATATAACCATAAAAGCGCCAATTACAGACTACAGAAATAATTCAACAATCTGCTCTATGAAGCCTAAAATATTAGAAATAAAAAAAGCAGGATAACTCCTGCTTTTAAGGTCGCATTTTCTTTTTGCTTATTCAGCAGCTGGTTCTTCAGCTGGAGCTGCTTCTTCCATGGCACTGGTGTCAGCGGCCATAGTTGTATCTTCTGTAGCAGGAGCTTCTTCCATAACTTCTTCAGATTCTGCAGCGGGTTTACTGGCTTGTTTGCATGAGTTTAATGAAACAAAACTAAAAAGAGCGACTGATACAAGCAACAAACTTAACTTTTTCATGTTCCTAATTTTTTAATGATTTATTTAATACTATACAGGATTTGGTAACAAAAATATAAAACTAATTTTTTAATACAAATTTTTTTTGTCTCATTTTACAAACAAGTACTTACATGGTACGGTTTTTAGTAATGATTAAAATGAAATTTATTACTGCCTGAGGGATATGTTTTAATGTTAGCTATAAAAACCCAAAACCCTTGCAAATGCTGAAAGAGATTAAGAAATTGACTGACCGTTTTTTAACCGCTATTTTCATAGCAAATATTATCTTAAAATGCCTTAAAATTATTTAAAAAAATAATTCTTTTTTATTCATGTACTTTTAAACTTATTGAAATAAATTTACCATTTTACAAAAATCCACCTATGAATCCCAAAAATCAACATCAGAAAATTGATATATATTTCAGAAGCTGGAGCAGGAAAAAATTCGCTGCATTTGCAAGTATGAAGCGGATAATAAAGATATGTACCCTCCTGGTAACGTATACCCTTCTTAATCGCGAAAAACCTGTAAATGCTCAGAATGATACGATATATGTTCCACAAAAAGTTGATTTGGAGGAGGTAGAGATAACCGGTCAACGAACGCCGGGTATCTATTCCAACATTGCGAGATTAGTTACAGTAGTATCCAATAACGAAATTAGTTCTGCGCCCGCGCAATCCTTAAACGATCTGTTAGAATATTTACCCGGAGTTGATCTCAGGCAAAGAGGTGTTCTTGGAGTACAGGCAGATATCGGAATCAGGGGCGGGTCTTTTGATCAGACATTGATATTAATTAACGGTATTCCTTACAATGACCCACAAACAGGTCATCACAACCTGAATTTACCATTCGATTTACAAAGCATAGACAGGATTGAGATACTCGAAGGCCCTGGTTCAAGGGTATATGGCGCCAATGCATTTAGCGGTGCAGTAAATATTATTACCAAATCAGGAAAGGAGAAGAGTCTTGGACTGTCATTAAAGGCAGGTGCACATAATTATTATAGCGCTGATATTTCAGCCCAATATTCAACTAAAAACTTATCTAATTTTATTTCATTTTCACGAACCGGTACAACCGGTTATATCAGTAATACAGATTTTTTGTGCTATACAGGTTATTATAAAGGTATTCTTCAAACACAATTTGGAAATATTGAAGTTCAGGCGGGTTATTTGAATAAAGCCTTCGGTGCAAACAGTTTCTATTCATCCGCATATCCAGATCAATTTGAACAGGTTAGAAGTAATTTTCTTGGATTGAATTACTCGACGGGGAATATAATTAAAACTAATTTTTATTTTTCCTGGCGCCGCCATCATGACAGATTTGAACTTTTCAGAGAAGATCAATATAAATATACTAACGGATTTTATATTCGTGGGAATGATACTGCGGAATATAGACCTGGTGTGTATGCTCAGTCAAATTATTATCCGGGACACAATTATCACTTAACAGATGTACTGATTTCGGGCCTGAATACAATTATTCCGTCAAAATTTGGAATTTCTTCCATAGGAATTGAATATCACAGGGATCATATTTACAGCAATGTACTGGGTACATTAATGAATTCACCAATACAAGCTCCCGGAGAGGAAAGAGGACAATTTACCAGAAGTGATGAACGCGATGGATATAATATTTTTGCCGAACATACCAAAAGGATTAAATCTTTTTATTTGTCGGGCGGAGTATTGGGCAGTTATTATAAGACAGACGGGTTCAACGTTTTTTTGGGTGGAGAAATCAGCAAGATGTTTAAAAGCAAAAACAAACTCTATTTTTCAGTAAATCAATCATTACGTTTGCCAACTTTTACCGATTTGTATTACAATGGGCCCACGAATATCGGGAATCCCGACCTGAAACCTGAAAAAGCTGTCACTCTGGAGGGAGGTTACAAAATGAATTTCAACCGGATGAATTTCCGGATTTCCGGTTTCAACAGATTTGGCAGGGACATCATTGACTGGGTAAAATTGCCGGAGGATACGAAATATACTACCCGAAACTACACCCGGCTTAACACCTATGGTGTTGAACTAAATGCAAGACTTAATACCAGTGATATCAGCCCGGTTAATTATCTCTATATTGATTATAGTTACATTAATACCTATAAAAACAGTAATGAATACATTTCTGCCTATGCTCTTGATTATTTGAAACACAAAGTAACTGCCCGTATTAGTAACAAACTTTATAAATCACTCAGTCTTGACTGGAATTTCACGCTGCAACACAGGAATGGTACCTATACCTATATGAATACCGAACAGGATTATAAAACTTTTTTTCTGGCAAATGCAAGAATCGACTGGAAACCAAAATTCATTGAAATATACCTGGAAATTGAAAATCTTTTAAATACATCCTATCGAGATTTTGGCCCTGTTGTCCAGCCGGGAAGATGGATTTTTGCCGGGATTAATTACAAACTGAATTTTGCTTCTGCCAGGTAAACGCATTGCAAAATAACTAATTCTGTGTAAATTGCTGCATAAATTAATCTGCATATGCAGCATTTATTTTATTAAGTCGTCCTTTAATTGGTTTTTATGGATTTCAGTAAAGAAAAGTATAAGAATATACATCAGGACCTGATAGAACGATGCAGAAAGCAGGATCAGACTGCACAATTTGAGATTTACAAACTATACTACAAATCGATGTATAATGCAACTCTTCGAATTGTCAACATACCTGCCGAAGCTGAGGATATCATGCAGGAGGCTTTTCTTACTGCATTCACAAAGATAGAAACCTACAGGGGAGAAGTAAGTTTTGGCGCCTGGCTTAAAAAGATTGTAGTTAACAAATCGATAGATTTTAAAAGAAGCCATAAGCTGATTTTTGAGGAACTTGATGATAGAATCAGAGAGGAAGAAGTTGAAAATGAGATGTTCATTGACAATGCAGATAGTGTAAGTATTCAGCTAAATCGAATTAAGCAGGCAATAACACAGTTAGCCGACGGATACAGAATTGTTTTGTCGCTTTACTTAATCGAAGGTTACGACCATGAAGAAATCGGACAAATACTCAATATCAGTGAGTCCAGCTCTAGATCGCAATTGACAAGGGCCAAAAAAAAATTGATTGAATTATTGAATAATAACTAGTGAAATGAAAAAGCTTGAAGAAATAATCAGGGAAAATTCGGAAGCGTTTAATTCTGAAGAGCCTTCTTCAAATCATTTCGGAAAGTTACTGGAAAAGCTTGATGAAAGGCAAACCCATCGGAAACGCGACAAATTGATCAAAACGCTTACCCATGTTGCTGCAGTTGCTGCAATAATACTTCTGGTGGTAACTGTTGCGCTGCTTCGTAAGTCTCCGCTTTCTGAGAAAGACATTTCTATCAGTCCGTCGACTGAAATAAAGGAAATAGAAGTCTATTATCAGAATCAGATAGACAAGAACCTTCAGGCCCTTAATTCATCGCTCAAGAAATGTCCTGTTCAGAAAAAAAATCTTTCTTCCTGTTTCAAAGAGTTGAATAAATCGTTCGAATCCATAAAAAATGATCTTAAGGAAAATCCGGGTGATGAACGCGTGATTAACGCTCTGGTAATTAATTACCAGACGAAACTGGAAATTCTGGATCAAATTCAGAAACAAACAAATAAAAATTGTATTTAACGGATTAAAATAGCAACAAATGAAAACTTTAAATTTCAGAAAATATCTTGTAACTACACTTCTTCAAATGGTTGTATTTTCTTTGGTATTTGCAGATGAAGGACAGTTTACAAAGAAATTTCAAAAGGAGTATAGCGTCAATAAAGATACCAGGTTACAATTGGATAATAAATATGGAAATATTGATATAAAAAACTGGGAAAAGAATTCAATATCTGTTGACGTTACAATTACTGTAAAAACTTCAAATGAAGAGAAGGCTCAAAAATTATTCGACCAGATTCATATTGATTTTTCTGAATCGGGGAATTTAATTAATGTTAAAACCGAATTTGATGAAAACTTTGGCAAATTTTTTCACAATGACAACGATAAACTTATTGATATCTATTATTCGGTGATGATGCCTAAGAATGTACCGTTAGATTTGGCCAACAAATACGGAAATGTATTTATTAATGAGCTAACATCAACATCAACGATTGACATCAAATATGGAAATCTGAAAGCAAACAAAATTTTACATAACGATGTAAAACCGCTTACCCAGATAATACTTGGATATTCAAATGCTGATATTCAAGAAGTTGCATGGACAAAATTTGATATCAAGTATTCCAAGATTGAGGTTGAAGATTCAAAAGCGCTTGTAATCCTGAGCAGATATTCAAAAATCTATATCACCAAAGGAACATCAATGGTTACCGAATCAAAATATGACACCTATCGTCTCGGAAAAATTACCAATCTCGTTGCCACTTCTGCCTATTCAAACTATAAAGCCGATGAAGTGAGTAACAAAATTCTTACCGAAACAAAGTATACCGATGTGCATGTGAATCGAATACCTGCAGGGTTCGAAAGCATTAAAGTCACTTCAAGTTACGGAAATTATACATTGGCAATTGATCCGAATGCTTCCTATACCCTTGACGGCTATGCAAAATATGCAAAGATTAGTTATCCCGATAATGCAAGGGTAAATAGATTTAATGAAAATAATGAACAGAAAGTAAACGGGAAAATTGGAAGCAATCAGAATAGCAAGGCTACAGTTACCATAAATACCAATTACGGGGGTGTAAAACTTGTCGATTAAATGAATTCAGAAACAGCAGGTTCAAAGCCTGCTGTTTTTTGCTATAAACCACGGGTTTTTTAAATCGGGTTTGTTATAAGCAAGCGGTTTCCCTGAAAATGCATCGACAACAGAAAATCCCAGCTCATTTAAAATAGCCTGTCCTGCCGCTACATCCCATTCCATTGTTGGGCCAAATCTGGGATATACGTCACCTACTCCTTCCGCAATTAAACCGAACTTAAGCGCACTGCCTTTGGAAATTACCCGTACTTCAGACCATTCTTTTTTAAGTTCTGAAACATATTTCTTGACTTCTGTGGATTTATGGCTTTTACTTGATATCACAGTTAAGTCAGTCCTGTTAGTATTTGGGTGAAGCTTAATTGCATTTTCCGGTAAAACTGACAGATGATATTTAAGGTCATTAATAAAAGCGGCACAGTTGATTTTGTAGGTACCTTTTTCGGGGATAGAAAAGTATAGATCATGATAAAAAGGGGAATAGATGATTCCTGCCACCGGAATATTTTTATGCATCAAGGCAATATTTACCGAGAATTCATTATTTCTTTTGATGAATTCCTTAGTTCCGTCCAATGGATCCACAAGCCAATAATAGTCCCATTTGTTTCGCTTGGAAAATGGAATATTGGCTGCTTCTTCGCTCAGCAATGGCAGTGCCGTATTTTCCAGACTTTTTATAATAATTTCGTGTGATTTAATATCTGCAATGGTTACAGGAGTGTTGTCCTCCTTTGAGGTCACATTAATATTTTCTGATTTGTAAATACGGATGATTTGAATTCCCGCTTCCAAAGCAGCATTAATTGCCGACAGTATCAACTTTTCAATCATCATACAGGAATTCTGTTAAAAGTAAACAAGAGAAAGAATAACCACCGTGACCACCATATAAATGAAGGTTAAAGGAGCTCCGATTTTGAAAAAATCTTTGAAAGAGTAACCTCCGGGGCCATATACCATTAAATTGGTCTGATAGCCGATAGGAGTCATAAAATTTGCTGCTGCAGCATAGGCTACGGTCAGGGCAAAAGGTAATGGATTTATTTCAAGGTTGTGCGCAATGGTAATGGCAATCGGGAAAATAATACCGACCGCTGCCTTATTGGTTATATATGCCGCCAGAATAGCTGTGATAAAATATACACCAAATAGCAGACCTACTTTTCCCATTGGCATAAAAATGTTAATCAGAAAGTTGGCCAGCAATACCGCTGCGCCCGATTTTATCATGGCTGTTCCTAAGGCAAGCGATAGAACAATAATCAGTGCCAGATTATAATCGATACTCGATGGCAACTCTTTAGGATTGGTAATTTTCATGGCCATAGATACCAGAAGCAATATAAGTAAAGCCATGAAGAGCGAGGTTACATGCAGGGCTGAAAGCAAAATTGCAAGGAAAGTTCCACCCAGAAGGGTAGTAATTTTCCACCATTCCAGTTTTGTATAATGCCGGATTTTGGTCATAAAATAAAAATCTCTGGAATTAGAGGTACGGCTGTTAAAATCTTCACCGGCAAATAAAAGCAGGACATCACCTGCTTTCAATTCAATGTTATCGATTTTACCCTCAATGGTTTCCCCGTTCCGATGCACAGCTATAATAGCAGCATCATATTTTCCCCTGAAATTTATTTCTCTTACTGTTCTGTTAATTATCGTCGAGTTTTGCGAAACCACAATCTCCACAACCTCTGTTCGTTTCAGCTTCGACATCATTCCAACCTGCGGTAATACCAGTCCTGAATTTGATCCGATGAGTTCTGCGATATTTTCTGTCTCACCGGCAAATAGCAATGTATCCCCTTTTTCAATAATGATATCATCAGAAACCGGGGATACATGAAATGAATGTCTTAAAATTTCCAACAGGTATAGCCCCTTAAGATCTTTAAGACCCGCCTCCAGAATGGTTTTTCCAATAAGATTGGAATTATTCCTGATCTTCGATTCAATGACATATTGTCGCGAGCTGGTTGAAAATTTTTCATAAATAGGCGCTTTTGAGGGAAGCAACTTATCTCCCAGAAACCTCAGGTAAAAGAAACCGAGAATTACCATGGGTATCCCAACATAAATGAAATCGAACATCTGCAAAGACTTTAATTCAGGGGCAATGGTTTGTTCCGTTACCAGTCCGTTAACAATCAGGTTTGTGGATGTGCCAATCAGTGTGACCTGTCCGCCGAGAATAGCAGCATACGATAAAGGTATAAGAAATTTGGAAGGCGAAATATTGTTACGCTTGCACCAGTTATTGACATAGGGCATCATTACGGCTACAAGCGGGGTGTTATTCAAAAAGGCTGAAAAAGATGCTACAATCAGCATCATTCTGCTTTGAAATCCGTGATAATTTTTCGCATTTCTGAAAAGCCTGTCGAAAGCATTTTCAATGACTTCGGTTTTACGGATAGTATCTCCCAACAAAAGAAGCATAATAACAACTGCTACCTGCTCATTAGCAAAACCGTTGATAATTTCATGAGGGGTAAGAATTCCAAAAATACCTAGAACGATTATGGCAATGAGGAAGGTTAAAGAAGCGCCAAGTAATTCATTATATAGTGAAACAAGAATAAAAATGATAACTATGAAAACCAGTATAAGATCAAAGCTCACCATATATGTTAGGGTAGAATCAGTTTAAATCGAAGACAAAGCAATTTATGTTTTAAATTGAATTTATGCAATTGTCAATCGATTAATGAACGAAAGTAGAAAATAAAATTTCAAAAAAAAATATTCCAGTTGGGGAATTATAAATTAGACAGTGGCTTTGATAGATTCTGGTTGTACTTGCTTTTGAAAAATGTTTTGTACTTTTATGAAAGTTGAACATTATTTTGATTTTTAATAACTTAAAACAAAACCAGATTGAAAAACAAGAGTAAATTTCAGAGCGCTTAACGTAAATGTGTCGTACGAAAAACTCACAAATTTCTGGTAATAAAAACTTATAAATTCTATAAATATGAGAAAGGCAATTATTTTTAGTGTGATTGCACTAATATTTCAGAGTTGTAATACTTTAAAAGTTATATATTTATTGAAGAGCGGGAATATCACCGAGAGAGCATATCTTCAGGAAACTTCATTTGAAGTAGTTGGTGGAATAATACTATTGAAAATTAAAATTAACGGACAGGATTATGATTTTATGTTGGACACTGGTGCACCAAATGTCATTTCTACTGATTTGGCAAAAGAATTGAAATGCAGGGTATATTGCATGGTAGAAAGCAGCGATTCGCAAGGAAACAAAGATAGTATGACATTTACAAGACTTGATAGTCTGTCTATTGGAAACCTGACTTATTTAAAACAGGGGGCCGCAATTGCAGACTTTAAAAAAATTAAGGAACTATCTTGCTTAAAGATTGATGGCATAATTGGAGCAAACTCAATGAAGAAGTCAATCTGGCAGATCGATATGCTCAACAAAAAAATTATCATTACCAATAATATAGGTACTTTAAATATACCGCAAAAAGCAGGAATCGTAGAATTTTCAAATCAATTTACAGGTATACCGCTTGTTGATATCAATATTGAAGGTATTGTTTTTAAAAATGTTGTTTTTGATTATGGTTCAGATTCAAACATTGACATATCTACGGATAAAATCTCTGAAATACTTTTAAAAATTGACAATTCTGTGATTAAATCATATGGTATGAAAAGTCTGGGATTATATGGTGGAAAGAATGATACTATATATACAGTATTGCCGGGAAATATTTTATTGGATAATTATCCTATAAACAAACAAATAGTTGACTTAAAAAAAACAGGAGAATCAACCATTGGCACTGAATTGCTCAAAAACTATATAGTCACTATTGATTGGTCAAACAAGAAAATATATCTGGAAGCGCACCCACAAAATAACCAGGATATAGCTAATGAGCTTAATACATTTGGATTTGGTGCAAAATTGGAGGATAATAACCTTGTTGTTGTCTATCTTATCGAAAATTCACCGGCTTTAAATGCAGGAATTTCCATTGGCGATCAGATATTATCTATCGATGGAAAGGATTATACAAATTTGGATTTAGAAGGTTATTGCGATATCGTAATAAATGGACTGATTGATGATAAAGTAAATGATATAGAAATGGTTATTAAGATGAAAGATTCAACAAAGAAAGTGCTGCTTAAAAGGGAGAAAATGTTATAGTTCCCCATTTGACAGGGGTAACATGAATTATTGTCATCCATTTCTGTTGCGTATTTTAAGGTAATGTATGGCTATTCTTTTCACACTTATTTGTTTTGGATTAGTTTAAAATATAAAATGTATAAATTAACGTGAGTTCGATATAAGATATTTATTTTAAATATTTAATTTTCAATAGCCCCTACCTTCAGGTAGGGGAATATGAATAGATCCTACCGAATGAAATTTGCAAAATTTTTTATTTTTATTATAAATAAATAAATTTTGCAAATTTCATGTATTTATTAAACATTATAAACCCCAGGTTAAAACCTGGGGCTATTGAAAATCAAATCTATGAACATTTTATTTATATCGAACTCACGTTAAATTAATAGTCCGGATACTTTATGAGTACTAATCATTTGCTATATGAATAGTTCTGTTTTTGTAAAGGTTTTTACCTTTAAATTGGATACATATTCCCAGTCCTTTCCAGTAATCATCTGTATCACTTTTCATAACCTGCATATGTAAGTGAGGTCGTTCGGACATGCCTGAATTACCGGCTTCAGCTACAAAATCATTCTTATGCAAATTATCACCTTCTGTTACAACAATACTACCTTTTTTCAGGTGGTCAAGCAGGCAATAATAGGTATCCTTTTTTATGACAATTGTATTTCCTGTATTGTAAGGATAATTACCTGAAAATGCTTTGTTATCTTCAATATTGTTTACAACTTTAAGGACTGTACCATCAATGGGGCAATACAATTTTTCTCCAAAAACAGGATATTCATCATTTTCGGATGGAATAAATTTTCCTGATTTATTTCCTGACTTGATAATATCGGTAGCATATAACATGGATTTGTTTGTGTTTCTTTCTTTATGAATTTTTGAATGATAATGATAATTCATCAGACGGCTAATTTTTGAATTTCCACCATCAGTTATGAGATAGTTTCCATTATGGAACGGAAAACTGATTTCCAGCTTTTCTTTATCATTTTTGAAGATTATATAAATGATTTTGACAAGCAGAATCAGCAAATATGCCTGAAGCACAATTAAAATAAGTTGCCAAAAAAGGCTTAAATTTTCAGATCCTTCTTTGAAGAAATACGCTACTGACATAATAATTAGGATTATTTCTACAGTCAGACAGAAAATCCATTTGAATATGAATCGGAAAAATTCCCAATAACCGGATAAAAACAAAATGATCAATATAGTCTGGGTTATAGATATGATAAGAAGATTACCTCTTTTAATAAAAAATTCTGCCAAAACCAAACTCAGTACAGGTAAAATATGACTTAATATCAGCTTAATTTCAATTTGGGTTTTTTCTTTCATAATAAAAAGAATAGCTCACGGTTTTTAAGGAATGCTATACATAGATCCGAAAATGCTGCATTAATGCTATTTTCGTGTAAATCAGATATTGTAATTAGTTTTACTTATGTAACAGGTCTTTCACAGCATCTTTGTATACCATGAAATCCATCATTTTCAGTTTCACATAGTCTTCAGAGAAGAAATAATAACCAAACTCAGGAGCATTCGGATCGTTGTTTCGGGAACCGGAACCTGAATCTTTCACGAGGAACCACTCTTTTCCATCTTTTATCAGATAGCCAACTACATGCATGCCATGATCATCTGTGGTGGTTTCGTTGGAGAACCTGAATTGGCGTGCATCATCGTTGATATAACTTACAGGAATATCGAAATCCGGAACAAGAGCACACTGTGTTTTGCGGTCAAATCCGGGCTCGGAAACATCTCCTCCAATGACAATGGTATAACCACTATGAATTGCTTTTTTCAATGTTTCCATATAAATATTGACAGGGATATTGTAATACGCAGAGTCGTGCCACCAGTTATCCGGAACCTTGTATTCCACATTTCTATTAAATGGCTCCTGCATGTAGGAGATAATGTCTATATAATTATCAGGATTAAGAAGCAAAAAATCTTTAAGATATTGCAGCGGTGTATAATTTTTTCCATTGACCATCACCTCAGCAGGTGGTTTGCCCATATAATGATTCATGATTGATTGTATGGTTTTTATTGCTTCTTCTTCATTCCATGCCGAACTGGTTTTTATTGATTCCAGGTAACCTTGCATTTCTTTTACCATTACCTCATGATTATGATACTTTCTGCCGTTAATCAAGCCGGTATATGCGGTTTCGGGGACAATACCATATTTTTTCCATATGCGTCCGACGGCATTAGACTCCGAACCTTCATCAAATAATGAATTCCCTCTTTCCTGAATATACCTGCGGGTCTTTTCCACATATTCCCAATAAACAGTATACATTTCCGAAAGCTTAACTTCTTTTTTATATAGTCTGTAGATTTCTGATTCAAAAAATGAAGTGGTCGAAAAACACCAGCATGTGCCTGTATTTCCCTGTGAAATTGGCGGGTTGTGCCATTGGTTATTTTTATAAAGTGCAAGTTTGTCAGGCAAATCCTTACCACTCATATCTACCACAAACGATTTTTCAACTTTAACAGGGGCTAAGTGGTCCTCGACTTTGCGATTATCTTTCAGAATGGTATTCTGATAAAAACCTGGCTCATTTACCCTGAACAATGCTTTGTCTTTATTCTGAGCAATGGCAGTTGTTCCGCCAATAATAAAGCATACTAGCAGAAATGGTACTTTTTTTATATTCATCATGTTAATTATTTGATATTTATTGCATGAAAGTATGATAATTTATTACTTCAGAACATGATATTTGTCTGAATTTTACAATTGACTTGTTACCTGACAATAGCATTTAATCCAATACGAATCTGACATTTACCAGAAAAAATTAAAAGATGTAGAAATGTATGTTTCAAAGATGTTTTGTAAAATAATATCATTAAAAACCAAATCAGGAATCTATCTGTATTGAATAATTTAAATCAATGGCAAAGAAAAATTACCGGGGCTAAAATAGCTGTCAAAAGTAAACAGCAGGAAAAAATTGATTTATAATTGTGCTGATAATTTAGGAAATATGTTGTTATATCATACCTGGGTTATAGATTCATGTTGCTCAAAAAATCTCACTTCGCCTGTTTCAACATCATATAATCCTCCTGCAATTCCTATTTCTTTTCTTTTTTCCAAATCTCTTAAAATCTTGCTTTTCTTCCTGATTTGTTGGATGGTATGTTTTATATTATTAACGCTTACATTAGTTACAAAGGCATAATTTTGTCCGTTCCTTTCCGTAATTATTTCCTTTTCAACTTCAATGGCTGGTTTCAACTTTGCAACCAGTCCTGTGAAATAACCCATTTTAAAATTATCAATTGCTCTCATTACCGCTGCACACCTTGTATGTCCAAGAACGACAATCAGTTTCGAATTCGCAATTTTACAGGCATATTCAAGGCTTCCCAGAATATCCTCGTTAAGGATATTGCCTGCAATACGAATACTGAAAATATCACCCAATCCCTGATCAAAAATAAATTCTGCAGATGTTCTTGAATCGATGCAACTCAAAATGGTGGCGAACGGGAACTGCCCATCAGAAGTCTGATTAACCTGTTTTAGCAGGTTTCGGCTTATTTTCAGATTGTTGAGAAACCTTTTGTTACCATCTTTTAAAAATTCAAGCGCTATATCTGGGGTTATTTTTTTCTGACTTTCTTCGGTATGCGTCCACATTTTTCCTGGTTCTTATTTGTTGCTACGATGCTCAATCATGAATAATAATACTATCTGAAATAATCCAGAGACGTTGTATCATGCAACTTCATTACTATTTTAATGTTTTTAGGCCGTCATTATTCCATTTCGTGATTCGTAATCTTTGATGGTAAGAAAAGAATAATTGTAATGCATAGGTATTATTGAGTTGTAATCTTCAACAACGGCATTGTTCATGCATGCCTCAATTATTTTCTTTCCAATGGCTGATAAATCGGGAGTAAGAAACTGTTGAAGCTCTTTTTTAAAGAAATCAGCAAGAATTTTAGCGCCGGCATCATACCCTTCTGTTCCAACATCCGGCTGTCTGTATACCTGAAGAAATCTGGAAGGTATTTTGGCTCCTTCAATTGTTAAATAGGTCAGTTCGTAGCCAAGCAACGAACATCTTGCATCCTGATACTGATCGCTTCTAAGCTTAGCATTTCCCCTGCGTGTAAGGTACTCACGCATAAGTAGCTGAGGTTTAAATCCGACTTTCCATGCACCAATATGCTGATTGGGAACCAGTGTGTATCTCATTCGCGGGGTATCAATAATCTGTTCAAGCAGCATGTTTGCATGGGTAACCATTTTACCGGTAGCAAACGGCCAGTAAGAACCAACTCCTTCAGATTCCATGCCTTTCCCGCCAATGATACTTGGGTTGCCATATCCCCGTGGCGAAACAAGTCTCCAAAGCCAGGCAAGTGCTGGAGGAAGTATATGGAATAAACCGATAATTCCATAATCGGGTTTTTCTTTGGAACAGGGTGGGGTACGCACCCCAAAACTGCGAACATCCACAGTTACAGGATTATTGATAACATTGGGTACAATATCTCTTGGAAGGATAACCCTGGGATTGGGACATCTTTTTCCCGGTGCATCTTCGGTATGATCCCAGATTAATGCAGTACTGTCTGGATTTGTTTTGATATTCAAAAAGAGCAAAGGTTTCTTCGCTTTGATGGTAGTTTTTTCCAAAAAGGGTTCGTCACCATAATCGGTTATACTGTCTACCCTGATGAACCATGCGTTTTCAGCATCCAGCACGGTAAGTTTTCCGTTTTCTTTCTGCAGCGAAGGGTGTGCGAGCGCCATATCATCTGTAACCGGATTGAACAGGCAAAATATGGGCAGATTTATTAATCGTTTTTCTCCTGTAATCGTGTTTTCTCCAATCAAAACCTGTCCGTTAGGTTCCCTGATAATATTCTGCAACATCTCACTTTTGCCGCCTCCGCTAGCTCCTTCATGCATAAAATTTGTAATGTTATCGTACGGACTTACCACCTGTACCGTTGAACAATGCAGGGTAACCCATCCCTCTTTTTCACCTTTATTCAGTAAGGCTCCATACAAACCTTTCTTGGCGCTCGGACCGGGATAAAGATTATAAGAAAAGATTTCGTGCAGATTTTCAGAACGGTCATGTACCACAATTTGTTTTCCGTTGAAGTGGGTATGACGAAATACCGGAGCCACATAAATAATCGAATCAATGACGTATTCGTCTGGAAGCTCACCCATGGGTATTATTTTTTGCAGCATGGCTAATCCCATGGCAAAAAAACCTGCATTTGAAGGAACAATGGCCATTCCGCTTACACCAATATTTTCTCTGCCGGCAAAATAGAAAAAAACACTTAATTCCTGATCCTTCAGCCAGTTAAAGGTTTCTTTCCTGAGCGATTGAAATTCGTATCCGAATTTATCTTTAAATTTAACTTTATCGGTAGGCAGCGCATCCGAAATTGCCATAGTATCCGGGTCCCTTCGTCGCATATATGGCTCTGTGTAATTTGCCGAAATGCCATTGGTTACACGATGAATTATCGCTTCTGTGAATTCTCCCTTTCCCGGAATGTCGTACTTTACTTCAAAGTAATTATTGTCCTTACCATTAACAGCTGCAATTGCAAGTTGTTCTACAGTGTCGAAAACAGAAAAACCTTTACAACAGTTTAATAGAAAAAAAGCATCATCGGGTATGATAATTTTTTTCTTATCCAGAATTTTAAAAAAATCTTTCATCTTATTTTATGATTAAAATATTACTGACAAAAACAGTTTCAAACACATCCCAGATGCAAAGTTAGTAACTTACTTAAATAATTAAGTAAGACTTAAATTATTTTATCAACATATTTCCTGTTAGTACTATTGATATAATGGTAGATACGAAAACCAGATTTAAATTTAATTTCGGAAATCTGAACAATGGAATCACTAAAACAAAAGTCGGACATAATTTCTTAGTTATTTATTAGTAATGTTTATTAATACAATATCATTAGATTGGTTCTTATTTCAGGCACATGTACCGACTTACTTTATTTGTGTATGTTGCGTATGAATCCCCATGAACCGATTTCAGATATTTTTCTTCTTCCAGAATCATCAGGTGAAAAATAATTGCCAGTGTTAGAAAAGCTATGATAAGGATTAATGACGGAAAGATGAATACAAAACCTGAAAAAAACAGGTCGTAGGAAAGGAAGTAAGGATTCCGGCTTATTTTAAAGATTCCGGTGGTAATTAAATCAGTTTTCTGGTCATATCTTATTCCTACCCTCCATGAATTTTGCATCTTTACCAATGTGAGAATTCCTGTAACAAAACCAAATGTGGTCAGTAAGTATCCGATCGGCTTGATGACAATGAATTTTGAAAATCCGAAAGTAATTTCCCATGTTAGTTGAACCGAAAATAATCTTAAACTAATTAACAGGTAAATGATTGTAGATAATATGATTGAGAAAGCAAGTTTTAAAGAACTCCCCCTGATGGATTGTTTTACAGAAAAAGAAGTTAGAATATTCCGGATTATAAATGCTGAAAGAAAAAGCATAAGTAATCCACCAAGATAAATTTTTTCAGTCATTTGTCTTTAAGGTTTAAAAATTTAATGTTATACTCCATGTATAACGTTTTGCATACCAAAATGTAACGTAATTTTTACTTTCAGTAATCTCTTTTCTCAAAGTTCTCTTTTCTTTTTGAGTCAATCCGGTTGGCAATGGTGTATATTAACAATACAAATATCACCACTGCCACCAAAAAGAATAAAGCCGGGAGGATAAAAATACCCATAGCATTATTTATTTGAGTTTAACTGCAGTGCCATATGCCAGCATTTCTGAGGCGCCGGTCATAACACTTGAAGTCATAAATCGAACATTGATTACGGCATCAGCACCAAGTTTCTCAGCATCGGCAATCATTCGTTGAATCGCCTGTTCTCTTGAATCGGCCATCAGCTGGGTATATTCTGATACTTCGCCGCCTACCAGGTTTTTCAAACCGGCCATAATATCACGTCCGACATTCCTTGCTCTTACAGTACTTCCCCGTGCAATGCCAAGCGTTTGAGCAATCTCTTTACCGGGAATAAAATCAGTGTTTACTACAATCATAATAATTAAATTTAAGGTTCAATAAATTGTGCTCAAAATATACAAAAATTCCGGTTTACTTTTTGTAAGTTGGTGATCATTTATCACTAACTTTAAGCTAATTTTTTGAAAATTCATTGAATTATTTGAATTGAAAGGAGTAGTGATGACTACAAAATTATTTCGAATCATCGGAATAGGTATGGTGCAATTATTCACCATAATATCCTGCAAAACACAACCAAATACTGAAAATTCCATGCAAAACTCTACACTCATTAACAGAAAAGCTGTTGTTGCCGGTCAGTTTTATCCTGGCAAAGCAGATGAACTGAATGCCGAATTAATAAAATTATTTGCAGATGCTATACCCAACAAAACTTCAGGTGAAGTTCTTGGAGTTATAGCGCCACATGCAGGTTATATTTTCTCAGGAATTGTTGCTGCTTCTGCTTTTAACCAGATAAATCCGCGAAAGCATTATAAAATTATATTTGTTATCGGGTCCAGTCACCGGACGATGTTTGATGGCGCTTCGATCTATAATAAAGGAAATTATGAAACCCCACTCGGAACTGTTAAGGTAGATTTGGAAACTGCCAACCTTCTTATAAATAAAAATGATGTTTTCATGTACAGGCAGGATGCCCATCAGGGAGAACATTGCCTGGAAGTTGAATTACCATTTCTTCAGCATATCACGGAGACTGATTTTAAAATCGTACCTATTGTTATTGCTACACAAAATATAAATACCTGTAAAAAAATTGCTGAAGCTCTCACACCCTATTTTAATAATGACAACCTGTTTGTTATAAGTACTGATTTTTCGCACTATCCCCAATATGAAGATGCTGTTAAGGTGGATAAAGCTACGGATGAAGCTGTGCTTACAAATAATCCAACCAAATTTTTAGCTGTGTTGCGATCAAATGACAATGAAGGTATTCCTGAATTGGCAACCAGCATGTGTGGCTGGACATCTGTTTTAACATTATTGTATATTACTGAAAATAAAACAGGTGTTAGATACAATCAAATCCTATATAAAAATTCGGGGGATACGAAATACTACGGTGATAAATCAAGAGTTGTAGGGTATAACGCTATTGCAGTAACCGAAGAGAATTCTAACACCGGTGTAAGTAAAAAGTCGAAGAATGAAGCAAAAGAGAGTGATTTTAATCTGACAGTCACCGATAAAAAAAAACTGATTGAAATTGCAAGGACTACGCTGAGCGATTACATAGCCACCGGGAAAATTCCAGTTATTAAAGATAACGACTTAACCGAAAATATCAAAACCAATTGTGGTGCATTTATCAGTCTTCATAAGTTGGGAGCATTGCGTGGATGTATCGGAAATTTCAGTCAGGAAACACCCCTGTATAAAGTAGTTCAGGAAATGACCATTTCAAGCGCAACACGTGATTACCGGTTTTCACCTGTAACACCTGAAGAACTGAAGAAAATTGAAATTGAAATTTCTGTGCTTACGCCACTGATAAAAATAAATTCGCCAGACGAGATTAAACTGGGAAGGGACGGAATTTATATCCGAAAAGGGGCAAACTCAGGCACATTTTTACCGCAGGTGGCTACCCAGACAGGTTGGAATCTCCAGGAATTCCTGGGACATTGTGCCAGGGATAAAGCTGGCATTGGCTGGGATGGATGGAAAGATGCGGAACTTTTTAGGTACGAAGCCATTGTATTTAGTGAAAATGATGTAAAATAGATCCCTGAAGTCATCAATTCCTCAAGTAAAAAATTTTCGTTTCAATCATGTCTCAGGGCTTTTACCGGATCTACCCTTGCCGCTCGTGCAGCTGGATATAAGCCTGCTGCAAGACTGATAATTACCGAAAAAGCAATGGCCCCGAGGATTAACCAAAGTGGAAATGAGAACAAATCAACAGGTTGCAAATCCTGTGGCCGCAACTGAGTATTCATCACCACATTCGCTATACGGGTTACTATCCAACCCAGACCTAAACCAAAAATGGCTCCAATCAGGCCGATAGATGCTGCTTCCACAAAAAAGATGACCCTGATTTCACCCTCGCTGCCCCCGATAGATTTCATTATTCCTATTTCCCGGGTTCTTTCGAGAATCGACATCAACATGGTATTAATGATTCCAAGTGCAGCCACAATCAAAGCAATCAGACCGATAGCGCCGAGCAGTGAATCCATAATCATAAAAGCCCGCTTGATTTCTTTAAGTTGTTCAGAGAGTGCGAAAACATTTAATCCTTTGTGTTTGAGCGTATCAACAACCGACTGCGTTTGCTTTATATTTTTTACCCTGACATATACCGAACCATAGTTATCTCCTTGTTTTTTGTTTCCCAACAAATCCCACACGTTGTTAAATCCAAGTTTTGGTATTTTTCTTGAAGTCTCTATCGGAATATATACTCCACCGCCAAAGCGATTAAATCCAAAATTCTCATTTTCCGCGATGATACCACAGATTTTAAAAGGAATCACTGTATCCCTGAAAGGAAGCTTGGGTTCACCCATCAATGCCATAAAAGGATTTCGCAAAATACCTCTTACATCTATATCCTTTGATATCACTTCTATGCTGCTTTTAATTACTGAGTCAGCATCCAGTAATATATATTTGCCATTGCTGGTGGACGTATCGTTTTTATTGGTTTTAATCCTGAATCCCAGCTCTTTCAAGGTTTTTTCTTTAAGTATCAGCTGAAATGAACTATCGCTCATAAAGAAACTGCCAATCTTAATTTCATTAAAAGGATAAAAATCTTTCATTCCAAGAGGTATCGCACTTAGGCTTACATTGGTTTCTTTTCCTTTATAATTCAACCTGACCGGAAAACCTATTTCAGGAAATGCTACTGCTACTCCGGGAATTTTTTGAATTATATTCACAACCGAATCATTGAGCGGAATAGCCGGCTTTTCAAGTTTATCTTTAATATCACCGATATTGCCTGAGGATAATTCTTCAAGATTTATGTTTTTAGCTGTAACATTCAGACTGGTAAACAAATCATTTTTCTTGAATGCATCTGTGATATTTTTCTGCATACCAACTCCGAAGGATATCATTGATGACAACGCGCCAATGCCTATTACAACCCCAAGAATGGTGAGAACAGAGCGCAATTTTGTCCGCCAGAGGTTGGAAAACCCCATTTGTATCAGGTCGAGATAATTCATTTGTTATATTTTATTTTTTTGTTTTGCTTTTACATTCTTCCCTTCTTCTATCCTCCCAATTAACAAATACTTTAAACCATCCTTCCATCCTTCAATCTGATTATTTTATCCGCTACCTTTCCGGCCATTTCTTCGTCGTGTGTTACCATTACAATGGTTTTGCCTTGCTCTTTATTTAATTTGACAAGAATTTCCATTATTTCAGCTGAAGTGGATGTATCCAGATTACCAGTAGGTTCATCGGCAAGAATAATCTCTGGATTATTGGCAAGTGCCCTTGCTATAGCCACTCTTTGTGCTTCTCCGCCTGAAATTTCGGTTGGAGTATGTTTTATCCTGTCCTCAAGGCCAACCATAGTAAGAAGTTCATTTGCTTTTCTATTGCGATCTTTCCGTGGGATTCCGCCAAAAGTTAATGCCAGGGTAATATTTTCCTGAGTTGTTCTTGATGGTATGAGATTAAACGATTGAAAAATCATTCCCACAGTATACTTTCTGTGGTTGGCAAGTTCTCTGCGATTCAGATTATGCAACGCTTTTTGATTTACAATAAGGTCCCCTGCCGATGGGGTGTCAAGTCCTCCGATAAGATTTAGCAGGGTTGATTTGCCTGAACCACTTTTACCTATAATGGCTATAAATTCCCCACGGATCACAGCAAAGTTGATATCTTTCAATGCAGGTACAAGGATTTTTCCCTTTTTATAAACTTTGGTAAGATTTTTAACAGAAATAATTTCCATAAGTTAAGATTAACGTTCATAGGAGTTATGATAAAAAACACCTTTTCAATTCATTCAGCATGTTTATCTTTGTAAACGCAAATTATAAATTTTAAATATAATTCAAAAATAATGGCGAAGGTATTAATTATTGGTGCCGGTGGAGTGAGTAATGTGACCGTTCAGAAATGTGCTATGCTTCCCGGGGTTTTCACTGAGATTGTGCTTGCTTCAAGGACCATACGTAAATGCCATGAAATAGCTCAACGGGTTAAGGAGAAAACCGGAAGACATATCCAAATTGATCAGGTGGATGCTGACAATCTAAAAGAAAACACTGCATTGATATTAAAACATAAGCCTGATTTGGTAATTAATCTGGCTTTGCCCTATCAGGATCTTGCCATTATGGATGCATGCCTGGAAACCGGAGTTGACTATCTTGATACAGCAAACTATGAACCTCCCGACGAAGCAAAGTTTGAGTACAAATGGCAGTGGGCTTATCATGACAGATTTGCGAAAAAAGATATTATGGCCTTGCTGGGCAGCGGATTCGATCCTGGTGTAACCAATGTTTTTTGCGCGTATATGCAGAAACATCTTTTTGATGAAATTCATTATGTGGATATTGTCGATTGTAATGCCGGAAGTCATGGCAAGGCTTTTGCCACCAACTTCAATCCCGAAATAAATATTCGCGAAGTGACTTCACGTGGTCGTTACTGGGAGAATGGAAAATGGCTGAGCACCGATCCGCTTTCAGTACATCAATCTTTCGATTTTCCTGAGATTGGTTCTCGTGAGATGTATTTGATGTATCATGAAGAAATGGAATCGTTGACTGCAAATCTTAAAGGATTGAAACGAATGCGATTCTGGATGACATTTGGCGAACAGTATCTCACGCATCTGAAAGTTCTTGAAAATGTGGGTATGACGCGAATTGATCCGGTAATGTATGAAGGAGTGGAAATTGTCCCGTTGAAATTTCTGAAAGCTGTGTTGCCCGATCCGGGTTCGCTTGCTGAGAATTATACGGGCAAAACCTGTATAGGCTGTGTGATTGAAGGAATCAAAGATGGTAAATTTCTAAAAAAATTTATTTTCAACGTATGCGACCATGCAGAGACCTATAAAGAGGTTAAAGCTCAGGCAATATCTTATACCACTGGGGTTCCGGCTATGATAGGTGCCATAATGATGCTGGATGGAAAATGGAAAAATAAAGGGGTATTCAATATGGAACAATTTGATCCCGACCCATTTATGGACGATTTAAATAAATATGGTTTACCCTGGCAGATTGTTGAATGGAACAGTTCGGTAAAATAAATTTATCTGAAGAACAACTTCGTGATTTACAGACACCTTGCTATATAGTCAATGAATCACGCATAGAAGATAATCTTCAGATTATTAACAAAGTACAAGGTGCGACGGGAGCTAAAATTCTGTTGGCTCTGAAAGGCTTCGCTATGTGGAGTCTGTTTCCTTTAATTAAAAAATATCTGCCCGGAGTTACAGCTAGTTCTTTGAATGAAGCAAAACTTGGGAAGGAAGAGTTTAAGGGAGAAGTTCATGTATATGCCCCTGCTTACAGTGAGAGAGATTTCATGGAATTATTGAAAATTGCCGATCACATCAGCTTTAACTCGGCAAATCAATGGAATTATTTTAGGGAGAAACTAATAGGTACAGGGATTCAACCGGCGATAAGGATTAATCCCGAACATTCGGAAGTAAAAACAAAATTATACGATCCCTGCGCCCCACATTCCAGATTGGGAATTACCCTCAAAAATTTCAAAGATAACCTTGATTCATTTGACGGTATCACAGGACTACATTTTCATAATCTCTGCGAATTGAACAGTGATTCACTAGAGCGGACACTTGAAGTAGTGGTTAAGAATTTTAACTTCTATTTCGACAGAATTTCCTGGATAAATTTTGGCGGAGGACATCACATTACCCGATCCGATTATGATATGGAAAGGTTGATTCGGATTATCAATAATTTCAAAAAAGACTATCCGCATGAAGTCTATCTGGAACCCGGTGAAGCTATTGCATTAAATACGGGAATTCTGGTTACTACTGTGATGGATACATTTCAAAACGGGATGCATATAGCAATTCTCGATACAAGCGCCACAGCTCATATGCCCGATGTAATGGAAATGCCGTACAGGCCTCAGATTCAGCAAGGACATTTACCTGAAGTTAAAAGGTTCACTTACCGGTTGGGTGGAATGACCTGTCTTGCAGGTGATGTGATTGGAGATTATTCTTTTGAAAAACCATTGAAGATAGGACAGAAGCTTATTTTTGGTGATATGGCACACTACACCATGGTAAAGAATACAACCTTTAATGGTGTGAACTTACCAGCAATTTATATCTACAACTCAACGTCGGGAAATCTAAGGCTTGTCCGCAAATTTGGCTATAAAGATTACAAAGAACGATTAAGTTGAAAAATAAACCGGAAAAATACTAAAAGATTAAATTGCTGAAATTGAATAAGATAAAATTAATTTAGCAATCACATTTTGAGTTAACTACCAGAAATTCAAGGTTAAAGTCTACGTTAGCTTTGAAATTCATAAAATGGGATCATTTTTTCTTTTAGTATTTTTTGCCAAAATTTATATTATTCATTTTCAAATCGATAATCGATTTAAGAATTAATTTCGTCCCTTTTTTTTTCATTTCAAATAGAATTCCTTAAATTTCCTGCCTAATTAACCCTGCTATGAAACCAATTCTATTAGTAATCATAATGTTAGGGCTTATGAATAACGGTTTTGGTTCAGAAACATGCAAAAGAGACACGATCTCCACTTCTTCCGGAAATTTAATCATTACTTTTGTTGGTCACGGAACGTTAATGTTCAATTTTAATAATGAAGTTATTCATATCGATCCTGTATCTCAGGAAGCCGATTATGCTTCTATGCCTAAAGCTGATATTATTCTGGTTACCCATGAACATGGCGATCATTTTGATATTGATGCCATTAAAAAGATTACTAGCAGCAATACAAAGCTAATCTTTACCCAAAAATGTGCTGACAATGCGAAAAGTTTGTCTAATTATACCGTTATGAAAAACGGTGACAACATAACCATTGATGGGATAAAGATTGAAGCAGTGCCTGCGTATAATATTGTGAACAAACGACCTGATGGTAGTCCGTTTCATCCCAAAGGAGCAGGGAATGGCTATATTCTTACATTTGGAGATAAGAGGGTTTATATAGCAGGTGATACGGAAAATACACCTGAAATGAAATCCTTAAAAAACATCGATATTGCTTTCCTGCCGATGAATCTGCCCTATACCATGACTCCGGCCATGGTCGCGGATGCGGCTAAAGCATTTAAACCTAAAATTTTATATCCATATCATTATGGAAATACCAATACAAATGAGTTGGTGAACCTTTTAAAAAACAATCCCGAAATCGAGGTTAGAATCAGGGATATGAAATAATAATCATAGAATTGAAAGTAACACCTTTATCTAAAAAATACGATTATGATAGTTCAGTATCAGAAGAAACAGAATGAAGGACAGAGGGATCCCAGAAGTAAAATGACAAATGGCGAAGCATGTCTTTGGATATTGCTTCATAATAAGAAACTTAAAGGAAATCAGTTTTACAGACATTATAAGATGGGCGATTGTATGTTGGACTTTTATTGTCCAGATGCAAATCTGGCTATTATTGTCGATGGTGAAGATTTGTACACCGACTTTGGACTGGAAGCCGATTCTGAAGTTACAAATTATCTCAATTCGCTGGATTTGAATATTTTATATTTTGATAGTGAAACTATTCTGAAGAATGGTCAGGAAGTTCTTAACAAAATCCTGTTGGAATTATCAGCGCTCTCTGCCTGCAAAGCCATTTTGCCTAAAATAGACCATCTTAAGGATCTTGCAATGAATTAGGAAAACAACTTTTTCCGATTCATTCTTTTAAACCGATACAGGCAATTCTATTGTCATACTACTGCCATTTAAAAACAGGCAAGAATGTTTTATTCTTAGGTCTGCAATGTTAAGTGAAACGTTGGTATTTTTTACCTGAAACCCCTTTGAAGAGCTTTTTATTCAAATAATTCCCCGTTTAATTTTTTCATTGATTCTAATTTTTCTATCAATTCACAGGAACATGTACTTGATTGAAGAAAGTTTTTGACGACTCCTTTTATATTATATTTGTCTGGCAACCATATTATATTGAATAGTTCACTGATTTGAGTTTTTAAATCTATTAGTTATGTATAGAGGAATCGTTTATTTATTCATTCTGACTTCGGTAATATTGTCAGGCTGCATTTCCGAAAACAGGCCGGTTAATGATGATATTGACAGGAAAGTTGAAATTTTGTTGTCAAAAATGACCCTAAAAGAGAAAGTTGGCCAAATGTCTCAGATTGATATTGCTACTTTTATGAAAAGAGTGAATCCTAAAGGCAACTTTTATGGTCCGTTTATCGAACCTCATGTGCTAGACCCCGACAGCCTTCAGAAATATGTGGTAGACTATGGAATCAGTTCAATTTTTAATATCGGAAACCATGGTTATACTCCCGAAGAATGGTATAACTACATGAAGGAAATTCAGGATTATGCAGTACATAAAACCCGATTGGGGATTCCTGTAATCTATGGGGTCGATGCTATTCATGGTTCCTCCCTCACTGTGGGAGCAACTCTTTTTCCACAGGAATTAGGAATGGCTTCATGTTGGAATCCGGATCTGGTAGAAAAAGCGGCAGAGGTTACCGCATACGAGATGAGAGCTTCGAATCTACTGTTGAATTTCGGCCCTAGTCTTGATCTGGGTAAACAACCTGTGTGGTCCAGACTAAACGAGACGTATGGTGAAGATGTTTTTCTTACGAAAATTCTTTCAAAGAAGGCGATTGATGGAATGGAGGGAATACACAATAATATTTCCGATACTACAAAAATTTCAACAGGTATAAAGCATTATGTGGCTTATAGTTTCCCAATTTCCGGTAAAGATCGAACTCCGGCATGGATACCTGAATATTATGTCAGGGAATATTTTTTGCCCCCATTTGTCGAAGGTATTGATGCAGGGGCACATGCCATTGTTCTGAATTCCGGAGAATTGAACGGCATTCCGATACACTGCAGTAAATATTGGGTGAATGATGTGTTGCGAAATGAGCTTCATTTTAAGGGAGTCATAATTTCCGACTGGCGGGATGTTGAAAAATTGGAATATTTCCATCATGTAGCGCCTACTTATAAAGAAGCTATTCTTATGGCCATAAATGCCGGTATTGATTTAAATATGGTTCCTTACGATAACCAGTATATGGATTTATTGATAGAGATGGTGAATGAAGGCAAGATTTCCAAAGCTCGAATAAATCAGTCAGTCAGGCGTATACTGCATTTAAAATTTGAATTGGGGCTTTTCGACAAACCTCTCGTTGATCCTAAAAATTATACGGATTTTGGCTCCGAAAAATTTAGGAAAGTTGCCAGGCAAAGTTCCAGAGAATCTATCATTTTATTGAAGAATGAGAACAAGGTTCTTCCCTTATCAAAAAAAGCGAACGTTTTGGTAACGGGACCAACAGCAAATACTTTGTGTGCCCTGAATGGCGGATGGACTTATTCCTGGCAGGGAAATAATGCAGACACTTATGCTTCGGAAAAAAACACCATTCTGGAAGCGGTTCAACAAAAGATAGGACATGATCGGGTGATTTACAGTAAGGGAACAGACTATGAAAATGAACTGGATATAAAAGAAGCTGTTAAGGCTGCTAGAAATGCTGATTACATTCTCTTGTGCCTGGGCGAACCTCCGTATGCTGAAACCCCAGGGTATATCGAAGATTTGTATCTGCCCGATGCACAAACAAAGCTCGCACAGGCAATGGCTGAAACGGGTAAACCTGTGATACTTGTTCTTACGGAAGGAAGACCCCGGCTTATTAGTAAATTTGAACCCTTAATGAAGGCTGCGGTTTTAAGTTTTCTTCCCGGAAACGAAGGAGGAGATGCATTTGCTGATGTTCTTTTCGGGGATTTCAATCCGGAAGGCAAACTTCCTGTTACCTATCCTCGTTTTCCTAACAACTTAATGAACTATGATCATCGTTTTAGCGAAAGGGCAGATCACAACTATGGTTATAATTTGGGCTATAATCCTCAATATCCATTTGGTTTTGGATTAAGTTATACTAACTTTACGTATTCGAACCTGAAATTCAGCAAGGATACCATTGGGATGGATGATCAACTGAATATTTCGGTTGATGTTAAAAATTCGGGTAACCTTGAAGGTAAAGAGGTGGTTCAGCTTTATATTCGTGATTTATATGCTACCTTAACTCCTCCTTACCGGAGATTACGGGGATTCGAAAAGATTTCGCTTAAGCCTGGAGAACAGAAAATGGTTAATTTTACAATTAAACCTGACGATTTGAAGTATATTGGAGAAAATAACCAATGGATAACGGAAGCGGGAAAGTTCGGGGTATTTATTGATCGGCTTGGCGGGGAATTTTATTTTAAGAATTAACAGATTAAATTCAATAACCATAAATTCTAAACCCATGAAAAGAATTGCATTTTTACCGGTAATTTGCATCGGTATGCTCTTTATGACATTTAGCATTAGTGCACAACAGGCGACTAAAATTCCTTTAAATGCCGATATAACCAAAGACACCATTAGCCGGCATATTTATGGTCAGTTTTCTGAACACCTGGGACATTGTATTTATGGAGGAATATGGGTAGGAGAGGATTCTCCGATTCCCAATACCCGGGGCATTCGAAATGATATAGTCGCCGCATTGAAGCGCATAGAAATTCCTAACCTCCGGTGGCCCGGAGGGTGCTTTGCCGATGAATATCATTGGATGGATGGTATAGGTCCCCGCTCTGAAAGACCAAAAATGGTCAACACGCATTGGGGAGGTGTAACCGAAGATAATAGTTTTGGCACCCATGAATTTATGGATTTATGCGAACAACTTGGTACCGAACCTTATATCTGTGGAAATGTTGGCAGCGGTTCGGTGGAAGAAATGTCACAATGGGTGGAATACATTACCTCGGATGGAGAAAATCCGATGTCGGAATTACGGAAGAAAAATGGACATCCCGATCCGTGGAAAGTGAAATTCTGGGGCGTTGGGAATGAAAACTGGGGATGCGGTGGTAATATGACCGCTGAGTTTTACGCCGATCAATATAAGAGATATTCTACATATTGCCGAAATTATGGTTCTAACAGGCTTTATAAGATAGCAGGAGGTCCTAGTTCTTCAGATTATCATTGGATGGAAACTCTTATGAAGAATGCTTCACGAAATATGCAAGGTATTTCACTGCACCATTATACTATTACCAAAAACTGGCAGGATAAAGGGTCTGCTACCGAATTTTCCGAAGATGAATATTTTACCACTATTCAAAGGACGCTGGAAATGGATAATTTGTTAACCCGTCATTCAAGCGTTATGGATCAATATGATCCGAATAAAAGGGTAGGGTTGATGGTTGATGAATGGGGAGTATGGTATAATGTGGAACCCGGCACAAACCCCGGATTTCTTTTTCAGCAAAATACAATAAGGGATGCCCTGGTGGCAGCTATCAATCTGAATATTTTTAACAATCATTGCGACCGGGTCAGAATGGCCAATATTGCCCAAATGGTAAATGTGCTGCAGGCATTGATATTAACCGATAATGAAAAAATGGTATTAACCCCTACATTTTATGTATATGAAATGTACAAGGTTCATCATGATGCCGCACTAATACCTCTTGATTTTGTATCACCGGACTATGTAATGGGCGAGAAAAAAATTCCTGCAATCAGCGCTTCAGCTTCGAGAGATAGGAACGGTATGATTCATATTACAATCTCAAATGCAGATCCCAATACTGAACAAAGTGTATCATTTGATATCCGGGGAGCTTCAGTTTCGAATGCCACAGGGAAAGTACTTACAGCAAAGGAACTGAACGCCCACAATACATTCGAAAATCCCGATGTGGTAAAAACGGCAGATTTTAAAGATATGAAGCTTTCGAAGAATACCTTAACCGTAAAACTTCCTTCAAAATCGGTGGTAATGATTGAAATGAAGTAAAATTTAAATACTATTTAAAAGGATAATTGTCTGAAAAATCTTTCGGGGTGTCATTCTGAAATTACCGGCACCGGATGGCTCAAATTAAACCACGTTATTGCGGTGTCCGCGCTATAGCCTTGGCGAAAGCGCGAAGGAAGAACGACTGAAGCCTGTTTGCCAAACAAGGCTGGCAATCTCACCCCACTACAAGCTCGTCATCAGATGTCATAGTGTTTTATCCGGGTATCAATCACGGGTTCATTCTTTAAGTCACTGACTTAAGCAAGTTTCGAAAGTAAACTCCTTATGCCGATTTAACTTCTTTTGCATCGAAAAATAACATATTATGACATTAACAGAACCATTTAGTTCTTTTTATTTTCTGTCAGCAAAATACAAAATATTTTCCATCACCAGATCGGTATGAAAGAAAAATGCAACGTATTCGTTTGCATTTAAAGGCGAAATTACAACTTAGAAGGTGTGCAAAAAGTCTCTGTGTAACTCTTTTTCTTCACCGTGACCCTCTGTGGTAAACTATTTAAATTAAACCACAGTGAAATAAGAGGAATGCACAGAGAGACACTGCGTGGGATTATAATGTCAACTTTATTTTTTGGATACCCTCAATCTCATAATTTATTCCGATCCTTCGGAAAGCGAAGCGAATAACCTCTTACCAGAAGAGGGGGCTAAAATTGAACCAATTTTTTCCACAAGCCTGGACCAGTTAAAAAGGTTCGGGCTACAAGTTAGAACCATTAAGGGGACAAGACAGAGCGAATTTATTTCATAGGCATAAGAACTAATTATTAAATCTGTTGTTTCATATTGCATGATGTGCTATAATTAAACAAGGCTGATCACAAGTAATTACCTTACGTTGATTTCAATGAAAAATTTTTACCTGATTTTATTTAATATCTTGACAGGAAGTGTTTTATTAAATGCACAGAACATTTCAGTTCCCACGCAGCGTTACAATGATTACAGGACAGGATGGAACACATTTGAAACTATTTTAAAACCAGGCAATGTTAACGATTCTCAGTTTGGAATGGTATTTACAAGGACTGTAGATGATAGAATATTTGCAAACCCTCTTTTGATTTCCAATTTATCCATAAAAGGAAAATCACAGAATGTTTTGTTCATAGAAACCATGAATAATTCTGTATACGCTTTTGATGCGGATGATCCTTTGGCATCAGCCCCATTGTGGCATGTAAATGTAACATCGCCGGGAAACAGGGTGTTTAAAAATACAGACTCACCCTGTTCAAATTTTGAACCGAAGGTTGGAATAGTTTGCACGCCTGTTATTGACACTGTTACAGAAACAATGTATTTTATTAGTAGTGAATATAATACAGGCACCAATAAAGCACAACAATATTTTCATGCACTTGATATTACCACCGGAAGTGAAAAAGCAGGAAGCCCGACACTTATATCTGCTTCTGTCCCGGGAACCGGAGACGCTTCAATAAATGACACGGTATTTTTTGATCCCTCACATCAATTACAACGTACCGCAATGTTGCTGCACGATGGAGTTGTTTATGCCTGCTGGGCTTCTTTTTGCGACCGCGACCCATACCATGGCTGGGTTATGGGTTTTGATGCATCAACTTGCAAATTAAAATATACATACAATAATACGCCTAACGGTTCTCAAGGTGGTATATGGATGGAAGGAAATGCCCCCAGTGTAGATGATGATGGTTATATCTATATTATTTCCGGCAATGGAACTGTTGGCGATGGAATTGACCCTAATAATCCTATCGGGAGGGGTGAATCTATACTGAAATTCAAACCAACAAAAGATTCTCTTAAACTGATAAATTTCTTTACTCCCGCAGATTATGAAAACCTTGAACAAAATGATCTTGATTATGGAATGGGCACTGCCATGTTAATTCCAAACTCTGATTTATCCGTATCAAGTTCTAAAGAGGGGGTAATTTATCTTCTTGATGATACAAAACTGGGGAAATACACACCAGGCAATGACTCTGTAATTCAATATTTTTCTGTTATTCCAGGCAATGTGCGACAAAGCGTCATTATGGGAATGCCTGTATATTACCATTACATTTCGCAAGCCGATTCAGAATTTGTTTATGTTTGGGGCTCTTTGGATTACCTAAAACAATTCACATTTGACAGGTCAAAAATGGCATTTGATTTATCCAACACAATTACCGGGAATACAGTGTTGCCTAATTCCAGGTATGGGCCAATAATTTCAGGATCAAGTAATGGCACAGAAGCAGGAACAGGGATCCTTTGGGCCTTAAGGTTTACAAGTGACGTTAACGGTAATGCTCTCCTGGAAGCTTATGATGCCCGTGATGTCAGAAAACTATTATGGAGCAGTAATACGATGGCGGAAAATAACCTGGGTATTTATCCCAAGTTTAACTACCCGGTGGTTGCAAATGGTAAAGTATATGTATGCTCACAGTCAGGTAAGATTTATGTTTACGGTCTTAAAAATTCAGTTTCTTCAAATATAACAAATGAAAGTATCCAATCACATTTTTCAATAACTCCAAATCCTGCAAAATCATCTATAACCATAGAATATTCTGTATCGAACCCCGCCGATAAGCTAACTATTTCATTTTTTGATCTAACCGGCAGAAATGCAATGGATATTTCTGTTGACTCAAAACCCGGTGAAAACATTCAAATCATTCCGTTAAACGACAGATTAAAATCCGGGATATATTGTGTAATGTTGCGTTCCAACAAACAAATATTAGGAATAACCAGGCTTTTAAAATACTAGTTTGATTATGTTTTGTAAAAAGTCTGTTCTCACAAATACCACCTGCGTTAATGCTTGTATGGCCCTGCATTTATCTTGCAGTGTTTTAACATTAACGTTAATGGCTTTTTCAGGTCTTTCTTATTGGTGAGGCCCCCTGGATTCGACCGTCTGCGTCTAATTGCTTTTACCGGCACTTTTACATCAGTAAATAATGCGAATTAAGGGTCGAAATCAAATATATGGACTTTATCTTTGTGAATCTTTGTGTCTTAGCGACTTAGTGGCAATGGGAAGATAGCCACAAACCTGTCCGCCGCATTGCTTAGGCAGGCGGGGGCACAAATTCACTAAGTATCACTAAGGTAAGTTTGCAAAATACTGATTCCTAATTATATATGCTAATAAGTTTTAAACCTTAATTCGCATAAATAATTAAATGTTATATATATCTTCTTAAAGTTCTTATTAAAAATCAAATGAGTTTATTGAATGCTTCAGTCTAAAACTTGCAAAGGATTGAATTGTACTGAAATAAGTTATTCTGTAATAATGGATACTGCAATTATAAGCAATACAATTTATGCGCCTAATACATAAACATATCTATAAAGAAATGAAGCCTGTTTGCTGATACTGGCAGATAATCTCAACACTCTCCCATCTCATTATACTATATATGTTCATGTTTCAAAGTTAAGATCGCCTCACTGCGTTCGCGATGACGTGGATGCTGAGGGCAGGGTTTCATTTACAGTCTTCCCTTTGCGGTTCTCTGCGAAATCCCCGCATGCCAATGCGAAGTATCGGGAAGGTTGGCGAAACTTTGCGTAATAACTCTTCAAACCAAAACTGTTTCACGCAAAGGCGCAAAGTTGCAAAAGGCTGACACTTCTGCGTAAAACAAAACACGAATGCTCCCAATCCCAACCTTGACATTATAAATGTATTCTTTTTACCTTATCAAAGGCTTACTTCTCCAGCCAAAATTTAAATTCCTGAACTTTTTCCCGGCTAACGATGATATCTTTATCATCATTATTCATTATTTTCAGCTTTAACCTGCTGTTGGAGTATTGTACAATGTCTTTGATCGAAGGAAACGCAACAATAAATTGCCGGTTGATACGAAAGAAGATTGCCGGATCAATCAACTCCTGTAACTGATCCAGCGAATAGTTGATATCATAATTCCGGTTGGCAGTGGTTTGCAAAAAGGTGGCTTTTTCAATGCTGTAAAAACAGTTCACCTCTTCAATGGCAACAATTTTTATATGCTCCCCGACTTTTATGACAAACCTGCTTTTATATTCTTTGGTAAATGACTGTAATACTTTATCGAAAACCTGCTGCGGATATTTGAACAGATTTTGATGAAACGGACTGTTCCTGAACTTGTCCAACGCATTCTTCAGATCATCTAAATCAATAGGTTTCAGCAAATAATCAATACTGTTAACCTTGAATGCCCTGAGTGTATACTCTTCAAATGCAGTAGTAAAAATCACGGGTGAACTCACAATAGTCTTTTCAAAAATTTCAAAACTCAATCCGTCCGATAATTGAATATCCATCAGGATTAAATCGGGTGGTGGATTGGTATTGAACCAGTCGACTGCATTTTTTACCGATTGAAT
Source organism: uncultured Bacteroidales bacterium (assembly GCA_963781805.1). Lineage (GTDB taxonomy): Bacteria > Bacteroidota > Bacteroidia > Bacteroidales > UBA10428 > JAFGPL01. The sequence continues at coordinate 5,781,774 of CAWAHF010000004.1, forward strand.
GATGCTTAAAATTTTGATATTGCTATCGTACGTCAGTACCAGTTCTTTGATCCTGTTCGCGGCAATTATTTCATCTTCAATTATAAGGCAGGTCATGATTCTTTCAGTTCAATTTTCGGAATTTTTACAATAAATTCCTTCTCATTTTCTACAATGTCCACTTTATTTGAGGAAAGATATTCATATCGTTTGATAAGATTATCAAGCCCGGTGCCTGAATTCTCCCGGATAACCTTTTTCTTCTGGAGGTTATTTTTAAGAATGTAATATACGTTGGTTTCTTCCAGCTCAATACTCAACGGGTGATCGATGGAGACTTCGTTGTGTTTGATGGCATTTTCAACCAGAATTTGCAATGACAGGGGAGCAACAAGGCCTTTTAAACTGGAAATATCAGAGTTAAAGCTTAAACCGTCTCCGTATCTGATTTTTTGCAGATAGATATAATCATCAATAAATTTTAACTCTACAGAAATTGGAACCGTCTCTTTGTCTTTTTGCTCCAGAACATATCGGTAAGTATCTGCTAGTTTTTTAATATACTTTGTAGCCAGTTTACTGTCTTTTTCAACAATTCCGGTAAGGGTATTCAACGTGTTAAACAGAAAATGGGGATTTACCTGATTCTTAAGAGCCTCATATTTGGCAATAAGGTTTTCCTGTTTAAGTCTCTCTTCATTTTTTAAAGTTTCCATCCAGTATTTTGCGAGATATCGCGGATAGAACATTCCCATAAAAGCCAGATAGAGGGTTGTGCCTAATAATCCGGTAAAGATCAGGTTGCGATAGTTTATCCCCGGAATATCAAATACATATTTGAAGAACAGGAATGGAACTGCAAAGCTTACAAATGTTCCCCAGGATGCAAACAATAGAATTGCAATTGAATTTGCCCTCATTGGATTTTTTGTCCATCTGAAACGCTTACCTGTATACTTGCCTAAAAACTTACTCCCCTTCCAATAAAGGAGGCCGTAACATAATCCATAGGAAAAACTCCTGATAAACCGATCGAATGATTCAAACAGCGCTTTACCGTTAAAGAAGTAAGATATGGCTACAGATATCAGCATGAGCCATAATATCCAAAATATCTCAGTAACAATTTTTTTTCTTATTATTTTCATTGCTTAAATATACTTAAATTTTGAATTTTGATTTGGCTAGTGTTATGTCAATCTTAATATGCCATACAGTCATGCTGAATTTATTTCAGCATCTCTTGAGATTCCGAATCAAGTTCGGAATGACTTTATCGACTAGATTATTTGACATGACTCAATTTACCTACAATCCATTCTTCCTTCCTTCCTTCCTTTCATCCTCTCCCCGTCAATCACTTATCACTACACTTCCCCACTAGCTGAGCATTATACTCCTTTCCCCAGTCGGGCATAAATTCATCTTTCTTTTCAAATTTATCAAATAGTTCAGCAGCTTTCTTCAACAACGGGCAAGCTGCTTTCATTCCTCCGCCATATGCCTCGGGCGTGTACATCAGGTTCATTCCTTTGAGGTACCAGGGTCTGGGATTATCCGCATTCAGTTCAATCGATTTGTCAAAAGCTTTGCTGGCTTTTACCGAATATTCGGCTGAATTATTTTGAGGATCAAGAGAGATATATGCCTGATACATCATTCCCTGCAATGCATAAATTTCAGATTCTTCGGGATTGATCTTCAATATCTGGTTCACCAGGTTCTCACTTTTTTTAATCAGATCTGTCTTTTTGGTTACATCCTGTTCTTTAAAAGAAAGAATAATATAGCAATACGCAGCATAATATCCGGGCAACCATTCCTTCGGTTCTGCATTTGCAATACGTTCAAAATAGTTGGCATTCGTTTGAAAATCATTCAGACTCTTAATATTTTTCATCGAGTCTAAACCATCTTTCATGGCTTTTTCATAGCCTGTCTGAGAAAATCCTGCAAAGGACATTAAAGCGAATAATAATGATAATGTAATTGTTTTCATAATAAATGTATTTAATATGTTATTTAATAGAAATGAAAATTCCAATAATAAAAGTTCGTCTTGAATAAGGTTGGATGGCATGAGCCTGGTAGACCCCTGATCCGTCGGGTTGCGATTCATAATGATATCCGAATACATTCCTGAATCCCATAACATTTGTGCATGATACATAAATAATTGTGAAATTTCCGAACAGATTTGTCAGGTGACTTGCAGCCAGGCTCAAATCATTGAATGGCCTGGTTCTGTTGGTTAAAAAACCGGTAGTATTGGGATTAAAGTACGGTCTGCCACTGCGATATTTGTACGAAAGACTCAGTTGGGTACTGATTTTCGAATACCAGTATTTGAATACGATCGACAGGTTGTGTTTTGAAACATAATCAGGTGTTGCTTCAATGGGATAATCCCGGTACATTCTTTTCGTATCGAGAAATGAATAGGATATCCAGTAATCAGCCATCTTGAAAGTTTGTTTGTCGCGCCAGAAAACATCAATTCCACGTGCATATCCAAAACCGTTATTGTCTATCTCTGCATAATCCGAATTTCCTGAAGATACATAGTTAATCAGGTGATGATACTGCTTCTGATAGGCTTCAATTCTGAAAATCTGGTTGTTTTCTGCGTATTGGTAATTCAGAATATAATGCGTGGCATTTTCATAATTCAAACTATCCGTATATACCTGAAAATCATTATCCGGTTCCTGGTAGAACCGACCATAAGCAATTGAAAACTGATTTCGTTTATAAAACTGGTAAGCCAGTGAAAGTCTTGGAGCTGCATCAAATCTTTGGAGATAGCTTGAGTATTCGGTGCGTTCCCCAACTCTGAAGGCAATATTTTTGCTGAGTCTGACATCTGCCTCAGCAAATCCTGCAAAAAGGAAATCGGTATAGCTGCGTATGTAATTTTCTGACAGAGTAAAATCGGAATACTTTTTCTGATTTTCGAGAACGAAGGTTTCAACTCCGAATTTCAGGGTAATGTTTTTACTGAAATAGTTATTCAATGATACTCTTGTATGGCCCGAATTCAAATCATCGGTCAACCGGGTCTGATTAATGTTATAGGTTTCTTGTGTAAGATTGACAGCCAGCCCCGACTTAATAATCCATTTATCTCCCAGGGGAGTGTTAAAGGTAGTGCTTTGAAAAAGGTTCTTATCCTGCAGGCCAATCCTATCGATGGTATTCGTGCTGTAGTTTGGATAATTCAGGGCGCTTTTGGAACCTGAACAGGTAAGAAAAGATTTAATCATTCCCTCTTTACCTACTTTTTTTCTGAATCTGACCTGTCCACTGAGACTTTCCGGTACCTTTTGCCAGTCAAGATCACTTTTGATCATTGCAAAATAAGGGGTCAGGTTGTTATAATTGGTTTCAACCGTTAGCGAAGAATTGGTGAACCGCTGCGTATGGCTTAGTCCGACGCCAACACTTAGCAAAGAAATACTGGACAGGGATTCATCGGCAACCCCTTCGGTGTTCAGTTCCAACACAGAAGACAATGCCTGGCCATATTCTGCGGAGTATCCTCCGGTACTGAACAGAACCCCATTGAACAAAAAGGGTGAGAATCTGCCTCGGGCCGGTATATCAGGCATTCTCGATGTATAAGGTGAGGAGATGAGCATGCCATCCATAAAGGTTTTCATTTCATGGCTCTCTCCGCCACGAACAATGATTTTTCCTGTTTCTCCTTCGGTCTGGGCTCCGGGCAGCATGTTCAGGGCGCCGTAAATATCCCCCTCAGCATTGGCAGTGGTGACAATATCCAGTGAACTTAAAAGCACAGATCTTTTTTTATCTCCTGCTTCAAATGTCCCGGCAGTAATTACCACCTGGTCGAGGCTACTGGATGATTCTTTTAGCTTAATGTTAATTGTGATGATGCTTTTATTTAACATCAGCGGTATTTCAACGGTTTCGTAACCAATATATCCAACCACAAGCATGCCGGTATCCTTCATTGAAGTATTGAATCTGAAAAATCCGCTTGTATCAGAGGTTGCGCCTGTATAAGTGCCCTTCAGGTAAATATTGGCTCCGATTAGAGGTTTCCCGGTATCATCCTTTACTGTACCATGAATGGTGGTTTGGGCAGTAAGGGAAATGGATGTGAAAAATAAAACTGTTATTAAAAATGTTTTCATCGTTGCCTATTTATATAATTTTCTTTGCAAATCTCATCATCATCCAACCGTTAAAAAAATAATTGTTACCGAACTGCAAGAGCTTAAAGATGAATTGAAGAAAATGAAGGATGGATTGGAAATACATAAAACATAGTTGTTTTTTTAAAATATTATAATTTAATGTATAAAATATTTGACATTGTGTAAATAATATTTATCTTTGTGTCGATAATTATTAACATTAAGTCAAAAATAACAGACATATGGAAGGAAAAATGTATCGTAAAGAAAAAAGAATTCTGGTTACTATGCTCAGTCTCATCCTGATTCCGGGATTCTATGCCCTGTACATCTACTATAATTTTGTAGCTGGAAATCCTCAAATAATCAATGATTTTAGTTTTTGGGGTAAGAGTATGTTGATCCTGGTACCGGTGATGATAATTGCAATGATTCTGATTCATATTGTATTTGCAATCATTAACAAAATAGTCACCAATGAGGACATGCCAGTCATAAGTGATGAAATGGATAAGTTGATAGAACTTAAAGCATTGAGGATTTCACATTGGACCTATTCAATCGGTTTTCTTCTTTCTATGGCTTCTCAGGCTGCAGGTATGCAATCGTGGGTGTTGTTTGTTGTGTTGATTTCTTCTTGTTTTGCAGGTGGAATTACCCAAAGCATTACGCAAATTTATTTTTATCGTAAAGGCATTTGATATGAACAGGTGTCATATAATTAATAACATACGAAAATTACGCTTTCTTGCGGATGAAATGACACAGAAACAGCTTGCTGACAAAGTTGGTGTAACGCGACAAACCCTGGTGGCTATTGAAAACGGGAAATATTCTCCTACACTGGAATTGGCATTTCGCATTGCCCTTGTATTCAAACTGCCTCTGGAAGAGGTTTTCTCTTTCAATGCTGAAAATGATTCTAAGTAATTTTAACGAAGAAAAAACCAATGCAAAGGAATACCACCGTACTATCAGACCTCAGGAATTAAATAACCATTATAACTAATTAAAAATTATGAAAGCAATTGTCTGCACAATGTACGGACCACCTGAAGTTCTTCAGCTCAAAGAAGTTGAGAAACCAGTTCCAACTAACAATGAAGTGTTGGTTAAAATATATGCCACAACCGTATCGATTGCCGATTCACGGGTACGTGGATTTCGGGTACCCTGGTCGTTCTGGATTCCTGCGCGGATAGCTCTTGGCTTGAGAAAACCTAAAAAAGCTATACTGGGGGGTGTGTTTGCCGGTGAAATTGAAACAATAGGCAAAAGTGTAAATCGGTTTAAGCAAGGTGACAAAGTATTTGCATTTATCGGACACAATTTTGGCGCCTATGCCGAGTATATATGTATTTCTGAAAATGAATGTTTAGCCCTCAAGCCAACAAATCTGAATTATGAAGAAGCTGCAGCAATTCCATGGGGTGGTGCGACTGCTTTGCATTTTCTCAGAAAAGCAGGTATCCGGCAAGGTCAGAAGGTGCTTATTTATGGAGCTTCCGGAGCGATTGGGACAAGCGCAGTTCAGTTGGCTGCCAATTTTGGTGCGGAAGTCACGGGAGTATGCAGTATATCTAATTTAGATTTGGTGAAATCTCTTGGCGCTGCCGGAGTAATCGACTATACCGCTGAAGATTTCAGCAAAACCGGTGAGAAGTATGATGTAATATTTGATACGGTGGGTAAAGCATCGGTTCGGGGATGCATACAATCCCTGAAAAAAAATGGAATGTATATTCACGCGGTTGCCGCACCTCTAGTTACTTTTCGCGTGAAATTTTCACTCATTTTTAGTAATAAAAAATTTACAGGTGGTTCGTTCTTCCCAAAGGCTGTGGATCTGATTTACCTGAAAGAACTGGTTGAAGCGGGAAAGCTGAAACCCGTCATTGACAGAAGTTATTCGCTGGAAGAGATTGTTGAAGCACACCGATATGTGGACAAGGGGCATAAGAAAGGGAATGTGGTTATAACACTGGAAAATATTAATAAAGTATAACATAGCAAATTAAATACAACTTGATAAAACCCTTTTAGTGACACACAAAAAGTAATGGCTTAAATTAAGCATTATTTTATCCTGCATTATATTATCAGTTTAGCGATCCTTTAATTTGCACCAATAGTATAACTGCAACAGAGGCTAAGAAATGAAGATTAATCATTTGTGCACCTGTTTTCCGTCAGGTAGGTTCATGGTTATCCTGTCTACCTATTTTTCCGAATACCCCAACTCATACTGCAATGCCTCAATAGCAAAAGCAAGGTAGGTGAGGGATGCATTCCAGTTGATTGCATTTTCGTTGGATGCAAATGCTTTCACACTGTCCAGGTAACACTCGTCAGGGATATCAGATGGATATTCCTGATGATCTTCTTTTCGGGCATTAGGTCCCCCGGCAAGAATTCCCGGTACCGGTTCCCTTACGCCATCAGCAGCCGAAGGCCTGTGATGTAGATGTAAAGGTGTTTTGTCACCATATCCTGTAACAAATGAATACCCGGTGGCATTTCTTCCAAGAAGGTAGTCGAGATTTGTTAGTGCAGCATCGACGTATTTTTTATCGTGAGTTAGTTTATATGCCTGTAATAGAACAAAACCTTCTGTTGTGGCTTTGTCATTGCTTCCCCAGGTAAAATCAAGTTTACTTTGTCCCATTACTGTATGAAAGTATTGTTGAGTAACTCCGGCAACCAGGCTGTCGGCAAAATCAAGAACCAATTTCTTCATTATTTGCAAGTCGGTTCCTGCTACAGGTAAACTATTGTTCTGGTGCCGCAGAAGTGAATAATATCCTAACATTTTTACCTGACCCCAGTAAGGCAAACTGATACTGTCGTCGGGAAATATATTGATTGATCTGTAAAAATAGTCGGTTTTTGTTGACAGGTACAATTCTGATGCTGCCCAAATCCATTCATCACTAAAATCTTTATCGCCGTATTGTCCGGTATGGATATCGGGATCATATTTTTCATTTAGTGCATTCTGATCAAATATAACTTTCGGATTTTTTTCTGCCCATAACCATGCCAGTCTTGAAGCATTAAGACAGGAATCTGCCAATCCGGGTAGTTCAGTCTCAAAATCTTTGAATATTCTGGATGCCTGTGCCATTACGGCGACAAAATCAAGTGATGCAGATGTAGATTTCTGTACCACATATCGTTTCAGGGTATCTTCAACCGGCATTACCATGCCATCGAATACAGGATCAGTTAACTTGAAATATACTCCACCATCAGACGGATCCTGCATGGTCAGCATCCAGCGAAGATTCCAGAGAATCTCGTCAAGCAGATCCGGAAGCTGGTTATTGTTTTCAGGGATATTCATTCTAAGATTTTTGAAATAGTCCGGAAATTCTTCATACAGTGTCAGCAACATGCCCATGGTTATTCCTGAATTAACGATGTATTCGTTGTAATCTCCGGCATCATACCAACCCCTGGGACACGAAATGATAGTTCCTGCGGGTCTGTCAGCCGATGCAGCTGAAGCATGAACGATCACATGGGTATCCGGATGTCCTGCCGGTCGGGCCCATATTCCCGCATAGGCATAGGGCAGGGGAGTGGAGGCCCGCTGGTAATAAAAAGACTTTAGCGAACCTTTGGCAACTTCCAGGTGAACATCAGGTTTTATTTCAAACTGGTAGGAATAGCCAAGTCCGGGGACACTCAATATAAATGTACCTTGTTGTTTAAAGCCCGAAAAGTCAGCAATCCTGGTAATCCGGGTAGAATAATCAGAATTGAAGGGACCAGTCAAAGTCCCTGTGTAGAACGTATCTGTTAAATCGGGAGAGGTAATAAAGAATTTACCCTTAACATCATTCACAATAACTGCAATCTTAGGCGCATCCGGATAAAATCCGATTTGATTTAGCCTGATGTTTTCGGTTACATGTTGTGCCAATATTGGATCAAAGGAGAGTATTGTAAATAATATGATGATTGCTTCTGTCTTAATTCTTTTCATTACAAAATGTACATTAATTTTAATAAAGCTGAATAAATTTTAAATGGCTAAAATATAAACTATTCAAATGTTACAGGCCTTTAAACAAATTTTTTTCAGGATAATATCGTTCACGTTGCTGCACATTTTGTGTTTGATTAATAATTTCTCTTCTCGAAGTAGGTGCCAGGTTTCCCAGACGAACCTTTCTTTAAGCACGTAACTATTAAGAAACATTACTTAGCAAAGGTTGTGTTGAGTTTCCCCTCCTTCGAGGAGGGGCAGGGGAGGTCAATTTGACTTTCTTTTGGGACGGGCACTGAAAATCATTTACATGCAATAAAATTGTTTTTTCTACTGTTAACAAATTCTATTTCAGCATAAATGAATATTTTTAACTACTTTGTAAGGGATTTGAATTTTCATGTTGTCCTGAATAAAAATCAATAATTGATTGAAACCTAATTCGACGATACAACTGGATCAAAAAAACGGATTTATTGATGAACGTTCTTTCAAGGAACTTTTTTATGGATTTTATTCCCGGCTTTGCAGGTATACTTATTATATTCTGGGATCAAAAGAACACGCCGAAGAGATTATACAGGATTTGTTTACCCGTATCTGGGAACAGCGAAGGAAACTTTACATTGAAGGGAGTATCGAAAGCTATCTTTTTATTTCGGCAAGAAATGCTGCATACAATTACCTGAAAAGTGATTTGCATAAAAAGCAGAGAGAAGAGGTTTATTCCCTTCAGGAGGAACAAAGCGAAATCTTTGACAGGGAATTATTTCTTGAGAAACTTCAACAGGCTTTGAGCTTTTTACCTGAGCAATGTCGTGAAATATATTGTCTTAAAAACATGGAAGGTTTGACTTATAAAGAAATTGCAGAATACCTTGAAATATCGGAAAAAACAGTAGAGGTGCAGATATACAGGGCATTGAAAAAACTCAGGAAATTGATGGGGAAAGATAAAAACAGGTTCTATCAAAACGAAGAATGATGGAAAACAGCGAAAGAATATCATATCTTATCAATAGATCAGTCACGAATAATTTAACAGGTTCTGAATCTGATGAACTTGACAGGTTAATTTCGGAAGGAAAAATAACCCATGAAGAACTGGAAGATTATAAAGGAATCTGGAATTCGACCAAAGAAATAAATTTTCCTGAGTTCAATGTTGACAAGGCATTTAAGGAAATTAAATGCGCCGGCGGCAATAATCGGAAAACAGGTAGGGTAGTTATCATTAAAATGCTGAAAATTGCAGCTGTAGTTATTTTTGGTGTGTTTCTTGGCATCCTGATAAACAAATATTTCCTTTTCGAGAAGGATAAGTTTGTGGAGATTGAAACCAAAAAGGGAGATAAGATTCATATTAAATTGTCTGAAGGAAGCGAGGTTTGGTTGAACTCCCGCAGTAAAATCAGGTACCCTGCCAATTTCACAGGTACCAACCGGTATATCGAACTTATCGGAGAAGCCTATTTCAATCTGCAGGGCAAAGGATACTCCCCGGTAATTATTAAATGCAACGGAACTAAAATTGTAGGAACCCAGGCAAAGTTTAATGCGAAAACCCAACCGGATTTTCATAATACACAGATAACCGTGGAATCGGGCTGGATATCCCTTACGGATCCCATGTGGTATAACGAGCCAATAGTTCTCGAGGAAGGATTTAAAGGCACAGTAGATAAAGACCTGCCTCTTTTGATCGAACAGAATAAAAATCCGAATTTTCTGGCCTGGAAAACCGGTAAGCTGATTTTCGACAAAATGCCTCTTCTAAAGGTTGCCGAAACCCTTTCGGATGTTTATGATGTAGATATTCAAATCATGGGGGATGTGAAATACTGTCCGTATAGCCATTCGTACCTGAACAATAATATTGATAATATTCTGAACGATTTGAAAAAACAATTCAGAACAAGCATTTCCCGGGAAAACAATGTGATAATTATCAATGGTAGTAATTGTAACATTTAACTTAACAAGAAAAGTCATGAAAAAAGGAATCATTAGTATTATAATCATCTTTTTTGCCGGCTGGCAAACATATTCCCAGTGCGATCCCAGGTTGAGCGTGAAGCCGCCTGAAAATCCCAACCATTTTATTAAATCCTTTGAAGCATTTATGCCTAAGGAAAATGATACGGTATTAAGGTACACTTTACTTTTGCACGAAGGTACAGACTATCAGATAAAAGTTTATGAGTCGCCTGAATATCAGGGAAAGGCATCTTTGGCATTATATGAAGGTGAGAAATTACTTGCCATTAATTACAATAAACAATCGGGCAAGTTTTATCCTTCTTTTAAATTCAAAAGCAAGAAATCTATAACGTATGAGATTGTCGTAAGAAAGCTGGTGAAAGAAAAATATTGTGCATCGTGGGTTATTGAGGAAATGACAAAGCCAGGGAAAGATAACGAAACTATAGAAACAGGTAATCAGGAAGAACCTGTCTTTGTTATCGTTGAAGACATGCCTGAATTTAAAGCCGGGCAAGGAGTTGAATCTTTCAGAGAATGGATCCAGGCAAATCTGAAATACCCTGAAGAGGCTATGAAAAAGGGTATTCAGGGAAAAGTGTATGTGAATTTTATAGTAGATAAGGATGGAAGCGTTTCAGATGTAAAAATAGCAAGAGGTGTAGATCCAATTCTTGACAAAGCCGCCCGTGATTTGATAAGAAGTTCACCGAAATGGGAGAAAGTCGGGAAACAGAGAGGGCAGCCTGTCAGAGTCGCATATACTTTTCCGATAACTTATGCATTGAAACACAAATAGGAAGTAATTCAGGAAAATAATGTAAAATTATTTTTTTTAAAATCCCGATAGTTTAAGAAGCTGTCCAAAAAGGGTTTTAATCATTTACACTTCGACTACGCTCAATGTGACAATCGTCTGATAATCAAATGTCAGGCTGAGCGTAGTCGAAGTTTTTTTGTGTTGCGAAAACCCTTTTTGGACAGTCTCATTTTTTATTTGTTCATAACCTAATCAAATTGTGTCTTCACTATAGTCTGCTTGTATTTCCTTGAAATGTAGATAACTGCATTAAGTCTTAGCAAAATTTTGAGATTATTTTATTCGAAAACTATAAAAACCAAATTAGTTTTCTTATTTTTGCCGCTTAAAATTTTTAATGGAAGCGAAAGAAAGAGTCATATTAAAATCCATCGAACTGTTTTTGCAGGCCGGAATCCGTCTCGTTACCATGGACCAGATTGCGACAGAAGTGGGTATGTCTAAACGCACCATTTACGAAATGTTTAAAGACAAAGATGATTTACTGACTCAATGTCTAGAATCGATGTTTCAGCAGAATAAAGACGAATTTCATGAAATTGTTTCCAAATCTGATAATGCCATAGAAGCGCTATATTTAATCGGACAGCATGGTGAAAAGAAAAAAGCTTCTATCAACCGGCTGTTTTTTGAGGATTTTAAAAAGCTTTATCCTCAGTTGTGGGAACAATTCAAAGAAAAAAACGGACCCGGTCGCGAATCTGTTTCCTTTACTATTCTTCAAAAAGGTCTTGGCGAAGGAATTTTCAGGAAGGAATTAAACCTGGAAATCGTAGATATTTTTGTACACAGCATGATGGAAACCTGTTACAATGCAGTGATATTTCCGGTTAATTCAGATATGAAGGAAATCATTGGTAATGTCATCATTCCTTATTTCAGAGGCATTGCAACAAGAAAAGGACAGGATCTGATTGAAATATATTTTTCAAACGAAAAAATCTAAATGAGCATAATTTATTGAAATAAATAATAATATATGGACACAAAACTTAAATTAATATTATTTCTAAGTTTCTTTGCTTGCCGGTTGAATGCGCAGGAGAAACTCTCCCTGAGCCTGGAGGAAGCAAAAAATTATGCCATTGAATACAATAAAATGGTGAAGAATGCTGATCTGGCCGTTACAGAAGCACAGAAAAAAATTAACGAAACGATTTCTACCGGATTACCCCAGGCGGATGTTAATATTGATTATTCCAATTTTCTGGGAGCAGAAATGGAGTTTAGTTTCGGGGAAGGATTACCGCCACGTATGATCCCTTTCAATCCTACAAGTAACCTTAACCTTACTGTTTCTCAGCTGATTTTCAGCGGAAGTTATATTGTGGGCTTACAGTCTGTAAAACTATATAAGGAAGTATCTGAAACCAGTCTGCTCAAAACCGAGCAGGATATAAAGGTTCAGGTGACAAAATCATATAATAATGCGCTGGTGGCTGAACATTCCATTGATATCCTTAAGCGGAACCTTCAAAATACAAAAGAAATTTTTACACGGACCAAAACAATGGAATCGGTAGGAATGGCAGAAAAACTGGATGTGGATCAATTTGAAGTGCAGCTTTCATCGCTTGAAAATTCATTGAAGGCAGCTGAACGCCAGCGGGAATTAACCTATAATTTATTGCGTTTTCAATTAGGGATTTCCATCGAAACACCTATTGAACTTACCGATTCACTAAACGGTTTGATGGATGGCCTGGATTATGAGTTATTTGCCGAAAAATCTTTAGTTCTTGATAATAATCTTGATTACCAGCTCATGTTTTCCCAGGAAAAGCTCGCCGAGAAGCAGATAAGCCTGAAAAAAATGAGCTATCTTCCTACACTTACTAGTTTTTACAGGTATACCAATAAAATATTGAAACCGGAATTTGACTTATCACCAAAAAATGTAGTCGGATTAAACCTGAGCATACCTATCTTATCAAGTGGTATGAGAAACTCACAGTTAAGCCAGGCAAAAATTGAGTATGAAACCACGTTAAATAACAAGGAACTTCTATCCAGTCAGTTGATGTTGCAGGAAAAACAGTCACGATATAACCTGGTGAATGCCATGGAACAGTATGAAAACCGGAAGAACAATGTAGATGTTGCTTATCGTGTTTACAAAAGCTATCAGCTTAAATTTGAACAGGGAGTGGCGTCAAGCCTGGATCTAACGCAGTCAAATTCTAATTACCTGCAAGCGGAATCAGAATATATCATGGCAATTATGAATTTATTTGATGCAAAGCTTTCGTTACAGCAATTGATGAATTTACTTTAGAAAACATAATAATATCAACAAAATATGAAATTAACAAAAGTATTACCGATAGTGCTGTTTTTTGCACTGTTAATAGTCAGTTGCTCTCCAAAAAGCAAGGAACAAAAATCTGAAGGGACTGATTCCGATACGACATCCGTAAAAATTGAAAAGGTAAAAATAAGTGTACTTCAACCACAGGTTATCGCAAAAGACATAGAATATACTTCTACACTCAAGGCATTTGAAGAAGTAAATCTCGTTCCCTCAACTCCCGGTAGAATTGAGAAGATATTTGTAGAAATCGGAAACAGGGTTAAAAAAGGAGATATTCTTGTTCAAATGGATCAAACCCAGTTACAGCAGGCAATCCTTCAGTTAAAAAATCTGGAAACCGATTTCCAAAGATTGGATACCCTGCAAAAAGTGGGGAGCATAACCAAACAGCAATTCGATCAGGTAAGTACTCAATACGAAGTTGCGAAGAAAAATGTGGATTTTTTGAGGGAGAATACAAAACTTCTTGCTCCGTTTGATGGAATTATCTCGGGTAAATATTTCGAAAACGGGGAAATGTATTCAGCTCTGCCAAATACCACTGTTGGGAAAGCAGCAATCATCTCCATTGTGCAAATTAATCCGCTAAAAGCTCAGGTGAATATCCCGGAAACATATTACCCATTGGTTTCGGTTGGATTGAAAACAGATATCATCTGTGATATCTACCCCGACGAGAAGTTTGTTGGCAATATCCTGAGAAAATATCCGACCATCGATCCTATGTCACATTCGTTCACAGTTGAATTGAGAGTTAATAATCCCGGCGAAAAACTTCGTCCCGGAATGTTCTGCAGGGTAAATCTTATTCTTGGTGAAATCAAGGCTCTTGTGGCTCCTTCTCTTGCCGTTTTAAAAATGCAGGGATCAAACGAACGGTATATTTTTCTGGAAAAGGATGGAAAAGCCAGGAGAGTTGCTGTTACCATCGGCAAGCGCTATGATGAGAATGTTGAACTTGTTACCAGCGAACTGAAAGAAGGAGATCATTTGATTGTGGTGGGTCAGTCAAGTCTGATCGACGGTCAGCCCGTGGAAGTAGTAACTGAATAAATTCAGAGGAAAATAATTTAAGATAAATATAGAACAATGAGTATTTATAAGAGTGCAGTAAATAATCCCATCACCACTTTCATGGTCTTCGCGGCAGTGATTGTTATGGGGATATATTCCCTGGTACAGATACCGATTGACCTCTATCCGGAAATCGAACCACCCTATATCAGCATCATGACGACATATACCGGGGCAAACGCATCGGATATAGAGACTAATATTACCAAACCCATTGAGGATGCTATGAATTCCGTCGATAAGCTGAAAGAAGTGACTTCAGTTTCATACGATAATTTATCGGTAGTTAGTCTTGAATTTGAATGGGAAGCAAACCTGGATGAGGTAATGAATGACATCAGAACCGTGCTTGACCGTGTATATAATTATCTTCCCGATGATTGTGATCGTCCGGCTATCTTTAAATTCAGCACCAGTATGATGCCAATACTGTTTTACGCTGTAACCGCAGATGAAAGTTATCCGGGTCTGCAAAAAATTCTCGATGAAAAAATAATAAATCCATTGAACAGAATTGACGGGATCGGTTCGGTTTCAACCATCGGATCACCCAAACGAATGATTTATGTGGACATTGATCCGAAACTACTTGATGCATACAATCTCACGCTTGAGCAGATTGGCGGAGTTATCGGTGCCGAAAATCTGAATATGCCTTCGGGAAATATTAAAATGGGTAAAATCGATTATCAGTTGCGTGTTCAGGGTGAGTTTTATGAGAGTGATCAGCTGAATCGGATCATCGTTGGAAATTTCGCTGGTAAACCAGTATATCTGAAAGATATTGCCACTGTGAGAGATACCCTGAAAGACCGTACCATGGATGAAAAAATCAATGGTGAAAAGGGAATGCGCATGTTTGTGATGAAACAATCAGGTGCAAATACGGTAAGCATTGCCCGACAGGTACGAAAAAAGATGGCGACACTTGTAAAAACATTGCCGCCTGATATTCAGATTAATCCTATTCTGGATACATCAGATTTCATTAAGGGTTCCATATCCAATCTTTCCGTAACACTTATGTGGGCGCTGATATTTGTTGTTATCGTGGTATTGTTCTTTTTAGGACGCTGGCGGGCAACCTTTATCATTGTACTTACGATTCCAATTTCACTCATTGTATCATTTATCTACCTGTACATTACCGGAAGTTCTATCAATGTGATTTCCTTGTCTTCCTTATCCATTGCCATTGGAATGGTAGTGGATGATGCTATTGTTGTATTGGAAAATATTACCAAACATATCGAGAGGGGAAGTACTCCGCGTGAGGCGGCCATTTATGCAACCAATGAAGTTTGGCTTGCAGTTATTATCACTACATTAGTGATTGTGGCGGTATTTTTCCCGTTAACCCTGGTAGGCGGCATGACGGGAGTTATGTTTAAACAGCTTGGATGGATTGTTACCATCACGGTATCAACTTCCACACTGGCAGCTATTTCATTGACCCCAATGTTGTCGTCGAAACTACTAAGATTAAGGCCTAAAAAAGAAAAAGTTGCCGGCTTCAGCTATGATAGTACCATCGGAAAGGTACTTGACAAACTGGATAGCTTCTATGAAAAATCAATTCGTTGGTCGCTGTTTCATAAAAAAATTGTGATTATTCTGGGATTTTTGGTTTTTGTAGGATCTATTTTTCTTGCAGTTAAATTTGTGAAGACCGATTTTATGCCTCAGACAGATGAGAGTCGCATGAGCGCTGCTGTGGAACTTCAAACCGGGTTAAGGGTGGAAGAAACTTCAAAGATTGCCCGTAAACTTGAATCCATCATTCATGAACGTTATCCGGAAGTAACAGTTATTTCTTCTTCATCAGGCGCCGATGATGAAGGAAGTTTCTTTTCGCTGTTCAGCACTACCGGATCGAACCGGATTAATGTTATGACTCGTTTAAAACCTATTTCTGAGCGTACACGTTCGGTTTTCGAAATAGCCGACGACTTCAGAAGTCAGATGGATCAGATTCCGGAAATTGTAAATTACAATGTATCTACCACCAGCAGCGGTATGGGTGGAGGCGACAATACTGTTGATGTTGAAATCTATGGGTATGATTTTGATAAGACAAACAAGTTGGCTGATGAGATAAAAACGCGGTTAACTGCTATTGAGGGGGCAAAAGACATTCTCGTCAGCAGGGAAAAAGACAAACCTGAATTACAGGTTGTTCTTGACAGGGAAAAACTTGCGCTTAACGGCCTGAACAGCGCGGTTGTTTCCGCTGCCATTCGTAACAGGGTTAGCGGATTGATAGCTTCTCAATTCAGGGAAGAAGGAGATGAATATGATATTGTCGTCAGGTTGAAAGAAAACTACAGGAGCTCAATTACTGATCTTGAGGAATTGACTATCATGGCTCCGACAGGAAGTAAGATTAAACTAAAAGAGCTTGGGAAAGTAAAAGAGTTCTGGTCTCCTCCGAATATAGAGCATAAACGACGGCAACGTGTTGTAAGGGTTTCCGTCAAACCGGTGGGGATATCTCTTGGAGAACTTGCAAACCGTATAAAGGCCGATATGAATACCGTTGAAATACCTTCGGATATTTCGGTAAATGTTGGCGGCGCGTATGAAGATCAGATGGCTGGGTTTATGGATCTGGCATTATTGCTGGTGCTAAGCCTTATCCTTGTTTTCATTGTAATGGCTTCGCAATTTGAATCCTTTGCCATGCCATTTGTAATTATGTTTTCTATTCCGTTTGCATTTACAGGAGTTATCCTGGCACTGTTTATCACGCACACTACCTTAAGTTTGATTGCAGCTTTGGGCGCTGTGCTGTTGGTAGGAATTGTAGTTAAGAACGGAATTGTGCTTGTGGATTATATCAATCTGATGCGGGACCGTGGAAATGATCTTTACGAAGCAATTGCAATTTCAGGCCATTCCAGGCTTCGTCCGGTGTTGATGACTGCTATGACTACCATTCTTGGTATGTTACCCCTGGCGCTCAGTACAGGTGAAGGTTCAGAAATCTGGACACCGATGGGAATTACTGTAATCGGAGGGCTGGTCTTTTCGACCATTGTTACCATGATTATTGTTCCTGTAATGTACGCCGTTTTTGCCCGTCGTGGAGAACGGGATAAAAAGCAGCTGGTAAGAAAGAAATTTATATTTATGGACAGGTAATCACTAAGAATAATTCAAACGTAAAATATGAAAGCTGTATTTATCGTATTTAATCAGGCCAATACCGAACGGGTTGAATATATGTTTGACCGTTTGGGAATCAGGGGATACACCTGGTGGGCCAATGTCCAGGGCAGGGGTACCGAAACCGGGGAACCAAGAATGGGAACTCATACCTGGCCTGAAATGAACTCAGCAGCGCTAACCATTGTGCCTGATGAACAGGTGGAAACGCTTCTTACAAAAATTCAAAGACTCGACGAGGTGAACAAAGACGTAGGAATCAGAGCTTTTGTATGGGATATACTTAAATCTGTTTAATTGATTACAAAAAAAAGCTATAATATTAGATCTTTCAGGTAAGTGGATTTTTAGAATTAGTTTGAAAAAAAGCCCCGCAGTTTTGCAGGGCTTTTTTCAGGATTGTGGATTATTATCTTTTACTCAACACTTCCTTTTCGTATTGCTGTATGACAGGGATGAAAGTTTCTCCTGCGGGTACATTGTTTTTCAAACAATAGTAATCCCATACGGCGCCAAAGGGTTTGGCTTTTGCTTCTTCCATCAGGGCGAGTTTTTCAAAGCCCTGTCCGTTATTTTCGTATTTACGCATGGTATCAATCGGATCGAGCAATGCCAGCAAAATAGCCTTTAATGCTGCCCTGGTTCCGATAACATACGCTCCGATACGATTGATGCTTGCATCGAAAAAGTCAAGACCTACGCAAACTTTATCAAGCTTATCTGCCCAGACAATTTCCTGCATCAATGCCCGAACCTCATCATTCAGAGTTACCACATGGTCACTGTCCCAGCGGATAGGACGGGTGACATGGAACAGCAGCTCATCGATAAACTGGAACACTGCAGATACTTTGTCTGAAACCTGTTCTGTTGGGTGAAAATGCCCGATATCGAGGCACAACATCATTTTATTGGCTATGGCATAACCCAGGTAAAATTCATGAGAACCTACGGTGTAAGCTTCTGCGCCAATTCCAAAAAGCTTCGCTTCCACTGTATCTGCCATGTTTTTCGGATCGTATTTTTTTGCCAGGATTTCGTCGAGCGAATCTTTCAATATAGATCTGTGTTTGAACCTGTCAACGGTAAGTTCTTTGGCTCCGTCTGGTATCCAAATGTTATGCACGGTTCTTTTTCCAAGTTCTTTTCCGAAGAAATCGCTTATTTCACGGCATCTTTTTACATGCTCTATCCAGAAATCTCGGATTCCTTTATCTTTTGAGGAGATGGTAAATCCTGAATCAGCTTTTGGATGAGAAAATAAGGTACAATTAAAATCAACGCCTATCCCCTGTGATTTTGCCCAGTCTGCCCAGCTTTTAAATTGTTCCGGACCAATCTGATCTCGGTCGACGAGTTTTCCCTGAAAATCGCCGTAAATGGCATGCAGGTTAAACCTGTGTTTACCGGGAATAAGAGAATATGCTTTTTCCAGGTCTTTTCTCAATTGGTCTATCGTTCTTGCTTTACCGGGATAATTACCTGTTGCCTGAATACCCCCGCCAGATAAAACGGAGTCGGGTTTTTCAAAGCCACCTACGTCATCAGCCTGCCAGCAATGCAGTGATATGGCAGTTTTTGACAACCTTTCCAGCACTTTTTCCGTATTTACTCCAATATCTGCATACTCTTCACGAGCCAGTTCGTAAGCCTTTTGAATTCTAGTTGTTTTGTCCATTTTTATATGTATTGGTTTTGTTATTAGTCGATAGTTATTAGTCGATAGTTATTAGTCCACGGTTATTAGTACAACAGTTTTACGAATATTATGTTTTACTTAAATCTTCTAACTTAAAACCCGAAACCCGAAACTCGAAACTATTTAACCAACTTCTTAAACTTATCGTACGCCTTATCCCATGCCTCAAAATTTTGCGGTTTATAGGATTTAAATTCAAACGAGTTTCTTATCGTCTGTCTGATTTCCGACAGCGATTTTACATGTCCCAGTCCCATCGCCTGTACCATGATGTTTCCAATGGCGGTTCCTTCTGCAGGTCCTGCAACAACAGGTAAACCTGTTGCATTGGCTGTAAACTGGCACAGCAGTTCATTCTGCGAACCTCCTCCGATAACATGTATTTTTTCAATTTTTTTATCAGATATATCCTTCAGGCTGTCGATAACAACACGATACTTCAATGCAAGGCTATCGAAAACACATCTTGCATATTGGGCAGGTGATTCAGGTATCGGCTGCCCCGTTGATTTGCAAAAATCAGCCAGTGCGGTTGGCATATCCTGCGGATTCAGAAATGATGCATGGTCAGGATCCACAAGCGACCTGAATGGTTCGGCCTTTTCAGCCATTTTTACAAGATCAGGAAATGAAAATTCCTGTTTCTGATTATCCCAGCAACGTTTACATTCCTGTATCAGCCAGAGGCCCATAATATTTTTCAACACACGATATGTTTTTTCCACACCGCCTTCGTTCGTAAAATTATACGCAAGTGTTTTTTCAGAAATCAGTGGCTTTCTCGATTCAATACCCATCAGCGACCACGTGCCTGAACTGATGTACGCAAAATTTTCATCCTCTGCTGGAATGGCGGCAATGGCAGCGCCTGTATCGTGGGTGGCAGGAGCGATCACGTTGATTTGTTTTACCTGGGTTTCACGGGCTACATCAGGAGTTAATTTTCCAAGAACCGTACCCGGATCAACAATCTCCTGCATGATTTTCATCGAAATGCCAATCTTATCAAACAGTTCTTTTTCCCAGGTTCCTTTAACAGGATTGAAAAGTTGTGAGGTAGTTGCAAATGTAAATTCCGATTTCTTCACTCCGGTAAGCATAAAATTGATGATATCCGGCACAAAAAGCAGGTCAGTTGCCAGATCCATTATGGGTAGTCCATCGCGTTTTGCTGCGTACAATTGAAACAAGGTGTTAAACTGCATAAACTGAATTCCGGTGAGTTCATATACACGTTTTTTCGGAATTATCCGAAAGAGCTCTTCCATAGCGTTGTCGGTCCGGTGATCGCGGTATGCATAAGGTACACCCAGGAAGCTTCCCTGCTTATCCAGCAGGGCATAATCCACACCCCAGGTATCCAGGCCGATGGATTCCGGCAATTGCGGTAATGACGCGCATGCTGCGATTCCCTTTTTGATATCGTCAAACAATCTGAGAAAATCCCAGTGGTATTTTCCCAGGATGACGGTCATGCCATTGTAAAACCGGTTTATTTCTTTTAATTCTATTTTTCCGTTGTTTAATGTTCCCAACACACCCCGGCCGCTTGAGGCCCCAAGGTCAAATGCTAAATAACTGTGTCTGCTCATCTGTTTCTTTTTTTCTTCTGAATAATTAATTGAATTTTATTTTTAAACTGCTTTTGCAAAACCAAATACGATTGTGGATGAAATAAGAATTACCAATCCCACCACCAGTGTTATGATGGTTTTCTTGCTTACTCCCTTCCATTCATGTGTGACAAGTCCCCACATATTGCTGAAAATAATACTGGATGCCATCAGCAGGCTCCATCCTGCAACACCTTTAAGAATCGATTCGCCCATACCGTAAAAGAACATCTGCAGGTACCAGAGTACTCCGGCAATTATTGAAAATGTGTAATTATTAAGTAACGGAGCTTTTCCAAAGTCACCCATAGTTTTGTTTTTAAGTTGGAGATAAATGCAATACACTGCATTGATCAGAAATCCGCCAAACATGATCATGATAAATGAAGGATTATTCTGGAAGACTTCGCTGGAGCCATGACCCAGAGCTATACCAGCAAGAGGTTTACCTGCTGCAACTCCCATAGCAAATGCAGCGCTCATTAAACCGGAAAAAATGGCAACCAGGATTCCTTTTTTCATATCAAAATCCTTTACCCCTTCTTTCTTAACTTCCTCCGATACTTCTTTGTCCTTCATTATGCCGGCTCTGCCGTTAATGGCGATACCCACAATACAAATCACAACACCCAGCAGTGAAATTAAACCTGATTTTGTAGTCAGCAAATCACCGAAAGGCGCTGTATCCGGAAACAAATTTACAAATACTCCGGGGGCCAGTGATACCAATGCCGACGGTAGCAACGCTCCGAATACCAGCGTTAAACCCAATGCAATAGACATACCGAGCGATACACCCAGATACCTCATGGAAAGGCCGAAGGTTAATCCGCCAATTCCCCACAAAACCCCAAATATAAATGGTTTAAATAAGGTAGCTGCCGAAGCTTCCCCGAATACGCCTGCTAAATCGGGAACCGTGGCAAATGAAAAAACCCAGGGTGCAACAATCCAGGAAAAAATACCGCCAACGAGCCAGTAAACTTCCCACGACCAGGTTTTAACACGTTTGTAGGGAATATAAAAACTTCCGTTCGCAAATCCTCCCAGGAGGACAAATAAAGTACCGAGTATGATAGCCATAGTGATTTGAGTTTAGTTATGGTTTTGAAATCGAGAGGTTAAAAATAGAAATTTTTTTACATTATTGAGCTTTTTAGGATTGAACTTTGAGTTATAATGACCAATTAATGCATTTATTTTAATTTTACTTTAACAGATTGGTTAAATAGAATGATTTTTCTAATGTGTCAAAGTAGAATTAATTATTTAGTGAACTAATTGAGAATTTATGTTCAATGAAAATACCCCGCAAAGAAAACCGGGGCAAAATTGATAGATGATGCAAAGAATAATTATTAATTTCAGCGCCATGAAACTAAAATTTTACCCGATGCAAAAAATAAAAACACTGACCATTTTAGTTTTTTTGGTCGGACTGCTTTCATCCTGTCATCAAAAACAAAGACAGTTAAAAATAATAATAAACCAAAGCCTGGATTCGGCAATGATCCAGTACAAACAACTTGCGTTGACGTTGGCTGATAAGCCTGATCTATTGCCCAGGTCATACGATAAAGGGGAATTTATTACCAGTAAATCTGACTGGTGGACCAGCGGATTTTTCCCGGGTTCCCTGTGGTATCTATATGAATATTCATGTGATGATGAGTTGAAGAAATACGCTGAGGAATATACCGCCAGGGTGGAAGATCAGCAATATACCACCAGCAATCATGATGTGGGATTTATGATTTATTGCAGCTATGGCAACGGGTACAGATTAACACACCACGAACACTACAAACAGGTCATTTTAACGGCTGCTAAATCGCTGGCCACAAGATTTCGTCCCACTACTGGCGTTATCCGATCATGGGACTGGGGGGAATGGCAGTACCCCGTGATCATTGATAACATGATGAACCTGGAACTTTTATTTTTTGCTTCACATGATTCGGGTTATGCATACCTGAGCGACATTGCCAAATCGCATGCGGATGTTACGATGGCCAATCATTTCCGACCCGATGGTAGCAATTATCATGTAGTTTCGTATGATACCATCACTGGTAAGGTTTTACTTAAACAGACCCGACAAGGCTATTCTGATGAATCGGCATGGGCCAGGGGACAGGCATGGGCTTTGTATGGATATACCATGTGTTATCGTGAAACCGGAGATAAGAAGTATTTGGAACAAGCTCAGAAAATTGCAATATTCATTATGAATCACCCTGATTTTCCTGAGGACAAAATACCATATTGGGATTTTAATGATCCTGAAATTCCCGATACATATCGTGATGCTTCCGCCGGGGCAATTATGTGTTCGGCATTTATCGAATTAAGTCAGTTAACCCGAAAAAAGCTAGGAAAAAAATATCTTTCAATTGCCGAGACCCAGCTAAGATCTTTATCGTCTCCGGCATACAGGGCAAGACCCGGAGAAAATGGTAATTTTTTACTGAAACACGGGGTAGGTTCAAAACCTGAAAATTCCGAAGTGGATGTTCCGCTTACCTATGCAGATTATTATTATATTGAAGCTATGATGAGGTATAAGAAGTTGAAGGGATTTTAAGTGACCGTTTCAGGCAATCATTTTATTATTTGTAAAGGATAAATGGAGTCATTTTCTCATTACAACGGTTGGGTATTCGAAGCGCGTCTATATCCACCGAGAGAAAAGTTGATTTGAAAAACAAATGCTCGTAACCGATCCCGCCAAAAGCGAGAGAGCTCATGAACCGCCAGTTGGCGGTGAATAAACCACTGAACCCCCGCCTGTTTTATATTGTTAGCAAATATTAATTCTTTATCAATCTGACAATTGCCTTTTTATTACCTGAAATAATATTCAATAAAAAGATACCTGATTGAGCATTTAAATTCATTTGGAACATATCGGTGTTTTGGTAAGTTAATTGACTTATTATTTTTCCACTCATATCAGTAAGTATAACAGTAAAATCATTCAGGGTTTCGCCTAAATTAATTTTGACTAACCCATCTGTAGGATTAGGAAAAACGGTAATATCAAAATCAAATGTATTTTTCAAAATCCCAACCGTAGTTACAGCATAGCAAACAGAGGTATCAACACAGCCGTTTTGTGTAATTTGAGCGGCGAAGTTTCCATTTTCAGTAGCTGTAAAAGACTGATTGGTATTACCGTTTAATTCTGAATTTTCATTATTACAATCTAACCATTGGTAAGTTGCTCCTGTTGCGTTTGCAGATAGTGTTACTCCATTTTGGGTTACTGAAACATCAACTGTGTTTATAGTTAAATCTAAAGTTACCACACTATCGCAACCGTTTATATTGGTTAATGTATGGGTTGCAGTATTATTATTTGATGTGTAAGTGTTTCCGTCCATCCATGTGTAACTGTCGCAGGCAGTTATAATGTCTGTTGAGCTTGTTGAGTTGTTTATAGATAAGTTAATCGTAAACAAACTGTCACATCCCGATTGATTTGATATAGTATCGTTATAAACACCTGAAGAAGTCCATGTATAATTTCCACTTGGAGAAAGATAACTATCACATGCGGTTTCCGTTATAGAAACAGAGGTATTGCCAGATACATTTACGGTAATCTGTTTGGTACTATCTGCTAGTGTGGTTGTGTCGGTTACAGTTAAACTAACAATATAAGAACCGGGTATAAAAAAGGTATGGGAAGAATATGCAATACTATCGTTATTACCATCACCAAAATCCCAAAAATACGTATCCCCATCAATACTCTTATCAGTAAAGCTAATTATTGTTGAGTCGCAAGTTGGAGTTATGGCGTATGTGAAATCGGCAATCGGCAATGATAATTTTTGAATGGTATCAACAATAACAACACTCCACATTCCCAAGGTGTCTTTAAACTGGAAATTGATTTCGTGGTTCCCTTTCGGTAATCGTGTTAAATCAAGATTGTCAATCAAATTAATTTGTTGATTAGGTGTTATTGATAAATTAACTGCATTAGCAAAATCGTTATCAAACCAATAGCGGTATTCTTTTATTGTATTTAGTGTAACAATTTGCTTAGGATTTTTATAAAAGAAATGGCTCACAACACTGCTCCATAAATCAGTATTGTCTTTAAACCGAATATTGAAATTGTGAATACCTGTATTCAATGAACTCATCGAAATCAATTCATTGATATTCACTTGCTGCTGAAGGGAAGTGTTTACAAGAACTGCACTAGCATAATCATTATCCGGCCAATATTCGTAAGCAACAATTTTAGGATTTGGGTTGGTTTCAGAAACCGATGTTTTGTAAAAGAAATGACTCACTATGCTGCTGTACCTGGAACTATCGTCCCATGAGCGGAAATTAAAGATATGAATTCCAGTTGATAAGCCAGTAGTTGGAATGTTGTTATTTATATTGAGCTGATTAACTGGCGAAACGGTTGTGCTTGTATTGTTAGCAAAATCGTTATCAAACCAATACTGAAAACCTGCTATTTTAGAAGTAACTTTGTAAAAAATCTGCAAATCATCAATAATAATTTCGCTTGAATTAGTAATGTCATTGACCTCCAATTTAATGGTTGTTACAGTTTGATTTATACTATACGCTTTACTTCGAGGCGTTGCGTCTGGTATATGGCTGTTAATTGGCAGAGCACCTAACGAAGCAGAAGTAAGTACGACATTATCAAGGAAAACTTGTCCTTGCGACCCCCAATTATTATAGATTTCCATTTCTTCCCACTTTATTGAATCTACATAAGTTGGCGTTGGAAAAGTAATAGTTAAGGTAGTTTTGTAATTATTAAAACAGCTTGAGCCACAGGTTGACCTTCCAAAACTAAAGGCCTTAGTGCTTCCAAAATTGGTATTGTTTATTATCCCCGGAGAAGAAGTATAAGTCCCCACTGTTTGGAAGGATATCAAAGGGTTAAAAGTTCCCGATTCAAATCCATCATTGATTACTATTTGAGCTTTAAACTCAGAAATAGTACATGAAAATATTAGCAATATTATATATATCTTTTTCATAGGTTCAATTTTTAGTTGTCTTGTGCAGCCACTTTTAATTGAATGTTTAAATCTCCATTTGCATCAGTTGTCGAAGCATTATTTATTAGTTGGATGTGTGGATTTTGTGGCACAGATCCCTCTTTGTAAGGATACATTCCTCCAAATATACCCACTTGGGTATTATCAATTCCTAAATAGGTTGAGGGATTTACTAAATGGTAATTGTGGCTGTAGTCAAATACATTACCCGTTTGGTTTACAAAAACTGTGGTTAGGTCAATAGAATTGTAATTATTAACAAATGTATTTGTTCCGGTATTTGGGGTAACGCTAAAAATGTTATTTGAAAAGGTGTTCAAATCAGATGAATTATAGATGGAACTTGCACCTGCCCAATTTCTAAAAATAATATTATTTGAAATAAAGCAATTATCTACATTATAAAAAGTTACAACATAAGAATACCCACCAGGATTGGCAGCATTGTAAAGTAATATATTGTTAGATATGCCAATGTTATTGGCATTTGTAATTTTGCCGTCAATAATATTATTTGAAAGCATACTCGAAGTCGCATTTGTAAGTGTAACGCCTCCAGTTATCACATTTTCCCGTATGCTATTATTTACACAAGGCGTGGCTCCGGTTCCTTGATAGTCAATGCTAGCGAATTTACATCGTCTTATGGTTACCGAATCAACTTTGTGATTAACTGTGAAAGAGATATTACCTAATTGAATGCCTTCCAGCATTAAATTATCTGCATCTTCAGAAATGGTTATATTTCCTGGCAGAACCGTTTTGCCTGTAGCAACGGTAGAGTCGGGATAATGTCCTGCACCAATTATCACCAAACTTTTATTAATATTTGTTGGATAGGGAATAGTTCCTCCCGGCAAATAAAGGGTATCGCCATTTACCGAGGCATTATAGGCATCTGAAAAAGGATTTGCTCCACCAAAAATGGTTGTTGTGCCATTGCTGTGTAAGGCAACTTTTTGCTGTGCTTGAACTAAACTGAGACTGCAAAAGCAAAGTATTGTTAGTAATAAATGAGTCTTTTTCATTATATATATTTTAGGTTATTAATCTCCTTGAGCTTCTACTTGTATTTGAATTTGCAAATCTCCGTTAACATCGGTTGTTGGAGCAATGTTTTTTATTTGTATGTGTGGATTAAGTGGAACGGCTCCTTCTTTGTATGGGAATGTGCCACCATAAATACCAACCTGCGAGCCATCAGTGCCTATATAAGTTGTTGGAGCTTGCAAATGGTAATCGTGTGCATAATTAAATGCACTACCTGTTTGATTTACATAAATGGCAGATTGAGCAATGCCGGTATAGCTACCAATAATTGTAGGCGTTGCACCATAAGTTGGCGTTGCAGATTCAAAAAGATTGTTGTTATAAACATTGCCTGTACCGCCAGATATCCAATGATTAAGAAATATGTTATTATTTAATATGTTATTATCTCCATAGAAATAATATGATGTTGCTGTGTTTAAGAAAATATTATTGGAAAACAAAGTGCCATACGACGGATTTAATCCGGTTTGAATAATGCTATTGGCAATCATTACATTTGTTGCATTCGATAAATTGATGGGGCTGATAAACACATTGCCAATCAAGGCTAAATTATTGCTTGGGTTGCTTAAATTCCCACCAATAGTTGTAGTGCCATTTATTTTACAACGTTTAATTATCACATTGTTAACAGAATAATTTGTTGAAAAAGTAAGATTGCCGGTAATTTCAACACCCTCGAGGTAAAAATTATCGGCATTTTCACTTAGGATTAGACTGCCGCTAATAAATGATTTACCTGTTGCCAGTGTAGAATCTACATAATGTCCCGCACCAAAAATCGTCAGTTGTTTGTCAAATGCAGGAGGAGGGGTAAAGGTGCTTCCCGAAAGATAAAGCGTATCTCCACTTTGGGCAGCAGTATAGGCTGTTGCAAGAGCGGTGGTGCCTTTTATTATTTGAACCCCTGTTGAAGAATGTAATGCAATTGTTTGTGCATTAACAGTCATTGAAGTTGCTATCGCAATAATCAATGTAATTAGTGCTTGTTTATTCATCGTTTTATGCTTTTTAAACTTGTACGTAATTTCTTTTTTAATGTTTGCAATAACGTTTTACAATATAAAACGGTTAGGTTTACTCCCTCTGGTCGTGAGCTCACTTCGTTCGGTTTCGGAGTGTGTCAGTATCCACCGAGAGAAAAGTTGATTTGAAAAACAAATGGTCGCAACCGATCCCGCCAAAAGCGGGAGAGCTCATGAACCGCCAGTTGGCGGTGAATAAACCACTGAACCCCAACAGTTTTATATTGTGTGTTGAACTAAACCTCACTAACGTTCGGTGGCTTTTTTCAAATGCATAAGAATGTTTTTAATAATTTGTAATTTAGAGAAATAATTAATAGAATTTAAAAAATTACATTGATGAATATTTTTAATATTTATGCAAGAAATTGCATATTTTATTAAATCCCCATTACAAAATAAGGTATACTTAATTATTTCTGAATTTTATTACAAACCTGGTGTATATTCATGGCTTAACCCAACAAGATTTAAAACACAATTGAGCGTGAGTTTTCAAACCAACAAGCGCCTTAAACAGGCAGTAGTTACTTTAACTTACTGCCTGTTTTTTGGCTCAACTGTGCCTTAAATCCTATATTGTTAGCGTGCGTAATTTATTTATAATCTATATTTTAAGTTTATTATCATCATAGGAAAAACGTAGTTTTCAGTATCTTTAAATCCCATTCCAGGAACAAAATTTCCGTAACTATACAAATCTAAATATTTGTCAGTTGGAAATGAAAGTTGAAAGTCAATATATGTTTTTAATCGGCTCGTTATTTTAAACTCGTATCCAAGTGACAAGCTAAATCCAAATAAATAAACTGTATGCTCAATCTTGTCTGCATAAGAATATGGTCTTGAATCAATCGGAGACAAATACAATCCTTTCTCATAAACAATTGAACTTGTTAAAAATAATCCAAGATGAAAGAAATTTTGTTTTTCAAAGTCCTTGCGAAGATTTAAAAAACCCCCAATTCTTAAATATCCACCTGATTGTTTGTCAATCGTATAACCATCATATAATTTAATATGCGGTGTCAAAAACATACCAATCAAATCATAATTTTCATTATATCCAAATGTGTATCCAATATCTGCTATCGGGGTCAGGAATGGTTTATAATCAATCGAATAATTAAAATTAATCGTTGAAGTTGGTAATTGTAAAATATTCAATCCTATAAATTGGTTTTTATCATCTTGTCCGTATGATTTTAAGCCAATTAAGATTATAAATATTATTAAAATCCTTTTTGTCATGTTTGCTGGTCTATTTTTATGTACGCTATCATCCAAATATACCAACCTTTTTCTCTAAAAGTACCTATATTTCGCATATAGTTTTAGTTATTGTTTTGTTGTAAAGGGTCATGGATTTTTACGAACTACATACTGTGTTATTATCTGCCTGCATCGCCTTCGCGAACCTGCCCGTCCCTGCCTGCCGTTCGGCAGTTCAGCAAGGCGGTCAGGCTGGGCTTCGGCGGAGCAAGGCCTGCCGATTTTAGGCAGGCTATTGTGTTCATCTGGTTATTCCAAACAGGAAGCAATTTAAAAAAATTTTCGAAATGACAATGACAGGTCAAATGGTCTGTGGGGTATCGAATTGGCAAGAGGCGCTGAAGTAAGGTAGTATTTATGCCACACGTAAATTAAACGCGCCATTTGGGGGATAATCTTTATTCAATTATAGCCGGAGTTGAAAACTCCTGCAATCCATTCATTAGAAAAGTAAAGAGGTCGGAGTTGCAAACTCCGACCAGCGAGGGGGTTGGGCAATAGCTCAAAGCCCAATATTAAATACTACCATAACTATTAACAGGCTTACGAAAAGGGGGTATGAACCTTTGGTATCATGGTATCATAAGGTTTCCCCACATAAATTTTATCCTACACTTTTCCCCATTGTTTGATGAACCGCCCAGTACGAGACCCGTACGCTGGGTGGTGTGAGAGCTTTTCCGCTAGACTTTTAGTCTAGCGGCTGGCTACTCGATTGTAACCAGTTGATATTTAAGTCTATCAACCAATTGTCAAGTTAACTTTTTTTCCAAATCCAATCTCAACAAGTCTATATAAAGTTGATAATTGAATATCGCTATGTCCATTTTCAATCCGAGAAATAAAGCTTTTACGTGTACCAGTCTTGTTAGCTAGCTCCTCTTGAGTCATGTGCACCTCTTTTCTTGCATCTCTTAAAATCTCACCAATCGCGAAAGCTTTTGCTTTTATTTCAAATTCAGTTCGTTTTTCGGAGCCAATCTTACCATATCTTTTATCAAGATGCTCATCAAATGTTGTTATATCTTTCATTTTCTGTCTCCCTTTTGTTTATAATCGAAATATTCATTCATAATCTGTATTGCTTTTTCTATTTCCTTTTTCGGCGTTTTCTGAGTTTTCTTTTGAAATCCATTGAATAATACTACCAGATTTCCTTTATCAAAGCAGCAAAATATCCGATAGATGTTACTCTCAAATTCAATCCGAATCGCAAACAATCCATCGTATCCAGTCATTTGCTCAAAGAATTTTCTTGGTATCTTGTCAGCGGCCGTAACAAGAAAGAGAACATAATCAATTTTGTCCTTTGTTTTCTCAGACTGTTGATTAAAAAAGTCCCAAAAATATTCTCTGAAATATATTAGTTCTCGTTTTTTATCCATGCGACAAAGTTAACGAATAATGGAACAAAATCAAATTAATCTAATCGATTTTTTTATAGTTTGCAGGGTGCTCGTTCAATTGGTTACAACATCCAAATATACTTCCCTTTTTCTCTAAAGGTAAGTATATTCCGCATATAGCTATATTTATTGTTTTGTTGTAAAGGGTCATAGAATTTTACGAACTCCATACCGTGTATTTTTTTCGTCTTGTACCACAATTTCTCCTGTGTTTTTATCTGCCTGCATCGCCTTCGCGAACCTGCTCGTCCCTGCCTGCCGTTCGGCAGTTCAGGCAGGCGGTCAGGCGGGGCTTCGGCAGAGCATGGCCTGCCGATTTTAGGTAGGTTAGTGTGTTCATCCGGTTATTCCAACCTGTAAGCAATTTACAAAAATTCCTGCCTTTTTTCTACCTGCCAAATGGTATAAACTTACTCAAAAAAAAACTTGATAACTGCATACCCAGATTCCGGAATTTAGTTCAACCGGGTCTTCTCGCCTGGCACTTCGTACTGCTTAAAGTCCTATGTATTGGTAGCTGGCATTATTTTTCATATTCAATTTCAATCCATGATGTTTTGCCTGTTTTATAATCAGTTTTTTTAATTCCGGATTTTAACCCTTTATCATTATAATTATATTTTTCAATCAATAAAGTATCATTATTGTTTAACAAGACTTCTTTAGCTAACAAAGTATCTGCATAATAATAAAACACATGTTTATCAATTCTGTGATTAGGTATTCTCAAAATGTACTCCTTAATTTGACCATTATCATTGTAATAATAGTTTTCATATGAATCTAGATTTTTACTTGATTTTGAAAAAATATTTGATATTTTATTGAAATCATTATATCTATACTCAGTTATGCTTGTATCATTATCATTAATAGTCATTAATTTTGATAATCTATTTATGCTGTCCAATTCACTTTGATTTGTCATAATTGTTTTGTTGTCTTTTTCCTTACCATTTAGTCCAATAGCAATAACCTTAGTAAGGGCTTTATCATTATAATAATATTGGATTTTATATCCAATTGATTTTGTCGAATCATAAAAAGTGAATTCCGATGTTTTATTTCCTTTAGTATCAAACTCCGTCACTTTTTGAAATATTGTTTCTGATGGATTGTAATCTATTTCTTTCTTCTTATTGTCATTTTTATCATAATATATCTTTTTTATAAGCTCCCTATTGTTATGAATAGAATCATCTGAGAGCTGATACCAGTTTTCTATTCGTAATTGTTTTGAACTGCTACAGGATAATATTATCAATCCTGTCATTAGTATGATTATATGTTTATGCATGGTTTTCATGCTTGCCGCAACAACGGTTCGCCGGTATGAAACGTTGCGCAATTCGAAGCACTTCCGCATCAGGCCGTTGCTGCCGTTGATTAAATGTTATGTTGTACAAATATACCACAATCCGCGCAATGTTTTATTACCGGCTGTAGGTAGTGGACTTAAGAATTAACTATCTTTTTGAGTGCCTTCTCCAAACCAGGTATCTTATCCTTAATAATCTGCCAAACTTCTTCAGCATCAATTCCAAAATAATTATGAGCTATAATGTTTCTAAATCCCTGAATCTTTATCCAATCAACTTGTGCCTCTGTTGAAATCTTAAAATCATCATTTAACTTCTCCGCCATCTCTCTAATCACTACAAAATTCATCATTACCGCATCAAATGATTTTGTATCATCATAAAGTTCATCCGCATTCTCATAAACCTTCGTATATTGATTTATCTTACTTATTGAATCCAAGATATTAAGCAAACATGCAAAATCCTTATGTGATGTATTATACATATCTAATCTCAGATTGTATTTGATTTCTAAATATCGGTTTAATGTACTTTAAACGACAAATATCAACGTTGCGGGAAAACTTATCCTGAATCTCGCTTTTTAATCTTGATTTTAATGTAAATAAATCAGGCGTATTGGGCTCAAATTCAATCACTAAATCAATATCGCTATTATCATGCTGTTCACCTCGTATCATTGAACCAAACAATCCAATCTTTGTCAGATGATATTCCTGACTTAACCTATCCTTGTTAAGGCTCAAATAATCTAATATGTTTTTAGCCTCTATCATTCTATTTAATAATCTAATCCAAATATACGAGAATTAATTTATTTTTTGAAAACGCGTTTCTGGCCATTACCTAACGTTTTACAATATGAAACGGTTGGGTTTTCGGGCTGCGTTTTTATCCACCGAGGAAAAAGTTGATGCGAGAACCATTCGCCCGCAAACCACTGAACCCCAACTGTTTTATATTGTGTGTGTGCGCCCTGCATGAGCATGAGCTCACACTTGTTGTAAGCTCTTGAAAAAGTCGAAAAATACAAATAAACTTTTAAAGAAGCAAAACAACAAGTATGTATTTTTACTCCCTTTGGTCTTGAGAACGCTTTCGCTAAGTTACAGAGGGTGAAAAGCTCCCGAATCAAGTTCGGGACAGGCTCTTACACACTGGGGTAACGCCCGGAAATGTTAGTAAGCTGCAAAGCCTGTCCCGTACCGAAGGTCGGGGGTGGTTTGTCGCGAGGCATGCACTGAAGGAAGCGGGACTACAAAATCCGGTACTGATACTTCGACAAGCTCAGTATAAACCAAGCAGGAACGGCATACGAGGCTGGGAGATGGGGATAAGCAAGCATCCCGATGATGAGTTTTGTTAATTTTGACTTGCAAAATTTTACAAACTCAATATCGGGACTGCAGGAATTGGGGGAAGGAACCGAACGCAGTGAGTTCATGAACACCATTAAAAATTAATTTTATTGTGAATAAAATGCTCTTACTGCGCCTTCGCGTAGCCGCTTCGGCGGAGCAAGGCCGGGGGAGGTCTTGGATTAGATTCGGTATTTCTATAAACCAAGAAGTCAGCAGAGGCCATAGTAGCTGGCGGAACTTAGCTCCAGGATCTCACGACCGCAGGGAGTAAACGAGCCGTCATAGAGAGACGGAGGCCTCACAGAGCTAGTGAAGGGCTGAACATTGCATCGTTCCAATACATACTGGAGGTCTAAATGTTTGAGTTTACTAGCTACTTGTAAAGGGAACAAAGGTATAACCGGTGAAAAGAGCGGTTATGCTGATATGCGATGAACCGCTGTATACAGCCTGTCCCGGGTATTCTCTCGGGAAGACCCGGGAGTTTACCCTGACGGAGGAAGGGTACAGTGGTGTGAGAGGCTCTCCCCATCAGTGCTTACTGGTGGGTCAGTCTACTCATATCTTTGAAAAATATTAATTTATTAGTTTTAACCTTAAATAATAATTTATACTAAAGGAGATTTAAAATCCTGTCTACTAAACCCGTTTAATGCGAGGTTGTAATCGAGAAAATTTCTCCTTTAGTTTTCTTCCTGAGTTTGAACAGTACTTAAAGATATATCATAGTTGATATAATCTTGAATAATACATGAGTAAAGACGGAAGAAGAATTACTAATAAAAAAAATTATGAATAGATTACTTAAGTATTCGGTTGGGACTGATGTTTCAAAAGACAAATTTGATGTCTGTATATCAGTAATAGATGATTTACAACAGGTAACTATTAAGGCTTCAAGAGCCTTTAAAAACAATCCGGAAGGATTTGAAGATTTTCATACATGGGTAAAACGACATTACAAACAAGGTTTGCCGATTTCTTATATTATGGAAGCTACTGGGGTATATTATGAGAAATTAGCTAATTACTTGTTCAATAACAAATGCTATGTAAGTATTGTGTTGCCCGGCAAATCCAAACACTATTTAAAAAGCATTGGATTGAAAACGAAGAATGATAAAATAGATGCAAAAGGATTATCCCGCATGGGCGCAGAGCAGAGATTAGAACAATGGAGACCCTATTCAAAATCAATCTACAGACTTCGTTCATTAACAAGACAGAATGAAAATCTTAACAAACAAAAAACCATATATGCCAATCAATTGCATTCAATTGAACATAGTGGTTATGTGAATAAAACCGTTGTAAAGCAAATTAAACAATTTGTTAATTTAATAGATAAACAATTAGCAGAAGTTTCCCAGGAAATAGAAAAAACGATAAACCAAGATATTGAAATAAGGGATAAAGTCAAAAAAATCTGCAAGGTAAAGGGACTTGGTGTGTTGACAGTAGCAACTGTTATAGCAGAAACAAATGGTTTTGTTTTATTTAAAAATCAAAGGCAATTAGTTAGTTATGCAGGTTATGATGTTATTGAAAATGCATCAGGAAATCATATTGGTAAAACCAAAATATCTAAAAAGGGTAATAGTCATATTCGAAGAATTCTTCATATGCCAGCATTTAGCGTTGTTAAATATGAGCAGCATTATAAAGGACTATATGAAAGAGTTTTTGATAAGACAAAAATTAAAATGAAGGGATATGTAGCTGTGCAAAGGAAAATATTGATATTAATATTCACTCTTTGGAGAAATGATTCGGAATATAATCCAAATTGTAATAAATCTTCCGGGAATGATGAACCTAAGCTCCTCTTTTCGCTCGGCTTTGAAAAAGCCGCACAAAAGATAGTCCCAGAACAATGTTCCAGGACTACACAAGATGAACTTCCGTGCAACGAATCGCCTGAAGTCCTCTTTTCGCTGGTATAAAATTATTAAATATTTATTTAAAAAAAATTGGATTTTAAGACAGTACCTCGATTGCCAACTGGGCTTTATCTAAATAGTTTAATATAATTATCAAATGCATATACTCTACTTCTTTGTCCTCCAGTCTTTTCTTGCAATATATTAAGTTTTTCTAATTCCGAAATCAATTTGTAGGAGGATGGCATTGAAACCGAAGCAATCTCACTAACCTTGTCCGCTGTAATCATTGGTTTTTTGTACAAATAGTCTATTACTTTTTTAGCCTTTAATGCTCTGCTCCCCAATTTTTGTATGTCAATATCAATTTGCTTTTGAAGTTGTAGTATATTGTCAAAAGTGACAATTCCATTTTTAGCAGTTTCAATCACTCCTACAAGGAAGAATTTATACCATTGCCCTAAATCATTTTTTTCTCTTACGATTGTTAAATTATCATAGTATAATTGCCTGTTTCGTTCAAAAAAATCAGACAAATACAATACTGGTCTTTGTAATATTCCTTTGCTTACCAAATAAAGCGGAATTATTAATCGTCCTACTCTACCATTTCCATCAAGAAAAGGGTGAATTGTCTCAAATTGGTAGTGAACCAGTCCTATTTTAAGTAATTCAGGTATATGAAATTCTTCGTTATGAATAAATTTCTCAATATCACTCATTAGGTCAGGTACAGAGCTATGAACTGGAGGTATAAATACAGCATCATTTATTGTTGCCCCACCAATCCAGTTTTGACTAATCCGAAATTCACCAGGTTGTTTTTTTTCTCCTCGCACACCTTGAAGCAATACGCGATGAGTGTCTCTTATTAATCGTGATGAAAAAGGTAGTTTCTCAAGGTGCTCAATAGCCCATTCCATTGCTTTTATGTAGTTCTGAACTTCATCCCAATCATCTCGTTTATCTAACGGTAAATCCTCTTTTTCTAAAAGAGCTTCGTCCATATTTGTTTGAGTCCCTTCAATTTTACTGCTCTGTGTCGCTTCCTTCAACACATGCATACTGATAAACAATTCGATATTGGGAATATATTTTGAATACATGTCCAATCGCCCTAATTCTCTATCTGCTTGGCTTAACAATTGCAATATTTCCATGTTATCGACTTGCAATTGTCTATTAATAAACTCTGGTTGAAAGCTCTTATAATAACCTTGACTAATATACTGACCAGATTTGAACTGTCTCATGGTAAATTTTTAAATAAAGATAACTCTTATTTAATTATTTGCCAAATTTCTTAAATAAGGAATCTGGTTATTTAAAAATTAAGTCTGTTTCATGTATGCAGGATGTTTCTCAGCCTTGTTGGCAACGTTTTCGCATATGACTAGTAGCGGTTTGCGAGCAGGTATCTATTAGATTTGTTAAACCTAAATACGTATACCGAAAACTTATTTTACCCCTAAACATAGCTATTTGTTATATGCGGTGTGTGTGCCCTGCATGAGCATGAGCACACCCATCTGAAAGCTCTGAATAAATTCGAAAAATACAAATTTATTTTCGGATTAGGGCAATCAGACGGGAGCCTTTTTTTCCAGAGGGTGAAAGGCTCCCGAATCAAGTTCGGGACAGGCTCTTATACGCCGGGGTAACACCCGGAAGTATTAGCAAGTGGCAATGCCTGCCCCGCTTTTTAGCGGGGGTGGTTTTTTCGCTTCGCTCAAGAGATCACTTCGCTAAGTTGGGGTGACCCATGCACTGTACCGAGTATTGGCGAGCTTACGACCGCAGGGAGTAACGAAGCCAAACGGTAAAAGTCTGTACTGACGAACAGGTAGAATAGGTAAATATTACACAGTATTACCAATTCGGCGCATATGAGGCATATTTATCCGGGTAAGCAAACACAACCTTGCGAAGCCCTAAGAATACCAAAAGATAAATATGTAGATGCGACAGGAATAGACAGAAGGAACCGAACGTAGTGAGTTCATGAACACCTTTAAAAATTAATATTATTGTGAATAAAATGCTCTTACTGCGCCTTCGCGTAGCCGCTTCGGCGGAGCAAGGCCGGGGGAGATCTTGGATTAGATTCGGTATTTCTATAAACCAAGAAGTCAGCAGAGGCCATAGTAGCTGGCGGAACTTAGCTCTAGCGATCTCACGACCGCAGGGAGTAAACGAGCCGTCATAGAGAGACGGAGGTCTCACAGAGCCAGTGAAGGGCTGAACGTTAGGTTGTCCCTAATTCGATAAGGAGGTCAAAACTTCGAGTTTACTAGCCTTATCTTAAATAAAGACAAAGGCATTGTCGGTGAAAAGAGCGGTTATGCTGATATGCGATGA
The DNA here is from genome assembly GCA_963781805.1 of uncultured Bacteroidales bacterium. Lineage (GTDB taxonomy): Bacteria > Bacteroidota > Bacteroidia > Bacteroidales > UBA10428 > JAFGPL01. The sequence goes on from CAWAHF010000004.1 coordinate 5,819,282, forward strand.
ACCGCCGTATACAGCCTGTCCCGAGTATTCTCTCGGGAAGACCCGGGAGTTTACCCTGACGAAGGAAGGGTACAGTGGTGTGAGAGGCTCTCCCCACCAGCGCTTACTGGTGGGGCAGTACCTCGATTGTGCAAATGTTGCTTTTTACACTCCAATCATATTTTTTGTTGTATTCATAAGACTTGCATTTCGGAAATGTCGGTTTACCTCATGTATCAATTTGTATGGTCTATTAAAAGCCTCTTGAGATAATTTAAAATAATCAGAAAGTTTTCTTATCGTGTCTTTTGAAAGTCCTTTATGATAATTAAGAATCTTAGAAATTGTACCTTTTGACAAATCTAAAATATCTACTAAATCTTTTGCTTTTAAATCATGTTCTTCCATTAACGCTTTAAGTAATTCAATCGGGTCAGATTCATAAAATGTGCTATGTTCATTATCCCATTTCTCAATTAAAAGAGTAAGTAATTCAATCTCATCTTTAGTTGAATTGTTATCTTTAACAATCAATGCCTCTAAGTTATCGCAGTACTTTTTGTATTGCTTTAAATCTTTTATTACTGTATATTTTAATGTTTCCATCTTTTATCCTTTCTAATCACATTTAATAAACATCTATCTCATACTGTTTTCCCTCATTACAAAGTTTTGTATACTCCGCATGAGTACCAATCCACTTAATAAATAAATGAACTCTCGTATTTCCAAAGTGATATTTACATATCAGTCTGTAATTATTTCCACCAATATTAAATACAACTCTATCTGAACCTTTACCTAGAATATCAGCACTATTGAAAGTTTTAATAATCTCATTAGGTTCGTTCCAATCCAATCGTTTAATGATTGACAACCAAATCTCAAAAGATGCCCTACTTCTTGCATTTTTTAGGACATAATCCTCAATTGACTGTTTTTTAATCAAATGTACTTTCATATACTTATCTGCAAATATACAAAATAAGTTTCATTAAAGGAAACAATTGTCAATGGTTATTTTTAGCACGATGGTCTTTTTGCAATTTTGCACGGTTGGCAATAAGAAACGTAGGGCATTTCAAAGCTCCTTTCTATCGAGGAACCGAGCCGCTGATTAATTGTTATATCGTTTAAATTTAGCACTATCTGCTCTATGTTTTTTATTGCGCTGTTGAACTAAATCCCTACGGGATAGCTTTTTTCAAAAATAGTAATAATCCATTTATATAATAATGCTTATATCTGTAAATACAAACTTTTAAAAATTTACAGAAATGAGAAAAAAATCAGGATTAACGATTGTAGAACAGGCTATAGAGCTTGTTCCTGGATTTGCCAACGTATTTAAGAAACTGGAACAACAGGTTACCCTGCGTGGACAAAGCAAGAGTACTTTGAATAATTATATTCGACGTATAGCCTTGTTTGTACTGCACTTTCAACAACTGCCTGAAAACATCAGCGAGGATGAAATTAATGAATACCTGGTGGCGCTGGCCCTTGACCCTAAATCTCCCTCGCGCAGTAGTTTTAAGCACATGGTGTATGGTCTCAGGTATTATTACCGCCTACTTGGGATGAATAAAAAAGCCATTGCTTTACCTTCACTAAAGCAGGATACAAAGCTGCCTGTTATTCTTAACCGACAAGAATTGAAAGAGCTATTTTGTGCACCTGCATTACTCAAACAGCGCATTGTGCTTACGCTTATTTATTCCGCTGGATTGCGCGGACAAGAGGTGATCAATCTTAAACTATCCGATGTTGATTTTGAGCGGATGACCATCCACATTAGGCAGAGCAAGTACAAAAAAGATCGTATTGTTCCGCTTTCGAAAGCCATGGCTGTCGGCCTAAAAAAATATATCGCAGCTGAGAATCCATACCTATGGCTCTTTAACGGGAAAGAAGCCAGTGGAAAATACAGTGTCCGTGGCTTATCGTGGATCATGCGCGAAAACCTCAGGAAAACATCGATTACAAAAGAGGTAAACCTGCATTCGCTCAGGCACAGTTATGCCACACATCTGCTTGAAGAGGGTCTCAATATTGTTACGCTAAAAGAGCTTTTGGGGCATGCCCGGATCACCACAACAATGATCTATCTGCATAGCCTGCCCCGATAACGAAGTGTATCGGGGTTGCGCAGTGTAAACTCATCAAACCTCACAGTCCGTTAGATACACTATACAATCGTCGGTAACCATGCGTTCTGATTTAGAACTTGCCGATGTAGTCCGTCGTTTTGGGAAGCAGTATATCGAAAAGCATAAGCCTTCAGCTGAGAAAATGAAAGTGCTTTTTAATATCATGCAATGCCGGACTTCGGCTCTTGGCGGGCACGAAGAACACTGTGATTGCTGCTCAGAGGTACACTATAGTTATAACAGTTGCGGCAATCGCCACTGTCCTAAATGTCTGGCCATAAAACAAGCTATATGGGTTGAAAAGTTAATAGAAGATACGCTTCCAATACAGCACTATCACATTATTTTCACTGTTCCGCATGTGCTAAATGCAATCTGTTTGTTTGACAGAAAAATGTACTACAAAGTACTATTTTCAGCCGTTTGGCGAACGCTTCACAGTTTTGGGTACACGCACTATGGTGTTGAAACAGGCGCGGTCTGTGTGTTACATTCCTGGGGGCAAAATATCTGCCTGCATCCACATATCCATTGCCTGGTTCCTGCTGCCGGATATAGCCTAAAAGGCAAATGGAAACACATTGGGAAACAGCAGAAATATCTCTATTCAATCTTTCAATTGAGCGATGCTTTTAAAGGTAAGTTTTTGGATAGTTTAAAACGTGCTTTGAAGAAAAGGCACGTATACTCCGAGTTCGATTCTTGTATCCAGGCGGCATATAAAAAGCCATGGGTGGCGCATTGTGAACCTTCAATGGCTAAAGCTGAGCATGTGATCCAATATTTGGGGCAGTACACTCATCGCGTGGCCATAAGCAACGACCGCATTCTTGCAATGAGCGATACCCATGTAACTTTTATTGCCAAAGATTATCGGGATAAGGCCAAAAAAAAGCCGGTGAGTTTGACCGGTGTCGAGTTTTTACACCGGTTTTGCCTGCATATTTTGCCCAATCGGTTTGTGAAAATCCGACGATTCGGTATTTACAACCACACCACAAAACGGAACCTGGAGCTGCAATTTGTGCCCGAAGTGTCGAAAGTTGAAAAGAAATTATCGGATAATAAAGATGATGAAACAACCCTGGAGCGTATAAAACGGCTGACGGGTTTTGATATTGGAAAATGTCCAAAATGCAAGAACGGACGAATGCGCATCGTCAGGGAACTGCCCCGTATCCGCTCTCCTGGTCAACCTGTGCAACAGTTGCTCATTGCGTCTTTACAATAAACTGATTCTACTTCCTTTTATTCTTCATTTTTATGAGGGAAGATTTTGTATTGCCTAAACTTTGAAAATCTGTTAGTATTTAGGCTTTTACTTAACCCAAAATAAGGCAAATACAAAATAAAGGCTCACAAACCAAAGAAAGTTATCTCCCAATACTCCGTATAAAACACATAAAACCATCGATAAGTGCATAGAACCAAAGTTGTGCTTTATTGGCCGGGATGTAGTACAATCCCGAAGCAAGTTCGGGACAGGCAATGCACTCATCGCTGGGTCTTGCAGACCGCTCATAGTGCTACTTATTGTGTGTATGTGCCTTTTTTCGATTTCGTCTTAATCTCATGTTTTCTCATAGCGATAAATTCACTAAGTTCTTTCTCCTGTTTTTCAGTCAGAGGTTTACTTTTAATTACAAAATCAATACCTTCTGGTTCTCTTATAAATCCCATAATATTAAGGTTTAAAATATTTATCAACTAATTTCTTTGCAGCAATTGTATCAATTACCATTAAGTGTCCACCGAAATGATATGCCCCAAGTGTTTTAACATAATGGTCTATCAGTTTGGTTTTTGACTCAAATGAAACAAATCCGTCTCCTCCTCTTTGAAAAGACACTTTACATGCATATGAAACAAGGTTTCCTGGAACGCCCTCATATAATTTGTCTTTTCCAAGGTTAAAAGGAGCACTCTCAAGTAAAAACATATAAACATGGTCAGTCCTCACTGTAAAACTTATCAATCCTTGAACAATATCTGGATTATCTATTATTGTTAATTTATAGACTTCTCTGTCAGGTTGGTTAAACTCATATTTCCAATCAAATAACCATCCTCTAGATTTTGTAATAGTTTTTAAATCCGTCTTTGTCAATAACGAAATCTCTGTCCGGAAACTGTCTCCACTTATGGTATTAAGTATCGAGTCAGTCAGTTTATCAATCTCAAAATCAAGTTTATATATATTCGGTTTTGCCATATACAAATATACAAAATATCAATGATTTTCTATCATGGTGAGCAGTCAGCTGGCATTACACACAACGTTTTGTTGTATGCTCTTGAAAAAGTCAAAAAATACAAATAAACTTTTAAAGAAGCAAAACAACAAGTGTGTATTTTTACTCCCTTTGGTCGTGAGAACGCTTTCGCTAAGTTCCAGAGGGTGAAAGTCTCCCGAATCAAGTTCGGGACAGGCTCTTACACACTGGGGTAACGCCCGGAAGTGTTAGTAAGCCGCAAAGCCTGTCCCGTACCGAAGGTCGGGGGTGGTTTGTCGCGAGGCATGCACTGAAGGAAGCGGGACTACAAAATCCGATACTGATACTTCGACAAGCTCAGTATAAACCAAGCAGGAACGGCATATGAGGCTGGGAGATGGGGATAAGCAAGCATCCCGATGATGAGTTTTGTTAATTTTGACTTGCAAAATTTTACAAACTCAATATCGGGACTGCAGGAATTGGAGGAAGGAACCGAACGCAGTGAGTTCATGAACACCATTAAAATTAATTTTATTGTGAATAAAATGCTCTTACTGCGCCTTCGCGTAGCCGCTTCGGCGGAGCAAGGCCGGGGGAGGTCTTGGATTAGATTCGGCATTTCTATAAACCAAGAAGTCAGCAGAGGCCATAGTAGCTGGCGGAACTTAGCTCCAGCGATCTCACGATCGCAGGGAGTAAACGAGCCGTCATAGAGAGACGGAGGCCTCACAGAGCCAGTGAAGGGCTGAACGTTAGGTTGTCCCTAATTCGATAAGGAGGTCAAAACTTCGAGTTTACTAGCCTTATCTTAAATAAAGACAAAGGCATTGTCGGTGAAAAGAGCGGTTATGCTGATATGCGATGAACCGCCGTATACAGCCTGTCCCGAGTATTCTCTCGGGAAGACCCGGGAGTTTACCCTGACGAAGGAAGGGTACAGTGGTGTGAGAGGTGAACCAGTGGGCTACTCGCTCACTGGCCATCTCGATTGTAAGCTGGCGTTACTTATATTTATTTATCAATTCAAATGTCTTTGGATAATATAATTCATAATAAATCAATGGTTTCTCAATCGGAAAAGTCACATAGCTATCTATTATGTAATCCAAAAACTGTTTTCTTTCTTTAACCTTAAGGCTTGTTATAAAATCTGCAATGTTCTTATCATTCCAAGTCATTAGCAGTGACCAAAAATAATGTGGATAGATTTCAGCAGCAGCTCCATCAAATGTGTCATGAAGAAGAAATAAATTATACAAAGCTTTTGAATCCTTTTTTATCACATCATTTGTAAGATTATTAATTTCTAATCCTTGTCTTCTTGTAGCAATAAATAGTTCATTCTCAGAATCCAATTTAAAATCCTTTTTTGAGAAATCGAATCTAAAATAAAATGTATCAACTTTAACTAAATCTTCAGGAGGAATATATCCAAAGGCACCATTTTCTATCCAGGCAGTATGTGCGTAATCATTATATAAAATCAATTGTCCAGCCTTTGCTGTGAAAATCGTCTGGTCATTTATTATTGCTTCTTTTTGATTTAAATCAGGTCGTAAAATTGCAAGGTATGTATTCTCAAGACTTGCAGGATTGCATTTTAACTTTGAATCACCAAATAATAAATGAATCAAGTCTCCATATTTGTCATAGTGATTGGCATATAAAACTATGTTTGTACAACCTATAATCATTAATGTTGAATCCGATAATTTGTAAACATAAATATAAATCCCGCTACCAATTTCCCTTTCTGGTTGTCCAAAAGTCTCAACGATGCTTTTGTTATCCATATCCTTTTTAAGGTTGGATTTAAAATAATTAAAAGTCAATTCTTGAGCATTAATTGTGAAAATGCACAGAAAAATCAGAGTCAGGTTTAGAAAGATAGTTTTCATATTTTCATGTCTTAATCGGTTCGTTTATTATAGTACGGAGGTTTCCCACGCTTGCTTACACACGTTGGCGGTAAGAAATCGTTGCGCATTTCGAAGCACTTACCTATCAAGCCGCTAAGCCGTTGATTAATTGTTATGTCGTTCAAATTTAGCACTATCTGCGCAATGTTTTTTACCGCGTGTGTGCGCCCTGCATGAGCATGAGCGCACACTTGTTGTATGCTCTTGAAAAAGTCAAAAAATACAAATAAACTTTTAAAGAAGCAAAACAACAAGTGTGTATTTTTACTCCCTTTGGTCGTGAGAACGCTTTCGCTAAGTTCCAGAGGGTGAAAGTCTCCCGAATCAAGTTCGGGACAGGCTCTTACACACTGGGGTAACGCCCGGAAGTGTTAGTAAGCCGCAAAGCCTGTCCCGTACCGAAGGTCGGGGGTGGTTTGTCGCGAGGCATGCACTGAAGGAAGCGGGACTACAAAATCCGATACTGATACTTCGACAAGCTCAGTATAAACCAAGCAGGAACGGCATATGAGGCTGGGAGATGGGGATAAGCAAGCACATCTTTGTAACGTCCATTTTACAATCCATCTTTTAGTAGATGCTGTAGGAATTGGAGGAAGGAACCGAACGCAGTGAGTTCATGAACACCATTAAAATTAATTTTATTGTGAATAAAATGCTCTTACTGCGCCTTCGCGTAGCCGCTTCGGCGGAGCAAGGCCGGGGGAGGTCTTGGATTAGATTCGGCATTTCTATAAACCAAGAAGTCAGCAGAGGCCATAGTAGCTGGCGGAACTTAGCTCCAGCGATCTCACGATCGCAGGGAGTAAACGAGCCGTCATAGAGAGACGGAGGTCTCACAGAGCCAGTGAAGAGCTGAACGTTAGGTTGTCCCTAATTCGATAAGGAGGTCAAAACTTCGAGTTTACTAGCCTTATCTTAAATAAAGACAAAGGCATTGTCGGTGAAAAGAGCGATAGTGCTGATACCTGACGAACCACTGTATACAGCCTGTCCCGAGTATTCTCTCGGGAAGACCCGGGAGTTTACCCTGACGGAGGAAGGGTACGGTGGTGTGAGAGGTTCTCCGATAGGCTATCAGCCTATCGGCTGCCTCGATTGAACTAAACCTCCTGTCGTCGGTAGGTTTACGTTTGGCACATTGTTGTTACTTTGCATTTATAAATTTAACACATTAAAATTATGAAAAAAAAATACTTTTACACCAGTAGAGTTAGATGAACTGCTAAGGGTCGTTCACGTTCGAATGGAAGTGGAACATTTTTCCAATAGTTCCATTAATTGCTACCTCTATGCAGCCAAACAACTATGTTTATTTTGCGGTAACCTCCCTGATAAACTTGAGGAACAAGATATTTTTGATTACCTGAACTAACTGAAAAATGAAAAACACCTCAGCCGGGAAACTGTTCGCAACCATTTGCAGGGAATCCGTTTTGTTTATCGTTGTGTTTATAAACGAACCGACATCATCCGTGATATACCCTATCCGAAGAAAACAAAGAAGTTACTGGTAATTCTTAGCAGTAAAGAGCTGAAACTGTTGTTTGCATCAGCCAAAAGCCTGAAGCACCGGATGATTTTGAAAATCGCTTATAGTGGTGGGCTTCGAAGAAACGAGATCTGCCGGTTGAAGATTGTGGATATTGACACAAAAAACCACCTTATCCGTATCGAAAACAGCAAGGGTAATAAAGATCGCTATACTTTACTGGCCAAAAGCCTGGTTGCTGAACTCCGGGAATATTATAAAAGATACAAACCGGTTAAATACCTATTCAATGGGCGCATCAAAGGATTTCAATATAGCGAAGAAGGTTTACGCTGGACCTTTAACCAGGCTTTGTTGAAATCAGCGATACAAAAAGATGTGAGTTTACATTCCCTCAGGCATGCTTTTGCATCACACCTACTCGCCATGGGGACGAGCCTGTTTACCATTCAAAAGCTCCTGGGGCATGATGATATACGTACAACCATGTTATATCTTCAGGTTAACCACCAGTTCAATCAAAAACCATTAATCAGCCCTCTTGACCTTATCCGGTGATGAGCTATACCAAACCCCTCTTTGAGGTGGCTGATATCATTCGCGGGTACCGGAACTTAATTGAAGAAAAGGGAAGTTTAACAACTCACCGGAAAAAAGTGTTTACCAACCTCGCGCAATGCCGTACGGCAGCCCTAGGATATCATAAGGACAAATGCGATAATCCGCAGTGCGGATTTACCCATGTTTCATACAACAGTTGCCGTGACAGACACTGTCCAAAATGTAACGGCATTAAACGTGAAAAATGGGTTTGCATGCGTGAAGAAGACCTGCTGCCGGTTAGGTATTATCATGTTGTTTTTACGGTTTCGGATAAAGCAAATCCCCTGTTTCTTGTACAGCCGGTTAAGCTATATAACCTGCTTTTTTCTAGTGCATGGGAAACTATCAAAAAGTTTGGCCTGGATCACAAGCACCTGGGGGCACAAACCGGAATGATAGCGGTGCTCCATACGTGGGGGCAGAATATAGCTTTGCATCCGCATATTCATTGCATTATTCCTGCAAGGGGCATTACTAAGAACGAAAAATGGCGAAATACCCGCCAGCAGGGTAAGTACCTTTTCCCGGTTAAAGCGCTAAGCAAAGTGTTCCGGGGCATATTCTGCGACGGGTTGATTGCATTAGACAAGAAAGGTGCAATTTGCCTGGAGCATAAATTTGACCCGCAGAAGAAATACCTGCACCCATTCTACAAAAAAAAGTGGGTGGTATATGCCAAATTACTCATGTATAATCCCATGCAGGTTGTAAACTATATTGGCAGGTATACCCACCGCATTGCCATTAGCAATCACCGGATCAGAGATATCAGCAGGGGAAGGGTAAGTTTCTCCTGGTTCAATTACCGGAATTCAAAACCGGGAATTATGGAACTGCAGGCTGAAGAATTTCTCCAACGTTTTTCCAAGTATATTCTCCCTTATGGTTTTATGAAAATAAGGCATTATGGTATATTGGGCTCAAGAAAAAAATCGGCTGCTCTGTCTTTGGCCCGGAAATCATTGAACGCAGAACCTCCTGTTTCAAGAAAGGGATTGAGCTGGCAGGAACTGTTCATGATCCTTTTTGGCCGCGAACCTTTTACCTGTCCGGTTTGTAAAAAAGGTAAAATGGTTGTTATCCAATCGGTGTATCCCAGGTCAAGAGGAAGTCCACGGTTTAAGATCATCCCCAACTATGCTTTTTCATTACAGTAATGAACCTTATTCCATTTTGCCTCAAACTGAGGTAGTGGAATAGTCATGTATAAAAGCAACCAAAATGCACTAAAAAACAGGAATCCCAATCGTTCTTAGCTTTATTTTGGATGAAAAATCAGGCAAACGTTCTTTTTTAACCGGATATAAATTCAAATGACGGAAAAATTCTCATTTGAAACGCCCACAAAAACCATTCAATTCACATAGTGCTTCGAATCCGGTACTCGTTCAACAACGGATAGGATTAATCGGATTTATGCCGGAGCTATTTTTTTTGGGTGACCGATTAATTCTATTCTAAATGTTATGTGCAGGGCAATCTTTTTATCTCTTCAGTTACCATTAATCCTCAATCCTTTCTTGAAGATAAGTTATAGCATAATTAACTATTTCATCATTACTTGATATTGAATCTAAATTATTAATTTCAATATCCGGATATATACCCGATCCTTGGGAATAGTTGAATTGATTATCAACATCAATAGTAGATGTTAATTTAATATTTATACCATTAGGCAAACTATAAAACATCGGGGCTCCGCCAGCCCCTCCCGTATTGCCACCAATTATAGTAACATACGGCATGCTTTTCATTAATAAAACAAATGTTTCAGCGGCACTGTAAGTCCCTCTGTTTGTTAAAATTGCAATATTTTTAGTGAATTGTGTCTTTCCATCAGGTTCAATAACATGTGTTATCCATTCTGAAAAATTATCGTGCCCCTTACCCGTTTTTTGCTTGGTGTAAAAAGCTATATGTGGGCTGTCGCAAAAACGACTGGCTACAGTAAAACTGTTATCGCCCGATCCTCCTCCATTTGATCTAATATCCAATATCATGGCTTCTGCATTTTCCAATTCTTTTAAGATTTGATCAATTTTTTCAAATTCATCGTTATTCGAGGAAAAAAACTGTTTTATTCTGATGTATCCAATTGAATTATCTTGAAATAGGCCATATTCAAATACATCCCCAAATTCCTTATGCCATTTAAATAAATCTGATATTCTCACATAACTATATGCATTATACGGGTAGTCCTCCTCAAAATTATAACTAAAAGTTTGGTTTTTATTATATAGTATAACATGCCCATCTTTAAGAATAAGTGTCATCTCATAGAATATTGATAAAAGCTGATTAAAGGAGGTGTTTTCATCAACCTTGGGTCTGTAAACCTGATATACAGAATCCCAATTTATTTGGTTTATAGTAAAATAGGCGTAATTTTCATCAAACTTTTTCCAAACTATCTCAAAATTATTTTCGGGTGTATTCACATCACCTTCCTTAATTAGAAGTTTTTCACAGGTGGTGAAAAGAAATGGAATAAAAAATAAAAGAATATATATAAAAGTTTTATTCATCTTAAAAATTTATAATCAGTCCGGCCAAAATAATATGCATTCCATTTTCAGCCAGCTGTAATTTGTAATATCTGTAAAAGTTAAAATTGTAACTGAAATTACAGGATAAAAATTTAGTCAATATTATAGAGTAATTAATACCAAAATGAAAATCAACGAATTTGTTTAAAAACAAGAAATCACCTGATGAAATAACTGATTTAAAAGATATATCATAGTTTTCATGTTCCATTTTTAATGTCGGAAAGTTTGTTGTATAATTACGCCCAATAACATAAGCCACTAATGGGTAGTTGAGCGAAACAGAAAGCTCCTTATTCAAAGAAAGATTCTTATTCCACCTTACTTCAAAATTGATTGATGAATAACAATCGAAAGATACCCAATGGTTAGAATAATAGTAATAATGCTGTTTAAACAATACAAAATTTTTCCAAACTCCTCCCAAAAACAAATCTCCATTTAGTAATGGTTGTTTCTTATATAAATACTTATAGATTAAAACAAAATTGAAGGTGTTTTCAGCATTATATAATGAGGAATTGTTTGAGTAATATTTATTTTCTTCGGTACTTGAAGATTTTAATAGTGTTTTGCAGAACAAAAGTTCAATATCATGAATATTTGAATTGTTTGATCGGGTATACCCTAATGAAAAAGGCATAGCAATGCTATGATATATTAAGGGTGATATAGTTAAGTCCCGGGTATAATATGAATGAACGCCTGTTTGAAGTTTTATGGAATGTACCACAGATGTATCGGAATTTTGACCTAATAGCGAAAAGGAAAGGAAAATTAATATAATTGTTATTCTTGCTTTTAAATCAAACATAGTTCATCATTTCAAATTTATTTATAAAATCAAAAAAGCCTCCATATGCCTTGCACATAACGTTTAATATATGCAAAGTAGGCGATTGCGGGCTTCAAACTTATCAAACCGTTACGATGTTGAAGCGGGCTACAACCGTTGAATTTACTAATATTTCGCCTATTTTGTATATACATTGTTAGTGGCTGGCCGGTGTGTCCTGCGATGAATAAGGGCACTTTCAAATATAGAAAACTTTCTGAAAATCAGGAAGCATGTTCTTTGAAATTGATTCATCATAACTTTAAATGAGATGAGAGACATCATATTTATATAGTTGTTTTGTCGGAAACGAGCTGATTCCAAAATCAATTGGTAAATCAGAGGTCTCACAAGAGATTAAACGACAATCCCTATTTTGATGGTTGACCTCTCGGATACGCTTTACTGGAAGCGTTTCCAACCGGAACAAAGTGGAGCTCATGACCGAAGGGAATAATCCACCCAGCGGTGCTTTCCTTTCAAGGGTTAGGTACTGAACGGCTTGGGTTAAAAGGCAGAAAGTCATTGTTGACGAAAATCTGTCAGGAGTGAACATAGGAGTTGAACGAAAGTGAACCGACCGATGACGTGTCGAAAATAACATTTACGAGACTGAAAACCGTGTGTGGGAAGGTCACACGGGATAAGAACAGAGAATACCAGATTATCGGCTGTTCCGGTCTCCGGCATTAAGGCGGCAAGAACTATGTTTTGGCTCATTTAAGGAACAGGAGAACCTATCCATTGGTGTCAAGAGAGAATGCCAAAAACCTGTAAGGCAAGGCAGAGAGTATCAATACAATGGAATAGGGGCGGATTAACCCGTAGTAGCGATGTGTGCCAAATAAAGGCTTTGGAAACTTAGTCACAGCGAAGGGGTTAACGTAGTCAGGCATATTTGCCAACCTTGACTTGTTCAGGGGATGAGCTTTCATTTTAGCCGAAACCTTAGCTGGTTTCACGACTGCGAGGAGCCGTGTGAAGGGAGACGTTCACGCACGGTTCTGAGAGAGGTTTAGGGGTGAAATTCCCCTTTACCTACTCGACTTTCTCTATTCTTATCACATAATCAGCATATTTATTAAACCAATCTTCTACATTTTCATCACTAATGTATTTACTGATGACTATTGCTAATTCAGACCTTTTATCATCAAATGTTCTCATCGCAGTAATATCGGAGAAAAAATCATTGTAATTTGAGAATCCAATCTTATCTGTTAATTCTATCCAAAATTGGCTGCATGCATTAAATTCCTTTAAATCTGGATTATTATTAGAAATCCGATTTTTTAAAAAATTCATTCCAGAAGTGCTTGTGTAATCATGTGGCTCAGGCCAAAAATCTGTACCAAGTTTACTGTAAACTGAATCAATCATTAAGTTTCCAAAATAATCTGCCCATGACTCTCTGTAATTATATGTCAGATACAGGTTGTTTTTATAAAATGTTCGATACATACATAAATGGCCTATCTCATGGCATAATCCATAAATGTTTTTTTTCTTGCTCTTTAAAGGGGGCAAGAAATTATCCAAAGAAGTGTATTCCCATGTTAACTTATCCAATCCTTTTTTATCAAACCATGTAACGTTTCTGTCAGAATGAATCACATTAAATTTTATCTTGTCAGGCAAATCAAATCCATTCTTAATTGCGAGCTCTCTAACTAACTCAAGAACTTTTATACTTGCTAAAACATATTCCTCCACTTCTGTATCATATCGAGCAATTACATGCTCCGTTTCCATTTTAATCTTTTTTCCAAATAAATAATCAGTAGTCAAAAAGAAAATACTTATAAGAATCAATAATCTTAAACTAAATTGGTTTATCATTTTCATTTATCATTGAATTATTTATCCTATGTGTTTATGCTGCTGTCCTAATGGGCTATAACGGTAAGTATATGCAAAGTAGGCGATTGCGGGCTTCAAACTTATCAAACCGTTAAAATTTTGAAGCGGGCTACAGCCTTTTAAATTACTACTATCTTGCCTATTTTGTATATACATTATTGGGCGTTCGTACTTTTTATTCTTTTTCATTAATAATTAATCCTCTCTCTAAATCAATCGTAAAGTCTTTTGCTATCGAGTCAGAAACAATTTGCTTCAGAGTCAATAGTTTTTTATCAGAAATCACATATTTTAATTTTTCATTTGAGTCTATTTCAAACCTGTATCCATGAAAAAGTACCTTATAATCAATCTCCTTTTTGTAATTACCACATTCCGCCGAAATCCCATTAAATATATTCTCTTTACGTTTATCTATGAAAACATAATTACCTTTAGAATATATACTGTCTAATTTAAAAAAATCAACCTCCTTTGGATTATACAAATCAAGTAGGTTAAAGCATGTTAATCCATTATCAAGAGCATTTACTAGCAAATACTGTCCATCGTTAATTATCTTATATGCATACAAAACTCCTGTTTGTGCATCTTCCGCCTCCACTCTGCAACATGCAGAGAATGGTCCAATTAACTTATTGTTTGATACGTTTACAATATAGAATTTATATCGACCGCCAATTATCGCAAAATTTCTCTGACCTTGATAAAAATCTTTAAAATGATATGGGTCTAATTCCTTATCAATCGTGATAGTTTTAAGAATCTCACCAGAATTATTTTTAATAATCAGTGATTGTAAAGTTCCCATACTTTCCTGAAATAGCTCAATCTGCTTATTTAAACTGTCAAAATCAAGGGTGGTTGTATGTATCTGTCCATTTAGACTATTCACACAAATCAAGCTTATTAATAAAAGTTTTAATATTCTAATCATAATGTTGTTTATTTCGTGCCGCTGTATGACGCCCAACGGCAGTCTGTCTAAAAACTATTTTTAACTTCCTTAGGTTTTAATATTTGGTTCAATTTACAGATACTTACCCAAATAATAAAACATGGTTTTTAGGTTTTTAGACAGTCTGACGGTTTTGCGGTATGAAACGGTTGGGTTTTCGGAGCGCGTTCGTATCCACTGTGGAAAAAGTTGATGCGAGAACTAATGTTCGCAAACCACTGAACCCCAACTGTTTTATGACCGCATGTATTAGCCACAGTTTTTTATTTTCGTTTTAAAATTTTGTCAAACAATTTATCTCTTTCTTTTACAATTCCAAGATATTTATGGTATCGTAATCCTGAAGTTTTCGCATTCGCATTCTCATTTGCCAAATCTTCAAAATATTGAGCTTTATCAATTTCTCCTTTGTATCTCTTGATAATCGAAAGTATTGAAAATCCTTTATATTTTACAATCGGAAACATTGAATTCGTAACTTCCTTCTCTATCAGTTGTTCCACGAAATTATATTGCTCAGTTTTTTTTGTTTTAATTACCAATTCTGAATAATCAAGATATGATTGTGTTATTACATTAGGAAACTCTTTCTCATAATCAAGAGACAGTTTATAGTAATCCATTGCTTTATCAAAATCCTGTCTAATTTTATAAATATCACCTAATGCGTGTAAAGTTGGACTTTTTTCAATTCTATTATCTGAATAATCAGTTAATAGTTTATTTAGAAGTGTCTCTGCAATTTCCAAATATTTTATTTCTTTAGTCTCAATTAACTCAATCGCTTGTATTTTTAAATATTGAGCCCGATTATCTTTTCTTGCACGCCCGAGTCTTGTGTAAAAATCCTCTTTATCAATCTCTGTCCAAGTTTTTTTTCGATACCAATCCATGTCTTTAACTTAATGTGTCATCGTGTAAATTGTGGCTAACGTTGAGTATATGCAAAGTAGGCGATTGCGGATTTCAAACTTATCAAACCGTTACAATTTTGAAGCGGGCTACAACCATTGAATTTACTACTATTTCGTCTATTTTGTATATACATTGTTAGCAAAATGTGCCTATTGGATAAGTTTATAATCCTTAATCAAAAGATTCGCGGATAGATTCAATCGTGTCGCTAATTTCCTAATCATATCAACTGTTAATCTGCGCTTACGATTTAAAATCTCTGAGACTCTACTTTTTCCACCAATCTCAGAAATCAAATCTACTTGTTTAATATCCATCTCTTCCATCCTGATCTTTATCGCATCAATCGGATCAGGTGCATCTATCGGATAATGCTTATTTTCGTAATCGTCAACCATTAATCCAAGTATATCAAGCTCATCACTCTCAGGAGTATCAAGCTTTGCATCAAAGATTTCCTCTAATCTTTTTAATGCTGCTCTGTAATCCGCTTCTGTTTTAATCGGTTTTAAATCCATAATTATCAATTTTAAATACTATTTGCATCAATTTTATCATAATCTGTATGAGTACCTATAAATCGAACAAAAGCCAATTGATGCTCAAAATTGAATTTTATCACCAATCGATAAGTATTGCCTTTAATGTTAAAAACAATCCTGCTGTTCTTTAAAATACTCGCATTGGCATAGCTTTGTTTTACATCATTAGGCGTTTTCCAATCAGCATTCATTGCTGTATCATACCAAGTCTTTAAATACTGTTCTGAATCGGGATATTTATCCCAAAATTCTCTCAATGTACTTTTTGCAAATATTCGCTTCATAGTTCTCAATATGAGAACAAAGATATAATAAAATTCTCAAATCGAGAACTTATTTATGTGCAGAATTTTTCTCTTGGCATTTTTGCCAACGTCCCCGCGGTATGAAACGGTGGGGATTTCGGTGGTTTTATCAATCAGGTTACTGATTGATAAAAGGCGTGACGAAACGATCGAATACCCTCCACACCCCACTGTTTTATGACCGCGTGTAGCGAACGTAGATGATTCAATATCAAGCCATTTGTAAGTCAAAATCTTTTCTTGTCAATCTTATTTTATTGTTTGAAAGTGACTCTAAAGTCTTTTTAATATATGAAGCTCTCTCTTGTTGTATAAATGCAGGAATTAAATCCTCAAATTTTATTTTAAATAATCGGTTTATTACAACTAAATCCTCTTTAGAAAAAGGTCTCAGTCCATTAATCAATTCCGACATATATCCTTTTCTGTGCCCTAGAATTTTTGCTAAGTCATTTTGGCTTAATCCAGCTTCTTTTAGTTTTGTTTTTATCAATTCTTTTCTTTTTTGATAAAACTCATTCTCTGCTTGTACTAATACTTCGGCTAAATCACTATCCTTAATTTGATTATCTGTGATTTTATCTTCATCCGCCCATTTGTTTTGTTCGTAATCTTTAATCAATCCACGTAAATGTGTGCGGATAGGCTCATATGATTTATCTTCTTTTAGTAGAACTCGCAGTTTTAGATATAAAGATGATGCTTTTTCATATTCCAGTTCACTTGTCAGTGAATTAATCTTTTGTATGTTTTGTATAGAAAATTTATCCATTTTAAATCAGTTTTTGTACACGTAACCATTTCTCAATCGTTGTCTTATTACCTTTGAAGGTTTTATCATACTCATCGTGTGAGCCAGTCCAGATAACAGTTGCTTCGTTATCCTCAAATACTACCAAAACCATAGTGCGATGAATATTTATGTTGAAAAAGTAAAATCCATCTCTATGCACACAATCAGCATCAAGTCGGGTTTCTTTAATATCTGTCTGTTTTGTCCAGTTGGCATTTTCAATATCTGAAATTAATTTGTCAATTGCCTTAATCAGTTTCGTATTGCCACGATTTTTGTTTTTGAGTTTAATCAGTTTATGTTTTCGTAATAATTCCAAAATCTTTGTTTTATTCAACGCAAAGATAAGAAAATAGTTTCATATATTATAGAACTTATTGTGTTTATTTTGTGTCTGGATATCGGCCTACCTATGTTCGCTAACGTTTAGTATAAGAATAGTAGCCGACTACGTGGCAATTACCTGTCAAGATACAAGAAAGTTGATTCGGGCTACAACCCTTGAATTTACTACTGTCCCGGCTATTATTTTTATACATTGTGTGCGCCCTGCATGAGCATGAGCGCACACTTGTTGTAAGCTCTTGAAAAAGTCGAAAAATACAAATAAACTTTTAAAGAAGCAAAACAACAAGTGTGTATTTTTACTCCCTTTGGTCGTGAGAACGCTTTCGCTAAGTTCCTGAGGGTGAAAGTCTCCCGGATCAAGTTCGGGACAGGCTCTTACACACTGGGGTAACGCCCGGAAGTGTTAGTAAGCCGCAAAGCCTGTCCCGTACCGAAGGTCGGGGGTGGTTTGTCGCGAGGCATGCACTGAAGGAAGCGGGACTACAAAATCCGATACTGATACTTCGACAAGCTCAGTATAAACCAAGCAGGAACGGCATATGAGGCTGGGAGATGGGGATAAGCAAGCATCCCGATGATGAGTTTTGTTAATTTTGACTTGCAAAATTTTACAAACTCAATATCGGGACTGCAGGAATTGGAGGAAGGAACCGAACGCAGTTAGTTCATGAACACCATTAAAAATTAATTTTATTGTAAATAAAATGCTCTTACTGCGCCTTCGCGTAGCCGCTTCGGCGGAGCAAGGCCGGGGGAGGTCTTGGATTAGATTCGGTATTTCTATAAACCAAGAAGTCAGCAGAGGCCATAGTAGCTGGCGGAACTTAGCTCCAGCGATCTCACGATCGCAGGGAGTAAACGAGCCGTCATAGAGAGACGGAGGTCTCACAGAGCCAGTGAAGGGCTGAACGTTAGGTTGTCCCTAATTCGATAAGGAGGTCAAAACTTCGAGTTTACTAGCCTTATCTTAAATAAAGACAAAGGCATTGTCGGTGAAAAGAGTGGTTATGCTGATATGCGATGAACCGCCGTATACAGCCTGTCCCGGGTATTCTCTCGGGAAGACCCGGGAGTTTACCCTGACGAAGGAAGGGTACAGTGGTGTGAGAGGCTCTCCCCACCAGCGCTTACTGGTGGGGCAGTCTCGATTGAAGTTTTTTATTCTGCCAGTCTGTTTTTTAAATCCATTCTTTGGTGCAATATTCTAATAACTTCGATTTCTTCTTCTGAAATCATATGGTAAAAGATAATATGCTTTCCAGATTTGAATCCGAGTAAACTTCTTTTAATCCCTGTATATTCTCTCCCAAGGTCGGGGTTTTCTCCTATTTCTTTGCAAGCAAATTTTAATGTCGCATAATATCTGTCTGCTTGTTTTTCTGACCACTTTTCGAAAGTATAATCCCAAATATCATTTAAATCGTCAATGGCTTTCTGCCTTAAGATAACTTTAGCCATTTTTTCTTTTTTCAGCTTTTAGGCTTTTTAAATTCTCATCAAAGTCGAAGTTTTCAACTCTTGGACTGTTTAATCCTTCTAGAATTGCATTTTTCAAAACGATGACTTTACTTTCTTCATTTTCTAATAATCGAAGTCCTGCACGAATTACTTCGCTTACATTTTTATATCGACCAGCAGATACTTGAGTTTGCACAAATTGGTCGAAATAATTTCCGAGTGATATGGATGTATTTTTCATCTTAAACAATTTTATCCAAAGTTACCAATTTTTGGTAAATATTCCAAGTTCTACTTTATTGTTTTTAAATCTTAGCTAACGATAAATTTGGTGAAATCCATACACCACTAAATCAATACGTTATTTTAGTCATTTAATCAGTTCTCTAAAAACTGAGAAATTAAAAATCATCATCTACTTTGGTTGCAATGAAGCGTCAAAATTACACCACCGGGTAGCTTACGCCCCCTAAGAACCGTACGTGCGACTTTCACCGCATACGGCTCAGGCACTTTTAAGGCCAACCTTGTTAGGGTAGACCCGGCTATTGTTTTTACCTCTGCAAACAAAAGTAGTGATTTGTTTGCTATTCAAAGCTAAACGTTTCCTTAAGGATACCCTTTTCTCAAAATATGAATCAAATTCAGACAGGTAAGGATTGGCCTTCTGAGCGATTTTAACATGATATCGAATAGGTACCATACCGATTTTATATAAGCGGTAGGAATATATACCTTTATAAGATACACGTTTATCGGAAAAATGATTGCCCAAAAAGTACCTTTTGAATACCCACCTGTGGCCTTTGTCACCATGCTGGCGGGTAGCCCATTTCCAGGTTTGTCCGAAGATGAATACCTCCAGTTTTCTGAAGGTATTCTTTGAGCAAATACCCTTGTGATAGTTTGACCATCCCCGGATAACCGGGTTTAGTTTTCGTATAAGGGCATGAGCAGGCAGTCCATGGCTCTCGCGTATGATGAGTTTTATCTTATCTTTGAAAGCCTGTACAGATTTCCGTGATGGTTTTATCAGCAGTTTACCCTTGTACTTACGGATATGCTGTGATAAGAAGTCAAAGCCCTGGTCAATATTGGTTATTTTGGATTTCTCATCAGAGAGCCTAAGCCCCCGTTCTTTGAGGAATTCCTTAACAAGTGGTATGATTTGATTAGTAATTACCTCTTTATCCTTAGCGGTAATAATAAAATCATCGGCATACCTTACAAAATTGACTTTCTGGTTTTTCCACCTTGGAAACTGTTTGTTTATGGTGGTTTCCAATCCGTCAAGCACCATATTCATGATGATTTGGGATATGATACCGCCTTGTGGAGTACCTTTAAGGGAGGGGAATAACCTACCTTTCTGGATATATCCTGCTTTGAGCCATTTATCAAGAATGGATTTGTTGACCGGGATATGGTTTAATATCCACTGATGGTCAATTTCATCAAAGCAGGCCTTGATGTCGGCTTCATACACCCATTGTGCGCAATTTTTACGGCACAGGATAAGAAAGCATTGTGCAATGGCATCGGCACACGAACGTTTTTCCCTAAACCCATAAGAATTTAGGTCGGCCATTGTTTCGGCCAGAGGGACAAGAGAAATCATGTGCAGGGCTTGCATAGCCCTGTCATCCATGCACGGGATGCTTAAGGGACGTTTTTTGCCATTCTTCTTAGGGATATATATCCTACGTAAAGGTTTTGGGGTGTACCCCCTGTTCTTAAGGTTTTCAGCTGCGACGAGTTTATCATACCCGTCTATCCAGATTTTATGGTCAACACCGGGGGTTTTGCCTCCCTTGTTGTTGGCCACCCGGAATACAGCCAATAGTTTAGCATAAAAGGATTTGGTAATGAGAAACATCAGGGCTTTAGCTTTGCCCCAGCGTTTCTCTTTAACAGCCTTGGCAATACGTCTTTGCAGCCTGTTCACCCGTTGAATAACCTTTCGCCATATAATGAGGTTCCAGTTATCGGTTTGGTGTGCCAGTGCACACGATGAATTTTCATTCTCGTTCATTTGCTTTCCAGCATTTACAGGTTCTAAAAAGTATCATGCCATAAAGTACCAGACAGAGGTGGGCTGGTTTTCACCTGTGGCGATGTTGTGGCCACTATCCCTGACATTACATCAGGGCATTCGCTTTGTCTGTCCTCTCTGTACGGTGTTTCCCCATGCCTTGCGGTTAGGGTTTTTGATCCCGCTGTTACAGGAAAAGAGAGCACCGTGCTTCCATGTTCCATGTAAATAACAAAAGATACAGGTTTAGGCCTATCCTGTCCACCGGCTGGGCAACATCCCCGTAAACGCAACGTTAACCACGTTTAACCTGCCAGCTTACCATTTTGGTACAAGGCGTGTCATCCTCTTTTTCGCCCTTACGCCATCTCGATGGTTTCGGAATATTTACCTGAGTTGGCCATGCCTGCTCACCCCAGCCCTAAATCGGTTTTTGAGGCCCCGAAGACTATCCGCTTCACAGCTTATAGCCCCGCCATAGGGTATACAACCCGGCGTTTGGTACTCGTTTCCCGGAGCTTCAACCGGTAATAGCTGCACTATACACCAGTTGTCCGGTAAGGGTACTGTTGAGGGAACAACAGGTTTTATCAAAGAACAATCCTTTGTAAAACAATTATTTACACGACTTCGAGTCGCAACAACGTTTGACAATATGGCATGGCGGGGTTTTCGGAGCGCGTCTGTATCCACCGCTGGAAAAGCTGGCGCGGGAACAAAAGCCCTGCAAACCACTGAACCGCAACTGTTTTATATTGTGTGTTGTAAAAAGTTGTTCCTCAAAATCTTATCTAGTTTTTTATATACTTTATTAAATTTTTCTTCCAATCAAATAGATGAAATTCATCAATAATCTTTTGATTCGTATCAATCAAATAGCAAGTATAACTGCTATATGCATTCCTAAATTTTAAATAAACATCATTGTTATATTCAATGGAAGTATCAACTATTTTCCCTTTCCATTTTTTATTTACTTCATATTCCAGCCATATTATATTTATTGATTTACCACACTTTTCCTCAATCTCTTTTAATAGATTATAAGCATCAGGGAAGCATCCTGAAATATTAGCAATCAAGACAGGTTTATCCTTAAAAAGTTTAGCCTTGTTTAATGTGTCATTGTCAATTGTAATGCATGTAAAGTCAGGTAATCTAAATCCAGTTTGAGCTATCTTAACATTATCAGGAGTCTTTTCTCTTACTAACATAAAAGCTCCATTGCCATTATATAGATAATCAAACTTATAGAAGTGTTTTCCAAGATTAATATATTCTCCTAATTCTATAACATTTTTTTTCAAAATCGTATCCTTATAAGCTCCGTTCTCGCTTAGCAAATGCAATATGGGTCGAAAAAAACAAAAGCTTGTGCTATTTTCATCTACAATGCCAATCCGATAATCAACTCTATCAATCGAAAAATCAGATATTAGATACTGGGATGTTGTCCCAACTATTCTATTTTCCACTTTGCCTAGTTTAATCCAACTAGTATCAAAGAAAGAACTGTTATTATTTTCAATGAAATATTTACATGATATTAATTGTTTTTCTGAGTCTCCATCCCATTCAGCTATGTGTCGTATTGAGTCATCAGTCAAATCTTTATTGTCATTTTGGTCAATAATTAATACATCCATGTTATCAATTTGACCAGTAATCATAGGTATTTCTCTATCAGATAAATTAAAATTATTTTGTTTAAGAACTTGTTGCGAGTTAAAATCATAGTATCGCAATGTATCAAACATTTTAATGATAAAACCGAATTTCATATCCTGAATATTTGGCGGATATTTAATCGGATAATCAGGATAATAATGAAATCGCTCCATTTGCATCCATGATAATGTGTCCTTAAATGGTTTTGTAGAATATGAGATATCGAACAATCCTTTTCCTTTAACTTTTTTTGAAGCAAGTATCAAGGTATCAGTATTAGAATTATATGAATTGATTTGGGCAGGAATATTTATCGTTCCTAAAATCAATGTTATCAGAATTATAAATTTTAATTTCATTTTTTCAGATGTAGGATGTTTCTCACAATTTTTTACAACATCGAAATATAGTTACTTTTTCCAGAAAGGTACTTATATTTCGCATATAGCTTTAGTTATTGTTTTGTTGTAAAGGGTCATTGCTTAGTTTGGTTAAACAAATATTCTTCATTTTTAATTCTTCAAAAATTGTGTCGCAAAAGAAAAGCATCCCAATTTACAAATAATTTCATACAAATCACTACAAACCAGCGGGATAATTATCAACCCGGTATGAACAGGTATTCAATGCTCCTCTATATAGCTGGTCCGGTTAACATCTCTTAACAAAATTTTTTCTGTGTGAATATAAGTTTATGTAATTTTTTGCGTTTTTTTTTAAAGTTTTTTATATTAGAGGCGCAGTTAATCATTTAATACTTAGTAATCGCACTAATCATGGGTTTGAAACACTCTCCCGGGTTTTGTAACTATCCTGTCGTTTTACATGCGTTGTTCAGCGTTTTGTTTGCTTCCGGTTTTGTTTTGTTAGCTAAAGCTGTTGTTCTGTTTGGTGTCCGCACTGTTTTATGCGCTTACGCTGCTGTTTTGTTAGGTGCGGGTATTGTTTTGTGTGCTCGCACTGCTGTTCTGTCAATGTGACGGCGCTGTTCTGGGCGCTCAACCTGCTGTTCTGTCATGTGTCGGCATTGTTCTGGGCGCTCAGCCTGCTGTTCTGTCATGTGCCGGCGCTGTTTTACCTGCTGAAGCTGCTGCTTCGTCATGTAATCGTTCTGTTCCGGCTTCTTCAGGCCTTGTTCCCTTACCTGTTTCCGGTGTTTTGCATGCGCTGTTCGCTGGTTTCATCGCCGCATATACAGTTGGGTGCAATCGTTTTATTGTTTTAAATCCAATCACTGCAACAAAGTCCCATGTTACGTGGAAAAAATACAGCCGCATGTTCGCATGTTATGGCAACCGTAAAATCCAACCAGTTAGTATTAATTCATTAAATTAATTAACATGAAACAAACAGAAGTAAATTTTATCAACATGACAGACACTGTTATATCCGGGTTTACTGCCGATACCCCCCTGTGGGAAGGTAAAAAACCCGTTGCAGATGCGTTTTTAAATATCAAAGGGTACCGGGGCGAAGTAGCAGGCCTTGCGCTGGACCAGGCTTCAGGTACCACCGCAGGAGCCACAAATCTTCTTCAGGAAAACATCGAAACCATGGGAGCTATTTCCATGGCGATTGTGCAAAAGCTCAGGCCGTTTGCGCTGGCTGCAGGAAAAACCGAAATGGCTGCCGCCATCGATTTTTCAAAATCAGACTTCGGTCATGGCAAACAGGTAGATGCACTCAACAAGGCAAAGATTGTGCTGAGTAATGCCCGGCAATACCAGCCCGAAATGGCCGACTACGAACTTAAGGTGGAAGAGTGCGATGCACTCGAAGCTGCCATTAACGGGGTAGCCATGCTTTCGGGAAACCGCGACGCCATTATCGGGGCAAGAAAAACCGCCACCGATGGTATCCCGGAGCTAATCAAAAAGCTGCGTTCCAGTCTTGAAATACTCGACGATTTGGTACCGGCGCTTATCACCAATGCCAAATTTGTACAAACATATAAAAACAACCGCCGGATTATAGACCGGTAACAAATACAATTACATCCGCTGGTTGGATGTGGCCCGTTTTGCTGTAATGGTTTGCCGGGTTTTTTGCAGCTTAAATGTCCTCTGATTAGCTACCATCTGCAGCAATGACGTTCTATGTTAAAAGTTTAATAGAATGACATTGGCGAAGTCACGGAGGGGACAGGGTATACATAATATTAACATATGCTAAAACTATCTGTACTTCACCTCCATCTTATCATAGAAATTCTTTAGCACATAAAATGCCTTCTTTTTTGTGCCGTTTTGTCCAATCAATCCTTTACGGTTCCAGCCATCCTGAATATTGGGGATCAGACGCCGCGGGGATCGGAAATCGCATAAAATCCAGGGAGTGACTCCTCTGAATTGCGGAATCTTTGATAACATAGGCAAGGTGTGCTTATAAAGGTTTTCCTGGAATTCCTCCGACCACCTGGTTAGCGTGTCGCCATGCATGCCCTGCAGCGCTCCGGCGCCAAACTCGCTAATCATTACAGGTTTGTTATATTCAATCCGCCATTCAATTTTATCGCATTTTTCGGGTAATCCGTCGTACCACCCGATATATTCATTGAAATTCACGATATCCACATATTCCGCAAATGGATCTTCTACGATTCTCAGATTAGGATTGCCCGGTTCTCCGTGCACTTCCAACGCAGCCGAAATAAGACGTGAGTTATCAAGTGAACGTGCATGATCTGCCAGGTTTTTAAGAAACAGGGTGCGGGCTTCTTTAACAGGGGTTTCATTGGCCATTGACCAGATAATCACGCTGGCCCGGTTTTTATCCCGTTGTATTACATCGGTGAGTTGTTGTTCTGCATTTGCATACGTTTCCGTACTTTCCCACAAGATGGTCCAGTATACAGGTATCTCTTCCCAAACCAAAATTCCCATTTCGTCTGCCAGTCGCACCATATATTCATTGTGTGGATAATGTGCCAGGCGCACATAATTGCAGTTAAGCTCTTTTACCCAGTTTAGCAGCATACGGGCATCTGCTTTGGAATAAGCTCTTCCTCCGCGCATGGGATTTTCCTCGTGAATGCATATCCCTCTCAGAAAAACCGGTTTTCCATTAAGCAGAATATCGGTTCCTTTTGTCTCAATCGATCGAAAGCCTATATTATCTGAGATGTTATCCGAAGTGCAGGAAACTTTTACTTTATACAGGCAAGGATTTTCAGGTGACCAGAGTTTAAGGTTTTTGACATTTACCGAAAATGTTGCCTTTCCTGATTCATCCGGAGTAATTTCAGTTTTTGTTTTTATTTCAGGGATTTCGATGGCAATTTTTTGTGACAGCATATTCCCTTCCAGCTGAACATATCCCGATATCTGATTTAATGAACCTTTGCTGAGTTGTATCCTGTAATCTGAAATGAAAGTTGCCGGCACCTCTATAACAGATACATCTCGCGTAATCCCGCCATAGTTCCACCAGTCGGTATTGAGCGTGGGAACCCCTTCTCTTTTGCGTTTGTTATCCACTCGTACCACCAGCGAATTATCTTTGTCTTTCAGAAGTGAAGTAATTTCGTAACTGAACGGAGTAAATCCTCCTATATGTTTTCCAAGGATTTTCCCGTTCAGATAAACATCTGCCTCGTAATTCACCGCGCCAAAATGAATAAAGATCCTGTTATCTTCTTTTGACGGAGTATAATCAAAGGTTTTCCTGTACCAGATGGTACCTTCATAATACAACAGCTTTTCATCCTGCGAATTCCAGTCGCCCGGAACCCAAAGGGTAGGAGATTTGTCAAAGGAGTATTCAATCAGATCCGATTTATCCTGTGGCTTTCTGTCCAGGAAAAATCCTCCGTGCGGATTCGGATTCTCATCATAGGGTTTAAACCGATAATCCAGGTAACCTGTTTCATAGGGATCGATGATATAGTTCCATTTCCCGTTGAGCGTGAATGAAGTTCGATTATACGTTTCAATTATCATCGATTCTCCGGTTACATACTGAAACAGGAATAGTATCAGGAAGAGAAATATTTTGAAAGTTTTCATAATGGTAAAGAATTATTTTGTTTACGCGAATTAGGTTTTAAAGGTATTTACTTAAATAGATAGTCAGCAGTTTTTTCAGTCTGCCCTGTAAACAGGTTTGTGCGTTATGCAGATTGAATTCTTTTTCATTTATACGGATATCCGTATCGGCAGTTAAATGAACATACCCATGAAAGTTTACTGCATGTCCGCCAATTACAAGATATTCAACGTTGTTATTATGTAAGGCAGAAAGAATATTTAAATATAATTCAGATAAAGCCATCTGTTTTAAAATATATGAATCCTTCAGTCTTTTTTGTAATTCAAAGTACTACTATTTGATCACTTTCATGACCCATTCACACAACTCAAATGATTTTTTAAACACTCAACCTGAGTCATAGATAAACATAGTTTATACTAATTTAAAGGGTGATCGGATTTATTCACTATAAGTATACTTAAATGACTGAAATAGAATTTATAAAATTATCAAAAACTTTTATTATACCAAGCATATAAAAACAGCAATATCTTTTAAGTTTTGCGGTTGAGTTTTTAACCAGTTAAAAAAGCCGGAAAATTTTATCTCATAAAGCTTTCCGGTTAAATTTATTAATCGTGGGAGAGAGAAAACTTAGCATATTGTGTGTGTGCCAATTCATGAGGGAAGTTCAGGATTCGGGTATCGGGTTGTGAATTATGAATTGTGAATTATGAATTATGAATTGCTAATGAATCATAAAGCATGAAGAATCAGGAATTTGTTTAGAAAGCATGTACATGCATTTATTTTAAAATGTCTTTTTTGTTGCTTATTTTCTTTAATTATTATTTCTTTATAGAAAAATAGATTTTATTTATGAAGTATTTGGTATTATTGATTTTCACAGTAAGCCTTCTGAGTTGTCAGTCAGAGAATGAGGTGGATTTGTATAACAACGGTAAAAACCCAGGTTTGCTAAATCAAGATCTGCTTGCATATTTCCCGCTTGATAGCAGTTATATTGATGAAAGCGGGAATGATAATCTTTTACAGCCTTATGGAAACCCTGAATTTGTTGAAGGATACAGGAATGAGCCTTCAACGGCGGTATTATTAGATGGGGACGATGATTTTTTAGTTGGTTTTATCGGTAAGTTAGATACCTTTTCCATATCCATGTGGTTACTGTCATATAGATATTATGTTGGCGAATGGCCTGAATGGCGGTCTGCCATTTTCGACTATTCGAATAAGCAGGTTTATGGATACATTGATGGAGTCTCGGGAGCCACACAAATAAACTGTGGAATAGAATCTAAACCGGTTGCCGGGGCAGCTATTGACAACGTTGGCGATTGGTTTCATTTGTATGTGGCAGTAAGTAATGACATGAAAATATATATAAATGGCAGCTTAAGGAAAACGGAACCTTATCAGGATACAATTACATATTTAAGTGATATTATATATTTTGGCAGGGCTTCAAACGATGATGAAATAGAACTAACATACTTCTATGGCCTGATTGATGAAATCAAAATCTTTAACAGGATACTTGATCAAACAGAGATAGATGAACTATCATCAAAAAAATAGTTTTAAATAGATGAATATAAAACAATTACTCATATTTAGTTTGTTGCAAATTCCCTGTCTGATTCATGCCCAGAATGATTTAGAAGCCTTGTTGGATGAAGAAATGGGAGAAGAAACCGAATATACGGTTGCAACCTTTTTGTCCACCCGGGTAATTAATTGCCACTCGGTTGAAATTATGCCGAAAAATGGATTGGATTTTAGGATTGCGCATCATTTTGGCCAGTTTAACACAGGTTTTAAAGAATTTTTTGGTTTGGATGAATCCAACTCATACCTGAGTGCGGAATATGGAATTACAAAGTGGATGATGATGGGTGTTGGCCGTACAACGTATAAAAAAATGTTTAATGGATTTATCAAACCGGTTATTTTCCGGCAATCATCGGGCAAACAAATTATGCCTGTGAGTATTGTAGTTTACTCATCACTTGCAGTTAACTCTACAATATATGAGGAAAAAGAAAGAAATAGGGACTTTGTATCCAGGATGTCTTATACCGAACAACTAATCATTGGAAGAAAGTGCTCGCCTAAGTTATCTCTTCAACTTACACCCACCTTTGTTCATCGCAATCTTGTCAGCACACCTGATGAAAACAATGATCTGTGGGCAATCGGAGTGGGAGGATGTTATAAGATATTAAATCGGGTATCGCTGAATATTGAATACTTTAAAGTATATGGAAATACTAAAACAGAAGGTATTGAATATTACGACCCTCTTTCAATTGGTGTAGACATACAAGCAGGAAGTCATGTATTTCAGCTTTATGTTACAAATTCCCAGGCAATTATCGAAAATACATATATCGGTGAGACTTCAGGGAATTTTTTTAAAGGAGATGTACGATTTGGATTTAACATATCTCAGGTATTTACTCTTGGGAAATAGCAAAGAGAGCATGAAATTTGTAAAAATGGATAATGATTATGTTCAGAATTAGATGCGTATTAATAGTAGGAATGTTTCTTATCCTAACAATAAATGCATGGGGGCAGGATGAATATTTTACCCGAACTGGTCATGTATACTTTATATCTCATACGGATGTTATTGATATTGATGGAAATAATAGCCAGGTTTACAGCTTTCTGAATATTAAAACAGGAGAAATCGTATTTGCACTGTTAGTTAAATCTTTTGAGTTTACCCTGGCTACAGCAAAAGAGCATTTTAATGAGAGCTATATGGAGTCTAACATATATCCTAAATCGAAGTTTAAAGGGAAAATTAACGGAATTGAAACTATTGATCTAACAAAGGAGGGGGTATACAACGTCATCGTTGAAGGTGACCTAACTATACATGGCATTACAAAAACTGTTACTGAACCAGGAACCCTGGAAGTTAAAGGTGGGAAGATATACGGAAAATCGAAATTTGAAGTTGCTATTGACGATTATGGCATTAAAGTGCCAAAAATAGTGAAAAACAGAGTAGCAACGGTTGTTGAGGTAGATATAGATATGATATATGAACCATATTCTAACTAAATAGAATATCTTAGTTGGCGTTCTTAGGGGCTGTTTTGTATTTATAAAAAAAACACTACTGACCAACTAAATGCTTTTATAATCTTTATACATCTTATTTTGTAGAACCTCTACGAGGTATCATTGCCTTTGGGGTTATTTTTTTCAACAATTCCTTATCCGCTACGCGGAAATTCTCCGTAGAGTCTGTCCCGCAATAAAGCGTGAAGATAAAGTGTTGTAATAAAGCAATAAAGTAAAGATCCTATTCCACGTAGTGGATAAACAAATAATTTAGTCGGACACTACTGAATCAAGTTCGGCATGACATTGAGGAATTAACAGTCAACCTGAACTCGTTTCAGGATCATACCACATGACACTGGTTTAAGCCTGTAAAAAAAACCGCAATACATAACGAACATTTCACTTCTCGCTATAATATTGCGGTTTGTAACTATTATGGAAAACCTAATTACGCTATATAGGTAGATGAGGCCGTATCTCCTCCTTTTCCTGTCCAGTTGGTGTGGAAAAATTCACCTCTGGGCTTGTCTACACGTTCGTATGTATGTGCGCCGAAATAGTCGCGCTGTGCCTGAAGCAGATTTGCAGGAAGCCTTTCAGAACGATACCCATCGTAGTAAGCCAGTGCAGTGGCAAATGCCGGTACAGGAATTCCCTGCATGGCAGCAGTTGCAACAACTCGTCTCCAACCATCCTGTGATGCAACGATTTTACCTTTAAAGTAGGGTTCGAGCAACAGGTTTTCAAGTTTAGGATCCTTATCAAATGCTTCCTTTATCTTGCCAAGAAATATGGAACGAATGATACATCCGCCACGCCACATCAGTGCAATACCACCGTTATTCAGATTCCAGCCATATTCGGCAGCAGCGGCGCGCATCAGTACATATCCCTGTGCATAGGAAACCAGTTTGGAGGCAAACAACGCCTGTTTGATATCATCTATAAATGCTTTTTTATCTCCGGTAAATTTCTTTGCAGGTCCGGTTAATACTTTGGAAGCACGCACACGTTCATCCTTTTGAGCAGATAGACAACGTGCAAAAACAGCTTCTCCAATCAATGTTAATGGTACTCCCTGATCCAGCGCTGCAACAGCTGTCCATTTTCCGGTTCCTTTTTGTCCTGCTGTATCCAGTATCTTTTCAACGAGTGGTTTTCCGTCTTCATCTTTAAATTCCAGGATATCGCGTGTAATCTCAATCAGGTAACTATCCAGCTCACCTTTGTTCCACTCCTTAAAAACTTCATGCATTTCGTCAGGGGTCATTCCCAACAATTCCTTCATTATCTGGTAGGCTTCGCATATCAGCTGCATGTCGCCATATTCAATGCCATTGTGTACCATTTTTACAAAGTGTCCTGCTCCGTTTTCACCTACCCAGTCGCAACAAGGAGTACCATCTTCTACTTTTGCAGAAATCGACTGGAATATGGTTTTAACCTGCGGCCAGGCTGCATTGGATCCACCCGGCATAATAGAAGGACCATGAAGCGCACCTTCTTCACCGCCTGAAACGCCGGTACCGATATACAATAATCCTTTGCTTTCAACATATTTGGTTCTGCGAATGGTATCAGGGAAGTGAGAATTGCCGCCATCGATAATAATGTCGCCAGCTTCAAGATAAGGAATCAGCTTTTCGATAAAATCGTCCACTGCCTTACCGGCCTTAACAAGCATCATTACCTTCCGCGGACGTTTCAGTGACTTTACCAGTTCTTCGATCGTATGGGCTCCGATAAAGTTCTTTCCTTTGCCGCGTCCTTCAACAAATTTATCCACTTTCTCCACCGTACGGTTGAATACTGCAACAGTAAAGCCTTTGCTTTCCATGTTCAGTACAAGATTTTCACCCATTACGGCAAGACCAATCAAACCAATATCTGCTAATTTTTCCATGTTTAAAATTGTTTTATGTATTAAATATTGAAATAATTTTCTGTTTTAAACCCTAGTCTTCTGAGTCTTTTATCTACTTCGGGCCTTTCCTCCGAAAGTAGTATCGTGTAAATTTGAAATTCTCTTCTTAAAGGATAATCGCCTCGTTGTTTTTCAAAAGTTTCAACTGAATTCCGAAGCCTTATATCATCTTCTAAAATATCATATGTGCCTAAAATTGCCTCACTGATAATCTGATCATCGCTCTTACCTCTGCAGTTAATCTTAAGTTTCGTAACAGGAGGTACCGGTATATCCTCCGGTTCCCAGTCATCGATCCCCAGGTTAAAAAATCTGCTCAGCGAACGTATGCTCATGCTGGTACCGTTTGCTTTACCGTCTGCCGAATAACCTGCAATATGGGGCGTGACTATATCTGTCATGTTCAATAATTCTGCATCGATAAATGGCTCGCGTTCCCAGACATCAAGCACGACTCCACCTAACTTTCCCGATTGAATGGCATTTTTCAGGTCATTTGTATTTACCACCTCGCCCCTGGAGCTGTTTATGATAATCGTTCCTTTATTCACCCTGTCAAAAAGTGTTTTGTCGGCCATGTGAAAGGTCACGTCTTCACCTTCCAAATTCAGCGGGACATGAAACGTAAGGATATCGCATTCTCTCAGGATGGTATCGAGTGATCGCAACTGGCAAACGTTCTCCTTTCGTTGCCGGGGAGGGTCATTCATATAAATTTTCATATCCAGTTGCTCGGCAGCCCTGACCACTTTTGAACCGACATTGCCCACACCGATAACACCGAGTGTTCTGTCTTTCAAATCAAATCCTTTTTTTTTAGCCAGTGTTACAAGCGCCGAGGAAATGTATTGCTTTACCGAAGATGAATTACAGCCCGGAGCATTGGTCCATACAATCCCGTTCTTGGAGCAGTAATCCGTATCGACATGATCATAACCTATGGTGGCAGTAGCAATAAAACTCACATTTGTATTGCCAAGCAGGTCGTGGTTGCATTTGGTACGGGTACGTATGAGCAACGCTTCTGCACTGGTGCTTTTTAAAAGTTCATTTGTAATTTCCTTACCGGATGCATAAACCACATCGGCAAAAGGTTCCAGTGCGCCTTTCAGAAAAGGAATTTTGTTGTCAGCTACTACTATCATGTTACAGTTTCTTTAAAATTATGTCCATTACCTTGTTGGTCCGGGCTGCCGAAATACCATCGGAAGGACTTTTTCCTTTTCCAAGTAATTCTTCAACCACATCTTTGATAAGATAGAATTGAATATTTTCAGGATTTTCAGGTTTGTATTCTGATACACTGTCACCTGTAAATACCATGATAGGATTAAAATCGAATGCTGAGAAACTAATAGAGCCTTTTTCACCTATAATGATAATGGTATCCGTTTTGCTGTTTTCATCGGCAACAAAATTCCAAACCCCGGCTCCTCCAATACCATTCATGAGTTTAAACGAGGCAGCAACATTATCTTCAGCATCATAAAGCCCTTTTTGATTTGAGAACGTCCCGTAAACTTCGTTAATTGGTCCAAAGAAAAAATCAAGCAAGTCCAGCTGATGGCATGCCATATCATAAAAATAGCCTCCACCAGCTATGTTCCTATTTACACGCCAGGGGAGATTATCTTTATTAAAATCTTCATTGCGTGATGTTGTAACAAAGGCAATACTTACCGATAGCACTTTACCAACAGTACCGGATTCTATGAGTTCTTTAACCTTCTTAAAATAGGGCAGGGATCTTCTGTAGTAAGCCACCCATAGCGGTGTTTTTGTTTCTTTGGAAACGTTGTTCATTTCTATACAACGGGTATAATTCACAGCCATAGGTTTTTCCACATAAACCGGTTTACCCGCCTGCATTGCCCTTATGGCATAATCGGCATGATAGAGTGGGGGTGTGGCAACATAAATGGCATTGATTTCCGGATCGTTTATCAGATCATTTGCATCTGAATACCATTTCGGGACATTGTGCCTCTGTGCATAATCCTTAGCTTTGTCTGGATCTCTGCGCATAACTGCAACCAGTTTAGACCCTTCTATTTTATTAAATGCAGGTCCGCTTTTTACTTCGGTTACATCACCACAACCAATTATACCCCAGTTAATTGTTTTCAACATCTGAATATACGGAATTAATTCGTAAATCGATTTTTATGTGCCCATAATCCAATGGCAGGATTAGAGATATAATAAATCTTTTCGCCATCCACTGTATTATAGCCATCCTTTAATTTTTTGGGATCGTATTTTGCCTTCATCTCATCCAGTTTGGCATAATTGAAATTTACGCTTTCGATCTCATCTTTTGAAAGTTTTCCCGGACAATAGGTAATCTTAAATCTGTTTTCGGAAGAACCGTGAATCAGGTGAGCTGCCGCACTCAGGTTATTCCGCAAATCTTCATTCTTATCCACATTGTCCAGAATTTCAGGAGTTGTAAGATATCCATACTTACGGATAAGCTTGTCAATTTCCTTATCCTCACCGAATTCCCTTAATCCCGGAGCCAGGACGATAAGTTCCCCGCCATCAGCAATAGCCATACGTGTACGGTAAATACTTTTGTTTCCCAGCCATGTACTTTTAAATTCCGAAGGATCGAGATAAACGACTACTTTGGCCAGTGCTTCATCAAGCATCTGGAAGTTAACTTTTAGGGATAGTTCGGCTGCTTTGTTAAAACACTCAATATCATCACCGATATATAATCCACGAACTTTTAATTTTCCATCATCACCCCGTCCCACAACGGTTTGTACATATATTATAGGCAAGCCTCCGGCAAAATGATCCGATGCATAGTTAAGTACTTTTCTTACCGGATTATCTGCCCTTCCCATAATGCGCTCCATGCCGTACACAGCGCCCAAAAAATGACTTTTGTTGATACCCTCGGCACCGCCGGTTCCCACAAAAACATTTTTATTATAATTGGCCATTCCTATAACTTCATGAGGCACTACCTGGCCTATGGATAAAATAAGGTCGAAATTACCGTTTACCAAAAGGCTGTTGACCTGTGCAGGCCAGGGATAACTTATTTTTCCTTCGGATACTTCGTAAAGGAATTCTTCCGGCACATCGCCCAGTTTAACCAGGTCGCTTCGCCAGTTATGCTCGCGAAAAAGCGAGGATGGAACCGTACCGAACATTTCACTGATTTCATTATAGGTCATCGGAAAGTGCGTACCGAGAGCCGGTAAAATATCAGTTAGTTTGTTGCCGTAATATTCCCATGCATATCTGGTTAGTTCACCTGCCCGTGAGTGAAATCGGGTGATATCAGGGGGGAGTGCAAGTACCTTTTTTTTATCTCCGAGTTTGTCAAGCGCTTCAATGAGTCCTTTTTTCAAATCTTCCGGACTCAATACATCTTTTTCTGATCCTCTGGCATAAAGTAACATATTCTTGTCTTTTTAATTTATTCTTTTAACTATTAAAACTAATTTTTTAGCGTATATCCCGGTGCCGTCTTTTTAAATCGTGTGAAATAATAGTCTGTGGCTACCAAACCGAGCAGGATACCAGCAATATTATAATACATGTCGTTGGGGTTGAACGTGCGACCAGCAATTCCAATCTGGATTGTTTCAGAAGCTATGGCAAAGCTAATCCATAACAGATAAAACAAACCTCTGTTCAAATTTTTCAGCTTATTATCCTGTTTTTTCTTGATGACAAATAACATACCCAACAAAAAATAGACCACAAGATGTTCCATATAATCAATCCGAAAATTTAATCCCCATGCATGGATTTGTGATTTGGGCGTTTTTGGTATTACGGCAAGGATAGTTACGGTAATAAGCCAAAACCAGAATAAAAAATTAGATAGGATCACCCGTTTCAATTTTTTGCTTTTTTTGAATTGTTAAAAATTATAATTAAACCATTTCAATCAATGCTTGTATATTTTCTGTGGCTACACCCGGCGGCATTCCTCCGGCACACGATAAAATAAAACTGTCTGTATGTGTAAGTTCTGCAACTTGCTTTTTTACAGCATCTTTGATGTCATCAGGTGTGCCATTAGCCAGAACATCACGGGGAGGTATGCTGCCGATGATTGCCATCCGGTTATTTGAAAGCTCTCTTATTTTATTTATCGAAGTATAGATGCCCGGGTTGTAAAGATTGATTCCTGCTTCAGGATACATTGCAACCGATGATTCACATTCTGCATCATTGTGGAAAAACTTCACTGATGCAGGGACATCATAGATACTTTTAAGATAGGGCAATCCAAACTCCTTAAATTCTTCTGTTCCAATAAAACCAACAATATCATCGAGTACAAGAATGCCATCGATGGAGGGAAAAGTTTTCCGTTGCATGTCATGCCATTCCACCAGGAATTCCGTGATGATTCTAAGCAGTTTATGAATTCTTTCTGGTTCCATCATACAGGCCATCAGAAATTCGCTCACCCCCATCAGAAAAGTTGCGATATTCAGGGGTCCCCGGGAGACTGAAAATTTAATCTGGTGACCAGCTTTTTCAATCTCAGGTTGCATTAATTTTAACCGGTTAAGCATAAAAGGCAATAATCCGTCTGTTGCCGGATTAGGCTTTACCATTTTGTCTATATCTTCTGTCGAGAGAATCGTCTTTTCTGCAAATGGAAATTCATTCTCGTAAAACATGCATTTGGCGCCAAAAGCAGAAGGTTCGGTACACATTCCATACTCACTCCAGAAGCCGGGAAGAAACCATGTATCAGGAAATGTTTCTATGGCTTTCATATTTGCCTTAAACCATAAATCATCATTGGTATAGTAGTCGAGAATTTTCATACCATACCAGTTCGGTAACCAGGGACTGTCAATAATAAATCCTACGGGTATTTTCTCCATTGGTTTTCCCGATACCACAGCAACTAAATCATTCCATTGTTTTTCAGTCATACCTGATAAAACTTTTAAATTATGGTTTAAAAACTATTTTTTCTATCCCTATTTTCCAGATCAAAAACACCAAACCAACCTTCATTTAAATTCCGGTTGGCAAGCCCCGAACTCCAAACTCCGAACTCCGAACCCCGAAACCCGATACCTCTAAAGCCCTAAACCCCTCCAAAAGCGCTATATCCTCCATCAACCGGTATTACCACACCTGTAATGAATTTGGATACATCAGATAACAGAAATAAAGAGGTTCCCTGAAGTTCTTCTACTTCTCCGTATCTTCCCATTGGAGTGTTATTGATAATTTTTTTACCCCGTGCCGTTGCTTCGCCGGTTTTTTCGTCAATCAGCAAAAACCTGTTCTGGTTGGTCAGGAAGAAGCCCGGTGCAATAGCATTAACCCTGATTCCGGTTTTGGCAAAATGAACCGATAACCACATTGTGAAATTATTGATAGCCGCTTTGGCTGCTGAGTACGCAGGTATCTTGGTCAACGGTTTGTAGGAATTCATTGACGATACATTCAGAACAGCGCCTTTGCCTTTTTCCAGCATATCTTTTGTAAGAACCAGTGTGGGTAAAACGGTACCCATGAAATTCAGGTCAAATACTTTCTGAAAACCTCCCAGTTGTAAACCAAAAAACGTTTCTTCAAGTGCGGTCACTTTGTTGCTTTCCATTTGTTCCTGTTTTGTTGTAGCTGAGGGGTGATTACCACCAGCACCATTGATTAGGATATCGATTTTACCCAATTTCTGATTGATCTCTGATTTTGCTTTTTCGAGAGATGTTTTATCCAGTACATTCGCTTCAACACCAATACATTGGGTGCCTGACTCCTTTGCAATCTCGGCAGCAACTTTGTCAGCCATCTCTTTATTAATATCAAGAATGGCAACCTTAATGCCCACTGAGCATAGTCCCTGTACCAAAGCTTTGCCTATTACCCCTGCGCCACCGGTAATCGCACATACTTGTCCGTTTAAATCGTCGAATGATAATTTTTTCATAATGTATTTGTTTTTATTAATATTCCAGATAATAAGTTAAATTTTCATTTGTAATAATATCAATTGGTAAGTACAAATTCTTTGTATATCCCTTTTTCAAAATCAAATGGTTGTATAAGGCCATTATTCCATAATATCCCTGTTCAACCGGTTTTTGGCTGATTAGAAAATCAATGGTTCCTGATTTAAGAAATGCGATGTTTTCTTCTGTCAGGTCAAAACCTATTAATCTCATATCTATATTTTTATCGGTAAGGTACTTTGCAACCTTAAATACCCGTGAATTGGGAACAAAGATACCATGTATATTTTTACTCCGGCTAAAAGCATCTTCAAGATTTTGATTTACAGAATCCTGAGAAATGTCTTCAATATTAATTGTGGCAAATTTAACTCCTAATTCGTGATGATCATTAAAATAACTTTCAAATCCGCTGTTTCTTTTAATCAGATGTCGATGATTCGCAAGATGCTTCGATATGTTAACCACCAGCAGGTCGGATTTACTTATGAATCCCATGCTCATAAGCCTTGCTGCAAGGTAACCGCTCTGGAATGAATCTTGTCCGACGTAAGACAGGTAATCCAGTTCTTCGATATTGGAATTTATAAATACAAATGGTATTTGATGATCCTGGCAACGATGAACCAGTTCAATTGCCTGGGTATATTGCACAGGAGCAAACAAAAGCCCGTCAGGCTTTGAATTAATAATTTTTTCTGTCTGAGACTGAAAAGATTCCGGATCAAACTGATCAAAAAAGCAGTAATCAACATCAATTCCAAAGTGCCCAATCTCTGAGAGTGCTTTATTCATTCCGGCAAGAGGCGCTTTCCAAAAGCTGCTGTCTTCCTGTATGTCGGGTATTAAAATTGAAAATTTATATGTCTTTTTGGTGGCCAGAATACTTGCAAGAATATCGGGACTGTAATTAACCTCTTCTACAATTTTTAATATTTTTTTTCTGGTCAACGGAGAAACCTGTCCCCGATTGTGGATAACTCTGTCAACCGTGCCAATGGATACCCCAGCTAACCGGGCTATGTCCGTAATTGTTATTTTCTTCCTGTCTTCTATAACGCTTTAAAATTAAGGATGTTATGTATATTTGAATTTCCGTGTACGTACACGCGGATTAGACAAAAATAAATAAAAAATTGAGAATATGAATAAAATTTTTGTATTTTCGTGTGCGTACACGGAAATTATAAATTAAACATATACAACATGAAAATTGAAAAATACTCCTTTGGATTGGGTGACAGATTTGGACAACAGGGAATTTATCAGCTTAAAGCCATATTAAAGGCTAAGGAAGCAGGTATAAACATTACACCGGTGTGGAATAAATCTAACCGTGAACATATGATCGTTCATACAGAACCTGATGATGTGCGGATTGAAGCTGACAATGCCACCAAAAAATCCGGCTGGCAGGGACAGTACCTGGTGGATGCTGATCACATAAACCTGGGAAATGTTGAAAAATACATTAAATCCTCTGATTTCTTTACGCTTGATGTTGCTGATTATATTGGTAAACTGGCTACAGAAGAAGAGATTAAAAAGTTTATGGAAATCAACCGGAAATACATAGGACAACTATTTATTCCCGGAATTCAACAACCATTTAACGTAAGCGAAAATCTGCTAAGAAAAATAGCAGAGAAGTTTTTGTATGCCATCAAAGAAGCCTCTAAAATTTATAGCTTCATTGCAGAGAGAAAAGGCGCTGATAATTTTATTCCCGAAGTATCAATGGATGAAGTTAATTCACCACAAACCCCTGTGGAAATGTTTTTCATATTAAGCGCACTTTCTCATTATAAAGTTCCTGTACAAACCATAGCACCTAAGTTTACAGGCAGATTTAATAAAGGGGTTGATTACGTGGGTGATATTAAACAATTCACCAGGGAATTTGAAGAAGATTTACTTGTGATTGATTTTGCAGTTACAGAATTTGGTCTGCCTGATAACCTTAAGTTGAGTGTTCATTCGGGGAGTGATAAGTTTAGCATTTATCCTGTAATGGGCAGCCTGATTAAGAAACATGACAAAGGAATACATGTTAAAACAGCTGGAACAACCTGGCTCGAAGAAATCATTGGTCTGGCGCTTGCAGATGGTGAGGCACTTGATTTGGCAAAATCAATTTATGCAAAAGCGTTCGAGAGAAGAGATGAACTGTGTGGACCTTATGCAACAGTCATTGATATCGATTTTGATGAGTTGCCATCTCCGGAAATGGTAAAAACCTGGTCCAGTGAAAAATTTGCCAATACACTTCGTCATATTCCGGGTCAGGCAGATTATGACCCGAACTTCAGACAATTAATTCATGTGGGTTATAAGGTTGCTGCCGAATATGGAAATGTATACATTCACCATATCAATGCCAATGCCGATTTGGTTGGACAGCAGGTGTATGAAAATATTTATGACAGGCATATTGCACGACTATTTGCATTATAAAACGGTGTACCGGAATTAATTTCAATATTGAAGAATCTGTTTACAATCTACTTATTGTTTTTGATTCTTTCCTAATAAATGATTAGTTCGGAACCTATTGAATTGCCTGATAAATGAAAATTAAGTCTAATCTTTAATTATTGAATATGAAAAAATTTCTTGATGATAATTTTGTTTTACAGACAAAAACTGCCCAGACATTATACCATGAGCATGCCAAAAATATGCCTATCATAGATTACCATTGCCATTTAAATCCAAAAGAAGTGGCGGATGACAAGAATTTTGAAAATCTGGCCCAAATATGGTTGTATGGCGATCATTACAAATGGAGGGCAATGCGCACCAATGGTGTGGATGAAGCATATTGTACCGGAAATAAATCAGATTGGGAAAAATTTGAAAAATGGGCAGAAACCGTTCCTCATACCATCAGAAATCCATTATATCACTGGACACATCTGGAACTTAAAACAGCTTTCGGGATTGAAAAAATTCTTAGTCCGAAAACCGCCCGTGAAATTTATGATGAGGCGTCTGCCAAACTGAAAACAAAAGAGTATTCTACCCGGAACCTGATGCGGAAATACAAAGTCGAAGTGGTCTGTACTACCGATGATCCTGTTGATTCGCTGGAACACCACAAAAAGGTAAAGGCAGAAGGGATAGATATTAAGATGCTCCCGGCCTGGCGTCCTGACAAAGCAATGGCTCCTGAAAATCCAAAGAAATACAATGATTATCTGGATCAACTGTCAAATGTCTCGGGCAGAAAAATAGTTTCGTATACCGATTTGCTCGAAGCATTGGAAATCAGGCATGAATACTTTCATCAGAATGGTTGCAGGTTATCGGATCACGGACTGGAAACCATGTATGCTGATGATTATACCGAATCGGAAATCAAGAGTATTTTTAGTAAGGTACGGGGTGGGGGAGCGCTGAATTCCCAGGAGATTAGTAAACTAAAATCTGCGTTGCTCTATGAACTTGGAATAATGGATCATAAACGCAGCTGGGTTCAGCAATATCACCTTGGTGCTTTGCGAAATAACAATACCAGGCTCTTCAACCTGTTAGGACCTGATACCGGTTTTGACTCTATTGGTGACTGGAATATGGCCATACCTATGTCGAGATTGCTTGACCGGTTGGATACAAATAACAAACTGGCAAAAACCATTCTGTACAATTTGAATCCAAAAGAAAATGAATTGATTGCTACCATGATTGGTAATTTTCAGGATGGTTCTGTACCCGGAAAGATTCAATATGGTTCCGGATGGTGGTTCCTGGATCAGAAAAACGGAATGGAAAAGCAGTTAAATGCACTTTCCACCCTGGGATTATTGAGCAGGTTTATCGGTATGTTAACAGATTCGAGAAGCTTTCTGTCCTACCCGCGTCATGAATATTTCAGAAGAATTCTTTGTAATCTGCTGGGCAACGATGTGGAAAACGGTGAAATTCCGGACGACATGGAATTGCTTGGTAAAATGGTTGAAAATATTAGTTATTACAATGCAAGAAACTATTTTAAATTTCATGAAGTAAAATAAAATATTGTCCTGGTTCAACATTATAAAGCCGGCGGAATGCCGGTTTTTTTTGTAGTCTTTTATGTTTTTATATACTCCGGGTTGTTAACTAACTTTCTGTTTTTCGTTAGCAATTCTTAAAAGTTCGTTTACTGTTTTCCAGTTACGTGTGGTTGTGGTCACTTTCAATTTGGATTCAAAAAAGGTATTGTTCAGTTTAGTCCGGCCATACCCATTGGGACAATGCAGAAAGATTTCCCTTTCCATTTGATGGAAGCTGTCAGGTTCAGATTTAAAATTCAAGATCTTTTCCAGATTGGATTTATTAGGTGTTTCTGAAAGGAATGTAACATATAATTTATCTACATCAATATTTTTCATTTGCAGATAGGGATTGTTTGAAACGGTTTTTTGCATCTCATTTTTCGTCAGGATAATTACCGGGACATCGAAACCGAATTTTTTGAGTATTCCTTCCTGAATACTATCGCGAATATGATTTAAATCTGTGGTATCAGTTGAAAAAACCACATTTCCGCTGTTTATATAAGTAGTTATGTTTATATATTTTAGATCCTCATAAATTTTTATCAGTTCAGGCATCTGTACTCTTTTCTGACCACTTACATTGATACCTCTCAGCATTGAGATCAATACATTCATTTTCTGAATATAATTTAAATTGGAATTTCAAATCAGGTTAACAATCTCAGATTATTTCTGTTCAATACGTTGCAATACAATATGAAGCGGGAAAAAATCAAACTGGCGATAATAGTCCATTACACTTTCATTTCCTGCAGCAACCACTACCTTTTGCACGTTGGCACCCTTAGTTGTCAACCATTCCAATGCATTCCCGATAAGTTTTCTGCCAATTCCCGTTTTTCTGTAATTCTCTTCGATGAAAATCGATTCTATTTCACCTGCGGTTTTGTCTTCTTTGTCAATGATCGTGATACAATAACCTATAATTCTGTTTTCGCCGGAATCCAATACATATTCAAGTAAGATTTCACCCGATTTTTTCAACAGTTTCGATTTTCTTTTTTCCCAACTCATCTGCAAAAATCGTTTTTTAAAATAAGGTGATACTTCCGAATGCAACTGGTTAAGCTTCTCCCACAAAGGTTTTACCAAATCCAGATCGCTTCCTTTTCCCTGTTTAATAATGCAGTTATTCATCTTTCAATTTCAATATCTTCATCAGTATTATTTGTTCAACGGAATCATTTTTCAAATATAAATTGAGGTTAGCAATCAGATTTATAATTTAAGTCTGATTTTATTTATGCCAGGTTGAACGGAGATAATCCTGTTATTGGATTTGATCCTTTTTTTGTTCAGTACTATGTTGGAATAATTATCCATATCCAAAACAAAATTGCCATACATGCTGAGAGGCAATTCAATCGTATAGATTTTTCGTCTGTTGTTTTTTACCTTATATGTCGAAATTATGGCTCCTTTAGTCGTGGGTACCTTGATTTTGCTGTATTTCAAATTACCCAATTGAGGTTTTATTTTCACTTTTCCAAATCCCGGTTGAACTGGTTGAATACCCCACATATAACGTGTAATGATATTTGCCGGTGCGCTCCCCCAGGCATGGTTCCAGTCCAGGTTGGGTTTATATTTCATGTCCCAGGCTTCCATCGTCATGGTTGATCCAACATGCATCATATTCCACCAGCTTCGGTCACTTGTCGACGTCATTAAGTCAAATGCATATTCCGGTTCGTTGTATCTGTATAATCCTTCCAGCAAATATTGAGCGCCGTATACACTGCAGGCCATACCTCTTGTTTTAATGAAATCAATTACCGCCTTTCGATTAGCATCAGGCACAATTCCAAATGCAAGAGGAAACATATTTGCATGCAGTGATGAATGCCTGGAATTTTCACCATCCACGTAAATGCCGGTATTCTTGTTGAATAATTTTTGGTTTATTGCATCTTTTACCTTTATTGATCTTTCGAAAAACATGGTTGAATCGTCCTTCTTACCAAGGTATCCAGCAATTTCCGACATGAGTTTTAAATTCATATAATGAAAAGAGTTGACAACCGTATTGATATCCACCATTTCATATCCATCCCGCTCCCCTTCGGGTGTTGCCAGGTGCCAGGAAGTTTCACTTTGCGCCGGAGGCCAGTCCACAATATCATGCAACCGTTGCGTTGGATTTCTGAATCCGAGTTTTGTCATCAGTTTGTCTGTTAATTTATCAGATTTTGAACTGATTAGACCGTCTTCCCGTTCCAAATCAATCAGGGTTTTATATTTAAGTGCATCATAATTTTTCACCAATGGATCAGTATTACCGGAGTACATGTAGTAATTGTAAAACAATAAGACTGTATGCAAAATCCACTCAGTGGGCCAGGTGGGATTATGAATGAAGTATTCATTGGTACGCAT
Organism: uncultured Bacteroidales bacterium; assembly: GCA_963781805.1. GTDB lineage: Bacteria > Bacteroidota > Bacteroidia > Bacteroidales > UBA10428 > JAFGPL01. Next base: position 5,863,266 of record CAWAHF010000004.1, read on the forward strand.
GGCCATGGAATAATCATTATCCACACAAAAGTGGCTCATCTGGTTAATATAGGCATCTGCTTCATAAGGTATCCGTTCTCTGTCACCATCGATGTACAATCCGGCAAAACTCGTAGCTTTGATCGTGTATTTACACATCTCCCATACCTTAGTTAGAAGGGTGTCATCACATTCAAAATAACTTGATTCGTTGTTAAAATGATAGTTGTATACCTTTTGTGAAATTTTAAGGTCATTAATGGGTATCGTCAGATTTTCCAATTCGCAATAACGGAATGGCATTATAACACCAAATGAATCCGGTAAAGCAATGGCAGGCGGATTTGTATTTCTTTTATCCGGCTGGAGTTGAACTGAGTAATTTTTATTCAGAGGAATATCTGTCAATTTGATTTTTTGATAGCGAATAGTGCCTCCGGGATTTGTATCTATTTGAGTTGAATTTATTGTTTTCTCTCCCAAATGAATAATTAATGTATCCGACAGTTGGGCTTTAGCAAAAAACATCAGCGTACCAAAAGCATCTTTTCCAAAATCGATAAAATAATGGCTATCCCCGACTTTAATAATTTTCGTTGGTTCGATTACCGAAGATTCAAAATTACTTCCGGATATCCCGTACCCGTTTGGCTGACATAAGGCAGGATTCATGAACCAGGGGACAAATGCTATGTAAAAAAGTAAGTGTTTGATTTTCATCAGTTCTGTTTAATCAGATTAACTATCAAGTCTTTATAAAGATGATTCAAAATTATCAAATTCTCTTTATAAATCATTTTTTTATTTTGTATCCATCGATTGTCATATTCATACCTGTTGATTTATCTTCTCAGTCTGGCAAAAATTAACTCGTGAACTACCATAGGAAATCTTTGTTAATCATATAAAAGTTTTAAAGAAACATTGATGGAAAGTCAACTAATGATACCTGATCATCCATCTGTCAGGAAATTAATATTTGCTGTGTGGTCTGTTAGTGGTATTCCTGATTATTTAAATGAGATTATCATGCCTAAAGGTGTAGTGGATATTGTATTTAATTTCTCAGGCACAACAAATATTCTGGCACATATTGATAAATACAATGTAAATCTGCCCAGGTGTTATATGAATGGATTTAATACCTTACCTGTTTCGTTGCATATACCTGGTTATCAATCGTTCTTCGGAATCAGATTTAATCCTATCGCAATTCAGCCTTTGTTTGATATATTACCAGGGGAATTAGTCAATCAAGCTCTTGATTTAACACTGGTAAATAATTCAATAGAAACACTTTGGTATCAAATGGCTGAGCGGAATAACTTTAACGAAAGAATCAGTATATTCATGCATTGGCTCTATAATCGGGATATAAAAACAAGTGTGCGAGACGAAGGCCTGAAATATTTTTTATTTAACAATATAGATACAGATATATCCGTATTATCGCTCTCCAAAAATCTTTTAATTTCGAGTCGTCACCTTTCGAGAAAGTTAACTGCACTTACAGGAATGAATACGGAAGAAGTTCTGCTTTACAAAAAATTTCTGAGATCTCAAATTTTATTGCATGAATCGGTCGCCTCGTTAACAGAAATAGCCTACGCCTGTAATTTTTATGATCAATCTCATTTTATAAAAACATTTAGGTCATACACAAATTTAACCCCCGGACAATACAGAAAAATAAAAACATCATTACCCGGCCATATTTTTCAGTAATGTCCGCCTGGTACAATTTTTGGCTTTGAAAAGTCCTCACCTTTACAGAAAAAAAATTACAATCATGAAAACAACAGTTTTATTTGCATCGATTATTCTGGCGAGCGGACTTTTTTTAGTTAATTGCTATAATTCTGTGATAGATGCCAGGGCTTGGGGAGCCAATATTCCCCAATCAATTTTAACAACCAGAGCTTATTATAGTAGCGTAAATCCGGGTAATTTTTTCAGGATCCTGTCACCGGTAAATCAAATTCTTGCATTGACCGTTTTGATTTTGTTTTGGAAATCTGCCGGACAAGTAAGGTTTTATCTGGGAATGACATTTATAATTTACGTATTGGTTGATGTTTTCACTTTTGCTTATTTCTATCCAAGACTCGGGATTATGTTCCAGAAGGTACCCCTGGCAGATATAAATGAGCTTAGACAAGCGTGGTCGCAATGGAGTGCTTTTAACTGGCTGCGCAGTTTGATGCTTTTGGCAGGGATTGTACTCGCCTCGGTTTCACTTCATAAAATATATATGTTTATGCAACTTACCAAAGGGGTAAGATAATATCTGATTATTTTATTCTTTTGATGTCCTGTGGGATTTCAATCCAGTTATTTTCAGGTCGAGTGCATAGACGATGATCAGGCAAATGATCCAAGGCAGATACGCGGATGAAAACCCCGCGTATATCTTATTTCTGAAAATCACTAAAATCAGCAATCCAATCAGGTAGATGTATTCAATCCGGCTTCTGATATTTTTTTTGGAAATAAGAACGATTGCTGCAGGAAGTGTCCAGAAAACATCTATATTGTTCCGAAATGCAGCATTTTCTGAAAATATGGACAATACTAACAAAATTAGCCCAACAAGCGCAATGAATGAGTTTAGGAAATAGAATGTGAACCCGCGTATTCGGGGAATCAGTGAGAACAACAGGATCAGGAACAGGATAAGTATGAGCAAAGGGTAAGAGAATATCCTGTTTTTGTTTTTAACCAGGGGATACTCTAAAATTGCATTCGTTTCTTTTACCACTCCCGAATCACGTAATATCCTGAAAATATAATCAGGAAGGAACATAAAGTCTGAGCTGGAGGCTAATCTGTCAGCCTGTTTGCCTAACGCCAGATTAATACCCAAATTAATCCAGTATTTTTTTGATATGTAGGGATTTAATAATTCCCTGAATGTCATGCAGCAATATTTTGTTGTATCATAATGCAATTTATTCTCGTTTCCATCTTCAATCACATCACGAATACGGGTGGCACAATTATCATAAAAGAAATCATATCTGTAATATCGCTCATCCGAATTGTAAGTCTGATTTAGTTGATTGAATATCCTGATTTTATCGTTATAACTGATATCAAGTATTTGCTCATAAATCGATCGTTTTTCAAGAAACGAATAATAATAGAATGTTTTATAATCGATTACAGAGAGAAAATAATTAAGTTTTCCTCTCAAAAATTTAATATAGAAAAAGGGAGAGCTAAAATCGAACGTGCCGAAGTTATAAATCCTGTCGATGCTAAGCGCGCTATCATTTACACGAATTGCACTATGACCGAAAATGGTATATAATTCATCTCCTGGTTCATATGTCAGTATCGAAATCTTTGCGCTTATAGTCAAACCATAGGTTGAGCATGAGTAAGAAACTACAGACAATATCAGTATCAATTTTTTTGTAATTTGCAGCATATTCATTTATAATTTTCTTTTTCTCCGACTGCGACCAAATTACTCCCTCCGGTTTCCGATAAATCGGAACAGGTTGTGAGATCCAAAGTTCAGCTAAAATCTTGGATCCCCCACATTAAGCTTCCCAACGTCGGGATTAACCCGCATTTTAATTCATAATTTACAAAATTTATGAATCTTAAGCTAATCTTAGCCAATAATGCGGGTTAATATTACCCTGCGAGATTCAGTTTTACTAAATAGAACTATGAGTTGTGAAATCAGCTAAGGTCATGGTAGGTATTCATATTTTTATTAACCGGTTACTTAAATATGAGAGAGCAATCCTTTTATACAAAGCTTTATTCTATTTATCTTCGCCTGATTAAACGTCATTCAAGGTGTATAATAAATTAAATTTGTCATCCGTATGATTCATGAAATTTTTCCCCATCGTTTCAATAATCAATATCTCGCTAACGCAACTATTGGAGAAAATGATTTTGTCCTTCATTATCATGGAAATTCATTGTTATTAAAAACCAATGGTGATGAACTCGAAATACCGCAAAAAAAGGATTTTTCAGAAATTTCAGATAAAACAGAGAATACCTTTTTATTTACACTTAATGATATTCCGTGTTTTCTTATATGGGATAACCTGAAGGCTGATAAGCCTCATTTTTTATACAATGAAATCAGTTTTTTCCGAACTGCCAGGCAGCAGGAAATAGCATGGATCAGTATTGCAGGATACCATTTGATGAATTGGTATTCGCAAAATAAATTTTGCGGAAAATGCGGAACCCGAACGCAACCAAAGCCTGATGAACGGGCATTAATTTGTCCGAATTGCAACAGCATTGTATTTCCAAAAATTTCTCCGGCAATAATAGTTGCCATAATTTGTAATAATAAAATATTGCTCGCCCGCGGTTCAAAATTTCCCGGAAATTGGTATTCCTTAATTGCTGGGTATGTTGATGTCGGCGAATCGCTTGAGGAGACTTTGGCTCGTGAGGTTAAAGAAGAGGTGGGATTGGATGTTAAGAATATTCGTTATTTTAAAAGTCAACCCTGGCCGCTATCAGGTTCTATGATGATTGGTTTTATAGCTGAAGCTGATGAAACTCAACCCATTTTTATAGATAAAAAAGAAATTGCAGAAGCAGCATGGTTCACCCGGGGAAATCTTCCGGAACATTCTTTGAATTTAAGCATTGCAGGCGAGATGATTGAAAAATTTGAGAATGGGGAATTTTGACGATAACCGATGCAGTCCGAATAATTGTAAGCATCCAATTGGCGAAGTCCTGTCTGCCCTGCCTGACGGAGGAAGGGTACAGTATTCCCGACCTCAGGTTGGGATAAATAGTGTGAGGCTTTCCCAATTAGTGCTTACTGTTAGGGCTGTCTAGCCTCATTGGTTCATATTCATTTGATAAGTTTGTCAGATGTTTATGAATTGCTAAAAAGTACTAAGTGAAGCTACGCAGCGATTATAGTCGAGGCACCAGGTGTTGGACAGCTAGAAGTAGTATAAACAGGGGTTAGATATATTTTAATAAAAAGAACTTGCCCCCTTGGATAAAGGTATATAGAGTTTTTTATTGAGAAAAATTAATTTAGTTGATTAATAGTGATTTATTTGAATAATTTGGATTTTAATACTGTGCATCGATTACCGGTTGGTAGTTACTACTTATTTTCCTTCTTTAAGAATTCATAATCTTTCAAAACAATTCTAATACTTGAAATCAATAATTCAGGATCATCATAATGTACAAAATGTCCAGCATCTCCACTGTAAAAAAGCATTCCTTTATCAACAGATTGAACCACATCAGTCCATCTTTCAACTCTATTTTTCATTTTTGCCCGAAATAATAATGAATCATTAAGTTCTTGAATCCGAAATCTAGGGGGTGTATCGTAACGACCACCAGTTAAAATATGGACAGGAATATTTGGTAATTCGGAACCGGTTATTTCTTTAAAATCAGACGCTCTCATTTCTGCAAGTACCTCACTTTCCTTAATAACCGATTTCGGTTTTGTCGAAGGTTTAGACTTATTTTCTTCGTCCTCTTTTTCCCATTTTTTAAACAGCGCGTCTACTTGTTCATTTGTTAATCCAATATCAAGAAAAGATTTTCTTCTATTCAATTTGGTCTCTGTGAAATCAGCGGGATCAATTAGTATTAATCCTGCTAACAATTCAGGATAATAGACTGCAAATCCACGAACATAAGCACCACCTAAAGAATGTCCAACTAGTACATAAGGAGGAGAGATAGCTAAGTAATCTAAAATTTTAATTAATTTATCTGATACATTTTTAATGGTAGGCAGTTCGTTATCTGGTTCAGATTCTCCAATCCCGGGTCTGTCATAAGTAATCAGTGGGGCTAATTCTGAAACTCCTTCTAAAATCTTATCCCAATGTCCCATTGGAGTCCCAAGTCCACTCTCAAATACGATCACTGGTTGACCCTCCTTACGGTTTTCAATCCCAATGGTATTTAACCAAATCTTAGTACTGTCAATTGTAATAAATCGTTTTTGGGAATAAAAATTTAAACTTAATAAGATGCTAACTATAAATAATATTAATTTCATTTTTGTCATTTTATATTATTTTAGGCTTAAATAGCCACAACGTTTAATATTGTGTGTTGTAGGCTGGCCTTTTTCATCTTAGGTAAATCTCATATATTTTTTAACCACATCTACATTCTCTTTATCAGTCAACATCTCAAGTAGAATAAATGCCACATCTAATCCAGTTGCAGGTCCTGTTGATGTTATAATATTTTTGTCAATCACAATACTTTCATCCTGAACTATTGCCCCAAAATCAGCAAGTTGATTTCGTCTTAAACCATCTAATAAATCATATGTGGTGGCTTTTCTTCCCTTTAAGACTCCAGATTTGCCAACTGATAGTGCAGAAACACAAATTGCAGCAATAATCTTTCCAGACTTATCAAATGCTCGAATTAGGTTTAAAAATCTTTCATCATAGGCATCTTCATAAAATCCTGCCTTTTCAAATCCCCCAGGGATAGCTAATGCATCAAAATCCTGGGCATTAATTTTTTCAAATTGCAACTCAGGTCGAACAATTAAATTCCAGGTACATTTTATCTCTGGTCGAAGCCCCGTTGTTATCAAATCAACCGGTTCTTTTCCAAATACCCGACTCCAACCAATTACGTCTGTGAAAACGCTTGCTTCATATTCTTCAAATCCTTGTGCAAGAAATAATAGTACTTTTTTATTCATTTAATTTGTTTTTTTTGTTCACCATTATGATTCTCAATCTCGTTTTCTTAATACCAAGTAACATTCTCTAATCCATCGGGTTATTAATCATTGTGTATTGCACTTTTTTATCATTTAATAATATCCGTTTATCTGACCTTTCCAAAATTCATTAAAGTTGTTATTTGGTTTTTTGAACAGATAGACCTTGGTATTGTATTCAATCGCTAAACAATTATCAACTTGCCCAATCTCAATCATTTCTTGGAAGAACTCTTTTGTGTCCTTAAAATTTCCACTATTTATAGCATCCACACCAACAACATAAATAATTTCATCAATGTTATTTTTAAATTCGCGAGGAAGCCAGAATCTAAATGCATCACTAAAACTAATTGGTTCCGGCAAACCATATTTTTTACCTATTATACTAATTGCCCCCGCCTGCCCATAGTTAGTACAAAAAATGAAGCATTTATTTTTATCTTCTACCATGGTCCATGCTTTATTTGTTTTTTCAGAAATCTCATTCCAGCCAAGCATGTCAGCATTTACCTGAGGTAATTTCCTGTAATTGCCATCTTCGTCTTTTCTTAATAAGTCGACCCCAGTGATATTGGCAAAGCTATCAAAATAGCCAATCATTTGCTGAGGTTTAAATACAGGTAAATTTAAAGGTAAAAGCGATACCGACATTATAATTAAAATAAACAATACTGTCGAAAATACATATTTATTAACAACAACCTTGTCAACAAATAATGCACCAACAACGATAAGAAAAGGGTAAATGCCAGAAGTATAAAAACTTTTGCCTCTTAAAATCAGAAACAGAATTATGACAACAGCAGATATAGATAATAAAAATCGAAAATCTTTTAACTGTTTATTTACTAAGAAGAAAATAATTCCTGGTAGAATTACAAAAGTGAAAGGCAATAATAAAATTAACTGCCCGACAATAAACTCAAGCCGATTGACATTCGCAAGTTGGCTCTCATTCAGTTCCTTCATGTGATTTATTACCGGAAAATGGTGATACACTTGCCAAATAATATTTGGGGATGAAATAAGTACTGATATTACTAATGCCCAATAAAAAAATTTATTTGAAAAGATATTCCTGTGTTTTGTAAATGGTAAAACTAATAAGGCAGAAACAATAAAGAAAACAATGCTATACTTATTTAAAAAAGATAATCCAATTGCAATACCTAAGGCTAATAGATAATTTCCTGATTTTGTTTTTACAAATTTGATTATTAAATAAATTGTTAATGTCCATAAAAAAATATCAAAAAAATATGGAGTAAAAACTCCATAAATCATAACCAAAAACATAGTTCCAACAATACCAATGGCCGAAATTAGCTGAGAACGAAAGTTCCCATTCAATTCTTTTGAAATCATAGAAGTTAAATAAACGAGTAATCCACTAAATATTGCTGGGAAAAATCTTATTGAAAAGACAGAATATCCAAATATACTTTTTGAAATAAATGCCATAAATCCTATCAAAGGAGGTGTAGTTGCATATCCAAAATCCAGATGATTACATAAAGAAAAGTAGAGTAACTCATCTCTGTGGTATTCGAAATTAAAACTCGGCAATAAGTGTAGAACTACATTTATTAATCCAATAAAAGCTATTATTAACTGATGTTTGTATTTCATTTCACTTATTTAAATGTTTGAGCTAAAGTTAGTTTTTATCAAATAGAAATCCTCCAATTGCACAAAACCATCCACGAAGCAGGTGCAGTGGCAAGAAAAGCTGTATATGGCAGCGAAAGGAAGTTTGCAGGGAAGGGCTTCCAAACTTAATCTTTTGTAATATTTTGTCTCCATACAACAAATCTAAAAATTCGATTTGTTGCGTTAGGTTTGTGAACTTGCGATCGTCAGTCATAAAAAAGCCTAACGGTTTTCCGGTAGGAATAGTCTGGTTTTCAAAGCTCAGAATTATCAAGTTATCACGCTGTTTAGTAAATGTTATGTCGTTTATACCTGCCGGCCAAAGCCTCGGCGCAGGCTGGTTTAGTACTTTCTGCCCTATGTTTTTTTTTGCGTGGGCATAGTTAGTCTATTGATAGTTTCGTTTCGTTTAACAAAAGGCTCTTATTATGATTTAGTATCGATAAAAACGAGAATATAACTTACTCATTATGATGGAATTATGAATATCTATATTATCCAAAATTAAATCCAAATCATTTTAATATAATTTCTAAGGAAGCTTGTAATTACCCCCTCCATTTTAGAGAAGAATTTTGCTTTTATTCTTCAACGGGTATAGCAGGAATACCAGTAACAATAATAATACTCCATATGTAAGTACCTTATAATGATTAAGTATATTTTTCATAAATCCCAGAATGATCACTAAATTATAAATAATAACAGAACAAATTAATAGAATAATTTTAACATTAATCTTTTTGTATTTAATAATTTCAATAAAGCAATTGTACATTATATAAACCACTGCCGGAATAACAAACAAGAAACCATAAATTTGTTGGTGTGGAAAAATTAATGGTGTAATTAATAGAATATAGCTTATTTCATAAAACGTTTGCATATTACTTTTTGATTTGCAAAATGGAGGGGATTTCATTATTCTAACTGTATAAAGAATTAGGATTAAGCGTGTAATATTCAAAATATAAAAAATGGTAGTATAATTTAAATTTAGAATATTTCGTTTTAACTGTAAATTATATTTATTTCCCAGAGCATCAGTAAATAAGGATGAAAAAAGGGCCGACAGACCATGAAATCCACTTTCATTTATATCAATAATATGTTCTGGATTAAATGGATTAATTGATTTCCACCATTCGATATGCAAAAATATATTATACTCTATTCCAATAAAAAATGCTGGTATAGCTAATAAAACCAATAAGATAATAATAATATATATGCTGGGTTTAAACATATTACGATATATTAAATATGGAAGTATAATAATGGGCATTATTTTAATATTAATTGCAATAGCAATAAGAAGAGCACCAAAAAAGTATTTTTTTTTGTATAGAATTAATTCTAATCCCTCTATAATGGCATAGAGCAAAAATATTGTCATTTGAGCCATATGCAGACAACTCGATATAAATATAAAACAGCTCAAAAAAACACACGCCTGAAAAATTTCTTTTTGCCTGACAGAGAATATATTTACATCAATAAAACGCTTATTTATAATTATCCAGATCCTGAACAGAAAGAAAAAACTTAATAGTTTCCATAGTATTATTATAACCACATCATTAACTTTAGTAAACAAAGAAAGAAATAGTGCAAACAGAGGGCTATAATAATACTTGAAATTATTTAAATGATTATAGAGATAAATATTCTCTTTTCCTTTCAATAATTCTCCCGCATCCAGAAAAATCCTAAAATCTCCAAGACGATTATATTCAGCTATTAAATATACTATGATTAAAATGAGAAGGTAACTTATCGGTACAAAATTATTTTTTACACACTGATAAGCTATTCTATTTTTTTCACCCATTGTATAATTCTTTAACATTAGTTTCATTTATATATGTCTCCATAGTGCATGAAATTCTAACTAACGTTTTAATTAAACGATTATTTATCAGTTATTTACAAATTTAGTTTTTAGCACTTAATTTTCTAATTATCAAATCCAAAACGTTAGCCATCAGTAATCAGTCTCTCCGAGTCAGGGAGGAATTATGCATAACGTTTTACAATATAACGGTTGGGTTTTCGGAGCGCGTCTTTATCCACCGAGGAAAAAGTTAATTTGTAAACCAAACGCACGCAAACCACTGAACCACAACTGTTTTATATTGTGTGTTGTGCCGTCGGTGTGTCATGCGATGAATCAGGGCACTTTCAAATTTAATAATCTTTCTGAAAACCAGGAAGAAAGTTCTTTGAAATTGATTCATCATAACTTTAGATGAGATGAGAGACATCATATTTATATAGTTGTTTTGTCGGAAACGAGCTGATTCCAAAATCAATTGGTAAATCAGAGGTCTCACAAGAGATTAAACGACAATCCCTATTTTGATGGTTGGCCTCTCGGATACGCTTTACTGGAAGCGTTTCCAACCGGAACAAAGTGGAGCTCATGACCGAAGGGAATAATCCACCCAGCGGTGCTTTCCTATCAAGGGCAAGGTACTGAACGGACAGCGCTAAAAGGCAGAAAGTCATTATTGACGAAAATCTGTCAGGAGCGAACACAGGAGTTGAACGAAAGTGAACCGACCGATGACGTGTCGAAAATAACCTTTACGAGACTGAAAACCGTGTGTGGGACGGTCACACGGGATAAGAACAGAGAATACCAGATTATCGGCTGTTCCGGTCTCCGGCATTAAGGCGGCAAGAACTATGTTTTGGCTCATTTAAGGAACAGGAGAACCTATCCATTGGTGTCAAGAGAGAATGCCGAAAACCTGTAAGGCAAGGCAGAGAGTATCAATACAATGGAATAGGGGCGGATTAACCCGTAGTAGCGGTTTGTGCCAAATAAAGGCTTTGGAAACTTAGTCACAGCGAAGGGGTTAACGTAGTCAGGCATATTTGTCAACCTTGAAATTCAAGGGATGAGTTAATCTTCCTGCCGAAACCTTAACTGGTTTCACGACTGCGAGGAGCCGTGTGAAGGGAGCCTTTTACGCACGGTTCTGTGCCTGCGCACCGGAGCGCTTCAGCACACAGGTGAGAGAGGTTTAGGGGTGAGATTCCCCTTTACCTACTCGGCTTTTATTTTTCAGAATGAAGTCCAATTTTATTTCCTTCAGTATCCAATATTATAGCTATGAATCCTGCATTAATATGAATCTTCGGTGAAAGTATTTTGCCTCCTGCTTTTTCTACTTTATCAAGAACTTTTTGAATTTCGGGATAAGCATTGATGTAGACCACTGTGCCATTGCTTGAAGGACTGTTTCTTTCAGATTTTGATAACACGCCAGTTACCCGTCCTGATGTTGCTTGAACAACATTTGGGTCGAACGGAAAGAAAACTGCTTCATCTGTTCCGTCAGTTCGCTTTACCATTTCAATGTCCAGAATGGTCTCATAAAATGTTTTTGCTCTATCAATGTCTGATACTGGAATTTCAAACCAAGTAAGCACATTGGTTTGCTTGTCAATTTTTTTCATATCTGATAATTTTTAGCAAAGTTAGATAAGCTTTTTGAAAGGAACCTGAGAAAAATGTCACATAATTTTATCTTCGTTTTCGAATCCTGCTTAATGTTTCTCGTGTTACACCGAGAAAGGTAGCCAATTGTGAAAGGGAAACTCTCTGTATAAGTTCAGGATAATTCTTTTCGATATATTCATATCTTTCTTGAGAAGAATAAAGTTTGTAAATTTTTGAAAACTCTTCCTGTTTAGTTGCAAATAGACGAATACAATTACGCCCCAAAGTTTCTATTTCAATGGATTGTTCAGATATTTGAAAAAGTCTTTCCTTGTCAAAAACTATTGTCTTCAATGGTTCACAGGCTATAATATTAAATTCAGATTTTTGTCCATTCGCAAAGCTGCTAATGTTTGTCGCAATTTCATTTTCAAAGAAAAAACCTGTGTTTTTCACAACTCCGTCAATTTCGTAATAGTTTTTACAGAAACCTATATCAATGTAAAAAAGTGAATTACAAACTTGTCCTTCCTTTAAGAGCAATTCATTTTTCTTAAACTCTCGCTTTGTCAATGCGGGTTGTAACAAGTCCCAACTCTCGTCAGAAAAATTCGTCAGTGAATGAATGAATTTTAAAAGGTTGTTCATTATTTCTAAGTGTTCAGCAAAATGACGCACAATGTTAATAATATGAGTAGTAGCAAATTTCGAAACTCATACTTATCAAATTGCAGAAAAGTTTATTTGAAATACTACTGCTCAAATTACTACGTGTCCCCGCCATTACTTATATGCCGTGTGTTTGTGCTTATTTATTAAATACAATATCCAGCAATTCATCCTGAAAATCGCTATTATATAATTCAGTCAAATCAGTATCAAGGAAAGTCCCCAAATTGGTTGTTTTCCTTTCCTATTAATTCCTGATGAAAAAACATTACAGAAAGGAGAATAAAAAATTTAGCCATCGAATTTCTTATATTGCTTTGATTTGTTTTTATTTTAACGACAAAATTTTTTCTCAATGGCTGCAAATGTCTCGTCCTGGTTTTAGTTGACACTTTTTAGGTTAATAATTCTTGTTTAAAGCTATTATTTAATATGAAGCTTGAACCTCGTAACGAACCCCAACGTGCTAAACAGATACCAAAAGTCAAACAGTTTTTAAGGTTTTATGAGGTATATTCCCTCAAGAGTATTAAAGAAAATTATAACATATAAGTGAATCAATTCATCCGGTTTTCTCGTAATCCAATGCAAATTCTGAAGGAGTCTTTCCAAAATGATCATGAAAACATTTTGAAAAATAGGATGGTGCGGAAAATCCTGTTTCAAAAGAAATTTCAGAAAAATTTAGATGGCCTTCTACGATCATTTGTGCAGCTTTTTTTAATCTTATGGTTCTTATGAATTCTACAATGGATAATCCACTGATTGCTTTAATTTTTCTATACGTTTGGACTTTGCTTAATGACACACAATGTGCTAATTGATCAACACTTAAGTCAGAATTAGTAAGATTCTCTTCGATAAAATTCATGACTTTTTGCATGAATTCTTCATCAAGTCTAGTTGTCAATGAACCTTCGGGGATTAATGCTGTTTCTTTCAGATATCGTAAATATATAGCCTGTTTAAAGCTAATAAGCCTCAAAATTTGTGCTTTAAGATGGTCGATATTAAATGGTTTAATCATATATACATCGGCTCCCATTTCCAATCCTTCAATTTGATCTTCTATTGTTGCTTTGGCAGATAGAATTAAAATAGGTATATGTGATGTGATTACCTGGTTTTTTAATTTTCTGCATAATTCCAAGCCTGATATGACAGGAATCATTACATCCATTATAATTAAATCAGGAATTATTTCATTCGCTATATTCAATCCTTCTTCGCCATTTTGGGCAGATGAAATTTTAAATTCGGATGAAAACTCATCAATAATATAATTGCGAATATCTTCTTCATCTTCAATTATCAGCAACCGATAATGAAACATTGGTTTTGGTATTTGACTTTTGGTTTCCTGATTTACAATAACATCTTTAGTCTTTTTATCTGCAGTTGCATATTTTAACTCCATAGAACTGACAAATTCATCTTGAATAACTGGGATAAATATATCAAAACATGTTTCAAGATTTGGTTCACTTTTAACCTCAACTTTCCCGTTATGCAGTTCAATAAAACTTTTAACAAGAGCAAGTCCTATGCCGGTACCTTCAATATTCCTGTTTTGAACATTACTGACCTGGTAATATCTGTCAAATATTTTGCTTAAATTTTCATTATCAATGCCTTCGCCTGTATTAATTACAGACAGTTTAACAAACTCTCTTTCTGCTTCCCTGCTTTTAGTAATATTTACCATTATCGTACCATTTTCGGGAGTATATTTAAAGGCATTTGATAATAAATTAAATATTACTTTCTCAATCATTCCTTTGTCTAATGGAATTTCCATTTGTTCAAATGAACAATTGATTTTGAAATCGTAGTTCATAGAATCTGCCAGATTGTTAAAGAGTTGACATAATTCATTTACTAGTGTAACGATCTCATATAACTGAAAGTCAGGTTTTAATAATTTTTGCTCAATTTTACCAAAATCCATTAACTCATTGGTTAACTTGAGTAAACGATTGCTGCTTTTCAGTATTAGATTAATCTTATCCTTGTTTTTATTTGAAATATCTTCTTCTTTAAATAGTTTTTCAAGAGGATTAATTATCAGACTAAGCGGTGTTCGAAATTCATGAGAAATATTGGAGAAAAATTCGCTTTTCATTTTATCCAGTTCCTGCAGTTTTTTTCTTTCAAAACGTTCCTTTTCTATAATTGATTTTTGATGGATTTTTTGGATTAATAATCTTCGGTAGGTTAAAAGGAAAATAAGACCGAAAATAAAATATATGACATAAGCAGTTTTGGTTAACCAAAATGGGGGTAAATAAATAATTTTTAGGTTCCTGATACTGTTTTTTCCGGCGGAATTTACTGCCATAATGCTTGAGGCATATTCTCCATGACTCATGTTTGGAAGGGTCAGGTTTCTTTGACCGGATTTTAACAGAACCCATTCGTTGTTGTTTCCAATTCTATATTTATATGATACTTGCTCAGGACTAAAATAATCAATAGCAGCAAATTCAATACTAAGTGTATGATTATATGGCACATTGATGGTTTTGCATTCATTAATATTTGCTTGAATAATACAGGTTCCCTTGTATTTTTCCATTGGCATAACGGTTTCATTATCAATTTTAATATCTGTAAAATAAAGGGGGGAGATGTAGTTATTAATTTTAATGGAATCAGGATTTATAATGACCAAAGATTCGTTTGTTGAAAAAACCAATCCATCGTCAGTGAGGGTCCCTGAATTTTTAATATACTGATTGAACTTATCTTTATCTGTATATAAATAATTTGATATGGTGAAATCCTTCATTTGAATTTTAGAAATGCCGTATGAAGTTGATATCCAAATATTAAAATTTTTATCTTCAACAATATTGTTTATATTATCTGAAGAGAGTCCATTTTTAATAGTTATTATTTTAAAGCTGTCTGTTTTTAAATCCCAGTAACAAATACCTGAATGGGTTCCAATCCAGACTCCATTACTTTTGTCCTTATAAATAGGTCCAATATTATTGGAAGGCAGCTTATTATTAATAGCCATTTGTTTGCAGGAAAATTTGTTTTTTGAAATTTCGTCAACTTGAATAATTCCAGCTCCAAGCGTTCCAATCCAGTATTTATTTTTATTTAATTCTAGTATTGAAACCACTGGTGAAATAGGGAAATCAATTCCATCCTGAAACCTTTCTGAAAATATGCGGATAGTTTTGCTATCTGATAATAAACCATTTGCAGCCTCACCAATTGGGGATTCAGACCTTAGCTCAACAACAAATAAAAATCCCCATCCTCCAACCCATAATCGACCTGAACTGTCTTCGCAGAATGTTGTAATATATGAATTTACAACGCTGTATTTTGTTACAAGTGTGTTGGCATCAACGGGTTTTACCTTTGTATTTAAACTGCCATCAAGTAAATCCAACGCATATTTGGAGGGTACAACATACAAACCTATTCTTCGATAAACAATCCATAAGTTGCCCTTTTTATCCTGGTAACAAAAGTTGATATCATTATTTTGTAGTTGAAGCCCCTTTGTTGTTTTGTCGGTATATTGGGTATGCTTATGACTTATTGCATCAAACAAATAAATTCCACCTCCGTTAGTGGTAATCCATAATTTGTTCTTGTCGGTGGATTGATTTGACGAGAGTATTTCCTCGGTAACCAGATCGCCCTTTTGCTTTACAAAATTATAAGATCTTAGGTTCTTCTTTTGAAAATATACTTTTGATAAAGCGGGTTGGTTTTGACATAACCAAACAATCCCTGCATTATCAATATAAATTTGATTGATAAAATCAGATTTTAAATTTTCCTGCTGTCTCTGATTATTTCGGTAATTTTCAAATGATAATGTTCCTGATTTACTTCTCTCAAAAATGTACAGTCCATTTCCAAATGTAGCTACCCACAAATAGTTATTATTGTCAATAAACGCTGACATGATCCGCTTATCACCAACAATTTTGTTAACATCATTGATGAACGTATCGTTTCCCAGTTCGTGTTTAGAAGGATCAACTAAAAAGATACCTCCATCCCAACTACTGGCAAGAAGACTGTTATTATATCTGGAAATTCCCCGTATCGAGTTTTGCGAAAGAGAATTAATATATTGAAAAACAAGTTTTTCTTGATTCAATTCGTATAAGGCACCGTTGGTTCCAACCCATAATGAAGAGTTCCCTGGTAAATAAAATAAGGTATTAATGATATTATCCTGAGGAGTCCTAAGATGCAATGAATCTGGCAACAACAACTGCGTTGGAATCAAATCACCTGCAGTAAATTTTTCTGGTTTTCTTAAGAGCAATAAACCAATATCAGAAGCTACCCAAATTTTGTCCTCTAATAACAATATTTGATAAATCCTACAATTAGAATTTAGGTTTAACCTTAGAGGATAAAGTCTTTCAAAATGAGTATTATAATAATAAATTCCGTCCTGTGTTCCTATTAAAAAATTATTATCCGAATCCTCTGTTATACAATAGGTTTCCGGGTTAATGAAATCTTTAAGCAGGTTATTGATATTTCTAAAACTATACCCATCGAAACGAAACAAACCATTATCAGAACAAATCCACAAGAATCCTTTCGAATCCTTATAAACACTATACACCCAGGATGTTGTCAGCCCGTCTTTATAAGAATAGTCATCAATCTTTATATTATTATCTGATGCAAATATCAGGTTACTTTGATTGAAAATCAATGCGAATAAAACTATTATTAGTTTGCATTTCATTTGAAATGACCCCTTTAGTGTCAAATATTTCATAAGAATACAAAAATTTATGAAATATACAAAAAATCTTGATTAAAGAATGTTACTCCTCCTGACTTAATGCTGTTTGTTGGATCAAAGCCCCCAATTGCTAAACTTTTAAATTTCTTAATCTTTGATTATCTACAACATAGAAAAAATATGATGTGATTCCCTCACAAAGAAAAGCCGTCTCAAAAGAAAAAATGAGACGGCTTCTATTATAATAATAAAAATCTTCTACTGCGGATAATTAGGATTATTATCCAGTTCACTCTGTGGCACAGGAAGAGTAAGTGACTGATATCCCTTCCAGCCGTATTTATCTCTTACAAAGTCTGCTCCCACTTTCCAGCGTTTCATATCTTCTTTTCTCCAACCTTCACAATATCCTTCAACATAACGCTCGTGTTGAATTAGTTGTAGCAATGTCCAACCTTTGGCTGTCATGAGATCTGTGGCAGAGGGTAACTGACCGGGCATCCCTTCACGTGTACTTAAAAGCTGTGGCTGATCGACTGCAACATTATTGGCTCGGTTTCTTACCTGATCAATCCAGTAAATTGCACTGTTTGGATCAGCTGCTAAAACATTGGATGGATTCAGGTTAGCCATACACTCGGCATAAAGCAACATAATATCTGATAAACGAATAAGTCTAACATTATTATCAGACCACAATGGATCTAATCCGGCAGGTCCTTCATTATCTGCATCCACAGCATATTTGCGAATACCATATGCACCATCTCTTCCAACAATGGTTTCCAAATCCCATCCCTGTGCTATCCAGTCTTTTACAACACCTTTTTCTGTAAAATTTGCTCCTTTTGGCACTCCCCAGAAGGTTTCATAAACCCTGTAGTCGTAAACTGCTGTATCAACACCGTTAATATTCTCAGTCCAGGTTTCAAATTGAGATATATCTGTCGGAGAAGCAGAAGGATCTGTAACCTTGTAAGTTGGTACACCGAAGTTCCACCACATAATATCCCATGAGGTACGATTCAAGGTAAAATTCTGAAATAGCCAGTTAACGTCGTTGTTTGACCATCCTGCTCCTTGATTCAGATCATGAAACTGGATTTCAAATACAGATTCTTCGTTGTTCTTTGTAGTACTGGTAAAATTATCCCTGTAATTTGCGGTAAGTGCATATGTCCCGTAAGAAGCATCTCCAACCCCAGGAAGAATTTTCTTAAATTCGGCAGCAGCTTCAGTATACATATAATGGTTTAAATACCATTTACCAAGAAGGGCCGCAGCAGATCCACGTGTTACCCTTCCTTTTTCATAGTCTGAAGTTGTATTTAGGCCAGCAGTAAGCAATTGTTCAGCCATTTTGAGATCTGACTCAATAAAAGCAAAGGTACTGTCTGCAGGTGACGGGGCAAGGGCAAACTCTGTTTCGCTTTTTGGTACAGTCCTCCTGATTATTATTTTATCGTCGCCGAAGTATTGGGCCAAATTATAATACATGAATGCCCTTAAATAATAGGCTTGTCCCATATAATTATTCAATACCTCCTGGGTGAAACTCGGATCATCTGCTACCTGTTGTGCAGCAGGCATCACTTCCAGTGCATTATTAGCCCATAAAATGTTTGTATAGTAACCATTCCAGGTGTCGCTTATTGTACTTTGAGTATTCACAATATCAAAATTGATTGTTTGACCCCATGGTTGAAAACCAGCAGCATAACCGGTTTCGTATAGGTCATCGCCAAGACAAAAATGCATGAGGCCTAAAAACCAGACATACCCGTTTGCCCAATGATTGAGCCCATCATAGGCTGCGTTGAGCGCTTGTTCGGCATGTGACCTCGAATTATAAAAGGTACCAGGGGTGTATCTAGATTTATCATTATTCCTTGTAATGAAATCCTCACTACAGGAAGTGATTAATAAGATTCCCAATATTAAGAATTGAAATATTTTGTTTTTCATAATAATAGTTTTTTTAATGTTAAAAATCAATTTGAATTCCTCCAATAAAAGTACGTGCCTGTGGGTAATAACCATTGTCAATACCTCGTGATATATTTGTTGTATTAGTTCCTACCACAGTGGTTCCTATAGCATTTGATCCTATCTCAGGATCGTAGAACGGATATTTGGTAAAAGTTAATAGGTTACGTCCGGTTACATAGATTCTTACATTGCCAATCTTTACCTTGTCAACCAAACTTTTGGGTAACGTATATCCCAATGAAGCATTCTTCAACCTGAGATATGACCCGTCTTTAATATATCTGTCTGATACCTTGGTAATATTACCGTTGGGATCGTTACGTACAGCTCTTGGGACATCTGTAATTGTATTTGAGGGAGTCCAGCGATCAAGAGCAGCAGTACCAGCGTTAAAATTATTTTGCATACCTTCTGTCCACATAACCAATTCAGCAAAGATCTTATTACCATGAACACCCTGGAAGAATACTGACAGGTCAAATCCTTTATAGGCAATATTTGCAGTTAAACCATAAATAAGCGTTGGAATAGGACTTCCCATGAAATAGCGGTCATCCTGGTCAATTACACCATCGTTATTAATATCTGCCCATTTAATATCGCCGGGTTCTGCATTAGGTTGGATCAGGCTGCCATTATAAGTATAATTATTAATAGCATCTTGGTCAGGGAAAACCCCAAGCATTTTATAGCCATAGAATGATCCAATTGGCTGCCCCTCATCAGTTCTGGTGGCTGATCCTGGTTCAACAGGACCAGCAGTAATGGGGAATCCGCCCATATCCAATACCTCATTATGTAAGGTAGAGAGGTTACCTGTAACTGATAAATCAAGATCTCCAACATTTTTACGAACAGTGGCTGAAAGCTCAAGGCCACGGTTTAAAATACTACCTAAATTTTTCCAAATATATCCTGAATTTCCACTTGACGCAGGAAGTGGAACTTGTATAAGCATATCAATGGTGTTCTTTTTAAAATAATCAAAAGTTAATTCAAAAAGGCCATGGAGCAGTCCTAAATCCATACCAACATCAACCTGTTTAACTGTTTCCCATGTTAAACTGGCATTATTAAATCCATTTACTGATACGCCGGAATATTTAGCCCAAGTCCCATTATTAAGGAATACATAGTCAAGACCAGATGACAAACCACTAATATAAGAATAAGCGTCAATTGGATTATCATTTCCAACAATTCCGTAACTGGCTCTCAATTTCAGGTTATTTATTAGACTAATACTTTTCATGAAGGATTCATCACTTATACGCCATGCTAAGGAAGCTGACGGAAAAGTTCCCCATTTATTACCTGTTCCGAATTTAGATGAACCATCCCGCCGGATATTGGCAGTTATCATATATTTTCCTTTATAGTTATACATTATACGTCCCAGGTAAGAAATCCGACTGTTTTCATTTTCACTACCACCGACTGTGAAACCAGTCTCTGTTTTTGAGAGCACATCATTTGTTTCAGTCTGGATTGTAGTACCTGAAGCAGTCATATTGTGGTATTTATAATATTCTGTTGTATAGTCGGCCATTACTGTCAAATCATGATCGCCAATTATTTTATGGTAGGTCAACATATTTTCTGACACCCAGCTATAGCTCCATGCTGAAGATTCACTTAGGGTAGTATTAGCAAAATTTTTGGGGGTCATATCTGTTTTCAGGGTTAAATTCCTATTCTGAAATTCTGTACTGGCTATCCCAAAAGTTGTCCTGAATTGAAGATCTTTTAATATCTGATATTCACCGTAGACATCAGCAACGAACCTTTTATTATAGTTATAATTCTTATTGCGAACCAGTGATCCAATAGCATTACTGGCGTCATGGCCAACCAGAGAGGCATCATAGCCCGAGAATCCCCCTAAAACGTTTGGATTATATATTGGAATGTTCGGGGTAATTTTTATTATCTCTTCAAGCACATCGCGTCCTCCGTTGGAACCTTCAACCCGGTTCTTGGAGTATATAAAGGAGACATTTTCACCAAATTTGAATTTTTTGGTTTGCCAATTAGAGTTCATGCGCATTGAATATCTGTCATACGGGGTGGTAATAATTATACCTTCCTGTTTGAATTCATTTGCAGAGAAGAAATAATTTCCGTTTTGTGTTCCTCCTGAAATATCAAAATTATTCTCATGAATAGTTCCAGTCTGGAATAATGCTCCCTGCCAGTCAGTTTCAGTACCATTCCAATCAGCCCATGGTCCGCTAGGATTGTCATGAATTTCTAATGCAAGGGGTGGTGCTGTGGTTCCTCCTGCAGTATTACCTTCGTATACCATTTCTGCCCACTGTTTTGTATTCAGTAAATCCAGTGTTTTCCATGCTTTCTCAAATCCGGTGTATCCGTTGTAACGTACTTTCGGAGTACCCGTTTTACCGGTTTTTGTGGTTATTATTACAACGCCATTTGCTCCACGGGAACCATAAATAGCGCATGATGCAGCATCTTTTAAAACCTGCATGCTTTCAACATCCATTGCACTAATAGATGAAATATCAGCAGGAACGCCATCAACAATATACAGAGGATCTGTACTATTTGTACTACCTACTCCACGTATACGGACTGTCGGCATTTCTCCGGGACGACCCTGGTTACTTTGTACCTCTACACCTGGAGTTAATCCCTGTAAAGCAGTTGTTACCTGAGCCACAGGTGATTTTGCAAGTGACTTTGCATCTACAATAGATATTGCGGATGTTAAATCCTTTTTCTTTACACTACCATAACCCACGACAACTATTTCTTCAAGATCCAAAATATCAGGAGACAGTTGAACATCCAGCGTGGTCTGTCCTGTATACTGGATATTTTGTGTTATATAACCAACAAATGAAAAGACCAATGTTACACCTGAATTTGGAACTTCAATTGTATAGGCACCATCATTGTCTGCAACGGTACCGATTCTGGTTCCTTCAACTACGATACTTACTCCAATCAAAGGTTCATTGGTTGTTGCATCTGTAACTTTACCTGAAATTTTCAATTGTTGAACTGTACTTTGGGAAGTAAAATTTCCCGTAGGATCACCTGCCAAGGCATTTAGGGGTAAAATAAAGAATAAGATTGCTGAAAGTTGTAAGGGAATTAATAACAACTTCAGCTTCCTTTTTAAGTAAGGAATAATCCAATTGCATTTGTTTTTCATAGTTTTAGATTTGTTTTAGTTAATAATAGAATTTATAGTTGGTTCACTTTATTGAACTAAGAAGGATTAGTAATATCAAGTTTGGAATTTCGCAATTGCCTGATGGAATTAAAAATAGATTGACAATTATGATTTATGTTAATAGTAGAGTCACTCAATGAAAATGCTAAAAATAAAACAGTCTATTTTTATTGCCTGTTAAAATTTCTTCAATTGCTATTAAAAACCTTTCATTTACCTTTAACCTGTAATAATTGTTAATTTTAATTCATAAAATGAAAGATTTTTTAAAGACCATGCTGCTGTTAAAAAAAAAGATATTTCCCTGCTAAATCACTCAGTTTATTTCTAACACATTGAGTTTATTTTAAGGTCGAAGTTTTAATGTAAATGACAAAAGAGGAATAAATATGCTAACCTGATTAATTCATAAACCTTTTAATTTCTCAAAGTTTATGGATTATTCAGAGCCTTTACCGATTTTGGGATTAGCCCCGGTTTAGAAAATGTTGGCTTTTCAATTTATTGAAAGCCTTACATTTTCTTAATCGTCAGAATTATTCATTAATTGCATGAATGATTCGGGCTAACAATATAAACTTTACTAGGTTAAAAATAAAAATTTGCTTTGTAGGTTATTAGGTTTATTGATACCCATTCTATAACAATAATTGCATATAACCGGAGGAGATGAATTGTAATCCGATATAGCCTGGTTTAAAGCGATAAAGGTATACACTGTTTATGCAGCATATTCTGCCACTGAAACATGCTGCTTTTAGATTTTGATGACAAATTGTTTGTTTTCCTATTTATTTGTTTTTATCCGGATCAAAGTCAACGACATTGCAGGAGCTGCATATTCAAATGTTTTGCTCACTTTTATGGTCGATTTTTCAGGAATAATATTTTGTGGAATTTTAAATGTGTTTTCCGCATCGGCATCACCAGTCAAAACTGTTTGCTCAGCATCAGAAAATATTTTATTGAAGCCGGGCAGGTTAATTTTCATGGTCTCCGGTTTATTCCCGGTGTTCACCAGTTTCAGTATAATATCACCTGTTTTGCTGTCCTGAACGCATGAAGAAGTCAATGTCGTATCATTTTTTTCAACCGTATCTCTATTATCAAAATAGATATCACCCTGATTGGTTGAAAACAATTTCTGAACATAATAATTTGGTGTTAGACAAATTTTCAGGTTATCGAAAAATATCATGTCTGTTTTCCATTGTGTAAATCCTTTTTTTGCCAACAAAGGGGCATAAGATGCCATTCTGACAACATCGCCATTGCGCTCTAGCGTAGTCATATAAGCCGCTTCAGCTATGGCATTGCGCAATTTATTGCCCCATGAGGCATATTCACCCAGATAAACCTGCGTTGCATTTCTGGCATAAGTATCATAACGCTGTTGATTAGCAATAAACCATTCAGGATTTGTATAATAGTGTTCATCAACAACAGGAATTTTAAGATCATTTGCCAGTTTCCAACCTTTATCAAAATCTTCACCGCTATGAAAAGGACCAACCGTTCCGATAACCGTAATTTCAGGATGATTCGTTTTTATTGCTTCATAAATCATTTTAAAACGTTCTTCAAATTCCGGAGTAATTTTATCCTCATTACCAATACCAATGTATTCAAGGTTAAATGGAGCCGGATGCCCTGCGGCAGTGCGCTTGGCACCCCATGTAGAAATTGCCGAACCGTTGGCCCATTCAATAAGATCCAAAACTTCCTGAATGTAATCCTGCATATCATCCATCGGGATTGCCTTTTGCCCGGTACCTCCGATACGCCAGGTACCACCGGAATTCTGGCAACTAACTGCTGCTGGCAATACTGGTAATGGCTTGGCGCCAATATCTTCACAAAATTGGAAGTATTCGTAATAACCCAATCCGGTTGTTTGGTGGTATCCCCATATATTTCTCTGTTCCTTCCGTTTTTCTACGGGACCAATGGTGTTTTTCCAACGGTACATGTTTCCCAGCCCATCACCATGTACAAGGCAACCACCAGGAAACCGGATGAATTTTGGTTTCATATCAGCCAGAACCTGGGCAAGGTCAGCTCTTAAACCATTTGGCCGGTTTTTAAATGTTTTCTCCGGGAAAAGAGATACCATATCTAAAGCAAATTTCCCTTCTATTGTGGCCAGAATTACCAGGCAGGCAGAATCATTACTTTCTGTTGGAACAAGACTGACAGTATATTTTTTCCAATCGTTTGAAAAGGTTGAAAATATGCTTTCTGCGAGCAGTATACCCTTACGATCCTGTAAACTGACTTTTAAAGAAATTGATGAACCGGAAAGCTGACGGGCAAATACTGAAAAATTGTATTTTTCTCCTGCATGTATTACTATTCCGTCAAAACCTGAGTTTTTCAATCCTACTCCTGATTCACCCGAGTATTCTGCTTCATGGCCGATATGCTCAACGTCCAAAACCATGTAATGGGGATTGTTTGGATGGATTGGTGAGGATGTTTCGACACTTATTCTTCCATAGGAAAATCCCGGAGAAATATAATCCCAGTAAGAATAAGGATTCCATTCCATACGTTCTGTCGGATTGTATTCGAAAGAACGGTTTTGGACTAGTTCAGCATACAAACCGCCATCGGCAGAATAGTTAATGTCTTCAAAGAACAAACCAAATAAATCAGGACTGATTTTTTTACCACCTTTTGCTGATTGTGCTGAGACAATTGTTGATGTTAGAAAAAAAACGACGGAAAGCAGGATTAATTTTCTAAGACTAACTTTATTATGACTTTGCGAGATTTTGATTATTTTTTTCATCACAAGTATGTTTAATCATTCCTCATTTTACTTCTTTAAAAACCATTTTATCTAAGTTAAGCCCGTCACTATCAATTACCACTTTCAGCAAATGCTGACCAGCATCGAGTTTCACTGTCTTTTTTACAATATCCCATTTTTGATAAGCACCAGTACTTGGGATTAGAACAGTTCCGGTTTTGTCAATTCCATCGCATTCGAGATGCATTTTAGCACTATCTACTGCTGAGGCAATATGAAAAGTAACCTGATAAGTAGCTGATTTATTAATAAAAACCGTATATGCCATCCATTCACCGGCATGTGTCCAACCAACATTGAATCCTCCATCTGCACATTTTTCAATATCAACACCTTCATTCTGACGATATTGCCCTCCTATGTTGGTCTCGTCTTTATCATAGTAAGCTTCTTCGGGACAACCGCTATCGTAGTCTTCTGCTTCAATAGTTCCCGGGATTCGATTTGGTTTGAATGCTGTTTGTTTCAGTTCACAAACTTCTTTCAGGTTCCATCCTAAAAAAGAACCATTTTCCAAGTCAAACACCCCTGCTTTATTACCTTCGGTCAATTCCTTATTTACTGATAATATGCAGTTTGGAAATTGTTTATTTGAAATTTTGAATAATCCGTTGTATGAGTTTTCAATTTTCCATATTTGGTTATCTTTTCCCGAAATATCTGCAATTGCAAGTTCATGTTCAGAACTATTGCATTCCAGCGCATTTTTAACATCTTCACGGTTTAAAATTTTATAAAGACCTTTACCAGCATCTTCCAAATTCCATTGGCTTGTAAGTTCCTTTCTTTTTGTAGTCAAAGACAAATCCAATCCAAGTACTAAATCACCTTTGCTATTACCTGGTACCAGGAAATAGTGTGGGGCACAATTTATATCCACATATTTATTGAGCGATGGAATTTTGCCGTCGAAGTTAAGTTTCAGGACATAAGCCATTTCTTCGAAAGTTTGTTTGGGCAAATTTATAGCCAATCCATCTTTTTCCTGTTTATAAGTCAAAGGCAGGTATTTACCAGCTTCATCATTTATAAGTTCAACTGATTTCAAATTTTTTATATCAATTCTATCGGAAGACAATGATTTTAGCAGTACTTCTTTCTCCCCTTTTTCCCAGCCGAGTAAAATAGCATATAATGTTGTGTTATCTTTCGATCTGGTATAACGAACATCCTTTGCTGTTCCTGCGCTTGGGGCTCCCATTACTCCGTACGCAGCTCCCATTTTGGTAGGGCCTTCACCATATTTTTCCCATGCCCGTGTTGAATATATTGCTTCACCATACTTTTTTAGCCAAGCTCCAATAGCAAGCAATACATCTTTTTGTTCCTGAGGTATTGTACCATCGGCTTTGGGTGAAATGTTGAGAATCATATTCCCGTTTTTACTTATCCTGTCAATAAAAGCATGAAGAATTTGTGTTTTGGAATAATATCCGATACCCTCCGTGTAGCACCAGCTTGATGAACTGATGGCATCATCGGTAAGCCAGTAATTATCAGTAATATCGGGTGGTCCGCCACGTTCGTAGTCTAAAACAGCGCATTTTTTATTCAGTCCGTCTTTAAATGTGGCTACCACTTCTTTGTTCCATTCGTTTGCCCTTGTGTAGTAATATGCCAAAAACTCCAGCAGAACGGGTTGAGAAATTAAATGTAAATTGAAATCCTGGTAAATAATATCGGGTTTATAAAAGTCAATAATTTCTTTATGCTTAGCTAACCAAAAGGCTTCGTTTTTTTCTTTTCCCTGCTGACCGAATAGCATTTGAAGTTTGGGATCGTCTGTTTTTGGAACATCTGAATAATACCCGGTAATATTAAATGCATGATGCATAGATAGGAATATTCTCATATTTTTTTTGCGGATAGCATCAGTAAGCAGCTCAACCAAATCAAGTTTCGGACCCATATCTTTTGCATTCCATGGGTTCACCTTGCTTGCCCACATAGAAAATCCGTCGTGGTGTTCTGCCACAGGGCCACAGAACTTTGCCCCGGCATCAGCAAATAACTGTGCCCATTCATCAGGGTCGAAGTTTCCTCCCTCCGACTTTAGTTTAGGCGCAAACTGTACAAAATTGCCTTTCTTGTCCTTTGCCCCGGTAATAAAATTATTGTATGGCCACACGGTTGGGTCGCCATAAACCTCTATGTGGTGAAGATTCTCGGCAGACCCTTTGATGTACATACTTCGTGGATACCATTCGTTAGCAAAGGCAGGTACAGAGTATACTCCCCAGTGGAAATATATACCAAACTTGGCGTCTTTGAACCATTCAGGAACAGGATTAACCTTTTCCAATGATTCGAAAGTAGGTTGAAAAATCTGCTTCGGAACCTTATTTGATGTGCATCCAACCATTCCTGAAAGGAACAGAATGAAAATAATTTTATGTTTCATAGCTAACTTATTAAATTATATTGTTAGAATTATTGAATTTATTTTTTGTTTTGATATACTTTGAAAACCACTTCAATTTTGTTCGGCGCTAACCCCAATCCTCTTAATTCATGCATGCGCTATACTGCGCTCTCATATTTTTTGTTGCCAGACAATTCATTTTTTAATTTTATTTCGTTAATACGTTATTTTTAAAACAATAATTTTGATTGACAATCTAATTTGATTTAATATTCAATCACTTGCTCTGTCCATGTTGGCCCTTTTATGTAAAACCTTCCGTTCTTATAGTATACTGGTTCGTATCCCATCTGAGGCGTTAACTCCCATGATTTAAAGGTTTGGCTATAAGGGTAGGGTCTTTTTTCATACATCATGTAATGACAAGAGCTCCATAGTTGACCGTCTGGTCCCTCGAATAAGGCATTATGTCCTGTTTCGCAATAAGGATCTTCGCTGTCCTGGAATTTTAAATGGTCATAACCGCCACTTATTGCAAGTTCAGGTCGATAACCTTTTTTACGTGTGCCAAAAATAGGTTCACGCGATACCAGTTCCCATGGGCCGAGCGGTGTCTTAGATTTTAAAAGGCCAATCTCGTATCCACGGGTCCATGATGAAAAAAACATAAAATAAGTATCATCTCTTTTAACAACAAATGGAGCTTCAATGCCACCAACCATCCATTCGGTATAGCCAGGCTCTTTTTTATCGAGAAATTTTTGAATGGGGGTAGTAAGTTTGCCTGAAGTTAAGTCAATTTTAGCCTGAAAAAGGCCGTTGCCACTGCAATAAAAATAAACCTGCCCGTCTTCGTCTTCAAAAAGTGTTGCATCATTGTTGTACTGGGGAGTTAAAGGCCCATTAACCAGCGTATAAGGTCCGGTAACCTTATCCGACGAAAACAACCAGACACTGTGTGTATTCATTCCTTTTGGATCTTCTTTTGTTACTTTCCCGCTGTTTATAGTAAGCCAGAATTTATTTTGAATAAAATGAATTTCAGGAGCCCAAAACCGGCCGTTATAAGGGCAATCGGCTGATAGTTTGCTGGCGTCGATAATCCAGGAATGTTGTTTCCAGTGAATTAAATCATCCGAAACCAACAGACGGACACCAGGATTTGGGCCTGTCCATATAGGATTGGATGTTCCGGTACAATACCATTTTTCTCCAACTTTAATGATACAATAATCACGCATCGAGATAGATGTATCCCTTGTAATTGGATTGGTATAACAGAAAATATGTGTAGCCGCATTTACATTAGATGTTACGCTATCGGCAGTTCCCTGCGCGAAGCAGGCAGAGGAGAAAAAAAATATATTCCAGAAAAAAAATAATTTATTATACATTTTCTTTTCATTTAAATTAATAACTGCTCATTTTATTTCAATAAATTCCGGTTCGTAAGGAGCAATTGTAAAATTGCCGTTATAAGCTTTATCAAAAAGGATACTATAAGATTTCCTGTGCATATTTATTTCTTTTTGTTCACCGCTTACATTCATATATAAAAAATGGGTATTGTCGATCTGTCTTGCCATGACACCATCAGGCACTTCGGGTCCTTTTTTCATTCCCAGTTCGGCTATGAGCTCATCCAGCAACGGATTAAGTATATCAACTTTTGCAGGAAGACCAACATAGATTGCCCTTCCCTTACCATATTTGTTTGAGGTCATAATCGGATAGTCTTTATCCAGACTTGTTAAATTAGCAATAATTTCAGTCTCTTTCGGTTCAATAATATCGAATCTGGAGGATTCTGTATCAATGGTTTTCCCTTTATAATTGATTTCTATTTTTTTCCCATTAAACGACTTTCGGGAAATTTCATTAAGTGCTTCTGTCTCTTCGTAGCCTCCCACTCGTATGCCAAATACATCGCTTAACATACCCGGACGGGAAGTCGCAAAAACCTGTCCGGTTGTATCAACAATGGCAGAATTGCTGGTCATAACAACCGTTCCTCCATTTTTCACAAAGTTGCGGATTTTTGTGCTCGTTACCTCATCCATTACTGCCACACCAGGTACAAAAAGTAATTTATAATTTAATGTACTTCTGCTAATTTCCACAATGCGGGCATCCATGTTTCGCCAATAAAATAAATCCCAACATGCCTGTAATTGGTTTTCATGTTGTTCTGGAAAGTACTTGCTTGCTATCTGGCTTGGAAATGAGAAAGCCAAACCAACTTCAGCCTGAAGTTTGTACGGAAAGAATTTTTCAATTTTTTTAAATTCCGATGCAATTTTTTTGTATTCATCATATTTACGGTTTGGTATGCCATCCCAATCAATCATACCTTCCAGGTACTGTTCTTCGCCTGCCCACATACTTTGCCAGGTCCATCCGCATACCATCTGGTTGCCATACATTAATGAAGCATAGGCCGATTTTCGGATCGAATTTGGAACTGCTGTCATGGTTGTAAATTCGTTGCACCAGAATGGATTTGTGCTTTCAAATTGAATTCGGGAAATTCCAAATAAGGCATTCATCACACCCCAATTGGTTGTTAATGAAGGTCCAGGATAAAAACCGCAGCCTTCACGGGTCATTTTACCAGAATAAGCAATTGGAGAATAATCAAAGTACTTCATTTGGCTGTAATACCATGCATTTGTATTTACTAATGCATTAGGGGCATTGATATTTACCTTATCAATGACTTTAAAAAGAAGCTGATTGATTTCATCCGAAACAAATCGCCGGAAATCTAACATACGTTCAGGTACATCAGTAGTATGAGTTGCTACTGGAAATCCTATTTCATCCCACTGGTTAATTTTTCTTGACCAGCGTTGACCGGCCCAGGCATTATTCAGTTTAGCAATTGTTCCATATTTGTTCTGTAGCCATAAAATAAATCTTTTCCGTGCTGTGTCGGAGTATGAAATCCGTCCATCACCAGATTCGTTGTCAATACCAAAAGCCAAAAGTGCCGGATGTTTTCCATAATGTTTTGTTAGCGAATCTGCATAACGTAATGCATATTTCTGATAATTCGGATCGCCAATGTCATCCATATAACGATGATTGGGATACTGTACATCACCGTTTTCGTCAACAATGTTAATTGAAGGATATTTATGGTGAAGCCAAAGAGGTGCCGGCCGGATAGCTATATCTAAAATCACC
Organism: uncultured Bacteroidales bacterium; assembly: GCA_963781805.1. Classification (GTDB taxonomy): domain Bacteria; phylum Bacteroidota; class Bacteroidia; order Bacteroidales; family UBA10428; genus JAFGPL01. The sequence goes on from CAWAHF010000004.1 coordinate 5,894,013, forward strand.
TTAATTCCGGCTTCATTCATCATATCCATCACTTTATCAAACCATTCAAAATCAAATTTACCCTCCGAAGGCTCATAGCTGTCCCAGGCCAAATGTCCCATACGTACAATATTGAATCCGGCTGCTTTCATAAGCTGAATATCACTTTTTATTTTCTCCGGATTTTTATCGTCATGTGGATGATAATTGGCACCAATGTATAGTATTTGTGAATATCCGGTTATAACACTAAGTAGAAAAACCTGCAGAGTGACAAATAAATAATTGAGTTTTAGTTTCATTTTTTGTCTTATTAAATTTATCTATTTAATTCTGTTTTATAATTCTCACTGCCATATAGGGTTTTGAAGGCAATTCGATTAAACTGTGTCCTGAAAATTTTTTTTCAATGGGTGTGATGGTCATATTCCATGTATCAATGATCTCAACATTATACAATGCGTCTTCAGGAAGATCAATCACGATGCTCCGGGGTTGTGCATCATTCAAATAGCCCAGATAGTATTCGTGTTCAATGCCAATGCAAGAGAAAGGCATCCATGTAAATAAAGGAATTGGTTTTAAGTAAGGTGGGGCAGCTTCGATAATCTTTCGAAGAAACTTTATCCTTTCGGGACTTTCGCCTCTCAAAACACCTCCTTTAGACCACCATAAAATATCGGCCGATTCGTTTGGAAATTTAACCGGATTTTCAGTGACATAGGTTTCTCCATGCCCAACATATCCTCCGTTTGTAAAGCCTCTCCAGAATTTTTCAGTCAATGATTGAGCCGTTAAATTGCCCCACGACCAGGGTATATTACCTTCGTACCGGCATTCGTCAAACACAACAGGCTTTTTGTATTTTTTCCTGTATTCTTTTGCCCTGTAAGTATCTTCACTTTGAATACTTGCATGCGTAATAGATGGATTTGTGTGATCGTAGAATTTAACTCCGTTATGAATTCCAATCAGATGATGGTATTTGTCTTTTTTTGCAAATTGCTCAATGTAATAATCCCAATCGCTTAACTTTTTGGCCTCCATAAAATCCCATTCATTGGCCATGCTCCACCAAACATTTTTGAAAGCCGCAAACCGTGCAATGATATAGTCGATATACATGTTTTCTGTAGCCCTGTCTAACGTGCTGAATCCCCATCTGTCGTATGGGTGGAAAACAATTAAATCGGCTTCAATCCCTAACGAATCTAGCTGTCTGATTCTTTTTTCGATATTCCTGAAAAAAGCAGGGTTTAACCTGCTGAAATCCCAGTTTTTCAATGGAGTTCCTTCAAAAGGATAATAAAGTGGTTTGTTATTGTTCCAGTTATAACTTTTAGGGAATATGCACATACGCACTTTGTTAAAACAACTTTTTGATAAGGTTTCAAGTGTAAGCTCAGCCAGGCTATCGCCTTGATGAACCCAGGCATAACAGGTGGTTCCGAAAGAAAAGTGAGGGGTACCATCGGCATAGGCAAAATAGAAGGTGTCTTTCACCAATACAGGCCCGTGATTATCTTTTTGAGCCGGAGTACAAATAAAACTTCCTTTTTTGTTATTCAGTTTTTTGACATTACTGGAAGTTATATACAACCATTTTCCCTCCTTTTGAGGCATGAACCGAATTTTGTAGAAATCTTCACCATCATAAAATCCCGGAACAGTAATGGTGTCGTTATCTTTAATAAACTGGCCTGAAAATTTAACGTCTTTAAATGGATTTCCATCGGAGGGTACCATAAGAGTTAACTCGAAAACTTTCCATTTTTCTACATTTGTCTGACCATTTAAGTAATTGGTATTAAAAAAAATTGAGATTAATACAGTCAGAACTAAGGATTTTCTTTTCATTTCTGCTTTCTTATGAATGAATACAATATCTTTTATCTTTATTAATCATTTTAGTTTAACTACTGCTTTTTTACCAGAGTAGTTTACCACTTTATCAGACTTTTCAGTTATAGTTAATCCCGTACCCTTATCCCTGGTTACAAGAACAATATTAAATTTCTGTTCTGGAAGCATTCCCTTAAAAGAACCTTGTCGATCATTGATTGTCAATGTTTTTTTGATATCATTCCAGGTAAAGGTGATGGTTGAAAAAGCTCCAGTTTCGTAATTGTAGTTGTCCCCTTCGTCTTGATAGAGTGTAAACTCGCCATCAGAGCCCTCATAAATCCGAATTTCCAGTTTATCCCATTTCTCTTCAAAAGCGTATTGCTCTTTCGGGCCAATTGGAAGTATAGCGCCGGCTCTTACAAACAATGGTATTCGATCCAGAGGAGCTACTATGCTAATCTTCTTACCACCGTTATATTTTTTACCTGTCCAGAAGTCATACCAGCCGTTTGTTTTGGGCAGATAAACACTCCATTCATCCACTCCCGCTTCAGTTATTGGGGCAACCAGAATTGATTTACCGAACATATATTCAAAGGATTGTGAAATAGCCAGGGTATCTTCCCTGAAATCCATTACCAGGGGACGCATAATAGTCGAGCCATTTTTGGTAACATCCCATGCATTTGAATATATATATGGAAGCAAACAATAGCGAAGATTGAGCATTTTACGCATAATGTCCTCCACAATTTGTCCATATTTCCATGGTTCGGTTTCGCTCATGAACCCATGAATTCGGAAAATCGGATTAAACGCGCCCCATTGGTACCAGCGGATAAGCAGTTCGTGGTAATTTTCATCGGTATATTGTGACTGGCCTGGTCTGAAGAAACCACCTATATCAGTTGTCCAATAAGGCATACCGGTAATTGAGTAATCCAAACCGGCAACAATCTGTCTTTTAAATGTCTCCCAATTTCCACCTATATCACCGGACCAGTTAATAATACCATAACGTTGCTGGCCCAGGAAAGCCGAACGGGTGAGGATACAAACACGCTTGTCTGATGAAGCTTCTCGCTGGCCTTCATAAACTGTCTGGCTAACCATTAAAGGATATGTCAACCGGTAAAAATCACCTGGACCGGCGTAAGTTATTACCCCTTTCAATGCATCGTTTTCTGGCTCTACCGCGTCCATCCACCATGAATCGACGCCATAATCAAACATATTGGTTTTTAGGGTGTTCCAATATTCTTTTCGGGTCTCAGGGTTGAAATAATCCAACCATTTGGTATTGGGGATGAAAAGGTTTTTTGCCACATATTCTTTCCCAAGTTGCGAATTTTTATCAGGGTTCGACCAGATTGAAATGTTAAAATGAGCGTTCAGATCATGTATTTTTTTGATAAAAACATCCGGATGGGCATAATTTATCGTATCGAATATTGGAACACCCCAGCCCCGATTTCCCCAGTATTGCCAATCCTGCACGATTACATCCATTGGAAGTTGTCTTTTCCTGAATTCTTCTACTGTTTCTACCAGTTGATTACCGGAAGAATAGCGTTCGCGACATTGCCAAAAACCATATGCCCATTGCGGAAACATTGGAGCATTTCCCGAAAGCATGCGATAGGTTGAAATTACACTATCTGCTGATGGACCATAAAATACAACATAGTCCAGCAATTTCGCATTTGGCGAACAGAATGTAGTCACATTTTCATTCAGTCGCCATGATACTTCTGGATGATTACCGGATTTGCAAACCAATTGCAAAGTGTGTTCGCCGGCACCCAGTTTAATCAGAACACTCGCTGTAGGCGGCAGCCAGAAATTGCTGAAATCGATACAAGGTTTACCATCAATTGCTACATAATGGCGATTATCCAGGTCCCCTAAATCCAGAAATATTGAGTATTCTCCATCATCGGGAACAGTATACTTGCCAGTATAAAGAGACTGGGTTTGTGCTATTTTTTGGGTTCCAGATGTGGTTGTAACCTCAATCATCTGATTATTATCAGAAGCTGATTTTTCCTGCTTTTCGAGTGTTACAAAATGATTATTTGGATTAAAATCGGTTAGTCCGTATTGATGCCATAGCAATCCATATCCCTTGTTTGAATAAATAAAAGGCAATGCAATTTGAGAATTTACCTGGGTTAACCGACGAGTAACACCTTTTAAATTGTAATGCCCATCCTGGAACTGCCCAAGCCCAAAAATATATTCGCCGTGTGGCGATTCAAAGCTTTGACCTGCAACAAAACAGGGTTCGCCCATCACAGAATCAGATAATAACTTTCTTGTACCTGATATTTCTTTCAGAAATATTTTCCCTGAATTATTTAAATAGGACAAACTACCGGTTTGTTTTTCAACTTCAACAGTTAAATCCTTTAGTTTAATTTCAAGCTTTAAAGGAGAATCCGAAACCTTAAATTCAGGCACATGCAAAGCCGAATTTATAATAAACTCAGGCAATTTTGGTACAATATCTTTGTAAAAACGCACCCTTACTGAATTATCTGTTAAAGGGCAGATACTCAGTATTCCATCCGAAAGTTTAATATCGACCTTTCGATTAAATGCTTTGAATCCTTTAACAATTTGTCCCTGGCAAAGGAAGGGAAAAAGAATGACTATTAATATAAACTTGAACCTCATTTAAATAATTTCAGTAATCACGAATTGATTAAGTAACTAATATAAAACAACTTACGTCATAATTCCATTGTCAAATTAAGATACACATTTCGAAAAATTTTGCAGCTGCTCATGCTTCAATTTAGAATTACATCTTGTTCTAAAATTCTTTTTTAACTATTTTATTGGCAAAATCAACAAGTTTTGAGCTTCCTACTGCAACCGGAATTTTTTTTGGAAGATTTCGCGCAAACCATTTAACTTCCCAGACTAAAGAATCTTTGGGATAAATTAAGCTGTAAGCCCCCTGGTTTTCCAGTTCAGTATACAGTTTTGTAGGTTCAGTGTATACTTCAATTTCGTTTTCGGCAGGAGCTGTTTTAGCCAATGGAATATCAGCAAATTTTTTAATAAACAAGATGTTATTTGCTGTTACATGGGCTAACCAACCTTTTCCGTCACAGAAAAACTTCTTTTTTGTGAACGATGGCATAGCAGTGCTTTGGTCGTACCAGACAATCCCTGATTTTTCGGAGGTATTGCCTACCATATCTCCGGTTACAGAACCTTCTCCTTTAGCAAAAAAAGTAATACCTGATGGTTCAACACGAGTTATTTCCCATGGTGCCCAATTCATGTATTTGGTGCCTTCGTTTTTTATAATGTATTTAATACATATTGAAGACTCCTTCGAATTGGCTGAAAATATTTTCAATATCCTTATACTGTCTGAAGTAATGTCACTTGCAAGTATTAGTTCGTTATTTGAAATAGTGGCAGCATATGGTTTAAGATCTAATACAGGGTTTGGAGGCCAGTTCCACACACTTTGCGGGCTGAGCCAAAATGTGGAACCTGATTGCAATAAATTTTTATCATTACGATGTATGATCTCTTCATTGTCGAGTTTGAATGAACAGATGCGTCCACCGATAGCCGTATCAATTTCAAAATAAACATTTGCAAAACAAAAAAAATATTTACCCGCCAAACCTTTAACAGGTGTTATATCTTGTGCTGAAAGGGAATAAATAAAAAAATGCATTATAATTAAAATGCATATACCGTTTTTTTTCTTCATTTTGTTTAATGGTTTATTAATGTAAATTATTGAACTGGTTTAAGATATCCGGCAAACCCGCCACGGCGAAGCATTTTTACCATTATTGAGGACTTATTATCTACAACCAGATAAGATGTTTCGAAAACCTTATCATGTACGCCATCAGTAATCAAAGTTAATTTATACTTCATTCCATCAGGTAAAAAATAGAAGCTCAAGGTTTTATTTTTTTCCATATTTTCAGCATTTAGCCCTCCGATAAACCAATTCTTTCCTTTTTGCCGTGCTATAATAATTTCCCTGCCAGGATATCCATCAAGCAATTTGATGTTATCCCAGGCATTGGGCACTTCTTTCAGGAAAGTCCTGGCGGCATCAGGCAGATTGTAATATCCCTCAGGTCGATCGGCCATATGTTGAATGCCAGATTCAAACACTACACTGAGCGCGAGTTCGTGTCCGTAAGAAGTAATGTGTGGGAATTGTGAATTGGTAAATGTTACAGGAGTATAATCCATGGAACCAATTACATTTCGGGTAAATGGTAAAATAGTATTATGTTCCGGAGCTGTCGTAGTAAATTCAGGCCCATTATTGTACCATTCTGCACCACGCACCCCCTCATAAGTCATCAGATTTGGATATGTGCGAGCCCACCCCCTAGGTACAAGGCAACCATGAAAGTAAACCATCATCTCGTATTGGACTGCATCTTCCAAAATATCAAGATAGTATTTGATCATATCTTGTTTTTCGCTTATAAAGAAGTCGATTTTTACACCTGCAACCCCCATCTTTTTTAATTTTGAAAACTCTTCCATCCGGTTTTCATGAGTAAGCATCCTATCTCGGGGTGTTGCCTCAATCCATTTAAATGCACCAGAATTATACCACACTAAAGGTTTTACTCCTTTAGAGAGGATATATTTCGCAGCATCTTCGATATTGCCACCATTGTCCATTTGATCCCACTCCCAGTCGAGCAGGGTATAGGGCCAATTCATTTCAGCAGCCAAATCAGCAAACTCACATACAACCTTGTAATCCTTAGTACCATGGTTGTTCGACCAATAATTCCATGAGGCGATCCCTGGTTTAATCCAGCCTGTATTTTTTATCACAGATGGAGTGGAAACATCGTCAACCAGTGTCGATTCCACAATATCTGACAAAGTTCCTATAATGATTATGCGCCAGGCTGACTTCCACGGAAGTGTAATTGTAGGTTGCGACTCTCCATCTCCGTCACCGGAATCTGGAAAAGTGATTTTATAATCAGATTTTTCGGCAATATTACTAAGTTTTGAACCACAATAGTTACGGTTTACATCAGCCTCATGGATCAAAAACCAACATGAACTATCAACTGATTGAAAAAGCGCAGGGTAACACCAGCTTTGCTGTACTTTATCATCCTTACTAGTCGTGTATAGCTCTTCATTTGCCAGATTCCACTTTTCCAACCATCGTTTTGTCCCTTGCGGAATGTTGTAAGAGGTCAGTTCATCTTTTACAACATAAGAGCCCTTCTGTTCCGGAAATTCGTAACGGAAAGCAATCCCATCGTTATAAGCCCTAATGATTAAATTCAAATTAACATTGCCTGTATTTTTAAAAGAGACAACCACTTCATTTGCTGTATTACTGCAATGCGAACGTTTACCATGCAAAACCGTATACTGCTCATTTACCAGACTGGGTTTTCCGGCCTTTAAAAATTTAAGATTTTTTGAAAAATTCTGCTCGCTACACAATAAACCCAGGTTGATTTGTGGTATTATCTCGCGGGTTTTACCCTGGTCTGAGTAACTTACCTTTAAGTACCATTCACCTAGATCCGAATTTTGCCGGTTGAAAAGGGTAATGTTTATTTTTTGATTTGGCGAGGCAACAGATATATTCTGCGAAAATGAAGATAATGTGATGAAGGATAAAAGAATAATTATAGCTATTAGCCTCATGATTAAATGATTTAAAGTTTATGTTGAAATATTGATTTGTTTTAGTGATCCTAATTCAAGTATTACAGGTGTTAATTTAAATCTCTATTTGTCATTCTTTTATCTCAATTTAAAATTGAGAACATTACGCTACTGTTTAACTGATATTTTCTTTCCAATATAAGTTATGATTTTATTATTCTTGTTTCCGGACTCTTTGCCAGCTTTGACAAATACAACATTGAACCTACGTTCTTTGAGCATTCCTGGAAAAGATCCCTGACGATCGTCAATAGTCAACAGCTTTTTAGCATCATACCAATGAAAAGTAATTGTAGAATAAATACCTTTTTCATAGTTATAATTGTCATTTTCATCTTCATATAAGGTAAATGTTCCATCTGCACCGGGATAAACGCGTATTTCAAGTTCGTCCCATTTTTTCTCAGTAGTGTATTGAACTTTTGGCCCAATTGGTAGAATTGATCCTGCTTTTACATATATTGGAATAATATCAATGGGTACCTCTTTATTTATAGTTTGTCCACCATTCAGTTTTTCTCCTGTCCAAAAGTCGAACCAGCCGGTATTTTTGGGCAGGTATAGCTCTTTAGACTTTATTGTGCTGAAATCCTCCACTTTAATAGTATCATTTCCCTGAATACTATTCCCGGAATACATCGGTTGTGTAACGGGACAAACTAACAATGATTTGCCAAACATATATTCATCGTTGATATCCAAGGCATTTTTATCGTCAGCAAAGTCCATTACCAGGGCCCGCATCATACTCGATTGATGGGCGGTAACATCCCATGAAGTAGCATACATGTAAGGTAACAAGCTGTAGCGTAAGTTTATGGATTTTTCTATGGCATCGTAGATCTTGTCACCTTTTTTGCCAAATTGATAAATTTCACGAGGAGCATCGGTTCCGTGCGATCGCATCATTGGGCAAAATGTCCCGAACTGGATCCAACGAACATAAAGTTCACGATAATCCGGATTATAAAGGGGATTCTTAAAATTCCAAAGAAAGAACCCTCCTATATCGCTGTTCCAATATGGAATACCGCAAAGTGAAAAATTAAGTCCTGCAGAAATTTGATTTTTTAAAGCGCTCCAGGATGAAACCACATCGCCCGACCAGGTATTCGCTCCATAACGTTGTTGACCGGCAAATGCCGAACGGGTAAGAATAAACACACGTTTGTCAGATGTAACGGAACGCTGATGTTGATATACCCCACCCACAGTCATTAGAGGGAAAGCGTTCCTCACTTTCCTGAATGATCCCAGGAAGGTCTTATTGTCGAAATCCGAAGGTTTGAATTCCAAATGGTCGGGTTCTGATGAATCCATCCACCAACCATCCATGCCAAGAGAGAAAATACCTTTGTTCAGGTATTTCCAGTAAATATCCCGTGCCGCTGGATTGTAAGCATCGTAAACTCTCACGCCAGATGGATAATCAAGTCGTGGTGGCCATTTTTCAGAACCGGATTCCGGCCAGGTTATAAAATTCATACGCGCACCAATTTTATCAAGATCCTTGTACGGTTTAGTCATTGGACCGAATGAGGACCAAATTGAAATAATCATATGTGCGTTGAGGTTATGAACTTCATTCACCATCTTTTGTGGATTGTAAAACTCCGGATTAAGAAAGTCCATTGCATTCCACAGGTAATTGTTTCCCCAGTATTGCCAATCCTGGATAATACCATCAAGTGGCACACCTAATTCACGATACTTTTTAACTACATCCACCAATTCGTCCTGACCCTTATATCGCTCTTTGCTTTGCCAGTATCCTAAAGTCCATAGCGGAAACATCGGTACCTGACCTGTTAGCTCACGCATTTGAGCAATTACATCATCCGCATTTGCTCCAAACATGAAATAATAATCGATACCATCGCCAACATCCGATTTGAATGTAGTTCCTGTTGAATCGTCAACAAAAAGGGTTGGTGAGTAATTATCCCAATACAATCCATAACCTTTTACAGACAAAAAGAAAGGAATATAATCATCGGTATTTCCCTGTATCATATTAAGTTTTAGGTTACGTTTCACCATTTTACCCTGTTGTTGCTGGCCCAAGCCATAAATGGCTTCATCTTTATCTAAAACGAATGATTGTGTAACACTATATGTTTTTACACCATTATCGTTGAAGTCGGTAAAGTTTGCACCTTCCACTTTTTCACTTAAAAGAGGTTCGTTCCTTAGGTTTTTGAATGAAATGCCACCATTTTTAAGGTTAAGTATCACCTGAAATTTATTGCTATTAAGTGAAAGTTCGTCACCTGCCTGATTGATTTTTAATGGTGTTTTTTGAGGAGTTTCGATTACTGACAGACTCTTCTTTGCAAATGTTTTACCCTCGGGCCATTTAACAACCCTAACAGTAGTCTGGTTGTAAAACTGGATTTCAACTTCAACAGAGTTAATAGTTGACTTTACACCTAAATCGGTTTTTTGATATAATTGTGACATACAGGGCAGTGCCAGAAGGTAAGCTATCAGAATGACAACTGGTTTTTTCATTTTCTTTGAATTATATGATTGATCTTATGAAGGAAAAGGATATTTTCATCCTAATAAAAATTATTCGGGTTGAGCAATTTTATACCCCATAATTGATAACATCTTTTCACCGTATCGTTTCCCCAACATTCTGTAACCTTCAGCAGTGAAATGAAGATGATCTTGTATACCCGGACAACCTGATGATGGAATTACATACGAATTTGGAATAACTAGTGGCAAGGTTGCAATAATCTTATTCATACTTGCACAAGCACCATTCTGGTCAGCGTTCAATACTTCTCCGGCAAGCAAGGGTATTGAATCGGTATTGAGTTTCAGGTCGTTTATCAAGTTGTTGTAAACCCCTTTAACTTTTTGGGGCCAAAGCGTATCGTTTGTGTTCGATTCTCCCTGGTGTAAAAGAATTCCTTTAATTACACCATCCTTCTGTGCCAGTTTTGCCATTTCGACTAAGCGGGCATAAGGGTTTCCATCGTATTCGTTGATCATATTTATCATCCATGATGGTGCTGTTGAAACGTAAGACTGATAATTATCTTTATCAAATAACTCAATTTTACATCCACCAACTGAAACATTAATGACACCTACTCTGACATTCTTTGGCAGATTTGCAATTAAAGTTCTTCCAAAATAATCGGCAGGCGTAAGTCCTGTAAAACAGCGGCACAAAGGTGGCGTTGCCGGATACCAGTTCCCCTTTGTCCTGCCAAGGTTTGGGCAATCGATGGTTTCCATAACCTGAAAACGGTTATCAACCGTTGTATCCTGGGGTTCAAATTTCGCATTTCCTTCCATGTTTGATTGGCCGAAACACAGGAAAATGTAAAAGTCCGGATCCTGCGAAAACACTTTCACATTTAACAGTAGTAATCCTATCAACAGAATCAATCCCGGTTTTGTTTTCATATATTTCATTTTAAGATTTGTTGTAATAATTGTATAATTTACCTAGTTTATTTCTTTTATTCCAAATATTACCTGGTCAAACTTCGAATGGTTCAGCATATGACTGCTATGCGAAAGAACTTCTAAGCCAACCAGATATTTTTCCGGAAATTCCTGCTTCAATGTTATATCACCCAATAGATTCCACTGGTTTCCATCCGTCGATTTGTAAGCTTTGAATGTCGAACCTGTTTTTGAAAGTTTTAAAAAGACCGGCAACGAATTGGCCTCAAAATCTTTTTTATAACTAATACCTCCAATTGTATCGCGCCATTGAAGTGAAATTCCATTGCCTGGCGCACTGCATATCATTACAAACGGGCTGCTGGAAGCAACGTTTTCCCGGAACATCAGTCCGGATTTTGCCCAGGGATCTGTATTAGTCATGGAAATTAAACGCGCTGAGATATAAGTATTGTTGTCAGCCTTCCTATTCAGGTAAGCAAACTGATCGCTGGTACCCCAAATATCGGCGCCACTACCTTCGATGGTATAAATACCACTATCGAAAAAAGCAGAAGCCTTATTGTCTTTTATATCGTCCAGTTTCCATGGAGATGGAATGCTGGTAGGTACGACTTGTACTTCACAGGTTGTGCTCATTTTGTTATCTGCTGTAATTGCTTTTAGTTCGCATTTACCTTCTTTGTGGGCCGTGAGCTTGTATGTATTCACCCCGGCTATTGATACCGACAAAATATCTTCATTGGATGATGTCACTGAAACAGGTGTGACGTATGGAAAAACAGTCATCTGTATTATTTTATGGTTGCCTTTATTTATCTTGATGGTTGACTGGTCAAATTTTATGGAAGAAACTGTGGCCTTTTGTCCCTTGATTTTTAATACAACTACGCCATGAGATTCCACACTTGTTTTAAATGTATCTTTAATTGCCTTTAAATCCTTTCTATTCCATAAATCACGTACACTGCTTGCCTCCTCTTTTTTTAAACCAATTTCCTCCAGCGATACGAACATATCAGCGGTCGAATTTGTCAGGTTTAGTAATGCAACTGCAATGGAACTATCATTCAATGGTTTTTGCCAAATCTGCAATCCTGTATCGTTTCTGATTCGTGTTCCCTGAACTCCCAACGGATCCTGATCAATAGCAATAATTTCAGGGGCTGTAAGGATATCGCTGATAGTATTGTTCATTGTGCTGATGTTGTTACCGGCAATAAGCGGAGCGGCCAGCATACACCACATAGCAAAGTGAGAACGGCACTCTGTAGGTGTCAGAGCATTATTGCCCACTTCGAGCATATCGGGGTCGTTCCAGTGACCTGGTCCAGCATAGGGAGCCAGGTTTGCATTTTTCTCTAGAATCTGGGTCCATCCCATGCCTCCCCAATTTCTCACACAATCAAAGCAATCCTGTATATCGTTGGTAGTTCGCCACATAGCGCCTATTCCTTTGGCCCACTCCCAGGGGCTGGAAACTCCCCATTCGCAAAGACTTAATAGCATGGGCCTACCAGTTGCTCTGATGGCATCACTCATAATTTTGTATTGTATATGGGTGTCTAAACCATTGGTATAACACCAGTCTTCCTTTATAAAGTCCACTCCCCATTCGGCATACGTTTTTGCATCAATAGCTTCGTATCCGTAGCTTCCCGGGCGGCCTCCACAGGTTTTTGTGCCACAGCAGGTGTATATCCCGAATTTCAACCCTCTTGAATGTACATAATCAGCCAAATACTTAATCCCTTCGGGGAAACGGACAGAATCAGCTATAATTTTACCGTTATTATCCCTGCCAATTTGCCAGCCATCGTCAATAACAATATATTGATATCCGGCGGCGGTTAATCCTTTACTAACCATCGAGTCGGCAACTGCCATTACAATCCTGGAGTTAATATCCAATCCAAAGGCATTCCATGAATTCCAACCCATGGGTGGCGTTTTAGCCAGTTCAGGGAATTGACCAAACACGACAATTTCGGTTGCTAAAAAAAGAAATATTAGTGTTCTTTTCATTGTATTTAATTATATTTTTTGAAAAAATGATCAAGGAAAATACTAATAAGTTATTAATGCCTTATAAGTAATTGCTGAATCATTTGATTTTCAATCTCAATTCTTCATGTATCCGGCTTCCCTGTAGTACTTCTCAGCACCCGGATGCAAGGGAACGCCAAAATTTTGCCATACAGTTTTCGTATCATATGTATAAACCCTTATGAACCACTTTAGCGCCCCATGATTTTCATCTATTGCTTTGGCTAGATCATAAGCAGCCTGCTCGGGGGCATCTTCTCGTATAAATATTGCTTCACCCGATCTGCCGAGAGTTTTTATCCTCCGGTTTATACCTTTTAGTAAGCTATTTTGAACCTCAACCATTTCAGCATCAACATTCTGCTGAAGAATGATTTTTAATAAATCTTCTGGCAACTCTAAAAAATAGAGGTCAAATTTCTGACTTATTTTAGTCCAGTAAGCTGATTCAGGATTCATAGCCGGGCTGGCTAAAAAGCCTGAAATGATATCAAATTCTCCTTTTAAGGCTGTTTCAACTGAAACGTTGGTTTTTCCACCCCACGATTTTATATCCTCAGTTGCGATGTTATAGTACTTTAGGATAGCCATCATGTTAGCATCCATGCCCATGATGCGAACTGGCATCTGTTGTTCCTTGATTTGATTAAAATCTTTTATACCCGATTCTTTTTTTACAGCAACCAGAAAATAGAAAGGATCTTCAATTTTAGCAATCAGCCGTAGATTTTTGTAAGGACCCCTTCCTGCAATAGTATTATGATATGCAGAACTTAACATGGCACTTGATGTTATTCCAAAATCCACTTTGGCATTTATGCGAACATTCACACCATCTTTTAAATTACCTTCGTCAAGCGGAGGCGGAAAATCGTTTTCTGAAACAAGACGGGGACCATAAAAACGGTTACAGTTACGACAAAGAATAACAGAATATCCATAAGGTTTTAAAGATTTCTTAACAAAATCCCCTAATTCACCCCATGGACATCCACATTCGCAGGCAGCTGCCATTACCGGCCTTTTTACATCCCAGCCTGTTTTTCCCACATCAATAGTTTCCTGGGCATCAACAGGGCTTTCCAGCAGAATCAATACTGAAAGAACTATTGCAGGTACTAAAATACTCTTTTTTAGAAATAGCTTTAACTGGCTTAAGTTCATTATATAAAATTTATTTTGCCCATGCCTCTCCTTCAGGAGTGCGCCTCCATTTAAAATATTCGTCCAATACTTCCAGCGAATTAACACTTGGTACCGGGCCAATATGTGGAAAAGGACCCAAATACATCACTTCAGGATTGGCATCGCTAAAGGCTGGCCATTTGGGAACTCCTTCTCCATTGGGGTTACCGTATTTGGCAAAGTTAGTCCAATACGTACCCATTGCTTCCGAAAGTTCCAGGTCAGATATGGTAGTATTTGGGTTCAGAGTATCAAGGTTCATAAAAACATATCCCACATCCTGACCATGTGGTGAGCCATAACCATATCGTGGTGAATCCTTAGGATAATCGGGATGCTGATCAAAATAATAATAGAAGACTTTAGATTTTCCGGTTTCTGACTGAAGTCGTGCCCAACTCCAGGTATGCCATCCGAAAGCAGCGTCGCGAGCCAGATCACGAGCAGTTTTCGGAACATTATCTTTTCCGACTGGATAGGCTTGTATTAATGTATCGGCAAATTTACCATACCGCTTTACAACGCCAGCGATATACTCTTCAGGTGTTTTTTCCCTTGAAAAGCTTGCCCCTTCATCCGAATTGTAACCAATAAGTACAGGAACGTCATTATAATTACCGGTTTCATATAATTTATATTGATCATCGGGTATAACATATCCATCAACGATAGGCCATCCTGATCCCATCCCAAATCCCATGGGCAATTTGTCTGCCTCTATTTTTCGAAGTTCGGCAATGGAAGACACACCGGCTTTTTGAGCATAGGTTTCGCCATCAGCTTCAGCCTGCTTCAAAGTTTTCATGTTTTCTCCCGGATATGTAGTTAGACGCGTCGGTCCAAATGAGCCTCCACTCTGAGATATAGCACCTTGAAATAGTCCTTTGGCCAAAGGTGAGGCACATAACATGCTCACAGAAATTCCTCCCGCAGATTCGCCAAAAATGGTTACTTTTTTCGGGTCACCTCCGAAAGCTGCAATATTTTTTTGTACCCATTTAAGGCCTGCAATCTGATCAAGCAAACCATAATTTCCCGAAACGTGATGCGGATTTTCGGCGCTTAACTCAGGATGAGCCAGAAAGCCAAGCTGACCTACTCGGTAAGCAATACTTACCAAAACAACTCCTTTTTTTGCCAGATTTTCGCCACTGTACACGGGTTCAGCTGTTGATCCAAAACTAAATCCACCGCCATAGATCCAGACCAGAACTGGCAGTTTTTCTTTGGTTGACTTTGCCGGTGTCCAGACATTCAGGTACAGGCAATCCTCACTTTTGCCCGATGGAGGATTTCCTCCCTGCATAGGAGCCGGAGCAAATTTGGAGGTTGGCATAATTCCTTTCCATTTTTCAACAGGTTGTGGGGCTTTCCAACGAAGATCCCCAACCGGTGGAGCTGCAAATGGAATCCCTTTGAAGATAATTAAATCATTTGTAACAGTACCTTGTATCCATCCACCTTCAACCTTAACCTGCCCTGGTTTACGCGTAGTACAGGCAGTTGCTGCAAGTAGTAATATAGTAAATAGTAATAAGTATATTTTTTTCATAATTTATATAGGTTTTATTTATTTGAAAAATCAATATCTCTTCATTTTAATTTATCCAATATTTCCTGATTAGCCAAGGTAATCAAATACAGAAAATAATGTTTATTGAATCATAATCTTATTCATCTTCAAATCTTTGGTATCAGAACTAGTTCCATAATAAACTTCATATTCACCAGACGCAACAGTCATTTTACCACTTCTTTTGTCGTAAAATTCAAAGGATTTATAAGGCAGGTTAATAATAGCAAGACTGGTTTTACCGGCAGCTACATAGATCTTTTGAAAGCCTTTTAAGGTCTTAAATGGGCCATCGGCATCGTTAACTTTATGAATGTATACCTGAACTACTTCTGATCCGTCACGTTTCCCTGTATTTGATACAGGAATGGTAAGCTCTGCCGATTCGTCAGACTTAATCGATGTTTTGCTCAATTTTGCATTACCAATCAAAAATGATGTATAACTCAAACCATATCCAAACGGGAACAGTGGATCGGACATGTACCGATAAGTACGACCTTTCATTGAATAATCTTCAAAATCTGGCAATTGTTGTAAATTCTTATAAAAAGTGATGGGAAGTTTACCCGATGGATTATAATCGCCGAATAAAACATCAGCAACTGCTTGTCCGCCCGATTCACCCCCATACCATGCCTGCAATATTGCATCGCAGTTTTGGGTTTCGGGGACTAATCCGATGGCTGAGCCTGAACAGTTAATAAATATTATCTTCTTACCGGCTTGCTTTAAAGCTTTCAGACAATTTCGCTGTACGGTCGGAAGCTCAATATCAGTACGATCGCCGCCCCTGAAACCTGGCAGGAAAACAGGCATCTCTTCTCCTTCCAATCGCGGTGAGATACCACCGGCAAAAATGACCAAATCGACACTTTTCAATTTTTCGATTAGCGTTTCGAACTGAACAGGAAATTCTTTTCCGAAATTCAGGTTAAGGCTGGCTGTCCAGTTATTCTCCTGCCGGAAATACACTTCTATCCGATATTCTTTGCCTGCTTCGACTTTTACATATGCTTTCATTGGTAAGGGTCTCCAGGAGTCAAAGCTAGACAGGGTATCCCCGTTAACAATAAGACAAAATCCTCCGCAAACTTTGAATTTGAAAGCAATTTCTCCTGGCTGTGTAGGTTTATAAACTGTTTCGTATTTAGCAGAGAATTTGTCACGATGAACACCAGGGCTGAAAACCTTCTTATCGGCAGCGGTCAACCGGAGAGGATTTTTAATTTGCTCAGTAGCAACAATATCTCCTTCATAATCCTGGTTGTTCCAATAGGTAGCTTTAATACCAGCTTTATCATCAATTGAGCAATTAGCAATTTCGCTTTCAATAACTTTGTCCTCAACAATATCGCAAGCCTTATCATATACTATCTTATCAGCAGGAATCTTGGATTTGATACCATCCAGTATGGTAATAGTATTGACAGGTGTGCCATTGTAACTACCCCACATGAGAGGTTTATCATCCGCATTTGGACCGATTATAGCAACTTTTTTACCGGATTTCGATAAAGGTAAAATGTTGTTTTTATTCTGCAACAAAGTCATTGTTTCCTGAGCCATTCTTAGAGCTAATTTTTGATGTTCGCCGGAATTGATTACAGAAGCGGGGATCCGGGTCCATGGAACCAGTGAATCGGAATCCATTTCACCCAGAGAGATTCTGCCTTCAATGACCCTCATCAAATGTTTATTAATTTCCTCTTCGCTAATTAAACCTCTGGACACGGCATCGGGCAATTTATTGAAAGAATATCCCAGCCAAACACATTCTACATCGGTTCCTGCCAAAACACTCCTCGCTGAAGCATGGATTGCATCCGAAGAAACTTTATGAGTAGTAAAGAAATCGGTGACTGCTCCGCAATCAGAAACAACTAAGTATTTAAATCCCCAGTCATCTCTCAAAATATTTTGAAGCAAACGAGTATTACCGCAACAAGGCTCGTCATCCAGACGCTGATAAGCGCACATTACCTCACGAACATCAGCTTGCTGAACGAGCGCTTTAAATGCAGGAAGATAGGTTTCCCATAAGTCACGAGGATCCAAATTGTTGATATTGAGAGTGTGGCGGCTCCATTCGGGACCCGAGTGAACCGCATAATGCTTGGCGCAAGCCAATAATTCTCTGTATTTTGCTTCGGACGGGCCTTGTAATCCCTTCACAACGGAAATACCCATACGTGATGTCAGGTAAGGATCTTCGCCGTATGTTTCCTGACCTCGTCCCCAACGAGGATCGCGAAATATATTGATATTGGGTGTCCAAACGGAGAGGCTTAAAAACCGCCGGTTTTCAAGACCCCTTTTCATGGCAATATTATACCTGGCACGGGTTTCATCAGAAACAGCTCTGAAAATTTGGTAAACTAATGTATCATCGAAGGATGCAGCCATACCTATGGGTTGGGGAAATACTGTTACACTATCATTATTTGCCAGCCCATGCAATGCTTCGCTCCACCAGTTAAATTCTTTTATTCCGAGGCGTGGAATGGCCTCCGAAACATCGCACATCAGAATTGCTTTTTCATCTAGTGTGAGACGAGTAATTAAGTCCTTTGCCCTTTCTTCGGGATTTAAATTTGGGTTTTGATACGGCAATTGTTGACCAAGAAGGTTTATTGTAAATAAAAGGCCTATAAAGATTTGTGCTCCTTTTTTCATATTTATTGGATTAGTTTTTATTAGTTAATTTCAATTACGTTTTTACCATTTGTAATACCACTTTCGTTAAAAGCATCAATTGTGAAATAATATTTCTGAAGACTGTTTAAACTTCTAATGGTTAAAGAATCAGCATCAAATATTTGGTAATTATTATATAATTTGTTTTTTTGGGTTCCATACCTTATATTGTAACCAATGGCACCGGGAGTTTTTGTCCAGTTTAACTTCACAATACATCGGTCTGAATCAGGCCGAATTAAACTTAAATTTTCAACTGATAACGGGGCTTTTCCGCCTGCATTACCAAATACACGAAGTCCCGCAAGAGCAAAAGTGCCGTCTGGCACCTTATAGTTGGTAAGTTTTATGTAACGGACTTTGATTGGTTTTGTCAATTCAATATAATCGTGTGGAACATCAGATTTATTCTGTGTTTTGTCTGCCAAAGTTTTCCAGCTTTTATCGTCGGTTGAGTATTCGAGAAGATACTGATGGAAAATACCAGGATTTCGCCCCAGGAGCCTGATATCGTTTTCAGCATAATTGATTTGAATGGCATTTACTGCACATTCTTTCTGTAAATCAAGAGATATCCATTCGCCTCTGTTACCTGTCTTAGCGCTCCAGTAAGAACGTATATCTTCATTGACGGCATAACTTTTTGGATGGTTAGGTAATTCCGAAGAAACTTTTACAGTTTTGTTGTAAGAAAGCAACATCCAATCAGAAAACAACTCCTTAGGACCAGCTATTTTTTTTATAGGAATTTTAAATGGAAAATCACCAAAACCAGTGTAAACATAAAACTCTCCATCTTTGTCGAAAAAGGCGGGAAATAATCCTAACCTACGCTCGAACATGTGTTTTTGTGAAATCGTCATGGTTGAGATGTGCCAAAAGTTACCATATTTATCCAGAAAGGTACTGCTATGACCGGCACTGGCAATAAATCCAGCGGGTTTATATGAACAAGGATTATGATTGGCCAATTTAAATGGGCCAAGAGGATTATCCGAAACATATACTCCGTCGCAATAACTTTTATATTCAGTTCCCGGAACGGCATATTGCAGGTAGTATCTTCCATTATATTTTGTCATCCAGGCTCCCTCTATCCATGGATTTTCGGCAAGTTCATTATAATCGCCTTTTCGTTCCCATCCGTAAATGTCTCTATGGCTGTTAAAGAGGTCAGCAGGTTTTCCTATTGGATTAAAAGTCTTTGTATCCAGTTCAACCCCATGTATTGGATTCACATTAGAACAGCCATAATAAAGGTATATACGCCCATCGTCATTTACAAACAAGCAGGGATCCCATAATCCGTTTTGAAATGTTACATCAAACCTTTTCCAGACTCCAGATTTTGGATCTGCTGTTTTATAGATTGCCTGAATATCTGAAGAAGTCATAAAATATACTGTATCATTTATGGTCATGGCTGTGGGAGCATAATCTTCCAGAGGAAGGTCACCGGTAGTTATTAAATCCCAATGGATTAAATCTGTTGAGTGCCAGTATCCTCCCGATTTGGATGCAAATAAATAATATTCTCCCTTAAACGTTAGCATTGCAGGGTCTGCTGCCTCACGCCTTGACGGAGTGTCAAGACAAAAGCGATAACTTAAATTTAATGGATTACAAATGGTTGTTTGATAATCATTCTTTGGATCGCTATTTTGAGCTACGGCGAACGCCCCTGCAACCAGGCCAACTATTGTCAGAATTTTTTTTAGCTGTGTCATTATCTCTATTTAAATAATAGCTGGGCAAAATTGTACAGGTTGTTTCTCCAAACCGGCCAGGTATGCCCTCCCGGATATTCACTGTATTTATAGTTAATCTTCATTTCATCGAATTTGGCTACCATGCTTTGGCCGTTTTTCCATGCAATATCTTCTTTACCTCCTTCTGAAATCCAGAATAGTTTTAAGTTACTGTTTATTTTATCAGCGTTGTCTTTCATAAACTCATATTGTGAATCGGCCAGATCTTTTTGCATAGGCTGAATCCATCCTGAACTGAATACGCCCAGATATGAAAACCTGTCGGTATTATTTATACCGACATAAAGTGTTTGAATACCACCCATTGATAATCCGGCAAGAGCACGGAAATTTGATTCAGTTTTGACACGATAATTCTTTTCCACAAACGGGATGACACATTGTTGCAGTTCTTTTTCAAACACTTTCAATACTTCCTCGCCAAAGCCGCGTAAAGGTATATTTCCATCAGGCATGACTACAATCATAGGTATAGCCTTTTTTTCGGCAATAAGATTGTCAAGGATCAAATCGGTTTTTCCCTGGGTAGCCCAACCTCGTTCATCTTCGCCACCACCGTGTAGGATGTACAATACAGGATATTTCTCGCTGGTATTTTCATTATATCCGGGAGGTGTATACATGTAAAACTTTCGCCATGAGTTGGTTACATCGGAATAATAATTTTTAATACGAATATCCCCATGAGGAACATTTCTAAGTTCATAATAGCCGTCACCTTTAAAAGGAACCTCGAATCCACTTGCCATACGGCCCATTCCATAGAATGTTTCGCTTGCAGGATCGCAAACCGGCAAATCATCAATAATTAATGAATAATAATGAAATCCTTCACTTAAAGAATCGGTTGTTACTTCCCAAATACCATCGCTATTTTTCACCATATCATATTTTTTAGCTAAATCAAGTTGTAACTTTTGTGCATGCGGGGCTTTTATCTGAAATATAGCATGACCATCAGGTAAAATTTGCGGGTACTTAGCCGATCTTACATCGGTTTCAACAGGTCGGCCTGTATTACTTATTTTATCAAACGTTGCAGGATCTACCGGTTTGAATAATAATTGTGAAAACATATACAAGCTGTTCTTCCATACTTTAAAGTCATGATAACCATGATCAATGTAATAAATATGAGGGACATCGTTTGCCTTGAGATAGTCATGGGTACGTTGACTAAACGTAATAAGTCCGTCTTTATCGCCACAGGAAATCCAAAGAAGTTTAAGCATTTGTTTTGCTTTCGCCGGATCAGGTACAAGTTCTTCCGGTTTTTTTGTATTGGGAGCTGATGAGAATCCCCCTATCCATGCAAATTTATCCAGATTGCCCAATCCAAAATTCAGCGATTGTCCTCCGCCCATCGATAAACCTGCAATTGCCCTATGTTCCCTGTCTTTAATAACCGGGTATTTCTTTTCGATAAATGGAATCAGGTCGTTAATTAAGTCTTTTTCGAAAGTGGCAAATGCCTCAACTTTTTCTTTATCAAAAATGTTTCCGGTAGCGCGATCATCTTTCATTGCCCTTCCATTTGGCATGACAACAATCATGGGTTCGATTTTATTTTCAGCATAAAGGTTATCAAGAATTACCTGAGGCTGTCCACCATTGTACCACTCTTTTTCATCGCCACCAATACCATGCAACAGATACAGCACAGGATATTTTTTGTCTTTGTCAAATCCCGGAGGTGTATATATTAAAGTTCTCCGTTCTGTACCAACTGTTTTTGATTTATAAGTAACAGTATCTATTGTACCGTGAGGAATATCGGTTCGCAAGATATCAAAGCCTTGAGGGGCATATTTTATCAGATTTTGACTATCAGCCATAATATTAAATAATAACAAGGCCGAACATAGTAAGCAATATTTTTTCATGGTATAATTAATGTTTTGATTTGTCTGATAATTCATTGTTTTGAGCAAAAAGGGTACTGTAAAATGCTAAAATAAACAGCGCTATCCAAATTGTTTTTTTCATTTTACTGAATCGCAATTTTTGTCATTTTTAAATCTTTTGCATCAGAGCTATTGCCATACCATACCTCGTATTCTCCTGGAGTCACCGCCATTTTAACGCTTGCCCGGTCGAAAAACTCAAAAGAATTGTAAGACAGATTGATAACCGCCTGACCGGTTTTACCAGCAGCTACATTGATCCTTTGAAAGCCCCTTAAGGTATTGATTGGGCCATCAGAATCGTTTACTTTATGAATATACACCTGAATAACTTCTGTTCCATTGCGCTTGCCAGTATTAGATACAGGAATGGTAAGTTCAACTGATTCGTCAGCTTTAATTGCTGTTTTACTGATTTTTGCATTACCGATAGAAAATGTAGTATAACTCAAGCCATACCCAAACGGGAAAAGAGGATCGGACATGTATCGATAGGTGCGTCCTTTCATTGAGTAATCTTCAAAATCCGGCAACTGCTGAATGCTCTTATAAAAAGTAACAGGCAGTTTACCTGAAGGATTAAAATCGCCAAAAAGTACGTCGGCAACAGCCTGACCACCGGATTCACCCCCATACCATGCTTGTAGTATTGCATCACATGACTCGGTTTCTGGCACTAATCCTATAGCCGAACCCGAGCAATTCACAAATATTACCTTTTTTCCGGCTTTTTTTAAAGCGCCCAAACAATCCCGCTGTATTTCTGGAAGTTCAATGTCAGTACGATCACCACCTTTAAAACCGGGTAATTCAACAGGCATTTGTTCTCCTTCCAATTGAGAAGAAATGCCACCTGCAAAAATTACCACATCAATACCATTAAGCTTTTTGATAAGGTCATCAAACTTAACAGGTAATTCCTTACCAAAATTCAGATTGAGGCTGGCGGGCCAGTTGCCTATCTGAATAAAACGACCTTCAATTTTATATTCTTTACCCTTTTCAACTTTCAATGGTATCCGGTTAAAACGCTGACCCCACCTTCGGGGTTTATAAATAGTATCATCATTGACAATAAGCTCGAATCTGCCTCGAGCCTCAAATTTAAACACAATCTCACCTGATTCTAATGGTTTGTAGACTGTTTCATAAATTCCTGAAAAATCCTGTGTTTGCACTCCCGTACTGAATTCATGCGCTCCATCCGTAGTTAAATTTATAGGATTTGTTATCTGTTCGGTGGCAACCATTTCTCCTTCAAATTTTCGGTTATTCCAGTAAGTGGCTTTTATACCTGCTTTGCCATCAATGGAGCATTCACTTATTACATTTTCAATATACATTTTATCTGTCAGGTCGCAAGCTCTGTCATAAACAATATCACCTTCAGGTAGTTTGGTTCTTATGCCGTTCAGGATGGTTATGGTATTAAACGGAATTCCATTGTAATTTCCCCACATAAGTCGCTTATCATCTGCGTTAGGGCCGATAACGGCAATTTTTTTAACGGACTTGGATAAAGGTAAAAGGTTGTTTTTATTCTGAAGAAGGGTCATTGTTTCCTGAGCCATCTGCAAAGCAAGTTTTTTATGCTCATCGTTGTTGACAATTGACAATGGAATTTTCGACCAGGGAACCAATGAATCGTTATCCATTTCTCCCAGATCAAAACGTCCAACCAGGACACGCATGAGACTTTTATTTATTTTTTCCTCGCAAATTAATCCTCTTTCCACAGCCTCGGGTAACTGTTTAAAAGCAGGTCCGGCACACTCCACATCAGTTCCAGCAAGAACAGCTTTGGAAGCTGCATGTATAGCGTCTGAGGAAACTTTATGGCTGTTATAAAAATCAGATATTGCACCACAATCGGAAACAACCAGATACTTAAATCCCCAATCATCACGTAAGATTTTTTGAAGCAATCGCGTACTTCCACAGCAAGGTTCATCGTCCAAACGTTGATATGCACACATAATTTCACGTACATCTGCCTCCTGAACCAAAGATTTAAAAGCAGGAAGGTAGGTTTCCCATAAATCGCGCGGATCAAGATTGTTGATATTAAGTGTATGACGGCTCCATTCAGGGCCTGAGTGAACGGCAAAGTGTTTTCCACAGGCCAGAAGCTTTTTATACCTGGCATCGGAAGGTCCCTGAAGCCCTTTAACTACAGAAATACCCATGCGGGAGGTCAGGTAAGGATCTTCACCATAGGTTTCCTGACCACGTCCCCAACGTGGATCGCGGAAAATATTGATATTAGGTGTCCATACCGAAAGACTCAGGAAACGACGATTTTCCAGACCCTCATGCACTGAATCATTATACTTTGCCCGGATTTCATCTGAAACCGCGTTGAAAATATGAAAAACCAGTTCATCGTCAAACGAAGCAGCCATACCTATGGGTTCTGGAAAAACAGTAACATTGTTGTTATTGGCAAGGCCATGTAAGGCTTCGCTCCACCAGTTGAATTTTTTTATACCCAGACGGGGAATTGCATCGGATATGTCGCACATCAACGATGCTTTTTCAGTTAACGTTAAGCGGGATATTAAATCTTTAGCCCGTTCTTCGGAACTTAAGTCCGGATTTTGATAGGGTAGTTGCCCCCATAAATGTATTGATAACAATAAACTTAGGGTAAATAGTAGTTCTTTTTTCATATTCTATAGTTATTTTTTTTATTTTTCTTTTGTGAATAGTAAAGCAGACAAATCTTCTTAATTTTTCAGGTTTGCACCGTCAGTATTGTCGACTCATGCATAACCTACAAAGGTTGGATTTACCACACTTTCGCTCCACACCCTGACCATTGCATTAATCCAACGATTTGTCTCAGGATCGATTGTAGCAGCCAGATATTAATAGAGAGTATGTGATAATATGTATGAAAAAAAATCATGATTTTTGTTTTTAGAACAGAATCAAAGTATTTTCTCATAAAAATGAATTATCACATGCGCTCTTTATTATTTGGTTTACTCCTTAAACAAAAGGGGTGCAAATTCATGCAGGCTGCGACGCCAGCTTAGAAACTCGTGAGCCGTTTCCGGTGAAACATAGAAAACACTGTTAATACCGGCTTGTTTCAATGCTTCAGCATTCGCCTTCGGGTCGCCTCCGCCAAAACCGCCTCTGCGGTGTTCCAGTTCGCGACTGCCAAAACTAACGAAGACCAGCTTTACCTTTTCCTTGAAACCAGGTGTGTTATTGACATCATCCATAGAAAATGTTCCGCCACTGAAGAGACCGATGTAAGCAAACTTATCGAGGTTTGCCAGGGTGATTGTCTTGGTTTCCATTCCGCCCATGGAAAGCCCTGCCATTGCCCTATGGGGCTGATCGGCCAGTGTGCGGAAGTTAGCATCTATGTATGGAATCAATTCATCAACGAGCACTGTCTGAAAAGGACCGATTTTGAAATCCCTGAGACCACCGATCTTTGTATCGTTGGTCATACCGTATGTCATCACTATGATAAAGGGTTTGATCTTTCCTTCGGCGATCAGGTTGTCCATGATCAAATTGGCGTGTCCCTGGTTTGTCCATGCTGTTTCATCTTCACCCCAGCCGTGTTGCAGGTACAGCACCGGATAGCGCTGCGATTGATTATTATCATATTCAGGAGGAGTGTAGACAAATGCCCGGCGTGAAGTGTTTGTGCTCTTCGAGGGAAAAAGGATCTGCTGCACTTTACCGTGGTTAACGTCCTTGAGGGCGTAGAAATCCTGATCCGGAGCGGGAATTTCGATACCGCTTTCCCAGCGGGTAGAACCGTAGAAGTTCAGTGTGCCGGGATCGTTAAATACTCCCCCGTCAATCGTGAGATGGTAGTAATGAAAACCCTTATCCAGTGGACCTTCTGTAGTACCTGTCCAGTTGCCAGTTGTATCTTTTGTTAAGTTGGTGCCTCCGCGTCCTCCCAGTCCCAAACTCACTTTTATGCTTTGGGCCTGTGGCGCGAAAACTCGGAAACGTGCATAACCTTGCGAATTGACCTGCGGGTAATCCTGTCCTGGTTGATTTAGAGTCGAGGGTTTGAAGTCTTCAGTAATCGTTGATTGTTCAGTCTGTGATAAACAAATTGATCCTGAAAAAGTTAGTAAAAATAATAAACCAATGATAAAATTTTTCATAATTTTCCTCCCTTAGTTTTTGAAAATAAGTGAAGCAAATTCATGCAGACTGCGTCTCCAACTCTGCCATTCATGAGCCGTTTGTGGAGAAATGTAAAAATGTGTATTAATACCAGCCTCTTTTAGTGCTTCAGTGTTTGCTTTAGGATCACCACCAAATGGACTGCGTCCATCGGCTCTGCGGTTTTCGAGTTCACGACTACCATAGCTGACGAATACAAGTTTGACATTTTCCTTAAAACCAGGAGCATTATTAATATCCTCCGGACTTATGCTGCCACCGCTGAAAATACCTATATATGAGAACACATCGGGATTGGCCAGGGTAATGACACGTGTTTGCATACCACCCATAGACAGTCCAGCCATTGCACGGTGCGATCGATCCGCCTGGGTACGATAATTAGCATCAATCATAGGAATGATGTCTTCCAGCAGGGTTTTCATAAAACCATCAGCCCAGCCTTGCGGGGGCCACGGGCCGGCAGGACGTTCACCCTGCGGAGCAGTACGAGCTCTTTCCGGCATGCGCCAGGTTCCATTATCCATGACGATGATAAAAGGTTTGGCTTTCCCTTCAGCAATCAGGTTATCCATAATGAGATTGGCTTTACCCTGATTGGACCAGCCGGTCTCGTCTTCGCCTCCTCCGTGTTGCAGGTAAAGAACAGGATAGCGCTTCGTGATATCCTTATCATATTCGGGTGGAGTATAAACGAAGCAACGACGTATATTGTTGTTGGTTTTGGAAAAATAGAGATGCTCACATACCTGGCCATGGGGTACGTTCTTCAGTGCATAGAAATCCTGGTCTTTAGCCGGTATTTCAATACCACTGCCCCATCGGCTGGCGCCATAAAAATACAGACTATTTGGATCCGGAACTGATCCACCATCAATATTTAGCTGGTAATAGTGAAATCCTTCATCCTGTGGAGCACATTCCCCGGTCCAAACACCTTTATCATCTTTGATCAGGTCATATTTTACAGCTCCAATATCAAGCTGCACAAATTTAGCTTCCGGAGCTGAAATTTGAACCCGGACTCTACCCTCCGAATTTACCTGGGGGTATTCTTTACCAGGTTGGTTGGTTGATGACGGTTTAAAATCCTCAACTATATTGGAGGAATTTGTTTGTGCTAAACAGAATTGACCTGTTATAGCAATCGACAATAAATTAATTGTAAATTTTAAATTCATTTGATAGCCTCCTTAATTATTTGTATGGTTAATTAGTACTTGCATTAAATCAGTTTTAATTTATTTTGATTTTTCCGTAAAAAGAGGTGGAGCGAATTCATGTCGGGAACATCTCCAACTCTAAGTCTCGTGCTTCGCAACGCTTGAAATGTAATATTTTGCTTCGATGCCAGATTTATTATTAAGTTCCTAAACTTCATTCTGATGTTCGTAACATGCTTTTTCATCAGTACAGAACCAAACCAGAGCAGTTTGATTTGTGGATACTTGGCTCTATACATATTGCAAGATGAAAGATGTGCTGTTGCAGCATCAGAGTTGATTGAACCCTGTCCGGTTTGGGCTAAACAGATTCCACTAACTGACATGATAATCAGTAAAAGAGTTAGTGGTGTTTGTCTCATTTCAAAATCTCCTTAATTAATTTTATTAAAGCTGTTCATATAATTTGTGCCTTTCGATATATCGTATTAAAGTTTGCTGCACTCTCACCTTCCTCTATTTTTTCATTACCGCTTTTATTTGTATATAAGAATGTGCAGGGAATGAAAAGGAAACTTTATTTTTTTCTGTTCTAATCTCTTTTACCAAAGGGATATATTGCTCTTTTTTATCAAATGTAAAGGGGTCCTTCAGCGATTCGCTTGTAATAATATTCACTTCGGCTTTTCCTGTAAATTCCCCTGTATTACAAAGTATATCAGTATTAATGGCTTTGTCTTTATGCCTGTTAACTACATTGATGTAAACGGTATTGGTTTCTTTTGAGTATACTGTTGTAACATCCAGAAACGGGATACCTTTAAATTTTTCAGTATTGAAGGTATCACACTCAACATAAGTATCGACAGAGGTTCCAAGGCAATTTACCGAAAATGATTTGAAAACATAAAATAAAGGTGTTTTATAAGTTCCATTTTCTTTGTCATTTCCTAACAGGGAAGTAAGCATGGTAAAATTGGCCATTTTAACAACTTCGGCGTGACGGATAAAGGAATTGAAGCATTGCGCAATAGGTAAAACGTTTAGAAAATTTCTTCCAAAAGACCCCCACTCATCAACCGAAATATAGATTGGATTCTTTAGACCTTTCATCACCTTCACGTTTTCAATCTCATTTGCAGGTATCATGATTTTCTCTTCAAAATCCATGGCACTCTGACCCATGTATTCATAATAATCATCTGATCTTTCCCAATACCTATGAATAGACAGATAATCAATCAGATCACCAAAGCTAAATAATACTTTATGGTTCCAGTCAATCCACTGACCAGTACTTTCGTAGTAGGATGATCCGGAAGCTACTAATTTTATCGATCTATCGACCGATTTTAATGCCTTTGCCGCTTCTCTTCCAATCCTGGAATATTCCTCGATTGATTTATGTCCCAGTTCCCAGGGATAACCGTCTACTTCGTTGCCCAAATCCCAAATTTTTACATTGTATGGTTCAGGGTGGCCATTCCTGGCTCGTAAATCGGAATAGTAAGTACCTTTTTTTGTATTGCAATAATCTACCCAATAACAGGCATCCAATATGGTGCCAAGACCAAGATTTACACATACTATATTTTCGCTTCCAATTGCTTTATTTAAAGCAATCCATTCATCAGTACCTACATGATTATTATCGATTCCACCCCATGCAAGGTTAATACGAGCGGGGCGCTTGTCCTTAGGCCCTATACCGTCCTTCCAGTCGTAGCCCATAACAAAGTTACCCCCAGGCCAGCGCATGTTTGTAATTTTAAGTTCTTTCATAGCTTCGATGTAATCTTTTCTGAAACCATTTTCATCGGCTAATGGCGAATGTGGATCGTATAAAGTTCCATACAAGGTGCTGAAATATGCAGTATCAGGTAAACCCATTCTTCTTCCGCTGAAATTAATTGGTTCCATAAATACTCCATAGATTTTTGGATCAATCTCTCCGATTGTTCTTTCAACATCTATTTTGATTTTTGCTGTTTGGGCAAATAAATAAGTTGGGAGAGCTACCAATAAAGAAATAAATAATTTTTTCATAATAATTTATTATTAGTTTGGTTAGTTACTAATTTCCAAATCGAATCCAGTCTATCTCAACAGGAGTATTCTCTTTTAGAACAACGACCAGGTTATGAATTCCCTTAGGCGATTTCAATACATTTGAATCAACCGTATCCCATTCCACACCTTTTGGAACTTTAACTTCGGAAAGTATGGGACCCTCTGCTTTATCCAACCTAATCTGCAGGGTGCCTCCCATTTGTGACAAGGCTTTTACCTGAACGGATTTTAGTTTTTTTCTCCCAAAATCAACAGCATTGTACTGTATCCAGGCATTTTGTTTTTCCAGTTTGGTTTTCCATCCAATAAAAGTATTGGTTGTATCAATAAAATCAACATAAGCACCTGCATCGCTAATGTTGCTGTACCTGTCGATCTGTATTTGACTTGTTGCACTGGTCAGCCCGACACCTCTTAAGGTAGGAATAACTTTTTGAATAGTACCGTCGCTATTGAAAAATAAACTGTCTATCCTGACAGACCTGTTCTTGTCGAACCTGGGTGATAAATCGTTAGTATGATAAAACAAATACCACTGGTTTTTAAAATTAATAAATGAAAGGTGATTTGTCCAGCATCCGTTAGCTGCTTCGTCCATAATAACGCCAGTCATTTTAAATGGACCCAACGGACTATTACCCATGGCATATTCGAGCCGTTCAATTTTGTTATCGACATGCGGAAAGGTCAGGTAGTAAATACCGTTACGTTCGAATAAAAAGGGTCCTTCTTTTAAACCTTTGTCAGGAAGTTCCTTCAATATAACAGGTGCTGAATCTAGTTCCATCATATTGGCTTTCAACTTTGCCCCATAAATGTTTCCACTCGACCAATATAGGTATGCCTGTCCGTCTATGTCAATAAAAACATTGGGATCGATACCGTGAACATTTTTGATGGGTTTTGGCTGCGGAATAAAATGACCGGCAGGATTATCTGCAACTGCTACGCCAATGGCAAATCCTCTTCCATAAGTACTGTCGGGAATTGTTGGAAAATAAAAATAATATTTTCCATTTTTATTAATGCAATCCGGAGCCCACATGCTATAAGTTCGGGGATTTGCCCAAGGTACAGTAGTTTGGCTCACAATAACGCCGTGGTCATTCCAGTCGGTAAGATTTAACGAAGAAAATACGTGATAGTCTTCCATGCAAAACCAATCTTTTCTCAAATTTTTTCCGGAAGGAGTTGGTATATCATGTGAAGGATAAAGGTAAACCGTGTCGTTGAATACCCTTGCTGTTGGGTCGGCACTATATTGATTGCGAATAATCGGATTTTGGGCGAAAAGAGTATTTACCCCGAACACAACACAACCATAGAAAAGAAACTTGAATATTTTCATCTTAACTTTTATTTGGTTTCTTTTACCAATTCTTCTATAGCATTCGATAGAAAGATATATTCAGCGGAACCTCCTATTGTAACTTCATTTTCACCCCACAGGAATGGCCAGTCATCTTTGTTTTCAGGGAAATCGGGCTTTAATATTAATATACCCGGAACAATACCTCCGGCAATCGTTGTGAAATCAGCCCTATTGTTTCCATAGGCAACTTTCTTTGAACGAACTCCTACTGCATTTACGAACGATATGTTAGAATATGGATGGCAACCAAAAACGTAATTTAAACCCCTTAAAACATATTCTTTCCCGATAATATCCGGAAATGCATTATGAGCAAAATAGTTAGTAATAGCCCAGTTAACTACGCTGCCCGTGCCTCCCCAACCACCACTGGAGATAGGTACACCATAAGGATTTTTCTTATCATTTTCGTCTATTGATTCTTTATATTTAATAACATAGTCTTTTAGTTTAGCTTTATATGCAGCATCCATATAAGGAATAGCTTTCAATGCAGGATTAAGACTTCTGCTTGCAAAAAACATTTGACCAAAATCACGTCCACTAGTTGGTTGATCAAGCAATATCCAGATTTTTTCCAGAAACCTGTCGGCGTATTTCTTGTCTTTTGTTGTGATATATAATTGAAGTATGGCATCTATATCAGCTCCTCTGAACCATCTCATCATCGGGTTATTATCATTACCGGATTTTATCATTGCCTCATCAGCTTCTTCCACTAATCTTTTTGCATTCGCTAAGCTCCTGTCAGCAAGATTGTTGTTGTAACTTCTGAGTGCACGGCTTGCCTGGGTTAATGCTGCCGCTGTCTGATAATCCAAAAAAGAACTACGGGTTGTGAATGCCCAGCGATCATCCAGTGTTCCGCTTGATTTACCGTCGGTTTCATAAGGTTTTAATTTTGGATTGTACGGAAGATTATCGGTTTCATTTACCGCATCTCCAAGATGGTGATATTGATGCAGGTTTGGAACAATAATACCTCGAACCGGGTGACCAATATTTTCGCACTGTGCAACCAGGTTTAATGTCCCGTGCTCAATTTGCTGTAAAATATCAGGTTTTCCATCAGGACGATGAATATCGACATATCGGGTTTTCTGATCAACGTAAGTCTCATCCCTGTCAATTTTGAAATCTTCCCATGCATCGACAAAACTTGAAATTACACTGTTATGAGAACCTGTTTGAATGTCGAAATCACCGGCATCGAACCAGCCGCCAACCGCCATGTTCGGAATATGTTCCAAAGGTTTGTATTTTGTATCCGTAGTATCCCCCATACTATATCCATCAAAATGCTGATGATTCAAAGGAGCCTGAAGGCAATCATCCAAATAAGGGGCGCCATGCCATACCCGGTAAGCCTCGTTAACTTCCATATGGTCCATTTGAACGGGGAACCAAACATCCAACGTCGGGTGCCATACATTATCGTATACATTCTGATCTATAGTGAAACTATTTGTCTTATCGTCACCATACCTGATATAGTAAATACCCGGTTCTTTTACCGAACTGAAATCAAACTTTGCGTAATTATAGCGCAGGTATTTTCCCCAGACCTTAACTTCACCTTTGAATTTCTCAACAGAATTACCTTCCTGTGTTACCTGAAAAAGCGATGCTGATCCCAACACAGTATCGTTTTTGTCTAATTCAATAACTGCAACCTTTTCCTGGTTTGGAGTATAACCAACCTGCGAGAATCCAATATTAGGTTTCCTAATCCAGTTAGGAATAGCATTAGGTTCGAGGTACCATGTCAATACTTTCCCGGTTTTGTTTGCCGGGAGTAAGCTACGAATAATAAACCATCCATTCTGGGCCAGGTTACGACCATCGAAGAGCATTAAATCAGCATCCAGGCTTTTGATCGTGACAAAGCGTTCAGGATCTTCCGGTGCTAATATAATTGTTCTTCCGGTTGCCAGAGGTTCAGGGACAATAAATTCACCTCTTCCCCTGTCGTCGAATGTTGTGTGGCCTGCAAACTGAGGTATTTTCTTACTTATTGGTTCAATTTTTGTGTCACCGGATGGATACCGTGGAAAATTAGCTGGATTTCCATCCATCATATAGGTTTTCTCAAAATAAGCCGAAGGTAAAAATTCGAGATTAAATCCTGCATTACCTTCGAGTTCTTTTGGAAGAGGCTTGTCTAAATAAACACTGATTTCAACCCCGTTATCCCTGGTTGTGACACTTATTTTCGGGTTAAAATTATATTCTTTATAACTCAGTTCGACATTGATATTATTGGTCGCCTGGTCAACTTTACGATCAACCACTATTGGTACCAAATCCCATTGTTCCGGTGTGTTTTGCAGTCTGATAGCACCACCGGTAGCAGTTCTTACTCCATGATGGATTAGCTCAATCCCCGCTGTTTTTTCATCGAAAAACATCCCGTTGTATTGATTGCTGAAAACAAACACATTTATGCCCGGGGTTTCAAAATATCCCAATTCGTTTAGCTGCAATATCTGACAAAAAGAATTGTCTGAAAATAAAATGAAGAAAACCATTAGCATTAAGGTCATTGATGACATTTTAAATTTGGTTATCATAACTTTTGACAAATACCAAGGCACTGCAATTAAACTATCGATACCATCTTTTTTGCTTTTCATTATTCTTATTTTAAAAAGTTCATTGTATTATTACTAGTTATATTCTTTAAACCAAAATCAGCCCTAAACCTGTCAAAATCAACATTACCACCTGTGTTAATTGTGGTGTTATTAAAAAGACAGAATTTGTCTCCGGTAAATATTTTTAGACTAAACCTCATTATCAATTCAACACCAGGCGCTTTAAATGTCTAATTGTTGTAACTATATTCAGTGCTCAAAAAGAAACTTATAAATAATGCAGGTTAAGTCTTCCTGAATTATTAAATAAATTAGGTGAGATTTATAACCTTAGAATCATTAGCACTCATATTATGTTAGCTTTTTCTGAAAATATTCTAATAATAACTATTAGTTTATTATATAGGCCTTAGTCAGATTTGTCAGCTAAACAAAAATAACTTGGTTAATATCTAATAATTATAAAATTTGATTCAAAAGCTATTAAATTTATTTCATTAGGAGAAAAAATGATGTTTATTTGAGGGAATTGGCATGATTAAAATATAAATATTGTCCAATATGGAAACCAACTTTGGATTTGAAATAAAAGTACAGGAACTATAAATATTATTTGTTCTTAGAGTTCTTTCACAATTACTATATACTAACAGGAATAGTCACAAGGCTGATAAGGAATAGAACAGGCATCGATTGTATTAAAGATTATATTTTTTAATGGCGACAGTTCTGAGCTTAGCTCAAATGGAATTCAAGTCAAAACAGAGCTGGGGATTTTATATGAAAGGAAACTGTGCTTTTTCTAAGTTTGATTTTTGTATGAACTTGTTACTTAATCTTACTGAATTTTATGAAAAATCCAGTATTGATGGGAAGC
Organism: uncultured Bacteroidales bacterium; assembly: GCA_963781805.1. Taxonomy (GTDB): domain Bacteria; phylum Bacteroidota; class Bacteroidia; order Bacteroidales; family UBA10428; genus JAFGPL01. The sequence continues at coordinate 5,928,377 of CAWAHF010000004.1, forward strand.
AACAGCTTATTGGTTCGATTTTCACCGGAAATTTGATTTTTGCAAATAAAAAAGTTAGAACCACAAAGATCAACGAGGTACTATTTCTAATTAACAGTATTTATGAGTCATACGGAAAACTTCCAAAAGAAAAACCCGGAAATTTTTCCGGGTTGTTTCATCAGGTGATCCAGCTGGGATTCGAACCCAGGACCCCATCCTTAAAAGGGATGTGCTCTACCAGCTGAGCTACTGGATCGTATTTAATTTGTATTCCGTGTGTATCAAATTATTGCCGGAATATCTGTAAAAGCCTGCGTATAATTACGTTGAAATGCCTTGTTTTACAGAGTTGCAAAGATAATATCTTATTTTTTTTATTAAAAGATTTCGATGATTATTTTGGATAAAATCTGTAGAGCCTTTGTAAATAATTCAAAATCATAAAACTGCATGCTAAGGTTAACCTTTGTTGATAATTTTCGTACTAAGAATTAAGATTAAAAAAAATATTATTATAACTTTCTGAAACATAACAAATCTAATCGAAAAAACCATGAATAAAAAAAACTTCAAAAGCCTGGCAATCATTACCGTGCTTATTTTTTCGGTGAATATTGCTTTCGGACAAATGAAAAATATCGGACAATTTACCGCAGGAGGAATTGATGATGCCAATAAACTCATTAAGGCATACTTAACACCCTGGGCAAATGCATTAGGTACAGGCCTCAGCGGAGGATGGTACAATACAGCCAAAGTGCATAAACTGGGCGGTTTTGACCTTACGTTTACATTGAACATGGCATTTGTGCCGACTTCGGATAAAACATTCGATTTAGATAATTTAAACCTTTCTCAATATGCCAGCTATTCACCAACAGATCATATAGCTCCTACTGCAGCAGGAAAAGCAAAATTAGGCCCCGAATTAAGTTATCTTGGATTTCCGCTGTATAAAACCCCTAAAGGAACAGGCCTTGGATTTATCCCATCGCCCATGTTACAGGCAGGTATAGGTTTGATTAAAGGCACCGAGATAGATGGCAGATATATGCCTGGTACAAAACTGGGCTATCTTGGTAGCTTTGGTTTATGGGGTATAGGATTAAAGCATGATGTTCTTCAATGGCTTCCGCTTGCTAAAAAATTACCTGTGTTAAATGTTTCGGTTCAGGGGGGATATACAAAACTTAATTATGTAAAAGATCTTTCCATACAACCGGGAGGATCCAATACATTGCCTTCAACCATAAGCGATCCATTATCATTTTTTAGCGATCAGAGTTTAAATTTAGAGATTAATAGTTTCACAGCCAATCTGTTGGTATCAGCCAATCTTCCTGTGATAAGCTTTTATGGAGGAATTGGATTTGCTAAAACAAAGACCAAATTGAATTTAAAAGGAAATTATCCGATTCCTGATCTTGGTTTGGGTATTATCAATGAAACCAGCGCTTCTCAATCCATCGGATTCGACATTCAAAATAATAATGGAACGCCGACAAAACCAAGATTTAATATTGGATTAAGATTAAAACTTGGTCCCATTACCATTCATGGTGATTATACCAAGGCGAATTATTCGAATTTTACAACAGGATTAGGGATAACTTTTAGGTAGTATATCCTGTGTGAAACTGATTTACAGAAAGAGGTCTGAAAAGTCATGACAAACAAAAGATGGTCTGATTTTTTAGACCTTTTCTTTTGTATCAGAAATTAACACCGATTCTCACAGCAGGATTAGAATAAGGGGACTCGCCGGTATCGTTTAAATTCCATAACACCAGAAAATTCATTTTTGCCCTGGGACCAATCGGTAGTTCAAGGCCGCCGCCTACATAAAAATTGTTCAGCCAGAATCTGTTCGTTTGTTCATATAGGCTGAAAATCCTGTCCATATTAAGAAATTCATATTCAGCATATCCGATAATGCCTGCATTTAATTGCAGAGGGATATATTTGCTTACATTATCTATAAGCAGATATTTTGAAAATATTCTGCCCCCGTAATTTTGTGCTTTCAAAATAGTGTCATTGTAAAACCGTTGGCGGTAATATATATAGGTAACCCCAAATCCTGCGGCAAATCTGGGGGTTATATTGTAACCTATAATCGGTGATATTTCAATAAATGTAATTCTTCCAAACTGCAGGGAGAAGTCACCACCATAGAAAATCCGGTTGCCAAAAGGAACATTTTCTTCTTCAAGTTCCTGACCCGTGACAAACCCGGAACTTGCAGCAATCATAATAATCAGTATCAAAATAACTTTTATTCTTTTCACGTGTCAACAATTAAATGAACAGCAAAAGATATTATTTTGTAATATTATAAACAGAAAAGGGAATAAAAAAATTAAAAAATATTAAAAATGAATATACTTGTTACAGGAGCAAGTAAAGGGCTAGGCAATGAGCTCGTAAAAGCATTTGTAAGAAAGGGTAATCATACTGTCATAGCCTTATCGAGGAATAAACTGCTGTTATCAAAGCTGATAAAAGACTGTAAGAAAATAAATCCCGAGGCCAGTGTGGTGGCGTTAACTGCAGATATCGTAAATTTAGTTGATGACCCTTCAGAAATGCTGGCGAGAATTTCCTCCCTATGTAATCATATTGATATTTTGGTAAATAACGCAGGAAGTCTGATAAATAAGCCTTTTGTTGATATTGAGATTACTGAAGCAAAATCAATGTTTGATGTGAACTTCTTTGCCCCTGCATTTCTGATAAAAAATCTGCTACATCTGATGGGTAGAAAAGCTCATACACATATTGTCAATATCTCAAGCATGGGGGGATTTCAGGGAAGCTCCAAATATCCGGGATTATCCTATTACAGTTCCGGCAAAGCTGCAATTGCTGTTTTTACGGAATGCCTGGCAGGGGAATTGAAAGACCGGAATATTTCGGTGAATTGTCTTGCCCTGGGAGCGGTTCAAACCGAAATGCTAAATGAGGCATTTCCCGGTTATAAAGCAAATTTGACTGCTGCAGAAATGGCTGAATATATTGCAGAGTTTTGTTTGAAAGGACACAAGTATTTTAATGGGCGAATCATTCCGGTAACAGTTTCCAACCCATAAAATACATAAGTTCGTCTCCAATGCTTTAATTTTATTACTTAAATCTGCATTTCAACTGTATTTCATCATGTAAATGAAAAAGAAGGCAGGGGATTATTTACCGAAATAAATCAGTTAATATTATTAATGAAACCTGTTGACCTCCCAAACCCTCCTGCGAGGAGGGCTTAAGTCCCTCTCCTTTGAGGAGCGGGATTTAGGGTGAGGTCATGAACTTACCAACTGAAAACATTAATTTTTATAGAATGTCAAGGTTAACTTAAGGAATCACAATCAAATTGAATGAACTTCTTTATCTCACTAATTACTTCTTTAACATTATTGATTACCTGGTGATTGGTAAAACGAATCACTTTAATATTATGATTGTTCAATTCATCTGTTCTGCTTAGATCATAAATCTTGTTGTCCGGAGTATTGTGAATTTCACCATCAACTTCAATTACCAGTCTTTTTTCATGACAATAAAAATCTGCAATAAAAATATCTATGGGGTGTTGTCTTCTGAATTTTAGTCCCAAAATCTGTCTGTTTTTCAAGTAATTCCAAAGAATTTCCTCAGCTTTTGTTTCCTGTTTTCTCAGATCTTTTGCATTGCTCTGAATATTTTGGTTTGATCCATAATACATTTGAAATTTTGATTCTGTAAGCTTTTTATATTCAGACATTTTTGATATGTTTTACTGGTGTTAAAACATAATTTAAAATAAACCTTTGTGTGACCTCCCAAACCCTCCTGCGAGGAGGGCTTAAGTCCCTCTCCTTTGAGGAGAGGGATTTAGGGTGAGGTCATAGACCATCTAAATCGTTAGATGAATGTTAGGATTCACAATTAAATTGAATGAACTTCTTTATCTCACTAATTACTTCTTTAACATTATTGATTACCTGGTGATTGGTAAAACGAATCACTTTAATATTATGATTGTTCAATTCATCTGTTCTGTTTAGGTCATAAATCTTGTTGTCCGGAGTATTGTGAATTTCACCATCAACTTCAATTACCAGTCTTTTTTCATGACAATAAAAATCTGCAATAAAAATATCTTTGGGGTGTTGCCTTCTGAATTTTAGTCCCAAAATCTGTCTGTTTTTCAAGTAATTCCAAAGATTTTCCTCAGCTTTTGTTTCCTGTTTTCTCAGATCTTTTGCATTGCTCTGAATATTTTGGTTTGATCCATAATACATTTGAAATTTTGATTCTGTAAGCTTTTTATATTCAGACATTTTTGATATGTTTTACTGGTGTTAAAACATAATTTAAAATAAACCTTTGTGTGACCTCCCAAACCCTCCTGCGAGGAGGGCTTAAGTCCCTCTCCTTTGAGGAGAGGGATTTAGGGTGAGGTCATAGACCATCTGCTTTTCTAATCAAATAAATGTGGTTTAATCATAACCGAATCATCATAATCTTTTACCTTGATCTGACCTTTCAGCACCATCAGGCCGTTCATGGCAAGGGCATGCATTTCATCTTCGCCCGGATAGATAATTACCGGGGCAATGAAGGATACCATTTTTTTCAAATATTCCACGATCATCGGATTATGGGAGATTCCTCCTGTTAGTATAATGGCATCAACTTCACCATGGAGAACGGTACACATGGCTCCTATTTCTTTTCCAATCTGGTATGCCATTGCATCCTGTATCAGCCTGGCACGTTCATCGCCATCCTGAGCGAGCAGTTCAATTTCGTAAGCGCTGTTGGTGCCCATATAAGCAACAAGTCCGCCTTCACCTGTAATTATCTTTTGAATTTCTTCAAGTGAGAATTCTCCTTCAAAACACATCCTTGCCAGATCACCTGCCGGCAAGGTACCCGAACGCTCAGGTGAAAACGGCCCTTCTCCGTCAAGCGCCTGATTTACATCAATTACACGGCCTTTTTTATGAGCTCCTACAGAGATTCCTCCTCCCATGTGAGCGATAACCAGGTTCAAATCTTCATATTTTTTGTCCAACAACCTGGCATAGGCTCTTGCGGTAGCTTTCTGGTTGAGTGCATGAAAAATAGATATGCGTTTAAATTTGGGATGACCGGTAAAACGGGCTACATCCTGCAATTCGTCCACTACAACGGGATCTGCAATAAATGCCTGGCATCTTGGGATATCCCTGGCAATCTCATCGGCAATCAACCCCCCGAGGTTGCTGGCATGTTCGCCAAGTATTCCTTCCCTGAGATCATGTTTTAGCCGTTTATTAATTCTGTATACTCCTGATTCGATAGGCTGAACAAGTCCTCCCCGTCCTACTACCACATCAAACTGATTGATGTCAATACGTGAGTCAGTCAGCTCTTTCAGTATGATATCTTTTCTGTATATGAATTGATCACTCATTCTGCTGAATTTGCACAATTCTTCATGATCATGATGTATATTTTTAAGAAATACCGGTTTGTTATTGCTGTATACAGCAATTTTGGTAGTTGTTGATCCCGGATTTATAGCCAGAATTTTATGTTCCATAAGAAAAGGATTTAAAATTTCTAAATCAGCTAATTGCGGAAGCAAGAGCAATGGACATTAGTTTGCTGGCTGCAGAATCAGCCCTTGATGCAAGCACTATCGGCGCAGAAGCTCCGGCAACAACCGAAGCGGAAGAAGCGCCTCCGAGAAAATTTAAAGATTTATACAGAATATTCCCGCTGTTCAGATCGGGAACAATCAGAATATCTGCATCTCCTGCTACTTCGCCCGTAATTCCTTTGCTCCCGGCAGCATTTTTCGATACCGCATTGTCGATAGCCAGGGGACCTTCGACAATACACCCGGTAATCTGGGCTCTTTTATTCATCATGTTGAACATTGCGGCATGCACAGTGGCTTCCATTTTCTGGTTTACTGTTTCCACTGCAGCTATCACTGCTACCTTGGGGTTCGGGATTCCGAGTTTATGATAAATCTCCACCGAATTCTTTAATATTTCAAGCTTTTCTGTAAAATCAGGTGAAATATTAATGGCAACATCGGCAATTCCCAGTAATTTATGATAATAAGGACTTTCAAACAGTGCAAAATGACTTATCAGTTTGTTGTTAATTAATCCCGTGTGTGTTTGAATTACAGGTTTTAAAAAACTGCCGGTACTAATCATTCCTTTCATCAGGATATCCGCCTGATGCTCACGGATTAGTTTAACTGCCAGTTCAGCAGCCTTAAGCTCATCGATTTCATGATATACCTCAAACGCTGAAATATCGAATCCAAGGGTAGGGGACAGCTTTTCAATTTCTTTTTTATCTCCGATAAGAATGGGAATAATAAGTTTTTCGTCGAATGCAAGTTTCAAAGCTTTTAATACTTCGAAAAATCCGGCACAGGGTACAACAATTTTTCTGGCCGGTTTCTTTTTTGCGGTTTCAAGAAGATGATGTAACGATTTAAGTTGCATGAATCATCCCTTTTTCTTTCATTTCCTGGACAATTTTCAACGTGTCTTCTGCTATCACAAGTTCTTCGTTTGTAGGCACTACCATTACAGTTACAGCCGATGTATCATCGGAAATGATAACCTCTTTTCCTCGTTTGCCTTTGTTTTTTTCTGCTGAAAACTTAACTCCCATGAATTCAAGACCTTTGCAGACTTCTTCTCTTGTTTCAGGTCCGTTTTCACCGATTCCTCCTGCAAATATAATAATATCCACACCTCCCATGGCAGCAGCATAGGCGCCCATATATTTTTTAATTCGGTAATGATACATCTCAAGACCCAGTTTGGCGCGTTCGTTATTTTCATTAAACGCAGCATCTTCGATTTCGCGCATATCAGACGAAATACCTGTAATTCCAAGCATGCCGCTCTGCTTGTTGAACAGTGTATTTGCCTGTGAAAGGCCAATCTCTTCCTTATCCATAATGAAATTCATAACCCCAAGGTCCACATCGCCCGAACGGGTTCCCATAATCAGTCCTTCGAGAGGAGTGAATCCCATGGACGTATCCATAGATTTTCCATGCATTACAGCAGCCATAGATGCTCCATTTCCTAAATGACAGGTAATGATTTTTTTCGTAGTGATATCTACATTCAGAATCTGGCAGGCCCGTCGGCTGATATAGTAATGACTTGTACCGTGAAAACCGTATTTTCTGATTCCATACTTGTTGTATAACGAATATGGTATCGCATACATATAGGCATATTCAGGTAAAGTCTGGTGAAAAGCGGTATCGAAAACAGCTACCTGAGGTATTCCAGGCATTAAAAGACTTACTGCATTTATCCCTTTAAGATTTGCAGGATTATGTAACGGAGCTATCTCGCAATATTTTTCAATAGAAGCATGAACCTCATCATCAATAAAGGAACTGTGGGCAAACTTCTCTCCACCATTTACCACACGGTGACCTACGGCTTCAATTTCGTTCAGATTTTTTAAACAGCCGTGTTTTTGACTTGTAATAATTCCCAGAATATATTCTATACCAATAAGGTGATCGAGAATTTCACCTTCGAATTTTACGTTTTCACCATTTTCTTTTTCAAGTTTCACAAAAGAACCTTTCAGGCCAACTTTTTCAGCAACTCCTTTTGCCAACACATGTTGTTTACGCATCTCAAATAACTGGAATTTTATCGAAGAGCTACCGCAATTTAATACAAGAACTTTCATGGAGTAGAGTTATTTTAATTAAGAAATTTTTCTTCCTGTTTCGTCATATTTATAGAATCCCTGACCGGAACCCCGGCCGTACTGCAAGGCTCGTACCAGTTTTTTAATTACCGGTGAGGCCTTATATTTTATGTCGCCAAATTCGTGATACAAATTATCCATCCATCTGACCACCTTATCCAATCCTACTTTATCTGCCAGTTCGAAAGGACCTAACGTAAGACCCAGCCCGATACGCATAGTTTTATCAATGTCTTCTCTGGTTCCCACACCTTCCATGAGTACTTCACAGGCCTCATTTACCAGGGCAACAAACAATCTTACACTTATTAAACCAGGCGATTCCTCTACAGGTATAACCTCCTTACCGAGCATGCTCACAAATTTACACACTCTGGTATACACTTCGTCGGAGGTATACAACCCACGCACTACTTCAATCATTTTAGCTCCCGGCGAAGTAGTGAGAAAATGGAGACTTACACATCGGTTTTTATTTTCGAGTTCGGAGGATAATTCGGTAACTACAATGGTGGTGGAATTGGTGGCTATGATAGCGTCTGTGGAAACATATTTTTCAATGTTTTTAAACACTTCCTTTCTGCAGGTAACCCTTTGTTCACGGGTTTTTGATCGGATAGCTTCAATGACCAGGTCACATCCCTTCAGGTGCTCGTAACCCACAAAACCATGAATCCGCGAGAGGATCGATCTCTTTTCACCGGGTGTCATCCCCCAGTGATCTATCATATGATTCAGCTCGGCTTCCATTCTGCAAAAGGCATAGTCGATTTTTTCCTCTGACAATTCAATAAATATTACTTCTAACTCTTTTGCGCTAATCATCATGGCTATATTCTGGCCAACACTGCCGCACCCCACAATACCCACCTTTGAAAATAGTTGTTTGGGACGGTCTTTTTTACTTAGTCCATATTCCTCAATGGATTCGACTATGATATCTGACATGCTTTGTATTTTATAATTTATTTATTTTTTGTATCGATGGCCTGATTGGCTGTTATTGCAATCAGATTGACTATGTCGCTGACCGAACAGCCACGCGACAAATCATTGATAGGGGCAGCCATCCCCTGCAGGATAGGCCCGATGGCATCTGCATGAGCCAGTCGTTCCACCAGTTTGTAAGCAATATTGCCCGCTTCCAGCGAAGGGAATATAAGCACATTGGCTTTGCCTGCAATTGCGCTTCCGGGAGATTTCTTTTTTCCAATAGCTTCGATAATAGCGGCATCTGCCTGAAGTTCTCCGTCGATTTTTAGCGATGGATCACGCTCTTTAGCAATCCTGGTGGCTTCCACCACCTTGTCCACCATTTCGTGCTTGGCGCTGCCCTTGGTTGAGAAACTAAGCATGGCAATACGTGGTTCAATTTTCGCGATTGCCCTGGTGGTTCTGGCTGTGGAAATAGCAATCTGGGCTAGTTCCGGTGCAGTAGGACTCGGATGAACTGCACAATCGGCAAATACCATCAACCCATCCTCACCAAATTCCCTGTCTTTCAGAAACATAAGGAAAGCCCCGGAAACAACTGTAATTCCCGGGAGTGTTTTTACAAACTGAAAAGCAGGTCTCAGCACATCTCCGGTGGCATTATCGGCTCCGGCTACTTCTCCGTCGGCATCACCGCTCTTAATCATTAGTGTAGAAAAATAGAGTGGATTGTCTAAAAGTTTAAGCGCTTCTTCTTTGGTTAAACCTTTAGATTTCCTGAGTTCAACCATCAAATCTGCATATGTATCTCTTTTTTCAGATGTAGACGGATCAATCAAGGTTGCTTTCTCAATATGTTTTAATCCAAGTTGGCTAGCATTTTGTCTGATAGATGGAATGTCTCCAAGAAGGATAATATCTGCAATTCCCTCTGCCAAGGCTATATCTGCGGCTCTGACCGTGCGTTCTTCATAACCTTCGGGCAAAACAATACGTTGTTTGTTTTTTTGAGCATTCTCTTTTATTTTGTCGAGTAGATTCATTGATTTACAGATATTTACATTTGTTATTTCGAAAACACAAAAGTAATGAAAATTGAATGATTTAAGGCTAATCAAAGGATGATTTATATCATAATTCAATATCAATTATTCATGTCTCAAAAAAACGGAACCTATTCCCTAAAATTATGGAAAAATAATACTAAGTGCAAGGCTGTGGTTTATAATTTCGAAAAGCTTGTATTTAAAATAGCCACAAAGGCACCAAACCACAAAAAATCACCAAAACATTGAACAACAATGTAATAGACGTAAACTATTGGAATTGGAATGAATGTGTAAAGAAACCTTTTTTTTACATTGGGAATTATAGTAACGTCTGGTCCGTTAAAAAGATATTATCTTATGCTATCTGTCAGAGCGTATCTTCTTTAATCTGCATTGCAAAGCGTAAAATAAAAATATAAGGTATCGCATAGAATATTGAGATAAGTGAAGTATAGGCTATTTGTCCCATGTTTACAATAATTCTTGTCCCAAAATAGGATACGATAATTGCAACCAGGCAAGCAATGGCATATTGATTGATGGCTTTTATTCCTTTTATTTGCAAACTCATGCTGTTTGTTGCCGAAATAAGGATGACAATATAAAGGATGAACCTGATTAATCCAAAGAATCCATATATACCTCCTAATGCTTTATAGTTAAGCTGAAAATATCCAAGTTGATGAACAATATTAAAAACAGACGAAATAATATTTAAGATCAATAATGATATAAAAGAACCGGCAAGATTGGTCAAACCCTTTTGCCGGGAATAAACTGAAATCACATAAAGAATAAAACTTCCACATAAGAGTAATAATACCTGATTTACAATTTGCTCTTTCCCGCTAAACGATTGAAAGCTTTTAAGTACAAAATCAAATGCCATTGCAAGCGAAAACAAGATAATTACGGCAGAACAAAATATTACCGCCATTCGAATCTGATTGGTAATTTTCATTTGTTTAAGGATTTTAGGTTTTTAGAAATGATGGTTTAATATTACTTTTTTTATCATTACTGACTGGTTAAATATATATAAATTCTCGAAATGCCTGTTTTTATTACGTCCCTAAAGGGACTTATAACTATAGGTCATTTTTTGTTCTACCGATATTATATCCTTAACGGGACTGTCCCGATAGGGACAAGATATTGGTAGACATAAAGTTAAAATTTGTATATAAGTCCCTTTAGGGACGTTATATTATTTATTCGTTCAATAATGTTTTTTTATACACACCTTTTTTCGGAAGAATAGATGAATAATCAGAAATCAATCTCAGATATTCCCGGAAGAAGCCGGTTCTATTTGAAAATATAAGACGCTATTATCAGAATGCACTTTTATTACTGCATGTGTGACTTTCTTTTCAAGTATAATTTTACTCACCGGAGCAGATATCTCTTTATCGATTGTCCTTGAAAGGTATCGTACTCCGTATTCTTCATTGAATCCCAATTCAATAATATGGTTTTTCGCGGATTCATCCAGCAGAACTGAAATCATATTTCTCGATAACCGGTTGTTTATTTCTTCAATAAGTTTATCTACAATTGTTCCTATTTCTTTTCTCCCTATCTTATTAAATATCAGAATTTTTTGCAACCGGTTGATAAATTCAGGTTTGAAAAATGCTTTCACCGCTCCCAGGTAATTACTTTTCATTTCAGAAAGTTCACCTGCACCCATTTCACCTTCATCGTTTGTGAAACCAACCTTTTTCTGAGTTTTTTTAGATGCAACCCCAAGATTGCTGGTGAAAATTACAATCGTATCCCTGAAACTTGCAGTTCGGCCGTTTGATGCGGTGAGAATTCCATTGTCAAGGATTTGCAGAAAAATATCCTGTACTTCCGGATGCGCTTTTTCAATCTCATCGAACAACACAACACATGTCGGATTCGTACGGACTTTTTTAATCAACAGGCCCTCTTCATCCGAACCAATGTATCCGGGAGGTGCGCCAATAAATTTATCGATGTGATGCTTTTCATGATATTCAGACATATCAAACCTCACCAGGTTACTTTCACTGCCAAAGTACAGTTTAGCCAACGCTTTAGCGGTCGCAGTTTTTCCAACACCTGTGGGTCCCACAAACAAAAATATAGCTTTCGGCTTTTCAGGGGAATTCAATCCGGCCTCTGCCATACGCAGGTTTTCTGCAATCTCGTCCATCACATGGCCCTGTCCCACAATCTCAGATTTCAGAGATTTTTCAATATCCAGGAGTTTATTGGTATTTCTGCGATTTAATATCTCTACAGGAACATTACATCGTTTCGAAATAACCTTAAAAACATCTTCTTCCGTTACTTCGGTCCCGCTGCTATTCATGAGTATGCCATCCTCGTCGTCCTGTCCGATAATTACCGATGGGAAAAGTTTCCTTGAGCAGGCGCTCTCCAGAATGCTTATGGCTTTATCAGGCAGATGCAATGCAGGTAAATAGGTAATGGAAAGTTTTACCGAAGCCTCAACGGCATCGGGTGAAATTTTTACTTTGTAATGACTTTCATAACCGGGAACCAGCTTATTAAGAATGGCAGTGGTTTGAAAAGCATCCGGTTCGTTTATATGTACAAGTTGGAACCTTCTTTCAATAGCGGCATCTTTTTCAATATATTTGCGGTATTCGCTGATGGTAGTGGCCCCAATTACCTGGATATCTCCCCTTGCAAGAAATGGTTTAAGAATATTTGATGCATCCATCAATCCATCCATACCTCCTCCTGCACCCATGATGTTGTGAAATTCATCAATGAACAGGATGGTACCTTGTTGAATGGCATCATTCAAAATATTGTTCAGTCGTTCTTCAAAATCTCCCCTGTATTTTGCGCCCGAAATTAACGAGGAAACCGATAATTCAAATATTTCCTTATTCTTCAAACCTTCGGGAACCTGACCTTTTGCACACATAAGGGCAAACGACTCTACAACAGCAGTTTTGCCAACACCGGCTTCGCCTATTATCAAAGCATTGGGCTTCGTTTTCTGCAGCAGAATCCTTCCCAATTCACGAATTTCGCTTTCTCTGCCAATTGCTTCCGAAAGTTTGTTATCACGGGCAAGCTGTGTAAGATTTCTGCCATATTGCGAAAAATTTTTGCCCGCTTTAGGTTGTGATTTTGAATCCTGAGGAGTGACCCCATTTTTCAGATCATTTATGATTTTATCGATATCAATTTTATAAGGAGCGAGCAGTTCGCTTATTCGCCTGTGTCCCTCCAAAAGCAATACCGACAGGAAGATATTTAAATTGGGTGCGACCCCCTTATAATCGACATAATTTGAAAATTTATCAAAGATTTTTTTGGTTTCTTCAGATCTGCTTACCTGCTCTTTGGCAGGCTGCTCTCCCTGACGCTGCACCAAAAGTCTTACGTTTCTTCTTAGCTCGGTAAGTTTAATTTTGTTTTCCTGTTCAAGAATATGCAACAAGGGGTTGGTTTCGGCAACAATCTGGGTTTTTTCTGTCTGATCCAGATCAGGAATGAACCTGTCAAGATCTTTTGAAACATCTACAATTTTGAAGATTCCAAGCAACAGATGTTCCGGTTCTATCAATGTGCTTTTACAAAATACTGCTTCGTTTGCGGCGATTATCCACGCCCAGTTAATACCAATAGAAATACTGTCCATAAGTTTTGTGTGTTATTTTACCATATTATCTGTCAACTAACTATATTTGTTACAAGGTTCAAAATTATCATTCTATTTTAATTACAGAAATCAAAATTCAAATTATTTATACCTCATGGTGCTTTTTCAACATGATATAAAACATTTATGTGAATTCTGGGACATTTCAAAACGGGATGAGAAATTTATTGATGACTGGAGATTTTATATTACTCCGGGCCAAAAAGTTTACTGGTCGGTCGACCAAAAACTAAGGCAACAACAATTGGCAATTGATCATGAAAATTTCATTAAGTTGATTGCAGAAGACGGGTATGATGATAATCCCGTTTTTGACGGAAAATGGTCTGCGGTAAAAAAATACCTTGAAACATCGGGATGGCCTTCTGCTGTGACACTGCTCAGGTGTGCAGAATTTTTTCATCTGAATACCCTGCAGAGTGTAATTCTTTGCCTGAAAACATCTTTTGAAAAAGAAATCCTCAATCTTCCCGACTCAAGTATTGATAATGTTGCCAAAATGTTATTTGCAGACATGACAATTGAAAAAGTTACCCAAACATTTTTAAGTGATATCAACAAGATAAAATTCAAGTTGGATCTTCGCGATTTCAGGGATATTGAAGACCTTTTCCAGCTAATGAGTGAGTTCTATCCGGCGCTTACGGATATTGAAATTTTCAGGGAATTAATTCGCGATATCCTGAAAGAAAAATTGCACCTGGAGTCGATTTTTTCAAGAAAGACCAGGGAATTTCTGAGTAGCAGGAATACCCTGGACATAAGAAAACAAGGGGAATTAAGAGAAAAATCAGCTTTTATTGTACTTAAAATCCAATGGGCTGACAGAAAACTTGAGCTGGCAGATAAAGTGGATGAACTGAATAAATTGCTCGAAGGTTACGGCATTCTGGTAAAAGAGTGGTCGAAAAATGTAGAATTGCCTTACAACTATTTTATTGAGACAAACCGAATCGTGCAGAGACTCCAAAATTCAAAGGGATTAAGAGGAAGCGCTAAAGATAGGACAGGATTTAATGCTGATGGCTCTGAACATAATAAAAGTTTTACTAAACTGGACTTAAAGAAAATTGCCTTGGGGCTGGATTCAAAAATCAGAAAACTCTATGCAGATTCCGTTGTAAGTAATGCATTGCCCTTATTTGACAGTATAGCTTCGGGAAATTCAATTCTGGATTATTCCGAACAAGCTGTTGATGAACTGCTGAAGATAAAACGAATTCCTGATTCTTCTTTTCCCGGAAAAAGTCTGAGCGAAAAAATTATAAATGCAAAAGAGGAAATCAGTATGCTTGAAAAAGTACTGAAAATAGTTGAGTCTCAGCTTGAGACCATTAAAAAATCGGAACATTATAAAACGGTAAGATTACACACCTCCAATTCGGACTTTTACCGAAAGCAGTTTCTGGACATAGCAAAGGAGAATATTCATACGGCATTGGAAATAAATGAATCACAAAAAGAAAGCATTATTTCATCTGCAGATTCTGAAGACATCAACCTGTTAAATAAAAAAATCCTGATCGAACTTGAAAAGCAATCCTAAGTTCAGGTACGTTAAAATTAATCCTACGTTGACAGATTAAAAGAAAGTTTTGGGGACACAGGTAATTTTCTCTGTCTCCGACAGTAACAAAGTTACTTCCTCCGGTTTCCGATAAATCGGAACAGGCTGTGAGATCGGTTGCGCCTTAATTCAACTAATATTTTGGATACCCAAAATTAAGTTTCCCTAAGTCGGGATTAATCCGCATTTTAATTCATAATTTAACGTGAGTTCGATATATCTAGAATGTTCATAGATTTGATTTTCAATAGCCCCAGGTTTTAACCTGGGATTTATAATGTTTAATAAATACATGAAATTTACAAAATTTATGAACCTTAAGCCCGGCGAAGCCAATAATGCGGGTTAAACCGGGGTCAGAACTGTTTTTCTGTTTTAATTTTCATACAGTTGCGGTTACCGATTTTTTTTCAAGCATTTCCTGTGCCATCCTGGTAATATTGGCCTCAACTATTCCAATTTCCCATACCTTGTAAATCTCATCTTTCAGGTTCATCTTATAGTCAAGTGCGCTTAAACCTTTGTCGGATGCGTAAATCTCTGCGGCAACTTTCACCAGGTTTTCACTGAAACCGAATTGATCCACAAAATTATTCATTCCATACAGGATAATCTCATCGCATTTTTTGGCAGAATAATTAGCGATTTTTTGAGCTGAAAGTATACAGTACAAAAATAGCGTTTCTCTTTTCAATGAAAGTGTGTATGACATTTGTCCCACTGTCCATTGATATGAACTTTTAACAAGTTTATTGTTAATCCATTTAATATAATCAAATAGTTTTTCGGGACTGGCACACAATACATTTCTACACCGTTCAAAGATGGAATTACGAAACAAATCCAGTTTTATATCACTATCATCCGGTTTTATCTTATTCCACATTTTTTCCAACAGGCTGTCAACTTCCTCAGGTTGCTGATCATGCCATTTCACTAATGTGACCAGCAGGAAGTTATCAAAATTATCACAGGTATAGTACTGATGACGATGCATTCTTAGGAATACACCAAACTGCTCATTTTTTGCCGTTGTTTTCATATAATAATTGTACAACGAATCTTTGTTCTTCTTGGTGATTCCATCGTCAAGGGTTGGTTTTCTCCAGAATACGTCTGG
This sequence comes from uncultured Bacteroidales bacterium, assembly GCA_963781805.1. Taxonomy (GTDB): domain Bacteria; phylum Bacteroidota; class Bacteroidia; order Bacteroidales; family UBA10428; genus JAFGPL01. Next base: position 5,944,429 of record CAWAHF010000004.1, read on the forward strand.
CAAAGATTGGTTGCCGTTGGATGTAATTTTTTTAAGGTATTCTATTCGTTCATCCGTATTGGAAAGCATAAAAAAGTATTCCAGCGGATTTGTATCCTGATTGGGACTTTCTATATATTTTGAGGCTTCATCAGGAAATTCAAAAATAATGGCTCTGGTGAGGTGGGGTATCAGTTTGTCGTGGTTGGCCGATTTTTTTGCCAGCTCAAATGCTGTATCAAAGAGTTTTCCGGCGATTAACAGTACATAGAAATTGGATTCTGCCTCAAACAGCGAACCGACTTTTTCCTTCATAAGGGTATAAGCTTCAACGGCTTCTTCAGGTGTATTTGGAAGGTTGCCAAACCATTGCGATAAAGCAAGATCTTTTAAATAGGCAGGGGTAACTTCTTCGATATACGTTAATGCGCTTTCGTGATGAGATTTTAATACAACCCAGTTATTTAAAACTTTGGCAACGAGAGTGAAGCCTTTTAAATAATCACTTTCAAAAACCTGATTATTTTTCACTGCAAAATTATACAGGTCTTTCATCAGGGCGATTGAAACTTCCGAATTATGTTTTTCGGTATCAACTACAAGCGACATATAATTTTTAAAAGCCTGTGTTTCTTTCTTTTCGTCTTCAGTTCCGGCAGGTGATACCATGCTATTTCTCAAATAGAATGCAATTTTTTTAGCAATTTTTTCTGAAACCTGAACCTTTGATTCTGATTTTGTAAGAATTTCTTCAATGATTTTTTCGATGGTGTATGTGACGCTCAGCGATTTCAGTACATCATTCCATTCATCTTCCGAAAGACTTTTTTCTTCGTTCCAGCGCAATAAGAAATCTTTCTGGGTTTCACCATTCACTTTTTGAAGCAACCGGATTGAGTTCTTTCTTTCAAGGGGTAACCATGCATTAATCAAGGCAATCCAGGCAACTGACTTACCACCGATCCACCATTTTTTTCGAAGGTTTTTCTCACACTCATTTAGAATAATAGCCGCATTTTCTTTGTCATTTGCAGCCTCTGAAATCTTTGCTGTCAATTCTGCTACAAATCCTTTGGATTTACTTTGGGTGTGAGGTTCCAAAGCTTTTTGCAGAGAATCATAATCTTTTTTGTAATCAAGGGGCAGTAAATCTTTCATCGGTTTTAGTTTTGCCCAGTAATCATCGAATGATTCGGGCAAAAAAGTTCTGGATAGCATACACACTTTTAAAAGCAAGGCTGCTTTTGTTTTCGAATAGATTTCTGAATTTTCCAGAATCTTTTCAATTAAACTTAAATTTTTTGACATTTTATTAAGTATTTGGGTGAATATGAATTATTTATTAAACTGATGTTAAACGATTCCAACCATGACGAACAATTTTTTCATCTTCATTTTATAGAGCATCTAAATCAGCAGATATTGGTGTTCTTTGAAATCCAATTTCATCTGATTAATATGCATGTATGTTACTCGTATCTATTTCATTGTAAACTTTGCACTTAGGACACTTTACGATGGTAAGGTTCTGATACCTGAGTCCGTCTTCCCATATATGTCCGCATTTACCGCAGCTCACATGACATATAAAGTTGTCTGAGATTTTTTGAAGGGCAGTGCTTAGGCTAAATAAAGATGGAAAACCATTAATTGATCCTGTACAATTTTTTTTGGAGATATCTGTTTGAAACGGAAGTAACTTTTCGAGATAGAGACCTTCCTTGTCTTTCCCCCAGTTTCCTTCGGGAGTTTCTACAATCACATAGTACATAGGTTGTGTAACAGTTTTGGTTTCCAGAAATTTTCTGGCTTCTTCTGCAGAAGTACTTTTATACATTTCATACTTAGTTCCGTTTCCACCTTCCTGGTATCCCATAAATTGTGGTTTTGAAGAATTGCTAAAGAGTCCCATTTTATTATTTATTTTTATGATAAGATTGATAAAAGTTTTTTAGTTATGGCATATTACACACTATTGGTATCAAAAAAACCTATCCAGGTATAAACATTGTTTTCAGGAATTTTTAAATCTGAAACATCGAATGATTCCAGTTCACCGTTACAAACCGGGCATCTTTCATCTTCCTGTACAATTTCTGTACTACCGATGGATGATTTTCTATCGGGTTCCCGTGCAACCCTGAATCCAAAGGTATTGTGCTTTTGGTTGCTGTTCACGGCCAAATCATGTACAAAGGGCAGGCCGAACAATTCGCAGGAGTCGCCCCAGCATCCGCCACGAAGATATTTGTAGCTTTCATTCTCCGGATGGGATTCGTTTACCCATTCAGAAACATTGCCTACCATATGATGACAACCATAAGGACTTCTGCCGTTTTCATACTCAGCTACAGCCACTGTATTGCGATGTCCTGATTCTGCCGAGTTGCAGTAGGCAGATGAATACACATCTCCCCACGGATACAGATTGCCGGAAGTACCACGGGCTGATTTTTCCCATTCTTCGCCGGTAGGCAGCCTGTAACCCAGCCAATTGCAGTATGCCTGTGCATCATCGTATGAGACATTCACTACCGGATGATTGGCAATAGACTCTTCAAAAGCATTGTTGAGGTCCCTGTTCCAGTGATCCGGAATCGGGCTGTAACCGGTTGATTTGACAAAATTCAGATATTGCATATTTGTGACCGGATAAATATCTATTTCAAATTCGTTCAGGTAAACTTTTTCGTATTGTTCTTTAAATCCCGATTTACTGATATACTGGCTAAATTTTCCCACCAATTGCTCGGCATGCTCTTTTTTGCATCCCTTATAAAATTCACCTGAAGGAATAAGTACAAAATGATGATCGTTCTTCGACTTGGATTTGGATAATTCAAGGGCCGATTTGCGTCCTTTGGTATTATGTACACAACCGCACATTTTGCATCGAAGGTTTTCTGCAATCTTAACCTTTCCTTTGGCAATGCTTATGATCAGATGAACCAACTCTTTCTTAAGTTCATAAAAATTTTGATATCGGTTATGAGGACTTACCTGGAGACATTTATTTAAGATCTGCATATATTCATCCGGAATTCCTTGAACCGGTTCAATATCCTTTTCATTCATGCGATGATTCAGGTTGCCCAAATTACCTCCCAGCATCCGGTATAAGGTTGCTCCAAAGGAATAAATATCCGATGACGGAATGACGTTATCAAAATGAATTTTTTGTTCGGGAGACATATAATCAAATGTGCCTGCTTTGGGCGGCGTAGCCATAAAATTGGAATAGGAACCGCCTGCAAGGATAAACTTTGATAATCCCAGATCTATAATTTTGGGAATATTTTTACCGGTAATCAATATGTTTTCGGGTTTTATATCCCTGTGGACAAAACTGATGGCTCTTTGGGTACTGCTTGCGATAGAACGGTTGTAAGCCTTGATAATCTCGTCGTTGATGTAAATAAATGCATTGGCAAAACTTATGGCAATATGAAGCGATTGTAGAATGCCTATGGTTGATTTTCCTGTTTTACCAAAAATATCCTGGTATTTTTTTTCCAGATCGATACTGTTTTCAATATATTCACATTCAAAGAAAATCTGACCGCTTTCGGTCCACCAGAAATCCAAACCGCTTACCAGGTTCATATGTCCGGTGAGCTGACACGAAAGTCTTGCTTCTCTGAACAGGGCCAGTAAAATATAATCGCCAAGTTGTACAATTTTAGTATCATCAATGGCATTTTCGATAATTGAATCCTTCAGGAATTCCCAGCTTTCAAACAATTTATACCTGTCCCAGATAACCTCTTTGATGGTTTTTACCACAATTTTTTTCATTCGTTTGTGACAGAAACCAATATAAACTCTACCCAGGCCCCCCTCAAAAATGTCCTTTACTTCTATAAAATCGCGAATCCTGTCATTTTTCTCATATCTGGAATAACCAGTTCTGGTAATCATAAGCTGATTTTTTATGGTTTTATAACAATTATTGAAATATTATCTGAACCGCCTGCATTCAAAGCAGCCTGAAGGAGCCCGTCAGCTATTTTTTCAGCGTTTATGCCGGATAACGTTATCCGATGAATTTCTTCATCAGATACCATATCCCAAAGTCCGTCAGAACAGACTAAAATGATTTCATCTTCTTTAAGTTCCCTGGTTGTATATTCGGGAACCACTTCTACCGGAGCTCCAATGGCCATGGTGAGCTTGTTACGAATAGTACTTTCTTTCGCTTCCTCTGGTGTCATATGACCATTTTTTACGGCTTGTGCCACAACAGAGTGATCGGTTCCAATCTGCCCGATTTTTGTCTGATCGATTACATAAATTCGTGAATCTCCAACATGGCATGCATGCATTATCATACCTTCCAGAACCACCAGACAAAGCGTACAACCCATTCCTCTGTAATCCGGATTTTTCCTGGCCAAATCGATAAGATGCTGATGAGCACCCAAAAAAAGTTCCGACATGCTGGTTCCTATATCTTGTTCCGATTTAAAAAGTGATTGCAGTCTCAGATTATTCTTAATATATAAAACCGATTCCTTGCTGGCAATCTCTCCGGCATTATGACCTCCCATGCCGTCGGCGAGAATATAATAATAATCTTTGCAACTGTAAAATATATAATCTTCGTTGCCTGTTCGTACTTTCCCCACGTTGGTAAGCCCGTAACATTTTTCTGAATTTTTACCTTTAAATAAACGCATTTTGTTTTGTTTTAATATAGACCTTCATATACCGTCGCCATTGATCAACCCGGCTTTTTTAAAATCCGAAACATCTAGTGAAGGTGACCTTGGTTTCAACCTAGTAATATTTTTCCAAATCATTCAACATCTCATCCACATGCTGATATCTTTTATCAATCTCTTTACAGATAGATTTATTTACAATTTTTGCCAGTTCTGCATCAATATCCGGTAATTTCTTCTCCACAGGGATAAACTTTTCAGACAATATGATGCCCAGCACATTATTATTAAAACCTAATTTATTGAGTTCTCTGAGAAGTTTTTCCCGGTTTCTGCCATATTGTTTTTTTAAAGAATTCAATTCAAAACATGAAGGATACAGGAAAGGCATCCCTGCTGTAAGTAAATAATAAAATGTAATGCCCATAGAATATATATCGGCTCTCTGATCAACATCTTTGGTATTTGTAATTTGTTCGGGAGACATAAATAACAGACTGCCTTTGCGCTCTCCTACCTTTGTCAAGACTGATCCCGAAGCATTCCTGTAAGATTTTGCCAGCCCAAAGTCGGTAACTCTGGCAAATTTCTCACCGTTGGTTTTATGCAATAGAATGTTTCCGGGCTTGATATCCCTGTGAATGAAATTATTATCATGTAAATACTTCAATCCGCGGAGGCTTTGAATCATAAAATTCACGCATTCTTTTATGGGAATCTGTCCATTTTTTTCTTCGATGAAGTTTTCAAGCGAGCCTGAATTTGCAAATTCCATTATCAGAAACGGAATTGATCCTTGTATCCCACTGTCAATAAACTGGATAATGTTTTCATGACTCAGCGATTTGTGCACATTTATCTCACGAATGAAGTGTTTAATTACAAGCTCGTTGGTATTCAGCCCTTCAATTTTTTTCAAAACAAGCATTCGGGCTGTTTTGGTGTGATAAACTATGTAAACAGCTCCCATTCCGCCATGATCCAGAAACTTAATTAATTCATAATCTCCAATGCAGTCACCTTTCAGATATTCTCTATCCGGGAGGCAGTTTTCACAGAGATAAGTTACCCTGTCTGACAGACGATGTGCTTTGCCATCTGAATTTGCCCTTAGTGTCAGGTCGGAACCGCACACCTGGCATGTATATTTTTTTTCGATGGTTGAGGCAATGGCTGCATTTAATTCGCCCGAAACACAGTTATCGCATAAATCAATGTTACTGTGAATAGCGGGAACTTCAAATTCAGCCTTACACTTTTTGCAGGTTACAATATGTTGTTGAAACTCTTTTTCAATACTGATTTTCAGGGAGGTAAAACCAATTTTGATAATATCATTATGCTTAATGGCTGCTTCCTGAACTGGGATATCATTCACTTTGGTTTCGTTGGTTGTGCTTAAATGGTGTAACATGCAGTTTGGAGGAGCTATTTCAAGTATGCACTGATTCCTGGAAACATATTTATCCTGACTTCCTGTCTGAATTAATGCCTCTTTTGATCTGCCAACCAACAGATTTGCAGGTTGATCGAAAACAAATACCTTACCGGCTTCAGGACCAGATAATATTTCAACACTAATTTTCAAAACTGTCTAATTCATTAGGAAAGTTTAGCTGCACACGCTTTGCATACAAGTTTTTGATTTACTTCTGTTAAGCACTCTTTACAGAACGGTTTATAACATTCCATACACACATCTGTTGGTTCCCTGTCGGGGTGATTCGGACAACCCTCGGGCTTAACCAACGTAGCCTCTTCTTCATCCGAAGGTTGTTCATTCGATGGATTCTCATCCAAAAAAGAAGACTGATTTTTAACCGATTTAAGATCTGAAGCCGCTCCGGGATCTTGCTTTTTATCTTCCGGTTTATCTTCTTCGGGAATGATTTCAGGATTTGAACCTGCTCTGGAAAGCGGAGGATTTTCCTCATTTCCTCCCGGTTCAATGGTAGTGCCTGTTTTACTTATTTCTGATCCCTGCTCGTCAACGATTTCAGTCTGACCATAGATTTCGGGCAGAATAAATTGAAACCTATATTTCATGATGCCGATGATATCTCCGTTTTTCAACGGGAATAACTCTTTCTTTTCCAGTTTTTTGTCATTCAGTTTTGTGTAATTGGTAGAAAGATCTTTCAGGTAAAACAGGTTATCCTTAAAAATGATCTGTGCATGACTTAATCCTGAGATATTCTTTTCGGCATTTTCAAGACAGATGGTATTTCCTTCCGCTCTTCCAATGGTGGTTACTTCTTCCGTAATCCCTATTTCATCCTTCCCGGTTATTTTATCCAAATCAATCAATTTAGCCGATGGAATGAAGTTTTTGATTTTGCCTCCATCCGCAATACCGGGGACTCCTTTATTTTTCTGTGATTTTCTGAGGATCAAAAAGAAAATTACAAACAGAATAAGGATACCGCCAAGAATTATACCTATCATCTTAATATTAATACCACCCTCATCACTAGGATTTACTATAACCACGGAAGGTATCTCTTCATCACTCAATACCTGTTTTGGTGCATTAATTGCCTGAATAATCTGGTTAAATACAGGTCCGATATCAGCGCTTTTTAACGCCCGGTAGTATTCACCTGATGTTTTGGTGGTTAGGCTCTGAATAAGCTGATAGTCTGCATTTTCTGTAAACGCTACACCAAATATTTTAATTCCCGATTTTTTAGCGTCTTCTGCAAAGCTATCTATGAGCCATTTGCGGTTTTCCGCATCTTTAATTTTGTCTCCCGTATCAATAAAACCATCGGTAATGAAAATAATAGAACGGTAGCTGTCCGAATCCGTATTATGTTTTAGTTCATACAGCGCTTTTTCCATTGCTGCAGGAAGATCTGTCAAGGCTCCTTTATAGGTTATATAATCCAGACTTTTAATGCATTTTTCACGGTTGACAGATTTGTCAAGCATGGTCAGCGGAATTGTCTGAAGAAGCTTTTCATCAAACAAATAAATTCCCAATCGAGAACTGCTGTCAAGAGAACCTACCAACCTGGTAATTGCCTTTTTTACCAGAAATCCGGGATCATTCTTCTTCATGCTTCCGGAGTTATCTACCAGCAAATAGATGTCTTTTGCCGGTTTTGTTCCAGAATATACTAAAGGATGCACGAACAAAACGGATATGAAAATAAAAATAAAAATATTCCGGGTTTTCATAGATATTGAATTAGGTTTAAAACATCATGGTTATTTTTCCTGAACACGCAGAGATTTAAGATCTGTATCCAACGCGTCGAGTTTATGCATTGTACTCACAGAATTGCTATTGATCTTATTCAACTGTCTCCGGATGCTGTTAAATTCAATATTCAGACTGTCAATCAGTTTGGACTGTAGTGTCAGCAAATCTTTTTTCTCTACCAGTTCTTTGGAATTTAACAAGGTATTCAGTTTATCAACTTCTGCCGAAATAGTCGCGGTTTTCTGATATATTTCAATCAGGTTTTCAGTTACGTTGGTTTTGCGTTTTTCATTGATTAGCAACGTAAGGAAAAGAATCGTAAGCACCAGAAAAACCAAAGCAGCAGCATTCATTAATCCTTTTGTGATAATCCGGGATTTAAGTCTGTTCAACGGCTTTTTCAGTTTATTTATTTTATCTTTCACAGCCATCGCTTCAACATATTCTTCGCTATCCGAAGAAACAAGACCTAAAGTTTTTTCTGCTTCGGAAAAATTACCTGATTGAGCCAGAATTTTTGCTTTTGCCAGAATATACAAGGGTTTAGGATCCATGTCGATTGCCTTGTTCACATTCAGCAACGCTTTCTCAAATGAGGCTTCATTTGCGTAATCCAAAGCCTTCTGATAGTACATAAGGCTTTGGAAATCATTGGTAAGGGTATTGTTCATATGCGATTTGTTTTAGGTTATTATCTGATTGGAGGTCCACCCGGCATTTTACCGGAATCAATGCTTCCGGGAACTGAAGGATCGATATAATACATATTTGCAAATTCATCAAGCTTGCTGTCTATCAAATCCAGTTTGCCTTCAAGATAGGTGTTTGCGAATTCAATGGCTTTTTTAAGCAACTCCTTTTTGGCGCCGGAAATATTCGCAATTTCATTGATGATACTATGATCAAACACAATGGCATGCCTGTTGAAGATTGTGGCTATTTTGTCGTAGTCGGGAATAGGATAGTTTTCTTTGTTTTCGGTCTCATTAAAAATCTTCTGGATGTTATAATCAAACTTGTTGTAGAATTTCCCCAGCAGATTGCAATTAATGCTTTTATCATTGATATCCCTGTTCCAATCGTTTATGATTAACTGCACTTTGGCAACCACATCGTATAGAAATTTTTCAGAGGCTACTTTTTTCAGGGTATTTATATCCTGAACAAATCCATTTTGCTTGGTAAGTGAAAAACAATACAAATAATATAGAAAAAGGGTTCCCATTACTTTCTTGTCATACTTATCGAGGTCCTTATTATTAGATTTTGCTTTGTCAACAGAAGATTCTTCTTCGGCAGATTTTAGCTGGTTCTCCAATTGTGAGATTTTATTGCCGAGTTCGCCATTTTCATCAGCCAGGAGATCTTTCATTTTCTTAATTCGTTCCTGGGTGTAAACGAAAATGAATTCCTTTTCAAAGCTTTCCAGTTTCAATTTCACCTCGGTGATTATGGCATTAACTTTGAGCAGCATATCAGACATTGAAAGCTCGTCTCCGCCTGAATTTTTAATCTCGGTTACCGTATTTTCAATATTTCTTATGTCGTCGTCTATCTTCAACTGATTAAACTTCACACTCCATTCGGAAATTCCTGTTTCTTCCACATGTTCCTTTATCCGGTTATAATTTGATTTCAGATTTTCAAATTCATCAAATACCTTGTTTTTATCATCTTTGCTTCTGGCGACTTCAATAATGGCTTCAAAGCTTTGTCCGGTAAGCGGAATAGAGCATGTAGCCAGAATAGTTCGGTCGGCCTTTGCCTTCACAAACACCTCCAGTTCGGTATCCACCGGCAAATCTCTTCTCAACTCTTCATTCTGAATTTTCAGGGTTCCGATGTAAATATTATCTACTGGATTTTCGCTTTCACCCTCTGTTAGTTCAATATATAGAATTGCCTGATCCGACCCCGAATCCTTCTTAATTTCTTCGGTGGTGTAAAAGGTATTCATACCTTCTGCCGGTAAGGGAGCATCTTTAGATATTATTTTTTTACATTTATTTCCTTTAGTTGTAATATTTAAGGAATAAGGGGCATGATCGACCGGATTCTCTATGGGTATAATAGTAAATTCATCTGATATAACGGAGAATTTTTGTCCATTCTTTCCATTCACTGAAACCTTATAGGAATTAATTCTGTTTTTCTTTAATAGTACCTCCACTGCGAATGTTCCATCGGTTGGATCTACCGGAATATCTCCACTTTCCCAGCCTTTATCAGCTCTTGAAATAGATATGGATTCAACCGACTGATAGTTATTATCCGGAAGGATAATTTGTCCGGTAACCATTTCTGAGTCTGCTAATGATTGATTCACACAATTTATTTCCAGTCTGCAGTCTGCCGGTGTTTGCGAGATTATTTCAATAATTTCAGACTTAACCTCTTCAGGCAAATCCCTGGTTGATCCAAATATTGCAGCGCCAAAGGTTACGGCTGTCATCGGGTTTACACTGGTATCAAAATCAATTTTCAACTGATTTTTAATCTGTTCCCTGAAATAAGGATATTGGGTCGGTCCCCCAACCAATAATACACGGTCGAGATCTGAAGGATTGATTTTGTTTTCTTTAAACAAGTTGAGACAAATTTCGAGAGATCGTTGGAAGATTGGTCCTACTTCCCGGTTGTAATCATCCCTGGTAATTACGATCTCAGCTTTCACCGGAGTATTTTTATTATCTGTGAATTCAGGATTGGGTATGGTAAGCACAACCTCTTTTTCTTTCGATAAATCAATTTTTAATTGTTCGATTTTATACAGCAGGTAATTGCAAATATTCCTGTATTTTTCCGAGGTTTCGAAGTTTGTCAGGTCATATTGTTCATTAAGCTTCTTAACAATATAATGTAGCATTTTCCGGTCGAAATCATGACCACCCAGCGACATATCGCCTGCATGAAATTTAACGTCCATGTGACCGTCGCGGTAGTTAACCACCGCAGCATCAAACGTACCTCCGCCCAAGTCGTAAACAAGCCATGAACCGTTATCTTTTGCATTCCTGTCCATACCATACGCCAACGATGCTGCGATAGGTTCCATAAGTGTTTCAACCTGCAGAAAGTCGGCATAATAAACACTTTCTTTTTTGGGCTTAACTCTTGAGGTTCCATTCAGATGGTAGTTGCCCATTGCTGCAATCCGGGTTGCATCCACTGCTTTCAGGTCAAAGCGGGCTGGCACGGTTACAATTACCGTACGTAAATCTTCACCAAAACTATTATTGTAAATCTGTTGCAACTTTTGAAGTATGATCCCGGATAATTCTTCTGCCAGCAGGGTTGTTTTCAGTGTTTGAATAGGGAAGGGAATATCCTTGCCCATTTTACGCTTAAACCATTGATGTCCGTTGGTTTTGGAATCCTGAATTAACTTATTGATGGCTTCTATACCTGTAAATCGGGTACCGTCATCTCCAAAATATACGCAGGATGGCAACAGCATTTGTCCGCCTGAAATATCGAGGGTTTTAATACCGTCCTTGTCAACAATGGATATCGCCGAATTTGTTGTTCCCAGGTCGATTCCCGCCTGGTAATTTCTTAAATTTAACTTCATTTCTTAATTGTTTTTAGTTACTATTACTTTGCCTATCTTGATCATCTCCCCATTATAATAGATGGTGGGTTCGATGGTCTCTGTAATGGTTGGCTTTTCGATATCGGGTGACTTATCGAAGCTCAGCACCTCCACTTTCATGGTATCAAAATATGCCTCACCTGTATGATTGATTATTTCAATTTCTCTTTTCTTCAACTGTTCATAGATTTTTTTCAGCTTCATGGTCATGGTACGGGAGTATGATTCAAACCGGGAAGGATCTTTAGCTGCTATTCCAATAGCCGATTCTATTGCAAATACATTCGTTGCAAGACCTATTACTTCTTCTTTTGTCAACTCTCCTGCCTCTATTGGGGATTCCGGTTTGGTTGTTTCCGATAATTTCTCGATTATACCGACCAGGGCGATCATTAACTCAACATTTTGTGTAGCAGAGGATGTTGGTAATTGAAACTCTTTTATATTTGTATATGCTTTCATATCAATGGATTAAAAATATTTAGCAATGGGATGGTTATTGGCTGTTTGCTGTTTCTTCACCAAATCTTTGTTACTCAACGTATTATTGATTGACTCAATCTCTTGTATCACTTTTTTAAGTTCGCCGCTAACCTCATTTTTAGCATACTCAATATTTTCAATATCATGCTGAGACCTGTAGATATTTATCTCTTCTTTTTCAGCCTCTTCAAGTCTGTGGATTTCAGGTTTAAAAAGCTGTTCAACTTCCAAATCGGTCTCTCTTTCTAAATTTTTCAGATCTAACTTCAGTTTTTCTATCTCTTTGGTGATTTTTTTCACCCTATCCTCTATTTTTTTCTCTTCTACCTTTATTTTCTTGACAGCTTCCTCGCTGTTGCCAATAAGTACAAGTCCGATGAATCCTATAATAATTAAACCTAACAATCCGAAGAAGTGGAAGGAAACAATACTGCCTATAAAATAGACAACGGAAAGAACCAGCAGAATTCCGCCAACATTGCTATTGACACGCTTCTTTTTCTTTAATTTATCAATGTTTTGCTTTTCAGGCATATTGTCAGATTCCGATTGCTTTTTATTCATCTCAATTTCTATGGGACGAATTTTTGTAAGGAAACTTGTACCTTTTCTTGAATTCTGCTGTTCGACTTTGATTTTAGCGGCAATATCTTCCATCCTGGCTGAAAACTTTTTCACGATATTGTTTCTTTCAGTAAAAAATGGTTGCAGCTTAAGTTCAAGATCAGCTATGCTTTTTTCAAGCTGAGGTTTGGTATTCTTCAGTTCGTCAAGGCGCGAAATCAACTCATCCTTACCTACTTTGTTTCTCATTTTTTCTGTAACAACATCGAGATTGATTTTTGAATTGTGAAAATCAGCTGCCAGTTTCGATCTGGGAATGAACGTATAATTTGTGAACTTTACAATTCCTTTGTGGGTTTCATAAATTTTGTATAACGAAGCATCAGGATCTGCATATTCACCGTTGATGAAATAGCAATACTGCAACAGATAATATTTATCGCATATATCGCAGTTAACCAGTTCTTTAAGGTTTGTTTTCTCACTATTCAGCGATTGAACCTGATCCTTTGTTAATTTATTGAAAGAAAATCTTTTATTGATATCATTTACGTTTTTAATCAAAACACCCTGGGTTCCAACATCTATATTCAACTCGGTAAGTATTCTCAAACTCAGGATGAGCTGGGTAAAAAATGTTTTATCTTTTAACTCCCTGCTGGCTGATTGTGAGTTGCCAATCTTGAGGGATTCAATTCCTTCGAGTAAAGGAGAAATAACACGCGCATGTATATTAGGTATGCCGGGAACCTCTGTCAGGAAGGTTGATGTATGTATATTCTTATCATGAGCCTCATCCTTTAGCAGCTCGGTTATTTCATGGATTTTATCAATAAATTCCATTCCCACATCATACAGTTTTCTGTATAGCCCTTTATCTGCCCATTGTTTAAAAGCGACCTCACTGAATTGGATTGTGACCTCTTTTGAAATTTTGTTTTCGCTCAGCTGTTTGGCAAGTTCATATCTTAATTTTTCGGTTCCCAGATCTGATTTCAGAATAAGCCCGAGAAATTTTGATATGCATTCACTTCTTCGCTTGCTGTCTGCTTTACTGTTGCTTAAATCCTGTTCAATAAGCTTAAGGGGGACAAAAAGAAGTGTGTTAAAAATAGCTTCTATCAGTTCGTTCAGAAGTTTTTCAACCGAATAATCCCTTAGTTCAAAATTTCCGGCTTTCTTTTCTGTTTCAATAATATCGGAAATTTCACCCATAAATTTTTCATCATTCAACGTATTATTCCAATATTCCAGGGCTTTTTCCCAAAATTGCACATTCAGCTTGGATTTTGGATCTTCGAGCAGGTTAAATGAATCATTGATTGCAAGAAAATGATAAATCACAGCCTTAGAATGATCCGACATGGTCCTGATTTCAATGGCTTCAGCATCTCGGGGGAGTTTATCATACACATCCTGAAGATGATTCAACCAGAATATTTTCCATACCAGCTTAGCATGAGGCTTATCAAGGCTGGCTTTGATCTTATTAAATTCTGCCTGCATCGCCTCGCTGAACAAGATATCCTTATCGGATCCTATGGGCGCTTTTTCAAGTTTTTTAATTTTGGAAAATGCCATAAACCGGTTAAATCCTGTTTTAAGCTTTGTTCCCAGGCTATTCCAGTCGCCATCCGGTGATATGTTGCAGATACGAAACGGGTTGAGAAGGTAAATCTCAACACCAACCGGGAAATTCACAACATTAACTTTTTTACTGGATTTAAGTACTCTTTCAATCAATTCTAATTTCATTGCGCTAAAATTTTTATATTATTGCTGAAACGATTCTTTGTTTATCTTCCAGAAATTCCATGCTTCGTCAGCTCGGTACGTTACGCTTTGAACATGTATTCCCTGTTGTTTTCCAATATCTCTTACCCTGAAATATATTTCCTGATCTTTTTGATCCGGCATTAACACATTTATATAGGTAAGATTGGGATCAATACCTGAACATAAACGAATGAACGCATTCTCCGATGCATTCAGCTCTGTAACGGTAAGAACTGAACCATCGAGAAGCTCCACCTTGTCATCATTTACAAGGATGGTAACTGATTTCATTCCAATATCGGTGTTTGGTTCTATTTTCATAAGATAAATCGATTTGTTATTTCCAGATTTGCCACCACTTTTTAGTTCCTGAGGTTTTATAGTTATCTTCAACTTCTTTAGCCTTTTGAGATGCAATTAAAGGATTTGCCGATACTGTGGATGTTGCAACTCCTGTTGGTTTTGGAGCCGATTTGAGGTAATCTTTCAATACACTCATGCACTGGCTGCAAATATTCCAGTCGGAAGTATCCTGTGCGACTATTGTTGTTTTCCAGTTATTAAATGCTTGATCATCTGTTATGCCCATCATTGCATAGGCATTTGCTGCCAGTTTTAATTTGAAGGGATTGAATCCCTTTTGAAATACTGCCGATCTCATTTGTTCCGCACTTATTAATGTTCCCATTCCGGGACTACTGCATACATCACATACTGCCATTTTATTACGTTTTATAATTGTTGTTTGGCACTATTGCCAACCGAATCTGTTACTTTAATTTCAAAATTTATCTCACGGATATCATCCAGCTTGACTCCTTTTAAAGGTTCTCCCTCAATAATTCCTTCAGGATTTAATTCCAGTCCTTCAGGAAGCTTACCTTCTGATATGCTCCATTTGTAAGGAGGTACCCCGCCCATGGCTGCCAGGTACACTTTATATGGGAAGGAACATCTCGCATTTGGTATAGATTGGGTGATAATACTTAGTTCGAGCTTTTTCGATCTCCTTATCCTGATAAAAATTATGATCATGATAAGCAGGAATATTGCTGTAGCAATGGCCAGAATCATTGCGATTGGTTTCCACCAGGCTTCAACTACTGATCTGAGTACCAATGTATAATTTTCGGAAAGTTCCTGTCCTGCCGGATCGGATACTTTAACCGAGAAAGTATATATTCCTTTACCATGAGGCTTTCCATAAAACCTGCCATTTTCAAACGATAGTCCGTTGGGTAGGTTCCCTTTTAGCTGCCAGTGTTTTGGTGTACCTCCGCCCTCGGTTGCTATAAAGAATTCGTACCTTGAACCGGTTAGTAACACAGGTAATGTATCGGTTAGAATTTCAAGTTTATGAACAATTGAACCTTCCCCTGATTCAAGTATCTCAAATCCCAGAATTTTGACAGCAGAATTGCCGGCTTTGTCTTTCAGTTCGATATTGATATCTCCTTGCCAGGCCGAATTCGGCACTCCTTTGATTTTATTGTCTTCAAGCGTCAGTCCTTCGGGGAGTTCACCTTTTACACTCCACGAATAGGGAGGATAGCCGCCTTCTGCGCTTAAATCTCCTTCATAGGTAAATCCCTTTACAGCATCGGGCAGCTTATTGGTTTTTATTTCAAGGTCGGGGATTGCCGGTTTTACATTAATTTGCATACTTCCTGATGCTTCAAGTTTCTGCGCATCACTTACTTCAACCGCAATTTCATATTTCCCTGGCTGTTCATACTTTACCATAAGCTTGCCGTTATTGCTCAGACTTATTTTCTCAGGATTATTACCGTTACCGGATAGTTTCCAGGAGTATGGCGGGGTGCCTCCGGTAGCCGACAGATAAAGCTGGTAATCTTCACCGGCTTGTGCGGCAGGCAACGGATTCGCAGATAAGATCGTAAGTGGATCTATTTTTTCACGGGGTGCAGGCAATACGGTAAACTTGAGGTTGTTTTTGCTACTGGAATTACCTTCCCGGTCTTTAACTTCAAGCTGTGCATAATATTCTCCTGTAGTTTTGGGAATGCCAGATAAAAATCCACCTTCATCGATGTTGAGATCGGTACCTTCCACAGAACCGCTCCATTTGTATGGAGCATAGCCTCCCTCGGCAGCAAGCGCCAGCCGGTATCTTCTGCCTGTAATGGCTTTTGGAAGCGAATCGGTTTTGATTGCGAGCTTAGGGGGTGGAGGAGGTATTTCAGGCATCTTGATAACTTCCACTTCTACTTTTTTGGTGGCTGAATTTCCGAACTGATCCCTACATGCTACTGTAATATTGTATTTTCCAGGTTCGCCTCCGATTTTACCTTCGAGCTTCCCTTTTTCATTCATGCTGATTCCTTTCAAATCGGAAGATTCGATTTTCCATGCATAGGGCAATTTACCACCCTGAACTGAGAATACGAGCGGATATGCGGATCCGATAACGGCTTTTGGAATGACTTTATCTGTCATTATTTTCATGTCGCCAAATGGACTGGAATGAACTACGATTTCATAATCTTTCAGGTCAGATTTGTCTGTGGCAGTGTCTCCTACATCTACCTTAACAGTGAAGTTATAGGTTTCCTGAGGTTTAGTGATGTCTTTCAGTTTCGGGATTCCCTGTATATAACCTGTGCTGGAATTTTTTATTTCGAGTCCTTCGGGCAGTTCACCTGAGATTATTTTCCAGTTGTATAATCCTCCTCCATCATTTGCCGAGAGCCAGACTTCGTAAGGATTTCCATGGTAAGCATCCGGCAATTTTTCGGTATTGATGCGCGGAATTCCAAACCGCAATCCTATCATTAAAATTACCAGGATAAGAATGAAAGCCAATCCCCCAAGCGTATTTGCAAATACATCTACAAACGACAGGCTGAATACATTTTGATCATCGCTTTTTCTTCGTGCCATAACGAGACTATTTTTAGCTTAACATTTTGTCATCCTTACTATCTGATTTCTTTGGTTTGCCGGATGAACCGTCCTTTTCTCCGGATAGTTTTTCAATGAGTTTTTTCAATTCCCTGGTTAATTCTACGATATGAACTGAAATATCGGGAGCTTTGACAGATTCGGTTTTTTCAATCAATTGCTTCATCAACAATAATACTCCGGATAGATCAACCTTTTTACTATCCAGATTTACTGTCGTAGAATTCAGGGCATTTAAATGCATGATAATGGATTCAAGCCTGTTTTCATATTCAATACGGCTTGAATTCAGGAGATTTTCAATGTCACGCATAGCAACTTGTAACACTTCTTTCAAATCTTCCGAAATCGTGCTGTGCAGCTTAAACCGGCTGGATATGTCATCCAGGCAGTACGAATCAATCTCTTCTAAAAAATTTCCGTATTTCCGGGTGGCTGATGATGTAAGGAACATACCGATAACACTTAGAATCAATGCAAGAAATGTAGTGTCGAATGCAACTCCCAGGCTGGTTGTAACGAGTGGAAGAAATTTCTTTATTTCCGAAAAGTTCTGCGCATTCTGAATGATATTCGCAAAACCCGACATTCCTACACCAATCCCAAGCACAGTTCCAATAAATCCAAGTGTGGGAATCAACCAGTTAAAATACTTCACGGACGAAAATCCGGAATCCATTTCGGAATATTCAATTTCACTTCTGAGTTTAAAATATTCGGTGAGTGCATTGGTATCCTGCGTATTGAATAACCTTTGCATTCCCTGCTTTATTCGTCTTACTATCAGACTATCTTTTATAAGATCGAACTTTTCATTGGAAACATTTTTCAATACCGACTGTGAGTCGCTGAATACCATTGTTTCGGAAAGGTTTAATTCTGTTTTGGTAAACATAAATGCATAATGTTCGAATTTCACTTTGAATATGTTTACCAAAATCAAACCCAACATCACCCAAAAAAAGAAGACGGTAAAATATTGGATAAATCCACGGTGGATTAATAAGTCAACAACATACAGGGTGCCACCTGTATTGAAAATCTTAAGAAAAGGCACTAGTCCAAAAAAGATAAGTAAGGTCATGATGACCGAACCTGTAAAGACTGCAATGAATTTTGAACGGCTGTTTTTTTCAAACCTGTAACCGAGCCTTGAACCAAGTGATAATTTTGCTTTCATTTCAATAGGGTAATATTTATATTATAAATAATTTCCAAATTATTTTCAGAATTGTTTTCTCAAATAATGCTGATCAGTTGGCGATTAAAATTGCCATAACCAGTTTTAGGGATGTCAAATAAAATAGTTTTTTTTCATAATATCAAACAATTAGTCAACAAATCAAGTTCAACCATCAATAAGTTTCAACTCTTTAAAAACATTTTCTGAATTTTGATTTCAAATGTATTCTAAATAATAAGTCCGTTCAAGGGGAAAAATCGCATGGTTTTTCCCCCTTGTAAAAGAACAAACTCAGAATCTGTTCCTATTATGTTAATTTTAAATTTTTAATAGTTTTGCAGACCTAAGAATAAATTGTTTATTTTGATTGTCAGCTATAATTTATGATACAAGAAACCGAACTTTATACACAATTTGAGGTCCTTTCAACGCAGATGGAAGGAGATCTTCTGTACGATAAAACCTCCAGGTTCATTTATTCAACGGATGCTTCGGCCTACCGCGAAAGGCCGCTTGCAGTTGCTCGTCCGAAAACTACCGGTGATATTCAAAAACTTATCGGTTTTGCCAGAGACCAAAAGATTGGACTAATACCGCGTACTGCAGGTACATCGTTGGCCGGACAGGTAGTTGGAAACGGGATAATTGTGGATGTATCCAGGTATTTTACCAATATTATCGAAGTAAACCGTGAAGAAAAGTGGGTACGAGTGCAACCCGGAGTCATTCTCGATGAGCTCAACCTTTACCTGAAAGACTACGGTTTGTTTTTTGGACCTGAAACTTCAACATCAAACCGGTGTATGATTGGAGGAATGGTCGGCAACAATGCCTGCGGGGCACACTCATTGATTTATGGCAGTACACGGGATCACCTTTTAAGTGTCAAAGCCATTCTTAGCGATGGCAGTGAAATTGAATTCATTGAGTTAACCGGTTCGGAATTTAATCAAAAACTTCAGGGAGAAAGTTTTGAGAATAAACTTTATCAGAACATACATACAATACTCGGTTCTGAAGAAAATCAGGAAGAAATAAGAGATCAGTATCCTGATCCGGCTGTGAAAAGAAGAAACAATGGGTATGCTATTGATCTGCTGCTGGAATCTGATCCATTTACAAAAAACAAGAGACCTTTTAATTTCTGCAAACTGATTGCAGGTTCGGAAGGCACACTTGCATTTATCACTGAAATAAAGCTTAATCTGGTACCGGTACCTCCAAAACACAAGGGATTGATTTGTGTGCATTTTGAATCGTTGGAACAGGCTCTTCAGGCAAACCTGATAGCCCTGAAACATAAGCCCGGAGCTATTGAGTTGATGGATAAATTTATCCTTGATTGTACCAAAGCAAATATTGAGCAGCGCAAAAACAGATTTTTTGTCAGAGGCGAGCCTACAGCTATTATGATTATTGAATTTGCCCGGGAATCGATGGAAGAGATTGAAGAATTGCGAAACGTGATTGAAAAGGAAATTCGTGCTGCCGGTTACGGATATCATTTTCCATTAATTACAGGTAGTGATATCAATAAAGTCTGGGCCTTGCGCAAAGCCGGTCTTGGCGTGCTGGCAAATATACCCGGAGATGCGAAACCGGTTTCAGTCATTGAAGATACGGCAGTGAATCCAAAGGTATTGCCCGAATACATTGCCGATATCAAAGAGATGCTGAGTAAATATGATCTTGAATGTGTTTTTCATGCCCATATTGCTACCGGTGAGTTGCATCTTCGTCCGGTGCTGAATCTTAAAAATCCTGAGCATGTAGTGCTTTTCAGGACTGTTGCCACAGAAACGGCAAAGATAGTTAAAAAGCATAGAGGTTCACTCAGTGGTGAACATGGCGACGGCAGATTGCGCGGAGAGTTTATTCCACTCATGGTTGGTGAGAAAAACTATGCATTGATTAAAGAGATTAAGAAAACCTGGGATCCGCTGAATATATTCAATCCCGGGAAGATTGTGAATACCCCTTCGATGAATACCAGTCTGCGGTATGAAGCGGGCACTGAAATGAATTCTATTGAAACGGTTTTTGATTATTCCTCATCGCTAGGATTCATGCGGCTGGTGGAAATGTGCAATGGTTCGGGAGATTGCAGAAAATCTGCTCTAATTGGCGGAACCATGTGTCCCAGCTATATGGCTACCAAAGATGAGAATACCACTACCCGGGCGCGTGCAAATATGTTGAGAGAGGTATTGACCAACTCAAAAAAGAAGAATCCGTTTGATGACAAAGAGCTGTATAATATTCTCGATTTATGCTTATCCTGCAAGGGATGTAAATCGGAATGCCCCTCGAATGTAGATATGGCAAAGCTGAAAGCAGAATTTCTGCAGCATTATTACGATTCTCACCGCATCCCCATACGAACTAAACTTATAGCTTACATTACGACTATTAATAAGCTTGCTTCCATTGTTCCAGGTATATACAACTGGTTTATTTCGAACAAAATGATTTCTACCATTATTAAGAAATCCATCGGATTTGCAGTGAAACGAAGCATGCCAAAACTTCATAAACAGACATTAAACAGATGGCTGGGTAAAAATCTGACCAAACTGAATAGTGAAATTAAAAACCCTAAAAGCCTGGTATATCTTTTTGTGGATGAATTTACCAATTTCAACGATGTGCCAACCGGCATTGTGACTGTGAAATTGCTTACTAAGCTTGGATTTCCTGTGAAATTAGTTAAACATAGCCTGAGCGGCAGAACATTTATTTCGAAAGGGCTGTTACGCAAAGCGAAAAAGTTTGCCATTGAGAATGTAATAATCTTTAAAGACATTATCACCAACGAATCGCCGTTGGTAGGAATTGAACCGTCAGCTATTCTTGCGTTCCGTGACGAATATCCCGATTTGGTGGGAGAAGAACTTAAAAAAGAAGCTGATGTACTGGCTAAAAATGTATTTATTATCGATGAATTTTTGGCCGTAATGTATGAGGCAGGTAACATTGACCGTAATCTGTTTACTTCTGAAACGAAGGAAATCAAACTGCATGGACATTGCCAGCAAAAATCTGTTGCCTCCACGGGTCCCACAAAAGCTATGCTTGGAATACCGGTAAATTACAAGGTGGATGAAATTAAATCCGGTTGCTGCGGTATGGCAGGTTCGTTTGGGTTTGAGAAAGAGCATTATGATCTCTCCATGAAAGTAGGAGAACTGGTGTTATTTCCTGAAGTAAGAAAAGCATCTGCCGAAACCATTATATCGGCTCCCGGAACCAGTTGCCGGCACCAAATATTGGATGGTACAGGGAGAACTGCCTTGCATCCGGTGGAAGTGCTTTATCAGGCGTTGAAGTAGAAAGGCATCTGCTCCTTCAGAATTAATTACGGATTATTGTTTAATCACCCTTACTACTCGCTCTTTCGGATTTGCAATCCGAAAGTATATTATTTCCAGAATACAATCCATTTAAACCAAATTTAGCAATAACTGTATTAATTTATTATTTTCTATGGTTCAGATATTTGGATTTTAAATCCAATTTTTAAAGCATCCGGATTACAAATCCGGATGAGTAGCCAAGTTAGCCTCAGCTCTTTCGGATTGCAAATCCGAAAGTTAATATTTCTGGATTTGTAATCCGGTATTTAAATTTAATCAATCAAATCCGGAAGAGCATCTATATTATAACCTTATTACCCTTACCCCAAAGATCGGACCTGCTGTACTATTTTGGTGTGCAAGAAATTTAACAGTAATGCTTTTCTGGTTTTTCAGAAGTTCCTGTGGAATGATGTACTGTACATCAATAAACCGGTTTTCCTCCCGGTATAGGATGTCTTCCGATATTAGCAATTTGTTATTGATCAGGATATCGAATTTTTTCGTCCCCGGCAAACCGATGAAATAATCCACATCCAAAGCCACAGTTTTACCAGGCAATGTTTTCAACTGGTAGGAAAACCATCCTTCACGGCTTTCCCTGTATAGTCTTTCCTTGAAGGTTCCGCTTCGTGAATTTTCGTTTTTAAGGTTATGCCCGTATTCGGAAATTGAATCTCCTGTCATTACCTGATCAATGGTCTTGTCCTCAATATCTCTCCTGCGGGCCGTATAGATATGATATATCGATTCCAGTGATCTCCAACCTGATTCATCCTTTAAATCCCAGTAAACCGAATAGTGTTTGTCGTAGATGGAGTAGAAAGGCCTTAACAGAACATCCCTGGGTCGGCCAACGTTCCGGGTTAAGAATTGGTTTGTTTTTCCAATAACAGGTTCGGTCCAGTCAGTGGGATCACGGTCGCTGGTGACAAAAACCGGAACATAAAGAAGATCATTTACATTTAGATCATCTTTGGGACCAAGTTCACCTGCCATCAACACCGGACCGTAGAAAATGGCAACCTTGTTATTGTCATCAGGCATGGCTTCAAGTCTTAACGAAAAGGGGAATTTAACTTCAATTTTGTCACTGTCTTCCCATGTTCTGTTCATGGCAATATAACTACCGGGTTTCTGTTTTATATGGTGTTTTTTACCATTTATTCTGATTTCCATGTCATTCTTTGCCCAGGAAGGATAACGCAACTGAAAAGTGAGCTTTGTCGGATTCTCGCATCTTAGAAAGAAGCTTGTGCCTTGCTCATCGGGAAATTTCGTTTCCTGTCGCAGCACTATTCCTTTATCCTTCCAGGTAAGCTCTGATGCAATAAACTGATTGATAAACAGTTCTTCGTCATTGCGGAAGTAAATGTCTGACTCGTACTTGGAATGACTTTCCATACCGGTGCCAACACAGCAGGTAAAGCCGAACGGATCCTGAAATTCTTTTATTCCGCCCATATCCAGGGATAAATTATAAATTACCCTTCCATCCATGGGATGCTGTGATGCATGAATATGATTCAACATTGCCCGTTCGTAATATTCAGCGGCTTCTGCAGATGCATTCCACATAAAAATATGGGTAGTGAGCTTTAACATATTGTATACATTACACGATTCGGTGGTATTCGGTCCAAGCCGATTGCGAAGCCTGTCCGGTTGGCCAAAATACTCATAATTGCCATTTCCTCCGGTTACATAAGAATGATGGTGAACTACACGCTCCCAGAAAAACTCTGCAGTATTCCTGTCAGAAGAGTCTCCCGTAAGCTCGTATTGCCGGGCAAGACCAATGATTTTTGGAATCTGGGTATTGGCATGCTTACCCGGCAGGATATCTATCCCAGCTTGCAACGAATCCAAAATCGCCTTATCGTAAAATTTCATGGCCAGGGTAAGGTATTTTTGGTTTTTAGTGTCCCCATATAAATCGGCCAGTACTTCATTTATTCCGCCATATTCACAGCGAAGCATTTGCTGTATGGAGCTGTCTGGTAAATTCTGAACAATGGTTCCAATCCAGTCGGCGAACTTTTTTTCAATTTCAAGCGCTTTATAATTTTCGCACAGATGGTAGGCATCACGAAGTCCCGCCATCACTTTGTGACAGGTGTAAAAAGGCGACCACAGACCGTTCAGGTTAAAACCCGAGGAAATGATCTCTCCTTTTGCTACTTCCTCTTCCAGAATTCTTTTTTCATCAGGAATTGCACCGATGTATCCGTTGCTGTCCGCCAATTGACAACTATCAAGTTCACTTACCATATAATTTACCCGTTCAAGAAATCCGGTATCACCAGTGCTCTGATACATCAATGCGCAAGCGCTCAGAAAATGTCCAAGGCTGTGACCGGCAATGGTCATGTCTTCCCAGCCATGATATTTTTCAGCTTTGGGTATCAGTCCCGCTTCGGCTCGGAATCCAGCCAAAAAGCGATCGGGTTCATACTTGAGCAAGGATTTGATATTAAGTTCCAGAGAAGTCTTAAAGGGTCCGTCAAGTAATTTTACATCCTTCAACATGAATGGAAGTGCACGGAATGCAACTACTTCATTTCCTACATTTTGAATATAAATCTCTTTCTTCCGATTACATCTGGTGAATAATAAAAATGTAATCAATATAAACAGAGAGCTATAAAGTTTCAGTTTCATTCCATGAAATTGATCCGTATGTAAGAAACGATGAATTGTTGCTATTTGTTACTTTTTTGTGATAATTGCAGCCCAGCCACCACCTTTTGCCAGCTTTATATTCATGGTAGCGTGATCATTAATATCCATATTTACCCTTTTGTAATCAATAGCAATTTTATTTGTATTAATGCCGTCCTGCATGATTTCCATGGTGTAATCACCCGAATCCAGAAATGAAAAATCGATGTCAAATTCGCGTTCAGTCCAGTTGGTCATTGCGCCAATATACCATTTAGTTCCGTTACGTCGTGCCAGCATAATGTATTCGGCGATTTCCGCATGCAGCACAATCGTTGTATCCCAAACGGTTGATATTTTTGATATAAATTCGGCACATTCCTTATTGTGATAATAATTTGAAGGATTGTCGCATAACATCTGTAATGGGCTTTCATAAACAACATACATGGCAATTTGATGACACCGGGTTCCCTGGCTCATAGGCCTGGTAAACCGGGGGAAAAAATTATTCTCCTGGGCATTATCCATTGCACCGGGAGTAAAATCCATGGGTCCCGCCATCATCCGAATAAACGGAATGGTAACATCGTGTTCGGGTGTCACATCCCTTGACCATTTGCTGTTTTCGAGGCCTTTTACACCTTCATGACTCAGAATGTTGGGATAAGCCCTTCTCATTCCGACCGGCTTAAATGCTCCGTGATAATCGACTACCAGTTGTCTTTTGGCTGCTTCCCTCGCAATTCGCTCGTAAAAATTCACCATATATTGATCGGCTCGTTGCATGAAGTCCACTTTTATTCCTTTGGCTCCCCAGCGGGCATAGGTATCAAGGATCTGCTCCGTATTCTGATCGAGCGGTTTCCAGAGCAACCACAGGATGACACCTACATTTTTTTCTTTACCATATCTGATCAGTTCTTTCACATCCAAATCAGGATTGCCTTCCATTACATCCGTTGTGGTTTTTGACCAACCTTCGTCAAGAATAATATAGTCAAGACCATATTCTGAGGCAAAATCAATATAGTATTTGTATGTTTCGGTATTTATTCCTGAATTAAAATCAACCCCATAGATATTGTTTGCATTCCACCAGTCCCAGGCAACTTTTCCCGGTTTGATCCAATCGGTTTTGTCCAGTTTCAAAGGGGAGGATAACTGATACACAAGATCATTTTCCAGAATACTGGCATAGTTATCGGCTATATAAAAAACCCGCCAGGGGAAATTTCTGGTACCTGAGGTTTTTGCAATATAATCCGCTTCTTTAGCTATTATTTCATTTCTGTCGCCATTCCGTTCGGTTGGATCAGCTTCCAATACATATTTGGGATATATTGCTTTCAATGAATTGCTATCCGTTCCCTGAAGGAACATGCATGGATAATCATACAGATCGGCTTCGGTAAAAAGTATATTTACTCCATCCTGATTTTTGAAAAACACCGGAAGTGATGCGAATTGTTTATCTGTTATGGATGCTACATCCAGTTTTTTATACAATCTTTCATAGTGGGATATCATCCTGTCTTCCTGGGGAAAATAGGAAATGATATTGCCTGCAAAATTGAGATTCATCTCTTCGTCAAATATCCGGACACTATCTTTCAAACTGGTTACAAACCGGTATGCCACTCCCTGGTCGTAAGCCCTGAAAATCAGCGAATAATTGTTTTTGAAATCCAGGGTTAACTCACTATAATTATCATTTATTACTGATTTTTTAGTTGGTACTACCGGATGAATTACATGGATTACACGTTGAAGATGTTTACGGATAACCTTTGGATTATTTCCGAGAATATTATCCTTACCAATGGTAAGTGATAAAGAACTGTTATCGAGAACAGCCTTATTTTTAAGAGAAACTGACCATGTGATGTCATTATTTACATGAATCTTCACGTCTATCTTTTTGTCGGGAGATGATAGCTGATATTCCTGTCCTTTTGACAAAGAAAATGTGAGAACGCATAATGGGATCCAGATGATTGCATAGAATTTTTTCATAGTGATTTGTCATTAAAATGTTTTCGTATCTTATTTTTAAAATTCATGGTTTTTAGCTAAATAATTTCCCGCAGACCTGTCTGCCAGTTGCAGATATCGAAGAAAAATTTCAGCGTAAATCGTCCGACGCCATAGGCTCTGGCCGAGTCCTTCGCCAAAGGCTTCGGCCGCCGGTGAACGGCTGTTTGCGTAATCTGCGGGAGATGTTTATTAATCTTTTTTAGTTCTGTCTATGCCAAATTGGGAATTATGGAAGCAAGTTAAGATTTTAGAGCCAATTGAAAAAATGTTTTAAAAGCAAATCAGGGAAAACCTTTTTTTTCAAATCATTACACTGATGAGATGCGAAACAAAAAATGATTTGGAGATGCTTTCTGATTATAGAAACACTGGTCAACGCAAACCAGATTAATAGAATGCATTGACCAGTTAGTTGTGAAATTATAATTTCCTTTTAAAGCTTAATAGTCCTGACTCCATAAACCGGTCCTGCCATATTGTGAGGATAGGCTTTAAACTTAACTGTCACTTTCTTTTTACCTTGGGTTAGTTTTTCAGGTATAGCATATTGGATATCAATAAACTGACCATCTTTTATGCTTGAAATATTCTCCGTTTTTATTACCTGATCATTTACGAGAATATCAAAAGTTTTTGCTCCAGGAAAACCTCCCCAATAATCAACCACTATAGCCATCGGTTTACCAGGAAGCACTTTCATATCAAAAGAAAACCAACCGCTTCGTGATTCCCTGGATGCTCTTTCTTTAAAAAAGCCGGGAGACGTACTTTCTCCTTTGAAATTATGATCACGTTCAGGTTGCATTTCTCCGGGTTGAACAAAATCAACAGTCATTTCTTCGATCTTTTTCTTCCGGGCCATCTGAGCCTGATAATCAGCTTCTCTCGCTTTCCAGTCTTCTTCGCTGAACATATCCCAATAGATTGAATAATGATTGTCATATATCTTATAGAATGGTTCAAGTTGTATGTCCCTGGGTTTTCCAATGCCATTGGTTTTAAATACATCGGGCATTCCCTCGACAGGTGTTGTCCAATCTGCAGGATTTCGATCGCTGGTCATCAGTACCGGCACATAAAGCGGATTGTTTACATTGGGATCTACTTCGGGGCCAAGTTCCCCACCCAGCACCAGTGGCCCATACATGATGGCAACCCGGTTCGAATCATCGGGCATTGCCTCCAGTCTTAAATCAAAGGGAAATTTAACTTCCACTTTATCTCCATTTTTCCATTTTCTGGCAATTGCAATAAAGCTACCAGGCTGCTGATTAACTTTGTGATTTTTACCATTAATTTTAATATCAATACCTTTTTCAGCCCAGTATGGATAACGGATCTGCAATGTTAATTTAACCGGATTTTCATTTGAGAAGGTGAGTGTTGTTCCCTGTTCTTCTGGATAATTTGTCTCCTGTTTAACAACCAGCCCTTTTTCTTTCCAGGTAAGTTCTGAAGCAATAAACTGGGTAACAAAAAGCTCATCATTATTATGAAAATAAATATTTGCACCATATTTTGAATGATTTTCCATTCCGGTACCAATGCAACAGGTAAACCATCCGGGATCCTGAAATTCTTTGATACCTCCCATGTCCAGTGAAAGATTATAAACGACTCTTCCATCAACAGGATTTTGAGATGAAAGGATTTGATTAAACAATTCCCTTTCATAGAAATCGGCCACTTTGGGATTGGCATCCCACATAAAAATATGCCTGGAGAGTTTAAGCATATTGTATACATTGCATGTTTCAGTGGTATTTGGCCCCAGCCGGTTACGCAGCTTATCCGCTGGTCCGAAATATTCATTGTTGCCATTACCACCGGTGACGTAGGAGTGATGATTTGCCACTCTGTCCCAAAAGAATTCTGCGGTCTTTCGAACGCTGGTATCTCCGGTGAGTTCATACAGGCTGGCTAATCCGATTAGTTTTGGAATTTGTGTATTTGCATGCTTTCCTGGAAGCACATCCACACCGAGGTGTAATGAATCAAGAATTGCGTTATCATAAAAAATTCGTGAATCCTTCAGATACCGCTCATCTTTCGTGTCACCATAAAGTTCGGCTAACACTTCATTCATGCCTCCATATTCACAACGCAGCATCTTTTGTACTGAACTGTCAGGCAAATTGATAACAATTCCCTCAATCCAGTTGGCAAAATTCTTTTCAATATCCAAAGCCTTTTTATTCCCGCATAAATGATACGCATCACGAAGTCCGGCCAGTATTTTATGATAGGTATAAAAAGGCGACCAGATACCATTCAGATCAAAACCTGAAGAATGGATATTCCCCTTTGCCACCTCTTCTTCAAAGATTCGTTTGCCATCGGGAAACGCACTGATATATCCTTCCCCGTCAGCTTTCTGGCAGGTATCCAGATCATCTACAATATAATTGATGCGTTTGAGAAATTCTTTGTTTCCAGTGGTTTGATACATTAATGCACATGCTGAGAGATAGTGGCCAAGGCTGTGGCCGGCAAGTGATTCATCTTCCCATCCATGATAGTTTTCTGCCTTGGGTTTCAGTCCGGCCTGGATTCTGAATTTTGCAAGAAAACGATCGGGTTCATAATTCAGCAACGATTTAATGTTTAATTCGGTCGCTTTTTTAAAAGGGCCATCCAGCAATTTTACATCGGTATGATCAAAGGGTAATACGCGAAATGATACCACTTCAGGACCCCCGGTTTTAATGACTGAATTCTTTTCTTGATTACATCGCTGAAAAAGCAAACTCGCACCTAAGATTAAAAACGTATAAATCATCAGTTTTTTCATAATGGTTGTTTTTAAGTTTATCATATTATATTTCAAATGGTCTGAATTACAAATTAAATTACTCCATGTTCTGTGCGTTGTATGATCTCGTTTTGGAGATCTTCGCCTAAATCATTAAAATAGTCGCTGTATCCGGCTACCCGGACAATCAGATCTCTGTATTTCTCGGGATGTTTTTGAGCATCACGCAAGGTTTCTGCAGAAACGACATTAAACTGGATATGATGGCCATCGAGACGGAAATAACTGCGAACGAGATTCCCCAGTTTTGTAATGCTTTCATCATCCTTAAAAAACGAAGGCGTAAACTTTTGATTGAGCAATGTACCGCCAGTTCGGATATGATCAATCTTTGCAGCCGATTTAATGACAGAAGTGGGCCCTTGATGATCAGCTCCCTGAGCAGGTGAGATGCCTTCTGATACTGGTTCTTTTGCTTTCCGTCCATCAGGTAAAGCGCCTGTTTTACTTCCAAAATAAATGTGGCAGGTTGTCGGTAGCAGGTTGATCCGGTAAATTCCTCCCCGCATTGTAGGCCTGCCATCGATCGCATCGTGATACAAATCGAAAACTCTTACCAGGTTTGCATCGGCGTAATCGTCATCATTACCGTATTTGGGAGTATCGTAGATAAGTGAATGTCTTAGTTCTTCCTGTTTAGTGAAATTATTTTTTAATGCGGTCAACATTTCGTAAATCGTAATATCTTTCTTATCATACACATGATACTGAATTGAAGTCAGACAATCGGTAATTGTTCCCATTCCTACTCCCTGAATATAGCTGGTATTGTATCGGGCGCCTCCTGCATTGTAATCTTTTCCGTTAGCTACACAATCGTCAATAAAAAGCGAAAGAAACGGAACCGGCATTTGACTGGCAAATAAATTATCGATGATATTGTTGCCAAGTATTTTAATATCAATAAAATATTTCAGTTGCTTTTCGAATGCATTCATTAATTCCTCAAACGAGGCAAATTTTCGTGGATCTCCGGTTTTGATTCCGATTTGTTTTCCAGACAATGGATCAGTTCCATTATTTAATGTCACTTCAAGTACCTTGGGAATATTAAAATATCCCGTAAGGATATAACATTCTGTTCCGAATGCTCCGCTTTCAACACATCCGCTTGCACCGCCCTTTCGTGCATCTACAAAAGATTTACCCTGATGCACCAGTTCCTGAACAATGGCATCTGTATTGAATACGGAAGGCTGCCCAAATCCGGTTTTAACTATTTTTAGCGCCCGGTGAAGAAAACTGTCGGGATTTTTTTTACTTATCTGCACCATGGAGCTGGGCTGAAGCAGCCGCATTTCCTCAATTACATCCAGAAGAATGTAAGACAATTCATTAACTGCATCAGAACCGTCTGGTTTCTGACCCCCGACATTGATGAGGGAAAAATCAGTATAGGTATTACTCTCCAGGGCTGTGACGCCCACCTTAGGCGGTGCAGGATGATTATTAAATTTAATCCAGAATGCCTGAAGAAGTTCAAAAGCATGATCTTTGGTTAAGCTACCATCTTCCATACCTTTTGTATAAAAAGGATACAGGTGCTGATCCAACCGGCCGGGATTAAAAGAGTCCCAGGGATTCAATTCGGTAATAACTCCCAAATGTACAAACCAGTAATATTGAAGCGCTTCATGAAAGGTTCTCGGTGTATGCGCCGGAACCCACCGGCAAACCTCAGCCATTTCTTTGATTTCACTCTTTCGCTTGAGATTCTTTTTCATCCCGGCTAGCTCATCCAGCTTTTCTGCATGCCTCTGAGCAAACATAATCAGGGCATTGGCGGCAATTTCCATGGCTTTCAACTCTTCCCTTTTTTCGAATGCCTGGGTATCATTATAAAAATCCAGTTTGGCAATAGCTTCATGGATATCCTGAATAATATCGAGCAAACCTTTGTGATAGATTTTGTCACCCAGAACTGTATGACCTGGGGCGCGTTGTTCCTGAAACTCGGTAAAAATAGCTGCCTGATATGCATCATGCCATTCAGGAGGAAGCAGTTTCATCATCTTATCCCGGTTGCTCTTACCCTTCCAGTATGGAATAATCTCGTCATCATAAGCCTTACGGGTTTCCTCATCGCTCTGAAAACTTACTTTTTTACGATTGTGCAGAATTTCCAAGTCCTCCAGCGAGTGAACATTTATCTCCGGATAGGTTGGGGTAGCTTTTGCTGCAGGACCTCTTTCCCCTACAATGAGTTCATCTTCTGCAATACAGATAGCTTTATTACGGAGAATATACTCTAAACAGAGTGCCCGTTGCACAGGAATGGAGACTTCGCTTGTCTTGCCGCTTTTGTAAAATTCTGTAACCAGCAAAGCTCTTTCGGCCGAAATGCAGTTCAATGCATTCATGCTTTTTTCTCTTAATCTTTTAATACGTTCGTTCATATGTTATTTTATTCAATTTTTATCAGACTTTATAAATTCTTAACCACCAATTTTTACTTTATATCCGATTTCTTCAAATTCCGATTTCAGTCTTTCCAACTCTTTTTCATTCGGTTCAATATTCTTGTTCATTTTGAATTCTCTTCCAAATCTTTGATATTTATTTGTTGCAATAGCATGATAGGGTAATAAATGAAGTTCTTTAACTTTATTATTCAGGCTGTTAAGTAAATCTTTCAATTCATTTATATTCTCTTCACCGTCATTAATTCCGGGAGTTACAGGAAAACGAATGATGAATTTTTTGCCGGCATCTGACAATGTGCGCAAATTGGTTAAAATGATATTTGTTGAAACACCGGTATATTTTATATGTTTTTCATTATCAAGTGTTTTGATGTCGAACAGGAAAAGATCAAACCTGTTCAAGATGGTTTTAAAAATCTCAGGAGCCACATAACCGCTGGTATCGAGGCAGGTATGAATTCCACGCGAATTGCATTCGTCAGTAAGTTTTAACAGAAACTCGTATTGCATCAAAGGTTCACCGCCCGAAAATGTAACACCTCCTTCGGATGTTTCATAGAAAATTCTTTCTTTTTCAATCTCCTTTAAAAGTTCATCGACAGTGACAATAGTTCCTACCTGCTTTTTGCTCTTAAATTCTTTACTGTCAAGTTTTTCGGTCATATATACTTCTTCAACTTCAGACGAAATACCTTCGGGATTATGGCACCACCAGCAGGATAGGGGACACCCTTTGAAAAAAATGGTCGTTCGGATTCCCGGTCCGTCATTTACCGAGAAGCGTTTGATATCAAAAATTAATCCTTTGTCTGCGAGGTAATTCATTCCTAATAATATTTTTGTTATGACCTTATTGATTTCATATAATTTTTTTTTATTGCGTCCCTATGGGACTTATCTAATTTTAAAATTTATTCTACCAATATTATGTCCCTAAAGGGACTTTTAATTTATCAATTAATTTATTCAACCAATATTAGGAGGCTGTCTAAAAAGGTATTAATCATGCACACGTCGACTCCGCTGCTAATGACACACATTACAAACCTTCGACTCCGCTCAGGCTGACTATCGTGTCAACGTATTAATAAATAGTGATTTATCACTATCGAAGTCTCAGTGTGACCTGGTAATCAGATGTCAGGCTGAGCGTAGTCGAAGCCTTTTTATCATATAAAAATCCTTTTAAGACACCCTCCTGTTCCGTAGTGTCTGTCCCGTCGTGACAGCATATCGGTAGAAGTTAATATGAAAAATATATTTTTAAGTCCTGTAGGGACGTAATAATATTTATTCATTCAAGCCTGATATTTAATTCACTAATCATTTAAAAAGTAATACGTTAAAGTTTTTCATCGTCTTCCAAATTGTTCCAATCGGGTGGTTCGACATGCAACAGGTTTTTCACAAAAAAGTCTCTTCTTTTTCTCTCACCATATTTACCACCTGCGGTATGTTTTTCCCCGGGTAGAACCAACAATTCAAAATCCTTATTTGCTTTAATCAGTGCATTCACAACCTGCATGGTTGATGCCGGATCAACATTGTCGTCAATTTCACCCACCATTAATAGCAACTTTCCTTTTAGTTTATCGGCGTTTACCACATTGGAGCAGGTTTCATACTGCGGGCCTATCGGATAACCCATAAACTGCTCGTTCCACCAGATTTTATCCATCCGGTTATCGTGACAACCGCAGGATGAAACAGATACTTTGTAAAACTCAGGGTGAAACAGCAGGGCTGCAAGTGCATTCTGGCCCCCTGCAGAAACACCAAATATTCCCACCCTGGTGGTATCAAGATACGAATACTTCTGAGCAAGCGCTTTTATCCAGATGATTCTGTCAGGAAATCCGCCATCTTTTAAATTTTTCCAGCAAACATCGTGGAAAGATTTGGATCGGTTAGAAGTACCCATACCATCAATCTGCACCACAACAAATCCCAGTTCAGCTAATCCTCCGAACCAGGGTTCAGGCCAAAAAGATTTCTGCACAAAAGAACTGTGCGGCCCGGCATAAATGTATTCAATCACGGGATAAGATTTGGTGGAATCAAAATTCAAAGGACGGTAAACATTGCCCCAAATATCCGTTTTGCCGTCTCGGCCTTTGGTATGAAATACTTCAGGGGGCTTCCATCCGGTCGCAAGCAAATCTGTGATGTCAGCATTTTCTACCCGCATTAAAATTTTACCATCAGAGGCTGAGCGTAACACACTGACCGGAGGTTTTTCCACTGTTGAGTAAATATCGACAAAATAGTTATAGTCAGCAGAGAAGGCGGCTTTATGGTTGAATGGTTCCGGAGTCAAATCAGTCAAACCGCTACCATCGAAATTTATCCTGTAATAATGAATAAAGTAAGGATCTTCAACCGAATTTTTACCACTTGCGGTGAAGATGATCTGACATTCTTTTTCAAGCACCTTTTCAACACCTCTTACGACCCATTCACCCTTGGTAATTTGGTTTTTGATGTTTCCTGTCTTTCCGTCAATCAGGTATAAATGGTTCCAGCCATCTCTTTCCGATGCCCAGATGAATTCCTGTCCGTCATTTACATCAAACCGGTAGTACTTGCTGCTGTAATCAATAAAAGTTTTACTTTTTTCATCCACTATGATTTTAACTTCTCCAGTGGCTGCATTGACTTCAAGCACCTGAAATGCCTGGTGTCCCCGCTGATTAAATTCAAAGGTAAATCCACGACTGTCTTTCCACCATTTAATATTCGAGAGATCATACTGATTTTTGAACTCATCTGTACTAATGGGAATTTGTTTCTTTTCAGCAATATTGAAAAGTGAAGGCATTTTAATGGGCAATGCATCTCCCGGTTTCAGATATTCAATTTTATGCAATAAAGGCTGTAACTGGTTTTTGGGTGATGACTCCACAAAATAAACATAGTGTTTTTTATTGTCTCTTATCTTGTTAGCAGCTAAGTATTTAGAATTAGGCGACCATTCAACATAGGTAGAATAGAATTCGCCTTCCGAACCATCATAACTTAACTGAAGCTCTTTCGAGGTTTTAATATCTTTGATGAAAACATTATAGTTTTTAATGTAGGCGACCCATTGGCTATCGGGGGATGTCACCGGTGAATTGCCAAGTTCGTCAATGCTTTCGCCCCAATACCTTTCGACTGGCTCCTTTTCAAGCTTAGCTCCTTTTTCGATTTTATAATTGGTCAGATTGCATTTCCATTTAAAGCTGTCCAGATCGAAGTTCAACTCGTCCAGGTTGTTTGTAAACGAAATATTCAAAATAGGTAAAGCATAGGGTTTGTATTGCTTTCCTGTCAGGTTGTTTAATCTGTTACAAAATTTTTCCTGATCAAACGCAGCTGTTTTTTTAAGTTTTTGGGCATTCACACGAAAATATTCCTGTCCTTTCCGTGTTTTGACTTTGTACCAAAACCAATGGGTACTATCAATCCATGTTGGTGATATAAAACCATGAAATACCAAATCGTTGAGTTTCTTGATCGAATCAGCCCGTTGGTAATCTTTGATGGATATCTGTGGATAGATATTTACATTCTCTACTGAAAGAATAATAAGGGCAACAATCAGAAACCTAAATACATTTTTCATCTTTTGATTTTAATATTTTAATAATTTACCACAGAGGCCGACAGAGAAGAAAAAGAGTTACACAGAGACTTTCTGGACACCTTCATCTTGGGAGATTCCGAATTACCTGCCCGTCGCATTAAGCTTTGGGAGCCGGGAGTTCGGAATGACTTTATTGTCTTTTAATTTTTGACATTACACAAGGAATTTAAATATTTTGAATTTGCCTTGCTGATAATGGTAATCACCGGCAGACTTATAAGTCATACTCAATACATGTACCTCGGGCAATTATACAGAAATTAATATAAATAAGTAGTTATCTGATAATGATTTAAGAATAGAGGAAACAGAAGGATACGGATGATACCGTAACATTACGCAGTTAAATTTATAACATCCAGCATTCGAACAGACCTTTGCCGAAATTATGATATAAATTTCGATAGATATAAAGTAAAATCATAGACTTCAAATTTATCATTTTTTTTGAAAAAACCATCTGAAATACTGAGTTTTATTCATATTTTTTTGTATTTTTCTGACTCAAAATCAATAAATAATGAATGTAAAAAATTTTATTCCAATTCTGTTTTCTGTTTTTCTATTTCTAAGCATCGATCAACCTGATTCATTGTATGCTGAGAACAAAAAAATAGCGCCTGCTAACGATACCGATCTGATAGTAATTACAGCTCCGCCACTATCCCTGCATCTTGATCCGTTTTATAAAAAATATGTGGATGCAAACGGATTTCCAATCATTAGCTCGTGGAGAGTCCCGGATAAGGCGCTTTTGAAAGCACGGGACATTATTGTTGCTATGACAAATACTCTTCCTGAGGCTGTAGTGAATAAAATGAGAGATACGGGAGTCAGGGTAGGAGTGATGGCACGATATGAGGGCACCACAGATATTCCTGAACACAAACACCTTGCAAATGATACCTCCATTAACTGGGATATACGGGCAAGAGGTCTCGGCGGAGATATGGAACTGCCCTTAACCACTTGTGCCGAAGAAAATTTGTTATGTTACCAGATTGATAAATACCACGCAGAGGATATTCTTATTCATGAATTTGCGCATACCATACATCTTGTGGGAATTGTGCAGGTGGATACGATGATTAACGCCAGACTTAATGATGCTCTTGAGAAGGCGCTTGCTGCCGGAAAATGGAAAGATACCTATGCCAGTACCGATATATATGAGTACTGGGCCGAGGGAGTACAGGACTGGTTTAATGTAAATGCCGAGGTACCCAAACCTGATGGAAAGCATAATCAGATTAATACCAGGAAGGAGCTTAAGGAATATGATCCTGTACTCTATTCTATTCTCAAGGAGTATTTTGCTGAAACAACCGCGTGCATTAGCTGCCATTCCATACCGTTCGAAGTTAAAGCATCTTCGGATAAATTACTAAAAGAGAAACAATAACGAAGGATGGAAAGAATTAAACGGTTACTTCAATCGATGGAAGAACAGGAAATTGATGGATTTCTTGTTTCATCCAAATCGAATGTCACCTATCTCAGCAAATTTTCAGGCGATTCTTCTCTTCTGCTTGTCACCCCCAAACGAACCCTCCTATTAACAGACGGAAGGTATACCGAACAGGCTGCCGGTGAATGTATTGGAGAAATTCAAATTTTTTCATGGCTCAATAATGAACGGTATGGCATCAAAACATATCAGCATCTTACAAATGAACTTTCCATTAAAAGGTTAGGCATAGAAGGACATATGATGTCTGTTTCAACTTATAAAATGCTGGATGAGGGACTGGAAAATGTTGAACTGGTGAGCCTGGAAGGAGTTGTTGAAAGACTGAGGCAAATTAAGGATCAGTCAGAGATTGCTTCTATCCGAAAAGCATGTGAAATATCTGTTGAGGCTTTGAAAAAAACAATGCCTTTTATTATACCTGGAATAAGCGAAATTGAACTGACTGCTACCCTGGAATATAACCTGAAAATTTGCGGAGCAGAAAATTTATCGTTTGATACCATTGTCCTTTCAGGATCAAGGACTTCGCTGCTTCATGGGAAACCCGGTGAAAAGAAACTGGAAACAGGAGACTATGTCCTGTTTGACTTTGGTGCACTATACAACGGATATCATGCAGATATCAGCAGGACATTTGTATTAGGTAACCCGGATGAAGAACAAAAAGAATTGTACCAGGTGATACAGCAGGCACAAATGAATGCTGTTAAGTCCATTAAGTCTGGTATTTCGGGCATTGTACCCGATGACAAAGTCAGGGAAGTTATACCCGAAAAATATATTTCATTTTATTATCCCGGCATGGGACACGGTGTGGGCCTTGATATTCATGAAGAACCGTTTATCAGGCAGGGAACACCATCTGGAATTGAAAAGAATATGGTTCTAACCATCGAGCCTGGCATTTATATTCCAAAAAAGTACGGTATAAGAATCGAAGATACGCTACTTGTAACAGATGATTCTTTTGAATTGCTAACAGACTACCCCAGGGAACTGATTGTATTATAGAAATCCCTCGCTGGTCGGAGTTTACTTACTGCGTGCGTGAATTCGCTGCGCTAAGTTATTCGCTACGCTTATGAGATCGTCCAAACATTGTCGGGACTAAATTGTAATTCCAGTCAATAATGAATAACTAATAGTTATAATTTAGGTTTACGTTATTGTTGCCTGGTTATAAAAACTTTCTTACCGTTCACGGAAAAATTCCGAATTCATTAAATTGTTATTTAGCCTGAATTATTCATAAAAAGAGGGTGTTTGTTCCCTAAAATATGCTGAAATATCAGTAAATTTAGGGTGTACACAACAAACAACCCTTGTTGCAATGATAGAAAATAATTTTGAGTTACCGATAGTAAACCTGGAACTTTTTCCGGTTTCCAATAAGAAAACAGAACTTAGTTATAGTGGCGATCAGATTAGCAGTGATGGCGGGCTATTGCTGCTGCGAGAGGTTGAAAACCAGCTTAAGCTTATCGACAATATAAGCAATTGTATATTGGACGATAGGGATCAGAGGTATATCGACCATACTATCAAGGAGTTGCTTACCCAGAGGGTTTTTCAGATTGCTGCCGGGTACGAGGATTGTAATGACAGCAATGATTTACGAGGTGACATGATACTGAAGGCCTGTGCCGGAAGACTACCACAAAGTGGCAATGATCTTGCCTCCCAGCCTACAATGAGCCGTTTGGAAAACTCAATCAGTAAAAAGGATTTAATCCGTATTGGCAAACAATTGGTAAATACATTCATAGAATCATATAGCCATCAGCCAGAAGTTATTATTATTGATTGCGACGATACAAACAACAACACATATGGGCAACAGGAACTCACCCTGTTCAACAATTATTACCATGATTATTGCTACATGCCATTGCATATATATGAAGGCCTGTCCGGGAAACTTATTACAACCATACTAAAACCCGGCAGGAGGAACAAACAGAACAATGTGGCATTGTTGCTTAAAAAGCTTATTGCCCACCTTAGGCTCCAGTGGCCAAGCACAATGATTATTGTCCGGGGCGACAGCCATTTTTCATCCAAAGACTTTATGGCATGGGCAGACAACCAGCCTAAAACAGGTTTTATCACAGGCTTGTCGGGCAACAACAAACTCCATGAATTGGCAAGGGTAACAATTAACAGTGCTGAAGGGGAATTTAAACAATATGGCAAGCCAGTTAAACGGTATCATTCGTTCATGTACCAAGCTGGCAGCTGGGAAAAACCACAAAAAGTAGTTGTAAAAGTAGAAGTATCGGCCATGGGCACCAACATCCGCTACATTGTCACCAATTTGATAAATTTCAGGGCGAAGCAGTTGTATGAAAAAGGATATTGTGCAAGGGGCACTATGGAACTGAGGATTAAAGAACACAAACTTTACCTTAAGTCAGACCGTTCGTCCTGTCAAAGTTTCCTGGCAAACCAATTCCGGTTGTTCTTGCACTCAATGGCATATATTCTTTTACACACCATGCAAAAGGAGTTGTTCAAAGGTACAGAACTTGAAAACGCCACCTTCAAAACCATTCAGAATAAGATAATTAAAACCGCTGCATGGGTAAAAGAATTGCGCACAAAAATAAAAATTGAATTTCCCCGGGTTTGTCCAACTAAAGAATTACAGATCAGGAGCTTTGAAATGCTTTCGCTGCTGAGGACTTAGTAACAAAGTTTCATCCCTCAGATTATCAACATTATAAACTAACGCCATGGATAATGGCATGGGCAAAGTATATCTATTTCTGAAAATTATGGGCATAATTTGGACTGAAAAGGCAAACCATTGAGATTAACATCCAAAAATCCGGAAATATTTTCCAAAAATTTGAAAATTTTATTCCCACAAACAAAAAATTGAATGACTTTTTTACTGATTTTTGTCTATTATTAAGTTTATGAATTAATCAGGTTAGCCTGGTTTGAATATGTTCTCATAAAGGATATTTCAGACATCAGATACAGTGCATTATATTACTATGCCTAAGTCGGTCAAGCATATATATGTTAATTGTTTGCAGCTTTTTTTCAAAAATACCGTCTTATATATAAATAATTATAAAATTTTAAGAATGAAAAGAAATATACTTTTTGAAATTTTGTCTGTTTTGTACTTAATTTTCTTAATAAATGGTGCAAATGCTCAAAGCAACTATAATTATCCCGAACTCATCAAAGATTGCGAAGATTTGATCAATAAAAAGATGAAATCGGATCAACTAATTGGAGTTAGCGCTGCAATTATTATTAATGATTCTGTTGTTTGGAAAAAGGGTTTTGGATATGCAGATAAAGAAAATAGAGTTCCAATGACAGAAAATACGGTTGTAAACATTGCTTCAGTGACTAAAACATTTACAGCACTGGCAATAATGCAACTCCGGGAAAAAGGATTACTAGACATAAACAAACCTCTGAACAAATATCTGCCTCAGTTCCATCCGAAAACCAGGGGAGAAGATTTGGAAAAGCTAACCGTAAAATCTGTTGTCACGCATTCTTCGGGGATTCAGACAGATATATTGAAAAACAGTGATCTGAATACAGGAAAATATACCGATGTACTGGGATATATCAATGAAACCTATTTATTGTATCCACCTGGAATGGTCGAGTCTTATTCCAATTCGGGCTATAACATTTTGGGCCATCTCATCAAAGAGGTAAGCGGTCAGGACTATCCTGAATATATTCATAATAATATATTTGTTCCGCTTAAGATGAGTAATTCAGGCTTTATTATGGATTCAATAAATAACAGAACCAGAGTATATTCCGGAGGTGAAAGCATGCATGAATATGGATTCAGGGATATTGCCTCGGGAGGTATATATACCAGTATCAATGATTTTATAAAATATGCCAGAGGATTAATGAAAGCATATAACGGTATGAACTCATTGCTGATTAAACCATCAACAATACAGGAGATGTTCACCCTTCAATCTCATAATGTGGTGATAGAATCCAATAAAAAAGGGATGGGTTGGTTCATGTTCGAAAATGATTCGGTCTTTGCAGTAACTCATGCCGGAGATGCAGTAACCGGACATGCTGAAATATGTATGATCCCGGAAAAAAAAGCAGCTGCTTTGATTTTAATAAATTCAGAAGAGGGCGAATCCCTGAAAAGAGACTTCTCCTTTAAATTCATAAAAAAATTCGGATTAAGCGTGCCTGATATCATTCCTCCGCAGGTAATAAAAGAAGTCAGCAAAGATATTGAACCTATAAGTTTGTCCTATGATAATCTAACGAATCATGCAGGAGACTATTCCCAGGGATTTTCATATTTAACCATTACGATCGAAGACAGCAACATAGTAATTACCAGAGATAACAAGTCTTACATGTTAAAGCCATTATTGGAAAATGAATTTGTGCCTTTTGAGAGGATAGGGCAGGATAGCCTTTCCATAAGAGATAATGAAAGATATTGTTTTATGGATTATGATAATTTTCATATGCTGTTTCATAAAGCCGGTAATAACGAAACAAGATTGGGTTATAAGTTGAATACATTTGACACTTCATTAATGTGTAAATGGCTTGGCGAATATGAGCACTTTGGTTACCAGTTACTGGTAGGAGATACCAGGTTTAAAGGAGCAGAATTGTCGCTTTCTCAGGATAGGGTGTTGATTTTGAAATTAATAGCTTATGAGGGAGAATTCGCTTTTCCGTTAAATGTGATTTCTGATGATTATGCTGTTACCAGTAGCCTTGGAACAGGATTTGGATTTACAATAAAATTAACAGAAAATGGAAAATATGACATAGTTGATTTTGCCGGATTAACTTTTAGAAAAATCAGATAAAAACTAACAGAAACAACTGATGGTAGGAGCTGTAGCTACGACTTCAAATGAAAGAGAATATTTTACATTTTTCTTTCATACCAATCCATGACAAAAAAATATTGAATAATTTGTAATGCAGATTGAGAAAAACGCAATTCTATATTAGTTGATTTAGCTGGGAAGACATTGCTATTGAGAAAATTATATAGGGGTAAAACCGAAATGATTCGTCTTTATAATAAATGCATGTTTTGTTTACTAAAAGTGAACGAAAGGAACTTCGCTGGTTGGCATTCTGGCCTGCCATAGCCTTGACAGGTAGGTGTAATTCCTACATATTATAGCGCATCCTTAAAATAAAAACCTTAAACAAAAAATCATGAAAACCAGAATCCGTGTAGTTACAGTAACACTTATGTTACTAGGTACTGTTATCTGTAACGCAACTGATATTGAACGGTTATCAGTTGTATATGCAAATCAATTTTCGGTAAACAATGTTGGCTGGACTTATACATCGGGAGTTGTATTAACTGCCTTCGAACAATTATACCTTATTACGGGTGATTCAAACTATTACAAAATAATAATAACGAATACGAATAAAGTATTCTCAGAATACGGAGATTTGAGTTATAAATGGCTATACAAATCCTGGACTGTTGACGATATCCGATCGGCATGTCAAATACCTACTTTATACAGGCTCATGGGAGACGAGAGATACAGAATGGGCGCTGATACCGTTTTTAGTTCTTTTCTAGATGCGCCCAGAAACTCGTATGGTGAATTTTGGCATAAAAGTTACTACTATAATGAGACATTACTGGATGGTATATACATGGCAGACCCTTTTTATGCCGCTTATAATCAAACATTCAACAAGCCTGAATTACAGGAAGATGTGGTACATCAGATAACTGAAATGTATGTACACGTCTGGGATTCCGTTAAAAAACTCCCCTATCATGGCTGGTACGATTATGAGAATGATACAACGGGAACATTTCCATATTGGGATATTGGACATACAGGTGTATCAACCGTTTTCTGGGGAAGATCAATTGGATGGTATGCCATGGCTATTGTGGATATACTGGATTTTCTTCCGAAAGATCATCCTGAACGGGATAGTGTTATAGGCATCTTTAATAATCTGGCTGAAGGTATTGCCCTATACCAGGATCCCGATTCTCTTGTCTGGTGGCAGGTAGTTGATCAGCCTAAAAGAGATTCCAACTGGATCGAGTCATCGGCAAGCTGCATGTTTGTATATGCATTGGCAAAAGGAGTGCGTATGGGGTACCTCGATTCGTCTTATCTGGAAACTGCAACATCTGGTTATCAGGGAATACTGGATAAGTTTTTAGTTGATTATAACAATGGATTAGCCCTTAGAAATGTTTGCGTAGGTACAATTGTTGGCCCCGATTATGCATACTATGTGGACAAAGATAAAGCGACAGGTGGAAATCATGGTAACGGAGCATTTATTCTGGCAAGTATTGAAATTGAAATGATGGACTCCGTTTATCCTCCCGGATTATTGGGAATCGACTCGGTGGTGGATGGAGTCATAAGTATTTCATGGCATAATAATCAACACAATGTTCTGGGATATATTTTAGAACGACAAACAAACGGTAATTTTATAAAGATTACAGATTTAGGTGTAGATACAACCTGCTTTGCCGATAGTTTAATTGAAGCCAATACAGATTATATTTACAGGATATGTGCATATACCGAAGATGATACATCCCGGTGGTCTAACTACCTGAAAGTTACTTCAGCAAATGCAGGTGGTTTGCCTTCACCTGCTTTTTTGCCCTTTCCGGCGAATAATGCCAAAAGAATAACAACGGGGCAGGTTTTGAAATGGAAAAAAGGACTTTTAACCGATTATCATAAACTTTATATTGGAACTACAAATCCGCCACCCTTTTTGGCGGATGTTAATGAGATTTCTTATACTCCGGAAAATCTAAATTCAGATAGTATTTATTACTGGCGAATTGATGAAGTTAATGAGAAAGGAATTACAACCGGTGAAACCTGGAGATTCGATATGATAAATGTTGTATCTGCCGAAATCCATCAAAATATAAATTCACTAAATATATATCCGAATCCCGCTTCTGAGAAGTTTTATGTTGAAAAATTAGAAGCAGGTAGTTTGGTTTCAATATTTAACCTTAGTGGTAAATTGTTCTTTAGTAATGTAGTAAATAGTGAAATTTTAGAAATTGATATTAGAAACTGGCAAAAAGGGATTTATATTATTCAGATTAAGGATACTGAAAGTATACTTTATGCAAAGCTAATTAAGATATAGAAACAAAATAAAAAAACATAAAACATGAAAACAATAACTGGTTCCAATTTTGGTATTAGTGAATCTAAAACCCTTCCCGCTAAAGTTAAGGATATGCGAATGTTCGTGTACCATCCCTGGAGGGATGGGAAAAGGATTCTGCTATTTGGCTTATAGGACATTTCAATATAACCGGAAAATCCTTCCAGACCGTTTCGGATTTTTTTGTAAATTGCTGATTGAAAAAACATAACTGTTAAAAGTGCTTTTTAATAAAGATAACAAATGAATAAAAGAACAAAACATTCGGTTATATGGTAGTTGTAGCCAATTTATTTGTGCATCACCCTGAGCTAAGAAAGGTTCTTCTGACTTTAGTAACTTTACAATTTTTTAAAACTATAATTGAATACATATATGATTACTCGTAGAAAATTCTTAATAACTATTTCTGTTTTTTGGGTAGGAATATTGTTCTTATCCACTTTTTTTGCGGGCAGAAATTCGTCTGGTGAATCAGCATCAGTTCCAGGTAACTTAAAAATCTTAAGCCAGTCTCCTTCTAAACATGTACCTTACAATTTTAGTGGCTTAAGTTATGAATTGGCCCAATTAAAGGATCCAAAATTCTTCTCTGCATCCAATACAGAACTAGTCAGGCTTTTCAAAATCCTGAGTCCAAAAGGCGTTTTAAGATTGGGCGGGAACAGTAGTGAATCCTGTTGGTTAAAAGTCGATCCCGCTACAACTGCTCCACAACTTACCATACCGGATATGGATGCTTCTGAGCACTGGATGCCACGTGAATTATTTATGATTCCGCCGGAATCCATAGATTCGCTCGCAGGATTCTTAGATGCCACAGGATGGCAGCTTATTTACGGTCTTAATTTTGGCCATAGTTCTCCCGAAAGGCTTGCCAAAGAAGCCCAATTCATTGCAGAACGAACACACGACTATCTGCTCTATTTTCAGGTTGGAAATGAACCCGATTTTTATTCGGCATCCAACAATCGTACCCGGCCGGCCGGCTGGGGTTTCGAAGATTATTTAAAGGAATGGACTGAATGTACTGAGGCTATTTCCGGTCTTGTACCCAACGCTAA
The DNA here is from genome assembly GCA_963781805.1 of uncultured Bacteroidales bacterium. GTDB lineage: Bacteria > Bacteroidota > Bacteroidia > Bacteroidales > UBA10428 > JAFGPL01. Next base: position 5,989,416 of record CAWAHF010000004.1, read on the forward strand.
GTTCGGAGGTCCTGATGTAGGAGCAAGTTCAGATTGGATTGCACAGTTTATCCCGGCTGCTTCAAAGAACTTGGGAAACAGATTGGTGGCTGTAACCGGGCATTATTATGCTTCCGGACCTCCGGATGACCCCAAGGTTACGACAGAAAATCTGCTAAAAACTAATCCGGAAATAGGTAAAAAGGCAAAAGAAATCTCAGAACTGGCTTCTAGCAACAACTTATATTATCGCATGACAGAAGGCAATTCATGTTACCGGGGAGGTAAACCGGGTATGAGTAATACATTGGCATCTGCACTTTGGGGAGGTGACTATATGCTCTCTTTGGCGGCTGCCGGATGCGGTGGTGTGAACTTTCATGGCGGAAGCCGAAACATGCTTCGGGCAGCATTGGGCAATCACCTGCCAGGTGAATTAGTTGCAAAGGAAAATAGTGACACCAAAGGCGGGTATTACACTCCGATTGCAGGTGAAGTGGAGTATGGATTCAAAGCCCGACCACTTTTTTATGGTATGTTACTGTCCAATCAATTTGCTGATGCTGACATGCATGATGTCTCTCTAACTGCAGAAAACATTAATGTTACTGCATACGCTGCCAAAATGAAGAACGAATGGCGCATAGCCATCTTCAATAAAGACTTAAAGAAAGACCTAAGCTTAACAATAGAATTACCAGCACCCTGCAAAAATGCGAATGTTTGGCGACTTACAGGACCAAACATTGATGCAACCGAGAATGTTTCATTGGCCAATACTGTAATTGGCTCTGATCTATCGTGGGTACCAAACACTGAAGAAAAATGCGTTATAAAAAATAGTCAATGTCAATTGATTGTCCCAAGAAGCAGTGCAGCACTACTTTTCTTAAAATAGAATAGGAAAGATTATAACAAAGAAATTAAAATATCAGTTCCTTTAAGCAGAGGATATAAATTCCTAACCTGTTCTATCATTGGCAAATTAGTTTATCTACCTAAATCGTTTAGATTTGTATAACAAGAGCCGGATGAGCCGAGAGGTTCAAGTCCAATTCTGTGAGAGGCTTAGGGTGAAACTCCCTTTGCCTACTCGACCCGTCGAACCGTTTAGCGGTCATTTGAGTCGTCCCGGAAAATATCTTCCCTAAAATTCTCTCCATTCAATTTTATTCCACCACCCATTCATGAATACCAGTTGAATATTTCTTATTCAGCTTCATTCTGATTCTGAGCGAGGCAGTTGTTACAGGTGAAAATGTAAGTTCGTTCCAGGTATCTTTTGTAGTCTTATAGGGAGTAACCGGGTTCACTGGTTTCCATTTACCAGCTGACAGGTAGAGTAACTCCCATTCATCAGGTATACGGCAACCACCCTCGGGGCTGTCATCAAACCAATAGATTTTGGTGAAGGAGACTTTTTCCGGTTTCTTAAAATCGTATTGTACCCATTCCCATGAGTCGTTTTTCGGCCATAAGTGATAAAAAGGCCATTCATGGTCGTTGGAATTTTTAGGTTCGTACTGATCGTTTATTGCCATAAGCGCTTTGGTGGGTATACTGGCAGTAACTTTACTTTTGCCTGCAATTGTTGGAGCAGGTAAAGGTCTGACTACACTATCGGAAACCGGCAACCATACGGTCATTTGACCTGGACCTTTGTTATTCCATGCATAGTATGGGATTAGGGTAATATCCTGTGGATTTTGCAATTCAATTTCTTTATGCATATTGTATTTTGCCAGCCTGGCAGTCGTTTTAACCGCCTCAACACCATGCAACAGGGTATCGATAAATTCAGGAGTAAATGCACTCTTTTCATCAAACAACAGGTTTAACACGTTACCACCAGGGGTATATGGCCATTCGGCACAATACATAATGGGTCCGCGCTCAATGGCTATCTTACCTTTATCTGCTTTTACGCGGGGATCAGCGACAACTTTCCGCACATCCATTGGTAATTCCAGGGTGATTTTATCCCCTTTTTTCCATTTGCGGTTAATCACAGCGTAACCTTTGTCGGTTTTAATTTTCAAATCTTTCCCATTGACTTTTAATATAACTTTTGGTGAGACATCATCCATAAAACTATATAAATTTCCTGGCAGAACTTCGTTTCTCGCCCAATCGGGAATCCTGAGTTTGAGTACAAATTTTTCCTGTTGCGCCGGATTCAATGTTATTTCTAAATTTCCATCCCAGGGGAAATTTGCCTTCTGGACAATTTCAATGTCCGAATTTCTGAATGGAAACTGAGCAGTATTATCTGCGTAAAGATTGATATAGATTTCCTTAGTTGTCTTTGCATAGAAATACCCGGGAAGAGAGGGAAGTAATCGTGCAACATTGGGAGGACAGCAGGCACAGCCGAACCAAGCGCTCCGTTGATGCTGACCAAAGGATTCCAGAACATTCGGATAGAAAAATCTGTCGCCCGAAAGCGAAACACCCGATAAAAATGAATTGAATAGCGTGCGTTCCAAAACGTCATAATATTTGCCATCGCCATCGTGCAGGAACATGCGCTGGTTCCAGAAAATATCTCCCACCGATGCACATGTTTCACAATAGGCAGACATATTGGGTAAAACATAGGGAGGATCAAATCCTTCGTTGCTGCCTCCTGACCCAATTCCACCTGTTATGTACATTTTTTGTGTCACCAGTGTTTTCCAGATACGGCTGGTTGCATTAAAATAGGAATCGTCATTATAAATTGCTGCAATATCAGCCATTCCGGAATACATATATGTAGCCCTGACAGCATGGCCAACAGGTTCGGTTTGATCGACTACCTTTTTACTTGCCTGGTTATATTCCTCACCTCCGGGACCTCTCACATCCAGGAAGAATTTAGCCAGGTCAAGGTATTCTTTTTTTCCTGTGACATTATAGAGTTTTACGAGTCCCATCTCTACAACCTGGTGACCAGGATAGATATGCAGTTTGTCCCAACCAAAGTCTTTCACAAGCAGGTCTGCATTTTTAATGGCAATATCCAGCAGGGAGCGCTTGCCGGTTGACCGATAATGAGCCACTGCAGCTTCATATAAATGTCCGCAGTTATACAGTTCATGACTCAATTGGGGGTCGTTAACCCATCTTTGATGGCCCGCCCATGGATGTGTGTTGACCGAGTCAATGGTGCGGTTGGTATACAGATAACCATCGGGCTCCTGTGCTTTGGAAACATAATAGATTAGCGTATCCAGACGTGCTTCGAGTTGAGCATCCGGAATGGTCTGGAGTGAATAGCTGGCTGCTTCAATTAATTTGTAAATATCTGTATCGTCAAACGGATATTCGGTGCGGAATTTCCCTTTCATCAGTTTGCCGGCTATTTTAAAATTGTCAACACGGCCGGTACTATAACACTGATTGATCGCAATGGGAATGGTAACTTCATAGTTTGTCCTGATTTTAGGCGCCCAAAAGTTGTCTGTAAGTCTTACCGAGGTAAAAGGTACAGGCTCTATGGGATACGTACCGGTTGTTTTCTTTTCGGAACATGAACTATTCAGAAATACTGCTACAATTAGAACGATTGAAGTTTTCACCAGGTTTGTTTTCATTTTCAGAAATTTAATATTTGAAATTATTTTTTATTTAAAGTGAGCCGAACCATCAGCATGTCGTGTCCTCCAATGTTGGCAGACAATTCAGAATCAGTGGTGCCTATATTTTTATGTTTCCACAAATCTCTGACCTGATAGGTATTTTTTCGAAAATTAAGGCCTGAATTTTCAAAAGAAGAATGATAAACGCCAAATTGTTTCCAGTTAAACTTAAGGGGAACGGGAACATTGCTTCTGTTTAAAAAGCAAAAACACGCTTCGCCATCCGATAGCGCTTTGACCCATACTTCCAGGTTTCCGTAATCGATAAACTTAAATGCCTGCATACCCAGTTTATCCTGGTTCACGGCAATCACCTCTTTGTTGGTTAAGATTAAACGGATGCTGTCTTTCATATCCCTCAGGTCATTTCCCGCCATAAGCGGGGCTGCCAGCATGCCCCACAGGCTGAAATGTGTTTTATATTCGGTAAATGTCTGTCCACCGTTTCCAATTTCAAGCATGTCCGGATCGTTCCAGTGCCCTGGCCCTGCATATCCTTCCAAACCGACCTGTTTGTCCAGGATCTGCAGTACACCAAGACCGCCCCAGTTCAGGGTACAATCGAAACAATCCCTGATATCTGCAGTTGTTCTCCACAAATTGCCGATTCCTTCTGCCCATTCCCAGGGTTTGCTTTCACCCCATTCGCACATACTGAATACAATGGGTCTTCCACATTCTTTCAGGGCATCGCTCATTGTTTTGTATGCTGACTTTGCATCCTGGCCTTCGTCATAACACCAGTCATATTTCAGATAATCCACCCCCCATTTAGCATATTGTCGTGCATCCTGAAACTGATAACCACGGCTTCCCGGTCGTCCCTGGCATGTTTTGGAACCGGCACAGGAATATAATCCGAATTTCAACCCTTTGGAATGAATGTAGTCGGCCAATGCTTTCATACCTGATCGAAATCTGTCTGGATCAGCGATAATATTTCCACTACTATCCCTGCCAACCTGCCAGCAATCGTCAATGACAATATACTCATATCCGGCATCACGCATTCCGCTAGTCACCATGGCATCTGCCATTTCTTTTATCAGTTTTTCACTTACATTGCATCCGAATTTATTCCAGCTGTTCCAGCCCATCGGTGGGGTTAAAGCTAAATTTTCATCGGTTTGACCAACAATACAATTTGATTTTATTATTAGTCCGATAACCAGGAAAAGAATTGATTTTTTCATAAGAATTGATTTTCAATAGTATCTTATTTTTAAAATTCATGTTTTTTTTTGGCAAAATATTTTCCCGCAGATGTTGCAGAAAAATATCAGCGTAAATCTGCGTAATCTGCATTTATCTTCTTTCATTCCTGCTAAGTCAGGTTGGGAATCACATCACAATAAATCTGCTGTACTGATCATTGCCGGAAGATGAAACTTTGAGAATATAAAATCCTTCTCCTTCTAGTTCGTTTCTGGTTATCACCGATTTGTCAGTAATTGTTTTTTTTAAAACCAGTTTACCAATGTCATCATACACTGCAATTTCCGCATTACCCGGATTATTCAACTGAATATTAATGATATCGTCGGCAGGATTTGGATAAAGCTGATACCGGCTTTTTTGATTTAAGGGTACATCTTCGATATTTACCATATATCCCGGTGTATAAACCATCCATTCCAGGATACCCTGGGCTTTCTCTGATCCTTTAAAATTCAAACGTATTTTGTCTGTTTTAATAACTGGAAAATGTGAACTGTTATATTTATCCCAGTCAATACAACCGCTAGCCTTGCTGCAAAATGTCTCAGGAATAGCTTTAAATTTTTCTTTCCGGCTATCCCAATAAGATATATAGGAGGAATCGGGCAATGTAATTCCCTGGTTATCATCCCACCAGTATACATCGGACGAGCTAATTGCATAGGGAATGTGAAAATTATACTGAACCCAGTTCCATGCACCCACTGTGCTCCCGTCGTTTTGCCAGTTACCAAATGCGCCCGGACCCTTGTCCCCTGAATTTAAAGGATCGTATAAATCATAAATACTTTTAAGATTTTCCCATGAAGAAACATTATTTGTTGTAGCAAAATCTCCATTGGTTTCACTTATTCGAATGAGAGAATCAGGCAATATCCTCGGTTCCCGGACGGAAAGCCATACCTGCATTTCTGATGCCCCTCTGTTGTTCCAGAGAAAATAGGGAATCAATTTTATTTGTCTAGGCTGATCACCGTTTGATTCTCTGGTATGCGTATTTATAACCTGTGTACCCTCAAGCAGATTTGCTTGGTAGTCTGTTTCAAGATCCATCTCTTTGTTATAGTTCAACGTCAATATATTGTTATTGTTATCGATACCTTCGGCACAAAATACGATAGGTCCGCGTTGAATTGCCATTCTATCCCTGTCTTCTGTAATTCGTTCATCCGCAATAAGTTTTCTGAGATTCATTGGAAGTGAGAGAGAAATTACATCACCGGGTTTCCATGTTCTTTTTAACACTGAATATCCTTTTACAATGGAAGTGCTTATTTCCTCTCCATTAACAGAAAGGGAAACAGTTGAGGTATCCTTATCAAAAAACTGGTATAAACCGCCAGGAATGGGTTCATTTCGTGCCCATCCCGGAATGCGTACCATTATCGTAAAAATCTTTTCAGTTTCAGGATTAACATGAATATCAACATGACCATCCCAGGGATAATTAGTATTCTGGTCGATTTCAACTTTATTTCCATTCAAATCGATGGTGGCATTATTTTTTGCATAAAGATTAATATATAGGGTATCAGAAACATGGGCGTAGATATAACCTGGCACTGACGGGATTAGCCTTGCAATATTGGGAGGACAGCATGCACATCCAAACCAGACACTTCGCTGCAGGCTTCCATTGGACAATAATGGATTGGGATAAAAAAATCTGTCGCCTGATAAGGATATTCCGGAAAGCAAAGCATTATACAAGGTACGTTCAAGTACATCAATGTATTTTGCATCGCCATGCAATAAAAAGAGACGTTGGTTAAGATAAATATTTCCTACGGAAGCGCATGTTTCGCAATACGCCGACCCATTTGGAAGATTATAGGCAACATTAAATCCTTCATTACCGCCCGATGCGCCTATCCCACCTGTAACATATATTTTTTTCTGTACGATATCTTTCCATATTTTATCGATTGCATGAATATAGGATGAATCGTTTTTCAATGCTGCAATATCTGCCATTCCGGAATACATGTAGACAGCACGAACTGCATGACCGACTGCTTCTGTCTGATCAACTACTTTTTTATGTGCCTGGCAGTATTCTTCACCTCCGGGTCCTCTTACGTCGAGAAAGAATTTTGCCAGGTTAAGATATTTTTCATCTCCTGTTGCCCTGTACAATCTTGCAAGTCCAACTTCAACAATCTGATGTCCCGGGTAATCTTCATTCTTACCCCAGCCAAATTCTTTATCAATCATGTCTGCAGCTTTTATTGCAATGTTCAACAGATTGTTTTTACCGGTTGCCTGATAATAAGCCACAGCAGATTCAAACAGATGGCCGAGATCATAGAGTTCGTGACTAAGCACGTGTACATTTACCCATCTTGCATTTCCTGCCCAGGGGTGGGGGGGTGTGCCATTAATATTTGCTATGGTACGGTTTGTATATAAATACCCGTCGGGTTCCTGTGCCATTCCAATAATGTTAATGATAGAATCGATATAGGTTTCAAGTTCTTTATCAGGGTAATAATACAACGAATAACTGGCAGCCTCAATCATTTTATAAATATCCGAATCATCGAATGGGTATTCTGATGAAAACGATCCGGTTTTCAATCTTGCTGCGATCTCAAAATTCAGTAATCTGTTAGCTGATTGCTGAAATCCATGGGGAATGGTAACATCGTGATTGATTTTAATTTTAGGCGCCCAAAAATTATCGGTCATATTCACAGATGTGAAAGGAACAGGATGTATCCGGTAATCTGAAACCTGTGTTAGTGAACTTTGAATAAAGGCGAAAGCAAGGCCAAATAACAAAAATAAAGTCTTGTAAACCTTAAATAGCTTTTTCATAATTTCAAAAATTTGGGTTAAAATTTATGGTTTTCTTACTTTATAATATTTAGAATTATGTTAAGTAATAAAAAATAGTCAAGTCATTCCGAACTTGATTCGGAATCTCTATTATTTTTGGAAGACCCTGAATCAAGTTCAGGGTGACTAAACGGCAATATACTATTGACATTTCACTTGTTAAGTCTAGTTTACCGGCAATACAAAAATATTAATACTGACAGGCTTAATCTTCAGAGTTTTACCCGATTGAAATTCTGAAGGTCCCTCAATTTTCACATTCTCAGGTCTGCCCGGTTCATTAAATGCCATATCATCGGGAGCAGTTACCTGCCAAAGTTCTCCGTTGCCGAAAATGGAACCATTTATTAAAACTACAGGAAGGTTTATGGCATCCCATGTCGGATTAATCACTGAAATAGTAAGCTTATCTTTTGCTTCATTCAGTGCAGCAGCAATTTCCAACGGTCTGGTTTCCCCGGAAATAGTCACGGGAATTGTTCCAAAAACCTGCCTGTAGAGTTTCAATACCTGTCCGGTTGCTGCCAGAACCGAGCTTGTGGTATTGGTCTTGATACAACCTATTACATTTACCGATTGCGCATAATTTGCCATGAAAATAATATCGCTCTGTCTGGAGTATTCATTTATACCTGCAGCAATTCCCATGGCATCCCTCATAAAATACCTTGTTCCCAATTCGCCGTATATATGAGGTCCATACCAGTAATTCCATTCATCCATGCAGATGCGTATATCTTTACCCTTAAGTTCAGGGATTTCTTTTCTGTATAGCCGGTGTGCTTCGGCTTTCTCCCTTATAGCTTCAGGAATCTGTTTTATATGGGTCATAAGTCCACCCCCGTGCCAATCCTGGCGGTAGAAATGTTCGCTGATAAGATCCATTCCATCGGCGCAGTTGGAAAGTACCATTCGGTCCCAGTCCCCCAGATCACCTACTGCAATGAGTTTTATATCCGGGTCTACAGATCTCATCGATTGAGCAAATGCATTATGCTTTTTAATAAAATCTTCGGTTGACATGTGTCCGATTTGCCAGTTGCCATACATCTCGTTACCGATTGACCACCATTTTACTTTCCATGGTTCAGGATGGCCGTTGGTTGTTCTGAGTTTGCCCAATGGAGTAACTGCAGAACCATTACAATATTCAACTTCCTGACGTGCCTGTTCAGCATTACCCATGCCTGCATTAACCGCTATATAGGGTTCTGTATTCAATAGTTTACAAAATGTCATGAATTCATGAATACCCACATCATTAGGTTCAACTCCCTTCCATGCCGGATTTTTTCTGGGAGGTCTTTTGTCCCGCTCTCCAATCCCGTCTTTCCAGTTATATCCACTTACAAAATTGCCCCCTGGCCACCTGTATACAGGTGCATTCAGTTCTTTTAACAGCGCAATAACATCGGAACGAAAGCCTTCGATATTATCCGAGGGCATCAGGCTGATTGTGCCAATCCATACTTTACCACTTCCTGACGGTTCGATCTTTATAGAAGCATTGTGCGTGAGTACTCCGGAATGAAAAGTTAATGGATAGCTGGTATAGTCGTTGGTTAATCCTTTTAAGGTATCAGTTTCTGACGTTTCTTTCCAACGTAATGTGACTTTTACAAACCTAATTCCAGGTGTCGCTTTTAGAACAATGTGACCGTTATAATCAAGATTTGGTTTCAGACCAAGACCTGATTGTTCCAAAGAAACAGAACCCTTTGTATTTGCTTCAATAACGGGTGTCTGTTCCCCTGCAAAAGAAACAACCTTATTAACAGACAACATAGATTTGTCCCCATTAACCTGCCAGGGGGATTCTTTTTCTCCCGGAGTATACCAAAATTTTCTGTCTTCAAGCATCTCCGCCCAGATACCACCATAAATGCATCTGCCAAGATGTTCAATAAACTGTCCGTAGATATACTTAGACATCGGTTCCTTTGTTGCTGAAAGATCAATCTTAACAGAAGTTTTTATCTTTTCTGATGAAATCAACTCAAGGTGCATATCATCAAACCATGCTCTGCCTGAAGCAGGACCGTCAGCATTCATCAAACAGGAGAGCACAGAGGAATCATCATTACCTGTTTCAAATTCAAATCCTATTTTTGTCCAGTCATTTGTTCCGGCATATCCGGGGTAGTCAATGTCAAATGCATCAAACCTGAAACCTGCTCCCTTGCCGTTTACAGCAACTATATTTTCTGTCTTTACCCAACCCGTAAATCTGTATGTTGACCAGGGTTTAAGGGGAACCTTTGTCATCCACCTTCCGTAATCAGCCTTGTCTGTAAAGATCATCAAACTTCTTTTCCCCAGGTGACTGCAATAATCATATATTAGCGTAACATCCCGCGACCATGTTTCTGCTCTCCAGTCTGTGACTAACCCATATTTGATTTCTTCAACGGATGGATTTGGAATAATATCGTTGGAATTCTTTCTGCAATTTTTGCTACAAGAACAAAATAGTAATGTAATTAACAGAATATTAATGTATTTCATATCTTTTTAGTTTCAAAAACAATTATTCCGGAGATAGAAAAAATATTATTTATCCATTTGAAGATTTACAGTCATTTTCAGGAATCAATCGTAAAGTTCACGATAACCGTCACCGTTTTGGTCACTGTTCCTTGTGTATATTGATACTGCATACCTACAGTGTGTTGTTCACCAACTGAACAATAGCCATCTTCAGCTCTTAACCCACAATTCCATACAGTAAGATCATCGAAAACCTCAATATAGACATGTCCGTTTGCCCAGTCTCCGGGATTATTATCGGCTTCAAACCAACCACCATACGCACCATTTGTGTTATTCATCCCTTCTGATCCATCCGTATTCAAAGGCACTATTGTCAAATCTGAGCTGTATAGTTGATCGTGTGTTATTCCCAGTTTTAAAAGCAAGGTGTCTTCATCCACATTTACTGTTACTGTCTGACCATATCCCAAACTGTATGACATGATCACATCACAGGTAATTGTTCCGCAATCTGTTTTAGTAGTTGCAACAGTACCTGAAGGATAATTATTGATGACTGTTGTGAGATAAGAAATCCGATCTGACAGCCAGGTTTCCATACGGTTGATTTCGGTTGTGTAATTTTTATCAATTGGCCATCGTTCATAATCCCGCGCCATAGCATCCTGCAGGTTGGTCATATAATCTTCCATCACCACCCACGCATGTTCAAAAATAGAATCTTTAACTTCGTTCCATCGTGCTTTATATTCCTGGACAAATTGATTGTTCCGGAACATTTGGGTGAAAAAATTCGATATTCTGTACCCATTTGTATGATTAGCAGGATTTGTTCCCAAAACCAGCTCCTGCGCATTGAAAAAATTGTGTCCTGTTACCATAGTGCTCCAGTCGAAATCAAATCCGGCATCGAAATCCCAGACAGGCCCCATGATATATTTTCCACCTTTATCCCGAAACATAAAAACACTTCTGGGAGCATCTATCTCAACATTATAAACCAGTTCCTGCACTATCAGGTAATCGATAAATGACGGAATATCCAGCAATGCAGCAACAGAATCATAATTATAAAAATTAATTGCCTGTTCCAGTTTAGCAAAGTCATTCCGGATGGCATAGATTTGATCTGGTGTAGGATCTTCGGGATATTTTACTGAAAGTGGAAGTTCAAATAAGGTTGACCAAAAATTATCACCAGCATTAGGACTAAGTTCAGGACCATCATCTGCATCGAGAGAGATAAGCAATCCGTCTGTATCATCAATATCCACACGGTTACTGCCCTGTTCAACCTGTTCGGTAAGTTGATATAAACCAATATAATCGCCATTCAGGGTAACTTCAACATACCGGGTATGATTGGTAAAGGGTAGTCCCAGCCAATCGGCCACTTCAAATCCAAAGGCGTTCATCAGGTTGGTAGGATCCCGGTAGTTTGGCAACAAGACCCAATCTCTGTTTTTTTTCAGTCCAAGTATTTCTGATGACTCATCCAGTTTTATTCGATAGGGTTTTTTGTCGTACCATAACCAGGAAGAATTGCCCCTGCCACGAATACGGGCTGTTCCCTGGTAGTTGTCCAGAATACCCTTACCGTCAATAGTAACTGAGCAGTTCAGGTAGTCTGAGGATTCCTTGGAAACTATTGGCGCATTATTTACCACCTGAATCTCCATTTCAAAAACCTCATAGGTTATCGGAGCTTCACCTTTATTAACCGGAAAATCTGGTTCATTATCAGGAGGCTCGCAAGATGTTATTAATCCCAGAACTGCTATCAGAAGTAGCAGCCCATTTGCCTTGAACCATGCTTTTTTTTCCTTATCCATTCGTGATTTGCAAGTTATATTCGTTTGTATGAAAAGCAAGACCTTTGGCAAATATTCCAAAGGCCCTGCTGATTGAAACCTTCATTCTAATCTATGATATAATTAAATGCTATTCAAATATTTAATTGGTTATTGTGATATTGAATTCGAAGGTGGCTGTATAATATTTTCCTGTAGAAGGTGAATAGACCATAGCCTGTTTGATTTTAAATACTTCACCGGGAGAACATCTTCCCGGATGTTGTCCGATGGTGAAAACAAAACCGGATTCATCGAATTCGGAAAAAACCCGATTTACCCCTGTGGTTCCTGAAGACCAGCTGCAGACATCCCCGTTGGCGTCAAACCAGTGGCCTAACCCATTCGCAGTCGCGCCTGTTACCAATGAACCATCACTGTTTACTCCATAAAATTTGATTTTTTTGGTGGTACTCGGTAATCCAATATTTGATGTTATTTCCGTTGCACTTAATACAAATGCATAACAAAGTTTGACAATATCTATCGAAACCGTTGTTCCTGTATAACCGCTGGCATCCGCAGGAAATGATAAATCATACACAAAAGAAGTATCATGAGGCTGATCTTCTGGTGTAAATTCAATCACACCATAGATGTTTGTTCCATTAAATTTGACCTTGTAAGGCCATTGTTCATCATTGGTTGCATCTTCATCCCAGGCATGCGGCCAATAAGTTTTGGGTGCGCCGCTTACAACGAACCACAAATTACTGCAATTTTCCGGACAGGTAAAGCTTGCAATACCTGAATTTACCGAATACATATCACTGTATACACGTGTTCCATCACTTTTTAATGCAACATATCCGTATCGCCATCCTGCAGAAGATACATTTATGGCATTGTAACCCGTAGCGCCTGCAATACCCACAAAGTCAGCCGTAACGGTTGTCCCGGCAGCCGGCACGTTGAGACGAATAACGTTATAGCCATGATTTTCAATGCAATTCGACGCAGATACCTGCCAGTAATCATCAGCCACTTTATCCATGGCACAATGGTGAGCACCTATATAATTTTGTCCGTATGTACGAATTGCATCCAAATCCCATGTAACCATTTTGCGGGCATAGTCGAACTGCTCGTTGTTATATTCTTCCAAAGTGATTCCTGTAATTCGCATGTATGCCTGGGCAGGATCTTCCTGACCCACGGCACCCGACTGTTGCCATAGTTTTCCGATAAAATCAATACCGTGCTTGTCAGCCCAGTAATAGTGAATGAAGTAGTTTGCATAGCGTTGCCATTCATGAAATGTTGAGTGGAAACAGTTATCGATATAAACATCGAAATTATTGGTTGTAAAAACCTGTTCAGGATAATTTTGATACGATTGCCATTGAGCAGTTTGTTCCCAGAAAGCATTCCCGCCATTTCCACCGAATCCGTAACGCCAGCCAGAGTTACCTCCCAAATCACAATACACCTGATATTGGAAACAGTGGCCAATTTCATGTGCGATGGTTGAACCTACAGGTTGACAGGTGCTTGGACTTACCCATAAAGCGCCGATAACATCATCGTAACCTGAGCCTGTTGCAAGCCAATCGGTTTGGTACAACAGGAAAATCATCATTTTGTAATCATCTGTTTTTGAAGCACCGGGTGTCAGGAATTTCAATGTATTGACATTCATATCATAGAATTCCTCAGCCTTGTCAAGCAAATCGTCAATGTCAACCCGGTAGGTTGTATTTGGATAATCGGTTGGAGTGACTATTCCATATTCATCATATCCCTTGCCCCAGAAAACGATAAAATGTTCTGATTGTTTGCTTCGTCCATAGGACCATGTGCTTGAACTGCTATATAGATCTATATTCCGGAGTTCCTGCGGAATGTAGATCTTACTTGTATCAATGGTTGAAGGATCGATCGTCCCGATGGAACTTTTCTGGGTGATAGTGATTTCCCGTTCAGTGGCTCCTGATTTAATAGTGATAACAGCCGTTCGAATCGTATCCATTTCATTTTCGGCAATTGTCAGGGTGACGGTTGTTGTTACATCAGCAACACCGTTCATCGGATCAGCTTCAACCCACTCCTGATCAATATTTATAATCTTCCATCCTTGATCTGATCCGATACGCGTTGTCACATCTCCTCCAACACTGCTGATTGAGATAGCGGTTTTCGATATGCTCAGATTAGCTTCAACCTCCGGTTCTTCCTTACAGGAAGTAAAACATAACACTTGAATTAATAATGCAAAAATTAAACATAAGCCAGGAATTCCCAGCTTATGTTTAATGGAGTCATTCACTTTTCTTATCATCAGGGTATGCAATTTTATACTAAAATTTATTATTTTAAATCCTGGTTTACGGTCAATGCAATCACAACCACGTATCTTTTGGTATCATTAACAAAGGCAGTTTTACAAGTATATGTTGTACCAGATGTAACACCATTCGGGAATTGAAAAACATTGAATTGCTTGTTGGTGGCATCATAATTGGCCGCAATAGCACAATTAGCAGTACCCCAATTACATACATTACCAGATGCATTGAACCAACAACCGTTTTCTCCCGTAAGTCCGCCAAGGTACAATGAATCGTTTGCATTGACACCATAAATTTGTGCACTTGCCGGACCACATCCTATAGCACTATAAATGGCGGCAGTATCCAAAGCTATTACAGTAGGTGTATAATCGTTGTTGGTATCTGCTGATGCTGATAAATTCTGAGTTCCTTCAAGCGTCGTTTCCGGATATACCACAGGAGCTTCAGTAATAGTCACGTTGATAACAACATCATACTCTTGTAAATTGTCTAAGTTTACAAATGCAATCTTGACTGTATAAGTCTCTCCTACGGTAGTCCCATCCGGGAATTGACCAACATTAAACAATTCATCTGCTACACTATACTCTGCAAAAACTGCACAAAGTGTATCACCCCAGCTGCAAACATCTCCTGTTGAATTGAACCAGTATCCGGGATCACTTGCAGTAGATCCGTATATATACAAAGAATCGTCACTGGCATCAATGCCAAAGATTTTAGCATCACCAGGGGCAATTCCAATGGCGGCGGAAATGGCTGCAGCATCAATTACTACGGGGGTTGCAGTGTAATCGCTATTTTGTTCTGCTTCAATATCATAGGTAAGTGTGCCTACAACAGTAGTAACGGGGTACACAAGCGGTGGTATCACTGGTGCCTCGCCGATGGTCACATTGAAAATGAATGCCACAGTTGTTGTATCATACTTCATAGCCTCTACGATGTGATACACATCTCCTTCAGTTGGCCGACTGGGATAGCAAGCAATTTGAAACTGAAGGGTTGTTTCATCTACTTTTTCGCAAAATAAGTAAGCCTGATCACCCCAAACGCAAGCATCTCCGTTCATATCAAACCAGTGACCAAAGGAATTTGTATTGGATGGATCGTTCACTTCATACTTGGTAGACCAGTTGTAAGTATAAAAGGTAATATCATTACCTGTTTGTACCAAATCCGGAGCAGTGCCTTCCAGTGTACCTAAACCGGCCACTAACTCAGCAACCGTAGCATACCCAAACAATTCGAGTAGTTTTGCGGTATCGTTAGTAAGATTTACGATAACCCCCGTATAATCATCCGTTAGAGGCACAGTTATATCCTGAGTGAATACATAGGAGGCAGGAATGATATTCTTCAAAGAATCCTGACGGGCTATTTCAGCCAGTTCTTCCGGTGTGTATTCGTGTTTTCCGCTATTATTATCGTCCTTCTCACAAGAAACGAAGATTAAACCGAAAAAGGCTATAAATGCCAATGTGTTAAAAATTAGTTTTTTCATAATGTTTACGTTTTTAAATAAATAATTGGGTTTATAATACTATTATATTTTACATTTCTATTTATCATATCCGGGATTCTGTATCAGTTTTAAATTGGCATTCAGAAAGTCCTGGAAAATGGGATAAACATTTTTGTTCACATCCTCCTCCAAAGGAACGGATGATGCATCATAACAAAAACGTGATTTTCCATTAAAGACATTCCGCGAACCGTCTTTTAAACGGAAACGAATCAGATCCTGGCGACGATGGTGTTCTCCGATAAATTCCCAAGCCAGGTCATCCAGTAAACCGCCCAGTTCAATATCATCGCCTCCTTCGTGGGTGAACACCTGTAAATCCTTGCCTTCTGCATCAAGTTGTGTTTCACGATAGCCATAGTCATAAACGCTTCCACCTTCCAGGTCCGCAATAGTACGCACAGCCTTAGCAGTATTGGTAGGAAAAGAGCGTGCACGTACTTCGGATACCAGATCTGCAGCAATTTGTTTGTTCCTGTCAAGTCGAAGCAAACACTCTGCTTTAATAAACATTGCATCGGCAAGGCGATAAAAACAGACATCGTCTCCATAGGTTCCGTCCTGTCCGGATACGATTTCCTTTTTCCAGAAGCGGGCGCCTTCCATTTTATATGCTCCGGGATTATTAATGCTGTGCACGGAAATGGAATAATTTAAAGGAACACCATCTGCGGTGATTGGAGTGGCAACGAGACCATCTGTATTACCGGCTGCTACGTAGTCATTGTACTGGTAAATTGTAATGTCGGTACCATTCTTTTGATAGGAATATTGCGGACCAAACAACCAGGTATCAGTCTTTCGTTTGTCATCCGGATCATACGTATCCATAAACTGGGGAACTGCACAGCTTCCGTTCCAGGGAGCAGAATTATACAGAAAGGTGGCTGCACTTGCCGGGTGCAGGCATTTGTTACTCAGATAACAAGCTGATGCAAAATCGATATCCAGTGGAATAGCAAATATGGTCTCCTTGCAACCGCTTCCGTCGGCCATTTGCGGGTCTGTATATTTCGCAGCTAGTTGGTAATTCGGAGAAGCCAATACCTCGTTAACTTCCGCCAGGGCTTTTTCATACCAGGAATTGTCAGTATACCCCTCATCAGCATTTCCGTAAAACCAGGCATTGTGATTCAAATACACTTTTGCCAGGGTCATACATGCCGCATAGTAATTCATGCGTCCGTAACTCGATGTTTTGGGTAAATCTGTTTTTGCAGAGTCAAGTTCGGAGACAATAAAATCGAATACGACTGCCGGATCTTCCTGTTCAGGCAGGAATCCTGCCGGGAGGTCGGAAGTAGTGATAAGCGGCACATTACGAAATATGTCGAGCAGGACGTAATAAAAAAGTGCCCGCATGGCGCGGAATTCTGCCACTTTTTCCTTATCGGCTTTGATACCTTCCAAATCCAGCAATTTATTGCAATAACCGATTCCGACAAAGGGATAATACCAGGTTTGATAGAAATGGGGAATTGCCGAAGTAAATGTATGTTGGTGCAGGAGGATGTATTGAGCTCCCCAGCCAACTCCGATTCGCAAGGGGGTCATTAACAGGTCACAGCTTTCCTCACATTGGTCGAAAAGCGCTTCCCATGCCCAGTATGTATACCGAAGGTTTGTATAAACAGGTCCTGACATACTTTCTATTTCCTCTGGCGTGAATGTAATATTTTCTTCTTCAGAGAGCGAAGAGTATAGCGTTTCATCCAGATTTGTACAGGATACACTAAAGATTAATAAACTGATTACAGTTGTAATACATATTTTATTATTCAGTTTCATGATAGTTTCCTATTTAAAATTAATATTTATCCCCAGCGAAAATGAGCGTATCGTAGGATATTTATCCCTACTGTCAACTCCGAGAGACCATATATCTGTATTACTAAGTTCGGGATCCAGTCCTTTGTATTTTGTAATACATAAAAGGTTTTCACCTGATAAGAATATTCTGAAGTTATCGACATTTTTCATCCTGATAATGTTTACTGTATAACCCAGGGTGAGGTTATCTATCTTCAGAAAATCTCCATTCTCGTAATACCAGCTCACAATGGTCTGTGACTGAGAGCTTGACAGGAGGCGGGATGCTCCTGTAGGCTGACCTAACTCATTTACAATAGGTATTGGATTAGCAGCTGATTTGAGCCTGTTATAGGCAATGGAATTATTCTCGTAAAACATGCGTTGTTCATTGACAATCTGGAATCCCAGCTGAGAACTCATTTGAATGTTTATATCGAATTTCTTCCAGGAAATGGAGTTTCCCCAACCCAGGTATACTTTAGGAATGGCTGAAGTACCCAACCATTGACGGTATGGCGTTTCTGCAGTGGCCATTTTTGCTTCAAATTCCTCGTACAGGCCTGTTTCAGGATTTTGTACCATCCATTTCCCATCTGCAGAAACTCCTGCAGTTTTAAGGGTATAATACCTTCCAAAAGAAGATCCTTCTATGATCCTTTGTGTGGGAAGGGAGATGGGATCGCCTGCCCAACCTCCATCTACATAATTTTCGGTCTCATATAAATCATTGGAGAGACTTACCAGTTTATTGACATTATGTGTTATCACGAGTGTGGAAGTATATTGGACTTTAGAGGTCATAACAGGAATAGCCTTTATCATTACTTCTATACCTCGGTTTTGCATTGTGCCTGCATTAGCATATGTTTGTGTAAACAGGTTAGGTGGAGAAGGCACATTATAGTTGTATAATAAATCCTTTGTCATTTTATTATAGATGTCAACTGACCCACCAATTCGATTATTCAGGAAAGCAAAATCCAATCCAACGTTCAACTCTCTTGATTTTTCCCACTTGAGATTTGGATTGGGATTTGCTATAACCTCCAGGCTTGGTTTCCATACGCCGTTTGCGTCTAAGTAATATCCCCACGATGTGCTGTTGTAATTCCATCGGGTAATCGACTGATAGGAATCTGATGCAATCATTCCTGTAATACCATACCCTGCACGAAGTTTGAGGTTACTTACCCAATTAAGACTCCTCATAAAATTTTCGTTACTAATGGTCCAACCGGCAGATATTGCAGGGAAGGTACCCCATTTATTGTTCTTACCGAATTTTGAGGAACCTTCGTGACGAACACTCATAAGAAGATTGTATTTATTCTTGTAGCCATAACTAATTCTACCGAAAAATCCGATCAGCTTGCTGTCTTCCATATAGCTTCCTTCACCGGCTTTTCCATCTTTCAAAGCGGAACCTCCGCCTAAATTATTATAACGATAAGCATCGGTAGAATAGCCATAGTTAAATGCAGACATCGATTCAGAGAGGTCATATAGATAACTATATCCCGCAAGTGCCGAGATACGGTGACTTCCAGCTAACGTATTTTCGTATTTTGATGTCAATTCCAATTGATTTGATTCTGAATAGTTACTTGCCTTGTAAGCATATCCGTTGTAGCCAGCTGTTTTTTGAGTATAATAGTCCTTGGTAGTGTATGACTCAGTATTACCATTCGTACGATTGGTTGAAAGCATTAGTTCTGTCTGCCATCCTTTTATTGGTTCAGCAGTTAAACTTCCGGTGGTGCGTGTCCACTGACTCTTATAATCACCAAGATTTTCATAAATCATTGCTACTGGATTGTAATACTGGAATACAGTCCAGTCTTCATAATATTTCCCAAGCTTCGGATCGTTATCTACATTATAAATCGGTTCAGTCGGATTTCGAATTACTGCCTGGCGATAAATATTGTTAACACCTCCGTTGCTGGCATCGGTCACATCATTTTTGTGAGTTCCTTTGAGTATGTTAAGATTTAACTTCAACCTGTCCCCTAACATCCAATGATTCAAATCGAACTGCATTTTCATTTCTTTGTTGTTGGATTTCCTAATGGTCCCTTGTTCATCACGGTAACCAAAATTGGCAGAATAACTTGTTTTCTCATTTCCACCTTTAATATTCAGGCTGTGATTTTGAGTAGAACCCAACTGGGAAACAGCTGACAACCAATCGGTATCCCAACTCCGATCCTTGAAAGAAGTCATTCCAAAACGGATATCATGTGGATCCATAAAATCAGCTACCTTTAAATAATTTGAAATCGTTCCATATGCTGAATAGGTTACATTGGTCTCTTCACTTCGTTTGCCTGTATTTGTGGTAATAATAATAACCCCATTTGCACCACGAGTACCATATATCGCAGCAGCAGAGGCATCTTTAAGCACATCTATTGATTCGATATTTTCGGGAGCTACATCATTCATGGAACCTTCGATTCCATCTATCAGTACTAACGGAGTATTAGCTCCCATTAAACTGATGATACCACGCAGACGGATAGTTGATTCAGCATTGGGGTCACCTGAGCCTTTGGTTATCGTTAAACCGGCAACTTTACCCTTGACTAATTCTGCTGCATCCTGGATGTTTCCTGTAAGAAAATCTTCTTTCTTAACACTGGCAACCGCACTGGTGACATCGGCTCTGCGCTGGGTGCCATATCCAATCACAACCACTTCTTCCAGTGATTCCACACTCTCCACGAGATTTACATCGATCACTGATTGACTGCCAACTTCGATTTCTTCCGAGATATATCCAACGAATGAATAAACAAGAACAACATCGGGTGAGGAAACGGTAATTTCATAGTGTCCGTTCAAATCTGTTATTACACCAATGGATGTGCCTTTTACGACTACATTTACTCCGGGGAGCGGTTCTCCAGACTCTGATGACTTTACCGTACCTGTTACTATAGTTTGCTGGAGCAGGGCCTTTGGGGAAATCAATACCAGGTTGTTTTCCATAATCTTATACGTTATTTCAGATCCCTTAAACAACCTGTTCAATAAATCCTCAATCTTGAGATTATTCGCTTCAAACATGATGCTTTTGTCGACATTGGTCAACACATCATTATAGAAAAAGCGTAAATCACTTTGTTTTTCAATCTCTTTAAGTACCTCCCGTATCGAGGTCTTCTCCATGTTGATTGTGAAGTGTCTGTTTTGGGAGTAAAGAGCAGCATTTAATTGAAAAACTCCAAATAAAATGAAAATCAGAGTTAGTTTCATAGTTAATAAGAGTTTAAGTAGTGTCTGTTTATAATTAATCAGACACAAGGGTTTTCTTTTTTTCATACATTTGTAGTGTTTTAGAAGTTTTTATCAAAATTTTTAAGATTATGAACTGCAGAATGTTGACGGCATTTTGCAGTTCTTTGTAATTTTTAAGTAATTAGTTCATAGGCCTTTGTCTTTAAGTTTTAGCTAAGAGTAGTTTAGTTAGGTTTAAAATATATGTTTCTTGATAAAATGACTTGTTTCTGGTCAATTTTGTAAACAATAGGAGCCGTAAGTTTAATTGCTTCAAGTACCTGCTCCAGCGTTTCGTTTTCAAGAACCCCGCTGAAAATATAATGTTTCAGATTATCGTCATTAATGATAATTGATACGTTAAATCTTCTTTCAAGCTTAACAACAAGCGATTGTAGTTCTTCTCTTTCAATAATCCAGCGGTTATCTTTCCATGAAGTATATTTTTTGGTTGAAACTTGATCTACCTGAAAAGCAGCTTCAGAATTTTCATTTTTGTTTAATTCCGGAACAGTCTTATTCTGGATCTTATTGATAGTATTTTCTTCAATTGCACTATTCTTCGGATACAAGAGCTTCTGGTTAGCTTTCAATATAATTTTGTTACTGTTTGCCGTTTTAATATGATTGCCTTTTATCTGCACAATACCGCGTTCAACTGTTGTTTCAATGTAGTTCTCTTCAGGGTATGCTTTCACATTAAATGCGGTACCAACTACCCTGATACTCAATTCAGAAGTATTTACTATAAAAGGAAGCTCATTATTCTTGGTTACATCAAAATAGGCTTCGCCTTCCAACTTTATATTCCGGTTATTACGACCAAACTGACGGTTATATATTAGTTTGGTTCCTGAATTCAACCATATATTGGAACCATCCGGCAGAATTACCTGGGATCTTGAACCATAAGGAATAATATATTCACAAACGGCACCATCATTCATCGGGTAGCCATGATTTTTAAGCAGTGAATATGCCAGGGTACCCAATAACGCCATAATTATAATTGCAGCAGCAACCTGTGGCAATCTCTTTATCCAGGTAACGGATGATTCTTGCTGTGTTTTTCTGTTGGAATATTTTATGTTAAACTTAAAATTCTGCCATGCCTTTTCAGAGTCATAATCATCTGTTTTTCTTGCTGTTATTGCTGATTGCCAAATATCAAGGTATTCGTTAAATTCTTTCCTGTGATCCGGATTGTTAAACTCATTTTTAAGGATATTCAATTCGTCAATCGAAATTTTCCCTGTTAAATAACTTTTTATCAGCTTACTTATAGTTTTCGACATATAATGTTTGTCTTATGATTGAACAACGTTTCATATAAGACCGGAAGGAATCCGATAAATGTGACAATTCACCTGAAAAAAAGTGAATTTTTTATAGAGAAATGCAATTTTTAAAAATAAAGATTTGAAAATGAATAGAATGGTAAGTATAGAATTGTTCTTTAGTTATGGTTTTTTTCAGATAACGGAGATAATAGATTAAATTATTTAATTGTTTATTTGAAGTTTTGATTTTAAGGCTTTAAGTTCATACAATGTAACTACATTATCTTTTAATTCAAATCGGATGGGCGCTGTAAGTTTTATTGCTTCCAAAACCTGCTCCACTGTTTCGTCTTTTAAAATGCCACTGAATACATATTTTTTTAAAGACTCATCTTTAAATACAATTTTAATATCGTATTTTCTTTCAAGTTTTTTGGCAAGATCCTGTAATTCTTCACTTTCAATAATCCATCTATTATCTTTCCATGAACTTATTTGTTCGGGTTTTTGAATCCTATTAATGATTACTTTCGGTCTAGAATCTAGGAATTGTTTCCGATGTTCTGTTGTTTTATGTTCTAAGGTCTCTGAATTCTTAAGGATATTTTCGTTAGGAGTTTTGAACCTGATTTCAACCTGCTGATTTGATTTCAGGATTATCTTATCCGCATTTTTTAATTGTCTGTTATAAATTTCAACAATTCCTTTCATTACCGTAGTTTCAACCATCTTTTCTTCGGGATAGGCTTTAATATTAAATTTTGTACCCAACGCCCTGATTTTTATTTTATTAGTTATAACTACAAAAGGATGTTTTGATGCTTTAATTTCAAAATATGCTTCTCCTGACAGAAAAATATTTCTGTTTTTAGTATTGAATTGATCATTGTATTTTATCTGACTTCCGGCATTTATCCAAACCATAGAACTATCAGGCAGAAATACTCTGGATTTTGAACCATAAGGAACGATAAACTCGCTATATAGCTGATTTGAACCGGTTGATGGATTTTTATAAAACAAAAATGTTAACACAAGAATGATACATAGAATTGCTGCAACAGCTACTATCCATCTGTACTTGTTAAATTCCGGAAACATTGAATATCCTTTAGTTTTATGCAGGTCAGTAACACTGATTGAGTTTTTAAAATTTTTCCAGGCTTTAACTTCATCATAATTATCTTTTCTCCCGGGAATCAGACTGACTTTCCATATTTCAATCAGTTCATCTAATGTTTTGCGATTTGCCGGGCTTTCATTTATCCAGGTTTTAATCTTAGGATAATCCTTAAATTTTTCTCTGTGAGAAATAAATTCGATTACAAATTCAGGAACTTCCTCTTGGTATGTGTTTTTTTGGATTACCATATTCAATGCAGATGATCTCTGAATTATGTTAAAAATAGTAACAATTTAGAGCAAATAAGGATTGCCAAAATGGGTAAATAATCCTTTAAACTTACACGAAGTTTTTCAAGCGCTCTTGACATTTGGGTACGTATGGTATTTACAGAAATATCAAGTTTTGCGGAAACTTCTTCATAACTCATATTTTCAAACCTGCATAAGCAAAAAATTTCTCTGCATTTTTCAGGAAGTTGGTTAATTGCAATTTCAATTTCTTCCTGTATTTCTTTGGAAATTAAATTTGCCAGGGGATAATTATCTGAAGATGGTGAAAATAATTCTCTGTTTTCAAGCATATTGCGCGCATAGTCCTCATATTTCTTCGTTACCTTGAGATGCTCAAGGTACTTTATACATTGATTGTAAATACTTTTATAGAAATAAGAATTAATTGAATCCTTAATCTCTATTTTTTTTCTTTTTTCCCATAAATTCATAAAAAAATTGCCCACAATCTCTTCTGCCATTGCCTTTTCTCGTACATAGTATTCGGCAAAAAGACAAAGATTTTTATAGTATTTTTTGAATAGCTTTTCAAATGCAAGAATGTTACCCCCTCTAACTTTCACGAATAGATGCTTTTCTTCGGAAGGCATTGGCATACAATTAAAAAAATCTTTTATTACGAAAAATTAACAATTATTTATCAAAAGTAAGATAATTATTGCGGTTGGCAATGTTCCTGCTATGATTTTGGATTTAATAAAAATAATTTGAATTAATACCCTTCCGGTTTTATCATTTCGAAGGAAGGGCTTACAGGTAATTTCCACTGCGAAAACGGATCCGGATGTTTAGGATCAAAAGGTGGAACGACATGCAGATATTGGGCCAGGTTGGGAATATTAGCTTTGATGCCTTCCACAACACATTTTGCCAGTTCATACGCCCCATAAGTGCTATGATGTGAATTATCAGCAAGCGCTTTCTCCTGACCCGGAAATGAATTGGCCGGATAGTGCACAAATGCTCGCTTAGAACCTTCCACTCCCAGGGCTTCGTATAAATCGGTGCTCATGGCATGCAAATCGATTAACGGAACATGCTCTTCCCTTGCAACCTGTCTGGCTGCCTCAGGATAATTGCCATGTGTGTTGATTACTTTTCCATTCTCATCAAAACTTCTTCGCTGCATGGAAGTAACAATTACAGGTTTTGCTCCTTTGTCCCGTGCTTCCTGAATGAATTGTTTCAATAAATCTTTATATCCGGTAAATGCTTCTACATATGCAGAACTGTTGGTCTTTTGATCGTTATGTCCAAATTGGATAAAAAGATAATCTCCCGGTCTGATGACGCTCATGATTTTTTTCAGCCTGTTTTCCCATACAAAACTTTTTAAGGCTTCACCGGATTCGGCGTAGTTTGTTACTACAACTTTATCTGTAAAAAACACTGGTAACATTTGTCCCCAGGCAGACCAGGGTTCTTTTTCCTGATCGGTAACGGTTGAATTTCCTGCCAGAAACACAGTGATGACATCTTTGACTTCCTTAATTTCAATCGCATCAATGCATGGCCTTGAATTATTGAACTCCAGGCTTAACTTATCATCCCAGTTCAGATAACCAATCTCGCGTGACTTCAATCTTATGCTCTCTTCCTGATTAATTCTGGGAGTTCGTACATTTACCACAAAAGAATCGGTTTTAAATTTTCCTTTTCCGGTAACCACCTTCTCAAGCATTAATCTTCTTGATTCCGCTTTTACCGTATTTACTGACGAACCTTTTCGATCCCCAAAAGTTATCTTCACTTCATAGTTTCCTTCCGGTAGATCTAGTACAAAATAAAAAGGTTTGTCGCTCGTGCAAAAATCATCCCGAAGCATATCTTTTCCTCTCCTGTTAACACCCATCATGGGCGCTTCTGAAATAAATCCATACCCACGTTCTTTGTTATAAACCATATTAGCTGTAACCTGTTTGTATCCGGGTTCGACTTTACCGGATCCAAAATCGAATTTCAGGTTCAGGGGTTCCTGTAGTTTTTTAGTTACGGATAATGACTCCTGGCTATATGATTTCAGGATTGCCAGAAATCCCAATAAGATGAATAGTGGAATAAAAACAGGTAATCTTTTCATGGCAGTAAATTAAATTAGGATTCAATTAAATAGATATAAAATCACAAAGAGCATTTTGTATACAAAGTTAGAAGATCTAATTAATTGTGCA
This sequence comes from uncultured Bacteroidales bacterium, assembly GCA_963781805.1. Classification (GTDB taxonomy): domain Bacteria; phylum Bacteroidota; class Bacteroidia; order Bacteroidales; family UBA10428; genus JAFGPL01. Next base: position 6,015,185 of record CAWAHF010000004.1, read on the forward strand.
TCATCAAAGCATTGTCATTTGTCCCGGCATTGAAATTTTTCAATAAAGAAATTACCTCAGCTCCGGCGAGTAATACGGGTCCATAGCCATGTGCTGCATAAATGCTTATGGGACGATAATAATAAAATGCAGGATCAAATGCCATTCCTGTTCCGACGCAGGTACCCTCAACCTGTCCCTTGTCATTCACTTTTGTGGTTATGGCATTCCACGCAAGCAATACCATTGGACCGTATGCTTTTGCATCTAAATATCCACGGTTGATAGCTCTTGCAATAGCATATGTATAAATTGCTGTTGCTGAAGTTTCAAGGTAAGAGTCCGAACGATCCAGTAACTGGTGCCAGAATCCTTCACCTGATTGACAGGCAGCAAGTCCTTTGATATGTTCCTGCAAAATTGCCAGAACTTCTTTGTATCCGGGATAACCGACCGGCAATACTTCAAGAAGTTCCACCATGGTCATAATGGCCCAGCCATTGGCACGTGCCCAGTGAAACTGAGGATGCGGCTCCATATCCTGCACCCATCCATGCATAAATAGTCCTTTTTCATGATTAAACATTCGCATTGAAAATTGTAACACTTGTCTCACTGCATCATCATAGTATCGTGTATCACCTGTTAATTTCCCCATTTGGGCCAACGCCGGTACACTCATAAATAAATCATCAAGCCAGAGGGTATTGGGTAGGGGTCTGTTTCGCGCAAGAGTGCTGTCATTTAACCTGAATTCCACATTACTGATAAAGTTGATAAAATTATCTATCATGGGACGTAAATTAGCGCTTAGACCGGCTCGTTCCGTTTTAATCATTGCGGCGCACAGGGCGCCGGCATCGTCAAGCGCTCCGGGAGTTAGAATTGAACTGACCGGAGTGTGCAATTGTGCGTCTTGTTCAACCAGGGGACGATAATGCATTGAAACCTTCCCCAGAAAATTTAGTCTGCTAACTGTATAATCAGTATATTGTGAGTCTCCTGTAATTTCTCCTGCCAAAAGCATCCCGGCATAGGTAACCCCCCATTCATAACTGGTAAGCCTATAATCACCGGTCATGAAGACAGAATTATCGTTTAGTTTCGAAAAATCTGTTATTTCTTTTCCGGTTTCTCTATCAACCATTTTGGCGGGAGTAACTTCATTCAGGTAATTGAATATCTTGTCCAAAACACCTTTAATCTCTTCAACATCAGGCGCACCATAAGGCGTAATGTATTCAGGTTGAAGCATGTGAAGAGGGGTATTGGCATCTGTAACCGGCCTGGCTTGCTGAGAAAAAATGATTTTCGTTGTTGATAGCAGGATTAGACAAGTCATGGTTAACTTTATATAATAGGCAATATGAGATTTGATATCCGCATTATACAGCATCAGGAAATTTTTCATTTCGATTTGGTTTTAGAGTTTCAAAGGATAAAATAAATTAAATTATTCGGAAAATCGAAACCAATCTGGAATGATTTTAACTTTAAGTAAAAATTGGAGAAGGATATTTAGAGCCTAAAATCGTGGAATGGCAATTTATAGACAAAAATCTTATTCACAGATCATTATAAGAAATGATTCTGAGCCAAATTGATTAAATCATAAAAATTCATAAATAATTGACATCCAGAATTATATATTGTATATTTGTTTATGAACACTTTTACAGAAGGTTTGTTTTCATATCAATTTGTCTAAACAGCAATATTTCAATATAACATAGATTAAAAATACTTTAAAAGGAGGTGATTATGAAAAGAAAATTTTTTATGGAAATTTTAACGTTTGTTTTGTTACTTATTGTTATGAGTATGACACAATGCAGTAAAGAACATAAACTAATACCCCGGAAGGTATTTTTTGGAAATCCGGACAAAGCAGCTCTTCGAATAAGTCCGAATCACCAGATGATTAGTTACCTGGCTCCCTTGAACGATGTATTGAATGTATGGGTAGCCCCTGAAGATAACCCTGGTGAAGCCATAGCTGTGACCAAAGATACCCTGCGGGGAATCCGGATTTACTTTTGGGCCTACAATAATGAACAAATAATTTATTTACAGGATTTGGGCGGAGATGAAAACTGGCAGGTTCATGCAGTGAATGTAAAAACAAAAGAAGATAAAAATCTTACACCTATTGAAGAAATTATCGGACCTGACAACAAACCCGTTACCTTACCAAATGGTAAATTACTAAGACCCAGAGCTGAAATTCAGGAAGTCAGCTACAAATTTCCCAACGAAATTCTTATCGGATTAAATAACCGAAATCCTCAGTTCTTTGATATTTACAAGTTGAACCTTCTTACCGGCGATATGAATATGGTACAACAAAACGACAGATTCCTGGGATTTCAGACAGACGATGACTACAATATCCGTTATGGATTACAAATGACTGCGGATGGTGGAAATGAAATCTTTGTTCCGAATGGCAAAGAAGGCTGGACCAGCTTTGATAAAATTCCCATGGAAGATATGTTAACCACATCGCCGATAACTTTTGACAAAACCGGCAACCTTCTATACATGATTGACAGTCGTGGCAGAAATACCGCTGCACTGGTTTCGCTCGATCTGAAAACGAAAGAAAAAAAGGTAATCTTTGAAGATCCTCTTGCCGATTTAAGTGACATAATGATTCAACCGGTTGAAAAAACAATTGAAGCCGCTGCAAGTGATTATTTACACACAGAGTGGAAAATTTTGGATGAATCAGTTAAATCTGATTTGGATTATCTGAAAACACTGACTGATGGAGATTTAAATATTACCAGTCGTTCGATGGATGATAATTTCTGGACCGTTGCATTTGTCAAGGATAATGGCCCTGTTCTGTACTATTTATACAATCGGCCCGGGAAAAAAGCTGATTTTCTATTTTCGAACCGTAAGGATCTGGAAAGTCTGGAACTTTCCAAAATGCATCCCTTAATCATTAAATCCAGAGACAGCATGAACCTGATAAGTTATTTGACGTTGCCTTACTGGACAGATCCTGACGGAGACGGGCATCCAACCAAGGCTTTGCCTATGGTATTGTTTGTACATGGTGGTCCCTGGGCGCGTGATTCCTGGGGTTACAACCCTTATCATCAGTGGCTGGCTAATCGGGGTTATGCTGTATTGAGCGTTAATTATCGGGGTTCCACCGGTTTTGGAAAGAATTTTATCAATGCAGGAAATCTTGAATGGGCAGGTAAAATGCATAATGACCTGATTGATGCTGTAAACTGGACGATTAAAGAAGGAGTTGCTGATAAGGATAAAATTGCTATTATGGGGGGAAGTTATGGTGGTTATGCCACACTTGTCGGCCTGACGTTTACACCCAACGTATTTGCATGTGGAGTTGATATTGTTGGCCCGTCCAATCTTGAAACACTTCTGCAAACCATACCTCCTTACTGGGCACCTATGATAAATATGTTTACATCACGTGTAGGAGATTTCAGGACTGAAGAGGGAAAGAAATTACTGATCTCCCGGTCACCTCTAACCTATGCAGACAGTATTCAAAAGCCATTGTTAATCGGCCAGGGAGCAAATGACCCCCGTGTAAAACAAGCAGAAGCCGATCAAATTGTACAAGCAATGAAGCAAAAGAATATACCGGTAACTTATGTTTTATTTCCTGATGAAGGACATGGATTTGCTCGTCCCGAAAACCGGTTATCTTTCAATGCAATAGCTGATATCTTTTTGGCAAAAAATCTTGGAGGCCGCTCAGAACCAATTGGCAGTGATTTTAAAGGCTCGAGTATAACTGTACCGGATGGTGCCGAATACATTCCAACCCTGAAGGAGAAATTGACGAAATAGAATATAGCCACAACGTGTCATAAAAGCAATGAACAACGCTAAAATAATTTTAAATTTTTTAGCATTATATTGGATGGGTTAAATACATTTTACGTAAATAATATCAATAAAAAATCCCCCGGAAATTTCCGGGGGATTTTTAACCAAATTATAGCTAAACTATGTACAAAACTTACTGTCTGATTGACTCATTCACTTCATTGTATATAACTCACGAGCATATTTTTCAATATTTTAATTTATAAATAGAATAGCTGATTCCCGGCATCTTCACGCTATATTCCTGTTTTTTGTTGGTGAAATCAATTTTATCTCCCGCAAGGATTTCCATTTTTTTTGCTGCAATATTCAGGGTGAATGATGCGGATGAAGCATAATTGGCAGGATTAAATATAGCCAGGATGATTTCTTTTCCGGTAGCTCTGGCGAAAACAAACGGATATGCATTTTCTTTTGCATACACAGGTACAAATTCTGCATATGCAGCCAATGCTGGTTCATTCTTTTTTAATTGAATCAGACAACGTACTTTATTCAGTAAAGAATTAGGATCATTTTGTTCAGTTTCAACATTGGGTGCATCGGGAGAAGCATCTACCGGTAAATACAATTGTCGGGGATTGCAGGAAGAAAATCCGAGATTATCTCCTGATGTCCATTGCATGGGAGTTCTGGCTCCGGCACGTGGTTTGTAGGCGCCTTCCACATACGGAAGATTATACAACTGGCGCATACCTATTTCATTTCCATAATAAATAAAAGGTACTCCCGGCATCACAATCGAAAATGCAAAAATCATTTCAAGTTCCTTTTCGCTCCGCTTAATATTCAATCGTGACAAATCATGATTTCCCAGCGGAAGTAAAATATATCCTTTGCCATTGGTTTTATTGTATTGATCCATATACATTTTCAGGAAATTGGTGATATTGCCCTTACCTTCCTTATCAAAGAAGCTGTGTCCTTCGGAATAGCCATTTAAAATACGCCAACTCTCTTTCTGCAGCAGATCATTATAACCCGGGAACCAGTGAAAGAAATCGGCCTGAAAGCCTCCTCCGTTCAGAGCAGATTCAGGATCTGACCATTCAGCCACCATAAACGATCCGGGATATTCTTTATCCATAATCCCTCTGATTTCGTTCCAGAATTTTTTAGTTCCTTCGTCTCTGGTTTTGAAAAACTGATCATTTCCTTCGATGTTCGCATTTTTCACAAGCGCACCTGCCATATCGGCCCGGAAACCATCTGCACCCATATCCATCCAGAAGCGTAGCACTTTTTTCAGTTCATCCTGTAATGCAAGTACATCGGGATGATCAATCGGTAACATCCATGATGCCTCGGGTTTGGCGAATCCAAAGTTCAACGCAGGCTGGCTCCAGTAAAAATTCCGCATAAACTGACCATTTCGTCTGGAATATCCCTTGATGAAAGCATCTTTATATGCTTCCGGCGGATTAATCCACATATTATCAGTCCATATATACCAGTTTGAGTATTTGTTTGGTTCCTGTTTGGCAGATTCCTGAAACCAGGGATGATCAATGCTGGTATAGCTTATAACATAGTCGAACAATACTTTTAAACCACGTTTTTCCGCCTCGTCAAATAATTGTTTTGCATCTTCGTTCGTACCGTAACGTGGCGCTACTTTGTAATAATCCGATACATCATATCCGGCATCGTGAAATGGGGATTCAAAGAAAGGATTCAGCCAGATTCCATCCACACCCAGACTTTTTACATAATCAAGTTTCTGAATGATTCCCTGTAGATCGCCGATCCCATCACCATTGCTGTCATAAAACGTTTGCGGATAAATCTGATAAAAGACTGCCTTATGGAGCCATTCGGGACAATCAGGAACAGTATAGTTGCCCGTAATAATAACTTCATTTTCCGAACCGGTTGCCTGAGAAAAGATAGAAGGATTTGAGAAAAACAGGATTGCAGATAAAAAATATATAAATCTTAATTTTACCATGGTCTCTAAGATTTGGTTAGGTTGACCAAAATTATGCAAATTTTAAGTTTAAGCGCTTTTTAATAAAGTGTTTGATGTACTATAGATGTTGCAAATAGGGGCATCATTTCGTAACTGGATAAATCCGGAAACAATTTTTATTCACACAACAAAGTTCATAAGTAACCGGCTTAAAGGCCTAAAAAAAGTATTTGATTTCTTACTTTTGCGAAGCAATTTAAACCAAGTAACAGTTTCAGCATGGTAACTTTTTATAAGACAATATCAGAATTAATTTATGCTGTTCAGACTAAAAATGTTTTAGTTCAGACTGAGATAGAAAAGTTACAATGGTTATTTGGTGAGGCTGAACTTGTTCAATCTGCAAGGATTGATGGATTCTTTATCGGACCCCGAAGAGAGATGATTACTCCCTGGAGCACCAATGCAGTGGAAATTACTCAGAATATGGGGATTGACGGAATTGCAAGAATTGAAAAATTCGAAAAAGTCAAAGATAAAGACACTGCTCATGATCCCATGCTTCAAAGGCTTTATGAAAATCTTGATCAGGATTTGTATACGATTAAAAAAATCCCCGAACCTGTAAAATATATCGAAGACATCACCAGTTACAATGTTTCAGAAGGTCTGGCTTTAAATTCGGACGAAATAATATACCTTGAGAATCTAAGTAAAAAGCTAGGCAGAAAGCTGACGGATAGTGAAATATTTGGATTTTCACAGGTAAATTCCGAGCATTGCCGGCACAAAATATTCAACGGAACGTTTATCATTGATAAAAACCAAAAAAAACATTCTCTTTTTCAGTTAATTAAGAAAACAACACAGAAAAATCCTAACCGGGTGATTTCTGCATATAAAGATAACTGTGCCTTTATCGATGGACCGGTGGTGGAACAATTTGCACCCAAAACCCAGGATAAATCGGATTATTTTGAGATCTCTGAATTTAAATCTGTGCTTTCGCTTAAAGCAGAAACACACAACTTTCCAACTACTGTTGAGCCTTTCAATGGTGCAGCTACAGGTACCGGTGGAGAAATTCGTGACAGAATTGGAGGTGGAAAAGGAGCTATCCCCCTTGCCGGAACAGCTGTGTATATGACATCTTATCCCCGTCTTGACGGGGGGCGTCCATGGGAAAAAAATATTGAGGAAAGGCCCTGGTTATATCAGACTCCGGAAGAAATTCTTATTAAGGCATCCAACGGAGCCAGTGATTTTGGAAATAAATTCGGTCAACCACTGATTTGCGGGAGTGTATTCACATTTGGTCATAACGAGAATGGAAAAAAATATAGTTATGACAAAGTCATAATGCTTGCCGGCGGAATCGGTTATGGTAAGGAAATAGACAGCCTCAAGGATGCACCTGCGCCAGGTGATAAAATTGTATTGATGGGGGGAGACAATTACCGAATTGGTATGGGTGGAGGCGCTGTATCATCTGTCGCGACAGGTGAATATGATAATGCCATTGAACTGAATGCCGTTCAGCGTTCCAATCCTGAAATGCAGAAACGTGTGGTCAATGCAATCCGGGCTATGGTTGAGCTGGAAAAGAATCCGGTAGTATCTATTCATGATCACGGCGCCGGAGGACACTTAAATTGCCTTTCGGAATTAGTTGAAAAAACAGGAGGCATCATCGAATTGGATAAACTTCCCATTGGTGATCCAACGCTTTCGGCGAAGGAAATCGTTGGAAACGAATCCCAGGAAAGAATGGGATTGGTCATGAAAAGCAAGGATACTGATCTGTTAAAACGGATTGCAGAACGGGAAAGGGCACCTATGTATGTTATTGGAGAAGCTACCGGAGATATGCAATTCACCTTTAAAAGCGAAGAGAAGAATATCAAACCCATTGACTTGCAGCTCGAGGATATGTTTGGCAATCCTCCCAGAACTGTAATGATTGATTCGAAAACAATTCAGGAATTTGAAGATATTCATTATGATGAAGAGAAATTGCCGGAATATCTGGATATGGTGCTTCAATTGGAAGGAGTTGGATGTAAAGACTGGCTTACCAATAAAGTTGACAGATCTGTAACAGGTAAAGTGGCCAAACAGCAAAGCTGTGGTCCGGGCCAGCTTCCGCTCAACAATCTTGGAATAGCGGCAATAGACTATCAGGGCGTAAAAGGAATTGCCACATCTATCGGTCATGCTCCTGTAAGCGGTTTGGTAAATCCGGCAAACGGCTCGATACTTTCCATTGCAGAAGCGCTGACAAATATTATCTGGGCGCCAATTGAAGGAGGTTTAAAGGGAATTTCGCTAAGCGCCAACTGGATGTGGCCATGTAAAAATAAAGGCGAAGATGCAAGATTATACGAAGCAGTTGAGGCCGCCAGTAAATTTGCTGATGCCTTGGAAATAAATATTCCCACGGGGAAGGATTCGCTTTCAATGACCCAAAAATATAAAAACGGAGATATGGTATTAGCTCCCGGTACAGTTATCATTTCGGCAGCAGGGGAAGTAACCAATCTTCGTAAAGCAATTGAACCGGTATTAAAACCAGTAGATGACAGTTATTTAGTATATATTGATTTTTCATCGGATGAATTAAAATTAGGCGGCAGCAGTTTCGGTCAGGTTCTGAACAAACTGGGAAAAGAAACACCTACGGTTAAGAATCCATCCTATTTTGCCCGGGCATTTGAGGCTGTACAGCAGTTGATACTGAAAGAAAAAATTCTTGCCGGACATGATATTTCTGCAGGAGGAATGATTACCACCTTGCTCGAAATGTGCTTTAGTCAACCCGAAATAGGACTGGATGTTGACTTAAATGAATTACCGGAGAAGGATTTTATTAAAATACTTTTCAGCGAAAATCCTGGCATTTTAATTCAGGTAGAAGAATTACAATATATTGAAGATTTTCTCAGAAAGAAGAATATTGATTTTAATATTATCGGAAATCCGGTTCAGAAAAGGAAACTTACCATTTATAAAGGAAAAAGAGAATTTGCATTTGATGTCGATGAAATGCGCGACACCTGGTGCCGGACTTCATTTTTGCTTGATAGTAATCAGTGTGGACAAAAACTGGCGCTGGAAAGATTTATGAATTTTGAAAAACAGTATCTGTATTTTGAATTTCCAAAAAAGTTTTCAGGAAAAGCTACCGAGCTTGGAATTGATTTGAAACGGAGGACCAAAACAGGGATAAAAGGAGCCATTATCCGGGAAAAAGGTGTTAATGGAGATCGGGAAATGGCTTACCTGATGTACCTTGCGGGTTTTGATGTGAAAGATGTCCATATGACGGATTTAATTGCCGGAAGGGAAACCCTTGAGGATATAAATATGATTGTATTTGTAGGAGGTTTTTCAAATTCTGACGTGCTTGGGAGTGCAAAGGGCTGGGCCGGGGCATTTTTGTTCAATCCTGCTGCTAAAGCTGCCCTGGATAAATTTTATGCAAGACAGGATACTCTGAGCCTGGGAGTTTGCAATGGTTGCCAGTTAATGATTGAGTTAGGGCTTGTTACTCCTGAACATGCTGAAATGCCAAAAATGTTGTTCAATGCATCCCATAAATTTGAATCGCATTTTTTAAATGTGAACATTTTAAAAAACCATTCGGTTATGCTGGAATCTCTTGCAGGTTCAAGGTTGGGGATATGGGTAGCGCACGGAGAAGGTAAATTCAGCTTTCCCTATCCCGAAAAAAAATATCACATACCTATGAAATATTCTTACGACGGATATCCTGGAAATCCGAATGGTTCGGATTTTTCAGTTGCAAGCCTGTGTTCTGAGGATGGCCGTCATTTGGTTATGATGCCACATCTGGAGCGTGCCATTTATCCCTGGAATTGGGCCTATTATCCCGATGAACGAAAAAATGATGAAATTTCTCCCTGGGTTGAAGCGTTTGTTAATGCAAGAGAATGGATTAAGAAAATTAAATAGATACAGAAAATTATTTGTTTTAATGGAAAATAACATAAAAATTGCAGGAGTCTGGTATGGGGAACACACCTATGAAGATGAACATAGACCCGAACTAAAGGGAAAGAAATTGTGTTTCAGAATGACCCTGGAAGAACATGATGGCGATATATCAGGAGAATGTATTGATACTGAAGGGACCGGTGTTGTTAATGAACCAGGTTCAATTACCGGCTTTATCGATGAGGATGTGATTAGTCTTGTGAAATTATATCCTTCGTTTTATTTTCTTAATTATCAGGGAGAAATTGAAAAAATTGAAGAAAAATTACCTCCTGAAATTAACTATTCGGGTACCTATAATCCGGAATCTGATTCCTTCGAAGGTGATTGGTACGTGGTGTTTGAAGTGAAACAATTGACCTTTGCATTTGCGGAACAACTTGTTTCCGGTACCTGGTTTATGAAAAGAGAAAGTTAAATTACAAGATATTTTTTAAAGCAGAGAGGAATGAGGTTAGGTTTAAATAAAAAATTCAATAAAATCAGACTCATCCTCAGGTATCTGTTCATCTTTTCCGGAATAATATTACTGGTCATGGTTATTTATGCTTTCACTTCCGGACCATTTTGGCAATATTATCATCTTGGCACAAAAAATATCGATTACAGTTTTACTCCCGATTATATTATCCTTCTTGGCGGTTCGGGAATGCCGAGTGAATCAAATTTGATACGGTCGTATTATGCGTCGAAAATCGGACATGAAATCCCATGTGTTCCAATCATTGTGGCCCTTCCGGGGGATACTGCCGATTCAACCAGCTCTGTTATGCAGCTGGCTGATGATTTGATTCAACGGGGCATTCAATCAAATCGAATTTTGTTTGAATCGGAGGGAATCAATACACGGGCACAAGTGTTAAATATTAAATCCATTTTAAAAAATCTGGTTGACTCAGTAAAAATTGTCATTGTGACATCACCTGAACATATGCGTCGAAGCCTTTTATGTTTCAGAAAAGCGGGGTTTAAGTTTGTAGGGGGATATCCTGCATTTGAATATGCTATCGAATCTGATTTGACAGTGGAAAAGAGAGACCTGGGAGGAAGAAAATATGTTCCGGACATCAATAACAGTATCTCCCTTCGTTATCGTTTTTGGGTTCATCTGAAATATGAAATAACCATACTCAGAGAATATATTGCCCTGACATACTATAAAGTTAAGGGGTGGATTTAGAAAGTAAACAGTAAACCGTAAGCAGTTGACTGATAATCTCTAAATAAGGTTGATCTTTTTAAATTTAGGCGTAATAGACATTTCTAATGCTTTTTTTTATTGATTATTGAGTAATGGACATTTTTAATGCTTTTTATTTATTACTTTTTTTTAAATCCAAAGTTTATTTTAATATAATTGCACATCAGGTAAGCGGAAACAGGCTCTGCTGGGGAGCAACCTGTCAGGAATATCTTGATCGATCGAAGTATCAGAAGGCTGGCCAATGTCAGCTTTCTTTTATTATGATACTTTGAGAGCAGATGCCTTGAAAAACCCATTTATAAACTTTTCTTTTCGTTTGCGACTTAGTCCGTTATGATTACGCAATTTGTTTTTTAAGTCGGTAAATGTCCCTTCAAGTTGATTGTTTGTATTAGGTAAACCCAGTTCCATGTTGTCATACCAAGTAAATAAATATGCTTTATTTCTTTCCAAACTTCTATATGCACTTCGTAGTCTTTTATGAACATATCTGCTTTTTCCAGTTTCAGGATTAGTAGCCCTTTCGTTTACATATCCTTCCCACTTGGCATACCATTGATCAAGTGCACCGAAAAAACTTTCTTTATCAGTTTGTGTCAACAAATAAATAAGTTCTTTCAATTCAATCGAAGCCTGAACCTTCGGTTTCCTGGTTATGTACCTGGTAATAATTGCCACTTGATGAAATTGGCACATTTGTATAGGGTAATCTTGCAACGCATGAAAAAGTCCTTTTCTTCCATCACACACAATCCCTTTGATATTTATTCCTTGTGATTTGAGATAATCAATACCTGTGACGTACTCTTTTATGGTCTCATATTTTACAAACTTCCAATACAAATGTTGACCTTCGGTGCTTTTAAATACCATTACTCCAAAGTCTCTTCCAAAATAGGTGGTATCCATCATGATAATACTATCTTTTGCTTTATGGAAAGTTTGTTTTACTTCAACTTTATCAAGTCTTCGTTGGATTGTCCGAATAGAGACACCATATCGCTCTGACAGCTGAAGATAAGTTTGTTTCCCTTCAGTATATTCTTGCCAGAGAACTTGATTATTGATTCGATTTCCACCTAAAAACTGGCGGTTGCAGTCATAACACTTGTAGTTTTGAATGCCACGATTTGAGCCATTTTTCTTCGTCCTTTTTGAACCACAGTAAATGCAAATTTTTTATTCATCGCTTTCAAATCCACCAAAACTATATTGTTATTGGCTTTATTATGCATATGAGCATTAATTTTGTCTATTAAGCCTAAATTTATTTTAACAGAAAGATATAAAACATTTTGCGGTTACTTACCGTGCTACTACTGCAACTGCCTCTGCAACTTCTATTTAACCGGATAATAAATCCTCGTAAGCCACTTTGATGTATCAGGTTCGGAGGAGGGATCCGTTACATAAAATTCCATGGGTGAACCGTTACTTTCCATTCCCATTTTCATAACCCAGTCTTGAATGGCATTATGAGCTTTTCCCAGGTTATCATAAAATCCATAATAATCAACCGATGCAGCTTTTGAAGAATTGAATGTTCCAGAGTTGATATTCCCCTTCGAAGCTATAATTTTGTTTACAGGGATACCCATTTCAAGGTCAATCTCGCCATTATCAATATTATGATAGATTGCGTATGGAGCGTTTGTCATTTCTGCTCCCGATGACCGAATATATTTCATCAGTTTGCCATAAGCGTTTGTCATTACCTGACTTACATCATCCCAGGAGCAGTTTTGCCGGATACTGACATAATTAAAATCTTTTAATTCTCTGATTTCAACGTTATAAGGTGACAATGTATGTACAAGACTATCAAGATTTTTCAATCCTTTCTCATAATCTCCGCCAACATATTTATTCATCATCAATCCAAAATACTTTAAAAAGGGATTCTTGCCCATATCAGCATCGAAACCCCACGTTACGTGAGTTCCGCTATCCGTTTTTTGAAACAGGTAATATCCATTTGAAATACCCTGTTTCATAAAATCCATTTCCACAGAAATGGAATCGTAAGGGTGTGAATATAAGATAGTTAATTTTCCATCACCAACATTTTTATTTGTGCTGTTCCAGGAATAGGATGCACCTGTACCTGAAAGCGGTCCTGAATATTCAAGTTTCATTGCAGGATCCAGTCTGTGCCATGGAGACCATTCTTCCCAATTATGCAAATTATTTACCTGTTCAAAGAGCACTTCCTGAGGTGCATTTATAGTCAATGATCTTTCAACATGAGCTTTGGAAGGTAGGATAAGACCAACGATGACGATTAATACCACCAGAATAATTATTCCAAGCAGAATTCTTAAAAATGTTTTCATAGGGTTTATGTTTTATTTAGAATAAATAAAGATAAATATAACACAGAAACTTTCCAAAAGTTTCAAACTTTTGGAAAGTTGAAAAGTTTGTATATTTGAAAAAACCAATGCAATGCTAAATCCGGATCAAATTTATCACATGTATAATCATGCTAATGGGACAGAAAGTTTATTCAGGAATGAAGATAATTTCAGCTATTTTCTCCAGAGATTTGACAATTATATTAGCCTGGTAGCTTATACATTTGCATATTGTCTGATGCCAAATCATTTTCATTTTTTAGTAAAAATAAAAGATGAAAAAACTATAATTGATAGTGCTTTCCAAAAGTTTGGAACTTTTGGAAAGCTGACGATTCAAGAATTTGTAAGCAAGCAGTTTTCGAATCTGTTTAGTTCCTATACTCAGTCTTACAACAAAGTATATTTCCGAAAGGGTAGTTTATTTATACCTAATTTTAAGTACAATCAAATTGATAATTCTAAATATTTATCGAATGTAATAGTTTATATCCATATGAATCCCGTTTTACATGGATTTGTTAAAAAACCTGAAGAATGGAAATATTCATCTTTCAATGCATTTTCGGGAGAAAAGAAAACAAAAATCTCAATTAATGAGGTCATGGATGAAATTAAAACAACACGTTTTGATTTTATCAAATTGCACAATCTTCATGACGCAGAGAAATTTTCTTTAGATATGAGTTTGATGTATTGATATACTCTTAATTTATAACTTTCCAAAAGTTTTAAACTTTTGGAAAGTTCCTAATACCTCGGATCTTTCTTATAAGGCAACTTTGCCATCTTTTTCACTTCGATACTGGGGAACCCGAATTCTTCGACTACTTTGCCCAGAATCAGATATACACCATAACCTCTGAACGCATATTGTTTCAACGAATCGGGAAAATTAACCGTATCAAAAAACTCGCCGGTGGTGTCGAGAAAGCAACCGAAATGCATCCATTCCCCTTTTGAAGTCCTGACATTTTTTATGGTAACCAGGTTTCCAAGAATGCGTATTTCTTTGCCGATATAATGTATCAGATCTTTTGCCAGAATATTTCCTCTGAATCCGGTTTCCAGCATATCGAAACCAGTGACCGATACAGAAAATCCCAACAGTTCAATCTCATCATAGGCATCTTCTATCTGGCTCTGTTCAAGTTCCGGAAGAGTAAATTCTTTGGTCTTCTCATAAAACAACTGGTTATTTTTCGGCTCTTTTTCATTCTTTCCCAGCAACATATGTCCTTCCCAAAGCAGTTGCTTTTTTGTTTTTCCGGTAAATCTGAATGCGTCAAGCCTGATGAGGGTTACAAGCTGTTCGTTACCAATGGGAATGCGATGGACAAAATCTTCGAGACTGGTATATTTCCCGTTTTTTTCTCTCTCTTCAGGTATAGCTTCAGCTATCTTGGAATCAAGATTTTGAATATGCACAAACCCCAGGTAAATATCTGTCCCTGAAATGCTTGTCGTGAGCATACTGTGGTTCACACACGGAAGGCAAATATTCCCGCCACACCGCCGGGCTTCGTTTACATACACCCAGGTACGGTAGAATCCTCCGAAATTATTGATAACAGCCACCATAAATTCAAGCGGGAAATAGGTTTTGAGATACAGACTTTGATAACTCTCCACAGCATAGGACGCCGAGTGTGCCTTGGAAAAGGCATATCCGGCAAATGAGGCAACCTGCCGCCATACCTCTGCAGCAAGTTCATCGGAGTATCCGCGTTCTTTGCAATTGGAAAAGAATTTCTCTTTTATCCGTCCAAACTCTTTTTTCGAGCGGAATTTTCCTGCCATGGCCCTGCGCAGGATGTCTGCATCTGACAGGTCAAGGCCGGCAAAATGGTGACATATTTTAATCACATCTTCCTGGTAGACCATCACTCCGAAGGTTTCTTTCAACTGTTCTTCCATCACCGGATGCAGGTATTGGAAATTCCCCTGACTGTGAAATCGTTTAATATATTCTTTCATCATTCCCGATTTGGCTACTCCCGGACGGATAATTGAACTGGCAGCCACCAGGCTGAGGTAATTGTCGCACCGGAGCTTTTTCAGCAATCCACGCATGGCAGGACTTTCGATGTAAAAACACCCGTTCGTCTCACCAATGTAAAGCATTTCATTTATTTTCGGATCTTCCTTGAATTTGCGGATCTGATGGACATCCACTTTTATTCCCCTGTTTTTGCGGATAATATCTACACTTTCGTTGATATGACCGATACCTCGCTGGCTTAGAATATCCAGTTTTTCATAACCGATAGATTCCGCCACATACATGTCGAACTGGGTAGTTGGGAAACCCTTAGGAGGAAGATCGAGCGCAGTATAACAGGTTACAGGTTCCTCTGAAATGATGATACCTCCGGCGTGTATGCTGCGTATATTGGGAAAATCCATCAGACGGTTTCCAACTTCAAAAAGTTGTTCGGTAATGCTGTTCCTGTTGCTTTCAGCGCCGGGATTATCAGCCAGGCTGTCGATTTCTTCCTTCGGCAATCCGTACACTTTTCCCAATTCGCGAAAGATGGCCCTGTCTTTGAAAGTTGAGATGGTTCCAATCAGCGCAGTGTGCCTGGTTCCATATCGCTTGAAAATATAATCCTGTACTTCTTCACGATCTTTCCATGAATAGTCGATGTCGAAATCGGGAGGAGAACTGCGTTTCGGATTAATAAACCGCTCGAAATAAAGGTCCAGTTCAATAGGATCAACATCGGTTATTTTCAGGCAATAAGCTACGATGCTGTTGGCTCCGCTGCCTCTCCCAACATGATAAAACCCCCTGCTCATGGAGTATCTGATGATATCCCACGTAATCAGAAAATAGGCTGAAAAACCCAGTTTATCAATTACTTCAAGTTCGTGATTCACCCTTTTCAATGCTTCTTTATTGTTTTTACCATACCGGTAATCGAGTCCGTCACGGGCAAGTTTTTCGAGCAGCAGCTTATCATCATAACGGTTGCCGGTAAAAGTCTGTTTATTTTTAATGGTGCTGAAATCAAAATCTATTTCACAATCTTTGAGAAGCTGTTTGGTATTCCTTACCAGTTCGGGATAGTCTTCATACATGATATCGATAAAATCAGGAGGCAGGAATTGTTCTTTGGGCGAGGCCAACTGTTCAGGTGTAAGTTTTGAGAGTAGGGTGTTGTGCCCTATTGCCCGCAAATGTTTGTGCAACTCATAATCGGATTCATTCATAAAAGTAACCGGATGAAATGCCACAAGCCTGTCCTGACGGTATCTCAGTTTCGAAGTTGCCAGTTTTTTCAGTTCGTGAGGCTGCACACCAATATACTCGTTTTCCTGTAATTTCAATAGTACTCCGGAATGGTAAGGAAAAATAACATATGCATGGTTAAATTGCGGAGGATTTGAAGGCAATGGTGTTTCGGTAAGATTATGATGCGTAAGAAATTTGTTGATTTCCTGGAACCCCTTATTGTTTATGGCAATTGCAGTGTACAACAGCCAGTGTTCGCTATTTCTGAACTCAATGCCGGCAATGGGTTTAATTCCGTTTAGCCTGCACTCCTTCACAAAATCAATAGTGCCCATGCTGTTGTTGATATCGGTGAGGGCAAGCGTTTCAATATGGTTTTTTCTTGCCTCTGCAACCAGCCCTTCAATAGAAATGGTACCGTACCGCAGACTATAATATGAGTGACAGTTCAGATACATAATGATTATATTATAATCAAAATATAAGACTAAAAAATAATCATTTTTTTAAAATCATGCAAGCGAAATTATATTTTTAAGTAATCTTCCCCCCTTTCTTAAAAAGGATTTCCTTCCGTCCCCTACAGGGATGATACACGCACATTCGCATACCATATACTATTTGTGGAAGGGTCAGAAAAACGAAAACATAAAAACTGAAAAAATGATTCATGCTACAGGGGGACCCAGACGGATGCAAGGTCGGTTCATCGGAGCAAACCTGGTATATTGCTTTCTGCTTCATTAATATAGCCCTGTTGAAAACCTTTTCATATCTTTTTTGTCAGAAATTATTCTATCGGTTTTCACATCCTTAAATTTGAAAAAAATTAAATTATGGACCTTCAACTCATCGAAAAACATTATCAGGATGTATCTTATTATAAGAGACCTGATTATTTGTCTCTTGAAGAATGGCAATATGCACTTCGCAGACAATTTGCAGCCAAGCGTTTTTTTAACATTGAAAATATAGGTTCACATCCGGTATACTCTGATTTTAAAGTCTATAATCCGGAAACAAAAAACAGTTATAAGGTAGCCATTCGCAGCAGAGATAACAGTATGAATTTTTGTTCGTGCAACGATTTTAAAACCAATATGCTGGGGACATGTAAACATATTGAAGCAGTGTTGCACAAGATAAAAGGTGAACCCAATCTGGCTAAAATTCTGTCCAATGTAGATTATCTGCCTTCGTACACATCCATTTACCTGAGATACCAAAGTGACAGACAGATAAAAATCAGAATAGGAAGCGAGAAGCAGGATGAGTTCATTCGATTTGCTGAAAAGTATTTTGACAATAATTCAACGCTGCTGGCTTCATCATACGAAATATTTGAAGACCTTATTAAAGAGGCAGCAGAGATTCATCCAGCCTTCAGGTGTTACCCGGATGCGTTGGAATATATCATAGATGCCCGTGAGGAGAAACGCAGGAAGGAACTAATAAATAAGAACTACCGAAAATATCTTGATAACGGGAAATTTGATTCACTTGTCAATACAAAATTATTTCCTTATCAAAAAGAGGGAATATGTTTTGCGGCTGAAGTTGGCAAATGTTTGATTGCCGATGACATGGGACTTGGAAAAACCATTCAGGCCATTGCTGTTGCCGAGTTGTTGAAAAAAGAGATGAAAATCGGCAGAGTGATGGTTATTTGTCCTACATCGCTTAAATATCAATGGAAAAATGAAATTGAGAAGTTTACCGGTAACAGTGTTTTAGTTATTGAAGGACTGATCAATAAAAGGGTGGTGCAATATGAGCATGAGGCATTTTATAAAATTGTTTCCTATCATACCGCAGTGAATGATATCGAATACATTAACAACAGCAGTCCCGATCTTGTAATTCTTGACGAAGCACAACGCATAAAAAACTACAAAACAAAAATATCACAAAGCATTAAAAAGCTGCTGTCCGAATATAAAATAGTTCTTACAGGAACACCCATTGAAAATAAGCTTGAAGAACTATATTCCATTATGCAGTTTGTCAATCCGTTTAAGTTGGGTCCTTTTTATCGCTACCTTGAAGAATACCGTATTTTGGGAGATAATGGAAAAGTGATTGGATACCGTAATTTAAATGAAATAGGTAAAACACTTTCCAACGTGATGATTCGCCGGAAAAAAAAGGATGTGCTTTTACAGTTACCTGAAAGAATGGATAAAAATCTGTTGGTACCGATGACAACCAAACAGCAGGAAATGCATGACGAATTTAAATATCAGGTCAATCTTATAATAACAAAATGGCGAAGATTTGGGTTTTTAAAGGAAGTGGACCGACAACGGCTGATGATTTGCCTGAATATGATGCGGATGGTATGTGACAGCACCTATATTATTGATCAGGAAACCCGCAACGATACCAAGATTGATGAACTTATGATCATTCTTGATGAATTTTTTGCAGAAGGTAATGAAAAGGTGGTTATATTCAGCCAGTGGGAACGAATGACCAGACTTGTAGCAAAAGAGCTTGAAACAAGAAAGATATGGTTTGAATATCTGCATGGTGGTGTACCTTCTGCAAACAGGGAGGTACTTTTCAATAACTTCCAAAATGAGCCGGATTGTAAGGTATTTCTATCAACTGATGCGGGAGGTGTAGGTTTAAATCTTCAAAGCGCTTCATTTCTAATAAACCTTGATATACCCTGGAATCCGGCTGTGCTTGAGCAACGTATTGCGCGTGTTTACAGACTGGGTCAGAAACGCAATGTTTCTGTTATCAATATGGTTGCTTCCGGTACCATCGAACATAACATGCTTAAAGTAATTGGTTTTAAAAAGTCGATGGCAGAAGGGATTCTCGATAATGGTGATGATACCATATTTATGGGTGATGATAAGTTTAAAAAATTTATGGAATCGGTTGAAAATATGGTTGGCGGGACTTCGCTTCAGGAAACTTTTTCTGTTTCCGAAGAGAAGGAAGAAAATGAATCGGTCCCTGTTATGTCTGATTTAGATGAAGAACAAGTTCCATCTACACAATCAGATCCGATTCAACAAACCTTGTTTGGCGATGATGATATCCCTGAACCATTTTCGGCTGAGAAGCAAACGAAGCATTCTGATATGTCCTCTCCGGATTTAATTACTATGGGGGTAAACTTTTTTAGTAAACTTACTGAAACACTTTCTAATCCTGAATCAACGCAGGCGTTAACAAAATCGCTTATACAGAAGGATGACAATGGAAATACCTATCTGAAAATTCCTGTTGAAAACGAAAAAGTGGTGGAAAATGCAATGGCGCTTATATCAGGGTTGTTGAAAAATATTAAAATTTAAATTTGTATCAACCGAGATACCCTGAACCACGACAAAAAATCATCTCCGGTTTCCATAAGGCTTCAGTTCCAAGATACATTCTGGGTACCTTCAATGATTCTGAAAAGCCATGAGAAAGTAAAAAATCAATCGCAATCTTGTTTGATTCGGGGACGACAATCCTGCTTTTATCTATGGAGTATTTGAACTTCATTAATTCCAGACCAGAGAGTTTATCAACAGCAACAATCAATCCTTTGCCGAATTCCGGCAGATAATAACCTGTAATCCTTTTATCAGAGACATATTTAAATCCGTTCAAATATGTTTTTTCAATAAGCATTTTTCTGTTTTCACCCGATGCTTCTTTATCAAGAGACAGAATAGAACTCAAATCTTCTTTGTCAATTTTAAGAATTGAATTACTCGTGTGATAATTTCCGAAGGTTCCATTATTGAAAATCAGGTAGTTCATACTTTGTCGAAACCCTATTCTCTCATAAACCGGTAGGCCCAGCGATGAAGCAACCAGTATAATGTTTCTGGCTCCATTGTCCTTTGCCCGGTCAATCAGGTGTTCTGTGATTGCTTTTCCAATACCTTTGTTTCTGAATTTTTCTTTTACAATAATGGTTCCAAGCCAGGCAATATCTCTGTTAAAAATAACCATACCGGTTCCGGCAATTTCATCGCCAATTAAAGCTATCGATCCATAAAAATACTTTTCACCGAAATGAAACCGGTATACTTTCGATAAATCCAGGTTCCAGTCGGGCGGGGGAAAATCCTTTACAAGTGGAATTTCATCCAATTTTATTTTTCTTATCTCAAAATTTTTAACCATTGATAAAAATATACAGATTAACAGGATATCAAATTCCTCTGCTCACTTAAACCTTCTTCTTTTTTTAATAAGTTGTAAAATACCGTTGATAAAGGTTAGCGGATGTACAGGATTTCCTGGGACATAAAGGTCAATATTATACTTGTCAGGAAATGTTCTGTCAATTCCGCGGTTTTCGGCAAATATTCCTCCGCTGATAGCATCTGTACCTGCAAGTATTATAATTTTAGGGTCGGGTGTTGCATCATAGCATATCCGGAGAGGTTCAGCCATGTTTTCAGAGATAGGACCGGTAATTACAATTCCATCAGCATGACGGGGTGAAGCAACAAATTCAATTCCATACCTTCCCATATCAAAATTTACATTTCCGGCAGCGTTAAGTTCAAGTTCGCAACTATTGTCTCCACCTGCCGAAACCTGTCTCAGTTTTAAAGATCCACTGAATATTTTATAAATTTCTTTTCGTACTAATCTGGGATTGATTTCAATAGGATGTTCATCTCCTTCCCTAACCAACAATCTGTTTCTGTCATTGGTTGAAATTTTATAATCTTTGGTAAATGTTATTTTGTCAGGAAAAGCAATTGCACATTCACCACAAAAAGTACATTTTCCCATATCTATGCTCAAAGGTTCTGTGGATATTGCATCTGTCGGACATATTCCGATTATCTTCTGTTCATCTATTCTGGCTTCACTAATTACAGGTCTGCCTCTGAATATTCCGGGGACTTCTGCATTGGTTAAATCCGGTATGTATTGTTTACCCTGATGAAAAAGTATTTTTAAGTTATCAATCATAATTCGTTCATTCAATGATTACAAGTCGTGACCGCAATAGGATAAGTTGAAACTTTTATTGCAAACCGGAAAATCAGAAATCTCATTATTTCTGACAGCCAAAGCAAGAGCCAGCCAGTTGTGAAACGAAGGATCTTTAATTTTATAATGTATCAATTCACCTTTTTCATCCGTTATGGCACAATGGCATATTTCACCTCTCCAACCTTCAATAAGAGAAATAGCAAATGAATTGGACTCAGGATCCGGGAGTCGTTGAGGTGTCAGATTTACTGATGGCTTATTTCTCATGAGTTCCAAAATAAAATCTGTAGATTCCAGAATTTCATCCATACGCAGATGCGCCCTGGCATATACATCTCCTGTTTCTTCTATTACAGGAGCGTATTTTATTTGTCTGTAAAAGTCATGTGGGTGAGTTAACCGGATATCTCTGATTACCCCGCTTGATCGGGCTGCCATTCCAACAGCTCCGATTTGCAATGCAGTCTCAGAAGTTACTACTCCGGTTCGCTCTAATCTGGCCAAAGCGGAAGGAAGATCAAATAGTTCTTTGCACATTTCCAGAAAATCAGAGCCAAATTGTTCAAACGTGTGATACCATTTTTCAGAAAGTTCAGGTGTAAAGGGGAAATTAGTTTTTCCCGGTCTTATTAGTCCTTTGGCTAATCTGTTTCCACACCATATCTGAAAGAAATTTATTAATGGTGTACGCAGTCTGCCAAAGACTGAACTTCCCAATTGGTAGGCAATATCATTACACAGAGCGCTTAGATCGCCTGTATGAATTGCAATTCTTTCATGCTCAAGTGCCAGTGTTCTTGCAAATCTTAGATCAGCACCTGCATCAAAACCACAAAGACTTTCCCACAGGTTTACAAAGGCAGTTGTGTGACCAACAACGGTGTCTCCTGCTATTGATTCTGCCAGTGTTACTCGTTGGTTCAGTTTCTTTTTTTGTAGCATTAATTGCTCAATTCCTCTGTGTTGATAACCAAGTTGAATTTCAAGGTGAAGTATCTGTTCACCATTGCAGATAAATCGAAAATGTCCCGGTTCAATGATACCTGCGTGAATTGGTCCTACACCAACCTCATGCAGCTCTTCACTTTCTATAGAATAAAAAGGATAATTTGCAATGGTTTTGTTTTTGTCAAATCTGGAAGAAGAATATCTCAATGGTTTCAACCAGGGATGTCCTGCAAACTGAAGGCCGAAGTTTTCGTGTATTTCGCGCTCATATTTTTCAAAAGCAAAATTGTGAGCCGAAAATGACGGAAGATTTTGATTTGGTTTTACCAATGATGATAAAACGTTAATTGATCCGTTCTTATCATCAGCTATACAACAAATTAATTTAATGTTGTTACCAACCGGAAATCCGAAATAATTTACACAATGATTTTGTTTCTCTTTCATTAATGAAAGCAAAACAGTTTCCATAAAAACTTCATATTTCAGCACAGGAATAGAATCTGATGGTACCCGTTGATTATTATTCAATGTTGCGTAATTCATATCACAAAGTTAAATTTTGAATTGCTTCCTTAATCAATTCAACAAACTGCACCGGAGGATTTAATCCTAAGTAAATTGCCAATCCAAGCAAAGTAAATTGAGATATGGATTCAATAGGATGTACTTTTTCAATTTTTGTCTCATCAAAATCTACAGGAGGAGCAAACAGAAGTTTAAAGATATTTTTACCAAAAGCCCAAATAATTATGGTTAATAACAGCAGTATAAGAATTAAAAGCAGCACATATTTTGCTTCGAATAATGACTGGAAAATCAAGAATTCACTGATAAAAAGTCCTGATGGTGGCATAGCAGAGATAGATATAAAAGCTACCAGTAAGACCATGGCCCCTGTTAGATTATATTTAAAATAATTGCCAACATAATAAATGCTTTTGCTTTTATAGATATTGTATACCTGACCTATCTGAAGAAAAAAGGAAGATTTGACAAAAGCATGAAGGATAAGATGTAAAATGGCTGCATAATAACCTATTCCTCCGGCTACCAAACCCAGCATTACCAACCCCATGTGTTCAATACTGGAATAGGCCAGCATTCGTTTGATGTTTTTAACTTTCAGCATATATATAGTGGCAACAAAAACAGAAAGAACTGCCGCAATTAGTATCACATGATTTGCCCATGAATGTAAAGATGTGTGAGATATAATTTTATAGGACCGAAAAATCCCAACGAAACCAACATTCAAAAGAGCACTTGAAAAAAGAGCAGCAGCCGGTGTGGGCGCCTTATCTTTAGCATCAATTCCAGCAGTATACATAGGCACTAAACCAAGTTTAGCGGTAAATCCGGTAAAAATGAAAATAAATGCCAGTTTTAGCCAAAAAGGATTTAGACTTGATGCTCTTTTTAACAATACATCAAAACCAAGTCCTTCATGACTATATTGTCCGAGAGACATACTTAAAAACAAAATACCAATAAAAACAAAAGTCAGGCTTATGGAGCACAAAAAAATATATTTCCAGGTTGCCTCCAGAGATCCGCTATTTCTCCTATGAAAAATCAGTGCAGAGGCACCTAAGGTTGTGATTTCAATAAAAATCCAGATTATAGCAAAATGAAAAGACAGATATGCAGCACTCATGGCCGCAATTAACATAGTCATAGCAGCGTAATAGATTGACCTTGTCCTTGGATTATTCTTATTCTGATAAATGTATTCATAACTGTGAAACAAAGCCGGAATACTAATAATACTAAGAGTTATTAATAATAAGATGGCTAGTGCGTCTGGTTTGAAAAAGCCAAGCTCCGGAATATTCTTATGCAAGTATTCATATAATGTAAATCCACATTGCATAACTAAAAATGCAGTAACAAGAATTCTGTTTGCTTGTCTGCTTCTGTTAACAAATAGCAAAATGCTGATTATTATTGCTCCTGATAAATAAACTCCAATCATATCAATCCTGATTTAGTCTTTAAGATTGCTTAATTGAGAGATATCAATTTCTTTCACCACATCACCAATTTTATTAACGAATATGCCTAATAAGAAAATGGTAACGAAAATATCAAGCATAATACCCAGATTAACCAACATTGGCATTTCGTTTCCAACTGCAAGCGATAATATGAATACTCCATTCTCAATGATCACATATCCTATAACATGGGTAATAATTTTTCTTCGTGAAATGATAAAATAAAGTCCGCTGAATAATGCTGAAAATGCTACCACAAAAAATATTTTGTTCAGGTGGATGTCAGGAATTGACCCTGAAACCAGGAAAGTAATGACAATGATAAGCGTAATTACAATCAGCGACATAAAATTTGGGATATAGGGTTCTGTCTCTCTGGTTATTTTATTTCTTTTTATGACATAATTAAGAAAAAAAGGAATAGTCAGGGTTTTTACGATTATGGTTTCAAGCAATATAAATGCAAGGTTAACAGTGTTTATTTCCTGTAATTTTATAAAGGCAACTCCAAACAGAACAACACCTTGCAATACCACAATCTTAACATATGTTATTATTCGGTTGGCAATGGAAAGATAAAGAAGAGTAATGGCAAAAATTATAAGCAATACATTTATCATAACAAATTGGCTAACATTTATTTATCATATATAAATTAATAATATCAAAATATTTACTTGTTTCAGGTTTTGGTTTGTTACTATTTTAGTACTCCTAATACAAGTAAAACTCCTAAAAAAATAAGCAAAGAAACGGAAGTTAATGCAAAAACAAATTGAGCATTATGTCCCATTCTGAACCTTGCAGAAAAAGATTCCAGTATTCCGACAATTACAGCAAATAAAAACTGAACGCACAGGTATATCGGAATTATATAATAAATAGGTAAATCTCCTGTATATAGGTTTGCTATCAAAGCGCCATACATAGCAAATTTTAAGTTTGAGGCAGAAAGAATTAATCCCAGGTCAAAACCGCTGTTATCCAGGATCATTACTTCATGAATCATAGTAAGTTCAAGATGTGTTTTTGGATCATCGATGGGCATCCGGCTATTTTCAACCATGCATATCATAATTAATACAAATGTTGCCATAATTCCAAGAGCATATGAAACTGTAGAACCAAAATGAAATGTCATGAAAATATCATGAAATGAAACTTGTCCGGTCAGTAAACTTAGTGAGCCCACGAGCAGAAAGAAAGCAGGTTCGGCCAGCATAGAAAATAGAGCTTCCCGACTGGCTCCCATCCCCTCAAAACTGCTACCTGTATCAAGAGCGGAAATAATATTAAAAAACTTACCTAAGGCAAGCATATAAGCAAAAAACACAAAGTCTCCATCAAAGGAAATGATACCTTTATACCTGCCGATTGGTATAACTAATAAAGCCATCAATACCGAAGCAAAATAAATACTTGGAGCAATGCGAAAAATAATGGTGGTAGTTTTGCTGTAAACAGAACCTTTTTTAAATAACCTGAGTATATCCCTGACTGGCTGAAGTATTCCAGGTCCCTTACGACCTGAGGCAATACTTTTAGTTCGTACAACAATGCCCGTAAAAAAAAGACTTACAAAAAGAATCAGAATAAAGCTTAACATAATCTTTACATTAATGCATAAACTGTATCAAGGATTTTAAAATAGTAATTATAAATGGTATCCCCATAATTAAGGTAATAAATACAACACCGTATATTACGTAAACCTGGGGATTACCGCTTTGCAAAAAGGTAAACTTATTTAAAAAGTGCCGTATAAGTTTTAATGGATATTTGATTGCTTTTTCTTCAATTTTATCTTTTGGATGTGTTTCGTGGCCGCCTTTTCCGGGGAAAATTCCGGATATTTCCTGTTTGAATTTATGCACAGACAATACAGGTTCTGCCAGCTTACGGAATTGTCTGACAAATGAACTGGCCGTATACTGCATCTTATTTGTAGCTCCAACATAACCACATCCCCAGGTGGTATCAATACTTTTTGGTTTAAATCTGTTCATTCTAAATCTGATAATGAGAATAAGTATAGCCAGGCAGATAAAACCCAGAGATGCATATCCGACTTTGATCACAGTATTCAATCCGGGAATATTCATAAGGTTGGTGGATTGAGATAATGAATCGGTGAACTGAGCTACGGGTATGGATAAAATATTAAAAAAATACCTTGGAAACAATCCAATTACCAAAATTAAAAATGAAATAAGGAACATTGGGATAAGCCTTATAATTCCTGGATCTGTTGAATTTGCATTTTGAAGATTTCTTGGTAATCCGAGAAAAATTGTTCCAAATGCTTTTGTAAAACACATAATGGCTAACCCTCCAATTAAAGCCAGACCCAAAACCGGAAAAATAAGAAATAACAATTGGGGTAGGTTTGCACCACTCATACCGGTAAACAAGCTGTTATATATGGTAAACTCTGAAATAAAACCATTAAAAGGCGGCAAACCACTAATTGCAATAGAGCCAACAAGGAAAAGCAAGGCAGTATAAGGCATTTTTTTACCCAAACCACCTAATTGTTCTATGTTCATGGTATGGGTTGCCTGATATACATTTCCTGCTCCATAAAATAAAAGCGACTTAAACAGTGAATGATTCAACGTGTGCAGCAATGCACCAGCAAAACCCATGGAAGCCAGAACAATATTTTCATCTCCAAGTCCAATACATCCAATACCTATTCCAATCCCTATAATTCCGATATTTTCAATGCTATGATAGGCAAGTAATCGTTTTAAATTATGCTGTATGATAGCTAGCATTACTCCATATACTCCGGTAATTACAGACAGAGTCAGAATGATATAACCTATTGCAGTGTAATCCGTTTTCATCAGATATAACATTCGCAATATGCCGTAAATACCAATCTTGATAATGACTCCCGACATTACCCCGGATACATGAGACGGTGCAGCAGGATGTGCATAAGGCAGCCATGTATGAAACGGAACGAACCCGGCTTTCAATGCAAAGCCAATAAAAAAACAAAAGAATATAATAAGACTGCTTAATGTCGTGCTTTGCAAAGAAAACTCCCTGATAGCGCTAAAATCCAATGAATGTACTTTATAGATAACTCCAATGAAAGCAAGTGTCAGAAACAGAATGCTGATATGCGATTGAATCAGATAGTTCATCCCGGCTTTCATTATTTGGTGTTTTTGATGTTCAAAAATGACAAGTAAAAAAGTAGAAAGGGCCATTACTTCCCAAAGTATTAGAAAAGCTATGCTGTTATGTATGGAACAAAGACCAATAAGAGAGGCATGAGCAATAATATATGCAATCCAGTGCAACGAAAGATTTGAAGTCTGATTACAATATACCTTCATATAGTATGCGCCATATACTATACCGGTGAGAAATGTAAAGTTGATCATCAAAATAAACCAGGCCGACAAGGCATCAATCCTGAATTGAATATTGCCGGTTACCTGCGTTCCGTTAAATAATAGCTCAACAGGCTGGCCAATGAGCGCCTCGACCGCCCAAATGCTGCTGATAACAGATAATCCTGCTATTGAAATAAAGGTAATTAAACTTTTAAGTTTAGAGTTGACTAATGGTATTAATATAATTGAAATTAAAATAGTTACAAGAAAAATATTAAATAACTCCATTAAACTCATTTTTAAAGTAAACAAGTGTTTTTAATTAATTATGGGTAAGCACGTTAATTGATGTAAAAAAGTTGAGATTCATCAATTTTTGATTCCGCAAAAGTAAATAAACTTCGACTAACTCCGAAAAGAACTTCATTATTTTAATAACCAATATAGCATTATTATATTAATCCTTGTTTTTGAGAGTGTTAGTATGTCAATTTGACAATAGATATTCCCATTTACTGATGGCATATAATCAATTTAGATTGGTAGAAATTGTCGTGATTGTACTGAAATAATAAAACTTTAAACCAGAAACTTTCAGTTGCTTACCTGTTGGAATTTGAGCATGGAATAACCTGACGATTTTTCTTTCCTTATATTCCCACTGCCCTCATCACTGCATCCTTTCCGTATTGTTTTCTTAATCGGTCAATGGTCTGGTAAAGCTTAACTTCTTTTGAAACATCTTCAAACAGGTTCAGTTGTTCGGTGCCCTGCACAAGGTGACTGAACCTAACGCCAATAAGCCGTATAAGCATTCTGCGCTGGTACAGGCGGCTGAAAAGCTCTTTGGCAACCTCAATCAGCTTGTGATCGAACGAAGTGTAGGGGATGCGTTTTTGCAGCGTATAGGTATCGAAATTGGAGTACCTGATTTTTACCGTTACGCACGAAGTAAGTCTTTGATGTTTCCTCAGGTCGAAGGTAATTTTTTCCACCATGCTCACCAGTTTTTCGTTCAGCATTACCACATCGGTAGTGTCCTGGTCGAATGTGCGCTCGGTGCTGATTGATTTCTGCTCCGAATAGGGCTGAACGGGTGTTGAATCAACCCCGTTTGCTTTTTTCCAGATGACAATTCCGTTTTTTCCAAGTACTTTTTCCATCATCTCAGGGGGAATCATTCCCAGGGTGCCTATGGTGGCAATGCCCATCGATCGGAGCAGGTGGTATGTCTTGTCTCCAATCATGGGTATTTTTTTGATGGATAACGGGTGTAAAAAAGGCTTCACAATGTCGGGGGGAACCTCCTTTTCTCCGTTGGGTTTAGCTTCGCCGGTGGCTATTTTGGCAACCGTCTTATTTACCGATAACCCGAGCGAGATGGGCAATCCCGTTTCTTTGATAATCTTTTGGCGCAGTTCGTGCGTCCATGCCATGCAGCCAAAAAACCTGTCCATGCCGGTGATGTCGATATAGTGCTCATCTACCGAGGCCTTTTCGTATACCGGGGCTTCTTCTGCTATGATGTCGGTAACCGTGTGGGAGTATTTGCTGTAAAGTTCCATGTCGCCTCTCACAAAGAAAGCATCAGGGCAAAGGATTCTCGCCATTTTCATGGGCATGGCAGAGTGTACGCCGAAGTGCCGGGCCTCGTAACTGCAGCTTGCCACCACACCTCTGTCCGAAGAACCACCAATGATAACAGGCTTTCCGTTTAAACTGCTGTTGATAAGCCGTTCTACCGACACAAAAAAGGTGTCGAGGTCAAGGTGGATGATATTTTTTCCAATGCCGGTTATCATTTTTGTGATGTTGAAAAATATTTTTGTGTTTCAAAAAAAATATACTACTTTTGATTATATTATAATCAATTTTAATGGTTATAATTTAAACATTTTTTTGTGAGTTTTTTATTTATGGATAAAAAAATCTTCTTTCTTAAAGTGGATTACAATAGGCCGGGGGATTCTCCCCCTTTTATAAAGGGGGTGGCCGCAGGCCGGGGGATTTTCCCCCTTTTATAAAGGGGGTGGCCGCAGGCCGGGGGATTTATAAGACACATGAAGAAACCAATTAAATACAAAAAAAGCTTAAAACCATTTGCGCGTACCCTGCGGAAAAATTCTACTCCTGGAGAAATATTACTTTGGAATAATGTACTGAGGGCACGTAAATTTTATGGGTATCAATTTAACCGACAATTTCCAGTCGGAAATTATATAGTTGATTTTATCTGCAGAAAACTGAAATTAATAATTGAAGTTGATGGATACTCACACAATTTTAAATTTGAGGAAGATAAAAAAAGAGATGAATTTTTAACCGAATTGGGTTATAATGTGTTAAGATTTGCAGAAACTGAAGTACGACATGATTTAAATAATGTGATAAGAGTACTCGAGGGATATATGAATCAATTTGTAGGAAATCCCCCTGGCCCCCTTTAGAAAAGGGGAATGAAAAATCCCCCCTGGCCCCCTTTAGGAAAGGGGGAAAACGAGTTCCCTTGAATTATAATTTTATTATAAAGTACATATTCAATAAATTCAGCAAAATGAAAGCAACCAGAGAAGATTCCCCCTTTTCTAAAGGGGATGGCCGCAGGCCGGGGGATTTAATTCTCATTAGAATCCATAAAACTTAAATATATGTATTTCAACACCAACATTAAAATTCTGAGAAAACGTCGCAAACGCACCCAGGATGAGGTTGCGGATGCGCTCGGAATGAAGCGTTCTACGCTTAGCGGGTACGAAAATGAAGTCAGTCAGCCGACTGTACATGCACTTGTGGCCTTTTCGAAATATTATGGAATTGCCATTGACACTTTGTTGCAGGTGGATCTTCGTCAATTATCAGAAAGTCAGTTTTCCCAGCTTGAGAGGGGTGGGGACGTTTATGTCAAAGGCAGCGGGCTGAGAGTTTTGGCTACCACCATAAATAAACAAAACGAGGACAATATTGAACTTGTAAATGAAAAGGCTAAAGCAGGTTACACAGCGGGATTTGCAGATCCTGAATTTATAAGTAAACTTCCTGCTTTCCAGTTGCCATTTTTATCTAAGCAAAAAAAATACCGGACCTTTCAACTTAAGGGAGATTCAATGTTGCCTATTCCTTCCGGAGCTTGGGTTACCGGTGAATTTGTTCAGGACTGGGAATCGATTATTACCGGGCATGGGTATATCATCCTTACACTTGATGAGGGAATTGTATTTAAAATTGTCGAAAATCTGATTCACACGGAACATAAGTTGAGATTGTTTTCTCTTAATCCTGTTTTTGATCCTTATGATGTGATTATCAGCGAAGTGAAGGAAATATGGAAGTTTGTCCATTATATCAGTTCTGAAATACCGGAACCTGTTCTACCCCAGGATGAACTGCTTAAAACCATCGCTGGTTTGAAAAAAGATATGAGTTTTTTAAAGGGCAGATTTCTGGATAATAACAAAAAAGGATTGTCATGACAATCCTTTTTTATTTCAATTCAACACAGTTATTTTTTTAGTTTCTTTAAATCCTGCTGTAGTTTTTCAATGTTTGCTTGTAGCTGAACTTCTTTCTTTTGAAACTCTTTTTTCATTTTTTCATTCTCATCGAGACGTCTTTTCAAGTCTTCCTGAATGGTTTGCATTTCTTCAAGGTTCTGTCTTAATTCTTCTTCCTGTGCTAGCAATTCTTCGTTCTTTTCTTTGATCTCAGCTTCCAGCTTTTTGGCTAGGGTTATATCTTTTGAAATACCAAATGTGCCAATAATTTTCCCTTTTTGATCTTTTAGAGGTAATTTGGTTGTACTTACCCAAGTTACACTTCCATCCTTCTTAACTTCTTTTTCTACCAAATCGATAATGGGTTTGCCGGTTTTAATAATTTTTTGTTCATCTTTAAATGCCGGCATTGCATGTGCTTCATCAAAGAAATCAAAATCTGATTTACCCATAATCTCTTCGGGAGTTGAAAAACCGAAAATATTTGCATGCGATTTACTGTTTTTAATAAATTTACTGTTCAAATCTTTGAAATAAATATATTCGGGAAGGCTATTCATCAATGCATCCATCAGATTTTTTTCTTTGGAAAGATTTTCCTGTATTTTGTTATTCTCTTCAATTTGACGTTCGAGGTCCTCCTGAGTAGTATGCATTTCTTCCAGATTCTGTCTTAACTCTTCTTCCTGTGCCTGCAATTCCTCATTCCTTTCTTTAATCTCCATCTCCATTTTCTTCATATCTGAAATATCTTTTGATATTCCAAAAGTTCCGACTATTTTACCATTATGGTCTTTAAGCGGCATTTTTGAAGTGGTCACCCAATTGATTGTACCGTCTTTTTTGACTTCCTTTTCAACAAGATTGATTATTGGCTTGCCGGTTTTAATGATTTTTTGTTCTCCTTCGTAGGCAGGTCTTGCATGTTCATCTGAAAAGAAGTCGAAATCGGATTTTCCATAAATTTCTTTTGGATCAGAAAATCCAAAAATCGATGCATGTGATTTACTGTTTTTAATAAACTTACTTTCCAGATCCTTAAAATAAATATAATCCGGAATATTATTCATCAGAGCGTCCATCAGGTATTTCTCCTGTTCGAGATTTTCCTGAATCTTTTTATTCTCTTCAATCTGGCGTTCCAGGTCTTCCTGTGTAGTATGCATTTCTTCAAGGTTTTGACGAAGCTCTTCTTCCTGTGCCTGCATGGCTTCGTTTTTCTCCTTGATATCCATTTCCATTTTTTTGATTTCGGTAATATCTTTGGAAATCCCAAAAGTTCCCACAATTTTACCATTTAAGTCTCTCAATGGCATTTTAGATGTGCTTACCCATGTGATTGAACCATCCTTTTTCACCTCTTTTTCCACCAGATTAATTATGGATTTCCCGGTCTTAATAATCTTCTGTTCACCTTCATAAGCCGGTCTTGCATGTTCATCTGCAAAGAAGTCGAAGTCGGATTTTCCAAATATCTCTTTCGGATTAGAGAATCCGAATAATAGGGCATGGGATTTGCTGTTTTTAATAAACTTGCTGTCAAGATCCTTAAAATATATATACTCCGGTACATTTTCCATTAATGCATCCATAAGATATTTTTCACGTGCAAGATTTTCCTGAATTTTTTTATTTTCCTCCATTTGTCGCTGTAAATCTTCCTGCGTGGCATGCATCTCTTCCAGGTTCTGCCTGAGTTCTTCTTCCTGCGATAATAACATCTCTGCTTTTTCTCTTTCCTCTAACTCAAGCTTCTTGAGCTGGTTTATGTCTTTTGTAATCCCATATGTTCCAATACACTTACCCGATTCATCTATCAACGGCATCTTTGTAATGGATGACCATTGTTCATGTCCGTTATCAAAAACTTCATGAATTACCTTGTCAATAAATCCTTTCCCGGTCCTGATAATTTTCTGTTCTTCATCATAATATTTCTGGGCAGTATCTTTATCAACAAAATCAAAATCTGACTTACCCAGCATCTCATCAATGTTCTTAACCGGAAAGATGGGTAACATTGACTTACTGATCCTTATGAATTTACTTTCAAGATCTTTATAATAAATGTAATCAGGCAGGCTGTTCATTAATGAATCCAGTAAGGCTTTTTCTTTTACAAGACTTTGTTGTATAATCTTATTGGTCTCTATCTGACGGTTAAGATCTTCCTGTGTGGCATGCATTTCTTCCAGATTCTGTCTGAGTTCTTCTTCACGTGTTTGCAACTCTTTCTCTTGAACTTTAGATTGTTCCAAAAGAGATTGCATTTTTTCATTAGCCTGGTTAATTGCAAGTGCGGAGGCTACATTTTCTGAAAGTTTTTCCAGAAACCTGATTTTATAGTCTTCGAGCTTTTTAAAAGATGCAATTTCAATAACTCCCATCTTATTCTCATCCTGTTTTAGGGGAACAAATACAATATGCCCCGGAGAAGCTTCGCCCAAACCGGAATATACTTTCAAAAATGATTCCTGTATTTCGTTCAGAACCATAGTATTTCCTTCTTTATAACAGGTTCCGACATATCCTTCGCCAATTTTGAAGGATGATTTTATTTGGTTAATATCCGGTGCAAAACCACCAAAAAATTTAAGTAATTGTTCTTCATTATCTTCATTATTAATTAAATAGATGGCTCCAGAATTTGCACCAATAAACTCCACAAGTTCTGATATAATGTTTTGTCCTAACGTGCTGGTATTACTTTTATTTTTCGACATTATATCACTGAATTTTGCGATGCCATCTGCCTGAAATCTCAATTCCTTTTCTGCATTTAACCTGTCAGTTTGCTCTTGTTGAAGTTTTTCATAATAATCGTCTTTCTCCTTCAGCTGATTTTCCAGTTGGTCAATCTGCTTTTTAAGTTCATCCTCCAGGTCTTCATTTTGTAGATCTTTTTTTATAAAAAATTTTCTAAACACAGGTATCAAAACAATCAGAATTATTAGTGTAAACCACCACATTTTATAGAATGGAACTTTATTGTATTGCGAAGACTCTGGTCTGTCGGTAGGTTTAATTCCTGAACTGTCAGGTTTAACATTTTCTGCAGAGACATACTCTTCAGTTGAAGTATCTGTAAGAAGAGCAGAAGATAGTTCTTCCTCCGATTTCCCCATTTCATTATTATCGATGGAATCTGCATTTGAATCATCTGTTTGAAATTCCGATTGCAACATGAGAATTGTCTGAAGCGCAGAGATGTTTGCATGGAATGTATTCATTCCATAGTTCAATCTCATCAAACAAATTATAAATCCCAATAACAATACTACTTTCATCGGTAATTTTTTCATAATTGTCTACATAGATTGTTTGTGTTCCTCATTAAGTCTAAAGATAATAAATACCAACAGAATTTTGAAAAATAATTATTTATTTTGTTGCAGAAATTCAAATAATCTAACTGATTGGTACAGAAATAGCATTAGAATTTTTCGTATTTTTTGCTATCATTCAAATAAAATAGAGAATTTATATGAATAAAATTTACTCAAAATTATCTGAATTCTTTGATGGCACTATTCAATGAATCATAATACTTTATAGTTACTTTTTTCTTAAAATGAACATCCTATGGAACTACTCAAATTCAATTTTTTTATATTAATACTTAATTTTTTTTAAGTGTTTCTTGCATTGTAGAACAATTTTAGTAAATTTACGGTGTTATTAACCCTAACGATTGAACCCATAATGACCAGGAAGTCTGCAATAAAATGCAGACTTTCTCTATTTTAGCAGACTTCTTTTCATCTATTTTGACGATTCCCATATGATTTATACTACATCTGCCGGATTAGAATATTGGCGTTTATATTCTCAGGAACCGAAATAATTCTTAGACAAATAGCTTTTAGTGGATTTCAATAATATGGTTCGTTAGGTTATCGCAATTCAATAATCCTGAATTGCTTGTAATATATACCGACTTAAGTGACAGTTCATTCTAATGAGTTGATTTATTTCATATAGCACTCCGATGTCTGTATCACTTCCCTATTTCAATTAACAATCAGGAACCTTTAAAAAATCGTATGGATGAATTATCTTTGGTTTCGCTCAAATCTATAGCTGACAACTCATGAAAGGTAAAAAATTTGAAACAAATGCAATAAGAATTCAGGTTGAAAAATCACCGTTTAAGGAACATAGTGTTCCGATTTTCGAAACATCCTGCTTTGTTTTTGATACAGCAGAAGAAGCCCGTGCGGTATTCGCCGAAGAACAAAACGGATATCTTTACTCCCGTTTTAATAATCCCAATACTGATGAATTCGTGCAAAAATTGTGCGCCCTCGAAGGAGCAGAAAGCGGGGTTGCCACTTCATCGGGAATGGCTGCTATTTTTCTTAGTATGGCAGGAATTCTTAGTGCTGGTGACCATATTATGGTATCAAAAAATCTGTTTGGTACAACACATTTATTGATTAAGCAATTGTTCCCCAAATGGGGTATCTCACATTCGTATGTAGACTTTAACAAACAAAAATCAGTGAAGGCTGAATTGTTGCCAAGCACCAAATTGATTTATGTGGAAACGCCGTCAAACCCCGATCTTGAAATTTTTGATTTGGAATGGCTGGGCAATTTTGCCAATGAAAATGATCTGTTTCTGGTGGTGGATAATTGTTTCGCAACTCCCTACCTGCAAAATCCCTTGAAATATGGTGCAGACTTTGTTGTACATTCATCCACTAAATTTATTGACGGTCAGGGTAGAACCATGGGAGGAGCTGTGTTGGGAAAAGAAGAATTTATGAAGGACATAATTACGATTTCAAGAATTATAGGTCCTATCATGTCTCCGAACACTGCATGGATTTTATCGAAAAGTCTTGAAACATTAGCTGTTCGTATGGAGAAACATTGTGAAAATGCGTTAACTATGGCTGAGTTTCTTGAAAAACATAAAGAGGTAAAATGGGTCAGATATCCCTTTCTTGCATCCTATCCAAAGTACGATTTAGCCCGTAAACAAATGCTGAAGGGCGGTGGATTGGTTTCATTTGAATTGAAAGGCGGACAAAAAAGAGCAATGAAATTTATTGATTCGCTTAAACTGTTTTCAATTGCCTCTAATCTTGGTGATTCCAGATCTATTATTACAAATCCGGCTACCACTACTCATTCTAAGATGAGTCCTGAGGAAAGAGCAGAAACAGGTATTACAGATGCTTTGGTGAGAGTTTCGGTAGGGCTTGAACATATTGATGATCTGCTTGCAGATATTGAGCAAGCGATTCATGATTCAAAATAGTACTGAAAAAATCGTTTGATATTATTTCTTTTTTTGAACTTTAACAGATCCTTCTAAACTCTTTTTAAGTTCTTCTGTTTCCGTTTTCAGCTTGTCGATTTCTTCCTGAAGCATTATTTCATTAGAAGCAAACTCCTCTGCCTGCTTTACCAGAAAATCTTCTCTTTGTAAGGCTTCCTGCTGAGATTCAGCCATTTCTTCAAGGTTTTGCTTCAGTATTTCTTCCTGGGCCATAAGCTCTTCCGACTGAAGCTTCGATTGCTCCACCATCTTCATCATTTTATCAGTCGATTTTTCACTGGAAAGGATGGAATGGAGTGTTTCAGACATTTTTTGGATGAAACTAATTTTATAACCTTTAAGTTTTTTGAACGAAGCTATTTCTATCACTCCGATAACACTCTCATCCATTTTTATAGGGACAAAGGCAATATATTTCGGTTCTTCTTCACCCAGGCCTGATTTTAAACTGGTATAACCTTTCTGGAGATTATCGAGTTCAATTACATTTTTTTCGTTGAAACAGGTACCGACATATCCTTCGCCAATTAAAAATTTATCGTGCATACGATTTTCGTTGTATGCATATTGGGCAATCAGTTCAAGAAACATATCGTTCGGATCTTCATCATTTAGCAGGAAGATACCGCCCTGTTCTGCTTCAACATAATCAACAAGGCTTTTTATGGTACTTTTGGTTAGCTTTTTCAAGTCTCCCTTATTTTTACTCAGCAAATCACTGAACTTATTTAATCCTTCGTTAAACCACATTATACCCTGTTGCTCTTTTTCTCTTAACTTGATTTCCTGTCGCTGAATGGTTATTTCCTCTTTTTGCTTTTCAAGCTGTATTTTTGCTTCTTCAAGTTCCTGGGTAAACTTTTCAATCTCTTTCTTAAGTTTTTCTTTCTGTTTGTTTTCCCTGTTTATTCTGTTTCTTATCACCCAATAAATGGCAAGACAGATCAACAAAAACAGGAATAATCTGAATCCGGTGGTTGAATAAAAAGGAGGTTTGATTCTGATTTTCAATGCCAACCCAGTATTGTTCCATGTACCATCAGAATTTGAAGCAATCACCCTGAAAGTATAACTCCTGTATGGCAAACTTGTGTATGATACAAATCTATGAATCCCTGCATCAATCCAATTCTTATCAAACCCTTCCAGCATATACCTGTATTGGTTGCCTTCGGGATTGGCGTATTGCATTGCAGCAAAACTTAACGTAATATTATTCTGATTTGATCTGAGAACGAGTTCTTTGACTTCAGAAATTTGTTCTTTAATAACAGAGTTCACTCCTGGTTGCACAATGCTGTTATTTACTTTCAATTCTTTGAGTATAATTTTTGGAGGAGTGGTATCAACCGTTACTTGATTGGGGAAAAATGAATTGAAACCATATTGGCCTCCGAAAAACATCTCTCCAGATGCGCTTTTAAAATAAGCTCCCCCATTATATTCATTGCTCTGAAGACCATCCTCAATGGTAAAATGTTTTAATGTTGAGTTTTTAGGATTATATTTTAGAATGCCGTCATTGGTGCTTAACCACAAATAATTGTTATCATCTTCAAGAATACCGTATACTATAGCAGTAGCCAGATCAGTTATTTCTTCATGTCGGTTAAATTTTCCGGTTGTCCTGTCGAAACTGTTTATTCCGTGTGCATAGGTACCTATCCACAGAGTCCCTTTTCTATCTTCGTATACCGTAAGTAACTCGTTACTACTGATCGAAGTGGTATCCTTTTCATCTGAAACATAGTGTATAAATCCATCTGATTCCGGAACGTATTTATTTAGCCCGTTATCTGTAGCTATCCAAATTTCTCCTGTTCTATCGCCATAAATATAATAAGCAGTGTTGTTATTAAGGCTTGTCTCGTCGTTTGGATTGGGTACATATCTTTTTATAGCATCGGTCGTAAGATTTAATTGGGATATGCCATTATCGGTTCCTATCCAGAGTGTGTTTTCATCATCAAAGTACAATGAGTAAATGGTATTGCTTGACAGAGAATTAAACACCGAAGGATTATAATTGTAATATGTATATTTCGCAGGCATCCTGGATTCGTTTAGTTCTATTTTATTCAGCCCGTTGTCATTTGTGCCCACCCAGATAGTCCCTTCCGGATGTTCACGAATAACTCTTACCTCATTGCTTGATAATCCGCCTGAACCATTGCTGATTATATTCCGGGAAATTTTTCTTCTTCGATCTAACAGATGAATTCCATCACTTTTTGAACCAATCCATAAGACCCCTGCATCGTCTTCATAAATTGTGTGTATATGTCTGTAAACAGCACTCTCGGCAGAATACTGATCGAAATTGTAGAGTATAAACTTTTCTTTTTTCGGATTATATTTATCCAAACCATTTGAACCCACCCACATAATTCCTGAAAAATCCCTGTAAATCGATAATACTTCGTTATTGCTTAGTGAGTATGGATTGTTGTGGTTATAGATAAAGTTTGAAATCTGATCCAACGATTTATAATAAATGTAAAGTCCTTTGCCAAAACTTCCTATCCATAAATTGCCATCAATATCCTCATTCAGAGATGTAATATGATTGGCATTGGAACCGTTTAGTTCTTTGAATTCAGGAAGAGTTATTCTGACAAACTGATCGTTTGAATCATCGTAAAGATTCACACCGTTAACAGTACCAATCCAAAAGGAATTTGATTTATCACGATAAAAGCAACTAATTGAATTATCGGAAATACTTTTATTATCATTGGGGTCATTGAAATACCAGGTAAAAGTTTCTCTGGCTATGTTCATTCTGTCTAAACCGTATTCCGTCCCTATCCAAAGAAATCCGGACTTACCTGTAGTAATACAGGTGATTACGTTGTTACTTATAGAATTCGAACTAAAAGGATTGTTAAAATAGGATGTTACTTTGCGCTTTTTCGGGTCAATCTTTTTCAATCCGTTAACTGTACCAACCCAAATCATCTCATTGTCGCCAAGATAAAGACAATTGATAATGTTTGCCTGAAATTCTGTAGAATCATATCCGGCAAACAATGAAAACGTATCAAATTTTCTGTTGTAAATATTTAATCCGCCTCCGTTTGTACCTATCCATAAATTTCCATCCTTATCCTCAATAATACATTTGATTCTGTTATTACTGATCGCAGAGGGATTATTTATTGCAGGTCTGTAAACCGTAAAATCGTATCCATCATATTTATTCAGCCCGTCTTCTGTCCCAATCCATAAAATTCCCCTGGAATCCTGAAAAATACAATTGGGTGAGCTTTGTGACAGTCCGTGCCTGGTTGAAATATTTTCAAATTTTATGCTTTTAAAATTTTGAGAATAGGAACTTAAATTGAAAGCAAGTAATACCAGTGTGAGGGTAATACAGAAACAAAGCAATTTAAATTTATTCATATGCGGGTTAGAGATGAAAAAGACGAATTAAAAAAAATTAGTATAATTTATCAAATAAATATCCATAAAAATTTCAAAACATATTAACATCATTTTCAGTAGCTTTTCATTCAGCTCTATTTAAAAGATATTACTTAATTTTCACAAATGCGAAATATATTCGCTTTCCGGGATATTTTGATTAAATTTAAAATTATTTTTGAGAAAAATTATGAATCATTTGATTATTTATAACGATTATAATTAATCGGTACTGTCAAATAGTTAAAATACATATTGTTTTGAAAATCTTAACCTTTTGATAATATGAAAAAATTGCTCCTGGTGTTCTTTGTATGCTCAGTTGCCAAAGTGTATGGTCAGCAACCTTTGGAACTGCCGGCTTTAAAGCCACGTGAAGAATTGGTGAAACATAAATTTTATACGCTGTCATTTGTGGAAGGTTACGAACTCTCTTCGTGGGTTGCATACGAACTTAAAGGGACTCAGTTTTCAGAAAATGTTTCATATAAAGAAAAATATCAGGAAGATCCTTTGGTATCAACAGGCTCGGCAACGAAAAAAGACTATAAAGATGCAGGTTTTATACTGGGACAACTGGTTCCGGTAGAAGATATGTTATTTTCGGAAGAGGCAGCTATAGAAACATTTTACTATTCTAATATTGTTCCTCAAAAACCAGCTTTTAATAAATACATGTGGAATAAAATGGCAGATATTATCAGAGCCTGGGCTAAAGAATGTGATACATTATATATAGTTTCGGGACCGGTACTGGCAGATGCTCCGTTTCCTACTTTTGGTGAGAATAAGGTGGGTATACCCACGAGATTTTACAAAGTGGTTCTGGATCTTAAAGGAAATCGGGGAATGGGCTTTGTTGTTAAAGGCAGTATGAGCTCTGGCTCTGTTAAAACTATTGCCATGTCGATAGATAAAGTTGAAGAGATTACAGGTATTGATTTTTTCCCTGCTTTGCCAGACGATCTTGAAAATAAAATTGAAGCAGGTTTTAAACCGGAAGAATGGAATTTTGAAATATTGGAATAAGAGAAATTGGAAGGTTCTGATTCTCTTTTAAAATAGCAACAGAATCAATTTAACAAAAGAATTTTTAATGGCAAAGTATATTGGAGTTTTGACCGCTGGGGGAGATAGTCCCGGATTAAACGCAGCTATACGTGGAATTGGAAAAGCAGCAGAGGGACTTTACGGAATGCAGGTCATAGGATTTAAAGATGGTTTCCGGGGTGTAATGGAAAATCGCATCATGATGCTGGACAGATTGTCTCTGTCGGGAATACTTACGAGAGGTGGGACTATATTGGGGACAAGCAGGGATAAACCTCATAAGATGCCTATTGGAGGAAAAATACTTGATATGACAGATGCAATTCTTGAGAATTATACGAAGCACAGGCTTGACTGCCTGGTATGTATCGGAGGCGGAGGAACGCAAAAAAACGCTTATAAACTGGCCCAGAAAGGTTTAAATATCATTACCCTTCCCAAAACCATTGATAACGATGTAGCCAAAACTGATGTAACTTTTGGGTTTGATACAGCGTTGGGTGTTGCAACAGATGCAATTGACAGATTGCATAGCACAGCGCATAGTCATCACAGAATAATTGTGGTTGAGATTATGGGGCATCGTACAGGCTGGCTTGCACTGGGCGCCGGTGTGTCTGGTGGAGCCGATGTAATTCTTATTCCTGAAATTCCATACGATATCAATGTTGTGGCTGATTCCATACTTAGAAGAAGTCAGATTGGTTCGCCTTTTAGCATAGTTGCTGTGGCTGAAGGCGCATTATCGAAAGAAGAGGCCAAAGAAATGGGTGCGTCCGAAAAGAAAATCGAGAAGGCAGAAACTCCCGAAGAGAAAACCATGTTAAAAGCCGAACATAATTCCCTGATTGCTTCGAAAGAAGGTTCGACCCTTAGATTGGCAAACATGCTTGAAGAATTAACTGGACTTGAATCAAGAGTGACTATTCTGGGACATTTGCAACGTGGCGGCACACCCTCAGCGGCCGACAGGTTGTTGGCTACAAGGTTAGGAACGGCATGTGCCGATTATATTGACAAAGGGATATATGGTGTGATGGTAGCTTCACGCAATGAATCAACCGAACCGGTACCTCTCGAAAAAGTAGTAGGTATTAAAAAGTTGGTTCCGCTGGATCATGAATGGGTAAATTCAGCAAGAGCAGTTGGCACCTGTATGGGAGATAAGTAAACCTTCTTTTTTGATGCGTTAATATCCGTTATTCCCAGCTGAAATTAATTTCAGTAGAATCATCTCCTTTGGAGAGCATCTTTCCAAATTTATAATCTGGATTTTTACAGTTTGCCAGTTCCAATGCTTTAATAATCCATCCCGCAATTCTGTATTCCAAGGCTTTATCAATTTCCTCAAACCTTATAATTTTCAATGTTGCATGATTTGAATCCTGTTCGGTAACACCTATTTCACTGGGATCATAAAAAGTGGAAAAGATTTTCGATGCTCTCTTAATCAGAAAATTTGGAGAGGCAACCAGTAAAAATACTTTATAAAATCCTTTAAGCGCTACTTCAGCACTGAATCTGCCAATGGCGTCTGCTCCTTTGGCTACATCTCCTGTATAGCAGGTTTTAATTACACAATCAATAGCAGCCAGATAACCGTCTTTTAAGGGATACCATTTGGTAGCATCAATGCTTGCTGCGTAGAAAGCTTTTGTTGTCGGAGGTAAAACGTTTATCCATTCATTATATTTTTCCGGAAAATTGGTTTTGACAAATTCCCGTGTGGTTGTAAGTGCGGTACCTTTTACATTCATTACGATAATTATTAAGTAAGTTAGGTCACAGGTAAATATTATTGTGTGGCTGAAATTAAATTCTTGCTTTTATAAATATAAGGTTATTTTTGATGCGATTGATAATTTTCCGGATACAGAACTGCCCGTAAATAATTTTTTGTGTCGATATATTCATTCGCAACCCGTTTAATCTCGTCGGAGGTAATTGTTTCAATCACTTCGTTATACCTTACAAGCAAATCGGTGGATGTATGGTTCTGATAAATCTCTTTCAGACTGTTGATCCAATAGCTGTTTGTTTTCAGGTTTTCTTCGAAGCTTCTGCGATCAATTTCTTTGGATGTTTTGACTTCTTCGTTGGAAATACCATTCTTTTGAATATTCTTTATTTCTTTTAAGGCTCGCTGAGTTAGGCTATCCGAATTTTCGGGTGAGCAGGGAAAGTAAATTTGAAGGTACTCTCTATCATATGGAATTTTTCCCATTCCGGCTGATGCCTGTACTCCATAGACTCCACTCATCTCTTCCCGAAGCGTTTCAATATATTTTCTGTCGAGAATTTCGCCCAGTACTGATAACAAATATGCATCCTGTTCATTCCATGGTTTTTCCTGCTCAAGATAGGTTATTACGATACTTTTCGGATCTGAACCTTTATAGATGGCTGTATCAACTTTTCCCGACGGAGGCCTGATTCCTAAATCATGCCAGGTTTCATTACGTTTTAGCGCCGGAAGACTGGCAATGTATGTTTCTATAAGTGGCTTGATGGAGTCGGGATTAAAGGAGCCAACAAAGAAGAAATAAAAGTCGGAAGCGTCGGCAAACCGGTCTTTATAGATTTCATAAGCCCGGTCAAGATTAATCATGTCAATCTCTTTTTCTGTCGGGATATGGCTTGCCCGGATATTATTTTGGGTTTTGATTCTTCGATATTGATCAATAAAATATTGTGTAGGATCAGAAAGAATATTTTTATAGGATGCCTTCTGTTTATTTATGTATGAAGTGAAAGCATCTTCATCTTTCCGGGGAGTGGTAAATTTCATATAGATTAATTGCATCAGGGTTTCCAAATCCTTTGGCGTGGTATAGCCGCTCATTCCTTCGAAATAGTTGCCAATAGAACTGGATATGTTAACTGTTTTTCCTGCAAGCAACTTCTGAAGATCGGTTTTCGTAAAATCTCCCAGTCCCGATTCGTTCATAATGGCTGCAGCATTCGAAGCTGACTGGTAATCGCTGTCCGGGTACAGAGATTGACCTCCGGGACTTTCTGCTGAAAAAATAATTTCATCATTTTTGAAATCGGTTTTTTTCAGAATGACTTTGGCTCCATTGGAAAGTTTGTATTCAACCGCATCAATATCACTCAGTTTTTTTGTGAAAAGAATTCTGCCTTTCTCCGGTTCAGAGCTTAGAAGTTTCGAACCAGAAGCTTTATCCTGGTATGGTTCCAATGTCATATGTTTTACACTGTCGGCCAACGATAAAAGTTCGGTTTGATCAGGTACGATTACTCCTGTCTTTTCAGGTGCATTTACCACAATAATTTCATCATTGGCAGCAATTAACTTATCTGTCAGATCGTTAATTTCCTGCAAGGTAATAGAGGGTAAAAT
Organism: uncultured Bacteroidales bacterium; assembly: GCA_963781805.1. Lineage (GTDB taxonomy): Bacteria > Bacteroidota > Bacteroidia > Bacteroidales > UBA10428 > JAFGPL01. The sequence goes on from CAWAHF010000004.1 coordinate 6,059,622, forward strand.
ATCTTTAACATAGTTATATTCAAATGCAATTCCGGGAATCGGCTCGTCTTTTAAAAAATTCCGGATATATTCATCTGCAAAATTATTCGATTCGGTCTTGTCTCTTTCGTTATAAATTTGTTCATATTGGTTGAGCAATATTTTTTTGTTTCTATCCAACTCACTCTGGGTAAAACCATATAATTTGAGTCTTTCATTTTCAGACATTAATGTTTTCAAACCATTTTCCAATCCAGTATCACTAACCAATGCAGACGAAACAAAAGCATTCAGATCACCGAGAAACTCACCGTAACTTGAACCGGCATTAACAAACGGAGGATCAGGTTTTTCTTTAAGCTCACTCAACCTCTGATTAAGCATGCCAATGTATAAATTATCCGAAACCATTTCCCGATAGTCTCCATAGGTTTTAAATACAGGTGATAACGACTTGTAATAAACAGAACCTATTGTAACGGGCGATTCTTTATCGGTTGCAATTGCAACGAGCGTTTCATTCTGAACAGGTATTTTATAATCAGGTCTTTTTCTTTCTTTTTTTGGATTAGAAAGGTTACCGAACTGTTCTTTAATTTTTGCTTCGGTCTTATCAATATCCAGATCACCTACTATAATAAAGGCCATTAGATCAGGACGGTACCAATCTTTGTAAAATCTGGTCATGGTCTTATACGAAACATTCTCAATAATTTCTTTCTTTCCAATGGGTAACCTCTCAGCATATTTGGAACCTTTTAAAAGCACAGGCAGTATTTTGTCGCGCATCCGCTGAAAAGCTCCTCTGCCCATTCTCCATTCTTCGATAATAACTCCGCGTTCTTTATTTATTTCAGTGGTATCAAATGTAACATTATGCGCCCAGTCTTCCATTACCTGGTATCCGTTTTCAATAATCTGGGCCGAATCTGCAGGAAGGGTTAACATATATACTGTTTCATCAAAGCTGGTATAGGCATTGATATCGGGTCCAAATTTCACACCCACCGATTGCAAATACTCAATGAGTTCGTTCTTTTCAAAATGTTTGGTTCCATTAAAGCACATATGCTCAATAAAATGAGCAATGCCCTGTTGATCGTTATCTTCCAGAACCGAGCCGGCGTGAACAACAAGTCTCATTTCAACACGGTTTTCGGGTCTGTCATTTTTTCGGATATAATACTTCAACCCATTTTTAAGTACTCCGATTCTTACATCTTTATCAATGGGTAAGACTCTGGTGTCTGGTTCCTGCGAACGTAATATCGCAGATATAGAAAAGAAAAATACGATAACACTGATACTTTTTAAACGCCTGATATTCATTATTCTAAACATTTTATTACTTTTGATGATAAGGTTTATACTACTTTCAAAAATATGCAATCGAATTAAATAAATAAACAACACGTATCATCTAAATTTTGTTGCATGTGTGAAAAATGAATTCAAGTAAAAGAAAATCAATGCATTGAACAAATATTTTTTTCAGGTGTTACTAAATTTACACCTTACGTCTAAATATGAGATAGTAAAATTTTGCTTTCAATGACACCTGGCAATTTAATATCTGCTTTATTGTTATTTGTTTATGTGAAATTTTTTGTCCTGATTTCATTTTCCCTACAAATCAAAGTTTTATCTGAAAGAAATCCATTTATACAAGTTGAATATAATAATTTACTTCCTGATACCAGGATTTTATTAGTGCCTGATGACAAACGTAAAATCTTATACTTTTGGAAATCAGACATCCCTGAAATACATAGTCAGATTTATCCGGATACTGGTTATCAAATTATTTGCAAACTGGCAATTCTTACCAATAATTATCCAACGAAAATTTTCCTTTTTTCCAAACAATTAAGAGTCTAGCCGTTCGATGTTGTATCCTATTGTTTTTCATTGACTTTTCAGGATGAAATCTGGTGATTTTGTCTGAGTCTGATTACAAAATCTATACATCATTTGATTTTATTCATTTATTATAAATATTCATATTATGAAAACAATAACTGTTAAAAAAGAAACTAAAATAAATAAAAACGGCTGGTTTCCATTTCTAATTATTGCAGGAGGCCTTATTGTTCTGATTATATTCCTGAAATGGTTATTTGCGGTACTGGCAATATAAAGCAAAGAATAAATTTATCTGTTAAATACTGATCTTATTAGATCAATAAGGGTTGTCTGCGAAACAGATAACCTTTTTTATTCATTGACTATTCGTTTTTCATATCCAGCTTTAAGGAAGATTTAAAATCAGTGTAATGAATATAATTTTCGATATTCATCCAGATTAACTGATATGAAATATTCTGGCCGGCATTACGAACTGCAAAAGGTCTGACATTATCTTTTGAAGAATTGCAGGTGATTTTCTTAATTTCCCAATTCGTACCATCGTCGATGGTATACCATTTCTCAATTTCAAATACACCATTAATTTTTATGGAGAGATAAACAATGGATGGATTTTCATGATCCAACACGATACCTCCCGAATAATTTGGCTCCCGTTCAATTGCGCCGGGAGGAGTATGTGGAAACCAATTCCCTGAGTTTACCATGAAATGATTTTCCCATTTTTTTCCGTTCCACCGGGCATAATAATACAAATGATTGGAATCGTTGCGAAATTTTGTGTATACCAGTACAGGATTCCCGCATGAGTCTTCAGCCACATCCCATATCCATGCTTTTTCTTTTGATTCGGTGGCATCATACACAATATCTGCCTGCTTTGGTTCAAATGGCAGTTCGTTCCTATTTACGATTTTTTCTCCATTGGCTTTAAAGAAGGCATTATTTTTATAACATGCATAATAAATGCTGTTTGTCGGTTCATCCCGCGGATGCCCATCGGTAAATGCAAAATGAATTTTATCCTTATTGTTCGGGGACACTTTCACGTAAGGCCTTCTGTCCTTGTAAACCCTATCCGGCAGAATAAATATTTTTCCGTTCGACCAGGTTTTACCCTGATCATCCGAGAATGAGTAAACCGGTTTAAAATCCGTGCCCCTCCAGAAAAGATATAACCTGTTATTTTCACTTTTGAGCCGGCAGATATTTGCATAGGTATAGGTATTGCTGTATTCTTTTGGAGCACTAGTGTCATTTAGATAAAGCAGTCTTTCCGGTTCCCATTCAGTAATATTTTCAGGATATTTTGATTGCAACATACACAAAGGTTTTTTTTGTGCATGATGTGTGTAAAAATAAGTAATTATTCCGCTGTCGTTAATCAATACCGATGGATTGTCATGATCGTCTGCCTCAAAATCAGTGTGAATTATATGCGATGTTATTTTTTGATTTTCAACATCAAAACATCCGGCGACCAAATCTCCCTTCTCACTGACCCATGAGGTATAGATTCTATTATGGCTTCCTTCAAAGTAAACCGCACGGGGATCAGAAAACCAGCACCAGGATCCATCGTTTGTCAGGGATAAATACACGCTATCGGGAAGACAATTTTTTTCAATTGAAGACTGCGAATTGGCCGGCAAAACGAAAGATATAAGGAATAAGACTGAAAAAATCATCCTGGATATCATGAGTTAGATTAAAAATGGATTTAAAATAATCACAAAGTTATAGATTCTTTGAAATACAAAATTCAAACAAAATCTAAAATATCATTAGTTGCATAAGAAAATGAAAACAGCCTGTTTACTAATAAATCCTGTAAAAGTCGTAAACAGGCTGTAGAGGAAATAATCTTGTATTGTTTTATTTACCATTCCAACCTGCTATGCGGGCGAGTATCCACCACATAGCAAAGGCTTTGCGATTGGCTGTAATATGCTGTGAATTATGTTCTCCGAATGTCACACTGCCTCCAGGTGATGATTTATTTTCATAAAAGTGAACTCCCAGATCATGACCGTCCTGATAATCAGCATAAAAATTTCCACCATAGTCAGATGAGTTGCCATCATCACCGGCATCATCCCAATAGTTACCATTCATGTCGTGTGTGTCTATTCCATAATAATCCAGGCAAAAATACCCCTTGGCTTTACAATAATTAATAATCGTATCGGCCTGATTTTTAGGCATTAAATTTCCAACATTACTGATTTCTGCATGTCCGGTCATAAAAATAAATGTGACCGAATTCGATCGTTGTCCAGTACCACTGCCTATTTTCGATCCTCCTGTGCCATACTCATTAATTAATGTTTGCATACCCGGCAGGTAATTTCCTGCAACATCGTGATTCATAATGCTGCACCATGACCACATAACCACATTTATTTCGGCATTATCAGGATCATCAAGAAAATTACGTGTAGCCTGAATAAACGCTGTTTCATCATTACTTAAATCGGAGGCATTGTCACCGCTTGCAGCATAAACCGAAAGAGCATAATCTCTGAAATCAAGCTTGTTGGCAGTTGGATTGTTGTTTATTATACCAAATAAGATGTCATCCCCTGCCTTAAAATCCGGCAGACCGAATAATCCATAACTCACATGTGTACCATGTGAAGTATGTTGGTAAGCCACATGCAGATCGTTCCTGGCAGCATTGATGTATTCTACGGGTATCTGCCTTAGAACTGCTTCTGTCGCAACATTGTAGGAGGCTATCGGCCCGTCGATGATTATGGTTCCGGGCGACGATTCGTCTTTTTCACAGCCTGTAGTTAAGGCTAGTGTGATAATTAAAATCTGAACTGGTTTGAGTAGTTTTTGCATAATCATTTGATTGATATTGAAATTAAAATAATGTACTTTTTTAACGTATTTATAAATAATATGTTACGATATCAGTTAATCATGGGAAGTCTTTCCGGCATAACTTAGGTATATTCTGAGATGCCGCGTATTCAAAAACAATTATAAATCTTAAAAAACAGTTTAAATAGCATCAAATGAATTCAAAAAAAAAATCTTCTTATTTTTATTCGTGTTCGATATTAATTCCTTAACTTGTTACCCCCTATCGTTTTGTAAGATGAAAACTGCATTTTCACATATCCTTTGCCTCAGCTTCATATGCGTTAATTTTCAGGTATGTTACGGCAATACTTTTTTTCACAGGGGACAATCAAAACATCCTCAAAATAAGTCTGTTGTTTCAAGAGCCGATACCACGCTAATTAACCAACTGAATTCAATGGCTTATCAATACCGAAGAAGTAAACCCGACACAGCATTCTATCTTGCTTATAAAGCATTAAGGTATTCATTGGCTATAGGCTACAATAAAGGAATTGGAAATGCTTATTTAACCCTCGGCTATACCCACCTGATGAATTACAGCAAAAATGACAGCGCTACCTTCTATATGAATAAAGCTTATGATGTATTCAAACAGAGTAATGACCTGTTCGGGATGGGAATGGTGAATTTTGGAATGGCTTATGTGTATAGTTTTAAAGGAAATTTGCAGGAATCGGAAAAGTATCTGCAAAAAAGCCTTCTGTTCTTTAAGGAGATAAATCATTACAGAGGTTTGTATAATACTTATAACTCCCTGGCGTACATTAATCAGCAATATAAAAATTACCAGGAAGCTTTTGACTACATACAGCAAGCAATCAAAATGGCCAATGAAATTGATGACACTTCACTGATTGCTGAAGCTAACAATAACCTGGGTAATATTTATAAGGACCAGTTTCTCATTCAACAAGCCATTGATGTCTATTTTAAGGCACTAAATCTTTGGGAGTTGAAACACGATTCAAGCGGAATGGCTATTGCATTCGGTAACATTGGATTAATGTATTCCTATCAGAATGATTTGAGCAAGGCTCTGGAGTATTATAAAAAGAAACTTCCTATTTCCATAAAATCCAAAAACCTGTGGGAGGAGAGCAGAACCTATAACGATATAGGTTCTGTATATCTGTCTGATAAAAAGTACGATACTGCATTAATATACTATCAGAAAGGATTAAATCTCAATCTTTCAATGAATTACCCACCCGGATTGGCGGATTCCTATAATAATCTTTCCAATACATTTTTAATGACGTGTAACTATGATTCAGCAGCCAGCTATATCATGAAAAGTATCCGTATTGCAGAGAAAATAGGTTCCAAAGCCAGGCTTGCCGGAAATTATGTATTGCTTGGCAAAATCGACCTTGCATTAAAACACGATCAAAGTGCATTGAGGAATACCCTGAAAGGTTATACCATTGCAAAAGAACTTGAAATACCAGCCATTATTAGCGAGGGATCGGAATTACTAAGTAGAATATATTCAGGAATAAACAGATATGATTTGGCTTTTAGATACCAAACAGAATTTAAACAAATGCAGGATAGTATCAGCAAAGATGAAAATATCAAGAAAATAGCAAGATTGGAAATTCAATATGAATTTGATAAGAAACAGCGGAAAATCGACTTTGAACAGGAACAGGAAAGAGCGACCCATACAGCTCAACTAAGACAACAAAGGCTTTATTTGCACGGCGCCATAGTCCTGATTATTTTTATCATTGTGACGGGTATCCTGATAACCAGGCAAAGAATTCTACACTCAAGATTAAAGAATATTGACCTGGAGCAAAGGTTGTTAAGAGTGCAGATGAATCCTCATTTTATTTTCAACTCTTTATGCGCAGTTCAGGATTATGTTCTGAATAATAAGCCTGGAGAAGCGAATGTTTTTCTATCAAGATTTGCTTCTTTAATGAGGGCTATCCTTGAAACTTCCCGGCAAGACTTCGTTGTTATGGACAAAGAAATTGAGGTGCTGAAACATTATATTGAAATTCAGAAAATGAGGTTTGAAACAGACTTTGATTACACATTTGAGATTGATCAAAACATTGCTATTGAATCTGTAGCTATACCACCCATGCTTGCACAACCTTTTGTAGAGAATTCCATTGAACATGGTCTGCTTTCGAAGAAAGAGAAGGGTCATCTCATCCTTAAATTTTCAATCGAAAATAAGCTTCTAAAAATAATTATCGAGGATGACGGTATTGGAAGAAAGAAGTCTGCCTCATCAAAGACTGACAGGAAACAGGAAAAGCAATCTCTGGCAATTCAATTAACAAAGGAACGTATTGAATTTTTAAAAAGATCTTTAAATAAAAAAACCGATTTCACCATTGAAGATCTGGAAGGTGATACGGCAACAGGAACAAGGGTAATTTTAAGAGTGCCTTACAAAGAATTAAAATTAAACCTGTAGTTGCAAAATATAAGATTACTTATTTGTATTTTTAGCGAACTAAAGTTTGTGGCATGAAGGCTGTTATTGTAGATGACGATGTAAGGGTTGTGAACATTATTTCAACGTTAATTGAAACAGATTTCTCGGATATTTCTATTGTTGCCGCTGCAGATGATGTTCAAACCGGTCACAGCTGCATTCAACAATATCAACCGGACCTTCTCTTTCTGGACATAAATTTACCAGATGGTACCGGTTTCGATCTGTTAAGAAAGTTACCACAAATTGATTTCAAGATCATTTTTATAACCGCTTTTGGGGAGTATGCATTGCAGGCTATAAAATTCAGCGCTATGGACTATATCCTGAAACCCATTGATACCATAGAATTAGCAAAGGCAATCGATAAAACCAGGGAAATTATTCATCAGGAAGAGGAACAGCTAAAAGTTAAAGCGCTTCTTGAGAATTTTGAAGAAAAAAAGAGCCTCAAACGGATTGTATTGCATACATCCGAATGTCTTCATTATGTGAATATCGACGAAATTATCCGTTGCGAAGCGGCTAATAATTATACTTTCTTTTATCTTGCTAACAACAAAAAAATACTGGTTTCAAAAACCCTTAAGGAATTTGCCGAATTACTCAAGGAATCGGGATTTCTACGGGTGCATCAATCTCATCTGATAAATTCGCTATTCGTAGACCGGTTTATTAAATCCGATGGGGGGTATTTATTGATGAAAGATAAGTCGAACGTTCCCGTATCAATGAGTAACCGGCAACAGATCCTCAAAGCACTGGATTCGACCCTTCATTAACTATGCATGTAATTTTCACATTCATTTCTGGTTATTTATAGTAGCTGCGATTTTTTTCCTCAACAGTCACCGATGAATTCTAATTCATACCCAGTCCTTCCTAGTTTCAGGAAAATATAAGCGTTTTGATAATTAATTTTATAAAATTCCCGGTTTTACCTGAGAATCTTTGTATGACTCAGGTTTGCATGTATGTGAATAGACTTGGAAATTAGTTATTGACATGAAAAGTTCCAATTAACCTAAAATTATGAGCGTATGAAAAAGTCATTCATTTTTCTTATCCTGTTTTCCGGAATTTATTGGGTAGTGAATGCACAATCAACCAAGTTGAAGCAATACACACTCAAGTCCGGAATCATTGAATATAAACACTCTGGCGATGTTACAGGTACAGAAACCGTATATTTTGATGAGTATGGAGCGAAAGTGGCATCCTATTTAAATACCGTGAGAAACGGAGAGAAAAAGAAAGGGTGGGTTATAACGCTGGGTGAAACCCAATATATGTTTGATCCTGAGGAGTCCTCCGAAGGAATGAAAATGAAGAATCCAATCATTACCTTTTTCGAAAACTGCGAAGACATTAAAAAATGCAGTGAAGATATGTTGATAAAAATGGGATATAAGAAAGAAGGAACAAGGCTTTTCTTAAATAAGACGTGTGATGTCTGGAAAAGCAAAAATGGAGAAATGCTGGTATACAAAGGAGTCATGTTGAGAAACCAGATGAACATGATGGGATACAAATCGCTTCAGGAAGCTGTATCCTTTGATGAAGGAGTTGTAGTCCCAGCATCAAAATTTGAGATTCCGAAAAACATTGTATTTAAAGAGATGCCACATATGTTTTAGTTTTTAATTCAAAAGAAAACGGCAATGAAGATGTTAGTCAGCATTGCATTTATTGTACTTGTAGGTTTATCAGGTCAACTGCCTGCTCAAAACACAAATGATAATTATTCGGTACAACTTAGAATTATCAGCATTAGCTGGTCAAGCAAGGAATGGCAGAATTCTGTAAGAGATACTACTTATATCGAAGTAAATAGGGGCGAAAATTTTGGTGCCAGAAACGCACCTCATTATTTTAATTTGCTTGAAATCATTGATCAGAGTACTCTTCTGATTCAATTTTCTGATGAATTGGTGGTGGTGGGAGAACCGATAGCTGCTCCTTCGAAAAGAAATCCCATAACCATTGCTTCGGGTGAGAAAACCTGTTTCAGAACCCGGTTGTATGACGCGGGAACAGATTATTGCATTGATTTCTGGCATCCCTGAATAAATTATTAAAATGAACACATTGAATCAATAACTCCTAAAACATAAAAATCATGAAAAAATTCATATTGTTTATTATCATTTGCTTCTCTTTTGCAACGATTAGTCAAAGTCAAATCAACATCCCGGGCAAGTTGAAGAAAAAAACCATTCAGCGGGCGAATAAAAAAACTGATCAAGGCATTGACAAAGGACTGGATGGAGTAGAGGAGGGTATTTCAGATATGTTCAATAAAAAAGACAACAAAGATGAAAAGACCGAAGAAAAAGTAAAGCAGACTGATGATAAGAAGGTTGAAACTGAAGTAAAGGACAATCAGGAACCCAAAGCTAAAGCACCCGAACTTGCGTGGAGTAAATATGATTTTGTTCCAGGAAGTGAAATTATTTTTGAAGATAACCAGGAAGGCGAAGAAAATGGGGAGTTTCCTTCAAGATGGGACCTTGTTCGAGGTACTACAGAAAATGCCAATTTTGGCGGCGACAATGTAATTATGTTCAGAGGAGGTGCTCCAAGCATAATTCCTTACTTGAAAAACCCGGACAAAGATTACCTTCCGGATGTATTCACCGTTGAATTTGATCTCTTTCTTAATGATGGCTCATTTGATATCTATCTGTATGATGCAAAAAATCAAAAACATCCTTCAAGTTCTCAGGCTGATATAAATCTTTGGGGAAATTCTATGTCAGTATACCCTGCCGAAAGTAAGATTCCCGGCAATGGTTCTATCAAGGGCAGATGGGCACATATTGCTATTGCATATACCAATAGTAAACTTAAGGGCTACATAGATGATACCCGATTGATTAATATCCCCCATCTGGAATTTAATCCCAGCGGTATCACTCTGCATGCCTATCATGCCAAAGATGAAAATCTTTATTATGTTAAAAATTTCAGAATTGCCAAAGGAGGTGTAAAATATTACGACCGAATACTTCAGGATGGAAAAATAGTTACTAACGGCATTCGGTTTGATGTTGGAAAAGCCACAATAAAGTCGGAGTCGATGGGTGTTATGAATATGATGTATCAGTTGATGGATGAACATCCCGATCTCAAATTGAGTGTGGAGGGACATACGGATAGTGATGGTAGTGAAGATTCTAATCAGAAACTTTCGGAACAGCGGGCTGAAGCTGTTATGAAAAAACTGGTTTCTATGGGAATATCCAAAGACAGACTGGTTTCAAAAGGATTTGGAGAATCTGTTCCTGTTGCATCCAACGATACTGCTGAAGGAAAGGCAAGTAACCGAAGGGTGGAATTTGTAAAGATGTAAGATATTTTCCGTCGAATTCATTCAAATTAACAGTAATGTTATTATTAAATCAATATGCAATAAAATGGTTTCTTTCTAGACAAATTAATCCGTTAAATCATATCAGATGAAAAAGTTATCCATTATATTCATTATGTATGCATTTCAGGTGCATCTTATTTTTGGTCAACTCTCAGGTTTGAAAACTATTGGAAATGGAGGAGATTATCCCGATTTGCATGCAGCTATTCAGGATCTGAATGCAAACGGACTGGATGGAAATACCATACTGGAAATCAAAGACGGCTTTGATCAAACCCGAAGTTACACCATTCATTCATATCCCGGAATGGACCAGTACAAATTGACAATCCGTCCGGAACCGGGTGCCTCCGAAGTGATTCTGAGATCTTCAAGCGGTACTGTAATCTGGTTGGATAGTTTAAATAATGTGACCATTGACGGACGGCCGGGCGGAGAATCAAATCAATGTGTTCTAAAATTGTTACATAGCAATAAATTTAACTCCTCAACAATCTGGGCAGACCGGTCAAAAAATACGATTATCAGAAATTGCCTTGTACGTTTTGATGGCACAAGAGGTGTAGATTTAATGTACAGTGATTCAAGTATTGTTGAAAATTGTGATATAGCTACCTATTCGAATGGGCCGATAGCTAACAATACGACCATTGGTATTGAAATTAACAGAAGTTCAAATACAGTAGTGAAAAACAACGTTATTCATGATCTTCATGTTGACTCAGTGTTTAATATATCCGGTATCGAAACATATGCACCAGATCCAAAAATTTCAACGGATTCTATCTATAATAATTTTATTGCCATTAATACCGGTGCGGTTGATAGTTCTGTATATATTCAGGGTATAAGGATTCTTGATGGTGTAGGCAACCTGACATATTTGTATTTTAATACAGTAGTTATTGGTGGAAATAATATAAACGGGGAAGTTTATTCAAGCTATGCGTTAAATTATGAAATTTACGGTGAAGCCATTGTTGAAAATAACATATTCATTAACAAACGTTCCAATGCATTTGGTACGGCAAAACATTATTGTTTAAGCATAAATTCATCCGGAACACCAACTTTGGTATCGGATCATAATTTGTTACTGTGTGATGATGTTGATGGAATTTTGGGCAATTACAGCGATGATTATAGTACTCTTGCTGACTGGCAAAATAATACGGGATTTGATTTGAATTCTGTGACAAAAGATGTCGTATTTGAAGATGCAGCAGCCGGGGATTTGCACCTTTCTGGCAATTCACTAACTGATAGTGATTTGTATTGTACTTTCATAGATGGAATCAACGATATAGATAATGAAGTGCGATGGGCTGACAGTACTTATATGGGCGCTGACCAGCCGTCTGTTATTGAGCCATGTATTCCGGATCCTGAAAACGATCCTGATAATATCCTTAAGAATGGTAATTTCGGGGCCTGTACGCTTTCCCCATGGAACCTATACTATCTCCCAAGCCTGGGCGTCAGTGCGAAAGCTGAATTGATCGACGGGACCTGCGAAGTATCCGCAACCAGTCTTTCAACCGATCCGGTTGCCTGGGACATTCAACTGAATCAGGAAATGTCATCATCTCAGCTTGGCAGACTTGAACAAGGTTGTCGTTATGAATTAAATTTTGATGCTTTTTCTGATAAAGATAATAGTCCTATGCGTATTTCATTTGAACAAAGTGTAAATCCCTTAGCAAATATTTTTAATGAGGAAATAATGTTAAGTACAGAAAATCAATCCTATTCCTTTGAATTTATTCTTGATACGATATATCAAAATACACAGCTTTCTTTACAGGTTGGATTAGACACCACAACGACAATTATAGACAATGTAAAATTGAGAAAGAAAACAGATACAATTTCAGTACCCGGAATAATTGAGGCAGAAGAATTTAATGCGATGCAGGGAATTCAATCTATCCCCACCTCAGATACAAGCGGCGGATCAGACATAACCTCCGCATCAGCCGGCGACTGGCTGGAATATAGCATAAACATCCCTTCTTCAGGTCAGTATACCATAAGTTATCGGGTTGCAGGTTTAGGTGATGGTCAAATAGCATTTCTTCAAAATGGTGAATTCATTGATACCTTGGATATTCCTGGTATGGGCGGCGAACAGGTGTGGCAGACAGTAAATACGGTTCTGAATCTTACGGAGGGAAGTCAAACAATCCGTTTATTGATTTTAGCAGGAAATTGGAGTATGAATTGGTGGAGTGTGGAAGAATATATCCCGACGATATTAAATCAGGTAAGTACAAAAAAAGAACTTATCTATCCTAATCCGGTTACGGGAATTTTGCATATTAATGCTGAAGAAGGTTCTCATATAAAACTATTTGATTCTTCCGGACGTCGGATAAAAGAGTTTATTCTGTTAAGTAGTCCGGTGCATCTTGATTTATCAGATTTACCTGTAGGAATATACATGTTGAAAATAGATGAAGAGGTTCACAAAATAACAATAATAAGATAATTTGATTATAAATTTTCATACGTAAAAAACAGCAATGAATAGAATATTAATAACTATCCTGATAAGCCTGTTACCATATATGGCCAATGGTCAGTTTCAGGCAAATATGTTAAATGTTATATCGGGAAAAGAATTACAATATAAAGTTTATTCCGACCTGAATCACTACAGGTATGATTTTGAGGCAGATGGTATGAAAGGAGTCGTGATTGTTATGCCCGATGAAAATAAAACTTTTATTCTCGTTCCTGATAAAAAATTCGTTCATAAAACCACTTGCGATGCGCTGATGAGCAGAATGAATGATCCTGTGCAGTCTTATCTCTGGTTTAAGAAAAACGGGACCGAAAAAGCTGCAGGAGTAGAATCAATAAGTGGAGAAAGCTGTCGTAAATCTGAAGTTTACATGCAGGATCAGAAAGTATTTACGGTATGGTATTCAGACAAGCTGCGATTTCCGCTTAAGATTGTCAATTATACAGCTGAAAATACAACTATGCAACTTACCAATATCAGCAGTTGGAATGTCGATCGGGAAATGTTCAGCGTTCCAGATGATTATGCTGAGGTAGACGAACAAATGCAACCTGTAATTGCAGAACCGTCTCCACCCGAAAAATGGACAGTAATTGAAGAAACTATTCCATACGAAGGGAATCTTAGCACAGGAACTAAAATAAAACTTCCTGTAACCAGCGATGTCTATCATAAGGTGGAACTGAAAAACAATACACAGGATATGGCAAAAGTGATAAGCCATTTATTCCGTGACGGAAAAGAACTTCCTGATGAGGAGCAGGGTCCGGTATCATATAGATCAAAGCGACTTCATCCCGGTGAAAACAAAACCAATACCTATGCCTGGAAACCAGGAGATGTAGTAATCATCGAAGTTTATGAAGGAATTATGACCTTAAAAGTATATTTAGAAAAATAAAATAGAAATCATGAAAAAAGTATCGGTTCAAAACAAATTCATTCGTATGCTTATGATTATTATAGCATGCCTGTTTTTAACAAATTGTGAAAAAAAAGAAAACAACCTGGCTCCCGATAACTGGCTTGACCGAAGTTACTTAGGTACTCTGACTGTTCATTATACAAGCGTGTATCCTCAATGGGATGTTTCAACACAGATGGATGTGGATATAGACAAAGAGCTCGGTGCTGTGACCATTAGTGGCTCAACACTTAATTATTCTGGTGAGACCCTTGTGAGTGATGATTCAAAAATTGAAAGATCAGGGAGCTGGAGTATCAATCCGATTGGCAGACTGGAGGGAAGCTCGGATAATCCTATAGTCTTTGTAGACGCCCAAATCTTTTTGCAGAATGATGTACAAAACATTTATGCAAAAGACACCAATGGAAACTGGGTATTGGTTAATTCCTCTGATTTTAGTGGTGAAGAACCAAATTCTGATCTTGGATTTAATTTTGACGATGCCATACTAACAGGTGCGGTCATAAATGCACAGGGTGCAGGTGGATCGATAACATGGACATTGAGATTGACTCCTGCATTGGACTAAAGATGTAAATTTTATAAATTGATGAAACAGGTTAACACAATATGTCTGTACCAAAAGTATTACAACATTGATACGTTATGATTGATCGGAATTGCAGTTGCAATGCTTTTCTTATAATTTAAAAAGAATTTTAAAAAATTTGTTAATCAAACAAAATCATGAAACGTACTCAACTTTTTTTTGTAATTGCTCTTGCTATATATTTTACCAGCTGTTCAAAAGAAGACAATAATGACCACAAAATAAGTACCATGGTCAACAAGGATAGCATAATGACTGATCTATTCAGTGAATTATCTGACAACGGTCATACTTTCATGGATATTTCGCCTATTCCTATTCAGGCTGAATTATATGACTATGCTGAGATTGATACCAGTTTCCAAAAGGCAATAGATGTCATTGATGCTTTCAATGAAATGATTAAACACCCCGGAATACTTTTGGGATCATCGCTAAAATCTACACTTGACAAGAGTTGGGAATTCAAAGGATGTGAAGCGTACGGTACAACGTCTGAATTTACATGGATACAGGATCATGGTGAATATGCCTACAAGTGTGTGCAAACTACACAAACAAGTAGCATAATAAATGATATATATATTGGTGGTACTTATGATGGAATACATTACTCTAACCTGAATGAAGATGAATACTATCTTTTTTCTCAGTGGACAACAATGTTTAACGATCTTCAGATTACAATTACCACCTTTTTTGTTCCTTTTAATGATGACGTCGCAGGTGAGGTTGAATTTTTTTATCAATATATAGCAGGTGAAAGTCGTACAATATACACCCCCTGGGGCGGTGAAGAAATAATAAACAATTCAATTATCAACAATCTGATTTATATATGGGATGACTTTCACGGATGTCATCCATCTATTTCAACTACCCTTCAATGGAATGGTAGTTTGTTAGCCACACTTACAAGCAGATATTGTTCAAATTATGATAATTTGAGAATGTTCTACAATTCGGTTTATGATTTTGATGAACTTGAAGGCTCCTGGTGTATATACGATTGTGATGAAAAACCGATGGATTGCGGATCTAACTGATTAAAAAAACGAAATTCATTTCGGTATAAAGAAAAAGAATATTAGTTGCCTGGTTGATTAATTTAAAACCTAACCTTATGAAGCGAAAAATACTTTTTATCAAATTTTTGGTACTTATTGCATCTGTTTTGAAATTATCAGGACAGGACGCATGGCAGGT
Organism: uncultured Bacteroidales bacterium; assembly: GCA_963781805.1. Lineage (GTDB taxonomy): Bacteria > Bacteroidota > Bacteroidia > Bacteroidales > UBA10428 > JAFGPL01. Next base: position 6,075,416 of record CAWAHF010000004.1, read on the forward strand.
ACAAAATTCTCCAATAGAAGAGAACCTTGTTTCTGTGTGGTTTATAGATTCATTAAATGGTTGGATAGCATCTGAAGATGGCGTTATTTTGCATACAACCAATTCAGGTAAAAGCTGGCAGCAACTGACGGTACTGTCCAATTTTAAACCAACAAAAATGGTTTTTATCAATAGCAATAAAGGCTGGGTTGCAGGAAAATCAGTTGGCATAAACGATTCCATTTGCATCATGCGTACTCAGAACGGAGGTGAAAACTGGGAAGCAGTGTTGAAATATCCTTACTATTGGCTAAACGATATTTTTTTTATAAACGACACACTGGGTTGGACAGCAGGATGGGAACTTGCAGGTAGTGATACAATGAGCCTCATCATGCATACGGTCGATGGTGGGGATACCTGGCAAATACCTCAGGGACCCAGGATACTTGATGAACTTTACAGTATTCATTTCAGAGATACCGATTATGGCGATGCCTGTGGAAAAGACGGAGTATTTTTTTTAACAAACAACGGAGGATTAAATGAACTTAGCGGATGGGCAATGAACATTTCAATCCCATCTTATGAATTAGATCTTTATGATATATATAATGCTGGAGATGATTACGGTTGTGCTGTGGGTGAAGGAGGAGTGGTGCTCTTCACCAAAGATAAATGGGCCAATCATTTGAAATATAATACTCCCGGTGAAGATACTTTAATGGCGGTTACCGGAAAGCCTGATGGCACAGGTTACTGGGCAGCAGGTAAAAATGGTTGCCTGGTTGGTATAAATTATAGTATATTCGGAGTGACCCTGATGGAAGATGATAACCGGATTACAACGAATGATCTAAATGACATACTGGCTATCAATGAACATTATATCTGGACAGTGGGAGAGAACGGAACCATACTGTTTTATGGGGCGCCACTGACTGGTTTTGACAATCCAACGTTGTCAGGACAGGTTTCTGTTTTTCCAAATCCAACATTCGATAAAATTCATATTGAATCTGACTACCGGCTTATTAAACAGGTTAGCCTGTTAACTATTGATGGCAGGGAAATATTGATTTTAACATCACCAATTCCATCAAATTCAATTGAAATTAATACGTCTGATTTACCTGAAGGTATTTACCTGGTTATGATAGCTAATCAGGTCAGAAAGATTATCATCAGACGATAAAAAAAAGGCTGCCTGAAGCAACCTTATGCCGGTCCGGAGGGGCTCGAACCCTCGACCCCATGATTAAGAGTCATAATCATTTCACCTATCTAAAATTTATAAATTGTTACCATTTCCTTTAAAATACTATGGTTATCAGTTATTTTGTTAATTATCATTTTATCAATTTTTATCAATTTTTATCGATATTTTGTATATTTGTTTGCAAATTGTTTGCACAAAAATCAAATATACAAACTTAATGCAAAAGGTTGTCAATATTTCATTATATCATGATACGAGAAGATCAAAAAAAAGCGGAAAGTATCCTTTAAAATTATTGGTTACACATAACAGAGAAACTAAGCTCTATTATTTGGGGAAAGATTTGACCTCTGAACAATATGCCAAAGCCATTTCAGAAAAACCAAGACAGCAGGAACATAGGGATTTAAAGATTCAGATTAACCATTTTGTTGAGAAAGCCGATAAAATAACAAACAACCTTCAGCCAAATTTTACATTCGACCGGTTTAAAAAACTGTATTTTGAAGAAATTTCAGAAAAGATTGAATCTTATTTTGATAATTATATCAAAAAACTTAAATCCCAGGGAAGAATCAATTATAAAGACAGTTTTGAAAGTACTAAAGCCTGGTTGACCAAATTCAAACCCGAACTAACAATAGGCAAAGTTACTGTTGAATTCCTAGAGAAGCTTGAATCTTATCTTCTTCAGAAAAACAAGAGTCGGTCCACCATCGGTGTTTATATGAGAAATATTCGTGTGATAATCAATCAGGCACGAATCGACGGTTTAATTAACGATCAGACATATCCGTTTGGAAGAAGTAAATACGTGATACCTCATAGTCGAAATGTAAAGAAGGCACTTACAATAAAAGAGATTAAAAAAATCTTTGATTATAAATGTATTTCAGGTAATCCTACCTGGGAGGAAAAGGCAAAAGACTTTTGGTTGTTTATGTACCTCTGCAATGGAATAAATGTAAAGGATTTATGCAGGTTGCGCTATAAAGATTATGATGGTAAGTATTTGACATTTGTTCGAGCAAAAACGGAACGCTCACTCAGGGATAGCCAGGAACAATATCAAATTTATGTAAATGAATTTGCAAAAAGAATCATACATAAATACGGTCAACGACCAAGAGATCAGGAAAAATATATTTTTCCCTTTCTAACTGAGGATATTTCACCTGAAAAGGAAGCAGCCACTGTCCGGCAGGTCACTCGAAATATTAACAAATGGATTAAATCAATTGCCCAAGAACTGGGAATTAAGAAAGTTGTGACAACCTATTTTGCCAGGCATAGTTTTGCCACAATCCTTCGTAACAGTGGGGCACCAATTGAGTATATTTCAGAAGCGCTAAGACACCGTGATGTAAAGACCACTAAATATTATCTGGATTCATTTGAATCTGAAGTAAAGAAAAAATGGAGTAAGAAACTAACAGATTTTAGTTGATATGGACAACAGGATGATTCTATTTGAAGCTTTCAAAGAAAGATATTTGAAAAAGTTCAGACGTAATTTAAATCAACTTATTTTAGATGACAAAAGTCCAGATAATTCTTATTCTGTCAGGTATCTTAAGGTTCAATTGGACTTACTTTTATATTGCTTGAATAAAAAATCAGATAATGAGAATAAATCAGAAATCAGCAACATCTATAACTCGTTAAAGCATAATTCCATTGCAGGAAGATTGTGTCATAAATATTATACAGGAGAAAATGTTTTTGATTACATAAATGAAATTGAATTTAACGATGAGTTAACCTTAAATAAAGAAGGTATGGCAACTAGTGTCATGTCAATTATAGTATGACGTATTAATATTTTTTGTATCTTTGTCAAAAAACAATGGTAAAGTACAAAGTAACACTTAGCCAGGAGGAAAGAGAATTATTAATGGAAATAACCAGAAAAGGCAGTCATACTGCAAAAAAAGTTATTCATTCTCTTATCCTACTGAATGTTGACGAAGGACAATATTCAGAAAACAGACAAACAAATAAAGAGATTTGTAAAGTACTTAAAACGGGCATGAGAACTATTGACAGAGTAAAAAAACGATTTGTTTTAGAAGGATTTGATGCAGCCCTTGAGATTGCACCGACCAATCGGTTATACCGGAAGAGATTCGATGGTGAGGCAGAAGCCCATTTAATAGCGATAGCTTGCGGTAAGCCACCAAAAGGATATGCTAAATGGTCGTTAAGATTACTTGCAGATCGAATGGTTGAATTAAAATATGTTGAAGACATTTCTCATGAAACAGTTAGAATGGTTCTAAAAAAAACGAACTTAAACCTTGGAAAGTAAGAGGTTGGGTGATACCTCCCCATCAAAGCAGTCATTTTGTTGCAGCAATGGAACAGGTATTAGACGTTTATAAACGACCGTATAACAAAGCAAGGCCAGTAATTTGTATGGATGAATCACCTAAACAATTGATTAAAGAAACCCGACAACCAGTTCCTATGTCTCCTGGCTTTGAGAAGAAATATGATTATGAATACGCACGATGTGGAGTATGTAATGTATTTATGGTAAATGAACCTTTAGCAGGGAAGCGCTATGTAAAAGTAACCGATCAGAAAACCAAGAACGATTGGGCAATATTAATCCGTGAAATTGCAGATAATTTATATGATGACGCAGAAATTATTACCCTAGTTATGGATAATTTAGCTACACATACAGCCGCTGCACTTTATGAAACGTTTGAACCGGTTGAGGCAAAAAGAATATGGGACCGGTTTGAGTTTGTTTATACGCCAAAGCATGGAAGCTGGTTAAATATGGCTGAAATTGAGCTAAATGTATTAACTAAACAATGTTTAAGTCGGAGAATAGACAATAAAAAGACAATAATGAATGAAGTGAATGCTTGGCAAAACCATAGGAATAATAAGGATGCTAAAATAAATTGGCAATTTACAACCAAGGATGCCAGGATAAAACTCAATCGGCTTTATCCGTCAATCGTAACTTGACATGACACTAGGGAAGTAAATCCTAAATATTATGGAATAGATTTAGAGAAATTAGAAATTGCACCACCCGATTATTACACTTATAAATGTTCTGAAGAAGGGAAAAAGTTAATTCGAAGAGTTAAATATAAAGCATTCAGAACAATGGTTATCTTAATTGAGCTAAAAGAAATTTTGAATAAAACAATTAATGAAATAAATCGGGGTGAATATAAATTTGGTAATGATGCAAATATATGGGTTATCTATTACTATGTTAAGCAAAAGGTTGGTACTCATCCAAAATTTCCCTACGAAGGAAAAACGCTTGATAAAACATATGATGAAATTGCTAGAAGACATAGCATTAATAAAAATACTTTTGAAAGAAAAACCAATCTAATAACCAAAAGTCCTGACAGGTTAATTAAAGAGCCATACTATAGTGTAGTTTTGCATGTGTTAATCGATGATCCTAAAGCGACAAAATATCTGGAAGAATACCAAAAGAATAAAACGTAACCTATTACGTAACCGGATACCTAATTAACTTTTACTATTTTTTCTTAAATAGCGGTTGATTTAATTCTTCAACGATGGAAAATCCATTCACAATAATTGAGTTACGCCTGAGTCGTATTGAAAATATACTTCACCAGCTTCTTGAGCATGAAGAACCGCAAGAAAAAAAAGAAGAAAATTCTGATATTGGAGGTGTTGAATTGGCTATGCAGATAACTGGTAAGGCAAAACAAACATTGTACCAGTTGGTTAGCAAACGAAAAATTCCCCACTTTCGAATTTCAGGTAAACTTTATTTCTCAAGGAAGAACCTTTTAAATTGGATAAAGTCCGGTGAAGTATTAACTATTGAGCAGTTACAAAAATCTGCAGATCAAAATCTAAATAAAAGTTGAATTAGAAAAACATATGTGAACCTCTTTATTGGTACAAGTCATATTTACTTACAAAAGGGATTTCTTTTATAGGGTTTTCAAAAAAGATTTTTATAAGAGAATTATTTTAACAAGAAGGATTTTTACCTTTTTTGATTTACTATTTGTCAATTTCAATTAATCGAGGTAAACAGATTACTCTTTCTTGCATTAATATACTTTTGGAATTTGAACCGGGATAATATAAATTATCTCATTCAGAATAGGAATTTCGTATGAAAAATTATCTTAAAAAAAGGCATAAAGCAATAAAATTTATCTGAATTAGTGGAATAATTTTTATTATCTCAAAAAAATCTTAGATAAAAAGTATTATCTCAAATAAAAATAAGATAAAAAGTATTATCTTAAAATGAAGGATATTGCATTAATATTTAGGTTAAAATCTAGAGAATAAGTAATAAAAATTATCTTATCAGAAGTTAAATTAAAAGGGAAAACTACGGTTATTCAATTTTAATAGATATTGAAATAAAAATACAACAAAGTTCTTATTGTTATTATTGGAAATATACTAATAATAAATGGAAGAAAAAAAATCAAAGAATCCTGAATTAATTTTTCAATAATTGAAATAATAACAGATCGGTATTAAAGGCAAACTTTAATACGGAACATTTCCTTTTATTAATTGTATTACAGCATTTTTTCATTAAGATAATTTATACCATAGAAATTGTTTAAGGATTTATTTTTATTGGCTCCATTAATAATTTGCAAAAGAGGATCATATTTTTGACTCCTATGATCTTTATATTTTTAAACTGGTTTAAATGAATGGTATCTTCATAAATGATTCAATACATTTTATAAATATTCTCTCATTAGATTAATAGATTTCCTTTAAATTACAGTGTATCTATTGGGAGTATATAAATATAGTTCACAAACGCCACAACTTATTCGCCTCTGATTACGGTCACCGATTTGGCAAGGTAACAATTAGACGAATCTGATAAAAGAAAGATAATTACTCGTAAAAAATGGTTTCAATTGCATAAATTAGCATTACCAAAGAAGAAACCAGGAAGGAAAAACAAGATGAGCACTCTTACATCATTAGATACAAACTTATATTCAGAATTTTTGCTGTAGTAAAATGGTAAACTCTTAGTATCGATTTAACTATTTTTGCAGTTTAACCTTCCTGCCGGTTAGGCAGGTTTTTTTCTTAAATATTTGTTTTTGGATTAAAGGAGTGTTAACGGTAATTTTGTGTCACTTGCTATTTTGATACGTAACCGAAATCCTTTTTTCCCGACTTGAATTCCTATCTTTTTAATTCCTAACTTTTTCAATGCTTTGAGGTCCTTTTTTCTAACTGAACTAGTTTGAAGAATAGTCTGATTGTCCTCAAAAACCGGTTTATTTTTCTTTGTAGAAGTTTTTCCACTTCCTCCTTTTTTTGTAGTTGGTTTTTTTTTCATTTTAATTTATTTAAAGTTGTTTATCGTCCTTAAGATTGCAATAAAGTTACCACCAAAAATAACCTTAATAACAATTATACTTACGACTGTTATAACATATATTTTAATTGTTTGTAACTGATTGATGTAACTTCCTTCGCCATGTTCTTCGTTGAATACTTCGGAGTTAAAAGAAGGTTTCGGAGTTCAAAGCGATTACATCATAATTTTTTTTACAAAAAGCAAGTGGAATTTTTTTGCATAGCCTTTGATTCCTTTCATTCTTATTTTTTATTTCAAATGTCCGAAGCTGGAAATTTGATGTTCGAAACTTACTGCTATAACTCGAAACCGCAAACTCAGAACTTTTTCAACCAATTCTCAATTCTTCATTTTCAACTCAAAACTCCGAATCCGAAACTCCAGACTTTCCCCCCAACTATTCACTACTCACTTTTCACGGTTTACTTATTCTTCAATTAATTCTTAATTTTTAATTCAACATTCCTACCTATGGCACAAGTGGGACTTTTATGCCAGATAGAGGGATATAGTTATTGACGCATTATATTTTTTTACACTCAAACCAAAATAATATTTAATTGCGTTGCTTTTTACACAACCGGGAATGAACTGAATTAAGAATTATTGATTTAAATAAATTATATCGACCAGAAAATATTCCAATATATCCGAATATTTTCGAAAGTATTCGGAAACTTGCAAACAATCACAATTCAGGAAGTTATTCTATGATTAAAAATATTTTTTACCAAATTTAATTAGCAGAATAATTCAAATATATCCTGATATTTCCGGAAATTTTCAGATAATTCAGTTCTCAAATTGAATCTTATCAATATCCTTAATTATTTTATCTTCTTTATTAATCAATGGATCATATCAATCTGCCTTATTCCTTGCCCAATCAAACCAATTCTTCAATTTTTCATTTAGCTTGCCTTCTAGTGTTGCTTTTCTTCAATCATGTTAATGTATTCCCGAAGATAATTGGCATGTTGCCATCGATAAGCTTCATGGAGAAGTTCTCTGAAATTCTGTATTTCTTTTTCTTTTCGTTCCTCTTTTTCCCTGATTTTTCGCTCTATTTCTTCTCTTTTTCACTGTTCTTTTTCATTTTGACGCCAAATTTCACTCCACTCTGCACCTATAATTTCAAGTTTTGCAAGGATACCAGCTAGTTGATCTTCGAGCGGTTGTTTTCTATCTTTCCATTCTTTACCACCATATTTATCTGCCTTGAATGCCAGTATACCCGTTGGATGGTATTCTCGTCTTTTCCAGGTACCCTCATCGACATATACAATCTTTAGTTTTTCTTTTAATTCTAATTCTATTTCAACGCCATCAATTACTGTATATGTTTTATCTTATTTTATGACTACATCATAATTTCTGGCACGTAAAAGCTTAATTATGGTATAAAATATTCTTAATACACGTTCGATATAAATTACAGGTTTTTTGATAATTTATAATTCAGCCATAATTATTCGGATAAATTCAGATTATTCCAATTTCATCCACATACCAAATTTGTAGGAATGGTTACCGGATTTATAAGCGCAATTGATAAGCAGAAGTTATTAATTTACACTTTATACTAACTCATCCAAATAAAAATTACAGAAAAAAAGCACAATACTATTGACTTGTATTACATATTGTTATATCTTTACTTTTGATATTCGCACTCTTATTAGCAAATTTATTAAAATGAAAAAATTCGATACATGGAAAACATCATGTAAAGTATGCCATTGTGATGCATATTTTTATGATTTTGATATTTCAATAGAGTTAACTAAAAGTGATAAAAAGGAAGATCGATTAGTAAATATTACATGTGAAGGATGTAAGGGAGAAAAACATACTCTTAAATATACGTTCCCAAAAGAATTTAAAAAAGCATAAAATATGCCGGCAGTTGATGATGATTTCTGGTTAACTTTTGCGCAAAATGGTATAAAAAATAGTATTGAAAATCGGGACAAAGCGGCTCTCAGGTTAGATACTTTTTTAAACTGGTTATGGAGTATCTACACATCCATTTTCGTTTTAGCTAGTATATTTAATTTTTTAAGTGATAATATATGGCAATTAATATTGGTTTCACAACCCATTGTGATTATTATCCTCGCACGTTTTCTTTGTACTATTGTATCAATACCGTCTAAAGTAGAAGCTAATCCTAACGAAGTTAAAGTTATAATAGAAGGATATGAGAAAATAGTCGGGAAAAGAAGCCGTCGGTTAAAAATTGCCTTAATTGCTGCGATGATTTCTATGGTGAGTTTAGGAACTGCAATTATTGGATATCATCTAACAGATCCAAACCAGGAAATAAAAAGTGAAATCCGTGACCTGAAACTAAAAAAGGAACAATACGAACTTCAGATGCAGACTATTTTGGACAGCGAAAAACTTGAATGTCTCGAACAAAATGATTTGGTGCGCCTGGATAGTCTGTCTAAAATCAAAATTCAATAATCAAATTCATTGTAAATTATAAAATTGAAAAAGACCAGTCATAAAAAAATATAATAACAGCTCTGAAAATTTCATATCCGAATGAATATTAAAACAATACAATTATTATTCTTTATCAGTCTTTTCCCTGTATGCCTGTTTTCTCAGGTTGCCAGGGAAATACCCTTTACAAAACTTGGTGATAACCTGCCCTATTATGAAGGTTTTATCATTTCTGTCAACAAAAAGGATATTCCCGGTTTTAATAAAACAGATTCTGCATGGCTCACCATTAAGAAGTCCGGCAAGGCGATAAAGGGGGGTGAAAAAATTACCGGAGACAGAACAGATACTTCCTATAAGTTTAACGTACCGGCTCTGTTACCTTCAAGTGATTATGAATTTAACTTCGATTTTTATTCGAAAGGTAACTTTTCAAAAGAGTATGCAACAGAATTAACCTGGGAAATTATTAAGAAGGCATCTAAAATATACTTAACGTCTGAAGCTATAAGTTCAGATACATTAGTTCCTATTATAAATGGCATACTTAACAGTTTAACAGGAACAAAAAAAGACTCCATGGAAATAGAAAAGATAACCTTTCCAAATACTTCCGGAAGAATTAGCAGTATTCTGAATTCTTCCCAGTCCAGGGCATTTTTAATCAATCTATTTAATCAATTCCAAAAGGATACATCCGGGTTAAAAGAAAAACTTGATTCGGAATGTTATACCTCGGTTGAATTTTTTATTAAAACAAGCCACGCTGTTCCCCAAAGTTATCTCGATGATTCGACAAACTGCAAAAAGAGCAGGGAAATAGTATATAAAATTGCCAAAGACCTGAACAAAATACAGGCCAATACGCAAGTATTTAAGGACGACTCTGTTGCAGCCGCAAAAGAAATTGAAAACCTTATTAGGGATGGTGAAATTAATTACAGGTATACGATAAATGTTCCTGTTAAAATTTCAAAAGAAACAGTAAATTATCCCGAATCATTTCGCCTTGGACTTAAGTATGGGGTAGGACTTATTGGTTTTAATAATTTTAGTTCTACGGATTTCACGCAATATATTCTGGTTCGTTTTTATTTAGGCGAATCTGATAAGACCAAAACCGAAAATTATTCTACCGGAACCTGTCTCCATCGTATCCTTAATCGGTGTTCGATTAATATTGGTGCCGGACTTAGTAATTTGTCCTATAATCACAGGGAAATTGAAAAAACCAATGCCGGTATGCGCCTGATGACTGGTTTTGGGGTAGATGTACACAAAAACATAAGCATTGAAATGGGGGCCTGTTTCTTCAATATTAAGGAAGGTAATCCTTTTTATCCAAAGAGCACATTACGGGCAGCTCCTTATGTCGGATTTAGCTTTGATGCAAATATTATTGAATTTTTAACAACACACTAATTATGTCTTGTAGTATCACTATTGATGACGCCGTTATTTACGGTAAAACCAATTCAGAAATGACAGCAAATGTTACTGTTGACAGTACTGAAGAAGGGAAGATTACGATGAGTATTCCTGACGGAATCGGACTGGTTTTCGAGGATACCGGTACCACTCAAAAAAAATGGGATTGTCAGGGTTCGGGTAAACAAAAGTTAAAATTCACATTAACGGGTACCGATACAAAGATAAATTTTACGGCAACCTATACATTCGAGTCCAACTCATCCTGTTCCGATTCGGATGATAACCAGATCAGACTAAATTAATGAATTCCATGAAAAAGTTCACCTATCTTTCTATAGTGTTACTGTTCGGTTTATATTGCTGCGAAATACAGGAATATACCGCGAATATTTCCGCAGATGAACTGATTCAGCTGGAATTTGAGAAGGATACCATTAACCCTGAAGAAATAAGCCAGTTAATTGTGACAGCACGGCTGAATTCAGCAAATGTTGAGAGCGAGCAGGATGTTACGTTTGAAACATCGGGTGGTTATTTCACCAAATTACCCGGAGGAGGCGAAAATTTGGGTAAAATATACCTGATTAGATCATCCGGATTAAAGGCACAGATTATCCTTAATGTTGACAGTACCATTACAGATAATCTAATTCTGGGCGCTTCGATTAAAGACAATAATACAAATAATGTTTATCCGGTGTATAAGAGGATTTTTTTAAGCCAGTACTAATTTTAATATTAAAAATCTTAATAAGGGTGAATTACATTTTTAATTTGCCTGTTTTATTGTGAATACATTGTCCAACCAAAAACCATAAAATCATGTTTAAAATTTTTTTTAATCCTGAAGCAACTGCAGATAGCTTTATTGTCGAACAGATAAATAATTATATCAATAATATTGCTATAATGGCATCGTATGCCAGTGAAACCGGAAAAGATCTTGAAGCAGATAATCTTGCCGGTAAAATCTCCGGATTAATTGAAATCAAAGGAAAACAAATTAAAGATTCTCCTGACAGTTTATATACTAAAGAGTTATTAAAAGAAGCTATTGAGGTTCATTCTAAACTTAGTAAAATAATAGCGCCATTAACCGCGACTTCATTAAGTTCAACACAACCAGGATTTCTTACTTATAACCATGTATTAAAGTTTATTATTATCTCAACTATTTTCAGTCTTATATTTATGATCTTGTTTTTATTTCTGAGTGATATAGTTAAAATAGAAACAAAATACAGATCCCTGTTAATATATGGCCAGGTAATAGTGGCAGCATGGTTGGGATCAGGGGTATATTGCTTATGGACCGCACGCAGATATTTGATTGACCGGACTTTTGAGCCCCGATATAATCCAACGTATGTCATGAGATTAATTCTTGGTATTGCTTTGGGAACCATTTTAGGTTTATTTGGTGAAAATATGATTGATGGAAAAGGAGAGATTCTTACAAAATTAGGTCAGGTTGTATTAGCTATCGTTGGGGGTTTTTCCTCAGATGCTGTTGCCAGAATACTTGAACGTATTGCAGATACATTACAGGCATTGGTGCGTGGAAGCAACAAAGATGAGATTGAGAAAGAATCGGACAGGGCAAAATCCGAAGAAAAAAATAAAGCTCTTAACCTTCTGCTTGAACTAAAAAATAAAGTCTCAAAGGCGGCTATGACAGAGGCTGAACAAAAAGAAATAATGAACAGTATCGATAAGTATATTGGAAGCTAACGATTGAATTCATTAACAAATAAAATTTGCTTACCATTAGATAAATCTGTAATAAACATTACTGATTAAATATATAATGACTTAAACATCATAATGTTATGCCCTGGTTTTTAATTCCCCAAAATATTGGCTGAAATGAAAAAATTAATTCGCATTTATTCGAATAAATCCGGATTAATCCTGTTCAATCAGATTCCTGTTTCAGAAGTCTTGGCAGATGGTTTCATTTACCCAATTGATATGCACGAATTATTCAGGTGCATGATGAACTGAACGATTAAGACCATTTGAACCGGCATTGGAACTAAAATATTCAGTAATACTAAAATATCATTCCAAAACCGTCCATGTTGCACAATTAAATACCCCGCCATATTCCGCAATCCAATTGGCCGGATAAGGTAAGACATTACACTTACCGCCAAAAGCCCGAGTCATTATTTCCAGGGCTACCTGATCCTCATCCTGTCCGAATTGAGGGACAACAATTAAATTTCCTACATGAAGATAATTTATATAAAGGCCCTCTGCGGTTTCATCTCCTTCTTCAAGGGTACATGGAAGATTAATATGTATCAGTTTATTTTCTGAAAGTATATTCAGAAATTCATTTAACCATTCCTTTTCGGGCACAGAGTAAGCGTCATTTATAAAGACTGTATCTTTATCCATAAAACGAATTAAGCCATCTGCATGACCGGTAGCATCCCCGGGATATTCGGGAATGATGATGACCTTGCATCTGAGTTCCTTTTCCAACTGCTTTAGGATGGTTTCTGAATCAGAAAACTGATACAGATTATCCTTAATCACCCGATCGGTAATGATAACTTTATCTTCCCATTTAACTACATTTCCTCCATCCAGAATAATATTACTATATTTTGGCTGTACGAGATTATTTTCCAAACCGACTCTCTGAGGACTACTGATAAATTCCAATTCGTTTTCTTTTAAATATCGTTCAGGCCGGAAAATAAATTGAACATATTCTTTTTCTGACAACTGGATTGGCATAAAATCACGACAATAAAAATCTTCTGTTCCTTTAAGAATTTTTACATTCATTTTATGCTTTTCAAGAAACGATTTGAATTTTCGAAATTCCTTTTTTTCCTCCATATCCAGGCACGAGTCTGCCAGATAAACTGTATTTGTCTGATGGTCGGTAATCATTTCTTCAATCTTTCCTTTATTGTTTTCCCTATCACTTAATAGTTAAATTTAGGTCAATTAATTTTGATATGAAAATTAAAGTAGAAAGGTCCGTTCACAAACTTTTTATATTAATACTCAATTTTGCAGTTGCTTTACCCCAACCTTACATTAACTAATACAAATCCGGAGTTGATTGTCGCAAACCTGCAGTTAACTATTTCATAAATAAGGTCGCTTGTCGCAAACTTTAACTTAACTTTCGACAACTTGCAGTTGCTTATCGCAAACCTGAAGTTGATTATCGCAAACATGCAGTTGCTTATCACAAACCTGAAGTTGATTATCGCAAACCTGAAGTTGATTATCGCAAACCTGAAGTTGCTTATCGCAAACTTGCAGTGGCCTTTCGCATACTTATAGTACCCCATTTCCTAAATCTTGTCCCTTATTTTATAAATCCAGGTACTCATCTCATATCCAATAATGCCTATTTCAAAAATGCAGAAGGAAATTTTATAATTGGAGGATTTAGTTTCTTAAAAGTTTAACTAAAAGAATTATGCAGCCTTCCTCAAAAATGTCTAAAAATTTTGCCATAATTCGGATTTTTATCTATTAAATTACAAATTCAGAAAGCAATATAATTATAATAATTATTAGTATCCCTATTAAATAATTTTTTCCTTTTCTATTTTTTTCATCATTTTTTTTTCCATGAATCTCTTCTCCTAAATCGGTTTTACAACCTTTTAGAATCCATCTCATGAATCCGACAATAATTATTAGTATTTCCCCTGCCATAGCAATCAATTTATTAAATACCAGAAATTCGTCTCGTTTTCAATATGATCCTCTATCTTCCATCTCGTTGGAATAAAACAATATAATTTTATTATCTGGTTTGATAAAAAAGCAATTTATAAAATCTCTGGTAATAATCCCTACTTCCCCTATTCCCCTAAACCCAAAAATCATCTCCCTTTTCATCTTGAGGTTTCATTTTTTAAAAACAATTTCTATCTTTAAAAACCAGTTATGTTCTACCAAAGCCCGACACAGTGAAAAAGAACCGTAATAAGAAGAATCCGCAACAAATAAAAGAAGAGAAAATCTACCTGAAAAAACAATATCTGAAAAAAATAAGGGAAGTAATGGGTATCCTGGGAAGCGAAAAGGCTTATGAGCTGCTTACCGATAAAGAGAAAGATTTTATATACAATAACAGGTTGCGCCCGATAAAAATAATGAATCCGACAGACGGAACCAAAGGCTTGTCGGAAAGTGCACTAAAGAAATTAAATGATAGGTTAAATCAACTGTTGAAAATAGGTTTAATCTATCCTGGCAATGGAGAAAAAGCCATGAATCTTTATGAATTTGTTGTGTATGCAGAAACCATTCATATGCACTGGAGAAATTTGAAAGAGGAGAATTTCAAGCATACAATCGAATTTAAAGCCCTGCTTACCGCATTTGATGAGGACTATCAAAAGTTACGAGGCGATGCCTACATACAGATTGAAAATCATCTCGACCTTGTTGCCATAATGCACTGCGACAGCTTGCATCGTATATTATGGATGGAAAAGGAGATTGAACAGGTTCAGAAACATAAGCTGGATCCCATCCGTTGTTTTAATAATTATATAGTTCATGTTGAAAAACCCGAAACGGCTATCGTTGAAATAAACGGAGAGAAAAGGTGTGTATACAGGGTAGGAATGAGCGTGACAGGTAAAGGTATCAAATGGATAAGAGTTATCCCCGAAAGGATGGGAATCTCCGGCATACTGCAAAAAATGCCATTGGATGTATATATACAGGCACATGCGGTGGAACGCCTGGAAGAACGGCTGGGAAATACAATTAATGAATTTTGTGCCATGAATATTGCATTTTCTATTTTAGAAAACGATATCCAAATTTCGGATGACGGAAGTATACTGATTGCCTATAAAACAGATTTGGAAACACTTGGATACCTGAAAGCAGTCATCACAGGGGATAAACTGGTTATCCGCACATTCTTATTTCTTACCAATAACGGAACTCCCGAAGGCAAAAAACTTGCAGAACTCATTGGAGTTACCAAAGCCGATAAAAAGTATCTCGGAATAGATAAGCTTGAATTATTCCTAACCTCCGATATCGAAGATAATGAACCGCTAAAAAAGATTTTCTGTCAGGCAGGTTGCGGACAATTATTTACACTCAAAGAACAACTGGAGTATGATCCCGATTTCACATTTAAAAGCACTGCCTTTGTATCAAAATACCTGGGACTGGAAGATGTACCAGAACAGATGAAAAGTTTAAGGGAATAGGCTAATGTATTTCTTGCTGAGATTGACTCGTCCCCAGATTTATATACTTTTTTGCAAACTTATTTCAGGACTGGACATCCTTAATTCTTCATTCTTAATTCTACTTTGACACATTAAAAAAATCAACCTGTTTTTACCCTTAATCCCTGAATGGAACAGGTTGATTTTTCTGTATTCTCCCTTCAGGGTCAGGGGTAAAAAATGCAGAAAAATCATACTTTTTAACCAATCTGTCAAAGTAGAATTAATTCATCATTTCTTTTCTGCCACTGCCTCTGCCTCTGCGATTTCTCATACTCCCACTATTCCCTCTATTACACATCAACCCTTTCTTCCGTCCCACCGGCGATGGTACTCGCCTACTTGCATATCAACAAACTAATAGGGAAGGGTCACCAGCCCCGCCTGTATGCCGAAATGCAATGAAGGCAGAAACCGGTTATATACCTGTACCATTTAGATGCAAACATTATACTGTGTTAAACGTGCGCCATGTGAGTTCGTTTTTCGTTGTTGTTGCCGGTGGTTATGTTGCTTCTCCTCCATTGTCTGAACTGTGATTTATGTGATTATTGTGATTACTCTGATTTTATGGCTTGAATTTTTTGTTTTCGAGCCGGTGAAACTTCAATTTGGTCTCACCGAAATTGATTAATAACCCGATTTCAAGGTTATAAGCTTCCAAATAGTTAATTGCCTGGGCTAAATGCACCGGTTCAATCTGGATAAGTGCCTTAATTTCTACGCTGATTAATTCTTCTATCAAAAAATCAACTCTTCTTGTGCCAACCTGAATTTCTTTGTAAAACACCGGCATTTCAAACTCTCTTGAAAAATGCAATCCCTGCAGTTCCATCTCGTATGCCAGGGCGCGCTCAATGTCATTTAGTTAAGAAAACAGGCTTCGACTCCGCTCAGCCTGACCCATGACCATGGCTGTCATACTGAGACCTCGATAGTGATAAATCACTATTTATTAATAAGTTGACACGATAGTCAGCCTGAGCGTAGTCGAAGGCTCGTATAGCGTGTCATTAGCAGCGGAGTCGAAGTGTGTCTATTCAAATAGGAATAACCATGCGGGTAATGTGATTTATACTCGCCCCATAATATCCAACGGGTAACCCCCGTGCGTTTTAGCTCTTTCTCAAAGCCTGGAAATAAAGCCGTTAAATCTTGTGCCCGCTTTTCATTCTGTCCTTTAGGTGCTGCGAAAAGCTTTTGTAGTTCATACTCCTCCATAAGTACTAAATCTTCAAGGCACAGGCCCTTTTGCCTGGCCAGTTGAAGATATTTTTTCACCGTATTCCTGGAGGAACGTACATTTTTTTAGATTGTCTCTAATGGGAGACCATTTCTTCTCTGTAAAAATATTTGCTTAAGTTTTGTCATACTGATAGTTTCTCCTGCCATTGTTTGATAAAGTTTTTGTAAACCTTAAATCAAACTATTTATTTGGAGAACTACCTTATGATCTGTATGTCATTCCGGCATGTTGACCACCTTTGTTTGGTGACCTAAATGCCATTCCGGCATATTGACCAGTCGTACAGAGTTGCTAACTAAACATTTGGCCAATATATTTGACCCTACACTGATCTGTATCACCGGATTTACTGGTCAGAATGAATCGGAATTTGCAAGTATTCCGGTTTTATTTTTTTGGGAAATTTTTCGGTTAGTTGTTGTAGGATGGAATAGGTGGACATAAATTGGTAGATTTGGTTTTTACATAAGGTACTATTGATAGGATAAATTTAAGTGATTTAATTTCGAAATGAAAATTTGGATCAAGAAGTAAATGCCCGAAGTGTTCTTGCCTTTGCCGACAAGCAGGTAATTGAACAAGTTTTTGTTTACTCTTCATGACTGGACTTATCGGAGAAGTCTGAGCTACAAGCTCGAACCAGCAAGAGGGATTGGAAGTTTGGACAAATACTTAAACAAGCAATATTTAGATTACTTAGAAAGTATTTGTAATGAAACCATTAAAGATAAGTGTGTGTTTAAATTACTGGAAGGGGTATCGCATAATCCTTATACTAATGACCCAAATTATAAGGAGTTTTTAGAGTTTATATTCAACTAATTGTGGAGGTATTGGCATAAATATTACCCTCTAATTCCACTAACAGGCCATTTTTACATACTTCAGATAATAGAAAAATATGAGGAATATCACCTAAAACAGGCCTCAAAAAAGAAGTAAGAATATCATAATCAGATTGCCTAGTATAATAAATCCGAATATTATTAAATGAATTTAAATTATAGGGTAGCTGGTTTTCCTTAAAAATTGTGTCAAAGTGCTCCAGAATACATTTTGTTTGTTTAATAATATCTTCCTTAAAATATACTTTATCTTGATATACAGAAGCAGTTCCAGAAATGTAAATAATCTCTTGATAAGGCATTTTAATTAGCTTTCCTCTTTCAAATCTTGGGGGTTCTTTGTGATTTGGGTTATAGATTGGAGAACCTATTAATTCTGATTGGTCATAATGAGAAGGAGGTGTCTGTTTTGAATTAGTTAAATTCTTCTTTATAACGGATTCACCATTTGTAGCAATTACCTCGAAACAAAAACCTGGAATATTCATACTTATTCCTGTTGCTGCTGGATAATTTGAATTTATATTGAATTTTGCATACTTATTTGCTCTTACCTCATTGAAAATCTGATAATTCTGATATTTATTATTTAAATGGGATGTTGTTTCTAGAATTTGACCAACATAACTCCATTGACGAATTACATCTTTAAAATTAAATCCGTTTTCTAAAAGAATTTTATTCGTTACTGTATATGTTTCATCTATAATTTCTTGTAAGTTGTTTTTATTTAAATATTGCTGACCATAATAGTTTATTCCTGAAATTATTATTTCATTAATTCCAGATTCGTTCTCAACTATTGAAAAAGTAAAATTATTTATCTTATAGTATTTAATGTAATTAGCATTCAAGTTATATTCAACCTCTAATGCAAAACAATATTGTTCAGGTTTTTGAGCGATTATACTTATAGGTATGGGATTGTCCGCAATAAATTGTTTTAAATAATAGAAATTAATTTTCTCAGAATTAAAAAATAATGAAAGTCTAACTATACTATTATAATAAACATCCTTTATTTGGATTAGTCCAGAGCTTATTGAATCAAAGAAATAGTATTTAATTAGTTTCAATCTGTTCAATTAAATATTTTACATTAAGTTTGATTCTTTCAGACTCTTCTGATTTTTTTATGACTGAGGTATTTGCTTTTATCGATTTTATTAGCAAAACTCTAAAGAAAAAATCGTCGTTTTTTAAATTGTTCTTTGTGTTTTCTAACCATTTGTTATAAATTTTATCAATTAATACTTCGTTTTTTATTTCAATATTTGATAATACCTCATTATTAATTTGTTCTTTGTTTTCAATTATGAAATCTTGCATAATATCTTCATTATTTACTGAATATTCTAGTTTATATAATTCATTATGCCGATTGTCTAAAAATTGGATGTATTTTATATTAATTTGTTTCTCAAATTGAAATAGAACAGAATGCTTATTAATCGTTAATTTAGGTGTTACTGCGAATTTTTCAACAGCTTGGAATGTACTTTTTAGAAATTCAATTTGAAATACATCCTGACTTATATAACCCTTGAGGATATTTCTTCCGTTATTGTTTTCAATAGGAATAACAGAATACTGAAAAATTTTATTATCAGCTATTATGAAATGTAACGGATTAATCTTAGATGTATGCCATATAGTTATATTCTCTGATTTTAATTCATATTTTTTACAGTAACCAATTAACTCTTCGTCAAATAAATTTAAATCTAAGAAATTCGCAAATGTGCTGGATTCACCTTTCAGTGAAGGCTTCATAGACTTAATTAGATTTAACATATTATCATCATCAAAACAGATAATTCTAATATCAACATCCTTACATTGAGAAATTCTTTCTAAGCCAAATTTATAATTCTTATAAGGTTGACTGGTACCATGATCTTCAGATATACTTCCAATTAAGGGATGATAATCTAGTAAATATAATTCTTTTTTAGGTCTTCTTTTTTTTGGTGCATATTCTCCTCGAATTGGGTCTTTATCATGCCATTCATGAAAGATATCGCCAATATCCCAAAGAAATACATCCATACCAGAAAAATCATTTTTTTGCTGATGTCTTATTACAAATGTCATAAATAAAGACCATATACCAACAATAGTTGAAGCTATGATTCCAACTATATAACCTGCTAGGTTTGAGTCCTTAGCAATATCTGTACCATTAAAAAAAACAAGAATAATTAAAAGAAAAATAAAAATAAAAGTCAAAGAATAAAATATGCTTACAAAAGGACTATATTTTGAAAAATTATATGTTTTCGTAAGAATATTGCTAAGTGTATAATTTCGATTCTGAAAATTCTTTTTATTTTGCTTAATATCAATTGTAAGTGCAGCAAATGTTGCAACAAGAAATGTTACTACTGTGAAAATACTATAATGAATAGCCTCTAGTGATTTATTTGAATAGTAATAATATAAGATTACTATTAAAATGGATATAATGTATGATATAATAAAAATACCAATATGTGGTTTGAAGTAATAATTATTCGTTTTCATACGCTATGTTTGATTAGATTTTTTATGCCAGTAAAGAAAATAATCTTCAATCTTTACTATTGTATAGTTGATAAAGTAGCCGATTATACCTACTGTAAATATTCCTGAATACATTTCAGAAAATTTAAAACTTCGCTCTGCATCCAAAATATAATAACCTAAACCGTTTCCCCCAACAATCATTTCGACAGTAATTGCAAGAATGAGAGCTATTGCAATGCTGATTCTAAAACCTGTAAAAATTACAGGTAAAGAAGCTGGAATTATTATTCTTGTAAATATTTTGAAATTAGAAAAGTTATAAACTATACCTGTTTTTATATACATAGGTTCAACGCTTTTAACTCCATCAATTGTGTTAATTAGAATAGGCCAACTTGAACCAAAGCAAATAATAAAAATTTTCATATTATCTTCAATTCCTAAGAATAATATTGCAATTGGAATGACTGCCGCAGATGGCATTGGACGTAAAAACTCAATAATTTTCTCGAAATATGAATAAAGATTTCTATTTCTTCCAAACAGTATACCCATTGGTAACATTATTAGACATGCGACAATAAAACCAGATAATGTTCTTAGTAATGTAAATAGAACATGAAACAAATATTCTTTCTCTGTAAGTGATTCAACAAACTGGCTAATTACAGTGCTAAATGAGGGTAAAAAAATAGATTTAATACTGTATCTGCTATAAATTTCCCAAAGAATAATTATTAATACAATTGCATAATATCCTTTTATCTTCCCTATTTTCATTATTCCTTTATTATATATTTTAAAAGTTTGGTACGATATTCATTAAACTGAGGCAAATTTTTCGTTGTTACCTGATTTCTTGGGTAAGGAAGATTAATTATAAAATCATCAACTATTTTTGCAGGATTACCATTCAGTATAATAACTCTATTAGAAAGAAAAACAGCTTCATCAATATCATGCGTTACCCATAGAATTGTTTTTCTAAATTCTTTCCATATTCTTAATATTTCCAATTCCAAATCTCTGGTAATATTAGCATCAAGCGAACCAAATGGTTCATCCATTAATAGAATTTCTGGTTGAAAAGCTAATGCTCTGGCTATTGATACTCTTTGCTGCATTCCACCCGATAACTCCCATGGATATTTATTTTTTGAATCGGTTAAATTAACAATGTCCAAATATTGATTTATCGTTTTGGCTTTATCAATTTTGGAGTGTTCTCCATTGAATACAAGTTCAATATTTTTTTTTACAGTCATCCATGGGAACAAAGATTTATTATATTCTTGAAAAACTACAACTGGCTTTTTATTGTGATTTAGGTTATGCTCCTTAATATTAACATTACCTTTATATTGAGTAATTAAGCCGGCAATTATATGAAGCAATGTTGTTTTTCCACAGCCAGAAGGACCGATAATTGAAACAAACTCACCAGAATTTACACTAAGATTAATTCCTGATATTATTTCTTTGTTATTATAGGATTTAGATAGGTTATCTATTTCTAAAACTTTCATGAAAATTATTGCATTATTATTGTTTCAGCATTCACCAAATTATCTGACCATTTTAGTTCATATACCTTATCACAAAAACCTTGAAGCCTTTGAATTGAAAGTTCATAAGTGTAGGTAGGTAAAACAACATTTGCCAATTGTTCCGTAGATAGATTTGTATATTTTGATACTATTTCCTTCATTTCATTCTCATTCTTTATAGCATATTCTGTTGATTTCTTTATTGCTCTCTGAAATGCCTTAATAACATCGGGATTATTTAGAATATATTTTTCAGAGGCATTGTATGATGAAATTTCAATAATTGAATCTACTTCTGTAAAATAATGGCTAAATACTTTAGAATTACCATTTTCTTTTGAAAATGTTACAAAAGGTTCAATAGTGGTTATAGCATCAACTTGATTAAGAGTTAGTACCTGTTCCATATTTGGAAAAGGTATTTCTGATAATTTAACAGTTGAAAAATCTAAACCCTGCTTTTCAAAATATTTAATAAGCATAATTTCCATAATATTTTTACGAGTATTTACAGCAATTTTTAAACCTTCCAAGTCTTTCGGAGAATTAATACTAGAGGAATTTGGTACCATAATAGCAGTTTCCCTGTGATTAATATTTTCAACAGGACCGCCAGTAACAGCACGAAAATCTAGACCAGCACTATTTGATAGAATTAATGAAATAACATTGGAAAAAGCAATATCAACACTTCCACCAGCAAGAGCTTCTAATATCTTTGCACCTCCGGAAAGTTTTACGAGTTCAACCTCAATATTTTCCTCTTTAAAAAATCCTTTTTCAACACCTACATATAACTGACCACAATCCGCAATTGGAATATACCCAATTTTAATTTTTAAACTTTGATTTCCTCGTTTTTTTTGATTACCAGAGTTTTGACATGAAATAGATATAAATAGAATACTGACAATCGATAATAAAAAGAAATAATTTATTTTCTTCATGATTTTAATTTTTAATGGTTATATCAATTCACTCACTTTAGTAACATGCCTAAAATTCACATCCTCAAATACCTCAAAATGCCGTTCTCCGCATTGGATTTTTTGTTGTTCTTCTTTGCGTAGCTTGTCTTTGTCGGTTGTTGACTTGGTTTCGGCTACGAAATAGATTTTCTTTTCTTCTTTCATTACTACTGCCCAATCGGGGTTGTATGTTCCGATGGGTGTTGGTATTTTGAACCAGAACGGAAGCTTGAAGTAAAATTCAACCTGTTCGCTGGTTTCACAGTCTTTTGCAAACTGGCTTTCGATATTTGAATCTAATGGAATGTAATTTTCATAAATGGTTTTCGATGCATCGTTTACCTCAAAGGTTAAACTATCGAGATAGGTCTCAATCTCATTTTCTTCAAACAATCTCATTTCGTATTCTGAGGAACCAATTTTTTCGTATTTGATACCTTCAACCATTAAATCGTTTAATGTTTTACGGATGGCTGAAACTGCCAGGTCAAGGAATAACTGCGGATTGATAAGTATTTCTTCAATTTTCCCCGATTCCTTTAAAATGGCCAAAATGGTTGAACGTGTTAGTTCGGTTCGATGCTGGATATAACCTAAAACATCGGGTATTGGGAATTTCAATCCATAAACTTCTTTTTTCTCTGCCACATAATTTGTATCAATTCCCTTTGCGGTCATTAATAAAGAAACTTTTGTGGAACGCACAGAAGGGGGCTGAATTTTCGGAAGGTTTTTTATTTGCTTTACGGCTGCCTTAATTAAATCGTTTGTATTGTAACTGACCTGATAGGAAGTTTTGTGTTTGATACGTTCCCATATTTCAAGAAATTTCGGGTCGGCTTCAAATCCTTTCCGATAATTAATCCGTGTGCGTTCCAGTTTGTTTTTTATCCTGCCTTCGAAAGAAACGCCGCAATCTTCTTCAATTTCGGTTTGCAATGTCTTGGCAAAATCCTCATAGGCTTCATTGGCAACTACTGTCAACCTGTTTATGTTCCTGTCATAAGACCTGATGCCTTCCTGATTTACGGATAACCGCAAGCCCCGGCCAATTTCCTGACGTTTCTTAATGTCGGATTTGGTTTCGTTGAGTGTGCAAATCTGGAATACGTTTGGATTGTCCCAACCTTCACGCAAAGCGGAATGAGAAAAAATAAATCGCAAGGGGTTTTCAATATCCAGCAATCTTTCTTTGTCCTGCATGATGAGTTTGTATGTATCATCATCGGCTTGGGTTTCGCCGGATGTATCTTTGAAAAGGCCTTTCTTATCAGCCGAAAAATAACCATTATGAACTTTTGAAACTTCATGTTTATTCAGGTTGCTGAAGGCAGGTTGTGAAATATAGCTGTTGTATATTTCTTCAAACCAAACTGCAAATTTCCCGGGAACAGGATTGCCGGAATCATCGTAATTCCGATAATTTGAAACCCTGTCGATAAAAAACAACGATAATACTTTTATCCCTTTCGGATTCAGGCGCTTTTCTTTTTTAAGATGTTCTTCAATGGTTTTGCGGATTTGAAACTTCATTATTTCATCGGTCATACCGCCCTGACTATCTCCAACATACAGGACTGAACCATTTGAAAGGGTAATGCATTGATTGGAAACATCTATCTCCTCAATGATATAGCCTTCTTTATATATTTCCCGTTCGCTGGAAAGGTTGTAAATGTCGTCGCCGACCTTAACCGAAACAGATTTCTTTTTTACCCCGGAATCATTGTTGGTGTCAATTTTTATTTTTGCAGAAACCCTTGTTTTTGTAGCACTGGCTGATTCAACCAGAATAAATGCCTGGTTGGAACTGTTTTCGGAAATTACCGAATCAACTTCAATTTGCTTTACAAGTCCTAAATCGTATGCTTTAACAGGATTCAGGCTATAAACCAGATTATACAGGTTTAAATGGGTTGCGGAATAACGAAGCGTGCAAAGCGGGTTTAAATTGGCAATGGCCTGTTTTCGGATGGGGGTTTCCATGTTTTGCGGCTCGTCCACAATAACAATGGGATTGGTTGCCTGAATAAATTCAACAGGCCGTTGGCCGGTTAATTTATCATTCGGGCGGTTGATAATGTTCTCATCCTTTGCAAAGGAATCAATATTAATTACCAGAATCTCAATGTTATTGTTTGTTGCAAAACTTCTTAGGCTTGAAACCCTTTTTGAATCGTATACCTGAAAATTAAGGGGTGTTTTATCGTAGATACCCTGAAAATGCTCGTGTGTAATTTGCAGGTTTTTTAAAACCCCTTCGCGAATTGCAACGCTTGGCACAACGATAACAAATTTTTTAAAGCCGAATTGTTTATATAACTCGTAAATGGAACGCAGGTAAACATAGGTTTTACCTGTACCCGTTTCCATTTCCACAGAAAAGTTCATTCCTTCAAAATTTTCGGCAACGGGTATTTCGTTCTGTTGCTGAATAGTTTTAAGGTTTTTAATAATTTGTTCTTCGGATAGTATTAGATTATTGCCAACCCCTGATATAAGTTTGAGTTTATCTTCTTTGTCAATATGGAAACTTGTATCAGACCCATCAAGCGGCTGCCCCTCAAAAATGCCCATTATGGCATTTATTGCCTGTATTTGATATTGCTGATTTGCGTCGAATTGTAATTTCATAAGGGGCTATATTGCTTTAAAAACAATACCTGCATCCTTCATTTGAAGGGCAGTGTTTGTTTTTAACTGGTCGTTGCCTTCAAAAAGTTTATCCAATGCAACTACTTTTTGAGGATTGGTTTTTATGACCTTTCTTATAATATCTTTTGAAACAGATTCCAATAAAAGAACCATTTCATTAGAGTTAACAAGATAAATAGAGTTCTCCTGTTTAATCTGGCTGTTCAGGTCGAAACCGGACTTTATCAACAACTCATACACTATAAAATCATTTAAAGCTTCTTTTGAAACGAGGTCGGTAAAAAGCTCCATTTGCTTTTCGAGTTCTTCAGCTGTTTCGATGCCCTGTTGTCTCCACAGTTTGAAATTGGAATCGGAGAGTTTGAATACTTTGAAGCCTAAATCCTGTTTTTCATCAGGATTGAAGTCGAGTTTACCTTGATTTTTTTTATTTATGCTTTTTATAACTCTTTTAATACGTTCTATCGCAATATCTGCAATAGATTTATAACCCTGTTTAAATGCTTCCGATTTTTCATCTGTTTTTTCCGGTAATTGAATTGCTATGAATTTTGCATTTAGACTTTCTTCCAAATTATAATTAATAACAGCATGGGCTATTGAGGCTGAACCCGAAAAGAAATCGAGTATTAAATCATTCGATTTAACACGAGCAAGTTGTATTAAATATTTCAGCAAATTTGAAGGTTTTGCATAATCAAATGGAATCTCAAGCTCGCTTAACTCGGCAGCACTTTGTCTATTTTCATATTTATCTATAAAATTGCCAGGAACTTTACCTTTTTCTTGCTGGTCTTTTAACCAAAGTTTATTGTAAAGATTGTATTTTGATGGTTCCTGTTTCTCATTAACTAATGCAGATGAATTTGTCTCTTTGAATATAATATTACCTTCCTTTGCTTCTTGCTCATAGCGGTCAAAAGTCCAT
This sequence comes from uncultured Bacteroidales bacterium, assembly GCA_963781805.1. Classification (GTDB taxonomy): domain Bacteria; phylum Bacteroidota; class Bacteroidia; order Bacteroidales; family UBA10428; genus JAFGPL01. The sequence continues at coordinate 6,101,789 of CAWAHF010000004.1, forward strand.
TTCCAAACTCCATCATCTTTATTAGGTTTTACCTTTTCTCCATGTTCTATTTTTTCAGGGAAGGTTTTACCCGGTGGGATTACATATGAACCATCAGGACATTTAATCCAGTAACGCTGATTAGCACGAGCATCAAGACTTGCTTTATAAATCCTTTCCTCACCATATCTTTCTCCTTTTCTCTCACCAGATTCTTCGATTTTGTTATAATATGTATCAAGTTGGCTTTCATCTATATTGGTTCTGAAAAATTCAGTATAGTTTATGTTCTTAACATAGACCAAAATATAATCAATATTTGGTGTAAAAAAATTGCCTTTTGCACCTCCTGATTTCATTAACCTTGAAATGGTAGAAATAAAATTTTCTTCACCATATATCTCATTCATTAAACTTCTAAGATTATGAACTTCATCTTCACCAATAGAAACAAATATTACACCGTCATCCTTGAGTAAATTTTTTGCCAGAAATAAACGAGGGTACATCATATTTAACCAGTTGGAATGGTATTGACCGTTTTCCTTACTGTTTTTTCGATACATGCCTTCTTTGGTCATATAACCCTCTTCATCTTTGTCCCCTACACGTTTTTGATATTCTTCTTTTGTTTCGGAGAATTTATCAGGATAAATAAATGAATCGTTCCCAGTGTTATATGGCGGGTCAATGTAAATCATCTTTATCTTGCCGAAATAGCTTTTTTGAAGGATTTTCAACACTTCGAGGTTTTCGCCTTCGATGAATATATTTTCGGTTTCATCGAAATTGATTGATTCTTCTTTTGCAGGAATTAATGTCCTTGTTGATGGGGTTTGCAATACCCTGAAAGCATCGGATTTACCAGCCCAGTTCAGGACGTACCTTTCGTTACTGAAATTAATATCCTCACCTAAGGTTGCTTTTAGCCTCTCCCAATCTACTTTGCCTTCTGAAAATATTTCGGGTATCAACTCTTTTAGGTTGTTAAGTAATATATCTTTTGGTATTTGTGAATTTCCGGTCATAATTATTATTTCCTATTTTTTAAATCTTCAACAATTTTATCAAGCAGGGTTATTACTGTTTCTATTTCTGAGTAGTTTCCCGTTTCTAAATAATTACCGATATGAGTATTTATGTTTTCTAAACCTTCCATTGTGAAACGAGGGTCAACAAACCTAATTGTTTCATGAAAGGTAAAAACGTAATCCTTTAATAAATCTTGATATACTTCTTTAAACTCAACATCTCCATCAAGTTTGTATTCTTTAAAAATTTCACTTACTTGACTGAATGTTTTTTCAAAATACTTATTAATATCTTTTTCATCTAAGTACGATAACTTGTAAAATTCAAGCCTTTTTAATTTACTAATTGCTGTTAAATGTTTTATTGCTATTTCTTGCTTTTGGGTTGATTTAAGAGCTTTATTAGAATTTGTGTTCGCGGTTTCAGAAAGTTCGTTCGCTGATTCTGCTTTGGTATTTAATTCTTCAATAAGACTGTCCTTTTCTGTTATTTTCTCATTCAGCTCTTCAATAAGGGCGTTTTTATCATCGAAATTTCTACTTAAGGCTTCGATATCTTTTGTCATCTTATCGATAGAGTCGTTTTTCTCCTGAACTGATTTTTGAAGAGATTCTAAAGTCGAATTCATACCTTCAACCTTTGACTTTGCCGTATTTGCTAATTCTTGTGCTTTATCTGAACTGTTTTGAACTTTTAATATTTCAGTAACTAATTTATCAGCTTTTTCTTTTACAGACTTAGCTTCATCTTTTGCTTCTTTAACTTCTTCTTTTGCCTCCTTTAAGGATTGATTGTTAATAAGATAAGGAAAGACCATCCCAACTAACGCCATTATGGCAACCCAGAATGTCACCCACATATTTAATCTGTCAATATCGTTATCTAGTTCCGCCTTAGATTGCTCTATTGCTTTGTTGACCTCTTTGGTCAAGTAATTAATGTAACCTTCTACATTTTCAACATCCTTTGGAGACAATACTATATTGCCGCTTTTATCCTTTTTATTTAGAGTAATTAGAAAAGGGGAAAACTCTTTACAGGCAATTACAGAATCATAATATTCATGATAAGATTTCAAGTAATATTTAGAGATGTACTTCTCAATAGAATCAATCTCACTTTTGGTAAGCACATAATTGCCAGTACTATCGATTTTATGAGGTATTAAAAAGAATGGTTTAGCTGAATGGACATTATAGTCGGTACTTACTATGGACTCAACTCTTTTTTGAATTTCTTGATTTTGTTTATTAAACTGATGAACAATAAAAACATAAGCACCACCAATAATTAAAAGGGAAACTGTTATGCTTATTGCTATGTTTAATATTGTATGTCTTTTCTGTTCCATAGTTAAGCAAATATTGATTTAGGTAGGGTTGAGGGCACACGATATGTTAGTTCTGAATAACCTTGTTTTGGTTCGGCATCGGTATATGCCAGAAGTTTTGCAAAAATGGTATTTGATTCGAGTTTCATTCTTCTAATAGCATGCATTGCCGAATCAAATATTAACTCATCGTGTGTAAATAATATTAATTGAAGTGGTAAGTCAGAAAATTTGGAGAAGGTTTTAATCATCTGCTCTAAGAACTTTTCAATAGAAGCTCTTTTAATAAAATCGCTGGAATAAAATACATCATCCAAAACCACAGGTAAGTTAACTTTTGACCTTACACGAGAAGCAAGGGCAATACTTAAAGAAACCATCATGCAGAATAACCTGTACCGGAATGTATTGAAGTATTTATTTGGACTAATATCCCCGTAAGGAGATTTAATTTTTGCATAAATAGTTTCTGAAATAATTTCGCCGGACTCATCTTCTTTTTTATCAATATCTATTTCAATTGATATTCCTTCTTCATCAAGAAAATTGTTCAATACATCTGTAATAAGTTCCTCTATTGGTATGAATGATTCTTTTACAATCTTATTTATTTCAAAATAAACAATAGGCTGGTAATTTGATGCATCTTTTTTTATGCGATTGAGTATATCGACACTACGTTGTGTTTCTGATATTTCCTTCTCTGTTTGTTTAAGTTGAGAGGTTCTAACGTTTATCTGATTTTCTAAATTTTTAATCTCACTATCTAAAACAGCTTTTCTTTCAATCGAGGAATCTGCTTTAACTTTTTTTGATTCCAGTTCTTTTATTGATACCAATACTTGATTTCGTTCCTCAGAAAATTCTTTTAATTTATTTAGACTGGAAAGTGATTCTATAAATGATTTATTGTCTTTAAGAATATCATACAATTCATTTATCTGTTTTCTATTTGGCTGATAAACTTCAAAATAATCAATTGCCAATACAAAAAAATCGGAGGATGAATACTTATAAATGAATTCACGAAATACATTAAGTTTTGTTAACCATTCGGAGAATTCCGGGTAATCTCTAAGGATTAATCTTTCATTCTCAAGATTTTTATAAATATTCTCAAGTTGGGAATATACTGTACCAAGTTGTTCTGTAATTGCACTAAACAAGGTTGCTATTTCCTTTGAAAGTGAACTATATTTTTTAAATTCCGATACTTTGGTTTCAATAGTAGTTTTAATTTCTGAAATATCTTTTGATGAGCTTTTACAGAAAGGGCAATCGTCATATGTTTGTTTCTCCAATAATTGTAAACCCTGAATTAAAAAATCAATTTCATTTGTGCTAGTACCCTCAATTTTGAATGAACTAAATTCAAGATATAATTTTAAAAAAGCATTAATATTTTCCTGTATCCTGACTAAATCAAAGGATATTGAATGATTTCTTTCTTGAAGTTCAGTAGCTAAAGAAATAACTCTTTTAGGTCTTTCATTAGATGGCTTAATGTTAGTTTCAGAAAGTGTTTTTAATTCTTGTTGTTTCTTTTCAAGTTCTTGTTTCCAGTTAGTTATTGCAGTTTCACCTTCTGTTTTATTTTTTATAGCATTATTTAAGTTGCCCGATTCCTTTCTGCGTTGATATTTTGCTAATTCCGCTATTCGTAAATTAAAGTCAAGAAAATCTTGTAACCCCAAACTAGAAGCAATAAGATTATGAAAAGAATTACTATCCATCGGCGAACCCTGATAATTTCTTTGCCCGTTGTAGTATATGTCAAAATCGCTGATGAAATGGCTATTAGGATTTAAAGCATCAACTATACTATCAGGAATAGGACTTTCAAAAGAAAATTCACCCTCATTTGTATTTGCAATAAAATGGCAGTTCTGGGGGAGTGTATTAAAATGCGTTATATAGTTATCGTAGTCTTTGATGTTTCTAAGTTTGGCTTCTCCAATTTCATGTCCAAAAACCATTTCCAGAGCAGTAAAGATTGAACTTTTTCCTACACCATTTTTTCCTAGAATGACAGCAGAGGAGGGTTCTTCTCCAATGCAAAAATTTACACCAAAAGGCGTTGGATTTTGAGGAAACCCTCTTACACCTGAAATTTCAATCGACTTAATACGATAATCTGTTCCAAGATTTTCTTCCTGCTTGTCTTCTTTTTCCTCTGAAATTGGTTCGATATCAGATTCTTTATATTGAGAGTAATAAGGAACCAAGTCCAAATACAAGTTTTCTTTATTCGAGGTATTCAAATTAGGATTTTTGGCTATTAGCCATGCCAGTAAGTTGTTTTTTAACTCTGGCAAATTAGAAAGCCTTATTTTAAAATTGCTTAAAGATTCAATCATTTTTTGCAATGTTAGAATTGGGTACTAATAACTCTCTTACATCAACCTTTAATGTATTTGCAATCCGATACAAAGTTTCCATAGTCGGTTGAATATCATTTGTACACCATTTGGAAACGGTAGTTCGATTCTCTTTCAATTCGGCCGCTAACCATAATTTTGTCTTTCCTCTTTCAAGCTCAAAGGATAAACCATTCAATACTTTCTGTTCACCGAAAGATTTGTGTATATTCTTTACAATTAACATAGGGTTTTAGGCGGTATTAATTGTGCAATAAATATAGGAAATGAAAATTAAAAATTAAAATAATTTTCAACTATTTGATTTAAAGAACCCTTATTAAGATTTTTTCTAATTAAACTTTTCTTCACTTCAACATTCCCTGCCCTCCGAAGCAACAGCGTAGGTGGGATCATTCCTTGTTCGATGTTCGATATTCAAATCTCTCCATTCCCCCTCCTCCAACCGCTCCCGGTAGCGGTTTTCGGAAAGGTTTTAGAATAGCTTGTTAAGCTGCGGTTTGGGTGTCGGGAAGCGGTTCTTCCTCTGCGTCCCCGAGTCGTACACCCATATTTACAATAATACCGGCATTATGATAGGCCTTATAGAACCCTACGCTTCGTCCTTCAGTTTAAGCATTACTCTGAAACAAAAGACTAAAAGAGCATTAAAAATGCAAAAAATAATGTCAACCTAATTTACTTATACTCAGATTAAGTTACCTTAGAGGTTGTCCGTGTTACCTTGAAAGGTAATTCCTATAACTCAAATCTCTATATAGTTCACATGGTAAGGTCAAATTCTCTTTAAATCCGGATTCGGTTTCCCAGGAGGATAAGTTCCAAATATTTTTTTGAACCGGGATAATATTAATTATCTCATTCAGAATAGGAATTTCGAATGAAAAATTATCTTAAAAAAGGGCTAAAGCAATAAAATTTATCTGAATTAGTGGAATAATTTTTATTATCTCAAACAAAAATAAGATAAATTGTATTATCCTAAAATGAAGGATCTTGCATTAATAATTAACTAATGTTTCGCATTTAAAAATAATATACACATAACCAATTGGTTATGTGTGCTATTTATATATTTAAATAATTGATATACAATTTTTTAAAGTTTCCATTTTTGGTTTTTCTTATGCAGCTACCAATTTGTTTAATGGGTCAAATATTTTTTCAAATTTGCTATAAACCTGTTCATTACTGATTATTCGTTGAAATAATACATCTTCGTCTACTTCATCAAAAACCATCTCAATTAATTTCAACAATTCAATAAAAAGACCCCATAACCTCTCATTTAACCTTTGTTCGATTATATCATCTTTTATTTCTTTAAACAATGCTCCTTTTGATTCGTAATGGTCGAAACGGAACCTTAAAGTAAGCAAGATGTGCTGTATCATGGTTATAGTTGCATCTGCAATTTGAGCGTCAAAATCGTTTGATTGACAATTTCCCAACCCCAATAACTGTTTGGCTTCCTTGAACAATACTTCGATAGACCAACGGATCTGATAAATTTCAATCATTCTGATAAAGCTGATATTGATATCCGTGGTAAGGAACACTTTCCATTTGCCGTTTTTGCCTTGTTTGCTGAAAAACAACTTAACTTGCTTGCCTTTGTACCCAACAATAGCTTGGACATAATAAAACCCAAGTTTTCTGCACCTCTTTGCTTTTCCAAGCAGGTTACGGATTTGGCCATATGTGTATTGTCCGTTTTCATAATCAAATTTTGTTTTGGGCGTTTTATACATGCCTATTAAATGGGTAACTTGGTTTTTAACTTTTAGCACTGCCTCAATAAATGCCTCACAGGTAAACCAACTGTCCATTAGCAGATAATCGACCTTAAAGCCTTGTGCTAAAGCACGAGAAAACATTTTTAATGCACATTCTATTTTGCCCATATCTGCTTCTTTTGCCCGTTCATTTGAATATGAGTTTGTTTGCCGCTTTTTCTTGTATTGCTTTCTCATCTCCTTTTTTCTGAGGCCAAAAGGCTTTTCTTTGTTTCTGCCTTTTTCCCTGTGCAAAGAAAAATCAACCGGTATTAGTGATGTGCCGTCCCAATACCCCATCAGTAAAAGTTTAAAACCTAACAAGTACCTGCCCGAAACATGGTCCCATACCCTGGAAATCTTTTCTATGTAACGCCCTGTCTTGGTGATGACAGTGTCATCAAAAATCATACACTTAATTGTACCGGTATGCTCACTATGTGATTGAGTGCTTTGTACAAATTTCGCCGCAAATAACCATAAAATCATCCTCCAACATATTGATGGATTATTCTTTAATCGATAAAAAACATCTTTCCTCGCTTCAATATATTTCCCTATAATACTGTTAATCATTGAATTAACTGTCATTGTCCCATTATAAGCCGTGGAGATAAGTATTGAAAAAATAGCTTCAAAACTATAACCACGTACCTTTAACGGGTTTAGGCTTTTACATAAGCCAGAAAACGAAAAACTTTTCAAAGTACCTAAAATAAAATCCGGTTCGAACCACCTATGGGTAAAATCGTTTTTTAATTCCCAAATCTTATTTATATCTTTATTGGCCAGCATGTTTTTTTGTTTTGGATTCAACATTAATATACAGAATATTAATGTCTTAACAAAATATTCATGCTGGTTTTTATTAACTATTTAATTATTTCTCAACTCATTAATCTTACTGCGAAACATTAGTAAAATAAATTATCGTCTGCATTTGAATGAAAGTTTCTTTTTTTTTGGATCTATAATTAGGGCAAGCATCCCTTGCCCCTTTTTCATTTTTTACTATTCTTATTTGTTGACACTAAGTGAAGACTGTTACATTGATTTGCAACAAAATTTATAACCCCTTCCCAATAAACCCAGCCTGTCTGATCTTTAATTTGGTAGTTGTAAGACAGACTCTTTACATTTCCCAGATTTTTTGTTACAGTTACCAGTCCTTGTGTTCCACATCCCGGAGATAAGGTACCATTCCAATAAACTATCGTGCTGGAAGAACCTGCAATTTGCCCATCGACATAATATGTAAGAGAAAAGGCATCATCATCAATCAGGAAGTTAGAGGTATTTTGGTCATACCAAAATATTACCTGACCCTGATATTCACATGAATGATCCTCAACATCACAATCAGAACAAAGATTAATTGCATCCGTGTCTGTGCATCCCTTTTTTGAAGGACTGTCTTTTTTACATGAAAGGATTAGTAAAAATACAAGGCTTATTACAGCCATTAAAATAATGTTGATCTTTTTCATAAATAATAATTTTTAGTTGCTTTGATTCCGGAAGCTGATTATTTAAAAGCAGAAAGCGTGGAACCAAAACTTATTGCGCCTGAGGCTCTGGTAAGCCCGACCACGAATAAGATTAGCCCACGCCTTAGCATGAGCGTACAACTTATTTTTCTCGTGATCTTAAAAAATTTACCAGATTTCAGGCACGAAAATAAGCTTACGCTTTCTATTATTTTATCAATAACAAATTTATATCAAATATTCGATGTTTGGAGATTTATGAAAAGTTTTTGCAAACCTCTCTTTTAGTATAAGTCATATCTGCTTTAAAACAGTACATCTTCCTTTTATGAATTCCAAGTAAAAAATCCATTAGAGAATTATATTAAAATAAGTTTTTCAGTTTTAATGACTCTCTTTAGGTCATTAAAAAAACAAATTATAGTCTGTAGACAAATTGGCTGAAATTTAAATAAGGTCATATTTATAATAAGAACACGATTAGAACTTATGAACCCTTATTTTTGAAACAACCAATATTTTTGACTTACTTTTTTGATAGCATTTTTCGGGCAGGTTATTAAAAGCTTGTTAAGTTGCGGTTTGCGTGTCGGGAAGCGGTTTTTCCACTTAGTTCCCACGCCCTAAACCCATGCTTATAATAATTCACGACCTCATTATCTAAATATTCTTTATCATCACATAGTCTACAATAATATAATCATTTCCTATATCTGTTGTTGCAATTCCATTAATTTGAAATCCAATTTTTTTATAAAAACCAATAGCTTTGGGATTATCAAAATATACTTTTAACCGAATCTGATTATTTTTCCCGGTTTTAGCTATTCTTGATACATGATTAATCAATAATGACCCTGCACCTAATCCCTGACAATGAGGCAAAATATATAGTTTATGTATCATGGTTTCTGGTTTTGAATCATAGTTTAATTCGTATGATGTGAAACCAATAGGATTTTCTTCATTAAACGCCAATAAAAACTGATGATGTTTTTCCTTAATTTGTTTTGTTAATGATTCTTTGGAATACATTAATTCGAGCATATATTTTATCTGTTCCATGGGTAGTACATCTCCAAATGCCGTTGGCCAAGTATTTTGAGCTATGTGTTGTATAATTGCTAACTCATTAAGTCTTATTGGTCTTATTTTAATCATGAAATTAAATATCGTATTTAAGACGAAAAAATCTAATTCATACGGAGTGAAACTGAAAACCATTTGGATAATATACGGTTATTATTTCAGACATATACAAAAAATGGGTCTTTTGAAAAACCTTCCCTAACTCCTTTTGGCTTCAAGGCTATGTCACACAATTTGGCAATTGTCATAGGCTTTACTCCGGTTATTCTATCTGTGTCGCAATCGACCATACATTTCCGCAAGAATCTTGGAATGAACCTCTGCGGTTTGGTTCTCCATTTTTTTGTTTTGGTGGTTCAATAGGGGTGCAGCCAGCATTTATTGCCTTATTATATGTTTCATCAACATCCGGTACATAGACATGAATCAAATGTTGATTGGGTGGAAACTGATCAGAGGAATCTCCCATCATAATGACAGAATCATCTATTTGAAGCTCTACATGCATAATAGTTCCATCCGGCATGGCATATCGTCTTAGTTCTTTAGCATCAAAAATTTGCTGTAAAATATCTATCAATTTTTGTGCTCCATTTACCACGAAATAGGGAGACAGTGAATTGTATCCGATTGGTTTAAATAGTTTATTCATGTCCTTATTATTTTAGTTTTTATTCTATTGTGTAGTCTATTACAATCATCACTAATGCTTACCATAAGCATTATACCGTGTATCTTATAATGGCTATTAAACCTATGTCTTTAAGACTTCCATTTTGGGCAGCTTCTATAAATAAGTCATTATTGTTTTGTGAAAAACAGGCGATTGAAGAAACCAGCAAGACTTTAAATAAAATTAGTTTTTTCATAATTTAGGGTTTTAAAGTAAATTGGAACTTTTTCAACTTAATTAATATGAATTTAAATTTTACTATGTATAAAGTTTACATAATTTCTCGTTAAGATAAAAGCAATTCTATACACACATAATCTTTCCTGTTATACAGTTTTACTATGATATGTTTTAATTCTTTTTTTGAACGTTTTAACTTATGTTCTTATTTTTCTCTTTGCCTAGCAGGTAAAGGTACTGCGGTACGAAACAATTGGGAGAACGGGCTGCGTTCGTATCCACCGTTACCAAACTTTGATGCGTGGCAGTAATGTCCACATTATGAGTCTGCACCTCCCTTTTTTAAAACATAAAATATTGCTGTGGCATTTATTGACCACACATAGCAGTCTGGTTTTATTTTTTTTGGATTTTCAAAAGATAAAATGATTTCAAGAACCTGTCAAGGGTTAACAAGTGGCTATCGCCACCCTTGACAGAACCATGAAATCATTTATAGAGAAATTTTAACCCCAAAAAAAAGAAAAATGTATTAACTTAGTGATTATTAACTACCCTTGATTTGTGCTTTTCGTAGCACCGCATGAGCGGTTCGTGCTTTTTTCCCGTCATATTTATCTTTCTCTTTTCCCCATAATATAATCAACCCACGATTGCGGAAGCTTCTCTAAAAACGCACCTAACCTTGACATGTACCCTAATTGATACCTGACTTTTGGTTTATTCATACTCAATACTCTTGCAATTAATTCAGCTACTTTTTCTGGCTCTGTTCTTTTTGTGGCAAATTTTTTTAAGTCTTTTTCTAATTTAACTAAACGACTTTTATAAATATCCACTCTTTCTTTGGGACAATCCTTTAATTTTTCAATAATGTTGTTCTCTGTTCGTTTAGGAGAAGGCGTATTAATTGCTCCACATCGGATAAGAATATTTTTTATTCCATCAGGACGAAGTTCTAAATTTAATGTTCTTGCCAAATAATTTACAGCAAAATCAGGAGCATGTATGTCGGCCACATAAGGAACAGGAAATAAACCAGGAGTCGAAATCCAAAGTACCCTTCCTTTTGTTAAGCGTAATAAAGGAATTAATTCTTGCAAAAGTGAAATATTACCAACAAGTCTTTTTTCTAATTCATCTCTGAAATCAGATATGTTCATTAATTCAATTGGAGCAACATGTCCTCCTCCTGCATTAAAGATTATAGCATATAAAGAAGGTAATTCTTTTTTCTGTATTTGCTCTCTAACAGAATTAGCAATAGCATGTATTTGTTCTTGATTTGTAAGGTCAAGCGGACACAATGGTTTTAGATTATTATATCCAAGTTCATTTAATGCTTCTGCATCAGAATTTTTCCGAACAGATGCTAAAACATTATAACCCTGTTTAGCGAGATAAATAGCAACTGTATTTCCAATACCAGAAGATGCACCTGTTATTAATATTGATTTGTTAAATGAATCAGTCATAATACTTTTATTGTTTGAGTTGTCGATATCTTATTATTGCACTTAGCATGACCGCTAAAACGGTTTGGTATATGGTTCGTTGGCGAATTCAAAGCTCATACTTAGCAAGTTACGATAAAAGTTTAATAAAGGCACAAAACATTCGCATACTACTGTCCCGCCAATGAACTATATACCGTGGGCAGTAAATTATTTACAGAATCCATCCACGACAATAATTTCCGGTTCAATATTATAAATTTTTAAATCCTTTTTCACTATTCTAAATGCTGTAAGATTATAGGTTAAACAGTTAAATTCATTTATATTAATATTATCATCTATTTCAATATAGTAAATTTTCATATACAATTTATCTCTAGTGTCATGTCAAGTTACGATTGACGGATAAAGCCGATTGAGTTTTATCCTGGCATCCTTGGTTGTAAATTGCCAATTTATTTTAGCATCCTTATTATTCCTATGGTTTTGCCAAGCATTCACTTCATTCATTATTGTCTTTTTATTGTCTATTCTCCGACTTAAACATTGTTTAGTTAATACATTTAGCTCAATTTCAGCCATATTTAACCAGCTTCCATGCTTTGGCGTATAAACAAACTCAAACCGGTCCCATATTCTTTTTGCCTCAACCGGTTCAAACGTTTCATAAAGTGCAGCGGCTGTATGTGTAGCTAAATTATCCATAACTAGGGTAATAATTTCTGCGTCATCATATAAATTATCTGCAATTTCACGGATTAATATTGCCCAATCGTTCTTGGTTTTCTGATCGGTTACTTTTACATAGCGCTTCCCTGCTAAAGGTTCATTTACCATAAATACATTACATACTCCACATCGTGCGTATTCATAATCATATTTCTTCTCAAAGCCAGGAGACATAGGAACTGGTTGTCGGGTTTCTTTAATCAATTGTTTAGGTGATTCATCCATACAAATTACTGGCCTTGCTTTGTTATACGGTCGTTTATAAACGTCTAATACCTGTTCCATTGCTGCAACAAAATGACTGCTTTGATGGGGAGGTATCACCCAACCTCTTACTTTCCAAGGTTTAAGTTCGTTTTTTTTAGAACCATTCTAACTGTTTCATGAGAAATGTCTTCAACATATTTTAATTCAACCATTCGATCTGCAAGTAATCTTAACGACCATTTAGCATATCCTTTTGGTGGCTTACCGCAAGCTATCGCTATTAAATGGGCTTCTGCCTCACCATCGAATCTCTTCCGGTATAACCGATTGGTCGGTGCAATCTCAAGGGCTGCATCAAATCCTTCTAAAACAAATCGTTTTTTTACTCTGTCAATAGTTCTCATGCCCGTTTTAAGTACTTTACAAATCTCTTTATTTGTTTGTCTGTTTTCTGAATATTGTCCTTCGTCAACATTCAGTAGGATAAGAGAATGAATAACTTTTTTTGCAGTATGACTGCCTTTTCTGGTTATTTCCATTAATAATTCTCTTTCCTCCTGGCTAAGTGTTACTTTGTACTTTACCATTGTTTTTTGACAAAGATACAAAAAATATTAATACGTCATACTATAATTGACATGACACTAGTATATATCATCTGTGCTATAAATCCCTCATTTTTCAGATTTATAATTGGTTTTGAAAAAGTCGTAAATCCTCGAATTGAAATTGGAATTTTTACCCAATTAAATGAGTAAACATTTTTATAATCGAAATCTTTAATTCCAGGTATGCTATCAACTTTCTTTAAATATGTTAATTCTAAAGAATGAGATTTAATTGATTCATTATTCCATAAACCTTGAAATTTAAAAAAAGAATTAGATACTGTATCAATATTACTAAAAATCGAGCTGTCAGATGGATTAATAATATGACCAAAAACAAAACCATTTATTATGAGTGTTAATGTGTCTTTTCGTATATCTTGATAAAATCCCCCCTGTTTAAAATTTAAGACTACTAAACCTGAATCAGATACTCTATATTTATTTATAATAGTAGAAACAACTTGATAATCAATATTGGTTTCATTCACATTATTACAAGAAAATACAATAGGACAGGTTATAAAAAGTAAAAAATATCTCATTGTATGTTGTATTCTTATGTACAACGTTTAGTGTATGATTTCGTAAGGGATTGCGGGCTGCGTCTGTATCTACTATGACCGAAATTGAAGCGTGAGACAATGTTCGAAAACCTCTGAAACCCTTATGAATTATACACATTATTGGCAATAGTAATTAATTCTTTGTTATAAATGTTATAACATCTTTGGCATATATTTCAGTCTCATCAATGTCTGGAAAGTGTGCACTTTTCATGTATATTTTCAATTCACTTCTTGATAAGATTGCATCGATGTATAGACCATACTGCAATCCTCCATTCTTATCATGAATTCCTGAAATGATTAAAGTTTCAGTATTAAGCCCCTTAATTGTTTCTAATAAATCTCCTTTGGCATTTTCAAAAATAACTCTTTGAAGATGATGTGAACCTTCGTGTGGTAAATTACTTTCTGCCCAAAGACTTCTGTTTAGTTTTGCAGCTTCTGGATTGTAAAAAGAAAATTCGTCAAAGAAAGCAGTAGATGTGTTTCCCCATATTTTAAATAATTTATCCATTATAGGAATATTTTCTTTTAAAATATCATCTATCTTTAATCTGAGATTGCTATCTGCTAGATGATAAAGTCCTTGTATTTGGACTAATACAGTAGAAGTTGATAGTTCTGCTGGACTTGACAGTATCAACTTTTCAACTCGATTTGGATATGCAACTGCGTAACGAGCTGCTAGTTCAGCTCCAAATGAAAAGCCTAATAAATTAATTTTTTCTACATTAAGGGCTTTTCGCAATTCTTCCAAATCATCAATTAGTATGGGAAGAGTATATGCTGTAGTATCTTTAGATGCTTTGCTTCTTCCACAACCTCGTTGTTCATAATATATAATAGTAACATGCTTCTCTAATAGTGGACCAATTGTCCTTTCGAAACTATAGTTATGACCTCCTGGCCCACCATGTACAATTATCAAAGGAATTGTGTTATTGCTAACTCCTTTAACTTTAACCCAATGGTCAATGCCATTAACGTTGATAAAAGATTCTCCTTCACTAAGTTTTAAGTTTTGTGTGTGTCCGATGCTAGTTATGGCAAAGAATACAAATAAAATAGCAATTGTTTTATTTTTCATTTTTTCTCTTGTTTATAATAATTTAACTTCTCTGTACGGTTTTATTATTGCAAACCGGGTAGCTTACGCCCGCTAAGAACCGTACGTGCGACTTTCACCGCATACGGCTCAAGCACTTTTAAGGCCAACCTTGTTAGGGTAGACCCGGCTATTGTTTTTACCTCTGCAAACAAAAGTAGTGATTTGTTTGCTATTCAAAGCTAAACGTTTCCTTAAGGATACCCTTTTCTCAAAATATGAATCAAATTCAGACAGGTAAGGATTGGCCTTCTGAGCGATTTTAACATGATATCGAATAGGTACCATACCGATTTTATATAAGCGGTAGGAATATATACCTTTATAAGATACACGTTTATCGGAAAAATGATTGCCCAAAAAGTACCTTTTGAACACCCACCTGTGGCCTTTGTCACCATGCTGGCGGGTAGCCCATTTCCAGGTTTGTCCGAAGATGAATACCTCCAGTTTTCTGAAGGTATTCTTTGAGCAAATACCCTTGTGATAGTTTGACCATCCCCGGATAACCGGGTTTAGTTTTCGTATAAGGGCATGAGCAGGCAGTCCATGGCTCTCGCGTATGATGAGTTTTATCTTATCTTTGAAAGCCTGTACAGATTTCCGTGATGGTTTTATCAGCAGTTTACCCTTGTACTTACGGATATGCTGTGATAAGAAGTCAAAACCCTGGTCAATATTGGTTATTTTGGATTTCTCATCAGAGAGCCTAAGCCCCCGTTCTTTGAGGAATTCCTTAACAAGTGGTATGATTTGATTAGTAATTACCTCTTTATCCTTAGCGGTAATAATAAAATCATCGGCATACCTTACAAAATTGACTTTCTGGTTTTTCCACCTTGGAAACTGTTTGTTTATGGTGGTTTCCAATCCGTCAAGCACCATATTCATGATGATTGGGGATATGATACCGCCTTGTGGAGTACCTTTAAGGGAGGGGAATAACCTACCTTTCTGGATATATCCTGCTTTGAGCCATTTATCAAGAATGGATTTGTTGACCGGGATATGGTTTAATATCCACTGATGGTCAATTTCATCAAAGCAGGCCTTGATGTCGGCTTCATACACCCATTGTGCGCAATTTTTACGGCACAGGATAAGAAAGCATTGTGCAATGGCATCGGCACACGAACGTTTTTCCCTAAACCCATAAGAATTTAGGTCGGCCATTGTTTCGGCCAGAGGGACAAGAGAAATCATGTGCAGGGCTTGCATAGCCCTGTCATCCATGCACGGGATGCTTAAGGGGCGTTTTTTGCCATTCTTCTTAGGGATATATATCCTACGTAAAGGTTTAGGGGTGTATCCCCTGTTCTTAAGGTTTTCAGCTGCGACGAGTTTATCATACCCGTCTATCCAGATTTTATGGTCAACACCGGGGGTTTTGCCTCCCTTGTTGTTGGCCACCCGGAATACAGCCAATAGTTTAGCATAAAAGGATTTGGTAATGAGAAACATCAGGGCTTTAGCTTTGCCCCAGCGTTTCTCTTTAACAGCCTTGGCAATACGTCTTTGCAGCCTGTTCACCCGTTGAATAACCTTTCGCCATATAATGAGGTTCCAGTTATCGGTTTGGTGTGCCAGTGCACACGATGAATTTTCATTCTCGTTCATTTGCTTTCCAGCATTTACAGGTTCTAAAAAGTATCATGCCATAAAGTACCAGACAGAGGTGGGCTGGTTTTCACCTGTGGCGATGTTGTGGCCACTATCCCTGGCATTACATCAGGGCATTCGCTTTGTCTGTCCTCTCTGTACGGTGTTTCCCCATGCCTTGCGGTTAGGGTTTTTGATCCCGCTGTTACAGGAAAAGAGAGCACCGTGCTTCCATGTTCCATGTAAATAACAAAAGATACAGGTTTAGGCCTATCCTGTCCACCGGCTGGGCAACATCCCCGTAAACGCAACGTTGACCACGTTTAACCTGCCAGCTTACCATTTTGGTACAAGGCGTGTCATCCTCTTTTTCGCCCTTACGCCATCTCGATGGTTTCGGAATATTTACCTGAGTTGGCCATGCCTGCTCACCCCAGCCCTAAATCGGTTTTTGAGGCCCCGAAGACTATCCGCTTCACAGCTTATAGCCCCGCCATAGGGTATACAACCCGGCGTTTGGTACTCGTTTCCCGGAGCTTCAACCGGTAATAGCTGCACTATACACCAGTTGTCCGGTAAGGGTACTGTTGAGGGAACAACAGGTTTTATCAAAGAACAATCCTTTGTAAAACAATTATTTACACGACTTCAAGTCGCAATAACGGATGGCGGTATGAAACGTTGGGCACTTCGAAGCACTTACCTCAGACCGTTGCTGATGTTGATTAAATGCTATGTTGCTCAAATATACCACTTCCCGCGCTATGTTTTATGACCGCTTGTTGGGGCATCGTGCTTTTTAAATTTCAATTCCGGTAAAACTATTAGAATCTCATTCTCTTGCTCTTCTTTCTGCCAATATACTATATAGTTTATTTTCGATTCTGATAGTTTATATCCTGTTTTCTCAAATTCGATTATTTTCTCTTTATAAATATTTGAAAATTTTATTATACAATTTCCATTTTTGTCGGAACACCCATCGTTGTTTGGAATTAATTCATCACCACTTTTATAGTTAGTTATAATACCCTGTTTTGAAATGAAATAGTCCAACCAAATATCTTTGTGAGACAAGTGTGTTACCAACAAGTTTGATGGATAATATTGAAAATCATCATTTATACGTTCTACATTTTGGCAATAAATATCGTCAAGATAATTACCATTCAAGTGAATTGTGAGGTTATGTTTAGCTCGTGTCATTGCAACGTAAAGCTGTCTTTTCTTCTCATCATTGTCTGGATTGTAACCATTAAGCATTAGAAAAACATTATCAAATTCTTTGCCTTTAGCCTTATGAATAGTTGAAACAAAAATTGTTTCACCGGTTGCATTAACAAAGTCTTCGAATTTCGATTCCTTCACAAAAACCTCAAAATCTGATTGATATTTCTTATTCGGATTGCTTAACTCAAAATCCTTAATTAGGTTAATACAAATATCAATCTTTGTGCTTTCCTTATATTTATCCCAAAGGTTTCTCTTAGCATTTTTCCAGTTATTATCGCTAATAATATATTTGTCTTCAGAAAAGTTAAGTTGTTTAATAAAGTATCGTACTTCTAATAAGTTAAATAAACTAAAGCTATCGTTAGTTTGAATTAGTTTTGCAGGTAATCCATTGTTTAATAAAAGCCCTTCTATTTGTAATGCTTCAGAATTTGTATGAGTTAAAACACAAGTAGTTCCTTGTAATCCAGAAGATAATATGCTATTAACAACAGGTTCAATTAGATTAGAGCTGGTATGCTTAATTAGTTTTAATAATCCATTCTCACTTGAATGAGGTATAATAGGAGTTTCTTTAAGACGATGAGTAATTTTTTCTACAAATTGATTTGTAAATTCAACAAGATTTGCCTTGCTTCGATAATTTTCAATTAGTTCAAATTTTTTAGCTTTTTGTTCGGTGATAAATTGTTCCAAATATTTTGAACTAGCGCCTCTAAATTCGTAGATATTCTGGTCGTCATCACCTACAGCAATTACTCTCATTTCTTCATTTTGTTCAATCAAAGCTTTTATTAGTTCAAACTCATGGCTATCCATATCTTGAGCTTCATCAATAACTAAAACAGTTTTTGTAATACGGTTGGGTTCAATATCATTATTTTTAATTTTCTCAACAGTTTTGCTAATAATCGTCTCTGATTTTTCAATTGAACCAACCTTACCTAATAAATCGAAACAATACGCATGAAAAGTTTTTATTTCGATAAAACTAGCCGCGTTTCCAATTAAATCGAGCAATCGTTTCTTAAATTCAGTTGCAGCAGCTCGTGAAAAAGTGACCATTAGAAGTTGTTCATGTTTTACATCTTCCATAAGTAATAAAGAGGCAAGTTTATGCACCAACACTCTTGTTTTTCCACTACCTGGACCTGCAGCTACAGCAATATATGGAGAGATATTATCTTTTATAATACCTAATTGAGAAGGTGATAATTCTCCAAAAAGCTGTCTGAATTTCGCAGGAGTAATATTTCTTTTTATCTCATCTTGCCTACTGCCTTTAAAATACTTGTTAAGAAAAGAAGTGTAGTTTAATTGAAAATAATCTTCTACAAACTGCAATGCTTCTTTATAATCACTAATCATTTTTTTTGCATATTCACCTACAATATGAATCTGCTGTATTTTATTTTCATAAAACTGATTTAGTTTCTTATAGTCTTCAGTTTTATATCTTTTCTTATTATCCTGTTCAAGTCGTTCAATGGTTAGTTTATTATAAACCACAAGGAAACCGCCTTCTATTTTGATTGCATCAATTCTGGACAAATAAAATAATGCATCTTCAATATCTGTTAGTTTAATATTTAGCTTAAATAGAGCATTTTGCTTTTCATATTCATTTTTGAGCTGATGAACTGAAAATTCAACCAGAACTTGTTCTTTGTTTGCCTCATCAGGTGATAAATTCTGAGTACTTTTTACGTAAAGAAAATCAACAATAAAACGGGCTAATTCATGCCTCTTTTCAAGTTTGTCTTTTAATTCCGCTTCTGAATAATTTGATAAAATTGTTAAATGATTTTTTGAGAAATCGTGTTGTTTTCTCTTTATCCAGTTCTTAATAACCCAAAAGTTGATTATGGTTCTTATCTTATTAGGCGAAACATCTTCACAACCAATTTCCTCTGCTTGTTCATTAAGTTCCTTAATGTGAAATGATTTTTCTTGTTCCTTAAATTGAGACACAAGAAACCTTTCGATTTTACTAATTGAGTTAACAATGCTAAGTGAACGGTTCTTATTTTCACCTCTCTTTATAAAAGCTGTTAAGTCTTTTGTATCAGCTAATATTTTTTCTTCTCGCAATAAATTAACAACATTAATAACTTCCTCTTTTACTATTCCTAAATGGTCTGATATATGGTCAATTCTTGATTCTGCAGCTTCATCGGTTGCCTGTTTTCTACTTTTGCTTGAAAAAAGTTTTTTGATAATTCTTACAGCCTGTTGCTTTTGTTTCTCATTAAAATTCTCTGATATATTTATTTTCTCGATGGCTTCTTGAGCATTTTTAGATAGAATACTATTAGCAAAAATCTGGGGCATATTTTGACCTCGTTTAAGATATCCTGCTTCTTCCAATGCAGATATTGCTGTTGTAACTCTTGTTTCTATCTCAACTACATTATCATCCCAACCTGCTTTACGTGCTATTTCTAATGCAGAATTAGAAACATTTGACCTAAAATGAGTAATATCTTTTATTGCTTTCCAAATTTGTTGAATCTCTTTTATATTCAACTTGGTTTGATTGAGCAAAATAAAATGCTTGCTTAAATCTTCTTCATTGAAAAGAACATAACAATCAGCAGTAATATTCTCATCCCTTCCTGCTCTGCCAGCTTCCTGAACATAGTTCTCAAGAGAGTCAGACATTTCAAAGTGAATTACCATTCCGACATCTTTTTTATCTACTCCCATTCCAAATGCAGATGTTGCAACCATAATATCAACATCACCACGTATAAACGCATCTTGGTTTTCCGACTTTTCCTGCTTATCCATTTTTCCATGATAGGGCTTTGCAAGATATCCGTCATTTGACAGTCTTTCAGCTATTTGGTATGCCCTCCGCGTTCTTGAAACATATATAATTGTTGGACATTTTTTTGCATCAATAAGATTTCGTAATGCATCGTATTTATCTTCCTCGTTATCTTTTGGGATTACCTTATAGCTAAGATTGGTACGAGAGGCGTTTGAGCTGAAAGTCTCCAATCGTAACGACAGTTTTTCTTGAAAATAATCCTTAATATCCTGAATTACATTTTGTTTCGCAGTTGCAGTGAAACATGAAACCGGTATGCCATTTTCAAGGTTTTTCTTTTCTTGCAAGGCTTTAATAAAATCTCCAATATAAAGGTAGTCTACTCTAAAATCTTGACCCCATGATGAAAAACAGTGTGCCTCATCAATCACAAACCGAACTACATTACGCCCAAGAAGTATATGTTCTATAGATTTTGACCTTAGTGATTCCGGTGATATGTACAGAATAGAAGCAGAACCGTTTTCAACTCTCTCAAAAGATTTTGCCCTTTCAATTGGGTCAAGTAAACCATTTATTGTAACAGCTTCTGTAATATTTGAAATTTCCAGATTATCTACCTGGTCTTTCATTAAAGATTGAAGTGGTGAAATAACAACAGTTAATCCCTTCACACTTTCTCCACTCATTAGGGCAGGAACTTGAAAAGTTATTGATTTGCCTCCTCCAGTAGGAAACACAGCTAAAATAGACTTATTGTTAATCGCTGCTTTAACAGCGTCCTCCTGCAATGTCTTGTCGCCATAAGTTCTATATGAATCAAATCCAAAGAATTTCTTTAATCCTATTTTTGCATCAAACGATTTATTACAATAAGAACATCCTTGTAAACATGGATTGTTTCTCAATAAATACATGACTCTCTCAACTTCTGGATAATTCTTTATCACCCATGGTGGAGTAATAGAATACCTACTATCAGTATTTATTAAAGCTAAACAATATGCTAATTCTACCGGTGTTTCTTGAATTAAACTTTCTAATTCGACATGTTGACATATTATATCTGAAAACCAAAGTTTTATAAGACTGTCAATGTTATTATCATAGAATGAATAATTAACAAAATTAAAGAACCATTGAAATTCCTTTTTGTCACCTAATAAAGCATAATAAATTTGCTTTAACTCACTATTTATTTCTTGGTATGCTGATATTTCATCATAAAATAAGTCTTTTGCCTTAATTGCATCGTTTAATGGATTGTTTAATTCCTCTGTTTGAAGTTTATCATCTTTTAATAGTGCATGATATGGTTTGGTAGGAAATAATAAAGGAGACAAATATAACGTGTCAATGGTCTTGACGTTTGAAATAATCCTATTTGTAGCTTTTTCAATATAAGGTATATCGTGTTTAATAATGTTATGTCCGCAGATGTATTCCTTCTGACTAATAAAACTCAAAAGTTCAGTAACCGAATTCGAATGTAACTTTAATCCATTCCCTGTTATGCCACCAATGTCAAGGATTTTCTTGCTTTTAACGTCAACTTCGGTATCTATGAAAACGATATTATTCATTATTATTAATTCGAGCTGCTAGAAAATGTACGGTTTTTCTCAGCATGTGCCCCAACGGTGGCGGTATGAAAAGTTGCCGATTTCGGGGTAATTTCCTATCCAGTTACACATAAGTTGGAGCGGACTACAACCCTTGAATAACCTACTGAACCGGCAATTTTTTATACCGCGTGTTACCAGCTGGCATTCCTATCATTTCATAATTTGTACTTCTTCCTCCTGCTACTTCTTTTTGCAATATTCCTTTATCAATCAAGTCATTAATATCTCTAACCGCTGAATCTTTAGAACATTTTGCAATTTTTGCCCATTTTGAAGATGTCAATTTTCCGTCAAAGCCATCCATCAATTTATTCAATAATTTTCTTTGACGGTCATTTATTGCTGTATCAAAATGTGTTTGCCAAAAATCCGCTTTGAATAATACTCTTGTTAGTATTGAATCTGTAGCTTTCAAAGCATTAATCAAACAGTTTAGAAACCATACTATCCAGTCGGTTACGTCTAAATTACCCTTTTGTGTTTTTTCTAATATCTCATAATATTGCTTCCTTTCTAATCGAATCTGTGCAGACATGCTATAGAAGCGTTGGTTACTTTTGTCAGACTGTGCAAGAAGCATATCTGTCAATGCCCTTGTTATCCTTCCGTTTCCATCTTCAAAAGGGTGGATAGTTACAAACCATAAATGTGCAATTGCAGCTTTAATTACCAAGTCAATTTTACTATTATTGAACCAATCTAAAAATCGGGTCATTTCTTTTTCCACCAAATTTGAATTAGGAGCCTCGAAATGGACTTTTTCTTTTCCCATTGCTCCAGATACAACCTGCATAGGTCCTGTATTATCTTTTCTCCAATCAGCAACAGTTATTTTATACATTCCGCTTCTGCCTGTTGGAAATAAAGCAGCATGCCAATCAAAAAGTCTGTCCGCGGTCAATGGGTCAAAACATTTTTGAGTTGCATCAAGCATCATTTCGACTACTCCTTCTACATTCCTGTCGGACTCTACTGCTCCTGCTATTTCCATTCCTAATCTGCGAGCAATTGATGAACGTACTTGGTCAGGATTAAGAAATTCTCCTTCAATCTCCGATGATTTTAATACATCAAGAGTCAAGGTGTCAAGCAGAGCCTCATTTCTCAAATCGAAACCTAATCTTTCCATTTTCCCAAAAAGTCTACCTTGTAAATTCCGTGCCTCACTCAACAAATCCAAGAAATCATTACTATTCCAAGTAAACTCTGGCCAATTGTCCTTTTGATGTATAAAAGCTTTCATTCAATGCATTATTTGCAACGAAAATAACCTTTATTCGTCGCAAATCAAAATTATTCGTTGCTTATTTTGCGTCAAATATTATCTTTATTCGTTGCACTATCGTCTCCTTTGCTTGCTGGACCGGGTAGCTTACGCCCCCTAAGAACCGTACGTGCGACTTTCACCGCATACGGCTCAAGCACTTTTAAGGCCAACCTTGTTAGGGTAGACCCGGCTATTGTTTTTACCTCTGCAAACAAAAGTAGTGATTTGTTTGCTATTCAAAGCTAAACGTTTCCTTAAGGATACCCTTTTCTCAAAATATGAATCAAATTCAGACAGGTAAGGATTGGCCTTCTGAGCGATTTTAACATGATATCGAATAGGTACCATACCGATTTTATATAAGCGGTAGGAATATATACCTTTATAAGATACACGTTTATCGGAAAAATGATTGCCCAAAAAGTACCTTTTGAACACCCACCTGTGGCCTTTGTCACCATGCTGGCGGGTAGCCCATTTCCAGGTTTGTCCGAAGATGAATACCTCCAGTTTTCTGAAGGTATTCTTTGAGCAAATACCCTTGTGATAGTTTGACCATCCCCGGATAACCGGGTTTAGTTTTCGTATAAGGGCATGAGCAGGCAGTCCATGGCTCTCGCGTATGATGAGTTTTATCTTATCTTTGAAAGCCTGTACAGATTTCCGTGATGGTTTTATCAGCAGTTTACCCTTGTACTTACGGATATGCTGTGATAAGAAGTCAAAGCCCTGGTCAATATTGGTTATTTTGGATTTCTCATCAGAGAGCCTAAGCCCCCGTTCTTTGAGGAATTCCTTAACAAGTGGTATGATTTGATTAGTAATTACCTCTTTATCCTTAGCGGTAATAATAAAATCATCGGCATACCTTACAAAATTGACTTTCTGGTTTTTCCACCTTGGAAACTGTTTGTTTATGGTGGTTTCCAATCCGTCAAGCACCATATTCATGATGATTGGGGATATGATACCGCCTTGTGGAGTACCTTTAAGGGAGGGGAATAACCTTCCTTTCTGGATATATCCTGCTTTGAGCCATTTATCAAGAATGGATTTGTTGACCGGGATATGGTTTAATATCCACTGATGGTCAATTTCATCAAAGCAGGCCTTGATGTCGGCTTCATACACCCATTGTGCGCAATTTTTACGGCACAGGATAAGAAAGCATTGTGCAATGGCATCGGCACACGAACGTTTTTCCCTAAACCCATAAGAATTTAGGTCGGCCATTGTTTCGGCCAGAGGGACAAGAGAAATCATGTGCAGGGCTTGCATAGCCCTGTCATCCATGCACGGGATGCTTAAGGGACGTTTTTTGCCATTCTTCTTAGGGATATATATCCTACGTAAAGGTTTAGGGGTGTATCCCCTGTTCTTAAGGTTTTCAGCTGCGACGAGTTTATCATACCCGTCTATCCAGATTTTATGGTCAACACCGGGGGTTTTGCCTCCCTTGTTGTTGGCCACCCGGAATACAGCCAATAGTTTAGCATAAAAGGATTTGGTAATGAGAAACATCAGGGCTTTAGCTTTGCCCCAGCGTTTCTCTTTAACAGCCTTGGCAATACGTCTTTGCAGCCTGTTCACCCGTTGAATAACCTTTCGCCATATAATGAGGTTCCAGTTATCGGTTTGGTGTGCCAGTGCACACGATGAATTTTCATTCTCGTTCATTTGCTTTCCAGCATTTACAGGTTCTAAAAAGTATCATGCCATAAAGTACCAGACAGAGGTGGGCTGGTTTTCACCTGTGGCGATGTTGTGGCCACTATCCCTGGCATTACATCAGGGCATTCGCTTTGTCTGTCCTCTCTGTACGGTGTTTCCCCATGCCTTGCGGTTAGGGTTTTTGATCCCGCTGTTACAGGAAAAGAGAGCACCGTGCTTCCATGTTCCATGTAAATAACAAAAGATACAGGTTTAGGCCTATCCTGTCCACCGGCTGGGCAACATCCCCGTAAACGCAACGTTAACCACGTTTAACCTGCCAGCTTACCATTTTGGTACAAGGCGTGTCATCCTCTTTTTCGCCCTTACGCCATCTCGATGGTTTCGGAATATTTACCTGAGTTGGCCATGCCTGCTCACCCCAGCCCTAAATCGGTTTTTGAGGCCCCGAAGACTATCCGCTTCACAGCTTATAGCCCCGCCATAGGGTATACAACCCGGCGTTTGGTACTCGTTTCCCGGAGCTTCAACCGGTAATAGCTGCACTATACACCAGTTGTCCGGTAAGGGTACTGTTGAGGGAACAACAGGTTTTATCAAAGAACAATCCTTTGTAAAACAATTATTTACACGACTTCAAGTCGCAACAACGGTTGGCAATATGGTTAGTAAGGGATTTCGGGTGATTTCCTATCAAGTTACTACCGAATTTTGAGCGGGTTACTACGGCTTGCAAACCTCTGAAACCCTTATTAACTATAACGCGTGTTGGCAACTGGCAATTTTTTAATCAGTCAATTTTGAAATAATTGTCCGAATTTTATTTTTTGTTATTTTGTCAACCTGTCCCATAATAATTTCAACCATATCTTTCTCAAGTGTGGCTATTTTATGAATACGAATCACAGAAGGTAATTTAAGTCCAGAATTTTCCCAATCATTAATAAATATGTCATTCTTGGTTTTGTAAATTTGACTTGTTATCCTACAAACAACAATATCACCATCATCAAAATCGTTGATTATTAATGCGGGTCTTCTTTTATAGGTCTTACCGTCTGTAAATGGAAATTTTAGGAGGACGATGTCTCCGAAATTCAATTTATCCATATTTAATAATTGTCATAAATTGAGTCCGAATCAGCATATCCCTTTAAAAATTGACTCTGAGTCGTTTGCTGGAAAATCAAATCATCATAAATATCAGAGTCATCAACAAGTACAATAACCCTAACATCTTTATCATCATTGGTTTTTAACTCCGATTGTATCTTTGTCGGAATCAGAATCTGATTATTTTTGATTTTTGATTTAAATTCTAATGCTCTCATCGTTTTAATCTTTATACAAAGATAATCAATTTATTTTTGAAGTTCTAATGTGTTTTGGATGTCTTGTTTTGCTTGTTGCAACAACGTTCCCGCGGTAAGGCAAGTAAGGGATTGCGGACTGCGTTCGTATCCCCCGTTGGTGGAGTTGAAGCGGGAGACATTGCCTCGCTGACCAGTGAGACCCTTATTTGCTTTACCGTGTGTTATGCTGCGTATTTTAATAGTTAAATATATATCCAAATTTTAAGTTAATCTCATTGTAGCTATCTATCACATTATAATTTGTCGAAAATGCAAGATTTTTATATTGCCATTTAATCTCTCCCATAAATTCCCAAAAGTCCACCCAGTAAATAGTTTTTAGATTGATGTTTAGGTATAAAGGTTTACCGATACGCGCCCCGAAGCCTAATAGAAAACCAGAATTATTTTTATAATCCGCAGAAGGCTTTGACAAATCTGACAATCCATATCCTAGAAATATAGTTGAATAATTACCAAATACTCTAGGATACGAAGAATTTAATTTACCCTCAATTTTATAACTATTGAAAGTAAAGTCATTTTTAGCGATACTACGATAGTTTAAATTAAAATCACCATCATATCCACAATCGTAAAAAAGATGTAAAGTGCCGAAATTTATATCTAACTTTTGATTTTCAGATAAATCTGTTTGAAAATCAATCTCACCATGAAGAGCTAGAAGTTTGAAAATTATAAAGTTCAAATATCCATATCCACCTATTGGAGAATTTAAAGCTCCAGAAGAAAGTCCGATACCAATGTCATTATAGTCAAAGAAATCAATGATACAATCTTGCTTTAATTCTACTTGAAGAAAATTTGTATCTATAATTGATATTTCTTGAGTCTTATACCCAACGAAGGAAATTTCAAGAACTGAATTCCTATCAGTCACTTCTAAGTTAAAATAACCGTCCATGTCCGAGACAGTTCCGTTTTTTGTCCCTTGCTCAAGAATATTTACACCTGGAATTTCTTGTCTATCCTGTTTATCAATAATTTTCCCAGAAACTGATATCTGACCAAATGAGTTAATGGATAAGAGAATAATTCCAAGAATAACTATTAATTTCTTTGCTTCCATGTGTTTCATCGTAGCGGCAATATGCAGCATAACGTTTAGTATATGAAAAGTAGGCGATTTCGAAGCACAAAACTTTCAGTTATACTCAAAATTTGAAGCGAGTCAAAAGCCTTCTTTTTACTGATATATCGCCTATTTTTTATATACATTGTTAGCGGTTCGTTGCTATTTTTTTCCAGTATGGTTTTATTATTTTCCCTTCTTTATGACTTAATATTAAAAGAATAATTGTTGCAATAAGACAAAAAACAGTTGCTTGTATTGAACCCTCTGGTCCAAATAGTCCACCCGTGAACCATTCTGCTCCTTCTATTTTTGAGGTTACCAAAGTTTTTGAAATTGCATTTCCCGATACATTTGCTCCGAAAATCGCAGATTGTGTAAAATTCCAAGCAGAGTGAATGGCAATTGGAAACCATAAATTTCTTGAATATATATAAGCAGCTGCAAGTAATAATCCAGCTTGAATTGCTAGTCCAATTCCTGCGCTTAATGAACTGTTTGGATTGGTAAGATGCAATGCTCCAAAAAGAAGAGCTGAAATTATTAGGGCTATATAACTTCCTAGTTTTTCTTCCGTAAGCCTAAAGATTATTCCTCTAAATAAAGTTTCTTCAAAAACCGCAGAGGTAAAAGCCATTGTCAAAGGTGGGATGATAAATAAAACAGGATTTATGGATATTACGGAATATCCGCCTTTTAGGTAAATTACCAAAATTGTCAACGATTGCAGGATTACTCCTAAAACAATTCCAATCGCTAAGTTTTTAATGATGCCGTTTTTTGAGAATTCTGTAATTTTCCTTTTTTCGTAAAATTTGAATAAATAAGTGTAAGAAATTATAGAAAGTATTGCGACAAATATTCCTCCAATTAGATTTTTCACGTCTTTATCAATACTTGTGAAGTCTAATGTTTGTTGAATTAAAGTCTGTCCAACTCCAACAATTCCTCCACAAACAATAAGTCCGATTATTATTTTTGTCAAAGTAAAGTGAAGAATTTTTTGTCCGACGTTTTTTTGGTTCATTTTTCTTTCAGTTTAAGATTTTTTCGGATTCTTTCAATGTACGCTAACGTTTTACAATATGAAACGGTTGGGTTTTCGGAGCGCGTTCGTATCCTCCGTTGGAAAAGTATGTTTGAAAAACAAATGCTCGCAAACCACTGAACCCCAACTGTTTTATATTGTGTGTTGTGCTTATGTGGCTTCTTCTAATATTTCAAATCCTGTCTTTTTTATCTCAACTACAAATGGATTATCTGAAAAAAAGTCATCATGTGAAATCGGGTGTGGCTCAATTCGTGTATCAATTTGAGAAGCTAATAACATTAACTGAACTTGAACATCAAATCGTTTTGAATCATCTAAATCTCTGAAAATTATAGCCAAATCAATATCACTGTCTTGGTCTGAGTTTCCCTTCGCAATAGAACCAAATACATAAACAGACTCAAAATCCGAATACTTTTGTTGAATTAATTTAATATAATTTGTTATTGTTTTATTAATTGCTTTATCCATTTTCTCAGTTCTTTTAATTTACCAATCCATTCTGTTGTAAAATCTGGAGTACACCGCTGTTTAAAACTCATTTTATAATCATCATATCGAGCATTAATATTGAAAGCAGTCACTGTTAATAATTGCTCTTTTTTATCATTATCAATTTTCAAATCTGCTTTCTCGGCAAGTCTTAATAAGTTATGGATGTATGGTGGATAATCTGATTTTATATGGACATAAAATGCTTTTAATAATTTCTCAATCATCAAATGACCAATAAATAATGACCAACTATATCTTTTAGAATTATACATGTCAATCATTGTGTCATAATCGTCATCAGAACTATCAACCCAATATTTTATTAATTTTTCTTTATCAATTTTTTTATTCTCCATGTTTTCAAAGATACGAAAATCTTAAAATCAAGAATATATCAACTTGAAAATCTGTCTCCTGCCATTAAGCACAACGTTTTACAATATGAAACGGTTGGGTTTTCGGAGCGCGTTCGTATCCTCCGTTGGAAAAGTATGTTTGAAAAACAAATGCTCGCAAACCACTGAACCCCAACTGTTTTATATTGTGTGTTGTGCTTATGTGGCTTCTTCTAATATTTCAAATCCTGTCTTTTTTATCTCAACTACAAATGGATTATCTGAAAAAAAGTCATCATGTGAAATCGGGTGTGGCTCAATTCGTGTATCAATTTGAGAAGCTAATAACATTAACTGAACTTGAACATCAAATCGTTTTGAATCATCTAAATCTCTGAAAATTATAGCCAAATCAATATCACTGTCTTGGTCTGAGTTTCCCTTCGCAATAGAACCAAATACATAAACAGACTCAAAATCCGAATACTTTTGTTGAATTAATTTAATATAATTTGTTATTGTTTTATTAATTGCTTTATCCATTTTCTCAGTTCTTTTAATTTACCAATCCATTCTGTTGTAAAATCTGGAGTACACCGCTGTTTAAAACTCATTTTATAATCATCATATCGAGCATTAATATTGAAAGCAGTCACTGTTAATAATTGCTCTTTTTTATCATTATCAATTTTCAAATCTGCTTTCTCGGCAAGTCTTAATAAGTTATGGATGTATGGTGGATAATCTGATTTTATATGGACATAAAATGCTTTTAATAATTTCTCAATCATCAAATGACCAATAAATAATGACCAACTATATCTTTTAGAATTATACATGTCAATCATTGTGTCATAATCGTCATCAGAACTATCAACCCAATATTTTATTAATTTTTCTTTATCAATTTTTTTATTCTCCATGTTTTCAAAGATACGAAAATCTTAAAATCAAGAATATATCAACTTGAAAATCTGTCTCCTGCCATTAAGCACAACGTTGGCAATATGCAAAGTTGGGGATTACGGAGCGATTACCTATCAAGATACACGGCACTTGATGCGAGCCACAACCCTTGAATAACCTATTAAACCCCAATTTTGTATATTGCGTGTTATGGCCTGGCAATTTATATTGTTTATATTCTCAATCAATCTGTTACTATTTTTAATCCATTTTAAAAAAATCATCAAAATACGCTTGTCCTTTTCTTTTCACCTCTGCAATAAATTCAAGAATCGAATCCGATATTTCTGTTTCGTAATCAATCCTGTAACCATGCTGAGTTAAAGTCAATATTACTAAGTGTTTCTTATTATTTTCTAGTCGAAAGTAACTATTATCAGAATAATCATCACCGTACATTAGTATGGTCTTAAACGTATCTACACCAACAGTATCTCCAAGTTTGTTTAATTTATAAATATATTCGTCTTCACCTTGTTTTGTCTTTGCGTAATTTATAGAAAAATCTTGAGAGCAAATAGAATCAATTAATACATGTTGATTATCGCAAGGTTTTATAACTGAATCGGTATCAATGTGGTAAATTTCTCTAATCATATCATAAGTCAATCGTAAACTGTCAGGCGAATAGGAGTCATGTTGACTTAAAAACAAAGTATCAATCTTGTCAGCACTACAAATCAAAACCAAATCAGAATTAAGATACCATCGGGCTATGTCAAAATTCGTAATAATCCTTGCAGCTTTAATATTATTAAAGGCAAGAATACTTATAAAACCGATAATCAGAAATCTTTTCATGTCATTTGTCTATATGCAGTGTCGCTTTTTTTGCTTGGCCATAACGCAATGAGTATATTTTGTTGCCGGATTCAATGCCTTCATTTGACAGTTTGCACGAATGTAACCAAAAGAACTTAAATTGGCAAACCAACTAGCCGGCAATGAAATATACTTAATGTTACCGCACGTAATTATTTATTTATCAACATATTGGCAAAATATACTATCAATGGCAGAACTCTGCCGAATCAGCAGAAGGACAAAAATACCAGGGCGTGGGCAGGCCAATCTAACGAAATGACCGGGCGTGCCATCACTGCCCATTTGATTAATTCTGGTAAATATGTACCGACGTTAAATTCCGCCAAAATTTTTTAAATAAGTACCTGCTCTGCTGCCTGAGCGAACATGACCAAATTACCGAATGTAAGAACGTACCAGAATGCAAATTTTTTATGTGCGGTTAACGTTCCGCAATATGAAACGGTTGGGTTTTCGGGCTGCGTTCCTGTCCACCGTCAAAAAAGCTGAAGCGAGAACCAAAACCTCGCAAACCACTGAACCCCAACTGTTTTATATTGTGTGTTGTGCTTAGTTAGTTGTCGTTTTATCTATTCTTTCTAGCGAAAAAGTACAGTAAATGTTTGCCCAATTATAAATACTGATACTGAGACAATTAACAAAACATCATATCTTTTTTTACTAAAAAGTTTTGAATCTCTATTAGTCCCAAGTACTGTCAAAAGAATACCTGACCAACTTGTTAATACTACTCCTAATGTAAACATCAATCGCTTGTTTTAATAAGTAACTCATTTAAATTCAATGTTTTTAAAAATCAAGTCGACATAATTAGCTTCGCTTAAATTCAAATCGGTATCAAGTTTGTAATTATGTGTCAAATAAGTTTTTAAATCAATCACGGAATAAAAAGGTTCGTAGAATTCTCCATCAGAGGTCCCAATCCAAGCAACAATTATTGAATCATTGTTTAGCCAAAAAGAATCCTGAAATTGTCCAGCTGAACCAAATGTTTGTAGAATAATCCGTAGTTGTTTTTCTAAATCAATAATTGCTAATTGACAATCAATATCTCCGAAACCGATTACGTTTCCTTCAGAATCGTAATCCAGTACATAGGTGTAACTATATAAATCCACAGCTTTAGACGAATCTGGAGAATATTTTAAATATGGATTATATAAATCAAAGAATCGTTTTTTAAATGTACTATCTCCAAGAGGTTCTTGATACGGTTTCAAAATAATAGTCTCAAAGTTTTTAAATCCACTAATATTAAAATCAGGGGAAATTTTCTCATAAAATCCAACCCACTGAGATAAACTACTTTTTAAATCTACACTAAAGTTTTTCTTAATCAGTGTTTTGTCAATATTTGTATCGACAGGAATATAATCAAGCTCATAACTATCGGACTGTACAACTGCATCAATTTGCTCCTTTGTTTCGGAATCGGAATCAAGTTTTTTAACTTTTTCTGAATCTGAACCAGTTTTACATGAAGCCATGAAAATCAAAATCAATATGTAGAGTAAATGTTTCATGTGTTCGGGTCATAATTAAGCACAACGGATGGCGGTATGAGTAGTGCGGGATTTCGAAGCTCTTACCTATCAAACCGTTGCGATGTTTATTAAATGTACTCATGTTAAATTTACCACATTACCCCGCATTACTTATGACCGCGTGTTGTATGCTGGGCTTTATTCATTATCAGTTAATTATCAATCCTTTACAATCGAAAATCAGCTCAATCGAAGTACTGCTGTTTCCGAAAAAATTAGTTTTTAGGGTCGGCAAGAAAGCGGTGGCAAACAGATAAGCTCTTTTGCAATTTTTGGCTGTGTGTCTGCTTGTGCAAATTGCAAATGTGCTTGGCTGTGTGAGTGAGCAATTAAACTAAACATTCCTCCAAATACATAAATGATTGTGGTGGTGTAGCATTAAAGTCATCTTTTAATGATAATGCTCTTTCATAGCGCTTTACTCCCTTTATTTTTATCGCGTATCCTTTTTCTTTGTTTATGAAATAATCGAAAAAGAAATTTTTTGTTATACCTGAATAATCTTTGGTCAAATTCCAAAGCTCATTTAAATCATGGTTTAATATCTTTTCAATCTCGAATTCTCCAATCACTTGTTGTACAGGAGATGAAGCGTAAACGACAACTGTCTTCACATTCTTATTTTTGAAAACAGAACGTCTAAACTCATATTTCTTTGTACCAGCAAAAATCTTTTCAGCAAATTCAGGTTTAATTGATAATAATACTTTCATTCGTATCGGTTTCTTTCAAAATTAACTCAAATTGTTCTTTAGTTATTCTCTTTAATCCTCTAATCTCATTTTCCGCACCAGTTAGAATCCCCAAATCTAATAATCTTTGGCGATTTATCCTTTTACCAGTAGGAAACGAATGTGTATATAAAAAGTTTATAATAAATGGTCTAAAATTTGGTTTCCAATTCCAATATTCTTTTAGTCCGTTATCTGAAAATATACTCCTTTTCCTACATTTCAAAATAAAATCGTTTTCATCTACAATATCAGTAATTTTTCCCTCGGCAATAGCAATTGTAGTTATTACACTGGTATAATATGCAGACCTACCCGATGCAGCAGTTCGATAAAAAACAATGATATCGCCTTTGTTAATATTCTTTTCAATTGACCTACATATGTAAACCTTACTAATTGCATTTCTATGCGGTTCATTTTCAACAAAGTCATAAGGTGATTCTGTGGTCAAGATTGAGTCTGGTAAAAGTTCAGTATGATAATCTGGATAAATAGGAATCATAAATATATTTGTGTTTTTAGAAAAATAAGGGAAGGTTAGTTTAGGATTATCAAGGTTAAAAGAAGGTGAGAAATCCCTTACATAAACTAATTCATTTCCATTATTCGTGGTTTTTGTGCCAAACAAAACGAATCCCCAATCCTCAAGTAAACTAATTAATCTTTTCTGTTCGTCTCTTTTATCAAATATTGTTACATAAATCTCATCAACTTTATATTGAATTGCATTGTCAAAAATTATCTTCATAAAACGTTCACCAAGACGAACTCCATTACTAATAACTTTAAATGTTCCAATTTTTAATCGCCTTTTAGGGGTAAATATTGGTGTTAAATCAGAGTAATTTTCATCCTTTCCTTCCACTTTTAGAAATAAAAATGAAAGAATATTTCCTCTATTTATAGTAACGTAAGCTATTTCATCCGACTTTTTTAGAAACCATTTATCAAAACCTATATAGTCTTCTTTGAAACTATCAAAAAAAGAATCATTTAGGTTTATCTCTCCAAATAGCTTTTTTGTTACAGCTAAAACCTTGTAATCAACTAACTCTGGGTTTTCTGAAACTACTTTTTCAAGAAAAGAGTCAATTTTAAAAACCCTGTCAGAAATACCTAATAATTCAGCCTTTCTATGAATTTTCTTGTCTTCGGTAATTAGGAATTCGATTCTTTCACTAAATACTTCATTTAAAAGAATAGTATCATTTTTATCATTTTCATTGACATCAATTTTTTCCGAAACAGCAATTACTTCAGGTCTTAAAGGTGTAACTGTCTTTAAAATCTCGTAGCTTTCCAATTTAATTCCTAAAGTATCTACGGTTGCTTGATTACTGTTC
This sequence comes from uncultured Bacteroidales bacterium, assembly GCA_963781805.1. Taxonomy (GTDB): domain Bacteria; phylum Bacteroidota; class Bacteroidia; order Bacteroidales; family UBA10428; genus JAFGPL01. Next base: position 6,136,293 of record CAWAHF010000004.1, read on the forward strand.
TTTTCAATTTCTTTTATTGTTACAGGGTGAACACATTTGATATACTTGCCCTTATCCAGCCAACGAAATAGTACACCTATGTCAACATTTAGTATTCGACTTGCTTCTCTATGAATAACGATATTAGTATCAAGTAATGCCTTCATATGTTTAAAAATTATGAAAATCCTTCTTTTCCATCAAAAGAATTGATTTATTATGATTTCTATTAATCCATTTTAAATATTCGTCCATTCCTTTCTCTGTAAGGTTAATTGTATATTCTACTCCCATTATTGCGCAAACGAAATATAAATCATCCATATGTCTAAATTCACCATCTATTTCTGGTTTGCTAGGTATTAAAAAATCATATTCGTGCATTGTTTGAGAAGCAACCGATGAACCATTTTTATCAATTTCTATAATTCTGTCCTCTTCATAAATTTTTCTTGAATAATAAGGCCAAAATTTACATCCTTTACCATATCTAACAAAGTTACGTAATGGTTCAAGAGTTTCATTTTCTATAAAATCTATTTGCCAATTTTCTACCTGAGATACCCTTTGAGCTAATGCTTCCAAGGCAATTTTACCTAAAAATCTTGATATATAAATATTATCTGATGGAGGAAGTTCAATTTGTGGAATATAAAATTGAGAGAATTCTCCTGCTCGAATCTTTTTAAAAATTTCTTTATCCTGAACATTTACTTCAATTATCTTATCTTCCCTTAAATGTATTTCAATTTCACCATTGTTAGATGCAATTACCCCTGGGATTCCAGGAATTTTACCTTTTTTACTTTCAATAACATTTCGTCCTCTTAAAGATTTGAAATAAGGAAGTTCTAAAACTTTCTTTTCAATTTTATTTGCGAAATAGTTGTTGCATTTATCACAAACAATTCCTTTTTGTAAAACATGTGATTTATTCCCTAAGCTCTCAGGTATAATATGCTCTATAGATTTTGAACACGAACTTTCTATTTTGCAAAAAATACATCTCATTTTTTAAACTTTAATTTATACCCCAACCAATTCCAAATTTTCGCAAAGAGATTAGAGATTTTAGGCCAGATAAAGTAAATCAACATTGAAAATGCCACAATAAAAGTTATATAAATTTCAGTTGGCATTTTCTCCCAAATTTCTGATAATGATAGTTCAGGGGTAAATGTTTTCCTGTAAGCTGGAACAAACAATAAAAAACCACAAAGGATATTTACAAGAATCGCTAAAGCAAATTGACCAGTTCCTATTCTTTCACGAGAATAAACTGAAAAAAATCCATAACTATTTTTCTTTTCTTTTTTGTTGAATACAACGACCAACTCATCTTTTTTAACCCTTTTATCAAGCATGTACTTTTTAAAAGGTTCATCTTCAAGTGTTCTAATATTCTTTAATGCTGTAGCATCAAAAAATGTTAAGTCATAAGAATTAGGAAGTATGTTAAAATAAAAGCACGTATTAATTTTACATAAGGAATGAGTTCTAAAATCAAGTATTGAATTTTTGGGCAAATTCCGTTTCTCATTTACTTTGACATCATATATAATTGTTGAACGACTAACTCCAGCTTTACGAGTAGATAATTCATCAGTACTGGCATTTATATAAAATCGAAAGTAAAGATTTGCGACTTCAGGAAATGCGGAATCAAGATATGGTTTAAGATTTAGACTGATTTTAACTATTTTATTTGTTTCATCAATCGTTGATTTAAATGGAATAATGAATAAAGGCTCTCTTCCCGTAAATTCTTGAACAACACCTTCCTTCTTTTCACCTCCATCAACGAACCTAGTACTTTTAATAGAATCATTGAAAATAAATCGGCAATTATCTGAATCAATTAACCTCTCATATAAATCAACTACATTATTACTTGATTTTATCCATGGAATATAAATATTCAATTCTAATATCTCATTATTAATTGATTCTCCTCTTTTAATTTCACCGCCAAATTCTATTAATGCTGAATTATTTATAAATTCCCAAGAACATATATGAAAACGTTCAATTTCAATGTCATTTGGTTTATCTGTAAAAATGAAGTAATTATTTTCCATTTGTCTGTTATTTAATCATTTGGCGATTTTGGATATTGCACTCTTTTGCAAATTTTGGTTTGTGTGTCAGCCTGTGCGATTTGCAAATGTGTGCAATGTGCGAGGGCTTCCCTAACTGTCCCGAAGGGCAGAAGCGGGTTGGCAAAAACTAATTTTTTCTTGCACCAACCTTCAATCAATGCTCCAATCCAGTCTAAAATATTTTTGAATTTTCAGTCAAATTATCAATGTACTGCTGTCTTTTTAGCCTTGCATACAACGTTCCTGCGGTATGAAACGTTTGGGAGAGCGGGCTGCGTTTGTATCCACCGTTGCAGAAAGCTGATGCGTGGCAGGATGCTAGAACAACCACTTCAACCCAAATGTTTTATGACCGCATGTTGGCACCAGTTATTTTTTAATCAATCATTTTTCTAAAGAATCCTTTGTAACCAATTGTCAAAGTATAATTTAATGAGGAAGGTTTCATATTCGAGCTTATCTTAGAGTAATCTGTCGTATAATAATCTATTCCTAATCCAATTACAATAAAATTAAATCTTTTTAGTTTAATATATCTATCTATACCCAATCCAACCTGAGCACCCATAATAATATCTGATTCGTAAATCAGATTTGTTTCCTTACTATTAGAAATCTCGAAGTTGGTCGAATTGAATCCAAATTTAATATCAGTACTCCAATTTTTATGAAAATCATAGGAATATCCTAATGCCATATTTAAATTAAAAGAACTGAATTCATTTTGATTGTTTACAGTTACATTGTCGAATACCATATCTTTATTAGGCTTAAACTCATAAATAAAAGCTCCATATGTAAAATAGAAGTTTTTATAAAACACGGTTAAATCTGTTATCTGAGTGATTTTGTTATCAATGAAATCAGAATTAAACATTTGATGTAGTATTGCTCCAGACTCAATTTTAATCGCCCAAGGACTTTTAACTAATCTCTTGCCAGAAAGCGTGTCATTATCAATCTTTTGTGAGTATAAATTGACTGACATAACTGTCGTGATAAAAATAATCCAAATTTGTTTCATATGATTATTATTTGTTTGAGTGTTTTAATTGGTGCACCGGGTAGCTTACGCCCCCTAAGAACCGTACGTGCGACTTTCACCGCATACGGCTCAGGCACTTTTAAGGCCAACCTTGTTAGGGTAGACCCGGCTATTGTTTTTACCTCTGCAAACAAAAGTAGTGATTTGTTTGCTATTCAAAGCTAAACGTTTCCTTAAGGATACCCTTTTCTCAAAATATGAATCAAATTCAGACAGGTAAGGATTGGCCTTCTGAGCGATTTTAACATGATATCGAATAGGTACCATACCGATTTTATATAAGCGGTAGGAATATATACCTTTATAAGATACACGTTTATCGGAAAAATGATTGCCCAAAAAGTACCTTTTGAATACCCACCTGTGGCCTTTGTCACCATGCTGGCGGGTAGCCCATTTCCAGGTTTGTCCGAAGATGAATACCTCCAGTTTTCTGAAGGTATTCTTTGAGCAAATACCCTTGTGATAGTTTGACCATCCCCGGATAACCGGGTTTAGTTTTCGTATAAGGGCATGAGCAGGCAGTCCATGGCTCTCGCGTATGATGAGTTTTATCTTATCTTTGAAAGCCTGTACAGATTTCCGTGATGGTTTTATCAGCAGTTTACCCTTGTACTTACGGATATGCTGTGATAAGAAGTCAAAACCCTGGTCAATATTGGTTATTTTGGATTTCTCATCAGAGAGCCTAAGCCCCCGTTCTTTGAGGAATTCCTTAACAAGTGGTATGATTTGATTAGTAATTACCTCTTTATCCTTAGCGGTAATAATAAAATCATCGGCATACCTTACAAAATTGACTTTCTGGTTTTTCCACCTTGGAAACTGTTTGTTTATGGTGGTTTCCAATCCGTCAAGCACCATATTCATGATGATTGGGGATATGATACCGCCTTGTGGAGTACCTTTAAGGGAGGGGAATAACCTACCTTTCTGGATATATCCTGCTTTGAGCCATTTATCAAGAATGGATTTGTTGACCGGGATATGGTTTAATATCCACTGATGGTCAATTTCATCAAAGCAGGCCTTGATGTCGGCTTCATACACCCATTGTGCGCAATTTTTACGGCACAGGATAAGAAAGCATTGTGCAATGGCATCGGCACACGAACGTTTTTCCCTAAACCCATAAGAATTTAGGTCGGCCATTGTTTCGGCCAGAGGGACAAGAGCAATCATGTGCAGGGCTTGCATAGCCCTGTCATCCATGCACGGGATGCTTAAGGGACGTTTTTTGCCATTCTTCTTAGGGATATATATCCTACGTAAAGGTTTAGGGGTGTATCCCCTGTTCTTAAGGTTTTCAGCTGCGACGAGTTTATCATACCCGTCTATCCAGATTTTATGGTCAACACCGGGGGTTTTGCCTCCCTTGTTGTTGGCCACCCGGAATACAGCCAATAGTTTAGCATAAAAGGATTTGGTAATGAGAAACATCAGGGCTTTAGCTTTGCCCCAGCGTTTCTCTTTAACAGCCTTGGCAATACGTCTTTGCAGCCTGTTCACCCGTTGAATAACCTTTCGCCATATAATGAGGTTCCAGTTATCGGTTTGGTGTGCCAGTGCACACGATGAATTTTCATTCTCGTTCATTTGCTTTCCAGCATTTACAGGTTCTAAAAAGTATCATGCCATAAAGTACCAGACAGAGGTGGGCTGGTTTTCACCTGTGGCGATGTTGTGGCCACTATCCCTGGCATTACATCAGGGCATTCGCTTTGTCTGTCCTCTCTGTACGGTGTTTCCCCATGCCTTGCGGTTAGGGTTTTTGATCCCGCTGTTACAGGAAAAGAGAGCACCGTGCTTCCATGTTCCATGTAAATAACAAAAGATACAGGTTTAGGCCTATCCTGTCCACCGGCTGGGCAACATCCCCGTAAACGCAACGTTGACCACGTTTAACCTGCCAGCTTACCATTTTGGTACAAGGCGTGTCATCCTCTTTTTCGCCCTTACGCCATTTCGATGGTTTCGGAATATTTACCTGAGTTGGCCATGCCTGCTCACCCCAGCCCTAAATCGGTTTTTGAGGCCCCGAAGACTATCCGCTTCACAGCTTATAGCCCCGCCATAGGGTATACAACCCGGCGTTTGGTACTCGTTTCCCGGAGCTTCAACCGGTAATAGCTGCACTATACACCAGTTGTCCGGTAAGGGTACTGTTGAGGGAACAACAGGTTTTATCAAAGAACAATCCTTTGTAAAACAATTATTTACACGACTTCAAGTCGCAACAACGTTAAGACGATATGTTTCGTAAGGGATTTAAAAGCACCATGCCTTCAAACTAACTTTATTGTTGAACTGGCAGAAAATCATATAATCCCACTGAAACCCTTATGAAATATATCGTGTGTTGTACATAGTGCTGTACAGAGTGCTTATTATTTAATATTATTAGAACTTCAATCTTTTCATGTTGCACTTTTATATTTTACCCTCTCAAATTTATCCTTTTTATCTTTATTATTTCTCTACTTTTTATGTTTTTATACTGTTAGTTTTATTCCATTTCCTGCTTTTTTGCCCGTTTTTCACGTCAGGGCATAGTTATCCCATGATTTTTGATCAAGCTACTGCTCGTTTGTTTATTAAATATTTTCTCTCAAATATGTGGCTTATTTTCTTGTTTGTACCTTTTATTTTCTTTTCTATTACCGTATGATGATATTCTTTGTCCTTTTTACATACCTGACAATACATCGGGCTTTCTTCTGTCTTTTCTACCTGTAATGCTTTCCAATCATTCGCGCCTTCTGTTGGCGCTGTATCCTGGTATAAATGTTCCTCAGCTATTTCCCCCCTGTTTGAATATAACCCATAATACCGTACTATCCTGAAATATGGCAACGGCACATGTTGTAACAACCGGGGGAAAAAATCTTTGTAACTTAAAGTTAGCTCTTTCTCTATCGGTTTTTTGTTTATATCCAAAGTTTTATAATCCTTATGCCTGAAACTGATATTCTCCCCTTCTATTAACGTTATTTTATACTCGCTTAAACATGCCCGCTTTGAATAACGCCCTATGTAGCGGATTACTGCTTCGGGGTTTTCCATTGCTGCCTCTAAATGTATTTTCCAATTCTTACTGTTTATCCTTTTTATAAACTGCTTAAAACTTTTCTGGTCGCTAAAGTTATGTTCTAACTTCCCCGTATCAAACACTTCAATCAGGCTATCTTCAAATTTGCACCGGAACTTGTCCTGTAAAAACTTGTAATTTACATAATCCCCTTTTATCGCTGTTAAAGCACCTGTTGAAGTATCTATCCCGCCCCATGATACTATCATGTGCATGTGCGGATGGTAATCCTTTGTTTCTCCAAAGGTGTGTAAAACTGATATAACCCCGATTTTTAAATTATACCTATGCCTTATCCAGTCTTTAAAAGTATCGGCTGTAACACGCATCAATATATTTAACAGTTCTTTCCCATTGCCCTTGATTAATGGTATTAACTGGTGTGGTAAGGTAAATACTACATGGCGGTGTGGAAGATTTAGCATTTGGCTTTTTACCCGTTCTGCCCACTTTAATGTATCATGCCAACTACAGGTTGGGCAAAACCTGTTCTTGCAACTGTGATAAACTTCCGTTATATCCCCACAATCCGGGCATGCATATATGTCTACACCTAAGGCTGCTGTCCGGCATACACGCATGGCATTGACTGCCTTGTATTGCTCTGGTTGTATATATTCTTTGGGCGATTTTGTATATTCATCCCACCATGTGTCAAAAAAATCGGCTAACCGATATTTCTTTTCACCTATCCATGTCTTTTCATTGGTGTGGTGTTTACATTCGCACATTTTAAATCGTTAAGTCTCCCAAATGCCATGCCGTCATCTGGCTTTGCCCCAACTCACTCAACAACTCTTTCCCTTCTACGCCACACTTCGGACAAATGGGATTGTTTTCAAACACTAATTTATAATTTTTATCCATATCTGGTTTACCTACTTCATAATTATAGTTAAACCTACATTTTCCACAGTTAAAATTTACTATCATGGCTCTAAGTTTGATTTTATTAATGTGCTATGCTTTAGCATTATGTACAACGTTTGATGGTATGGTGTCGTGCGGGAATACGAAGCGATTTCTTATCAGTTTACACTTGCTTTTTTTACGAGCTACAAACCTTCGAAAACCACTGAAATCCGCATGCACTATACCATGTGTTACCGCCTGGTGTTCTTTCTTCTTTCCTTGTAAACCATTGTCAATATTCAGATTCCGTGTCATTGTTATTTTACTTTCTTGTCTGTCAGTGTCGGCTTGTGTGTCAGCGTTTTTTATTTTTTATGTGTCGGCAATTTTTTAAAACAATTTCTCTTCGCGCGTTGGTTGTGCAAGCTCTTTGACAAAGCTTTGGTTTTAGCATTGGCTGGTGGGGCTTTGGCAATGTGCTTGCAATTTTGGATTGAAATTTTTCATTTCCATTTTTCTATTCCGTTCAGTTCAATATTTTCAGAATAATCGTAAATAATTCCCACACTATATTTTGCTCTTGTCAATGCTACATAAAGTTTTGAACAGCTTGTGGGGGCTAAATCTATATTATTGTCAGTAAACCAATTTATAATAGGTTTTGTTGGATAAATTAAAACTCTCTCAAATGAAAGCCCTTTCGATTCACCAAAATTCATTGATTTATAATTATCGTTTACTATGGTTTTAATGTTTTCTCGTAATTGAACTGGGGAATATGTTTTCAAATATTCAGCAACATCGGTTGGGCGGACAAGAAAAACTCCGTCATGACTTGTTATTTCTTTATTTCCCGTTGTAACGGATGGTAAATTTGGGAAAAGTTTGTTTGAAAGATTACAAATGGTTTCATTACACCGATAGTTAATTGTTAAAGAAGTCATATCTGTTTCAATCTCTAAAGAATCATCTTCAAAGAAATTTACAATGGCAGCTTTTTTATACTGCTTATTTTTTGCTGAACTGTTTGTGGAATAAGTACCTTGGCGTGGGTCACCAACTAGAAGGGTATTTGAGTTTGCTTTGAAAAGCAATTTCAATAATTCTAAATCGTAACCTGCTAAGTCCTGAACTTCGTCAATAAATATGTGAGTGTAAATCTTGCACAACCTTTCAATAACTGCTCCGTCTGAATTTGCATTACTTCTGAAAACGAACTTGGAGATTTTGTCAGAGTAGATTTTGATTTCTTTACTGAAGTAGTGCCGTTCAAATTCTTTTTCTTCGCTGAAATAAATTGGCTTCCCTTTGAAATAGTATTTTAACCCTGATTGACTGTTTACCAATATCAAACCTGTGATTTCCTTTTCATAAAGACCACCCTGAAAAGGTCTTACTCCATGTTGCAATAAAAAAGAAAACCATGTTTGAACGATAACATTTTTGGGAATGTACTGATTAACTTCTATTATTTTCTTTCTTATCTCCGCTTCATTCGCTTGTGTGTATGTTGTAATCAAAATTCTTTCATCCTTTATCTGTAAAGCTTCATTTACAAGAAAGGTTGTCTTTCCTGCGCCAGCAGCAGCAACTATGAGTTTGTTCTGATTCATTTAGCAATTGCTTCCAAAATGTATTGAGGAAATTTAATTTCCCCTGTGGTTTCAAATATTTTCAATGCACATTCGGTTTTGTTTGCTTTCATGTATTTGTGCAAGTCATCATCATTTGCATAATCAGTTCCCAAAATAGTATTCATTTTATCTCTACCATTCTCCTTTAAAATTTTTGGCTCAAGTGTGTTGTAATTGAAAGGTTTGTTTTTTGCACCGATTACTAGTGCTCCAGAATCAACCGTTGTGTCAAAGCAAATTGCAATGTTGAGTTTAGCATTAGCACCAAGATAATTCTCATATTTTGTTTGCACTGCTCCAACATCACCGTCATTGTCTGTAACAACCGAAACAGATTTGTTGAGTTTCTCTGCAACTTCCAAGAACCTCAGAAAAGCAGTTCCAACAGAAATAACATCAATACCGTTTTCAATAGGAAGTTTGCCTCCATAGGCTTTCATATATGCCTTTTGAATTACCAACTCGTCAGAATCTCCTTCTACCAGAATTGCTTTCTTACAAAGTATTAAACGCAAAGTATCGTATCCTGAAAGGTGGCTAAAAAAATTGTTTGTATCAGCTTTTAATTCTTGGAGTTTTAATGTTTTACTGTCATTTAAAAGAATTAAACTGTCCAGTCCAAGTTTGTTTGCCACAAAGCTGCTGTGAGTTGAAATTAAAATCTGTTTGTCTCCCAAGTTCTCTTTAATACTTTTAATTAGCTCATTCAATTTGGTGTGTGATAAATGATTTTCGGGTTCTTCAAGTAAAATAATGTTAGCTTCCTTTGATTTCTTATGACTTAAAGCAAGTTTCGTTTTAACGATGCATTGTTCTCCTTTGCCAATGTTATGGAAAGGAATATCATCTAAGTAAGTCATTAAACTTGTTTCCCAAGCGTTCTTTGAAGAAAGGTCTACAGAAAGTTTTACATTTTTGTCCGAAATTTTTGCGGCAGTTTTTATCTTCTCATTTATTGTTTTAATTGCACCTTCGTCCATGAACACCTCTTGCATTTTTCTATATGCTTGAGTGATGTCAACAATTTCCTTATGTTCCAAATTCTCACGGATGATTCTTGAAATGTAAACATCTGAACCATTTTGATAACGGTTACTTGACGAATCAATAAGAGCAGACTTTAACGGAATACTCTTAGAAGTAATTACTTGTCTTGCAAAAGATGTCCAAACAATATCATAGTATTCAATTGGAACTGTTTTAATGTTTCCCGACTTAACCAGTTCCTCATATTCAGCTTGGTATTTCTCATCAAACTGTATCCTGAAAGATATTCCACAATCTTTTTTCTTCTCACTATTTCCATCACCCTCAAACAATGCAATGTCTTCTCCTTCAAAAGAGAGTTCAATCGAGATGTGAGGAAGTGTTGCAGGTTTCCCCTCATTCATATTTTTTACATAAGCATTTACTGAATCAATGTTGAAAAGGTATTGTGACAATTCGTTTTTCAAATACCTTCCATTGAGTAAGCCAGTTAAAGCCAAATGAATTGCTTCTAAAATCGTCGATTTCCCAGATTCATTATCACCAACAAGAAGATTCAAACCTTTATTTGGTTCAAAAGAGAATTTACCGTTTAAACACTTGTAGTTTTCTATGGTAACTTTCGTGATATTCATGAGTTCTTTGATTTTAAATTTACTTTGGAACGGTAGAAAAGAATTATTCCAAGAATTACAAGCGACAAACCCGAAAAACCTACCATGCTTGGCAAAAGTCCTCCAAATATAAGCCATTCCCAAAATAAAGCTAATGGAGCTTCGGCAGCTTGTGTTCCATCTGCGGCAGCAAGAGCAAAAGTGTTATTCTGTGAAAGTTGTCTTGCTTTGTACAACAAACTCGTAGCAACTACACCAGTCGACAAGGCTATAAATGCCGTACTATATAATTGTGAGGTTATTGGTTTGGGTGGAGAAATAATAATACCAGCAATAGCAAGAATAGGAAAGGCTCCTAATGTCATAAGTAATATTTGACTAAAAACATTTTTGGATATTGAAAATTTATTCACAGGAATTTTTGTGTATCTACCTTCACAAGCATATTTACATAACGTATTTCCAAATGGATAACAAAATGCAGCAATTGTTATTGGTAGAATTGACTTTAGATTTATTGAAGAAATTTTAGTGAACTCATCTATGTTGACAAGCACGATTCCTGAAAACATTATAAGTAAATAAACTATACCTTTTAATGAAACACTGTTACCCAAAATAATAATAACAAGCGGTGTCATAAGAATTGTTAGCTGCCATGTGGTAGCTAAAACCCAACCAGCTGAATAACTTGCTGCATAACATAAAGATAAGTAGAAAAGACCGAAACCTACTCCTCCAGCAATAATCCAGAAATACCAATATGAAAAAAAACATTTAATAGTATCCATAAAAGTTCTTTTACCAAAAGATATAATGGATAACAATGAAAGAAAAAAGAAAACATAGACGTAACGTAAACAAGCTGTCCAAAACCAATGACCGACTTGCTGAACATTAAGCCACCTATTAATAGCGAATGTGCTAGAAAAGAAAAATGCTGCTGCTATACCAATTAATATTATTTTTTTCACTTACTTTCTTTTCGTTAAATGTCATAGCGCTCCTTGTTATGTAAACGAACAAAAGCTAATTCATCATCAGACATATTAGGTAATTCTGCCAAAACTAATTGAGTTAATACTGGCGTTGGCAACTCACATACCATTCTATAATATTTTGTAACTAATTCTCTGAAATTTGAATTTGGATGCGTGATTGGTGAAGGAACAGCAGTAAAATCTAAATTCTGAAAAAGCATTGGATTTGCATAAAACTCTTTACGCACTTTTTCATTATTCGTATTCATCCATCCATCATTACCTGGAACCATATCTTTAGCAATGTGAGGCCTTGGAACAGCACCGAATTGTATTTTCATATCAGCACAAAATTTGACATCAAGTTTCAATGCTTCTTCATCCTCAATATTGTTATGACCAAAAACCATTAGTGTTTCGGGCGTGATGTTATATTCTGTTCGACAAATATCAATTGTATCCAAACTTTCTTGCACGTTTTGGGGTTTCCTTGTTTCCTTATAAACTTTAGGTGTTGCTCCGTCAATACCAAAACCAATTTGTTCAAGTCCAGCTTTAACCATCATTTCAATAACATCTGGGTGCTTAATATGTGTCTGTAGAAATGACCGAGAATTTGACAATCCTCTTAACTTAATTTCAACAGAAGGGAATTTGGATTTAATTTTTGCAACACCTTCAGCAAATGGAAAAAGCTGTAATGGATTTTGGAACAAATCAAGGTTTGATAAATAAACTTGAAGTTTTCTAATCTTAAATTCTTTAGCCTTATTCAACAAATACTCAAAATCAGAAAGTGCAATATTTATGTCTCTGTATTTTTCAGTAACCAGCTGTTTCCTTTCACCAATTGTAATTGTTCGGAGTGCCCCACAAAATGAACATGAGTGTTTGCAACCTTGTGAAAGATAAAATCCAAATTCATTTGACAAATAGAGTTTTAATATATCATCTCCAAGTAACTCATATATTGTCTGTAGCGAGACATTCTCTTTTTTAGGGAATTTGCTCTCGTTTATGTCAAATACATCACTTAAAGTTTTAATTAAATTGCCATTTAATGTTTGAGGGCTAAAAAGTGATTTCATGTCTATTTCGCTCAACCCTGAAACAACCTGTCCGCCAAGCAGCAATTGAAAACTTGTTCCGAACTTTCTAATAAGTTTCTGCTCAATATTTATTGCAATCGGAATATAAGGAGCACCTAAAAGGTTTATTCCAACTATGTTGTGATTTAAATTTGCTTCCGAAATATTTTCATCGACTATTTCTATTTCAACCCCCGCTTCTTTAAGAATAGATGCAACTGTAAATAATGAAGTTGGCATGTAAATATGTCCCAATTTTTTTTCCGAAAAAGGTGGAGCATAAATATGTCTTGGTTGAATTAATAGTATTTTATTTTTAGGGATTGTCATTTGATACCTATAACTTCTGTTAAAACTCCATTCTTGTAATTATATATCTTAAAATTCATTTCTTTATTATTTCCATCAGGGTCGAATTTATAAGCACCGGCAAATGCAGCATCAAGTGTTATTTTATCCTTGTGTTCCGCTACAAATTTGCTTACACTTTCCCTTGTAATAGGACCATCAATCGATTTAATAATTTTATTTGCCAAAGCAAATGCGTCTTTACCGATAGGTTCATAAGTTGGTTCTATACTTTTTTCAGATTTTGAAACTGCTGAAAGAAAGTAGGCATCACTTCCAAGGAATATCCCAGCTCTAGTTAGCAATTGTTTAACAGTACATCCATCAGTAAAAACTACTGGAATTTTTACGTTCATTGCTTTTAATTCTTCAATCAGTAAAAGGCCATTGGAACTTACGCCTACATAAACTATTACATCAGGTATTAAATGTTTACGTTCAAGTATTTCATAAGAACCAATTAATCTTTGACTATTTCCATATGATTGATTTAATACAATATTTCCATCTTCAGCTATAACCTCACTTCCAATATTTTTAGATAAATTCTTAGAGTATGTTTGATTGTCCTCGTCAACAAGGATAGCAATCTTTGCAGTGCTGCCGATTTTATTGTAGATGAACCGCTTTACTATTTTTGCTTGGTTCTGATTATCTGGCACCATTCTAAGTATAGAGTAAAACTTTTCAGAACTGGATTGTGAAATTATCCCATCAGCTGTAGCTATCGGCAGAATATAAGCGGGTTTAATTCCACGAAAATCAAGAATAGAGTTAAGTGTTATTTCGGTTAACTGACTGTTTGAATTTCCAATTATCATTACACAATTTTCGTCACTAACAAGTTTGTCTGCTACAATCTTTGCTTGTTCAATCGAATATTGGTCGTCTTTCTTTTCAATACTAATGTTTTGTCCTCTGCTCGTTGTAATTTTAGTTTCATCTCCAAAACCTTGTTTAAATTCTAAAGGAATAGTAAATGTCTTATCAGTGCCTGACATAACAACAGCAATATATTTTGGAGTTAAGTCACCATTTTTTTGTGACGTTAACAATTCCCTAACAAACCAACCAATTATTGCAACAGTTAGAGTCAATCCAAGCCACTTAAAAAAAGTCCAAAATATTTTAAAAAATTTTTGTTTAAAGGTAGTTATGTTCACACTTGCACTTTCAGTTTGCAAAGTATCTGTTGGCTGTTCCATATCATTTTTTTTAAGATTTAATATTTTTTCATTGAAGATTTATAAATATTGAATTACAGATGGCATTTGCGCTCTTTGACAAAGCATTGGTTTTAGCGTTGGTTTGTGCGGCTTTGGCAATGTGTGCAATGTGGGTGAGCAATTGTTTATAAAATGTGCGGTGGGCAAAAAATAAAAAACATCAGGTCGGCTTGAGTGTCGGATTTCTGGTCTTGTCAATATTTCTTTTTTCTGTCCTTTCACAATTGTTTACTTTTTAATTTATCGTTGTCGTCTTTTTACACTTGGCGGACCGGGTAGCTTACGCCCCCTAAGAACCGTACGTGCGACTTTCACCGCATACGGCTCAAGCACTTTTAAGGCCAACCTTGTTAGGGTAGACCCGGCTATTGTTTTTACCTCTGCAAACAAAAGTAGTGATTTGTTTGCTATTCAAAGCTAAACGTTTCCTTAAGGATACCCTTTTCTCAAAATATGAATCAAATTCAGACAGGTAAGGATTGGCCTTCTGAGCGATTTTAACATGATATCGAATAGGTACCATACCGATTTTATATAAGCGGTAGGAATATATACCTTTATAAGATACACGTTTATCGGAAAAATGATTGCCCAAAAAGTACCTTTTGAACACCCACCTGTGGCCTTTGTCACCATGCTGGCGGGTAGCCCATTTCCAGGTTTGTCCGAAGATGAATACCTCCAGTTTTCTGAAGGTATTCTTTGAGCAAATACCCTTGTGATAGTTTGACCATCCCCGGATAACCGGGTTTAGTTTTCGTATAAGGGCATGAGCAGGCAGTCCATGGCTCTCGCGTATGATGAGTTTTATCTTATCTTTGAAAGCCTGTACAGATTTCCGTGATGGTTTTATCAGCAGTTTACCCTTGTACTTACGGATATGCTGTGATAAGAAGTCAAAGCCCTGGTCAATATTGGTTATTTTGGATTTCTCATCAGAGAGCCTAAGCCCCCGTTCTTTGAGGAATTCCTTAACAAGTGGTATGATTTGATTAGTAATTACCTCTTTATCCTTAGCGGTAATAATAAAATCATCGGCATACCTTACAAAATTGACTTTCTGGTTTTTCCACCTTGGAAACTGTTTGTTTATGGTGGTTTCCAATCCGTCAAGCACCATATTCATGATGATTGGGGATATGATACCGCCTTGTGGAGTACCTTTAAGGGAGGGGAATAACCTACCTTTCTGGATATATCCTGCTTTGAGCCATTTATCAAGAATGGATTTGTTGACCGGGATATGGTTTAATATCCACTGATGGTCAATTTCATCAAAGCAGGCCTTGATGTCGGCTTCATACACCCATTGTGCGCAATTTTTACGGCACAGGATAAGAAAGCATTGTGCAATGGCATCGGCACACGAACGTTTTTCCCTAAACCCATAAGAATTTAGGTCGGCCATTGTTTCGGCCAGAGGGACAAGAGAAATCATGTGCAGGGCTTGCATAGCCCTGTCATCCATGCACGGGATGCTTAAGGGGCGTTTTTTGCCATTCTTCTTAGGGATATATATCCTACGTAAAGGTTTAGGGGTGTATCCCCTGTTCTTAAGGTTTTCAGCTGCGACGAGTTTATCATACCCGTCTATCCAGATTTTATGGTCAACACCGGGGGTTTTGCCTCCCTTGTTGTTGGCCACCCGGAATACAGCCAATAGTTTAGCATAAAAGGATTTGGTAATGAGAAACATCAGGGCTTTAGCTTTGCCCCAGCGTTTCTCTTTAACAGCCTTGGCAATACGTCTTTGCAGCCTGTTCACCCGTTGAATAACCTTTCGCCATATAATGAGGTTCCAGTTATCGGTTTGGTGTGCCAGTGCACACGATGAATTTTCATTCTCGTTCATTTGCTTTCCAGCATTTACAGGTTCTAAAAAGTATCATGCCATAAAGTACCAGACAGAGGTGGGCTGGTTTTCACCTGTGGCGATGTTGTGGCCACTATCCCTGACATTACATCAGGGCATTCGCTTTGTCTGTCCTCTCTGTACGGTGTTTCCCCATGCCTTGCGGTTAGGGTTTTTGATCCCGCTGTTACAGGAAAAGAGAGCACCGTGCTTCCATGTTCCATGTAAATAACAAAAGATACAGGTTTAGGCCTATCCTGTCCACCGGCTGGGCAACATCCCCGTAAACGCAACGTTAACCACGTTTAACCTGCCAGCTTACCATTTTGGTACAAGGCGTGTCATCCTCTTTTTCGCCCTTACGCCATCTCGATGGTTTCGGAATATTTACCTGAGTTGGCCATGCCTGCTCACCCCAGCCCTAAATCGGTTTTTGAGGCCCCGAAGACTATCCGCTTCACAGCTTATAGCCCCGCCATAGGGTATACAACCCGGCGTTTGGTACTCGTTTCCCGGAGCTTCAACCGGTAATAGCTGCACTATACACCAGTTGTCCGGTAAGGGTACTGTTGAGGGAACAACAGGTTTTATCAAAGAACAATCCTTTGTAAAACAATTATTTACACGACTTCAAGTCGCAATAACGGTCGACGGTATGGACAGTAATGGTTGCGGAGCTGCGTTCTTATCCGCCGAGCGCATACTTTACTGCGGGTTAAAACCCTCGCAAACCCTTGACACCATTATTGTTTATACCGTTTGTTGTGGCCAGTTGATTTTATTATCAATCAGCCAATTGTCAATCTTACTCTTTTACCAAATCCAATCTCAACAAGTCGATACAATGTCGATAATTGAATATCGCTGTGTCCATTCTCAATACGAGATATAAAACTCTTTCTTGTACCGGTCTTTTGAGCAAGTTCCTCTTGTGTCATGTGAGCTTCTTTTCTTGCATCCCTAAGTATTTCGCCTATTGCAAAAGCTTTTGCTTTTATTTCAAAATCAGTACGTTTCTCAGTGCCAATCTTACCATATCTCTGGTCTAAGTGTTCGTCAAATGTTGTAATGTCTTTCATTTTTTGTCTCCTTTCTTTTTATAATCAAAATACTCCCGCATTATCTGCATTGCTTTCTCAATCTCCTTTTTGGGAGTCTTTTGCGTCTTCTTTTGAAATCCGTTAAACAATACGACTAAATTACCTTTATCAAAACAACAAAAAACCCTAAAAATATTACTTTCAAACTCTATACGAATCGCAAATAATCCATCGTATCCTGTCATTTGCTCAAAGAATTTTTTGGGTATCCTATCTGCTACTGTTACAAGAAAAAGAACATAGTCAATCTTATCTTTAGTCTTCTCTGTCTGTGAATTGAAAAAATCCCAATAATACTCCTTGAAATATATCAGTTTTCTTTTTGTATCCATTCGACAAAGTTAACGAATAATGGAACAAAATCAAACATGCTTTATAGAAAATTATCCTTGTGCAGGGTGCTGATTCAATTGGCCACAACGTTGACAATATGGCCAGTAAGGGATTGCGGGCGATTTCCTATCAAGGTACACGAAACTTTTAAGCGGGCTAGAACCCTTCGCATACCACTGAAACCCTTATTGGCTATATTGTGTGTTGGCAGCTGGGCATTTTAATTTCGTTTATAATAATTGTATCGTAAAACTGCATCTCTCATCCCCCCTTAATACAGATTTATTCAATGTTACACTAACTGGTCTATCAAATAAACTTTCATATATTTTCTTTTGTGTCCCTAATGAACAATTGCATAAAATTGATGGAGCATCTTTAGCTCTTATAAATGGACAATTGCATGTATCTCTTATTTTTTCATTTACTTTTATAATTCCTTTCGCTTTATCATACTCAACTGAATCTGCCCATAGACTCTTAATAAAAGTAAAAAATCCATCTGGGTCATTTTTATATTTATTCGCAAAATCTTCTCCACATTTTGCTCCCAATTTATTTAAAACCTTTATAAATGTTTCATCATCTATTGTTTCATCTAAAATATAGATTAAGTCTCTATATCTATTTTGCATAAAATCAATTCGCCAATCTGATTTTTCATCATTTTGATTACTTTTTGAATTTGCTAATACAGTATTACCTGTCAAAAATGACATTCCTACACATCCACATAAACCGTATGTACATGCACTTTTTAAAAAATCTTTTCTTTCCATATTTCATAAATTAAGTAACTGCTCGAATTTTTTCTTGCCTTGCTGCCAACGTTTAGTGTATGGTGTCGTAAGGGTTAGCGGGTTTAAAACCTATCAAGTTACCACCCAAAATTGATGCGGGTGATACCGCTCGAAAACCACTGAAACCCTTATGCACTATACACATTGTTGTGCCGTCGTGCTTTTTTATATTAGTCTTAATTCAATTAACCAATATCCTAATATTACAAACAATCCGAATGATATTGAAATCATCTTGTTTTTATTTGTAATCTCCAGTCTTTTAAATAAATCAGACCTATTTAAATAAATTATCAAGTAAATAAGTCCGAATACTATTAGTCCAATTAATACAGCAAGAATTTCTTTCTGGAGAATCATGAAGATAAATGGAACTATCACTATGCCTGATATTATAATTAACAAAGACCAATTTGTCAGCCATTTAAATCTCTCATTTTTTAATCCTAAAAATCCAGCAAGTATTAATGCTGAATATAATATCATTAATCCATAAGAATCCTCTTTATATTTGAAAAAATCAACAAGTCCGCCATATAAATTATCATGAATACTTGGGAGTTTATTGAATTGATAAATTTCACGAATTAGTAAGATTGCTCCTATAACAATTTCAACAATTGGTAAATATTTTAATAATCTCTTAATCATTATATTGTCTTATCAATTCCACTCTCTCTGATAAAAAATCAATCAAGTCGTTTAAATTGTCATTTTCCTTGAACTCTTTCAATGCTATTTTATATTTTTTGTGGTTTGTTCTTATTGAAATCACAGGACTATGCTTTGTAGCCAAATATATCCAAATCGAACCGCCAATGAACAATAACCATGGAATAATCAATCGAAAAGCAATATATGACCTAATATGTGAAGATGGTATGCTATGAATATCAAATGTCATAGTAGATTTTAATCCCAAAATCAAGGTAAATCCAGTTAGCAACAAAGAAAGAATTAAAGACAGAATCCAATTATTTATCAAATGTCCTTTTTTAAAATGTATCGAATTAATTTCTCGATATTCGATATGCTTATCAACTTGGTAGTTTTTTATTAAGTCGATTCCATGTTCATTTATCTTTATGTATGGTGATTCAAACATTGCAGTATCTTTCTTCGCATGCGGCACAACGGTTTGCTGGTATGAGATCGTGGCGGTTTTCAGGGCACTTTCCTATCAGTTTACATTGAGTTTAGTAAAAGCTAAAACCCACGCACACAAAAGCCCCGCCATGGCTTATACCAGCTGTTATAGGGCGTTGTTATTTATATTTTGTCTTTTCAAACTCTTTATAAGTCGATATAGTATTTCAATAAGTCCAATTAATATAAGTCCACAAATAGTCAATAGCATTGAGAAATAAGGAAAAACATTTGCAAATTCTAATCCTTCAATACCTGCAATATCCGTATAAATTCTTTGTTCCTTTAATAGTCTGATTTGTCCATCAGTATCAGAAAATAAAAATTCATAATATGGATAATGGTCATTCGAAACCTCTCCTCCCTTTAAGCATGCAAAAGCATATTTCAAACTGTCTGTCGTTATAAACTCAGTCACATATCCTGTTAGTTGCTTCAGATTATTCTCCCTATACTTACCTTTATTTAATAAATCTGATTTACCTATCTGGTTAGAAAGAATATTTAATAAGTTATCATCAGGTTTTGTTTGTGGATTATTATATATATCAGGAAAATCATACAAATATCCATTTATATGTGCTCTATCTTGAAAAACCATAAAAATTCTGTCTGTTAATCCATAATAAGAATCTTTCCGACCGAAAAGACAATCAAGTGATTTTGTAGTATCTGTCAGTATGAAAAATAATTTTATTCCAGTTGAATCAACATTTGAGACAAGTGCACATGATGATACAATATCTGCTTTTTTAATTTCCTTAAATACTGTTGGTCTTATTTGATAGTATCCCCAATAGTTTTTGTTCAAAATAGAGCCTGAGACTAGTCCAGACATTTCAGCTACAGCTATAATCCAAATTACAATATGTATCCTTTTAGGGATTACTTTATTTTTAAGTAAATAAGATATTAATAATCCTATCAGTAAAGGAAAAAGATAAAACAAAACGTACCAAGTCAGGCAATCAGAATAATGATATATAATAGAATCATATAAGGTCCTGTCAATTATTATAAGTATGAATAAGAACCCATTCCCTATTGTAAATCCTGAAATTAAAAATGAGATTTTATTGATAAAGTTTTTCATAATATTCTAAACGAATCTGTCCGATTAATATTTTATGCAGGATTTCCGCAATGCCCTATAACGGTAAATTGTATGAGTAGTGGCAGATTGCGTGGTACTTTCCTGTCAAACCGTTACGCAGTTTGAGCGGGATACAAAACTTGATATTTACCACTTTCCCTGCCATTACTTATACAAAATGTTGGCGGTTCGTTGTTCTTTTCATTATTCAATTTTTTTGTTGGCGGCAAACGAAAATCCACTGGATGCCATACTTGTCATAAAATTGCCCATATGTGCCCATAGGTAACTCATGCAAATCCTGCAACCTTGTGTTGTTTGTTCCATCCTTAAGATTGTCAAAAATCCTTTTCATTTCATTATAATCGTCTCCAGTAATAAATATGGCAAACGTATTTCCTTGTACCGGGTCAAATTCCGGAGAGGCCATCCAGTCAGTAGCAGAAATCTCAATAGCGTTACTCTTGAGATGTGCATTGATGATTCTGTCGTGTTTCTCTGGCGGCAATTGAGCTTTCATCGGACTGTCGCCAAGCTTGGTTAGCGTTAATTTACCACCAAGGCATTTGTTGTAAAAAGTCATTGCCTCGGCACAATTGCCATCGAATAAAAGAAATGGTGTGCAGTGTAACATATTTTAAAATTTAAAAATTTGTAATTTTTATACTTTTCATAGAATTTAATTTATCAAGTTTTCGCTGTGTTCATGTTATCTCCTTACTTAAAGTTTGTTCATTTTGACGGTGACTACTCAACATAATTTGCTAATTTTTCAAGTGAAGATATTGTTCCCGCTTCGTTGTCCACAGGTTTAATACCTATTGGAATATTTTTAAATGTAAATGTTACTTTGGTCCCGTTGTCAATAGGTTTTAACGTAACCTCCATAATCATTTCTCCCATAAAGTCAGGATTTGAAGTGTCAAAATTTATAGCTTGAACTATCTTTTTGTTGGGCGTTAATTCAAGGAATCGAGATGTAAATCTGTCCTCTTTCCCAACTGTCTTGCCTGTCATTTCTTTTTCACTATCTGGATAGAACAGGGACATTTGATAACCTCCACCAACCCGGAGGTCAAAACCATGAATTTTAGTAGTCATGTCACCAGGAGCCTGCCATATTTCCAAAGCTGCTGGGTCAACAAGCGCACGATAAATAATTTCTACAGTCGCTTTTATGTCTCTTGAGTTCTCAGTTGTCTGTCCCATGATTAATTGTCTGTTAATTTGTGATTACGCTGTCTTTTTACAATGACCGCCAACGGTGGCAATATGCGTTGGCCGGGATTTCGAAGCTCCAACTTGTCAAACCGTTACAATTTTTAATAAATGTACAAAACTTTAAATTACCCACATCCCCCGGCTTACGTATATTGCGTGTTACCGCCTGGTGTTCTTTGTATCCTGTCATTTTTCTATCAATTTGCTACTTCGTCTCTGTCTGCCGTGCGTTGGGACAGACACACTCTTTGACAAGCTTTGGTTGAAGCGAAAGCTCGTGTGGCTTGGCAATGTGTGTGGCTGAGTGATGGCAAATTAGTTATTTTCATTTATTTGAATTTCAATTGTGTCAAAACCAATGTTTTTTAGCTTTTCAATTCTTTCTGTGCTTGTTCCATATTTTTTAATTCTAAAAATCAAATTATACAGAGAAGAATATTCTTTATCACTTTGTCTAACATTATAATGTCCATTTTTCTGATAGAATTCTTGAAGCATTTTAACTTTCATATCAAATTCGTACTCCTTTAAATTCCAAATAAAACCTAACTCTACAAGTAATTCTTTTCTATTTTCTTTTAGCTTATTTCTAGAAAAATTTAATCTTTGGTCGTTCACCCATCTTCCTAAACTTTTATATTCCTGATTCAATTGTGAAACGTTACAATCACCATATATCTTTTTATAATTCTTTAATTGCTCAAACATTGCTAACCACTTATTATCATCAGGATTACCTCCAGTACTTTCAGGATTCCAATTAAATCCAATTTTGTCTAACAAATCAATTTGACTCTCTGACAATAAATTTTTACGTTTTTTTCCTCGCTGTTGCAAAATCCAATTATATAAGCTACTCTCAAATTGACTCTTAGGTAAATTCACGCTACCAACCTGATTATAAACCTCCAATAACAGTGAATATTGAGACATCCATATTGCTAAACTATTTGAATTCTGAGGAAGTTCCCATTCAAAATTAATTAATTCAAGTTTCTTAATACGGTCTTGTGAAAGTTTATTGTTTTTATAATTAAATCGTTGACGAGCAACAAAATGTGCTAAAGTCTTATCCTCAACATAAGTTCTAGGAACGTTACAATGACCATTTGTTATCTTATAATTAATCAACCTCATGTAATTGTTTTCCCATGCCTGATTTGCATTTGCTACTTTTTGTGAAGGCTCATTTTCTTTTTTCTCTTTGCCATAGCCATAGTATGTTACATCAAATGAATAACCAATATCCTGTAATTTTTTTATTCTTTCAGGTTCAAGAGTTTGATTTTTAAAATTTGACCGTTGCACACGAAGCCAACTGAGTAACTTTCGGTGTTCAATATCAGTTGATGGAATGAAAAATGAATTATTTGCTTTATAATACTCCTTTAATGAATCAAGTTGAAAATCCCATGAATCAGACTGAGAAATCCTATTACTTTCTTGTTTCGGATAATAGTTTGTTGTTAATGAATAGCCAATAGATTCGAAATACTTTACTTTCTCACTTTCAAGTTTACCCTGATTAAAATTCGTACGCTGAACTAAAACCCATGAATATAGCTTTGAATAATTTTCATCTTGTTTAGGAATATAGAAAGTACCATTTTCTGTATAGTATTTTCTAAACTCTTCAAAATGGTTTAACCATATTTTACTAATATCATTTAGCTTCCTGTTTCCCCAATTATTGGTAAAATCAAAGTTGAGTTCTTGTAATTCGAAAATTTGCTCTTCCGTTAATTTACTTTCGCGATAAAATCTTTTAATTCTTTGAATCCAAAGTCGCAAACTGTCATGTTCTTTATCGGAAAGACCAATATAATATGAATTATTGGTAGCATAATATTCCTTTAATTCTTCAATCCTTTGAATCCACGTTTGCTCTGCTCTGTGCTGACCTGCAGATTTATTCCCCGAAGCACCAGCAACTAAAGGAAAACCTATTTCACTTAATAGTTTTTGCCTTTCTGGCTTTAATTCATTCTTTTTATAAAGACTTCGTTGATATAGCAACCAACTTCTAATTGAATTATATTTCTTTTCCTTTGGGAAACGAAATGTTTTTAATTCATTATGAAGTGATTTAACAATTTCAAATTTTTCATTCCATTGCTCTTCTTCAAGATTATAGTTATTTGCAACAAGGTCTAATCCAATCTCCTTTAATAATTGAATTTTATCATCTGACAACGAGTTATTATTAAAGTCCTTTTTAATAGTTGAAAACCAATAACGTAGCTTACTAAGCTCTTTATCTTGATTGTCAATGTAAAACGTTCCATTTTTTTTATAATAGTCTGAAAGCTCAATTAATTTTTCGAGAAATCTTTCATCGGTATCAGACCTGTTTATCTCATAACTAAAATTAACAGTTTGCAGTTTTTCTATTTGAACATCATCAAGATTATCCTTATTGTTTTTTTGATGGTTACACCATGTATATAATGCAATATCTTCGCTTGTTGAAACATTTGAATGACCGTTAATTTGAAAATACTCTGTTAATTGTTTAAGTCTTTCATCCCAAGAAACACGCTCAGACCAAACAAAATTAATACTATCAAGATATTCAACCTGTTCTTTTAATAATTTTCCTCCTTTAGACACAATATTTCCTTTTGCATCTAAAACGCCAGTATTATGAATTGAACGATAACTATTTACCCATCGAGGTAAATTACCATACCTTGACTCTGACATGCTAATAGAATAATTACCATTATCCTGATAATATTTTTCAAGAGCGTCAATAAAATCATTAAATCGATTTTTCGGTTTCCAGTTGAATTTTAATTTATCAAGTTCCTTTATTTGCCATTCTTCTAGTCGACCTTCTTTTCGTTTAACTCTTTGACTGACAACCCAAGTGCCAAGTGATTTATCTTTTTTATACCTTGCTGGAACATCTGAATTGCTATGTTTAGTATAATACTCGGCCAACTTATTATAGCTTTCTTTCCAAATTTCATCTAAATCGGTAATTTCTCTTCGATTCTCACCTTTCCAATCAAAACCAATTTCATTAAGTCTTTTAATTTTTGAATGTTCTAATTTATCCTCGTAATAGTTCTTTCTTTGATTACCAACCCAATAGTATAATTCGGTATATTCTGTATTCTTTTTTGAGATGGTCGAATGCCCGTTCTTTTCAATATAATCCTTTATTTCAAGGAAACGAAGTTCCCAGTTTGAATAGGTTTTTTCAATAATTTCATCAAATAAAACGTCACGAACTTTTTCTTCAATTCCTTCAAGCTTTATTATTTTTTCAATATTAGAATTTGAAAAATCAATTTTAATTCTCGAATTAGTCCGTTTACCTTTTTTGAAAGCAATTTCATTTATTTCTGCTCGAAGTCTTTCGTCATGGTCGCAGAGTGACCTAATTACCTGAATTAAATGTTCAAATATTGGCTTTTTCTTTATTTCAGTTTCAACATCTTGGTCTTCATGGTGAAATATGGGAACAACAATATAACCCCATTCTTTTTTACTGCTTGGGTCTAATCTTAATGCTCTTCCAGATGCTTGAACTATATCTATTACAGAGGTTTTTGGGTCGCAGAAATATATTAAATCAATAGAAGGAACATCCACACCCTCTGTTAAACATCTTGCATTTGAAACAAGACCTTTTTGACTTTCTTTGAATTCATGAAGTATTTTTGAACGATATGTTGTTGTTTGATTTCCATTTACACTTTTGGCATAAATGTTTTCAAAAAAATCTTTATGTCTCAAAGCAAATGCTTCTGCAAATTTTACTTTTGAATGAAATGAAATAGAATGAAAAGCATTATAATTATTCATTACCAATTCCAAAGCATAGTTATTTGCCAGTTCTTCCGCAGTATAGTTTCCTAAATATTTCCGTTCCTCTATATGTTTTTTAATCTGCAAATCAGAAACACCAATTCCAATTATTTTATAATCAACTAATATTTTTCTAGTTATTGCATCACCAAAATTCATATGAAATGCTTCTTCTCCAAATATTCTTGGATTACTCATATCGCAAAACAATTCATATTCTTCCCCAAGTTTTCTTTTTAGCTTTTTGGATACTATTTTGGGAGTAGCTGTCATATAAAGCCTTTTTAATGCAGGAATCTTTTGATTATCATGCACTAATGTAAAAGTATTCTTATCTCTACTTCCAGCAGTCCTATGGGCTTCGTCACAAATTATCAAACCAAAAGCAAATCCAGGAATTCTTTTTACTGCATTTACAATTACCTCAATTGATTGGTATGTTGAAAATATAATCCTCTCACAGTCTTTCTGCAGAAACATTTTTACTTTTTCGAAGTCGGTAGTAACTGGTCCGCCTATTTCATATGTATGTAATCGGATTGCATCATCTTGGTCTTTGTCAATATCTTTTTCAGAACAAACACATAAATATGAATAAGGATTAGTTTTATGACGTGCCCAATCGTTTTTTATTTGTTTTAGTAAGGCTAGTGATGGTACTAAAACCAAAGTTGTTTTTGATTGTATTTTTTCTTTAATCCATAAGGCTGTTACTGTTTTTCCCGCACCACAAGGTAAAATTAGTTGTCCTCTCTCTTTAGTTTCAAAGTGTTCTATTACCTTATCAATTGCTATTTGTTGATGTTCTTTTGGAGTATGTTTCTTTAGTTCTTTTGGTCTGTTACCTAAAGCTAAATCAAGTATGTTTTTAAATATTTCAGGCTCTATTGAATTTAATTCATCAAATGCAATTTGTTCAAATTTCTGTTCAAACGCTTTTGCAACAGATGTTGTGTCTGATGCATTTGTAAAAACAATAATTTTATGGCAATTTGTGCCAAGTGCAAATACATTTGCTATTTTATCACCTGACCAACTTAAACTTTTAGTTTCATCGTTTTTAAATTTGCATTGAACAGCGTGATAATTATTATCAAAATCTTGTAATAATAAATCGATACCATGGTCAATAGATGGTAAACTTAATTCTTCTCTGATTTCTGTAGATACTTCGTCATAACGCCAAACACTTTTATATAATTCAGTTTTCTTTGGGTCAGCCTGTAAATAGTATTTTGTAAAAACTTCAAATATTTTACCTGCTTGAGTTTTCTTAGAGGTACTTTCGGTCTGTGAAGTATTGTATTTTTCAAGCTTAGTCTTTAGGTCTGACCAATTCTTTACTTCATTTAACAGTTCTATTAATATTTGGTTCTCTTTATTCATAGCACTATCGTGTGGGTCGGCATAATTGCACTCTTTGCCAAAGCTTTGGTTAAAGCGTTGGCTTGTGGGGCTTTGGCAATGTGTGCAATGTGGGTTGGCATAATTTTCAAATATCTTGTTTTATAATCTTGTCAATTCAATGCAGTGTCTTTTCTTACACTTGGCGGTAACGCAATGAGTATATTTTGTTGCCGGATTCAATGCCTTCATTTGACAGTTTGCACGAATGTAACCAAAAGAACTTAAATTGGCAAACCAACTAGCCGGCAATGAAATATACTTAATGTTACCGCACGTAATTATTTATTTATCAACATATTGGCAAAATATACTATCAATGGCAGAACTCTGCCGAATCAGCAGAAGGACAAAAATACCAGGGCGTGGGCAGGCCAATCTAACGAAATGACCGGGCGTGCCATCACTGCCCATTTGATTAATTCTGGTAAATATGTACCGACGTTAAATTCCGCCAAAATTTTTTAAATAAGTACCTGCTCTGCTGCCTGAGCGAACATGACCAAATTACCGAATGTAAGAACGTACCAGAATGCAAATTTTTTATGTGCGGTTAACGTTTTGCGGTATAAAATCGTTGCGCATTTAGCAGCGCTTGCATATCATGGTACACAGCCGTTTATTAATTGTTACAAGGCTAAATATAGCACTATCCGCGCAATGTTTTATGACCGCGTGTTAGCTTGCGTTGTTTATTCCTTTGTCTTTTATGTATTTAATCAATTCGTCTGGTTTTAAAATCTTGTCATATTGACTTTTTACTTTGCCTAATTTACAATCTTCCGTTATCAATTTCAAAAAGTCACTAAAATCAGCATTTTCATTTGCTAATCGATTTACAGTATCCCAGTCAATCTCTTGATTAATTTTTGACGGGAAAAGTATCTCACTCTCATAAGCATTGTCTGCATTGAGTTTTATCAATCCAATTCCAAAAGCATTATTTAATCTGCGTATTTCATCCCGAAATGTTGGGTCATCATCCAAGTTTAATGTCACTAAATATCCTTCGTTTGCCCAACTTGAATTTGAAACAGCTTGAAAAAATGATTGTCGTAAATTGCTGAAATTTAAATTGATTTTTAACTCGAACGAGAATAATTTTATTGAACTAATCTTTAAATAGTCTTGTATCTCTCGTGTTTCTGTTGCATAATCCTTGAACGGAAAATAAACACCAACCAAATCAGGATGTAACCACTCATTTTGTCCTTTTGTTGTTTTATTGGAGTTCTCATGATAAATAGTCTTTAAGTTTGCTTTAAAATGCGTATCTACCGATGCATAAGAAACTACAATTGGGTGTAAATCTCTTTCATTGAACTTTTTAGGTTCAACTTTATCTTTTTTAATCTGTTCGGTATCTTTCTGCTTTTGGAGTTTCTCTACATCTGTCTTTGTCGCCAATTTACGAAGGAAAAACTGAGCAGGTCTCTCACTTGTTTGAATTACAATTGAATCATCTCCGTTATTATTAATATCCACGTAGCAATAAGCTGCAATTGTAGCCCATGGAGTCTTACCGTTGGTTGTAAAATCCCCGATTGTTCCAATCTCATTGGCTTTATCCCAAATCTCTTTGGCTGAAAGTGGAGTTCCGACTTTCTCAATCGTTTTTTCAATTACGTCCCAAAATGTTGTTCTTGCCATATCAATTTATTTGTATCATTGTCGTAGTGCGGTTTTTTACAATGCAAGCTAACATCTAAATATACTTACCTTTTTTTCAATAGGTAAGTATATTTCGCTTATATCGTTAGTTGTTTGATGAGCGTAAAATATTGTTTGTGAGTATTATAGTTTGTATAGTCATGTTTTTTGATAGTCTGTTTCATAAATACGAAATTTATTGATTATTTGCTAAATCCCCAAATCATCCATCGGACTTTTTATTTTTACCAGGTCATTATTGGCAATATGTGTATATATTTCAGTTGTTTTTATACTGCTGTGCCCTAAAAGCTTTTGTATGTATCTTATGTCAGTGCCCGGTTCAAAAAATTGGGTGGCAGAAGTATGTCTCAACAGGTGTACATTTCCCCTTCTGGTTACTTATAACTATAAAGCCAAATACAATCTTTTTCCATTTCTTTAGGTTTTTGAGATCCATCCTGTTTTACCGTTTGGCAACGGGTGTATATTACCAAATATTAATTGTTAAAATAAAATAAAAACCCTCATAAATATAGTTTCTCAAAAAAATAAAGCTGAACAAACGTTTAATATTTTTTAAACGCTTATTTTAGTAAATCATTAATACAATCCTTTTATACAGAGCAAAAAAACCTGTTTATGTTGCGGGAAAAAATTAATCGGATGTCCGGATAAAAAATTTTGTTCCGGCACATGCCGATCAAAGTATTGCTACTCTGTGAATGCTGAATTTAATGCACATAAATCCAACGTTCACATAATACTGCGCAAAAACCGTGATATCCTGGCCGAATTAAATCCATCGGGGAAATGCATTGTGGATAAGCAAATTTTGGAAGAAAGAAAATTTAATTTCAATTTTTCAAACTCTGTTTACCGAACAAATGGCGGCCATGTTTACTGGTTTTGCTACGATTATGGGTTTCGCAAACTTCTTAAAAACAACATGTACCAGCTTGTAAAATGGCAACCATATATGGATCAGGCTACTTCTATGGTTGTAACGTAATATGACTTTTGAATAAAAATGCTTCTGCAATTTAACATGTTTATTTGCCAGATAGCTAGTTTCCTTAATTTAGGAATAAGCAGGTACGTTTTATGCCAATTGCCAGCTTTCTACAATGCATTTACATCAAAAATGCTTGATTTCAGGCATGCTTCCGCCCCCTCAGTCACAGGCGGTTATTGGGCTATATGGCTGATTAGGCGGGAGTAACAAGCCAACAAGATAGAAAATAATATTTAAATTATAAGACATTTAATAATATTTTTTTTTATTTGATACATCCAATAAAAAGTAACATCATATTCGATCCTAATTTAAAAAAATAAAAAAGGTTAAAATGTCCTATTTATCCTACTTTGACTGACTTTTGATTCACTTTTTTTAAAATTTATTCACTTACATTTCTTAGAATTAAAAATTGATAAAGTTTTGATTCACTTTTTTGAAAAATTATGATATTGTGATACATGAAAAGGAAAATTGATATGGCTTTGAATCCTATATGAAAAGATTTGATTCAATTTAAAGATAATTAGGAGTTCTGATAAGTTTTTAATTTAAATTACTTGACTTAAGGTGTAAATTATTGTACAAACAAATATCTGCTCAAAATTAATTTAATGAAATTGTACATTATATTGATACGACTAAGGAATTGAATCCGCGACCTCATGATTATTAAAAATGATCTTTTCGGGATAAATAGTATACCTTTATACAAATCCCGAAAACACTGCAATTAATGAAGTATTATATTTCTGAATGGAAAAATGATAAAAAAAGTTTGCAAATATCTTGCTCAAGAAATTTGAAAACCTTTGAAAGTCGCCGGTCCGGAGGGGCTCGAACCCTCGACCCCATGATTAAGAGTCACGTGCTCTACCAACTGAGCTACGGACCGGTTTTGGAGGTGCAAATTTAGTAAATAATAGCAGATTATCAAATCAATTATGCTTCGTATAAAAGAGGCTGTCCAAAAGAAATCTTAACCGCAAAGTACTCAAAGTCTGCGCAAAGTGCACAAAGAATATATAATTAAAAAATAATACTTTGCGTTCTTTGCACTTTCCAGGGTGACCGAAATCAATCTCTGTTATAACCTCATTGTTGATATCTGAATTATAACTAAATCATAAAAAACTTTACTTTATTTATAGAATAAAGTAACTTGCTTTCAAAGAATTAGGAAGTAAAAAGATACCTTTAGTGATTAGTGCAAATGAGATTGTTTCCCAAATCCAAAGTTTATAAAGACTACAGTTGGCCAAATAAATTTACTATAATTGGATTACCTGTTAATATATTAGGTGTCATTATTAGTATTGTAGGAATTTTCATTGCACTTTTTATATATAATCATCCTTTTAAGGGAAAAGACTCTTTTATTAATGTATATAAAGAAGAACCAGTATTCACTGCAAAAAGAAATGGATTTAGAATTCTTATTCTACCATTTAAAAAAATACAAGAAAAGGAAGGCTATGATATAGGTTTTATAATAAAAAACAGGTTAGATGATTATGCAAATAAAAATTTGCTAAATATAAATACCTATTATCTTAAATTTAGCGTAACCCAAAATTTTAATCAAGATAGTGCATATTATTTACTGAATCATCATAATGCGGACATCCTCATATATGGAATATATTTGGCAAACAGAGACTA
The DNA here is from genome assembly GCA_963781805.1 of uncultured Bacteroidales bacterium. GTDB lineage: Bacteria > Bacteroidota > Bacteroidia > Bacteroidales > UBA10428 > JAFGPL01. The sequence goes on from CAWAHF010000004.1 coordinate 6,167,328, forward strand.
TAATAAAACTGATAAGATTGTTTTAAATTATATTACTAACGATATTATTAAGAATATTATATACATTAAGGATAAGCAAGATTTTAACGAATTCCAACCGGCAACATTAGATGAAGTTCTGGAAGGAAAGCTATCCGGAGGTTTTGAATCTATTTTGTTCTACCTTCATGCACTTCTTCTCTCCTTCGATAATAATTTTGACTTAGCAATAGACTATTTGAATTTTTCCATTGAACTTGATTCTAACAATACAAAGAGTTATTACTTAAGGGGACTAAATAATATCAATTTAAATAAGGCTCATGCTGCAATGGAAGATTTCGATTTTGTTATAAAGAAAGATTCTACTGATTTTCAAACTTTTTTTGATAGAGGCTATGTCAAAACCATTTTAGGATTATATGATGAAGCAATAACCGATTATAAAAAAGCTATTGATTTAGATTCAACTAATTACGATGCATATTACAATCTCGGATTGATATACTATAAAATTGGAAAATCATTACTTGCTTTAAATTGTTTCAATGATGCTCTTAAGTATAATTCAAAATTTGATAAGGCTTATTCAGATAGAGGGATAATTAAATTAGGACAGAAATTATTCTTTGAAGCGGAAAAAGATTTTCGAAGGGCAATATATTATAATCCTCAAAATGAGGCCGGTCTTAATAATCTTGGTACTATAAAATCTAAAATAGAAGAATATGATTCTGCAATTTATTTTTATAACAAAGCAATTAAGATTGATTCAAATGATTTGGCTGCATTTATAAACAGGGGACGTACTTACATGATAATGAAAAAATATAATAATGCAAAAACTGATTTTAAAAGAGTATTAGAATTAGATTCGACAAATTTTGATGCAAATTTTATAATGGGAAGTATTCATTTTTTAGAAAATGATTATTACAATTCATTAATTTACTTCAATAAAGCAATTATTATCAATCCCAAAAGTGATGAAGCATATATTAATAGAGCAGGGACAAAAATGGAAATTGGAAATTGTCAAGATGCACTTTCTGATGTTAATTTAGCCATTAAACTTAGGAACAATGAATACAAATCTTATTATTTGAGAGGTAGAATTAATGATTGTTTAAATAACTATACTGCCGCATTTAAAGATTATACTAATGCGATAAAATTAAACTCAAAACATCCTGTTTTATACTATAAGAGAGGTTTAAGTGTTTTATCCTCTGGCGGTAACAAAAAAAACGTTTGTTCCGATTGGGAAAAAGCGTCTTCATTGGGTTATCGAGACAAAGAATTCTTAGACCTAAAAAATAAATATTGTGAGAACTAAGATCTATTTTTTCAGAATATTCAACGGCAATATATATTTTAAAATCCGACCCTGCTGCAAGTTTACGATCCCACTCCTGCCGCAAGTCTGCAACTTGTGGCTCTGAGCCATGCAATAATCAAATTAGCTGTAAAAACTTAGTTACCTGTGAATCCCATTTCATATATTTTTGTAACTTGCTCCTTTAATAACGAGGTACTGGGCTGCTTTTTTAAGACAAGTTAAAAATAGAGTTTTTAACTTTAACAATTAAAAAGTAGCGTATGAAAAAGATCAAATTCAGTGAGACAAAAATTTTAGCTATTCTAAAAGAGCAAGAACAAGGACAAAAGGTATCAGAGATATGTCGTAAACACGGTATAAGTGATGCTACCTTTTACAACTGGAAAAATAAATACTCAGGAATGACCGTAAGCGAATTAAAACGTTTAAAGGAGCTAGAATATGAAAATTCACGTTTAAAGCGGATGTATGCAAATCTAAGTCTTGAGAATGAAGCGCTTAAAGATATTGTAACAAAAAAGTTTTAACGCCTGGTCAGAAGGTGCAATGCTTAATTTATTTAAAGGAACAATATCGTAAATTAAGTCATACCCAGGCGTGTAAAATCATTAGTTGCACCCGAACAAGAGCTTATTATAAGAAGAGAATGCCTGAAAAAGATGCAAAAATAAGATCTGCCATAATAGATATAATGGGGAATAGTCGTAAAGGGCGTAATAAAATTATTGCGTTAGTGCGAAAGAAATACCCGGAATATGGTCCTAGTCAGATCAGAAGAGTTTATGAGCAATCTGGTTTTTCGTTGAGTAAAAAACTTAAACGACGAATGAAACAGACACCTGTTAATCCTATTGAGATACCTTTTTCAAGAAATGAAGAATGGGCGATGGACTTCATGAGCGATGCGTTGGTTGATGGAAGGAAGATACGTATCCTGAATATAGTTGATCATTTTAATCGTGAATGTATAGGCATTAAAATCGGATTTAATATACCAGCAAGAGTAGTAATTCAATACCTGGAACAAAAGATCGAGATAAGTGGAAAACCTAAAAAAATTCGAACGGATAACGGGCCAGAGTTTCGATCCAAATTATTCCAGAAATGGCTTGAGAAAAATGAGATAATCTGGAGTAGGATTCAAAAAGGAAAGCCTCAACAAAATGCAATTGTGGAAAGATTTAATAAAACATTTCGTGAGGATGTACTAGATGCTAATCTATTCTATGGTATTTCTCAAGCAGAAGGAATTACTCTAAGATGGATTCAAGATTATAATACAGAACGGCCCCATCAGGCATTAAACTATAAAACACCTGTGGAGTATGCGGCATAAGGTTTTTTTAGGCATATACCCTCAAAAGTATCATCAAAAAATAGCGGGCACAAAAACTGAAACCCGCTATCAAACGATACTTCGTCGGGAGAACCTATCCCTGGCAGGTTGCTCCTCAGTAGAGCCTGCTTCCGTTTCGGTTCAACAGATACAAAATTCAAAATTGATTTCTATATTTACAAACTGTCAAAAAAGTCAGCCATTTACCACGATAAATATAAATTGGTAATTCATTACGATAGACAGGAATTAGTTAACTTAAACTTATATAAATGAAAAAAAACTTTTTTTTGCTGACTATTTTATTATGCCTGGCTTCAGTTGAATTGTTTGGGCAAAATTCAAACATCAAAAATTCCGATTCACATGAAAGAATCATAAAAATAGACTACAACAAGGTAGCTGGAAAATTGAATACTATGTATAAAGAGTGTATAGGAGCCGGAAGAGCAAATGAAGGATTGCGGGCTGACTGGCAACAACAACTGGCGCTTGTGGAAAAAGAATGTGGTTTTAATTATATCCGGATGCACGGTTTATTAACCGATGATATGGGTGTTTATCGTGAAGATAAAAAGGGAAATCCTGAATACAATTATCAATACATTGATGTTTTGTACGACTTTATCCTGAGCATCGGGATGAAACCTTTTGTTGAATTAGGATTTATGCCTTCAGCGCTTGCCAGCGGAGACCAGACTATTTTTTGGTGGAAAGGAAATGTCACTCCACCGAAAGATTATAAAAAATGGGAAGATTTAATCCGCAATCTCACACTCCATTTTACCCAACGTTATGGTGTCAAAGAAGTTAAGACATGGTATTTCGAGGTCTGGAACGAACCGAACCTGAAGGATGGTTTCTGGACGGGTACGCAAAACGATTATTTTAAATTATATGAATACAGCGTACGTGCAATAAAAGGCGTAAACAAAGAGTATAAAGTTGGAGGTCCTGCCACAGCAGGAGCTGCCTGGGTGCCCGAAATGATCCGGTTCTGCGATAAAAATTCTGTCCCGATAGACTTTATTTCGACACATACCTATGGAGTTAAACAAGGATTTTTAGACCAATACGGAACCACCGGTACCATCCTGGATAAAAATGAATGGAGTGTCAGCGGTGATATTTTAAATTCGCGCAGGCAAATTTCAAATTCTGCCATGCCCAATCTGGAACTGCATTATACCGAATGGAGCTCTTCCTATACACCGACTGACCCTATCCACGACAGTTATCATCAGGCAGCCTATATTCTTGAGAAAATAAAACAAGTTGGAGCTGCTGCAAACTCAATGTCGTATTGGGTTTTTACCGATATTTTTGAAGAAGCTGGTCCACGATTTACACCATTTCATGGGGGATTCGGATTATTAAATTATCAGGGGATTAAAAAATCCGCCTATTTTTCGTACTATTTACTCAACAAATTAGGAGAAACGGAACTGCAAAATACGGATAGTTCATCCTGGGCATGTAAAAACGCGAAAGGAGATATGCAGGTGTTATTTTGGGATTTCACCTTCACGCTTCCCGATTCTATAAATAATCAGGACTATTATATTCGCGATTTACCTTCGAAGCCAAAAGGAAAAGTTAAATTGGAACTATCAGGTATACCAGCTGGGAATTATCAGTATGAGGTTTACAAAGTAGGTTATCGGGTGAATGATCCGTACACCTCTTATTTATCAATAGATAAGCCGAATCAACTTACGAAACAGCAGGTTGAAGCTATTAAGTGCTTAAATAATGGTTCTCCGGTTTCCAAAGAAATTATCAGGATTAAATCATCAGGGGTATTTTCAAAAATAATGGAGATTAGGGAAAATGATGTTTTCTTATTGAATCTTGTTAAGCTTTGAGACCTTTGAATTTAATCAGCCACTATTACATTTTTAAAATTTTTATAAATTGTAATTAAAAGTAAGACGACTAAAAATGATAAAGTCGCAATTTATCGAAAAAATACTGCCTGTCGATATTGTTTACCATCCTTCGTGGTGGTTTAGAAATACAGGGATTACATTTGATCAGGAATTCTTTTTCCATCCGTTGAAAAGGATTGAAAGTGAACAATCGATGGAAAAACTCCTTTACGAAAAATTTGGCAGGTATGGTCTTGGTAAGGATTATAAATTAATACGTCCCGAAATTGGCGCCGTGCATAATGCTGCCGGATTTATGCTTTCTGAAATGTTAGGTTGTGATATTGTATACGCTGAAGACTCAGCTCCTTCGGTCATCCCATTAAACAAAGAAGAGCTGACAGTGGATAAGAACGATGCGTTCAATAGCCCGGTATTTAAGAAATTCCGGAATATGTGCGATACCCTGAAGACGAAATTCGGGTATTTATCTGGCGATGTAAACTGGGGAGGAGTCCTTAATCTGGCGATGGATGTAAGGGGAAATGAAGTATTAGCGGATTTCCTGATGCAACCGGATAATATCAAAGCCTATTTTGCAGATATGGCCTCGGTCATTGAGTTTTTTGTAAATGGGATTCAGAAAGAAACGGGAACCTCATCAATCTCCGTAAACCGGGTGGTTGCATCATTTGAAAAACCTGTTTTTCTGCATTCGGAATGCACGCATACCATGATTGCCAATGAACAATACGAAGAATTTATTTTACCTATAGATATTGAATGGAGTAAAAAACACAGGCCCTTTGGAATACATTATTGCGGACCAGATCCTCACAGGTATGCGGATTTGTTTAAAAAAATTCCCCATCTGGATTTTCTTGATGTGGGTTGGGGTGGTGATGTAAAAACGTTAAGAACGGCCCTCCCAAACACCTTTTTTAACATCCGGCTCGATCCTGTGAGTATCAATAACAAATCAACTGAAGAGATCGAACGTATTATCAGGAAATTGGTGCTTGATTCAGATAATCCTTTTCTTACAGGTATATGTTGTATCAATATGGATGATCAGGTACAGGATATTAAAGTAGAAACCATTCTGAAAACTGTGGAGGAACTAAGAAAGGAATATCAGGCGTCTTTAGATTCATATGAATGATAAAAACTTTTTTCAGAATTAATATATTTTTTCTGTTTCATAAGATCAATACAACAAATTACCTTAACGTTTGTCATGAAAAATTCTTTTATACTAATAGTTGCACTTTGCTTTCAACAAGTGGTTTTCGCACAATCAGGATATCCTTCCCCGATTCGTCCGAATACAGAAGTAGCTGCTTCGGGTAAGTTTGAGCCTACATGGGAATCATTACAACAGTATGAAATTCCGGAGTGGTTTCGAAATGCAAAGTTCGGTATTTGGGCACATTGGGGACCTCAATGTCAGCCTGAACAGGGAGACTGGTATGCCCGCTTTATGTATGTGCAGGGAAGACCACAATACAACTGGCATGTAGCACATTATGGCCATCCTTCAAAAGCAGGCTTTAAAGAAGTAATTAACGACTGGAAAGCAGAAAACTGGAATCCTGAAAAACTGGTTGCTTTATATAAACGTGTTGGTGCACAGTACTTTTTTGCTATGGCCAACCATCACGATAATTTTGATATGTGGGATAGTAAATATCAGGAATGGAATTCTGTCAGGGTGGGTCCTCATAAGGATATTCTTGCCGGATGGGCTAAGGCTGCAAAGGATAATAATCTTCCATTTGGATTAAGCGTACATGCTTCACATGCATGGATTTGGTATGAAACTGCGCAGCAATCTGATAAAGATGGAGAATTGGCAGGAGTGCCATATGATGGAAAACTGACAAAAGATGATGGTACAGGAACATGGTGGGAAGGTTTGGAACCCCAGGAACTTTATGCACAGAACCATCCATTAAGTGAAGGTAGCGAAAATGTTAGCTCTATTCATAAGCAGTGGGGTTGGGAAAATGGCGCATCTATTCCTTCTCAGGATTATTGTGATAAATTCTATAACCGTACCATTGATTTAATTAATCAGTTTCATCCTGATTTGCTGTATTTTGATGATACAGGTCTTCCTTTATATCCTGTGAGTGATGCAGGATTAAAAATTGCTGCTCATTACTATAATAACAACATGGCTTTACACAACGGAAAGCTTGAAGCTGTTTTGTTTGGAAAAATTCTGACGGAAGTACAAAAAAAGTGTATGGTATGGGATGTTGAGCGGGGAGCGCCTGATAAAATACAGCCTCAAGCCTGGCAAACATGTACATGTATTGGAGATTGGCATTATAAACGTTCTATTTATGAAAATAATCAATACAAATCGGCTAAGGCTGTCATTCACATGTTGATTGATGTCGTGAGTAAAAATGGAAACTTGTTGTTAAATATTCCTGTTCGGGGCGATGGTTCCGTCGATGAAAAGGAAATTGGTATACTCGAAGATATAGCTGCCTGGATGGATGTAAATAAGGAAAGTATTTTTGATACCCGTCCGTGGATAGTATATGGCGAAGGTCCTTCCGCTGAGACAGCTAATCCTATTAATGCCCAGGGATTTAACGAAGGCAAAATGAAATTCACATCAAAAGACATCCGTTTTAATAAGAAAGATAACATATTATATGTAACAGTATTAGGAATTCCTGATGAAGATATCAGAATTAAAAATCTGAGTAGCAAGCATTCTCAAAATTTAGTTGCTAAAATTGAATTGCTCGGAAGTGATGAAAAAATCAAATGGCAACAAAATGCAGATTACCTGTTGATTGAAAAGCCTCGGTATAATCCAAACGATATTGCTATGGTTTTTAAAATTCAGTTGAAAAAATAGTTATTCGTGACATCGATCCTCAGACCATAAAGGATTAAATTCACACTGCCTCTTAAAAGCCAATAAAATTTCAGGAAAAATAATCTTATTCTGAAAATTCCCCGATACATTTGAATAACCTGAATTTGCTATTTCAGGAAATTATGTATTTTTGATTCAAATCTTATCTGAGAATATTTATTGTATCCTTTGCCTAATCTGAACCAACCAGCAAAAAATTAACTATTTTTAGCTTCTGTAAACAGAAAGCATAAATCGTAATCTCAAAAATATGAAAATAAAAAATATCCTCTGTACAATAGTTTTCAGCCTTACTACAATAAATATAATGGCTCAGAGCACAACCTATGATATCCGGTTAAACCAGGTAGGTTTTTTACCGAATTCGCTTAAATATGCGGCCATTGTTAATTTACCATCCGACAGTTTTAAAATAATGACCGGTGATTTGAGTTCAACAGTATTCCGTGGAAAGTGTTTACCTTCTGAATATTATTCCTCTTCGGATGAAAATGTGAGCATCGCAGATTTTACGTTACTGCAAACCTCAGGTAATTATGTTCTGGTGGTAGATGGTCTGGGAAAATCTGTCACCTTTTCTATAAAAGATGATGTATTAGTCCCGTTATCAAAAGCTGCACTTAAGGGCTTTTATTATAACAGGGCATCTATGCCAATAACGAGCGAATTTGCAGGAGTGTATGCCAGGGAAGAAGGACATCCCGATACAGTTGTAGTAGTATTGCCCTCAGCGGCTTCGGCCAACAGACCTGCAGGTACGGTTATTTCAACCCCCGGAGGCTGGTACGATGCCGGCGATTATAACAAGTATATTGTGAATTCGGGAATTACTGTTTTTACACTTTTGTCAGCCTATGAGACATATTCGGCATATTATGATACGCTAAATACCCATATACCTGAAAGTAACAACAGTATTCCGGATATTCTTGACGAAGCCCTATGGAATATAAAATGGATGATGACCATGCAGGATACAAGCGACGGAGGGGTTTATCATAAAACCACAGAGGCTTCCTTCAGCAGTTTTATTATGCCTTCTAAAGTTACTGCCACCCGGTATGTTTGTGCTAAAGGAACTGCTGCAACGCTTGATTTTGCAGCTATTATGGCTATGACGGCCAGAATATATAAAAAATTTCTGCCCGATTTGGCTGATCAGGCGCTGAAACAGGCAAAAGATGCATGGCAGTGGGCCAAAAGTAACCCCAATGTACCGTTTACCAATCCGGCAGCATCGGGTATTTATCCTCATGTCGGTACAGGTGAATATGGCGATAATACATTTACGGATGAATTTTCATGGTGTGCGGCTGAATTGTATATCACCACAAAGGATGAACAATATAATGATGATATACATCTGGATGCTTCTTATGACCTGCCTGGCTGGAGTGGGGTAAAAACACTGGGATTATTGTCCCTGATTGTAAATAAGGATTCACTTACTTCGGTTGCAGACACTTCACTTGCAAAAAGTAAATTAACGGGATTGGTTTCCAATACCGTAAGTAACCTTGCAACTTCTCCATACAGGATACCCGGAAATTTTTTCTTCTGGGGAGGTAACAACGCATACGCCAATTGGGGAATGCTGTTTCTGCAGGCATATCATTTGACACATAATGCAACCTATTTTAATGCTGCTTTATCTTCGCTCGATTATTTGCTCGGCAGAAATGCTACTACGTATTGTTTTGTTACCGGTATCGGGACAAAACGTCCGGTTTCTATCCATCATCGTATATCGGCATCCGATGGAATTACCGAGCCTATTCCCGGAATGCTTGTGGGTGGCGCAAATCCAGGTAACATGGAAGATGATTGTGGGATTGCAGCTTATCCTTCTACCTTACCGGCAAAAGCTTATCTTAATAATCAATGCAGCTATACGACCAACGAGGTAGCGATTAACTGGGATGCTCCTCTTGCATTTCTTGCAGGCGCGGTTCAGAGTGAATACCTTAATAATTTCACTGATTCCATGCCGGAATATTTTATCCTCTCTTCCAACAATGTTGAATTGCCTTATAAAAGAGGTACCGGAGTTCAGATTGTAATTGAAGGTAATACAATTTGGCAGCTTTCTTCCACGGCAGACTGGATTGATCTGAACCTGACAAATGGCAGCGGAAGCGGAACTTTCCTGGTAAACAGTAAAGCAGATAATCCGGACGAGGCAACCCGATCAGGCAAAATTTATATATATAGCCAGGGTATTTTAACAGATTCTATTTCGGTTAGTCAAAATGGAGTAAGAAAATTCTTTAAAATTGAAGCCGAAAACTATGCAGAAATGCTTGGATTGCAGACAGAAACAACTTCCGATATAGGAGGTGGGTTAGATTTGGGATTTGTGGATGTCGGTGACTGGGTTACCTATAATCTCGACATAACCGTTGCAGGTTTCTATGATGTAATTTTCAGACATGCAGGGTATGCCGGCGATTTTGATGTACTTATTAATGATACCTATTTACAAACCATAACGTTCCCTGCCACTTCCGATTGGCAAGACTGGGTGAGCAATACCATACAAATGGGTTTGCCGGAGGGCCAGTATACATTGAAGTTCAAATTCAACAATATTGGTGTAAACATAAACTGGATGCAATTTGACTGGGCAAGTCCTTTAAGAATTGAGAATCTGGAAAATGTTAATCTTAGAGTATACCCGACACCAACGGATAAAAATCTGAATATTGAATTTGGTTCTTTTACCAATCCCAAAGAGATTCAACTTCTTTCAATAGATGGAAAGACATTAATGACCAGGACTTGTGAGGATAACTCCAGAGAAATAATTGATGTATCTGGCTGCAAGGCAGGAGTATATATTTTGAGAGTTAAGTTCGATACATTTGTTTATACCAGGAAAGTGGTTATTAAATAATTAATGTCAGATTGTAAATTATAAAATTAACTAATTGATTATACATTGAGGTGGTCCAAAAAGTTTATCTTTCTGTCATTTCGAGCGGAGTCGAGAAATAATATCAGTTAATTATCAGTACATTTTGACTACCCACTTGCCATAGTAGAACAACAGAAAAGTGCTCATTGTGACAATTATTTGGTGAATAGGATTTTTGTGCAACCTCTTAAATTTCTAAGAAATACAGAAAAGCTGGAAGTAGATATAAAATTTGTCTGAATGATAGTTATTTTTAACTAAAAATCCTATGAAAACAATTCTTGGATTCTTATTGTTAATGAATTCAATGCTGGTTTTGGCACAATTTCCAGTTCCGACAAATTTTGATTTCAGTTATGATTATATTATGATTGAAGAATCGGGATATTGTGCAGGAAGTTCTATATTGGGGCCAACTTATTGTTCTCATTTTTCATGGGACACACCTGATACAAACTCCACGAGCACCAATTTAGAATACTATAACTTGTATTATCATAACTATGATGAAAATGATACGACTATTCTGGCTTCAGTATCAGAAACATCTATTTATATGGAAATTGGAATCATAGGAGAGGTTTGGGTAACCGCAGTTTATTCCAACCCTTATGGAGAATCAGAACCTTCAAATAATTTATTAAATGAAGCCTTACCCGATTTAGTTAATGATAAAATTGTATCAAAAGATTTAAAGATTTTTTATAACTCCGAACAACAAGATATTTATTTAAATAGTTCAACTATAATTTCGCAAATCAAGGTGTATAATATTCAGGGAGAATTGGTTAAAACACAAAGATCGGGTTGTAATAAGATTAATGTCCAACATTTGAGTAAAGGAACTTATATAATAGAAGTGCAATTGGCCAATCAAAAAATAATACAAGAAAAAATAATAAAATAGTTATATCCATAATAGATAATTTCAATGATTTGGAATTTTATTATATTTTGAGATACCCTATGTTCAAATACAAAACAAATAGTTTGCTTAGTAAACTGGCATGAAAACTTGGGAAATAGGGAGAATAAAGGCAATTTTAAGTCGGTGCATGAAATCCGATATAAAAGTTTGTCACTGTGCCCAACAATTATTTGAATATAGATACCCCTGTTTCAATCCAGCCTATTTAAACTGTATTATTGAATAATCTGTAATTGCCATTTCAGGAATTTTTGTAAATTGCTGTCCATACAAGAAATGATTTTTTATTGGTTTAATTCAGAAAAATTTATTTCAAATACCCTAAACAAATTTATGATCAAAAGCATTTTAACAGCCGCTATCCTTATTTTTATTGTATTTTCTGTCTACTCCCAGGATTATCTCTCAGTATTGAAAAATAAAACAGATTATGATTTACTATGTGGCGATCCGCTAACAAATAAATATGGAAAAGTGACCGCTGTAAAAATTGTATATGATTTGAAGAATGATAGTTTGTATTTTTTAAGTTCTCACCGGTATAAAAACCACTATGTCTTTTGTGAAGACAAATTGAATTATATTGCTGGAATGGGAAATTTTTTCAAAAGAAACTATTCAAATGGTCCTGAGAAAAAATACCTGCTTGCCAATATAAATTATTTTCAGACGATTGATAAGTATGTAATTGACTTATCTCCAATAGATCTTATGACAGCAGGACAAATTATTAAAATGTATGAATTGGTTAAAAACTCAACATTTGCATCCGAAAAACTCTGTTTCCTAATCAGCAATCCCCGACTTAAAAAATTACAGGATAGTCTGATAACAAACATAGCTGTGATAGAGCCTTCTGAAATATACGGAAATCTTACGTATCAACCAATAAGTAAATTTGATAATACGGGAGTACTTAGAATAGTCGAAGACATTGAAAAGGTAAAGAATCCCGTTAAACCAAATGAAATCATTATTCTGAAAACCCTTCCAAACTATCTTCCTGCTGTGGCAGGTGTTATTGTTACTGAATTTCAGACACCGTTAAGTCATATTTCAATTTTAGGTCAGAACAGAAAAATACCAATTTGTGCTTACACAAATATCTTTAATAATACCGAAATCAAGAAGTATTTGGGAAAACAGGTAAGACTTACTGTAAAGGCAGATACTTTTTTAATAGAACCCGATACATCAAAAATAAATAATACCCCAAAGGTCGGCATCGATTTAAAGGCTGATCTTTCTGTTGACTCACTTATTGATATCCAATATCTTAATCGTAATTCCTCTTCTGTTGTGGGGACTAAAGCAACAAACTTTGCCATTCTTTATGATCTAAGCAAAAATGCTGATTTTATGACTCCCGAATGTGCATTTGCCATACCTTTTTACTTTTATGTACAGCATACCAAAAAGTCCAGGGCTGATCGATTAATTCATAATCTGATTCATAATATCCCGGAAAATCAAAAACGTGTGGAGAAAATGTTGCTGGTAATAAGAAAGAGAATTATTAATACGCACGTTGATCCTGTTTTACTTAAAGAAGTTGAAAAAAAGATGACGAATAACTTAGGGTACTCAAGGTTTAGGTTTCGATCATCTACAAACGCAGAAGATTTAAAAGGATTCTCCGGAGCCGGATTGTATGCATCAAAAACGGGGGAACTTAATAATCCAAAAAAATCGATTGAAAAAGCGATTCAGTCAGTCTGGGCAAGTCTTTGGTCATATCAGGCCTTTAGCGAGCGGGTGTATTTTAATATTAACCACGAAAATTTAGCTATGGGCATTCTTGTACACAGGTCTTTTCAACATGAAAAAGTTAATGGGGTTGCAATAACCAAAAATATTTATAGAAATATTAGCAACGGATTTTTAGTGAATGCCCAACTTGGAGATGAAAGCGTGGTAAGACCAAAACCCGGGGTGACCTGCGATCAGTTTATATGTTTCCCTGCTAAATCAAATATCATTTATAAAAATAAAATAGTGATCGATATACTTACCTATTCCAGTCTCAATGACAATCAATTGGTTATGTCTGAAAAAGAAATACAAAACCTGGCCAATCAATTGGAAGTAATAAAAAAACATTTTACAGGGAATGATATCAATACGTTAGCATATTTGAATATCGGTTATGATGTTGAGTTCAAGCTTGATGGGAAGTCCCGGCAGTTATACATTAAGCAGGTTCGCCCCTATAATGATTGATAGAGAATTTGTGAAATAAATACGATACGAATGTCTCGCCTACTTTATAAATCATAAATTTCCTAAAAAATCATCCATATTGCAGCATTCCAATATATTTTCAGTCTTTATTTTGCGTTAATTAATAAATCCTATAATCCAACCCTTAATGAATTTTACCTGTTTGAAAATTAGTGCGATTGGTTTATTTCTAATGTTCTATTTTACAACCAGTCATTCCCAGACTATTGACAAGAAAACCTACCAAACTGCATTTACCCGCACAGCGCCTGTTATCGATGGGTTGATGAACGATAGTTGCTGGAATCTGGTGGAGTGGGGTGATAATTTTGTCCAGATTGAACCTTATGAAAACAAACCGCCTTCCCAACAAACTGCTTTTAAAATTTTGTACGACAACAACAACCTGTATGTATTTATCCGGGCTTACGATTCAGTACCTGAAAAAATAAGCCGAAGAATATCGCGCAGGGATTACTTCGATGGTGATATGGTTGAAATTAATATAGACAGTTATTATGATCAGCAAACCGCTTTCTCATTTACTGCCATGGCATCCGGTGCCAAAGGTGATGAAGCGGTTACTCAGGATGGGAACAACTGGGATGCAAGCTGGAATCCTGTGTGGTATCTTAAAACTTCAATCGATGATAAAGGGTGGTGTGCCGAAATGAAAATTCCTTTTAGTCAGCTGCGGTTTGGGAAAAAAGCTGAACATATCTGGGGAATCCAGTTTATGCGTCATATCTTTCGGCTTGATGAACGCTCCAACTGGCAGTACATTCCTAAGGGTTCACCAGGTCAGGTTCATCTTTTTGGTGAACTTCATGGAATAAATAATACTGAGCCGAAACGGCAGGTTGAATTACTTCCTTATGTTGTTGGGAACATCGAGCGATTCGAAAAAGAAGAGGGGAACCCTTTTCTTAACGGTAAAAAAAGTTCTCTATCCGGAGGACTCGACGGGAAAGTCGCAATAACCAATGATTTTACGCTCGATTTCACCATCAATCCCGATTTTGGGCAGGTTGAGGCTGATCCTTCTGAAGTAAACCTTTCTGCTTTTGAAACATACTTTTCCGAAAGACGTCCTTTTTTTATTGAAGGAAAAGGTATCTATCAGTTTCAGCCTTCAAATACTATTGTGATTAGCAATATGGGCGCAGATAACCTCTTCTACTCGCGACGGATAGGAAGATATCCGCATTATTACCCGGATGTATCGGATTCGGAATATGTTGATATGCCGGAAGCATCCACAATTCTTGCTGCCTCGAAACTTTCTGGAAAGACAAAAAAAGGACTATCTATTGGAGTACTTGAGAGTATAACAGCGAACGAAAAAGCGGTGATTGACAATGAAGGAATCAGACGACAAGAGTCTGTCGAGCCGCTCACCAACTATTTTGTCGGACGTGTGCAAAAGGATTTTAACAAAGGGGAAAGTACAATCGGAGGAATATTCACGGCGGTGAACAGGGATATCGAGAATCTTGCCCTGGATTATTTGCATCGCGCCGCTTATACCGGAGGAATCGACTTTAAACACAGTTGGAAAGAACGGACCTGGTATGTGGCAGGAAACGCAGAACTTAGCGATGTGACGGGTAAAGAAGAGGCCATTATTGCTACACAACAGTCTTCTGCAAGGTATTTTCAACGTCCTGATGCAACTTATTTATCAGTCGACTCTTCCCTGACATCACTTACTGGTTATGGGGGGACCATTAAATTTGGAAAGTCCAGCAAAAAAAGAGTTCAATTTCAGACCAGTGTTACAGTACGATCACCAGGACTGGAATTCAACGATATCGGCTATATGAGGTATTCTGATGTTATACACCATGGCACATGGGTAGCATACTATATCAGAGATCCATTCTTTATCTTCAGAAATTTTTACCTGAATACAAATTACTGGATGTACTGGAATTTTTCAGGCAAGCTGCTTTCAAAATTTGCAAACACGAACTTCAGTATGCAATTTAAGAACAAATGGTATTTAAACGGTTCACTTACGCTAATCAGCAAAAATATCTCCACCAACCTATTGAGGGGAGGGCCTTCGATTATCGTACCTGGGGGTGAAGAATTCAATTTGAATGTTTCAACAGATCAATCGAAAAAAATTTCGATGAACATCGGAACCTATCACGGTATTGGCGATTTGGATAGCTACCGGTATCATGAATACTGGCTGGGTGCAGATATCCGACCGATGAATGCAATGTCAATTTCTTTTGGACCGGATTACAACATTCAAAACAATCAGCTGCAATATGTTGAAACCTCCGATATGAATAATGATCCAAGATATTTGTTTGCCAGACTGGATCAAAAGACCCTGAGTTTTACCTTCAGGTTAAACTTTACCCTTAATCCGGAACTTACGTTGGAATACTATGGACAACCTTTTGTTTCAGCAGGAAAGTATACTAATTTTAAAAGAATAACCGATACGCATGCAGGTGAGTTTCAAGACAGGTATCATGTTTTTTCACCTAATGAGATTAGTTATAATTCGGTAGATAATGTTTATAATATCGACGAGAATATAGATGGTACTAATGACTATTCTTTTGATAATCCCGACTTCAATTTCCGGCAGTTTCGCTCCAATCTTGTAATTCGGTGGGAATATTCACCCGGCTCAACCCTTTTTCTTGTGTGGGCTCAAAGCAGGACAAGCACCGCGTCTGATGGATTATTTTCATACGGAACAGATATGAAAGACCTTTTCCGGGTGAAACCTCACGATGTATTCCTGGTGAAATTTTCTTATTGGTTTTCCTTATAAAGGGAAATAAATCATATCAGCAGTTAGTTGACTAATCTACTGGTAAGGATGGACAAATATGCTGCCCTTTTTTCACTAACGAAATTTTGACCTTGCTACAAGATACGGTGCAAAATTTTCAATCTTCACTCCTCGACTCCGCTCGGAATGACACGCAAGACAATCTTCCAATCACCAAGTCTCCTTTCATGCTCCGTAATTTAAGTGAAGGAGTACAATCAACCAATTTTCTGAGCGGTAGACGGGGTTCGAACCCGCGACCTTAAGCTTGGGAAGCTTACACTCTACCAACTGAGCTACTACCGCAATTCATTTTTATTACCGGCCAAAAATATAAAATATATCTATTATTAATAGCCATAAACTTCTAAAATCTTTCTGACTTTCATATTTCAAAACTTCAGCAAAGGAGTATAATCAACTCTCCTCGACTCCGCTCGGAGTGAAAAGAGCCTCTCACGGGACTCGAACCCGCGACCTGCTCATTACGAATGAGCTGCTCTACCAGCTGAGCTAAAGAGGCTTATTAAACAGATGCAAATATAATTATTTGTCATTGTATGCCTGCGAATTCGAATTATTTTTCAGCGCCCTGATACGCTGCAGTAGCGTAGGATGTGAATAGTGAAAAAATACATACGCAGGGTGGGGTGTCAGGTTTGTCAGGTTCTTATGAGAAAGTTTTTTTAATGCAGAAATAAGATAATCTGCTTTAAAATATTTTCCTGCAAACCGGTCTGCTCCGTATTCATTTTTTCTTGAAAAGATGTTCATCAATAACCCGGATATAAGTGCAACCGGACTATAAATCATTCCAAATGCGACCAGTGCCAGGTGAAAACTTGGTTGGTGAGAACCCAGAGCGCGGGATAATTGCGGACTATCTACCAATAACGAAAAAATGTAAAGTGTAATACCTGTTTGAATAATTCCAAGGATTAATCCAATCAGGGTATGTTTTAATTTATAATGTCCAATTTCGTGCGCGAGCACAGCGACAATCTCGTTTACCGATAAATCCTGTATCAATGTATCGTAAAGTACAATTCGTTTCTTTGCACCCAGGCCTGTAAAATAAGCATTCGCCTTGGTAGAACGTTTTGAGCCATCGATTACATAAATATTCTTCAATTTAAATCCGGCATTCTGGCTAAAGTTTTCAATTGCACTTTTAAGTTCTCCTTCTTCCAGTGGCTTTTGTTTGTTAAATAGAGGTACAATCAGGTTGGAATAAAACATAGACATAAAAATTGAAAACGCTGAGAATGCGATAAGTGCATATATCCAGAACATACTGGTAGTTTTCAAATAAAACCAGATAATCAGCGAGAGTAGTCCCCCGCCAATAATGGCACCAATCAGCCAGCCTTTTAGTTTATCAAGAATATACGTTTTTGGGGTGGTTTTATTGAAACCGAATTTTTCTTCAATTACAAATGTATCATAAATCCCAAAGGGAGTATTGATAATGTCAGAAGCCAGCATTAAAATTCCAAAGAAAATCAAGGCAATAATAATAGGACTTGCTGAATAATTTCTGGCTATCTCATCAACTAAACTAAAGCCTCCCAGAAACAGCATGAGTATGATTAACAGGAAACTGAAAGAACTGGTGATCAAGGAAAACCGGTCATTGGTTTTTTTATATTCCTGAGATTTTTTGTATTGTTCCGCATCGTATACGTCTTTCACTTCTTCAGGCAGCTCAGCATTCATTCTGGAGGTATTAAGGATACTTAATATTCTTTCCAGGAGAAAATCAAATACAACTATTCCGATAATGATATAAAAAACCGTGTTATACATGAGCTATTTTTTAGAGATGCAAAAATAGGAATAAAATTATGAAATTCTTACTTTTCAATATCCATCTGTTGGTCCAGTGTCCTTCTTTGTTTCATTCTTTTATCTAATATATTGCGATATTGTTTAGATAAATTTGTGCTTTTAAGAGAGTCTGAAATTTGAATCCATTTATTAGCAAGTTCCATCCTGTCTTCTATTTCGCAAACAAGGGCCATATTAAACGCTGCTTTTGCTGTAATATTCTTTTTTGATGATTCCATACCGTTTCTCCAGTATTCAGCTGCCTCATGCCACATATTTCTTTTGGCGTAAAAAGTACCTTCCTTCAGGAATTTATTTCCTTTTATATAATAAACTCTGTTGATATCATCCTCCCAAAAAGGCGCCAACCCTCTAACCGCTTTTTGACCGTTTTCATAACACGATTGTACAAGCATATCGCCGCCGTCTGGCAGCTGATTCAAAGCTGCATTGCAGTCGTACCCTATTTCTGAGGCGCCGGTAGCATGATTAGATGTAAATGTACCAAAAACTAATAAAAGTTTTGGATAGAATATATTGTAGTCGAGATGATTATTTAGTTGATACTCAACGAAACACATTTCATCTGAAGGAATAAACTTTAAGGTATCAATTAAGTAAATATGGTTTATTAAAATGAGAGCATCGGTGGAATCTTTTTTACATATCCTGGTTATTTCGGTCCAGTTATAATCTAAACCGGAACTTATTAAATCAAAGTTGTGTTGTTTTGAAATCAATATCGTGTCGAATTTGGGAGAGGTTTCAAGTTCATCACGCATACCAAATAGAATATCCTTGGCCAGTTTATAGTAATTAAACTCAGGATCAAGTTTCAGGTTGTCAATAGAATCAAACCTGCCTGCTGGCATTGTATATTCATTGTGAACCATAGCCAATGAAATCTTTTTAATTCCGGATGGTAAGGAAACCTCTCCTGGCAGAAGCAGATCAATTTTGGTCAATCCATATGGACTGCATGAAGCAAGTAAAGTGATAAGAAAAACTATGATTGTTTTTTTTGTCATTAATTCTGAATTCTTAATTTCCAGTCTGAAATAATTTCCTTAACAGCCAGTGAACATATTTAATTTAAATATTGATCTGTAACATGGAAGGGCTGATTCTTACCCAAATTTATAATGTTTCTTTATTGCCTGGTCTATTTTCCATTTACACTCTACTCCTTGTTCAAACACGACCCAGTCGCCCTGTCCAAAACTAATTGTATTCCCTTGGTTATCTGTTACAGTGGCATGTCCTTCAAGGATAAGACAAGTTTCTTTAGCTTCATAAAACCAGGGAAATTCTGATGGCTCTTTACTCCAAATGCTCCACGATTTAGCCTGGGAAATTTCCTGTTCGGAAGGCTTTTTTACTTTCATCATATTCATAAGATTTAATTTTTCAAATTTAAAGGGATAAATTTACAAAACTGTATTTTTAAATTTATGTTGCACCTTATATTTATTTTCTTCGATGAACTTCAGAGATCAGCTTGTAGACAGCTCTAAAATGATTGGAGATATTGTGATCCGGAACGTTGGATGTCATCCGGATTACTATAAACAAATCCTGGAACTGGTTCTTTATGAGCCAATGCCCATGTCGTCGAGAGCTGGCAGGGTATTGAACGTATGTACCGAAAATTATCCTTATTTGTTCCAACCGCATGTGAAAGATGTTCTGAACCATCTTAAAAAGAAGAAAGAGTTACATCGCTGTATATTGAAAATATTTGCCGAAATACCTGTGCACTTAGACAAAAATCAGGAAGGAATTCTCATTAACTCGTGTTTTGACTGGTTGGCAGACGATTCACAATCTATTGCCACCAAAGCATATTGCATGGATATTCTTGCAAACTTTGCAGAAAAAGAACCTGAAATAATTCCTGAATTGATAAGTATACTTAAAGAATTATTACCGGCAGGTTCACCCGGAATTATTAGCCGAGCTTCAAGAATCATTAAAAAGTTGTCAGGCAGTAATTTTTAAAAATAATTTAATTCTACTTTGACACATTAAAAAAATCAACCTGTTTTTACCCTTAATCCCTGAAGGGAACAGGTTGATTTTTCTGTATTCTCCCTTCAGGGTCAGGGGTAAAAAATGCAGAAAAATCATGCTTTTTAACCAATCTGTCAAAGTAGAATTAATTTTCGTCGATAATTAGGATACTTTTAAGTTCATCAGTAGTATGTGCCAGAAAAGTGGGGTTGCAGGCAGTTAGCTCCTCTTCGGAACCATAGCCGTAAGTTACACCCACCGAGTCAATTTTACATTCACTGGCAGCCTTTATATCCATAATGGTGTCACCAATCATAACCGTTGGAGATTCTCTGTGAATTTGGAAATCATTTAAAATTTTTAAAACAAGTTCTGCTTTACCTGCATGTGTACCTGAAGCGTTGGCACCAGCCATACCTTTGAAAAAATGCTCAATTTTAAAATGTTGTAAAACAATAAGCGCATTTTTTTCAAGTTTTGAGGTGGCTATATATAAATACGATGTTTCCGCCAACCGGGATAACAATTCTACCACACCGGGATAGATTTTTTTTTCGAATATTCCTTTTTCGGTATAATATTTCCGGAAATAAAACACCGCTTTCTCAAGTTCTCCGGCTGAGACACCAAAATGGTTCAAAAAAAGCTCCTGAAGCGGAATACCAATAAATCTGGCCAGATTATCCTCACTGTTAATTTCTCTTCCTAATGCATTCAGGGCTGACTTCATTGAGTTGACTATACCTTCCTGCGAGTCGGTAAGTGTTCCGTCAAGGTCAAACAGAATATTTTTATATCTTAGTTTCATCATAGTATTGCAAAATTATCATTCATTTCCACTAATTTTGCATAAAGGTTTAAAATCATTTATGCATACATCGCTTGGAAAAAATATTATTATTGCCGGTGTCATGATTGTGATTGTTGGTGTTATTATTTATTTTTTCGGTAATAAGCTTGGCTGGATTGGACATTTGCCGGGGGATATCCGAATTGAATCTGAACATTCAAAAGTCATTATCCCATTCACAACTATGATACTTGCCAGTTTGGTGTTAACCCTGCTTGTCAATTTACTAAAAAGGTTATTTTAATATTCTTTTCGTAAAATAATGGGCTTAATAGGTCATTTAATTAAAGGGAATATTTATTTTTGAAGGATATTTAACTAACTAATATAATTAACATGGGAAAAGGAGATAAAAAAACCAGACGTGGTAAGTTATTTTCCGGTTCATTTGGAGTAAAGAGATCTAAAAGAAAATCAAAACCGATAATTGCTGCAAAAAAACCTGCTGCAAAACCTTCAAAACCAAAAGTTGAAAAAGCTGAACCAGTTGCAGAAGTTATGGCACCTGTAGAACAGCCTGTAAATAAACCAACAAAAAGTACAAAAAAGGAACCTGCCGCCAAGGCACAGAAAGAGAAAGCTTCCGAAGAATAGACATAAATATCAGATAACTATCCTGATTTGTAATTTATTGACAATAACCGGTTCTTCCACAGACCGGTTTTTTTTGTAAGTACTTCTATCATCCAACTCCTGAAGTATTGTTTAGTACAGTTATTCCTGTTAAATATTGTTAAATGTTGCTGGTTAACAGATATTTAACAAAGTATTTTTATAATTTTGTATTGAAAAATTCATTCAGATAAAATGAATTGATAGTATAAACGGAATAGATCATGAAAACAAATAGAGTCATCGAACTTGGAGTGGCGCCATTCCTGTTGATTGTATTTTGTCTGATCTTCATATTTAAATCTGATCTTCAGGGACAACAGGGAAAAGCAAGAAAAAATCAGCCCGATATAAGGATTAATGTGCAACGTGGTTACGATCATCATGGAAATGTAAAGAGTTACGATTCCACGTATTCATTTACCTGGTCGACCGAAGGAAATGAAAATATTGATTCTGTATTAAGAAGTTTGAATAAAAATTTTGGTTTTTCGCACTTCGGTTTGAATGGCCCGTTTAAGATGCCATACGGCATAAATCCCAATGTGCCATCAGGTCAGTCATACAGGAATCTTAATCCCAACGATAGTTTGTATGGATATATAAATCCAAAAGACTCGGTATATTATTTTGATAATCCAAATTTATTTGATGATCCTTTTATCGAAGAGTTTTTTAATGACCCTTTCTTTGGAGGAAAAATGTCCTCCACTCCGGGAGCAAAACCGGATTTGTATGATCCATCTGACTCAACTTCAGAATATGTATTTCCATTTAATATCCGAAGTATGATCGAGGAGCACAAACGGATGATGGAAGAAATGCACAAATTTTTTGATTTTAACGATCCCGGATACCCTGAATTTCAGGATTCTATACCTCTGAAATCCCGGAAACATATCAAACCTGTACTATTGAAAAATACCCCCAAAGGTCAGAAGATATAGATTAGGTCTCAGTCACAAACCTAAGCATTAATTTTTTATCTGAAAATTAGCTGCCTTGATGTTTCATTGATAAGAATGAAGATGAAGCTGATTAAATTCTATAACAACAATTTATGCTTGTGGGTAATTGTTTTCGGATTGATTGCTTACCTGTTTCCCCCCTGTTCTCATTTTGCCGGATTACATAAATCAGTTTTTTGCACCTGCAATGTTTGGCATTGGATTGGTGTTACGTGAAGATGATTATAAAAATGGTGAAAAAGAAATTTAATTTTCGCACAATATAATTGATATCAGAACCCCTGTCTACAGTATATTTGCAATAATTCTGTCAAATACCAGCAAGAGTATTACAGTCAGTACATAATAGTTGATTTTCATAAAATATTTTCCCGGAACAAAATCTATCGATTGGTTCATGATAGGTCGGATAAATATAATAACCAGTCTGAAAGATAAAATTCCGATTGCAACTAATGTAATATAAGATGTGGTAATTCTGAACATGGGGATAAACATTGCAGTAATTGCTGTTACTGTTATCCAGTAGAAGATTAAACGTTTTACCTGAAATGTGGAGTATTTGGATATTAGAGATGGAAATCCTGCCGATTTATAATCATTGCTGTACTTATATGCCAACAGGTAAAAATGGGGTACCTGCCATACGAAAAAGAACAAAGCAATAATAAATGCCTGAAATGACAGTAACGAAGAGCCGGCTGCCACCCACCCAACCATAGGAGGTATAGCTCCAATCAACGAACCGGGAACCACAGCATGAACAGTAACTTTTTTCAGATTTGTATATACAATGTTGTACCAAATCATGGCCGTAATTCCGAGAATGAACGCTTCAAATCCAACCAGAAAGAAAAGCATAGAGGCGCCCGCAAGGATTTCAATGGATGCGACAATCACTGCTTGTTTAACTGTGATTTTTCCTGAAGGTAAGGGCCTTTCAGAAGTTCTTTTCATTTTAGTGTCAGACTTTTTTTCCTGGATATGGTTAATTACGGATGAACCACAGGCAAGAAAAAAAATTCCAAAAACAGGAACGATTATTCCTGTGTCTATTGTACCCTTGGCCAATACATAACCGGCAAGAGTAGTGAAAGCAACGGCGAAAGTAATTTTAACTTTGCTAAGTTCAATGATTACCTGAAAAAGATTTTGCGATTTGTAACCTGACATCTATATGTGTACCTCTGTTTTTGCTGAATTCACTAATCTTTTGTTCCAATAGACAGCTTTAGAAATAGTCCGAGGACAGCAAAAATAGTCAAAATTCCAAAACCTATAGCCAAATGCCTTACCTTCTTGTCAGCTTTCGATTTATAATCGTAGCAATATTTCAGGGTTTTGATTCTTGGAGGTTCCGACAGTTCCATCCAGGCATCAGCTACTGCAAGTCTAAAATGCACAGGCATATAAAAAGTTCCGTAAAAATACTGGCTAATTTTATGTTTCGGAGTGATAAGAATGGTAGCCATCGGATGAATAAAACCCGATTCATCCCTGATAAAATACCAACCGGTGGAAGAAGTTATTTTTTTTATATTTTCAGAATCACCTGTATAGAATTTCCAGTTTTCCTGAGCTTCCTTTTTTTTCACATCTTTAAGCAACTTTTGCTTCATCGTTCTCGCTAATGACGGGTTCTCTTTGTCGTCAATACTGATGGTTATTATCTGATATTGTACCCCTGGAGTTAAGTCCGACCGGATAATTATTTCTGCAATACCTTCTAATGCCTGAGTGCAAAATCCCTGGCATTTGAAATAAACGAATGATAACAGGGTGGGTTTATCGATAAGTTCTGAAAGATTTACCAAATCAGAATCTTCATCGAGTAAAAGAACGGTATCAGGCAGATATTGACCGTTTTTATCAATAATTCCGTAAAAGCCATAATCAGGGGAAGCCTTTAGAATGGCGGAGTTCATAAATAACCATACGATTAGAAAGTATGTCAGTTTCATGCTAAAATAGATAGTTAATCGGTTAATACATTTTTGGCCGGTTTGTTCAACCTGTAATGATTGATATATGCCATAATTGCAATAATCGCAATGGAAATTATCGTATAGTAAACAATATCAGGTACCGGTAAGGGATCTCCCTTGGCATATGAATGCAAACCTGAGAGATAGAAGTTTACTCCGAAGTAAGTCATGATTACTGAGCCAAATCCTAACAATGCTGCAAGGTTAAATCCAAACAGGCTTCTAAGTCCAGGTACAAGACGCATATGAGCAATAAATGCATAAACCATAATAGTTACCAACGCCCAGGTCTCCTTTGGATCCCAGCCCCAATATCTACCCCAGGATTCATTTGCCCAAACACCACCCAGAAAAGTGCCAATGGTCAGTAGAAAAAGTCCGGCAATAAGGGTCATTTCAATGATATTTGAAATTTCATGTATGATCAGGTCAATATACTTTTTGTTGGAACGGGTTTCCAAAAATATGATAATCAGGTTACTTAGTGCCAGCAAGGCGCCAAGTCCCAGAAATCCGTAACTGGATGTGATAACAGCAACATGGATTACCAGCCAGTAAGATTTTAATACAGGTACCAGGTTGGTGATTTCAGGATCCATCCAGCTAAGATGGGCTGTCATCAAAATCAGTGATGCAAGGATTGCTGTGGTGCTTAAGGTAATCGGAGACTTTGATGAAAAAATGATACCTGCAAGCATTGTTGCCCATGCAATATAAGTCAGCGCTTCGTAACCGTTGCTCCAGGGAGCATGCCCCGAAACATACCATCTTGAAGCCAGCGCAAAAGTATGGGCAGCAAAAACAAGAAGTATAATGATGGTGGCAAATAGTGTTGGAATACGAAGATTAAACCTAATATAAAATATTCCAATAAATTGCAGAATCAATAAAAAGAAACCAATCAGACCGTATACAGAGGAAAGATGTTCCAACAGAGCCAGGCGGTTATCCAATAATTCAAGTTTGATTCTGAATTCCGAAGGATAAACTTTTTCTCCATATTTCTCTTGAAATGACTTGATTGCGTTGACCAACTGATCCGCTTTTTTCCAATCGTCTGTTTTCGTTGCTTCTCTTACAGTACTTAAATAGTATGGTAGGATATTATTTACAAAAACGGAATCTTCGGGAGGAAACAAATTATCGGCATCCGTAGGTGAATACCATTTTTCATTGGGATCATCCGGTCTGGGAAATATGGTTAATAACGTACCTGAATAAGCCATGTAAAACACATTAAGCCTCTCATCGGCTCTAATCAATTCATTGTCAAATTTACTTCTGTAAGCAGGTTTTTTGGAATTGGCATCATTTACGTATGTTAACAATTTATATTTATCTTGTCCCGGAGAAAAAAATGCAGTAAATGGAAGTAATTTACCCTTCATACCAAGAATATCATTTATCTGTTTATGGCCTACCTTAATTATTGGTTCATCCTCCCAGAATTCAGGAAATGCAAGAATACTAAGCAATACCTCGTCTGAAGACATTCCTTTATAGGTTTCTTGCCTTGCAATTTTTCGTAAGATTTCAGAACTAAGGGTATTTACAGGCTTAATTCTTCCATCATGGCCCTGTGTCATAATGCTTCCAAATAAATGCGCATGATCAGGATTTATCTTTGGAAGTTCACCTGCCCTTGTATTTGATGATAAAAACAGAGATACGAAAAAAATGGATATTGCCAGCAGCGCTTTTTTCTCTACCCGAATGCGATTGGACTCTTGCAGCAGGAATCTGAACCTGCTTCGTTGGCTCAATAAACTTAATATCATGCTAATAGCCATCAATAAATAACCAGAATAGGTAAGGCCGGTTCCTGCGCTATCCTGATTTACCGATAGGATAGTTCCGTTTTCATCCTCATCATACGAAGACTGGTAAAACCTGTACCCCTTATACTTAAGGATGTGATTCATATAAATTCGAAATTCAGGAAGAGTTTTTGTACCATCAATTACGCTAACTTTACTTTCGTACCATGATGGACTGTTTGAACCCGGATACCTCTCAAAAATAAAATCATCCAGTTTAATGCCAAAGGGTAGCTCTGCTATTTTTACACCATAATTGATATTTACAATAATATCATTTATATCAACCAGCAAATCATCACCCAATTCATCCTTTTTACCCCAGTAAGTCACCTCTTTTGAAACAGAATCGCAAGTAATATCAAATACCAAAGCCTCGCTTGAGGGTGTGTCGGAATTTTTTTCTACTTTCATGGGTACGACCCTGCCAGAAGGCAGATAATTTCTCAATACCATAAGATTGTTATGAACATTGTAAAGCAATCCGGAGTTAAATCTGTGTAAACTATCCTGTTTAGCAACCTGTACCGATTGATCCATCATACTGGTCATGGAAACATCATACGGTACTTTGAAGTAAAGCAGGTTATCTTTCATGGTAATCCTAAAATCATTCATCGTAGATTCAGGTGAATCAAAAGAAACCATGACCGAACCGACTTTTTTTCTTTCTCCTTGTTTTAAAATTACCGTATTTCCACCCTGATAAACCAGCTCCAAAATTGGAATTCCGGCTTTTTCTGCAACAAAAGACGGGATTGCTGCCGGATAATATTTTACCAATTTTATTGTAACCTGTTTATCCCCAACCTGTAATGTTTTATTGAAATGATTTTTTGTAAGGGAACTCAGGATTACTGGTTTGGCCAGACTTTTATAATTTTCATTAAGCTGTACCTGGATGGTTATGTAAGATTTGCTGGTAGTTACAACATTGGTTTCTTTTCCTTCTCTGATATGCATTGAGCCTTCAAAGCCAAAAAATCGGGTGATTCCAGCACCAAGAATGATTAAAATAAAGGCAATATGAAACAGAAAAACGGTTGGTTTTTTGTACGTTTTATGTTTAACAGAAACTAAAAGAATATTAAGTATTCCAAGGCTCAGAAGGATATCGAACCAAATGGAATTATAAATAAGACTCCGGGCAGTAGATGAACCAAAGTCATTTTCAATAAAGGTGGCAATTGCAATGGATATGCCAAAAATTACCATCAGGATGGCCATTGTCCGCGTATCGGAGAGTATTGATTCCAGTTTTTTCATTTAAGAAGGAGTTAATCGGCTTATGAATTTTCTAGTTGCTTTAAATTAGTATAATGTTGATAACCATTTTGTAAATCGCAGTTTGATTGATAAATCCAAATGTTAATCATTTCAATTCTGTGATTTATAATGCAAGAATAAAACAATTCTTTGAAATTCGCCATAAGTTGTTGAAATTATTAACTGTATAAAATTTAGTTATATTTTCATAGCTAAGGATAACAGGCTAATTACACCAACCGGATTAAACATAATGCAGGCATGCCGGTATCATTCCTGACTCCCAAACAGGTTTGTAATTCCCATGTACATCCAGGAATATTAACGGAAAAACCATGTAGGTTTTGGATTACAGCTTTATAATACAGATTTTTTATTTTGTTGTAAGTTATTCGGGGATACTGCTTTGGAATTTCTATTTGCATGCCTTAATATTTAATTTGATTTTTAATACAATTTATCGGAATGAGATTTTAAGCTGTGCTAAAAATTGTATAATAGATCATAGATTGAATCTAAAACATTTCTAAAACACAATATTTGAATAAAAGTTCGGAAGGAGAAAGTCAACAATTACTTCCCGGAGAATAGAGGTAATGTAAATGAGAATGTGCTTCCCTTTCCTTTGCTGCTTATAACACTTATTTTTCCGCCATTTTTTTCGACAAATTCCTTGCAAAGTATCAAACCGATTCCCGAACCCTTTTCTTCTTCTGTCCCGGGACGTGATTCGGTATTATCAAGTGAAAACAATTTTTCCATATAGGCTTCATCCATTCCAATCCCGGTATCATTAACCGAAAGAACTGCAAAATTTTTTACATTTTGAATCTCTATAGTAATGGTTCCACCGGTTAAGGTAAACTTTAATGCGTTATTAATCAGGTTTCTTAGTATTGTGTTGACCATTTCATAGTCGGCGAAAACTTCTTCAACATCAATTTTTTCAAAGATTATATTAATCTCCTTTTTTCTGGCAAAATCACAAAAAAGATTAATGTTTTCTGTAATAATTTCTTTAATATTTATAACTGTAGGATTGAAGTTCAATTTATTGGTTTGCGATGCTGCCCATTTCAACAAATTTTCAAGAAGGTCATAAACCCTTATTGTGGACGAGTTAATATATTCCGCTACATCCTTTTTTTGCGTATTATCCATAGTATCAAAATCTTTCAGCAATAAATCGGTAAAACCAAGTATATTACTGAAAGGACCCCTTAAATCATGAGCTATAATTGAAAAGAATTTATCCTTACTGGAATTCAATATTTTCAGTTCGTCATTTGCATTAGTGAGACTTTTAGCTTGGTCCTCAATTCTTTGCTGTCTTTCTTCCAGCAATGCATTGGTATCGTTCAGATCATTAGTCTGTGAAAGCAAGAGTTCATTCATTTCCGATAATTGTCTGGTTCTTTCTTCAACGCGCAGGGTTAGTTCTTTCTTTTGCTTTCTCAATTGTTGCGTCCTGATTAAATAGAACAGCACAAAAATAAAGATAACGGTTATACCACAAAGTGAATAAAACCACCATGTTTTGTACCAGGGTGGTAAAATTCTAATAAACAACGAGGTGCCCTGATTGTTCCAAATGCCATCATTATTCGAAGCTTTTACCCGGAATGTATATTTACCGGGATCAAGATTGGTATATTTTGCTTCTCGTTTAGCACCGGCATTGGTCCAGCGGGTATCAAATCCTTCCATGATGTATTTATACTGATTTTTTTCCGGATGAATCAGGTTTGATGCCACAAACTCGAATGTAATAATATTCTGTTTGTATCGAAGTATCAGGGTGTCTGTCAGGCAAATTTGCTTTTTCAGAACAGATCCGTCTGAATAATCGGAAATCTCTTCAAAAAATATTCTGAAATTAGAAATAATTACTTTCGGTTTCTCCTTGTTAATCTTTAAACTATCTGGATTAAAAAATATAACTCCTTTTAAACTGCCAAAAAATAATTTGTTATTATCATCATTATATACCGCCCGCTGATTGAATTCGTTGGTCAACAGATCGTCCTTTTTGTCAAAACTGATAGTAAATAAGGTTTTAGTATCCAGATTAATGATTCCCCCCAAGGTAGAAATCCAAAGATTATTTGCTTTATCATCCTGTATTCCACATATATATTTATTCCCTGCTGGCAGATTAATCCTCTTGAAACAATTATTGATTTTATCATAGAGATTCAATCCATTTGTTGTTCCAATCCAGATATTATCTTTTGTATCCTGGCATAGCGAAACGATTTCGCTGCCAGATAAAGAATTTGAATCATTTTGATCAGAAAAAAAATTATCAAATGTGCGTGAGCCATGCTTAAGCCTGTTTAATCCCCAGGTGGATGCTACCCAGATATTATTTTCATTATCACACAATACCTGAAATGCCCAGTCATTTGAAAAATTGTTATTAGCCTCATTATAATGGGTGAAAGTTTTGGTTTTGCGATTAAACTTATCTAAACCTTTTCCATGAACCACGATCCATAAATTACCTTCCGTGTCTTCGGCAATGGATCTTACATCATTACAGGCAATTGAACTGGAATCTCTGGAATCATGCATATAGGATATAAACCGTTTATTCTCAGGATTAAAATATTGTAATCCGCCAAAATAGGTTCCAATCCACATGGTGTTATGACTATCCCGGAATATTGTATTTATCGAACCTTTACCGAGGCTGTATTTATCATGCGAATCGTAATTATACGTAATTCTTTTACCTAGTCTCCAGTAAAAAATATCAATCCCATTGAAAGGATTACCAAGCCATAAATTTCCCTGGGCATCTTCACAAATAGCAGAAATATTTTCAATAGATGTGTGCCAAAACCTTGCCGGATTTGTATCATAACTTTTAAATCCAACAGGTACATATCTTATACTAATTCCACCCGGTGAATGTAGCGTCCAGTAATTACCCTGTCTGTCCTGAAATATAGAAACTGCCGACTTTTTTATGGAAAGAGGATCCGACTGATTATAATAATATGGATAAAATGAATCTGATTTTTCATCATAAATCTTTAGTCCGGTAAGATCACATTCCCAAAGTATATCTGAATTATCCACATAGATTCTTTTTCCATAAATTTCGTAAGAATTACCTGACGGATACCTTTTGAATTTATGGTTGATAAAATCATAACTGTTAATTCCTCCACCCGAAGTTGTTACCCAGATTTTATTTTTTCGGAGTGCGACAGACATTACACTGTTGTTACTTAATGAATTTGAGTTGTTTTCACTGGTACTATACCGTGTTAATTTTTTAGATTTTGTGTTGTAATAATATAGTCCACCATTGGAAGAGGCTCCGATCCAAAGATTATTTTCATTATCAAACAAAAACGAAGAAATATCACCATGTTCAATCCTAAGGACTTTTGAAAAATTGCCATTTTTTTCATTAAAGAGGTAAATATATCTAACCGTTGAAATATATAAGTTCCCATTTCTATCCTCATTAATACATGAGATATACAGATTTTCAAGTCCGGCTGAATCTGCAGTAGATACAATTCTTTCAAATGAATCGAAATACCTGTTATATCGGCACAAACCAAATCCGCTGCCAATCCATAACCTTCCGTGACTATCATTATAAATACAAAAAATATTGTTACTTATGAGTGTGGAGCTATCTCTTTGAACGGATTTGTAGACTTTGAAATCATAACCGTCAAACCTGTTCAGCCCATCAGTTGTACCTATCCAGATATAGCCAAATGTATCTTGAGCAATGGCTGTTGCATAACTACTGGATAGATGATCCTCATTTGGTAAGGTTGAAAATTTTAAATCGAGTATCTGGGAAAAAACAGATATGCCAGATAACATTATAGCTATTAGCAGGATAATCCGTTTCATGTACCCAAATTACTAAATAAATCCATATTATGACAAAATAACCTGAAAATTATAAATTAAATCCAATAAAAAGAAAGCAGGAGATTGATAAGCCGGATTCTGTATCCCGACAAAGTTGGGATTTCTACCATTTATCTGAGCGACCTACCCCTTCCGGTTTTTGCATTTGCAAAATCAATGCGGGCAGCTTTGTATTCATCTTTTTACGGATGAAAACCGGAATGTATTTGATCTTGCAACCCATTAGGCAGACAGCATCCGATGTCACCACCGGAACTGGTAAGCTCTTACCTCACCTTCTCACCTTTACCCTACGAAGCTTCAGCGAAGGAGGGCTTGCCTCCTTTCTGTGACTTCATCGGGAAGTCATTCTCTTCTCTGCTACTATGCCCTCACAGACATCTTTCTTTCGAAAGAACGGCACCCTGTGTTGTCCGGACTTTCCTTTCCGCATAAAGCGGAACGATAGAATAATCTGCTGCTTTCTTATTTTAAATATACCATTGTTGCTCCGTATCCGTATTCCTTAAATGATGCATCCTGGTATTTTAAATCAGGATATTTTTCATCGAGCGTCTTAATAATCTCAAATTTTAATTTGCCATTCCCTACACCATGAATAAAGATTATTCGTTGTTGTTTGTGAATGATGCTGTTTTCAAGCGCAGCATAAAATCTGTTCATTTGTATTTCGAGAATTTCACCTGCCGAAAGATTCGAAAACTGATCGGTTATTTCTTCAATATGAAGATCTATCTCTTCCTGAACCGTTTCATTTAATTTTGAAAAAGTTGGCTCTGATTTCTTCTCTTTCTTTTCCATCATTGCACTGGCAAGTTCATCACCAAAAGATTCCTCAAGTTTTTCAGAAAAGTTATCAGAAAAAGGCAAAATCAATGCTTTTTTGTGAAAATAGAGATTTTCTTTATAGGTGCTTTCTTTGTAAAACCTTATATTATTCAAATCAATCATCTTATCCACCGGAGATTGTGGATAATATTTACCCCTGGCACCAAAAAGCAACTGAACATGAACACTCTTAATTTTGCTAATAGCAGATTGATCAAAGGATTTCAACAATAATTTTGTATCTGGTTCAAGATAACCGGTTTTCATAAAATGCCATGAGACATTCTCTTTTATTCCGATAAAATAAATCAATGCAAATGGGGCATCGTTTATAAGGTAAAGATTAATATCACTTGTGCCTGCACTACTTTTTTCTTTTGGAACAAATCCAAGCAAAGCACTTTTCAAAGAATTTTTGGGCACATTTTCGGGCAATATCGATTCAAAGTCAGTATTACCTGTATGTTGGTTGCTTTTAACAACTATTTGATTATTAATCTCTTCATTATTTCTTGTATCATAATCAATAGTTGATATTGACTTAATAAGCTCCTTTTCAGCAATAGGAATCTCAAAGCCGTCTCCGGTCATTACTTTGACCATTTTCGGATTCACAATTTCTGAAACAACACCGCCACCGGTTTCATTCAGAAACTTTACCTGATCCCCAACTTTGAATTTCATTTGTTCCAATTTGATTCCGTGCAAAATTAACTATTTTTGTCATCCTTTAAAGTCAATACCTTGAATATTACAGGTAAATTTTCAGTAAGTGATTACGATTACAGCCTTCCCGGGAAAAGGATTGCCAACTATCCACTTGCAAGGAGAGACTTTTCTAAGTTGTTGATATATAGCAATACAATTGGCATAAAGCAAGATATCTTTTTAAATATTGCAACGTATGTACCCTCCGACAGTTTGCTGGTTTTCAACAATACCAAGGTCATATTTGCTCGTTTGAATTTCAAAAAAATAACAGGTGCCCTTATCGAAGTTTTTTGCCTGAATCCTGTGTTACCTTCCGATTATGCACTTGTGTTTCAAACAAAAGAAAGTTGTATTTGGCAATGCCTGATAGGCAATGTAAAGAGATGGAAATCCGAATCCATCTCCCGGCAAATCATAATAGAAGGAGAAGAGGTAGAGCTTTTTGCTACCAGAAAGGACAAAGTATCGGAAGATGGTGTCTGGAACGTACAATTTAGCTGGACTAACAAAAAATTTACTTTTGCCGAAATTCTGGAAACTGCTGGAAAAATTCCCATTCCTCCCTATTTAAAACGAGAATCAGAAGTGTCAGACAAACTAAACTATCAGACAATTTATTCAAAAATTAAAGGTTCTGTAGCCGCACCTACTGCCGGACTTCATTTCACTGACGAGGTTTTTCAATCGCTGAAAAGACACCATTTACACCTTGCGGAGGTTACACTGCATGTTGGCGCCGGTACGTTTCAAACAGTAAAAGAGAACGATATCAGGGAACACGCAATGCACCGGGAAACAATTATCATTACCGGCAACGTAATTGATCAATTATTGAAATATCACGGAAAAATTATTGCGGTTGGCACCACCAGTGTCAGAACACTGGAAAGTATTTATTGGTTTGGTAATAAGCTTATCCGCGGAAATTTTGAAGATGATAAGGTTCCCGAAATCAGTCAGTGGGAATGTTACGAATATGAAGAAAAAATTGACCCTGAAAAATCGTTAACCTTTGTAAGTGAATATATGAAACAAAAAGGATTAGATGAATTGCTGCTATCAACGCGGATGATGATCCTGCCTGGTTATAAATTCAGAATAATCAACGGAATGATAACAAATTTTCATCAGCCTAAAAGTACCTTATTAATGCTAATTGCAGCATTTCTAGGCGATTCATGGAAAGATATCTACGCTTATGCCCTGCAGAACGATTTCAGATTTTTAAGCTACGGAGATAGCTGTTTATTTTTGCCTTGAAACCATTACAATACTTTTTTTAGCAATTCAACAAATCCCATGATATCTTCCTCTGTGGTGTCAAAGGAGGTCATCCATCTGACTTCAGATTTTTCATCGTTCCACATATAAAAAAAGTACTCTTGTTTTAATTTTTGAATAACCTCAGCCGGCACTATGGCAAATACTCCGTTCGATTCGACCTTTTGTGTTACTTTAATATTTTTGATTTTAGAAACCTCATCGAAGAGCATTCTGGCCATTCGGTTGGAATGAGCAGCATTTTTTTTCCATAAATCATCGGTAAGATATGCTTCAAACTGGGCTGATACAAATCTCATTTTCGATGCAAGTTGCATCCCTTGTTTTCGCAAGTATTTGAAATTTTCAGCAAGCAGGGTATTGAAAAATATAACGGATTCGGCAAATAGCATACCGTTTTTGGTACCGCCAAAGGACAAGACATCTACACCGGCATCCACTGTTATTGCTTTAAGGTCTGTGTCAAGACTTACCGCAGCATTTGCCAGCCTTGCCCC
Organism: uncultured Bacteroidales bacterium; assembly: GCA_963781805.1. Taxonomy (GTDB): domain Bacteria; phylum Bacteroidota; class Bacteroidia; order Bacteroidales; family UBA10428; genus JAFGPL01. The sequence continues at coordinate 6,202,163 of CAWAHF010000004.1, forward strand.
GTCCATATGAAGGAACATATTGTAATTATGAGCAAAATCAGAAAGTTTCTTAATTTCATTTGGTGTATACACGGTTCCCAGTTCAGTTGATTGACTGATCGAAATAACTTTTGGTTGTGAATGGTGTTCAAAGCCAAAACCATGCATATGCATGGAAACTGATTCCGGAGAGATTTTACCATTTGATGTTGTCACAGGTAATAGTTTGCAACCACTGAATTTTTCTGGCGCTCCGCATTCATCAACATAAATATGTGCCGTGTCTGCACATACAACAGAATTAATAGAATTGGTAACAGAGGTTAATGCAAGGGTATTCGCACCAGTACCTGTAAGAACAAAGAAAATTTCACTTGCTCCAAAGTGATCCTTCATATGCTTAGTCGCCCTTTCTGTATACTCATCTTCCCCATATGCAATGGCATGCCCTAAGTTAGCATTTGTAATTGCCTGGAGAATATCAGGATGAATCCCTGAGTTATTATCACTCGCAAATCCTTTTGAGTTTTTCATAAGTTTTCTGTTTAAAATAAAAAACCATCCCTGGAAGGATGGTTTAAAAAATATTTTATGATGTTTTGTTAATTCTTTCTGGTTCGAACCGTGGTTTTCTCGTCTATCCAACAATCAACCGTATATTCCTGTCCATTGGAAAGTCCCCTGAAAAAGGCATCTTCGTTATTTGGAAATGCTGCTGAAAACCTGTTAATTTGTTCGTTTGCCCTGTCGGCAATGCTGGGATCTACAGTTTTTGCCTTTATGAATTTATCAACGGCAGCCCAATAGACAGTTGATTTTTCAAATTGATCTGATCCGCACGAATTGCTGCTGGCTGCATATGCGCTTCCGATCAACATATATGCATCCCCAAAGTTAGGTTTTACTTCCAATGATTTCAGTGCATAGGTTCTGGTTTCCTGAAAATTTCCCTGAGTATAATTTACTGAAGCAATTTTAAATAGGTAGTTAGCTTTATCTTCGGCTACAGTTTCCTGTTTTGCAGCATCCGAATAGTATTTCTTGGCATTCTCATAATCCCCTTTACCTTCATATATCTTTCCAATATTATATGCTGCTTTTGCCGAAGGTTCGAGTTTATATAAAGCTTCGGATGATTTTACAAAGAGATCCTGCTCCTCGCAACCGGTTTTACTCATCATTTCGGTAATGTTTTTCAGAAGCTCAATATCTGTGGGAGCTGCTTCAAATTTCGGTGTGAAAATCTTAACAAGAGCATCACAATCTGCTGCACCACTATCTGCAAAAATAGCTTCAATATTCTTAATTGCAGACTCGGTTTCTGCTGAAGGATTTACCTTATTTTTTGCAGTGAGAATTTCGCTCACAAAAGCATAATCACTAATGAAATCTGCTGCCGATTTTTGATTACTTTTAAATAATATGTTAGAGGCTTGCAGAAATGTTATGCAAACGGCCTCTTCAGATCTTGCTTTTCCAAGCTGCAATGATTTTTGAAGATAGTTATATCCTTTTTGGATGGAATCGGGTTTATATTTTAACAAGTCTATCCCTTTAAGTCCAAAAACATAATCTTCCTGATGGTAATACTCAATACGTTTATCATACATCTGCATCAATGTATCCAGATATCTGTCTGCAGTCTCCTGCTCGGTGGCTTTTTCGATTTTATTCTTAAGGATCCTTGCTCCATAAATATAAATGTTTTTACTGGCTGCGGGACATTTGATATAACATCTTCTCCATGAATCATATGCATAATCATACATATTGATTTTCACAAATTCGGTCATGGTAGATAGATTTTCCGCACATTCCTTTCTTGTTTCTTCTGTATCACCGTACTTTGGATTCTGTAAATATGCCTGTGAAAATGATCCAAAAAACAGAGATGAGAATATTACCATCAAAATAACCCTGTAACTAACCCTATTAATTTTTAACTCCATAATTCTCAATTTTTTATTGATATTTATTTTTAAGCTTGCGAATTTAATATTTATTGATTATAAAGCAAAATTTAGGCCAAAGATAATCACGCAAAATCAGAATGTTGTTAATTAAATATCAGTAGTTTAGTTGACATATTTCTCGGGAAGTTAATTTTACATTTCTTTTTTTGAACTGAATTTTGATAATTTGTGAATAAAAGCTTCTTAAAATCTCAATATATTCGCTTAGATAATACTAATTTTAAAAACAGTTTCAGGACAAATAGAAAGATATGCCTAAAATAATTTTGGTATATATTACAAAGACAACAATAGAAAATATGTTATGTTTTATCATTTGAATGATTTACTACAAGTATCAAAATTGATGCTGCATAAATTTTTGGGAAATAATGTCTCAGATGAATAAAAATATTCCTGCCGGATATTTAAATCCGCATCGGTCTGATCAATATCGGATGAACGGAATTAAAAAGTTTTTTCCGGATACTTTAAAATATTAATATAAGCAAATTGAAGTTTATTTCAAATTAATTGTTATATATGGCTGATAGTAAATACGATTTAAGTTTTTTAAAGAAAATTTCCGGCGAAGATCAGTCTTTTATTATTGATATGCTTGAAACCTTTAGAAATACTGCTCCTGTGATTTTAGGTAAGATGGAAAAATATCTTGAACAAAAGAGATATGAAGCTTTAAGCAGGGAAGCGCACAGATTTATTCCGGGTGTTTCATTTCTGGGTGTAAAAGACCTGGAAAAGGATTTGATTGATATTGAGGAAAACACTAAAAATATGCAACATCTGGAGGATTTACCTTTGCAGATGCAAAGGGTGAAAATCAGCGTTGATGATTTAATCCGGTGTTTTATCAAAGATTTTAATTTAAAGTCATGTTAGTATGAAAATATTAATTACGGAAGATGATGCATTAACCAGAAAAATTTTACAAAAAAGTCTGAATAATTCAGGGTTTGAAATTTTTCTGGCAAAAAATGCGAAAGAAGCGATTTCCAGATTAAAAACAGATAAATTAGATCTTTTATTGCTTGATATTTATATGCCCGGCATAGATGGTATTGAATTAATTCATATTATAAGAAACGACTTGAAAAACAACATTCCTATTGCTGTTATAACACGTGACAAATCGGAAGAAATGGTTGTGAAAGCTTTCGAAGCCGGAGCCGATGATTTTATTCTGAAACCTTTCGATGATGAAGATCTTTCCAAAAGATTAGTAAAACTTGCTGAAAAAAATGGATGATATCCTCAAAGTGGCGATGGTCCAAACCGATATTGTTTGGGAACAACCTGACAAGAATTTAACAAAATTTAGTAAGATTATCGAATCCCTGACCAACCGGGTTGGTTTGATTGCATTTCCTGAAATGTTTACAACTGGGTTTTCAGGTCAACCGGAAAAGTTAGCAGAAACTATGGAAGGTAACTCTGTAACATGGATGAAAAAAACAGCTTCAACCACGGGTGCTTTTGTAGCTGGGAGTCTTATAATAAGGGAAAATAGTGAATTTTATAATCGTTTTATACTTGCAGCGCCCGATGCAACCATACAATATTATGATAAGAGGCATTTGTTTAATATATATGGAACAGAACTAGAATTTTCCGATGGGAAAAATCGAAAAATTTTAAAAATCGGGGAATGGAATATTTGTCCCCAGATTTGTTATGATCTTCGATTCCCTGTATGGTATAGGAACAGGGGCGATTACGATATACTGATCAATGTTGCTAATTGGCCGGAAGCCCGTCACGAAAACTGGATAACATTACTTAAGGCAAGGGCAATCGAAAACATGGCGTATTGTATCGGGGTTAACAGAATTGGTAAGGATGATAATAATATAAGTTACATTGGGGAAAGCCTGGCTGTAAATTCGAAAGGTGAGATTTTAAACAAAATTGAACCGGGATTCAACGGAATTTTGTATGCTGAGCTATCAAAAACGGAATTGTATCATCACAGAAAAAATTTCCCTGTACTTCAGGATGCCGATAACTTTCATCTGGAATAACCCGTCCGGTAAATGACAATATAGTTATAACGCAGATTTGGAGTAAACAGCAATACCTGACAAAACTTTGAGTCCGCCAGGTATTTTTATTGAATCATATCTGGTAATATCCAGTATTTTTAATCAGCAATGTCCGCCTGTTCCGCCACAATCGGAACATCCTTCACAACTATGGGCTGTATGGGCATGACCATGATGTAGTTCGTCTTCGGTTGCATCCCTTATTTCTGTAATTTCTCCGGTAAAAAACAGGTGATTTCCTGCCAGGGGATGATTAAAGTCCATTGTGACTTTTTCAGGAGACACTTCCATGATAACCCCATTCAATTTATTACCGGAATTATCCTGCATAGGAATTGTATTACCAATCTGCAACATGCCTTCATCAACTTGACCGTTTACCTCAAAAACATTCTTCGGCAGGTCAATAACCGCATTTTCATTAACTGTGCCATAAGCATCTTCGCAAGGTAAATGGAAATCAAATTTATCGCCAATTTTCATTCCTGAAATATTGGATTCAAACTTGGGAAGCAAACTTCCGGAACCGAAGAGAAAAGTAAGTGGTGAATCGCTGTTAAGGGATTCTATAATTTCTCCGTCAGGATTGTCAACTCTTAATTCATAAGTTACTGATACTACTTTGTCTTTTTCTACTTTTACCATATCTATTATTGATTCTTAAATGGTTAATGAATGAATTTGCAAAGAAAAGCAAAAAATCTGTAAAATTTTATGAAAGCTTATTTAAATTTAATTTAAATAAGCTATTTTAAACTTTATTGTTTTCCAGGTTTAAAGACCATATAGTCTAACTAATTTGTATGATTTTGTAACCAAATGAGAGTTATTTCAGGTCGCATACCAACTCTACCCGGAAATCCCAGCGAACCCAATCCCCTGTTAACATAAAGATATTGGCCATTGTTACCATACAAGCCGGACCAGAGTTTATAGATGTATTTGACCGGACTCCATTGAAATTTTCCGATTTTAAACCCAAACTGCATGCCATGGGTATGTCCTGACAGGGTTAAATCAATATCTGTTTTTTCATGAATCTCAGCTGACCAATGGGAAGGATCATGCGAAAGAAGGATTTTAAACGGTACAGGTTTCAGATTTTCAGTTGCCTTTTTCAAATCGCCATATTGCATAAAGGGAGGTTTGCCCCAATTCTCGACTCCGATAATACCAATTTCATGTCCGTCTTTTTTTAGTACGTCAGATTCATTTAACAATAGCCTGAATCCCATAGATTTATGCATGGAATAAAGGAGTTTCATGTTGTCTGATTTCTCATCCGGACTAGCCCAATCCCAGTAATCACCATAATCGTGATTCCCGAGAATAGAATATTTTCCGAGTTTTGATTGTAGTCGGGACAATATTTCTGTCCAGCCTTTGGCTTCCTCACTAAAATTATTTACCAAATCACCTGTAAAAAGAATCAAATCCGGATTAAGATTATTAATTAATCTTACAACTTTCTCCATCTTTTTTTCTTTTCGGTACCAGCTGCCTAAGTGAATATCTGAAATCTGAACAATTCTTAATCCATTAAAAGATACAGGCAATTTCCTGAAATTCATACTAACCTTCTCAATTTTAAATTGAAATCTACCGATTAACATTCCATATAACAATAACAGAAATAATACAACCGAAATGATCATCCCTGTGTAGGAAAAAAAATAAAAATCAATCGATACAAAATCCTTTGAGAATACCAGGTTGATTATATGAACCAGTCCGGAAATAATTACACGCGTAATGATATTAAGCAAATGAAAGACGATAAAAATGAGCTTTGGCAGATAAAGTGTCAGAAATAATCCACCTACTTTGTAAACACCGGTAAGAATTGCCGGTTCTCGATTGGTCTGATCAAATTTAAACCTAAAAAAGACAAAAATAAAAAGAAGTGGAATTACCCAAAACAAACCCACAGCAAGCGGATTTAAAAACATGTGTAAATTTTGTAAAAATATATTCAGGGAAATAAAAAATAAAATATCTGTGAACAAAGTAAAAGAAGTGAGGATAACCTTTATTTTAACCATTCGATCTTTCATAGAAAAAATTACTGTTAGAAAAACATTTTAAGTAACTCTGCCGTTTTGTAAATGTTCATTAATTTGTTAGTTTTACGTAAAGGAAAACACAATTTTGAAACCAACCAAATTTTTTATATATGAAGAAACTAGTCGTCCTTTTATTTTTGATGATTGCATTTATTAGTCAGGGATACACACAAATTAAACTGGGCATAAAAGGGGGTGTTAACTGGAACTATGTAAAGGCTGATGATATACTAATAAATAATAGGAAAACACTACTGACGATTCCTTCAAAAGCCAATATGGGGTATCATATCGGATTTGTTTCACAAATAAGACTTTTTAATCTTTTCGTGCAGCCTGAACTTTTATTTTCAACAAATAAAAATGATGTGATTTTAAAAGATGCTATAACACCAACGATTACGAAAGGGTTCGCAGAACAGCGAACTTACAGACTGGATATTCCGGTAATGATTGGAATTAGGATTAAATCGCTCAAGGTAGAGGCTGGTCCTATCGGGACTATTTTTCTGGGACAGAAATCGGACCTGATTGATATAACAGATTTTAATCAAAAATATAAAACCGCTACTTTTGGCTACCAGGCTGGTATTGGATTTGGATTTTCAAAAATCACCCTTGACTTCAAATATGAAGGTAACCTAAGCAAATTTGGCGACAAATTATCAATAGACAATCAAACCTATAGTTTTGATCAGCGTTCAAATCAGCTGGTCTTTGGTATCGGCATATTTTTTTAAGCTTCTGATTTGTCTTTATTTTAGATAATACCAAGATACTTTTATTGTTATTATGGTGAATATATTTTGTTCATTGTGAATAACTATTGTATTTTTTTTTACCGGGAATGGAACCAGTTTTATACATTTATCGTATTAGTTTAAATATTTCCAATTAATAACCACTTAAACCAACATTAAAACCACATTATGAAAAGATTAAGTATTATTAGCAGCATGCTATTCTTGATTGTCAATTTAACATTCAATCAAAAGGCACCAATAAAGTATGGAAAAGTTCCTGTTGAAGACTTAGAAATGACAGTATATGAGCCAGATACAAGCGCTGCGGCTGTTATTCTGTGTGATTATGGTCATTTTAATGCAAATGTTCATGAATTTACGAGGTTGCTAAGAATCAAAATACTTAAAAAGGAAGGGTTATCATGGGCAGATAAAGTTTTTCCAACTTCTTCAAAATCAAATATCAGAGGAATAACCTATAATCTTGAAAATGGAGAAATTGTTGAAGAAAAATTGAAACCATCATCCATCTTTGATGAAAGAGTAAATGATGATTATTATAGAATGAGAGTGGCTATGCCAAACGTAAAAGTTGGTTCAATTATTGATTTGGAATTCAGATTTTTTTTTCCAAGCGAATGGAATTTTCAAGATATTATTCCTGTCAGATGGAGCGAATTAGTGCTTGAGGATTCTCCATATATTCGTTTTCAAAAAAATATGTTTGGGTATTTTCCATTGTCTATTAGTACATCAAATCGCTGGGTAGCACAAAATGTTCCAGCTTTCAAGAAAGAACCATATATGAATTCTATTAACAACTATATTACAAAATTTGAATTTGATATACTTGATGTTTCTATTCCAGGGTATTACAAAACCTATACTACTTCATGGGAGGCTGTTGTTAAATTACTTAATGAAAGTGATTATTATGGTATGGCACTTCAAGGTGGTGGGTATATCAACGACATAGTAAAAGAAATTGAAGAAAAATATGAGACTCCGGAAGAAAAGTTAAAAGCTGCATTTGAAGCTGTTAAAAAAGTTAAATGGAATGAAGATGAACAATTATATGCATCTTCAACAAGCATGGGATATGTTTATAAAAAGCAAATAGGAAATTCAACAGATATCAATTTTATTCTACTTCAGCTACTTAAAAAACTCGATTTTGAAGTAAATCCCGTTATATTAAGCACACGTGATAATGGAGTGCTTTCACCTATTCATCCAAGCTTGAATAAACTAAACTATACAATTGCTCAAGTTAAGTTAAATAATAAATTCATTCTTTTGGATGCAACCGATCAATATATGCCATATTACTTATTGCCAAAAAGATGTATAAACTGGCAAGGCAGAGTCATTATGGATGAAAACTCTGCCTGGATTGAATTATCAACTCCCTATAAAGATAAAGAGTATACTGTATATGAACTATCCCTATCAGAAGATATGACATTCAGTGGTAAAATATCATATGATTACTCAGATTATGGTGCTTATGATTTTAGAGTAAATTATAAATCATTTAATAGTCAGGAGGAATACCAGGAAGATTTTTTAAACTATTATCCTGGATTAACTATCATTAATTCACAAATTGAAAACATTGATGATTGTTATTCTCCCATAAAAGAGAATCTTGATGTTAAAATAAACAATCAGGTTAATTTTATTGATAGTGAAATTTATATAATTCCTATGTTGTATGAACAACTTAAGGAAAATCCTTTTAAAAATAATGAGAGGAAATATCCAGTGGATTTTGCATATGAGTCTGAAAAGACATATGTTATAAAAATTACTATTCCCGATGGATATACAGCATATAAATTACCTAAACCTGTAAATTTGAAAATTCCAGATAATGGAGGCCGGTTTATTTATAATGTTGCTGCAACTGGCAGGGATATTGTTGTTACATGCAGGATATTTATTGATAAGGCGATTTTTCTTCCGGCAGAATATCCACTTCTTAAGGAATTTTTTACCCAAATTATTAAAAAACACGCTGAACCTTTAATTATTAAAAAGATTTAAGATGAGATCTAATAATAAGTACAAGGCCATTGTTTTCTTTGCATTTATAATTTCATTTTATTCAATTTCTTTCACTCAAGAGGCTGAGTATAAAGTATCGGATATACCTGATGTACTAAAAAAAAATGCAAAAGCGGTTATAAGAAAAAATGAAGTTGAAATTATAGTAAAATCGTCTAAAGGTGCAGTTATGAATGTAACATTTGCTATTACCGTCTTAAATGAGAACGGGATAGATAATTGTTACTTTGTCCAGTATTATGATAAATTCATAAAAGTAAATAGCATTAAAGCAATAGTCTATGATGCAAATGGTAAAAAAATCAGAAGAATACCCGGTGATGAAATAATCGATCATAGCGCAATATCAGGATATTCAATCTATGAAGATAACAGGGTGAAATTAATCGATCCTCGTGTGAGAACAGTGCCATTTACCTTTGAATATTCTTTTTCAATAAACTTTAATGGATTATTGCATTTTCCTGAATGGTCATATTATGATGATTATAATGTTTCTGTTGAAAGTGAAAGCATGAAAGTAGTTGTACCTAAATCTTATAAATTCAGATATTTAGAAAGGAATCTCACCAAAAATGATCTTTGTAAACTGGAAAATGATGAGAATACAACTTATTTCTGGAAAGCAGAGAATTTGCCGGCATTGAAAGAAGAACCGTATAGTTTACCCCTGGAAGAATATACCCCTGTTGTATATATGGCTCCATCAGATTTTGAAATCAATAATTATTCGGGCAATTGTGAAACATGGAAAAATTTTGGTATCTGGATTAAACAATTGAACAAAGATCGTGATGATTTGCCTATAGAAACTCAAAAACAGGTAAAAGAATTGGTAAAAGATATGGAAAATGATTTTGATAAAATACAAGCAATTTATTCTTATCTACAGAATAAGACCAGATATGTTAGTATTCAGGTCGGAATTGGTGGATGGCAACCATTTGAAGCATCTGTAGTTGATAAAATGTCTTATGGTGATTGTAAAGCTCTAACAAATTATATGAAATCATTGTTGGATGTGGTTGGAATAAAATCAAATTATTGTCTTGTAAGAGCTGGAGCTGATGCTTCAAATATGATCAAAGATTTTTCCAGTACTCAGTTTAACCATGCTTTCCTATGTATTCCTGCTAAAGAAGATACGGTGTGGCTGGAATGTACTAGTCAAATACTGCCATGTGGATATATTGGAACTTTTACTGATGATAGAGATGTACTTCTAATTGATGTAGATGGAGGGAAGGTAGTTCATACAAAAGTTTATTCAGCAGAAGACAATGTTAAATCAAGCAAAATTTTTGTAGATCTTTATAATGATGGGAATGCCGCTGTGAATGCCTCTATTAAATATAAAGGATTATTTTATGATGACATCATTCGTTTAATTCTAAGCGATGATGCAGATAAGAAAAAGCAATTATATAATCGGATTAAAATTTCCAATTTTGAATTAATAAATTTTAGCCATGAAGTAATTAAAGATCAAATCCCATTGGTCAAAGAAAATCTTGATTTACTTGTAAGAAACCTAGGTACATTTATGGGTGACAGAATGATGCTTAATCTTAATCTAATGAATAAAAAAAGTGAAATACCTAAAAGAATATCGGACAGAAAATCAGATATTTTTATTCGGAGATCACGAACTGAAATTGATACAATTGTTTATAAAATTCCTGCTCTTTTTACTGTAAATAAAGTTCCATCACCAATAGAAATTAGTTCAAAATTTGGTGTTTATAAAATGCAGGCAGAGTTAGCTGATAATAAGCTTTATTACATACGCTCATTTACTGTCGATAAAGGTATTTATCCTGCAACTGATTATGAAAAATTTGTCACTTTCTATGAGTCTATTCTAAATGAAGATCTTACCAAAATTATTCTAACAAAGAAATAATCAGAAGAAGCGAAAGAAACCGCGGTATATTTCCAAATACAGAATAAAATCATATGATTGATTATTACAGGCAAATAGCAAAAGCTGATAAGGAACAATTGGTTCTTGTGAAGAAATAAAGTTTTGGGAGAAGTTATTGTTGGACCAACCGAAGTATTTTATTTTGCTTGAAGAGATAAAGGAGTTCTCACTGAAATAAATTTTACAAAACAGTGAAAACTCCTGATGATATATGATCAGATGCTACTTTCTGTTTCCGGTTACCTCTTCTTAAAAATAGTCTGACCGAAGACTGTCGAGGTTTCTATGTAAATAGCGGGTTTCCCGTTCGGGGTATACTCAAAAGTCCCGAAGGAAGTAGTATTGCCATCCGGAAGTTTGGTGCCGGCAAAAGCCGAAGTAGATTTGACTTTGATTGGGATACTATCAGTATAGATTATATCGCTGCTTCCGAATATGGTATTGAGTTTGACATGAATCGTCTGACTATCCGTAAAATTATAGTTCCTTAGATCTAAAATACCATGACCGAATATCACGTTGTATTCCATTCCGTCCGAAATATTCAGGATAGTCCTTTGTCCAAAGAATAAGGCGTTTTCAGTATGATTATGTTCAAAAATTTTAAAATCTTTACCTACAAATATTTTAATTCCCAGATAGATAAAGAATAGTGCAACTACTATCCTGATCATTGGGAAATCAACATTAAATGCTACTTTTAATATAAAGCTAAGTCCCAAAAGGACGAGGAATATTCCCCAAAAAATGCTCCAATTCATTGTTTTCATTTTTAAGTTAAATAATTATGCATCAAAGGTATGAATACAATTTGTCTGGACGACGAGATTTTCGGTTAATGGCTGAATTATTTCGGTAAATCAAGGGAAATAAAAGTCAATTAATCTCCGTAACAAAAAATAAAAGCAGATTTCGCACCTATTGTTCAACTTTTTTCAATAATATTTAACTACCTTTAGTATGCTAAAATTGTATGAATGAATAATATGTATATACTTTTATGCTTACTTTTATTTATGAATTGCACGAATACTCAACCTGGTGAAAAATTAGATACTTCGGTAGTCAACCGGGTTGACCTCAATAGGTTTATCGGAAAGTGGTACGAGATCGCCCGGTTTCCTCACTCATTTGAAAAAGACCTGGTCGGGGTTACTGCAACATATTCCTTTCGTAAAGATGGAAAAATTCGGGTTCTTAATCAGGGTTTTAAAAATAGTCTTGATGGAAAATTGAAACGCGCCGTTGGAAAAGCTAAAGTACCTAATCAGGATGAGCCGGGAAAACTGAAAGTATCCTTCTTTTGGTTTTTTTATGCGGATTATTTAATTCTTGAACTGGATGAAGAAAATTATCAGTTTGCATTAATTGGCAGTTCTTCAGATAATTATCTCTGGATACTTTGCCGGACTCCTCAAATGTCTTCTGATAACTATAATATGCTGTTGAAAAAAGCTGAAAACCGGGGTTATGATATTTCCAGGTTGATGAAAGTACTTCAAAAGGAGGAATAGTAGCCGATTATAATGAATCTTAAAAATTATATTTGCTGAATTCCCGGGATAAAAGATGAATCAAATCTGCATTTATTTGTATTTTAGTAAACCTATAATTTATTATATTTACATTCCGACCAAACCAGTTTCTATGAGATTTTTAAGAATAACTGTAACCCTCTTACTTCTACTGATAATTAATCTCGCACAAGCTCAAAAACTTCCCTTTAGAAATTACACCATCAATGATGGATTGCCTTCAAATTTTATTTTAGATATATGTCAGGATACAGAAGGGTATATGTGGTTTGCCACCCAGCTTGGGGTATCCAGGTTTGATGGTTATAAATTTGAGAACTTTGGAATTGATAAAGGATTACCATCCAATGATGTTCGTTGTATTTATCCTGATTCTGAAGGGAACATTTGGTTTGGAACCTATGGAGGAGGAATAGCATGTTTTAAAAATGATATTTTCAGGAATTTTACAACTTCTGATGGTTTAATTGATACTCATATCAGTTTTATATTTGAGGATTCTTCGGGTGGTATATGGGCCGATTCGCAGAAAGGTATTTCAAGAATATTTAATGGTAGCTTAGAGAATTATACCAAATCTAATGGTCTTGTTGATAATCAGTTGGTATGCAGGTATATTGATAGTAAAAACAGAATCTGGTTAGGAACTGCAAGAGGATATTCAGAACTTACTGTTGGCAATACAGGTGTTAGATTTATTGGACATGGCCTGGAATCTGAAATTATTATGAATATTGCAGAGGATGACGAAGGATCAATATGGTTTGCAACACAGGAGAGTGGTATTTTTAAATTAGCCAAAGATATTAACAATCCGGTATCAATAAGAAATCCATATTCGGATATTATTCTTTGCATCGAAAATGATCATGAAGGAAATCTATGGTTTGGTACATACGAGCAGGGAGCATTTAAATATAATTTAAAGCATAACAAATTTAAATTTGTTGATGAAACGAGAAATCAAACTATACGAAAAATTGTAACCGACAGGAGTGGAAGACTATGGTTGGTAACGATTAAAGAGGGAATATTTTTATTGGAAGATAACCAGATAAGGCAAATTAAAACGATTAATAATCTTTTAGACAATTCTGTTCTTTCAGTCAAAGTAGATATTGAGGGAAATGTTTGGTTAGGGACTATTGGTGGTGTATCGAAATTTAGTAAGATACCTTTTGAAATGTATACGGAGCAATTCGGATTGCCTCAGAAAGAAGTAATTACAGTACTTTCAGATTCAAAAGGAGGGATATGGGTAGGTTCCTATAGTGGTCTGGCAAAACTTTCACCAGGTGAAGAAAAATTCCGGACATTTGATATAAATAATCCTGTTTCAAATGAAATTTACAGTATTTACGAAGATAAATCAAACAATATCTGGTTAGGCACCTACATGGGTATTACAAGATATGCCGATAATGAGTTTAAATTAATCAAAGATATTATTTGGAATTTAGGCGGTGAAGCTGATAATATTGCAATGGATTTCATTGAAGACTCAAACAATACTCTCTGGATTGCAAATGGTTCAGGAGTGTGTAAATATGCAAATAATAGATTTTATAATTATACTGTCGATAGCGGTTTGTCAGGCAACCAAACGAATGCACTGGCGATTGATACAACTGGTAATTTATGGATAGCTACCTCAAATGGAGTAACTCTTTATAATCACACCAATTTTAGTGTAATCAGTACGAATAATGGAATGTCCAATAATATCTGTCATGATATATGCGTGGATGCTGAGAATAAAGTTTGGGTTGCCACAGATAATGGATTGAATAGAATTACATGGAATGGTGAAGTACAAGCAATTAAAAATTATTCAACGGAAAATGGGTTGGCTTCCAATGCAATTCTGTTTGTTACTACCGACCATAAAAATAATCTTTGGATAGGACATGGCAAAGGGCTTAACAGGATGGATTTGTCTAGCGGCCGGATATATTACTATGGCGCAATGGAAGGATTTACTCCGCTTGAGTGCTATGAAAGATCAGTTTCTGTCGATAAAAATAACGATGTTTGGATTGGTACAGGGAACGGTCTTGTTAAGTACATCTCAAAATATGATACAGCTTCAGGAATTAAACCAAGAACTTACATAAAAAAAGTTGATCTCTTTAATGACACTACAGATATTTTAGCCTATGCTGATGGGATAGACTCAGTAACCGGTTTGCCCGAACATCTTATACTTCCTTATAACAAATGCAATTTAGTGTTTGAATATGTAGGTTTACATTATGCTATTCCCGAAAAAAACCATTATAAATATATGTTAAAGGGGTATGACGAAAGATGGTCAGAAATTACAGGCAAAACCATTACCGATCCTTATAGAAAAATACCTCCCGGAAACTATACTTTTTTATTGCTCGCTGCAAACAGTGATGATGAGTGGATTGATAACCCTGTTACATTCAACTTTTCCATTAAACCTCCCTTCTGGAAAACACCTTGGGCATATGCTGTCGAAATAATTCTTATTTTGGCTATTTTTTATACGATTGTCAGGTTAAGAGAGCGTAAATTGCAGCAGGATAAACGAATTCTTGCGCAAAAAGTCAAAGAAAGAACCATCGAGATCGAGCAGCAGCGGGATCAGATAGCGATGCAAAACAGGGAGATTACTTCAAGTATTATGTATGCAAAGCGGATTCAATCGGCTGTGTTACCTTCTGAAGATTTGTTGAAGAAACTTATTCCTAATCATTTTATTCTCTTTAAGCCAAGGGATATTGTCAGTGGAGATTTTTACTGGGTTACCGAAAAGGAAAATAAAATCATATTAGTTGCATCCGATTGCACAGGACATGGTGTTCCGGGAGCATTTATGAGCATGCTGGGCGTATCTTTGTTAAATGAAATCGTTACTAACCAAACAAAACTTTCTGCGTGTGAAATTTTAAATCTGCTGCGGGATAATGTTAAAAAAACGCTATCTCAAAAAGGCCGGCAGGATGAAACCAAAGATGGAATGGACCTTGTACTATGTATCTTCGATTTCAACCTAATGAAAGTCCAGTTTGCCGGAGCGTATAATCCGCTATGGATAATACGAGATGATGAGCTGTTAGTTTATAAAGGAGATAAGATGCCAATTGGTATTTATGTTGGGGCAGAAAAGTCCTTTGTCTGCAATGATATTGACTTGAAAAAAAATGATGTCATCTATATGTTTTCTGACGGCTATGCGGATCAGTTTGGCGGACCGGAAGAAAAAAAGTTTAAATCGGGTACCTTGAAAGAATTATTGCTTCAAATCTATAAAAAACCTCTTTCCGAACAAAAAGTCATCCTCGACAGAACACATGAAGAATGGAAGGGTGAACAACAACAGATTGATGATATCATGATTATCGGTGTTAAAATTTAGTCTCTTCTTTAGAATTCAATTTTCCTGATTATCCGGTTAATAACTTTTTGTCTTCTGAGTTGATTTTCTTTTCTTATTGATTTAATTTTAGTTCAGTTAATCAGCATCTATTCTTATATTTTATTAGTAGTTGAGATGTTTTCGTAATCCGTAACACATACTAAAATTGATAAAATCAGTCATGAAGGTAACCTGATTTAATAATGCTCGTTTAAAATTATGTAACTCCAAAATTCAACCGCAATGAAAACTACTCTGAAAATCGCTGGATGTATACTTATTATTTCCTTTCAGCTATCAATTAAATTATATGCTCAGGGTGAACCAAGATGGCGATGGGCCAGGACAGGTACTGAAGCTACAGTTGATTTAAGCGTTTCAGATACACTGGGAAACACGTATGTTTTCGGTGAGTATTCTACATTGGAATTTGCCATAGGCTTGGCCAGGACCACCGGAATGATTTCGGGCAAGTCGAATAATCTATATCTCGCGAAATTCAGTTCCACAGGTTCAATTCTTTGGTTAAAGAGCATAGCAGGACTTGATGCGAATACGATACTTAAACCTGTAAAACTCGCAGTAAATGAAAGGGGAGATGTCTCAATTTTAGGCTCAACATCAAATACATCGGGAGTAAAAATAGATAACACTGTGATGAACTTTAGCAATACGAATGAACAAATGTTTGTGGCCAAATTTCATAAGGCGGGCAGAATATTGTGGGCCAGAATTGTTCAGTTAAGAGGTAATCCTGGTGCATTTATATCTGGTAACGATATTGTTATGAATAATGCAGGTGAACTGTTTGTTACGGGACATTTTCTTGCAGATACTGCCCAATTTAATCTAAAAATAATACCGGGACACCCAACAGATCCGATATTTTTCCTGGCAAAATATAATTCCCTCGGATTCATAGACTGGGTACAAACCTGTGATTATGATAAAAATGGCGACAACGGAATGATATCCGGACAAAAAATTGTACTTGACAATGCAGGTAATATTGTGATTGCAGGTCAGTATTCCGGTTACAGGTCATTTTACCTGTTATCAGACACCCTGTATTCAATGGGTGGCACTGATCTTTTTATTGCAAGTTATTCAGGTGACGGGACAGCCAGGTGGGTAAAGGAAATTCGTGGCAATCTGGATGAAAATGCGGAACAATTACTTAGTTCATCAGGTGATGCATTGTTTATATCAGGAACTTTTAACAGTACTAACATTCAGGTCGTAGATCAGAATGTCGTAAATACATCTGCCGCTTATGATTTATTTGTAGCTAAACTTACCATTGAGGGAGATTGTAAATGGGCTGTTGATATTGATTTAAAACTACTATCATTGAGTATACCGGGACATAAAGTAGCTATGAGCGCCGATGAAAACTCCGATATGTATCTCACTGCATTATTTCAGGGAGCAGAAGTACTGACCAATGCTTTTAAACAGGTTAATGCACAGGAAGGTAGCCCTGATTTATTATTTCTAAAACTGGATGGTGAAACCGGAGCTCCAATATGGTCAAAATCTGCTGCCGGAGCCGGAGACAACTGGTTGAATTCCGTATCGTATGATCGATTCAATGATCTTTATTTTGTTACAAATATTAACGGGAACAATCTACTTTCGAGTAGTGTACTTATTAAAGATACTATAGGCTATGGAGGAAATTATATTGCCAAAATTAATAATGCGGGAGTTATCGGATTTGTAAAACCCATATTGAATCGGGACACCTCAAGTTTGATGAATATAAAATCGTTAAGCACCGATTATTTTGGAAATTTGTATGTTTCTGGAGTCTTTACAGGGGCAAATATGAACCTTGACAATCTTCCGTTTGGAGCTGCTAACACAGGAATGTTCACTGCAAAATATTCGTATGTTACAGACATATCAGGGCATGTGAAAAAATCTGATGATTCCCCAATTACAGAGGGGTATGTAAAAGTTTATGGATTTACCAGATTTCAGCGTGCTCCAGTTTCAGATTCGGTGGATATCAATCCGGATGGCTCCTATTTGTTTAGCAATATTCCTTTAGGAAGATATATTATTTATGCAAAAGCAAAAAAACTTAGTTATCCATATGCATCTCCTACGTATTACCCAAATGCAAGTTATTGGGAAGATGCATTACCAATCCTAATAAATACCACAAATCCTATAAGAGATATTGATATTATAATAAATATGCCATCACCTATTACAGGGACAAATTTATTAGGAGGAAATATTTCTGAAACCGATACTCTCGTATTTTCAAAATCTACATTTTCAATTACTAAAGCGCCCTCAAAGGCTGTATCAATAGTGCTTATTAACAGAAAAAAGGTCAAAAGTACTCTGGATGATGTTGTTGCGGTTGTTTATACTGATGAAAATGGCGATTTCATTATTAACGATGTACCAGACGGTTGGTACTCTGTATTAGTAGATGTACCGGGTCTACCTCATTCCGATTATTATGATATTTATGTATCAGGTGGACAGTATATTGGTAACTTATATTACGAGTTGGGACTTGAAGAAATTTATCCTGTGAATAAAATCACTTCTGTTCAAAATATTGAAGATTTGGAATTTCATTTGACTTTTTATCCAAATCCATGTAAGAATTTCTTCAAAATCATTTTGAACGATCAAGCTGCAATAACAGAAATAATGACCGTAGAAATTTTTAATATCACAGGTCAGCTTGTTCAGACAATTCGGATTGACAAGCCCGAAGAGACCAATATCATTGATATCAATCAATTGAATTCAGGAGTTTATATGATTCGTACCGAATATGCCGGGATGAATTATTTTGAAAAAATTATAAAGCTATCGGGCAATTAAATCACAACATTTTAAACTTAGACACCAATAAATGTGCTTTTGTCAGTAACTATACAAACATGATAAAAAGGACAAAACTTAACTTTGTGCAATCCGTTACATCATCGATAGAATTAACTTAGACCAGACGATGGAACTTAAACACAATTATCAGGTAGGCTTTAATGAATTGCTTACTGAAAAATTTGATTATTTTATTGCGGTATCAGGGTACCAGAAACGGTCTCTCTTTCTTGCTGAAAACACCCGGTTCCGGGAAGCAGAAAAGTTTGTTCTGTCTTACGATGAATCAAACTATCAAAAATTAAGACAAGAAAATGATGCTGTATTTCAACGTTTAGGATTTATTCCAATAAAAACTGCTTCTGACAGCACCGTTGAGGTAGAAAAACTAATTCAGAAGATATTTGGTTGCAAAGCATGTTTGAACCTGAACGTTTTGATTGATTACTCATGTATGCCAAAAACCTGGTATGCAACCATTATAAATTATCTCATAAGAAATGATTTCAATGCAAAACGTATCAATATATTCTTTTCGTATACTGCCAAAAAGAATAATGTTGTGTTGCAAAAATCGAGGTTGAAAACCATTGAACCCATATTTGTTCAAAACGATAGTATGATCGATAAAAAACCTGTGGCATTAGTTGCCGGACTAAATAATAATCATGGCATTGTAAAAGAACTCATCGAAAAGCTTAAACCAACTGATACAACTGCATTTGTGCCCGATTTTTCACACGATAATCAATACTATGAAAAAGTTGTTGAAACCAATGCCGATATTCTTAAGAATGTGAACTCGGAAAAGGTTTATAAATATCCGGCACATAGGCCCGATCAAATAGGTTCAATGTTAACTTCACTTTGTCTTGATTTACGTCTGAAATCAAGTGTTGTGCTTGTTCCTCATGGGCCTAAAACATTGGGTTTGGCATCTATATTGCTTTCTGTCAGATATCCCGATATTAAAATATATGATCTCCTGCCTAAAGATGACAAACACATTCCGGATATTGGCTTACCCTCCGGGGATCCTGTGATTGTTAAATCTGCTTTTATTTTAGACGACGAAGAGGAAGATTATTGATTTTAATTTTTTATCCTCCACATTAAACAAATCTGGTTTTTATTTGTATGTTAAATGCATAAGATTGCAGCTCTGTGCATTTTATGAATTTCTATACCTGAAAAAGTGATTGTGTCAGGCATAAAGAAGGTGTTGTAATTTTTATCGGATTCGGGTTAATTTAGAATAGCTTTAAATTGAGCTCGTTTTAGTATATTTGCGATTGTTTAACGATGATTGAAATTATTTTAATGTATGGCGAAATTTGAACTCTTAATGCCCAAAATGGGAGAAAGCGTGCAGGAAGCAACCATAACAAAATGGTTCAAAAAGGCAGGCGATAAAGTAGAAGAAGATGAACCGATACTGGAAATTGCAACAGATAAAGTGGATTCAGAAATCCCATCTCCCGTTGAAGGTATTATTGAAAAGGTGTTGTATAATGAAAATGATCTTGTTTCTGTTGGTAAAGTGATTGCTGTTATTAATCTGGGAGGAGACAGCCCGGTAAGTCCATCACAGGTAACTAAGGAAATTGAAAAGGATGAAAAAGCTCCGGCACCGAAACCTGTTGCTAATGAACCAAAGGTTGAAGCAGAAGATTTTAAATCAACAGACCGGTTTTACTCTCCACTGGTTAAAAGCATTGCGAACAAGGAAAGTATCTCTCTAAACGAACTTGAAAAAATTGATGGGACAGGCATTAACGGAAGGGTTCGCAAACAGGATATTCTTAATTATATCGACAACAAAAAAGCTGGTAAAACCGGAAAGGAAAAGGAAATTCAAGGTACAGTTTCGCAACTTCAGAAGCCTTCTGTATCAATAAATACAGGAGATGAAATTATCGAAATGGATCGTATGCGAAGAATGATTGCGGACCATATGGTGATGTCAAAACAAGTATCGCCTCATGTTAGTAATTTTATTGAAGCAGATGTAACAGAACTGGCAAGGTGGAGAGATAAGGTTAAAGATGACTTTTATAGCAGGGAAAAAATGAAACTCACATTTATGCCAATCTTTATAGAGGCAGCTTCAAAATGTCTGAAGGAGTTTCCGGGTATAAATGCATCTGTAGATGGTTACAGGATCATATTAAGAAAGAACATAAATATTGGAATTGCAGTAGCATTGCCCTCCGGCAACCTGATTGTACCCGTAATTAAAAATACTGACCAGAAAAACCTGTTAGGTATTGCCAGCGAGCTGAACCGAATTGCAGATGCGGCCAGGTCAAATAAATTGAGTCCGGATGATATACAGGATGGTACTTTTACCATTTCGAATTTCGGGACATTTAAAAATCTTACAGGTACTCCTATCATAAATCAACCCCAGGTTGCCATTTTAGCTACCGGCAACGTTGAAAAGAAACCTGCTGTTTTGGAAACTCCTTCGGGAGATGTAATTGCAATAAGGCAGAAAATGATTTTGTCCTTATCTTACGATCACAGGGTAGTAGACGGTGCGCTTGCAGGTGCATTTTTGTTACGGTTGAAAGAATTGCTTGAAAACTTTGATACCAACAGCACAATATAATTCCAATTCTGATAACAGGTAAAAGATGAAAAATATAGAGATTAACGAAAGATATACGATAAAGAAAACCGATAAAAAGGTATTGGCAAACTGGTACAGATTATTGATCAGGGGACGTTCATGGGATGATCGGGCGCCCAACTATTTAAAACAAGCCATTGGATGGTCATATCATGCGCCTGCTGCAGGACATGAGGGAATTCAGCTGGCCATCGGACAGGTATTCGACCGGAAAACGGATCATCTTTTTCCATACTACAGAGATTTGGTAACCTGTGTTTCTGCAGGTTTAACTTCCGAAGAAATTATTTATAATGGTATATCCAAAGATCCTGATGTAGCCGGCGGTGGAAGACATATGTCGAACCACTTTGCCAAGCCCGAATGGAATATTCACAATGTTTCTTCCAGTACGGGCAATCATGCATTACATGCAGTTGGCGTTGCCAGGGCTATGAAAAGATATGATCATAAGGGCGTATCTATTTGTTCGCAGGGTGAATCATCGGTTTCGGAAGGTTATGTATATGAAGCTATCAATGGGGCATCGCATGAAAAATTACCAGTAATTTTTGTCATACAGGATAACGGATATGGAATATCAGTTCCGAAAAAGGACCAGACCGCCAACAGAAAAGTGGCCAATAATTTTACCGGGTTTAAAAATCTCAGAATAATTCACTGCAACGGCAAAGATGTTTTCGATTCGATGAATGCCATGACAGAAGCTAAAGAATGGATATTGGAACATGGAACTCCGGTGATTGTTCAGGCAAATTGTGTACGCATTCATTCTCATTCAAACTCTGATAAACACGAATTGTATCGCGACGATTATGAATTGAATTATGTAAGCGAATATGATCCGATAGCTAAATTTCGGCGAATGTTGATTCGTTATAACCGGTTTACGGATGAAGAACTTGTTAAGATTGAGGAAGAAATTAAGGAAGAAGTAAAAGCAGCTCATAGAAAGGGACTTGCTGCACCTGATCCCGATCCTGCATCTATTTTCGATTTCGTAATTGCTGAACCTTATAAACCTGCAAAATATCCCGATGGCCTTCATAATTTTGACGGTCCGAAGAAAAAAATGATTGAAGCATTAAATGAAACACTTAAAGCTGAATTTCGGCTGAATCCGGATACTTTTCTCTGGGGACAGGATATGGCCAATAAAGACAAAGGTGGAATCTTTAATGTTTCCAAAGGAATGCAAAAAGAATTTGGCATAGATAGGGTATTCAATGCTCCCATTGCTGAAGATTTTATTCTGGGCACTGCAAACGGTATGTCTCGTTTTAATCCCAAAATAAGAGTTGTTGTGGAAGGAGCTGAATTCGCTGATTATTTTTGGCCAGCCATGGAACAATATGTAGAAACTAGTCATGAATACTGGAGATCGAAAGGCCAATTCTCTCCAAATATAACCATCAGACTGGCGTCCGGTGGCTATATAGGTGGCGGCTTATATCATTCGCAGAGTACTGAGGGCACACTTACTGCTTTTCCGGGAGTAAGGGTTGTATATCCTTCGTATGCCGATGATGCTGCCGGTCTCTTGAGAACGTCCCTGAGATCGCAGGGAATAACAGTTTTTCTTGAACCCAAAGCACTTTATAATGCACCGGTTGCAGCTACGCCGGTTCCTGATGATTTTGAAGTTCCTTTTGGAAAAGCCAGAATCAGAAGAGAAGGAAAGGACTTGTCTGTTTTTACTTATGGCAACACCACACATATGTGCCTGGAAGCTTCAGAGATGCTGGAAAAAGAAACGGGCATCAGCATTGAAGTGATTGATTTGAGATCTCTGTTACCCTTAGATAAGGAATCTATTTTAAATTCTGTGAAAAAAACGGGCAAAGCGCTTATTGTGCATGAAGATAAATTATTTTCAGGTTTCGGGGCGGAAGTTGCAGCAACAATAACTGATGAAGCATTTGAGTACCTCGATGGGCCGGTGAAAAGGGTGGGAGCTACATTTACTCCTGTTGGTTTTAACAGAATCCTGGAAAAGGCGATCTTGCCTAACACCGATAAGATTCTTGAAGCAATGAAACATATATTGGAATACTAACAGTTGATGGGTATGAAGAAAACAGGGATATTTTATAGTTTTAATACGGTTAAAACGGGACAGGCAGTTAAAATGCTGGTTGAAACAATAGGAAAAGAAAATGTGGAATTGGTAAATGCTGAAACAGTTACCGAAGATAAGTTCAAATCGTTCGACAACCTGATACTGGGTGTACCAACCTGGTTCGACGGAGAACTGCCAAACTATTGGGATGAGTTTGTACCCGCTCTGAAAGACATGAACCTTAAGGGCAAAAAAATAGCACTCTTTGGAAATGGGGATCAAAAAAATTATTCGGAAAATTTTGTAGATGGAATTGGAATCATGGCGGGAATACTTGAAGAAAGTGGGGCAAAAATTGTAGGTTTTACTTCTGCTGAAGGATACAAATTTGAAAGTTCAAAAGCATTGCAGGGGGATAAATTTACAGGACTGGCGCTGGATTTTGAAAATCAGCCAAGAATGAATAAGGAGAGGATTTCCAAATGGGTTGAACAGTTAAAGAAGGAGTTTGCATAATATGATAAAATCACTGGCTGTTTTGTTTTTACTTTCCATTTTTAATGGATATATTTTTTCACAGGATACTACAACGAAAATTTACAATCCGGAATCTAATGCTATCTCCGATATAAACAATGCTGTAGCGCTTGCCGGTAAAGAAAATAAGCATGTTCTTATCCAGGTTGGTGGCAATTGGTGTAAATGGTGTATTCGGTTACACCAGTTCATAGAATCTCAATTTCAGTTAGATTCGATGATAAGTGCAAATTATGTTTTTATCTATGTTAATTACAGCAAGGAGAACAAGAATCCTGAAGCTATGGCTCGTCTTGATTTTCCCCAACGCTTTGGATTTCCTGTATTTGTGGTTCTGGATGGTAATGGCAAACGTTTGCATACCCAGGATACAGGTTATTTGGAGGAGGAGGGTAGTTACAGTGAGGAGAAAATAAAAACTTTTCTGAAAAACTGGACCGTTAAAGCTGTTTCTGAAGAAACCTATCGTTAAAACAGACTGCCCTGGCTTTCAATTTTTTCCGCTATCATCAGATTTTCATCAAATGGCTTTAGAAAAGAATTCAGTTCTGAACTATTCACGGACATATTCAGCCAATCTTTTTCTGATAATGGTGGTAAAATAGCAGGCATTCTTTTCTTCGTATTGTGGATGATTTCCATCATTGGATTTGCCGGGGTTGTTATAATTGAGAATGTATTAAACATTTCCCCTGTATTTTTA
The DNA here is from genome assembly GCA_963781805.1 of uncultured Bacteroidales bacterium. Lineage (GTDB taxonomy): Bacteria > Bacteroidota > Bacteroidia > Bacteroidales > UBA10428 > JAFGPL01. The sequence goes on from CAWAHF010000004.1 coordinate 6,226,655, forward strand.
TTTAACCAGTTGTCATACAATCCGGCCAGGGCAAAGACTTTTTGATTTTTTAGCGTAATAAAATAAGGTATTTTCTCTTTACCAACATGCTGCCATTCATAGAAGCCGTTTACAAGCACCATACATCTTTTACTTTTAAATGAGTTTTTGTAAGATGGTTTTTCATTGAGTGTCTCGGCTTTTGCATTGAAGGTTTTTATTCGGATGGATTGTGCACTCTCCTCATCTTTTGTCCATGATGGAATAAGTCCCCAGATCATCAAATCGATGTCATCCGGATTTTCTGAGGAGATTACAGGAACCTTTGGAAGACTGAACGCGGAAATTTTCCTTCCCTTTACAAACTCGTCTTTGGTATTGAATTTGGAACCAAATCTTTTCTCAAGCTCTCCCCGTGTAAGATTAATTTCAATGGTATAACACATAGGATAAAAAACTTCAGATTATTATTTATCATCAACTTAAAGTATCAGGCTACCGGAATTTTAACAATAAAGGTTGTTCCTTTGTCTACTTCACTTTCAACTTCAATGGTACCTTTATTCATGGTGATAAAATCATATGCCAGCGATAGTCCAAGTCCGGTACCTTTTTCCTGTGCGGTTCCCCAGGTTGATTTATCCCCTTTCAGCTTAAACAAATCTTTTATTTTCTCATTTGGAATACCAACACCAAAGTCTTTAATCGTGATTTCAGCAACATCATTCTTCCTGGTGGTTTTCACTTCAATATTACTCCCGGTGTAACTGAACTTAATGGCATTGTTCACTAAATTACGGAATACTGTCAATAAACTGTTTTTATCGGCCCAAATAAAAAGATTATCCTCAACCTCTTTAATAATACTGATATTTTTTGCCAGAGCCATAGGGGAAGAGCTCATGATGATATCATCAATAATTTCAGGCAGAGATAATTTTGAAGGAACATATGGAAACCTTCCCTGCTGGCTCAATGCCCAATCTAATAAATTGTCCAGCAGGGAAGAAACTTTGTTAATCGAAATATTCAATTCTTCGGCCAACGCTGGTATCTCTTTATAGTTTTTGCTATCCATATACTCCATTAAAATCAATGAAAATCCATGCAATGAGCTAATCGGGCCTCTTAAATCATGAGATATAATCGAAAAGAACCTATCTTTTGTCTGGTTTAACTCCGAGAGTCTGTCACGCTGAGTTTCGAGTTCTTCCTTCTGTTGCTCCAGTTGATCACGCTGAGCTTCTAATTCTTCTTTCTGTTCCTCAAGTAGATCCCGTTGACTTTCCAACTCCTCTTTTTGCTCTGCCAGTTGTTTATTAATCTGTTGTTTTCGTTTATTATTTATAAGTAATAGGAATACAAGTACGGCAATAAGGAATACAATTGCAGCCAGGCTTGCAATGATAATCTTCTGTTTTTCCCTTTTCTTTTGCAACAGGTCCACCTCAATCTGTTTTTGAGCAACTTCATATTCGGTGCGCAAATCGGCAATCTGTAAAATCTTCTGTTCATTGATGATACTGTCTCTGTTTGTAACGTATTCAATTTGGTATTTCAGGGCTTGTTTATAGTCACCGGTTAATTCATACAATTCCGAAAGAAACTCACAGGCATCACGCACCTGGGGCATGAGACCATAATCCATGGCAGATTGATAACTATCCATTGCATATTTAATTGCCCGATTGAGTTCTCCCTGCTTCCTGTATATTTTAGAAAGTCCAATCTGGTAAGATGTTACAGCATACACATCTTTCAATTGCTTTAACTGGTCAATAGCCTTGAGGAGATTTATTTCTGCCTGTTTATAATTTTTGAGCTTTGAATAGGCAAGACCTTTATTCCCTGCATTATAGGCAATACCGGATTGATTTTTTAACTTTTGATAGAGATCTTCCGAAATGTTAAAGTATGACAATGCAGAATCCGGTTGGTACATTCTTAAATATTCGCTACCGATATTGAATGTAATATTTGCAAGAAGCGCACTGTCTTTCAAATTATTAAAAATTATCATTGCTTTGTGATAATAACGAATGGAAGTATTATGATTATCCGATGACATATAAACATCTGCCAATGCCATAGTAGCACAGCCAACTCCTCTCTGATAATTGATTTTTTGGGCCTCTGAAGCACAATCAAAAAGGACACTTGCCGCATCATCCAGGTTGCCCTTTAATCTTAAGGCATTGCCTTTCTGCAGTAATCCTCTGTATATGTAACGTTCATTTGACTTTTGAGTCGCATAACCTATCAATTTATTGGAAAATTTTAATGCTGAATCGGGATTGGATTGATAATATGACAAATTATATAACAATTCCAGGTAAGCAGAATCTCCGGAATGCTTATTATCACTATAATATATTTTACTCAGGCTGTCTGCTATTCTTTGATCCTGACCCTCAACAATAAACATTGAAATAGTAAAGTTGAAAAACAATAGCAAAGCAAAAAAATACTTCATGGTTAGTCTTTAACCTTAATAATAGGTGGCGGAGGATCTCCATTTTTTCCGGAGGTTACTGTTGGTTTAATCTCTGAAGAACCACATATTATGTATGCAACATGATAAGGATACTCACCCTTTGCATCTTCACTTACAGTTCCTTTCCATGCCTGGCACCAGGCTTTATACACTCCTTTAATAAAAGGTTCTTTTCCTTTTTCAAAATCAATATTCTTTACTATTTTAATACCTGATTTTTTATCGCGTTTCCAGACGACAAGGTCGTCTCGGGATACTTCGGTAACAAGACTTTCGTCGGCGCATTTTTTGTTGGAGTCCCGAAGGTGCAAATGTTTCTTACCGTCTCTTTCAACGATACTTAAGTAGATAGTTACTTTTGCCATGTTGATTGGGTTTTAGATTAATACATGCTGTTAAAAGGATAAAAATAACACTTTTGCATAACATTCTAAAGAAAGTTCAGAACTTTCCCAATAACGTTTTAACGAATTTGATTATAGAATCTGAAAAATAAAAAAACCACCTGGTTTGGGGTGGTTCAATTTAATCCATATATGATCTGTTTTTTCAGTACAGTCAGGTTTATATTTTTTTCCTCAGGTGGATTAATACAGTAAGCTAATGCAGGTAAAAACCAGGCCAGATATAGTTTTATTCACATTTAGAATACTTGTTTAATTCAGATTCAGCCCTGTGCAGGATTTCCTGATGCAATATTCTTGCTTCTTTCAATGGATTGAAGTGCAAGGTAATTGTCACCGAATTTTTTCAGGTTTTCCATCTCCACATCATACTGATCAAAATGTCGTTCTTCATCTCCAACCAGCTGTTCAAATAACTTTTTTGACACAGAATCAGCATTCTGGGCACATTCATTGGCCCATTTGTTGTAATCGTTGGCGCTGCCTGTTTCCATTTTTGCTGCAAGCTCAAGCATTTGTTTTACGTCCAGAATCTTTTTTACCTCCTGTGAAGCCAGCATTTCAACATCGCCTTTCAGGAAAAGAATCCGTTCGGCAAGCAGCTCAATATGCATCATCTCTTCAATAGCTGTGCGCTTGAAGAGATTTGCCAGCAAATCAAATCCCATATCATCGCAATGAAAATGGAAATACATGTACTGATGTACGGCCGATAATTCGTCGGCAACAGCTTTGTTTAGCAATCCGATACTTTTTTCTTTCATATTCTGTGTTTTAATTTTTGGTGTACAGTTTATTTTCTGTTCTTTGACAACTTTCAGTGCATATTCCTGAACTGTTTTTATAAAATGATAAGTTGTAGCAAAATTATTTCATTTTTATGTTAAGTTCTTCAATATCTGCCTTTGAATATACAATATTACAAATTGTATTCATACATTCATATTTCTGACATTAATTTTCTGAATATTAATCTTTAGGTGTTGAAATGAATAGAATCATTTTCATTTCAAATGCACAAGGACATATGAAAGTTTATAAAATTCAGTTAACCAACAATATAAAGAATAAAGTTCACCAGGTTACTTACTGTTTTGATCTAAAAAAAACAGCTTGTAAAGATCCGTATTAACCTATTAATGATTATGGTGATGCTGATGCTGATGGTCGTTATGATCGCAGGTTTCACCGGAATCTGTCAGCTCTCCTTTTAAAAAGGTTTCAACCACCTGGATAACATTTCCCGAACATCCCCTGTAAACCTGTATACCTGCCATGGTAATATTATTTACGGCACCCTGTCCCATATTACCAGCAAGTAATATAGTCACTCCTTTTTGTTTGAGAATACCCCCCAGATTTGATTTGCAGCCGCATCCCTCAGGTGCATTATACAACTCGGTGGCTTCAATTTTTTTATTATCTGAGACTGTAAAAATGGTATAATGTTCACAATGTCCGAAGTGACTGTCTACATGATTATTTCTTGTTGGAATTGCTATTTTCATGCTGTAAATTGTTTTTGATATTTTATTTTCCACACAAATGTAATGATTTTTTACAAATGAACATATGTTCTGTTAAATATTTGTAAATTTGTCAAAAACAGTATGAATCGATTCTTGCGAAATATTTTTAGGAAAGTATTATTAATCGTATTTATGGGATTGCTGTTGGTTAGCACCGGATGCAGCAATAAAAAACATTACAAATCTGTACCTTGTCCATGTGAGAAGAAAAAAAGGTAAGTGAATTAATAAATATGCCAAACAGGAGAAGATATCGAAAAATAACTATGCCCCCTCCAATGGAAGGTTTTAAGCCATTTGGTATACCAATGCGCGAACTGGAGCCTGTTATTTTATTGTATGAGGAATATGAAGCTATTCGTCTGGCCGATTATGAAAATCTTACGCAGGAAGAAGCTGCTAAGAAAATGAACATTTCACGTCCTACCTTTACAAGGCTTTATGACAGAGCAAGAAAAAATATTGCCAGGGCATTTGTTGAAGGTAAAGCCATTTTTATCCAGGGGGGGACTTACATTACTGATGATTACTGGTACAGATGTTACAATTGTCATGAAACCATGATATCTATGAAGCCGGCAAAGCATTGCAGAAAATGTGATTCAGATAATATTATTCAATTAAATTTTAAACCAGGAAATGCAGAGCAAATTTAAAGCAGGCGAATATTGCATCTGTGTGCATTGTAATACACGAATACCTCATGAACAGGGGATACCCTGCAGGGATAACAAATGTCCGAAATGTGGAAAAATAATGTTTAAAGAAGGGTCGTATCATCATCAGTTATATTTGAAAAAGATGAAAGATGAAAATAATTAAAGCACGCATCCCCGAAGGCGGAGCGATTGAAGACACTTCCGAAATGACCATGGAGCAATACAGCGAAACCATGAAAAAGCAATTGGGGAAAGAATATATCCGGTTTGCTGAGATTGTGATCAACAAGATTAACCCCGTTCAAAATGCGTTGGTATTTGAGATCGGGCCTGGACCGGGCTGGGCAGGTATCGCTTTATTAAAAAAACGAACTGATATTAAGTTAGAAGGTTTAGAAGCTTCGCCGGATATGGTTCGTGTTGCCACCGGAAATTTAAAGAATGAATTATTGTCAGAAAGGGCCTTTTATATCACAGGCGTAGGTGAAGAAATGAAAGAGATTGCTGATAATCATTACGACCTGGTTATATCCCGCGATTCTTTGCATCATTGGGAAAACCCCGGAAAAGTATTTATGGAAATTAAAAGAGTACTGAAACCTGATGGAAAAATCTATATTCACGATCATCGCAGGGATTTGAATTTTTTCGGCAGGTTGATTGTTACTGTTTTTTCATCTCTGGTTGCCGGGGATATGGGAAAGTATTGGAAATCATCTATCGCTGCAAGTTACACAAAAGCAGAAATAGAAACCGTTTTTAATGAAATTCAAATCAAAGATTGGGTAGTGAATACAGATTTAATGAATTTAGTAATTTTAAAAAATTAATCTGGACCCGGTTTTTTGTTGTTGAAGCTTTTGATAAGATCTGTTCATTATCAGGATTCATAAACTACCATGGATTCATCAATTATATCGCTTAAAAATGAAGTTTTACACTGCACAAAATGTGAATTATCTTATACCCGCAATCATGTTATTTTTGGGGAAGGCAATAAAAATGCAGGGATATTGATTATTGGTGAAGCTCCCGGCAGGGATGAAGATTTGCAGGGCAGGCCTTTTGTAGGTAAATCGGGGCAGTTGCTCGATAAGATATTGGATGCATGTGGGTTTACACGCGCTGAACATGTTTTTATCAGTAATATTGTAAAATGCAAGCCGCCCGAAAACAGGGTGCCAACACCCCATGAAGCAGCCGTTTGTATGCCTTGGCTGTTAAAACAGATTGAGCTTATTAATCCGAAAATTTTGGTGTTTCTGGGCGCTACGGCATTAAAATACATGGCAGGGCCCGAACATCGGATTACCCGTGAACGCGGAAATTGGCTCAACTGGCAAAACATGCTGGCCATGCCTGTATACCATCCTGCCGCCCTGCTGCGCGACCCTTCGTTAAAACGCGATACGTGGGAAGATTTTAAAAAAATTATCTTCAAATACCGTGAACTGGTAAACCCACAGCATTACTCGGCATATTTGTAAATCCAATCCTGCTCATTCCAAATAAAGTTTAAAGTTGTGATAAGCTAAGGCGCTCAGTTTATAAAAGAATCTGTTTACAGTAATTTTTTATTTATACTCCCATCTGGGAGCATATTATCCGGATGAAACCGGTCTTCTTCTTCCATCCGGTATCTTACACAACTTTCCCAATCGCCTTTACAATACCGTTCTATCCATTTTTTATCCAGTTGTCCCTGTTCAAATAACCGTTTCATCGGGCATACAGGATACCATTTACATTGTTTTTGAATCATATGATGCTATTCTAATATTTCAAAAAGCCAGACCCTGAAATATGAAACAGGACCTGTCTTAAAAAAAGTTATTTAATCCCAAAAGGTACTTTCAGGGAAATACTTATATTTCGGCCCTGATTGTAATTATTTAACGGTTTTAGGGTTGAAAGATGGTTGAAGTATTGGGTATCGAATATATTATTGACAGTTAGTCCTTAACCATTAACTGATGAAAATTGACCAAGTACTGTAATATTGCCTTTCACTTTTTCATTCAGTACTACTTTGATTTTTATATTTAGAGAAATATAAATATCTACCCTCGAACCAAACAATATAAATCCCAATTCATCCCCTTGTTGTAAAATGTCGTTTTCTTTCAGGTTGCAGATAATACGCCGTGCCAATATGCCTGCTATTTGTCTGATTAGGACTTTTTGACCGCCGGAGGTTTCAATTACTACCGTGTTACGTTCGTTTTTCAGACTCGATTTAGGGTGCCAGGCTACCAGATATTTGCCCGGATGATGCGTTGAATAAATTACCCTTCCGCTAACAGGCACACGATTTTGGTGAACATTGAAAACCGACATGAAAATAGATATTTTCTTACAGTTCTCTTTTAAAAACTCATCTTCGAACAATTCTTCAATGACCACGACTTTGCCATCGGCAGGGGAATAAATAATACTTTCGTCAGGACTAAAATCTCTTTTGGGGATACGAAAAAAAACAACAATGAAAGTATAAATGAATATACTGAAAAAAAGCAGGAAAAGCCGAATTGCAAAATTTATCTGACCTAAAAGGAACGCGATATTAGCCAGAAACAATACTGCTCCAATAATCATTAATATGGGATAAGCTATTTTATAAATACGCATTTAAATTATTGTTTTAAGTTTAATTTGGAGTCAATAATAAGCTTTGCAATTTCGAATGGTAGCCCAATCACAACCTCATTTTTTTCAATACCGCCATTTTTACGTGATTCGGGGCATCCGAATGAAATACTTACCAACTTGTTTATATAGCAGTTTGCAAATATATTGCCACATACCGATAATAGAGAATAAGGGGGTATTGAAGGAATAATTTTATGTTTTGCCAGGATATGTTTTATAGCTGTAACTGCATTAGGGTGTATGTATAAGATATACAAGTCGGGTTGTGTATCTTTTTCCATGTATTCTGGTAAGCCCAGATTTATATGCCGGATACCTTGAAGGGCGGGTATTATGGTTAGGGCTTTCCTGACAAATTGTTCGGGGATATTATTATTTTCAAAAATGATTTTTGCAAGATGCTTGTCGCCATTATCAAAACCCACACTTCGTCTGGCGCCAGGGCAGCCCAAATTTTCATTATTAAACCGGACAGGAACATCAAATGAATAATTTATCGCTTCACAAAACTTCATTTGCTTGGAAGGGACATTTATAAATTCGGTTATTTCACCGTTAACATTGACACCTGTGCATTTTGGCCCGAAAATATATTTTAATTTATCTATCATTTTATTAAAAATCAGTTACTTTCTGGATTATATTTTTGAAACAGGGAAACAAATATATGTCCGCCAAAACCGAAAGTATTGTTCAGTGTTACGTTAACTTCTTTCTTAACAGCTGAAAGGGGGCAAAGGTTAATCCTGTTATCAATGGCAGGATCTTGTTCGTTCAGGTTAATGGTGGGGGGTATTATATTATCGCGTATTACCAAAACACAGGCTACAGCCTCAACTGCCCCTGCTGCGCCCAGTAAATGGCCAATCATCGATTTATTGGCACTCACATGCAACCTGACGAGCGAACCACTGAAAACATTCGCGATTGCTTTACATTCACTAATATCGCCAGCAGGAGTTGCTGTACCATGAGCGCTGATAAAATCAACATCGCCAGGTGATAATTTTGCCTCGTCAAGTGCATCCTGCATGGCCAATGCAGCGCCAAAACCTTCGGGATGTGGGGCAGCTACATGATAGGCATCGGAACTAAAACCTCCACCCGTAATTTCACAATATATTTTTGCCCCTCGTTGGAGGGCATGTTCTAAATCTTCCAATAATAATACGCCGCCACCTTCACCCATTACAAATCCATCACGTGTTTTGTCGAATGGTCGCGATGCCGTTTCGGGTGAATCGTTACGCTCCGAAATGGCTTTCATGGAACTAAATCCTCCAAGTCCCGATTGAGTAATACAAGCCTCGGAACCTCCTGCAAAAATAACATTTGCTTTTCCTATACGAATAAGGTTAAAAGCATCAATAATAGCATTGTTGCTCGAAGCACAAGCTGAAGTAGTCACATAGCTAACACCATGAAAACCGTATTTGATTGTAATGAAACCGGCGGCCATATTGGAAATCATTTTGGGAATGAAAAACGGGCTGAAGCGAGGCATCGAAGGATTTTTGCTGAACGAAAGCATTTCATCCTCAAGGGTTTGGATACCGCCAATTCCGGAACCCCATATTACGCCAACCTTGTTGCGGTTTGTTTTCTCCAGGTCAATGGCGGCATCTTTTACACATTCGTCCATAACAGCTATGGCATACTGTGAGAACAAATCCATTTTACGCGATTCCGATTTTTCCATGTATTGCAGCGGGTCAAAATTTTTAACCTCGGCAGCAATATGTGTTTTAAAATTCGATGCATCGAATTTTGTTATCGGGCCAATTCCGCTTTTTCCGCTGATAAGATTTTTCCAAAATTCATTTACATTGTTACCGATAGGGGTAATAGCTCCAAGTCCGGTTATTACAACACGTTTCATATTTAATTTTTATTTTTATTAACACTAAAGTTTTATCGTTTTAAAAAAGTTTTTCAGCCCCTGTATATGCTTCTTCAACTTTTAGAACGGCAACTCCATGTCCGGGCAAATTTTCCGGGTTCCATTTTTTCATGTCATCAAATTCTTCACCAGAGGTATAATAGTTGATAATTCCTTTGATTTGATAGGCTTTATCGTCTTTGGTCATGAACAAAATAGTTCCATTACATCCCGAAAGAATATTTTTCAGGGTTTTATTAAAAAAATTATTTGCTACCATGAATTTATTCTCAGCGTACCGCGATACACATGTGGCATAAATGGAATTAAGAATACCTTGTTCCGATACCGTGCTAAATACAACAGCACCATCACGATTATCCCAAGCTTTTTGAAGGTTTTCGGGAATTTTATTTATTACATTCATTATTAATACTGTTTAATTTTTTGATACGTATTAACATAGATTTTGATTTGACTTTTATTTTTAATCAGGAATGGTTATAAGCCCACTTGAGGTAAATGGCACCCCACGTAAAGCCGCCCCCGAAAGCAGAAAGGATAAGCTTATCACCTTTTTTAAGCTCTTTTTCTTTTTCCCACAGGCATAGGGGTATAGTAGCTGCAGTGGTATTCCCGTACCTCTCTATGTTAATCATAATTTTATCTTTTGTAAGGTTCATCCTGCGGCCAACTGCCTCGATTATACGGTTGTTGGCCTGGTGAGGTACAAACCATACCAATTCATCGTTGGTGATATGGTGTTTTTTCATCATATCCACCGATACATCGGCCATTTTTGAAACGGCGGTTTTAAAAACCGATTGTCCGTCCTGATATATATAATGCTCTTTGGCATCGACTGTGGCATGTGATGCCGGCTTTAACGAACCACCTGCCCTCAGGTAAAGAAAATCTTTACCGGAACCGTCAATTTGCAGGTGATGGTCAATTACCCCGACTTCTTCGGTGGTTGGTTCAAGCAGTAATGCTACAGCTGCATCACCAAAGAGTACACAGGTGGTACGGTCGGTATAATCGGTTATCGACGACATTTTGTCGCCTGCTACCAACACTACCTTTTTATACCTTCCTGTTTCAATAAATTGTGACGCCGTTTGTAGTGCAAAGATGAATCCGGAGCAGGCAGCGCTTAAATCAAAACCCCATGCGTTTTTTATCCCCGCTTTTTCAGCTACAAGACAAGCTGTTGAAGGAAACATCATATCGGGACTGATAGTAGCCACAATAATCAGTTCAATGTCTTCGGGTTTGTAACCTGTTTTTTTTAACAGCTTTTTTACTGCTTCGGCCCCCATATCGGAAGTGGCCAGGCCTTCGCCTTTTAAAATCCTTCGTTCTTTGATGCCTACACGCTGGGTTATCCACTCATCGGAAGTATTTACCATTTGGCTGAGCTCCTCGTTTGTAAGGATGTATTCGGGAAGATAAGCCTCTATTCCGCTTATTTTTGCATAAATTTTTTCCATTGATTTTTTAATAAAATATATATTACTGATATTCTTTTAGTTATTGTTTGTTATTTTCCAAATAATGTCTTTCAGGTCTTTCATCTGAAAACCATACTTTTTTTCAACATGCCAATTTATTCACCCGATTAACCAGAAGTAGCATCAGGAACAGGAAGATAAAGCTCAGCCATAAATGGATACGCCGGGTCCGCTCCATGGAATATAGCTCAACCTCGTTATGATAAAGAGTATTGCGTTTAAAACCAGGTACAAGTATATATTTAATAAGGAATCCTAAACCTACTATAGCCATTAGTAATACTAGCATAATTGCATCAATAATCAGATTAAATTTTGTTTTGTCTTTATACCAATTTATCATAAATCAGTAATTTTAAAAATAAAAATTAAACCTTCTATCTGATTTAATAGTTGAAAGCTTATGAGTAGAACCTGAAAGCCAACCAACCCTGATATTTTCAGTGACATCAAAGTCAGGGACAAAAGGTTTAATATCCAGTAAGGGGGTATCGTTTACAATATCAACATTTTCAATATGCAACATATTGTTAACCCTGTCTAACAGTTTTACTACTGATAATCCTATCTGATTAGGCCTTTTTGGCGCCCGTGTAGCAAAAACACCATGTTTCTTGTCATCGAGAAAGGGTTTTACTTCCAATTGGTAACCGCTTGACAAATGAAAATGATAGATAAGGATAATATGCGAAAATCCTTCAATGTCTTTTATACCATCCAAATAGTCTGAAAAGACTTCGACACTTCCTCTTATTCCGCGGGCTGCAGCAGGTTGAATGGGCATTCCTTCCGTTTTATTATGGGGCGAACGGATAATGCCAATTGGCCGGAAAATGATTTCATTCATATTATCATATTTTGAAACATTAGTTGTAACTTATTTTATAAACAATATCCTCAGCAGCCCTTATTATCGGGTTATTTACAGGAGAAGAAGTTAATAAGGGGTGTGTACCGATTTGAAAAGAAACGAGTTCAAAAACCGTAATGGATTTTTGAATGGCAAGGCTAATAATATTAATTATTTCACCTGCCGATTTTCCTCCCCAAACTTCGCCGCCCAATATACTGCCATCAACGGGCGAAGCATAAAGTTTTACGGTTAAATCCGATACGCCTGGCAGTGAACCCGGATGCCTGTCGGGTGATGAGAATTTTGCTGACAAAACTTCAACTCCCGCTTCACCGGCATTTTTTTCATTCGCCCCGGCGGCTGCCATAGCCAAACCGTTTATCTCGGTAGAAAACACGCCTAAAGTTCCGACGGTACATTTTTTAATACGTATGCCAAAAATATTGTGCCCCAGTGTACGCGCTTCGGCAGTGGCTGTTGAAGCCAGTTTAATAACGTCGCTGCGCCCGGTGAGGAAACCAAATGTTTGGGCACAATCGCCAACAGCGCTGATATCTTTTATTGTAGTCCTTCCATAATTATCTACATGGATATCTCCATACCTGTTGAGTTCGAGTCCTGTTTCTTTCGCCAGTTGTGTATTGGCCTTATAACCTATTGAAAGGATTACAGCATCTGCTTCAATTTTTTTTCCATTTGCAAGCAACACTTGTTTTACAATATTGTTTTCGCCAACAATTTCTTTCACCAGTGTGGAAGTTATAACATTCACCTTAGTCTTCTTCAGTGCCTCGGTTGCTATCAGGCTTAATTCGGGTGAAAATGCTTTTGAAAAACAAAATGGTTCGCTTTCAATAAGGGTGACATTTGTATTGGTAGCAGCTAATTGTTCAGCGACTTCCGCCCCGATAAAACCACCACCCACAACGACAATATTTTTGAAATAGCCAATTTTTGAAGCCAGTTCATGGATATATGGAAAACTTTTTTTAACATAGAATACATTTTGCAGTTCATTGCCCGGGATAAAGGCAGGGACAATAGGAAGCGAGCCTGTGGCAAAAACCAGTTTTTCATAACCAAACTGTTCGCCGGTTTTCACAGTGACTTCTTTCTTTGTTTTATCGACTTTTGTGGCCGTATTTATTAATACCTCACCACCCAGGTCAATAAAAGGCTTTGGCCCCATTTTGTTTTTACCGGCATCGTTACCCAACAGGTGAAAAATATAAGGTATCCCGCAAGGCACAAGGCCATCAACTTCTTCTTTAATCATTAAAACTGATTTGTCTTTAAAAAATTTCCTGATAGTTATCCCTGTTACAATGGCAGCAGGGCCTCCGCCGATAATGATTACGTCGTATGTTTTCATTTTTTTGAATTAATTATTTTGTTATTAACTTATAGCTTCATTAGGACAATCATCCACGCATATTTTGCAATTATTGCATTTAGCTGTATCAATAAATGCAACATCATCAACCAATTCAATTGCTTCCATTGTACATGAATCAATACAAATACCGCAACCGGTGCAGATTTCAGAATTTACTTTTGGAAAGTCCATTTTTATTCAATTTATTATTGTTCTATAATTTCCTTAATTTCAAACATATTCCCGCTTTTATCCCAGATGAAATAAGTGTTGTTTCTACGATTTTCTTTTATTAAAGACTTATAACCCATATCAACAGCCTTTTTAAAAATGTTTTCTGCTTTGCTGTATGAAAGGCAAATGTGGGAGAAAGCTTTTTTTTCTTTTAGAGAGCTTATAAAAATCTCAAATTGTGCATCCTGATGGTTCATAACATAAACATCGGTAATGCCCCCTACATTAAATATTTGCCGGGTGACATCACTATTCACTGAAAATTTGCGCTGCATGTTAAATAGCAGCACTTCTTCATAAAAATGTTTAATTTCATCCGAATCATTCACTGTTAAAGCAATATGTTGTAACATATTTTTGAAAAATTAAAGTTCAAATTTAAATGAACTTTTGTTCATTTTAAAATTATTTAGATTAATTTTGAATAAATAAATTTAGAGAACCCTATATTGCTTATAAAAGGAGAACATTGTTTTAATTTAACAGGAATGTAAAGCATATGATGACAATTTCCATACTTACAGAAAATAATCCGGGTTTAAATACATCTGCTGAACATGGGTTATCTTACTTAATAGAATATGACGGGAAAAGATTACTTTTTGATACCGGGCAAAGCAATCTATTCTTAAAGAATGCAGGATATTTGGGGCTGGACATATCAAACGTGGAAACAATTGTACTCAGTCATGGACACTTTGACCATGGAGACGGCCTGGAATATCTTAACGGGGATCAATTGATTTGTCATCCGGGATGTTTTGTCACACGATACAGAAAACATGATTATTCATATATCGGATTGAAGAATTCAAAGGAAGAGCTTGCCGGAAAATTTAATTTAATCACCTCTTCAAAGCCATATCAAATCAGTAAAAAAATCGTATTCCTGGGTGAAATTCCACGTGTTACGGAATTTGAATCAAAAAAAACTACATTCATCCTGGAAGACGGAACTCCCGATTTCGTTTTAGACGACAGCGCCTTAGCCCTGCAGCTTAATGAGGGATTGTTTGTTATTACCGGGTGTGGTCATGCAGGAATTATAAATACGCTGGAACATGCAAAAAATGTCACTGGTGTAAACAAAGTCTATGGTATTATCGGAGGATTTCATCTCAAAAAGGATGACAGGCAAACAAGAGAAACCATCCGTTATTTACAGGAGAATCATGTAGTACATGTATATCCGTCGCATTGTACTGATAATCCTGCTTTACAGTTATTCCATGAGGCTTTTGGATCGAAGCTAATTAAAACCGGAGATAAATTAGTTTTTTAAGCGTATTCATTATGGCTGAATTATTCATATCGACGCTCAGGCAATCGGTGATGATTACAGTATTTGTGCTGTTCATGATGGTTGTTATTGAATATATTAATATTCAAAGCAAAAATACCTGGGCAGACCAGCTTCAACAATCTCCTTTTCTGCAAATTATTGTTGCCGCTTTACTTGGCATTATACCCGGCTGTATGGGGGCTTTTACAGTAGTATCGCTATACATCCACCGGATGATGGGGCTTGCAGGTTTGGTAGCCGTGATGATAGCCACATCCGGTGATGAAGCCTTCGTTATGTTTGCCTTATTTCCCGGAAAAGCATTTTTGTTGAATGGGATTTTATTTATCATAGCTGTTATTGCCGGATGGATTGTTCAAATATCTGGCAGGAAAAATGCTGCTATAGGTGCACATGGGTTTGTGGTACATAAACAAGAATATTGCAAATGCTTTTCAAGGACTGAAGTTATTCCTCAATTAAAGGCTCTTTCCTTTGAAAGGGCTATCCTTTTATTATTTACGCTCGTAATTGTTCTTCTTTTAATTGCAGGAGGTATTGGTCATAAGGAATGGAATTGGGAAAAGATTACCTTTCTGACAGGCATTATGTTCCTGTTTTTTGTATTTGCTACTGTACCGGAACATTTTTTGAAAGTACATTTATATAAACATGTGATAAAAAAACACTTATTAAGAATATTCTTATGGACATGGGGTGCCTTTCTATTATTACATTTTGTACAAACGAATCAACTGGTTAGTAACCTTATTCACGAAAATTTATATAGTGTATTACTTATAGCTGTTTTAATCGGAATGATTCCTGAATCCGGACCGCATCTGGTGTTTGTAACCATGTTTTCGCAACACCTGATCCCTTTCAGTATTTTGCTAACCAATTCCATTGTGCAGGACGGGCATGGAATGCTGCCTTTGCTGGCCGAATCCCGTAAAGATTTTATTAAAGTAAAGGCAATCAATATGCTTGTAGGTCTTATAATCGGATTAATTCTACTGCAATTCCGAATGTGATTGAAATAAAATTCAATAAAATGAACATATGTTCATTTAATTTACTAAATTTGTACCAGAATTAATTCTAATATCAAACATTATGATAGCAATACCTGCATCAGAAAATAGCATTGACGCTAAGATTGACGAACGTTTCGGGCGGTGTTCTTTTTTTTGTTTTTATCATACTGAATCAAAAGAAACCGAGTTTAAAGAAAATAGTTTGAGAAACGGCTCAGGTGGGGTAGGTCCACAGGTTGTTCAATTTTTAGCGAGTAGCGGTGTAAATAAAATTTATGCTGTTGAAATTGGTCCAAAAGCAAAAGATTTATTGGACAAACTGAAAGTTGAAACCCAAATAATAGAAAGCGGACAAACGATCCGTGAAATAATTGAAAAGTTTAACAATTAAAATTCATAAATTATGCCACAAGGAGATAGAACCGGACCAATGGGACAAGGTCCCAGAACCGGAAGAACATTAGGATTTTGCTCGGGATATGATACCCCGGGTTATGCAAAAGGATTTGGTGGAGGAATGGGTAATGGTCTTGGCTTTGGAAGAGGCAGAGGCAGAGGTAGAGGTATGGGTTATAGCAGGGGCAATAACTTTGGCATGCCTTTTACCGGGTCTTTTCAAGGTTCACCTTTGATGCCCACCATGAGCAAAGATGACGAGATAAAATTGCTTAAATCGCAGGCAGAAGCTTTGAAACGCACTCAGAAAGATATAGAAAAGAGACTGAGTGATCTGGAGAAAGAATGAGATTAAATTTATTATAAACCATATTCTGATTGATATTCAGTATTGCCGATATAATCAATTGAATTTGGTTCATTCGTTTGTGAAGAAGTTATTATCAATAAAATAATATTTTAAAAAATGAAGCAAATTATAGCCATACCGACAAGTAACGATTGTTTATGTCAGCATTTTGGGCACTGCGATAAATTCGCACTTATTGAGATTGAAAATAAGAAGATAACAGGAGAAAGATATGTTGTCCCTCCGCCTCACGAACCTGGTGTTTTGCCCGGATGGCTGGCATCGCAGGGAGTAACGCAGATTATAGCAGGGGGAATGGGTCATAAGGCAATTTCATTATTCAACCAGCAGAATATTCAGGTATTTACCGGAGCTGAGGAAAAGCCAGCCAGGACCCTGGCAGAAGATTTTTTGGAAAATAAGCTTACAACAGGCATAAATGCCTGCGATCATTAATTGAAGAAATGCATAACAGTTGTACCACGTGTTTTCTGGAACAGGCATACAAATTATTTAAAAAGTATGAAATCCGGGAGGATATTGCCAATGAAATCATTCTCAGATTCAAACTATTTGTAGATGGACATGAAAATATTTTAGCGCCGGAAGCATCGTGTTTGCTGCATCGTTTAATTAAAAAGGCAACACGGAAAGAGGATCCTTATAAAAATGAGAAGAAGGAGTATAACGACTTATTGTTAAGCCTTGAAGAGGATATCAGGAAAATAATCAGTCAATCCAACAACCCGTTCCAAACAGCTCTGCGATATGCACTGGCAGGCAACATCATTGATTTTGGACCACCGAAATCATTTGATGTGTTCAAAGCATTGTCTGAAGCCGTATCAAAAGAACCCGCAATTGACTATTCTTGTGAATTGAAAGATGAATTGAAAACAGCATCCACTGTATTATACCTGGGCGACAATGCCGGAGAGATTGTGTTGGACAAACTATTTATTGAAACCATCAGTCATCCGAATCTTTATTTTGCTGTTCGCGGAAGCAATATTATCAATGATATTACTATTGAAGACGCTGTAAATGTTGGTATAACAAAAATTGCAAAAGTAATTTCAAATGGATACGACGCTCCTTCAACATTGTTGAACAGGTGTTCTCCTGGTTTTTTAAAGCTATTTAATAAAGCCGATATTATTATTTCCAAAGGACAAGGTAACCTGGAAGGTTTGATTGACGTGATGGATAAAAAAATATTTTTTCTGTTGACGGTGAAATGTAATGTAATAGCTGAAATGATTGGTATGCAGGAGAAAAATGTTATTGTTTTATATAATCAAAAAATACGAAAACCCGTTACTGATACTTCTGCAAATTATTCCCCAAAGTATTCGTTTATTAATAACCAATTGAAGACTTATTAGCGGAAATGAAAATTGCGATTACCAGCGGGAAAGGAGGAACCGGAAAAACCACGGTGAGTACAGGACTTTTTCAGGTACTTACAAAATACATGAAATACAATGTGCAGTTATTGGATTGTGATGTGGAGGAACCTGACTGCCATATTTTTATCAAGGCGTTCGAGTCAGCTAAATACCCTGTAAATATATATGTTCCTGAAATTGAAGCAGATAAATGTACATTTTGCGGGAAATGTAAAACTGCATGTGCTTTTAATGCTATTGTTATGTTGCCCCCTGCAAAATTTATTGAGGTGTCGGGCGATATGTGTCATGGTTGCGGGGCCTGTAGGCATGTTTGTCCCGAAGGGGCTATTATTGAAAAAGAGATGTCGGTTGGAGAGATCACTCATTTCAATTATTATGTCAAAGATGAATTTATTGAAGGCCGCATGAAGGTAGGCAGTGCATTGCAAACGCGTGTTATCCGTGAAACAATAAACCATGCACAACAGAAAGGTTTAATTTTGTATGATTCACCTCCCGGTACATCATGCCCTGTGGTGGCAACAATTTCAAAGGCCGACTATGTAATAATGGTTACCGAACCAACTCCCTTTGGCCTTCACGATCTGAAACTAATGACAGATACAGTCAACCAGCTTGGTAAAAAGCATAGTATAATAGTAAACAAATCAGGGCTTAATTACAGACCCCTGTATGATTATATCCGTCAAAATAATATACCTCTTATCGGTGAAATACCTTTCAGAAAAGAATTGGCCGGAGCCTATTCAAGGGGTGAAATAGTTGCTGAATCCAGTGAGGAAATAAGAAAGATTTTTACAGATATTGCAAACAAAATACTGAATGAAAAAACCTTATGAAATAGTTATATTAAGTGGAAAGGGTGGAACAGGTAAAACCAGTATTACTGCGGCATTTGCAGCTATCGCTGAAAATGCTGTTTTTACAGATTGCGATGTGGATGCCGCTGATAGCAATACGTATGAGTCAGTAGATGCAAATAC